>NZ_JBVVBK010000001.1:0-1214930 GCF_055786205.1 Thalassotalea coralli | reverse complement strand
CCCGTCCGCCGCTCGACGCCGAATAGCAAGCTATTCTCGTTTCCGCTCGACTTGCATGTGTTAAGCCTGCCGCCAGCGTTCAATCTGAGCCATGATCAAACTCTTCAATTAAAATCGTTTGTGATGCTTAAAGCATCTGCTCAATGAATTCTGTACATATAAAACTTAAAAAGTATTTTATGTATGAACATCACTGAAATAGTTTTGTCACTTACGTGACTGGTAAAACCGTATCACTGTGAATGTCCACACAAATTGCATGATAACTAATTGTTAAAGAACTGATTCTTTCGAATCGATTGACAAGTCGCATTCGCTTATCAATATTGCTTGTGACCGTTGTCTCAAGCGAGGATGCGCATTTTACGCAACCCTGTTTCGATGTCAACACTTTTCTTAAAAAATTTTTAATTTATTTTTTAATGTTTGGTTGATTGTTTTATTAAGCAATTACTTAACTAAACTTATCAAAACCGGTCTTTCGTCTTCCTGACTCGACCTAATAAGTATTTCCTATACAAAAGCTTCTTGGCTTGTCCCCGAGAAGTGGATGCGCATTTTAGGGATTTTTCTGATGACGTCAACAATAATTTTAAATTAATTTACTGTTCGGTTATTTATTGTACGAAAACCCCCGTATTGACTATATCTTCGACGTTTTTAACGCGTATAGCGGTTGTTTCACTATCATCACCATAGGCACTAGAGACTAATACACGAGAAGAAATACCTGCATTTTGTGCTGCTTTCATATCAGAAATTTTGTCACCTATAAAAACACTGTTAGCTAAATTGATAGAATGATCCTGGGCTGCTTTTAAAATCATACCTGGTTCTGGTTTTCTACACTTACATGATTTTAAATACTCGGGCTTTGCTTTCTCTGGATGGTGAGGACAAAAATAAACATCTGAAATAGTGACACTGTGCTTTTTAAATTCATTCACCATCCATTTAGAAAGTGTATGAAATTCCTGCTCGGTATACTTTCCTCTACCAATACCCGATTGGTTGGTGATCACATAAATGCTATAGCCAGCTTGTTGAGCGTGTCGGCATAAATCAAATATACCCGTTACAAACTCAAACTCTTCCTTCTTATATACATAGCCGTGATCAATATTGATAATTCCGTCACGATCTAAAAAAAGTGCTTTTTTCATATATAGGTTTGTTAATTAGTTTTTTTGCAAGCTTAAATGAAAAAAGCGAGTAAAACTCGCTTTTTTATATATTTTCTATTAATTACATAGATAAGCCACCGTCAATTTCGACGACTCTTCCTGTAAAAAATTCATTTTCAAAAATATATTTAACTGTATGAGCGATTTCATCAGCTTCACCTAAGCGGCCAACTGGTTTCATTTTCTCTAAACGTTCACGCATTTCAGGTTTCATAGCATCTGTCATTGCAGTTCTAATCACACCAGGTGCAATTGCACCAACACGAATACCGTAACGACCTAGCTCTCTCGCCCAACAAACTGTCATAGCCACTACGCCCGCTTTGGATGCAGCATAGTTAGTTTGCCCCATATTGCCATTACGAGCGATGGAAGACATATTAACAATCACGCCTTTGCGTTCGTTCTTAACCATGTGGACTGCAGCTTCTCTACCACATAAGAATACACCGGTAAGGTTTACATCGATCACAGATTGAAATTGATCTAAAGACATTTTCTTTACGATTTCACCGTCTTTTGCTTTTAACAATAAGCCGTCACGTAAGATACCAGCATTATTAACAAGACCGTCAAAACCATTAAAGTCATCGTTGATTTGGTTGAAGGTTTGCTCAACTTCACTTTCATTAGTCACGTTTGCAAGGTAGTACTTCGCAGAAGATCCAACTTCTTCTATTAAAGAAACCGTTTCTTGCAAAAGCTCTTCATTTAAATCGATTAGCGCGAGTTTAGCGCCAGAGTTTGCTAGGCTAACCGCCATCGCTCGACCTAGACCTTGGCCACCACCGGTAACAACAATAACCTTATCTTGTATATTCATAATTTCCTCAAATTTAACTAAGCCCTGATTGCATTAATCAAGGCTTGAATCTATTTCTACTACTGTTCGTGCAGTTACACTGCCATCAATATAAGCATCAAATGCTTGTTCAATTTCTTTAAATGGGATCGTACGCGGCGCAATGTCATTCAACATGGTTGGTTTTAAATCTGTCGCTATTCGCTGCCACGCTTTCTCGCGTACAGAAACTGGCATTTCAATCGAATTAATACCAAGTAAGCTTACACCACGTAAAATAAAAGGCATAACCGTAGTATTTAACTTATAACCTGCGGCTAAACCAATAGACGCAATGTTACCCCAAGGCACTACAGTACGAGTTAACCAAGCAAGTGTTTCATCACCTAAGTTATCAACTGCCCCGCCCCACTCTGCTCTTTCTAACGGACGACTTCCCATTTCAATCGCTTTACGATCGACAATTTGCGTTGCGCCCAATTTGTTTAAATAATCGTTTTGTTCAGGCTTACCCGTTAAAGCCGCCACTTCATAGCCTATATTAGACAGCATGTTGATAGCAAAACTACCTACGCCACCCGTTGCTCCAGTTACTAATATCGGCCCTCTATCAGGCACTTGTCCGTTATCTTCCATTCTTTGCACAGCAATTGCGGCAGTAAAACCTGCGGTACCAATAGCCATAGCATCTCTTAATGAAAGACCGTTTGGCAATGCAACCACAGAATCAGCTTTAACTCGCGCATATTCACTGTAGCCACCGTCATAAATTTCCGATAATTGAGCGCCACACACTAATACCTTTTGCCCTGACTGAAAACGCTCATCACTTGAGCTGACGACAACACCTGATAAGTCTATACCGCCAACTAGTGGATATGTTCGTAAGATTTGTCCTTTACCTGTGGCAGCCAAAGCATCTTTATAGTTAATATCTGAATAAGCAACTTTAATGACGACTTCACCATCCGTTAAATCGTCCAAGCTAATTTGTTCAAAACCGCTTCGAATCGATTTATCTTCGTTACGATGAATGCGGAATGCTGTAAATGATGAAGGTACGCTTGCATATGTCATGTTTTATTCTCTCGTTGTTAATATGATGAAGCTACTTGTTTAATAACTTGCTCAACTTAACTTACTTGACTAATAAAGGTTTAGATACTCGACTTTAGTGTTAGAGTTATTACTTTAATAATAACCCTAACCCTGCAGTCATTAAGCAATTACATATTTCGTCGGTACTGACCACCAACATCAAATAGTGCGTTAACGACTTGCCCTAACGAACACACTTTACAAGCATCCATCATATGCTCAAATATGTTTTCGTGCTTAATGGCTGCACTTTGCAATGCTTTAAGTTCTTGCTTAGTTTGCTCTTCATTCGCTTTATGTAAATTTGCAAGCATATCAATTTGATAGTGCTTTTCTTCTTCTGTTGCGCGAATAACTTCAGCAGGTATAACCGTTGGTGATCCTTTTGAGCTCAAAAAGGTGTTTACACCAATGATTGGGTACTCGCCTGTATGTTTTAGGTTTTCGTAATACAAGCTTTCTTCTTGAATTTTGCTACGTTGATACATAGTTTCCATTGCACCAAGTACACCACCGCGTTCAGTGATACGATCAAACTCTGTTAATACCGCTTCTTCAACTAAATCAGTTAACTCTTCAATGATGAATGAACCTTGAATTGGGTTTTCATTTTTCGCCAAACCTAATTCACGGTTGATGATTAACTGAATTGCCATAGCACGGCGAACACTTTCTTCAGTTGGTGTCGTTATAGCTTCATCGTATGCATTAGTGTGCAACGAGTTACAGTTATCGTAAATCGCGTAAAGTGCTTGAAGCGTTGTACGAATGTCATTGAAGTCAATTTCTTGAGCATGCAGTGAGCGACCAGACGTTTGAATGTGATACTTCAACATTTGCGCACGAGGGTTTGCCGCATACTTCATTTTCATCGCTTTTGACCATATACGACGAGCAACACGACCAATTACTGCATACTCTGGGTCAATACCATTAGAGAAGAAGAACGATAAGTTAGGGCCAAATTCATTAATATCCATGCCACGGCTTAAGTAGTACTCAACAAAAGTAAAACCATTGGCTAAGGTCAATGCTAATTGCGTAATTGGGTTAGCACCTGCCTCTGCGATATGGTAACCAGAAATAGATACTGAGTAGAAGTTACGTACCCCTTTGTCAATAAAGTATTCTTGAACATCGCCCATTAAGCGAAGTGCAAATTCTGTCGAGAAAATACAAGTATTTTGCGCCTGATCTTCTTTAAGGATATCGGCCTGCACCGTACCGCGAACTTGGGTTAATGTTTTTGCTTTTATGTCTGCGTATACGTCAGCCGGTAATACTTGATCGCCAGTAACGCCAAGTAACATTAAACCAAGTCCATCATTACCTTCTGGTAATTCACCTTGATATTGAGGTTGTTCACTACCTTTCGCTTTATAGATAGCTTTTATTTTCTTCTCTACGTCTTTTTCTAAACCGTTTTCTTTAATGTAGATTTCACATTGCTGATCGATTGCTGCATTTAAGAAGAAGCCTAACAGAATTGGCGCAGGTCCATTTATGGTCATCGATACTGATGTTGCCGGATGTGCAAGATTAAAACCTGAGTAAAGTTTCTTTGCATCATCTAAACAACAAATAGAAACACCAGCGTTACCAATCTTACCGTAAATATCAGGACGTAAATGAGGATCGTTACCGTATAGCGTTACTGAATCGAATGCGGTAGATAAACGTTTAGCCGGCATTCCTTTTGATACATAGTGGAAACGACGATTTGTTCTTTCAGGGCCGCCCTCACCAGCAAACATTCGTGTTGGATCTTCACCTTCACGTTTAAACGGGAATAAACCTGCAGTATATGGAAATTCTCCCGGAACGTTTTCTTGTAGGCTCCACGTTAGAATATCGCCCCAGCCTTGGTACTTAGGCAAACATACTTTAGGAATATCAAGTTGAGATAAAGACTTAGAATGGGTTTCAATAGCAAGTTCTTTGTTTCGTACTTGGAACTTGAACACAGGCGCTTTGTATTTGTTAACCTTTTCTTGCCACTGTTCAATAATTTGCTTGTTTTTAGGGTCTAGATCTAACGCCACCTTATCAAACAATTCTTGAAGGTTTTCAGCAAGGGCTTTACCGCTTTCCTCACCACTTTCTAAAGCAGTGTCAATTGCCTGTTGGATACCATAAAGCTTTTGAGCGACAGCCGCTTGCTTTTCGACCCACTCGTCGTACGAGCGATTATTGTCAGCAATTTCAGATAAATAACGAGTACGTTTGCCCGGAATAACACTTGCTTTTTCAGCTTGAGTGCCAGATAAATCAAGCAAATCAACTTTTAGTGCTTCTGACTTTTTCGCTAACTCTGTGATGATTTTGTTGTATAACTCTGTCATACCTCGGTCATTAAACTGCGAAGCAATCGTACCAAATACTGGTACTTCATCATCACCAGCTTCAAACAAACCACGATTGCGCTTATATTGCTTTTTAACATCACGAAGTGCATCTTCAGCGCCACGCTTATCAGATTTATTTACCGCGATAACATCAGCAAAATCTAACATATCGATTTTTTCTAGCTGAGTTGCCGCACCGTACTCTGGCGTCATTACATATAAAGATAAATCAGAATGCTCTTCGATTTCTGTATCTGACTGACCAATACCCGATGTTTCAAGAATGATCAGGTCAAAATCAGCGGCTTTTAAGATATCTAATGTGTCATTTACATATACTGAAAGCGCTAGGTTTGACTGACGTGTTGCCAGAGAGCGCATATAAACACGTTCATTGTTTACCGCGTTCATACGAATACGGTCACCTAACAACGCACCGCCAGTTTTACGCTTAGAAGGGTCAACTGAAACAATAGCAATCTTGCTTTCGTCGGTTGCCATTAAAAAGCGACGAATAAGCTCATCAACTAATGAAGATTTACCTGCACCACCAGTACCTGTAATACCTAGAACTGGCGTTTTACTTACTGCAGCAATTTTGCGAATTTTATCTAAATCACTTTTGTTTTCTTCTGGCGCATTTTCTGCTGCTGAAATTAAACGCGCTATCGCTTGTTTATCGTTCTTTTTAAGGCTAGCGACATCATCTTTGGTAATGTTTGTACCTGTTTTAAAGTCACAACGCTTGATCATGTCATCGATCATGCCTTGCAGACCTAGCTCACGGCCATCATCAGGAGAATAAATACGCGTAATACCGTAGTCATGAAGCATTTTAATCTCGTCCGGTAGTATTACACCACCGCCGCCGCCAACGATACGAATATGCTCACAACCACGCTCTTTTAATAAGTCGTACATGTATTTAAAGTATTCATTATGCCCGCCTTGGTAAGAAGTCATCGCGATAGCGTTCGCATCTTCTTGAATTGCCGTGTTCACTACTTCTTCAACACTGCGGTCATGACCTAAATGAATTACCTCAACACCACTAGATTGAAGAATTCTGCGCATAATATTAATTGCGGCGTCGTGTCCATCGAATAGCGAAGCTGCCGTTACTACACGAACCTTGTTCTGTAATTCATATCTTTCTTGAGTCATTTTCATTCTCGATCTTTTTAAAACTTGCCTGTTAAAGGAGTGCTTACCTTTAAGAAGCAGCCTGATGACAAAAACTATTAGCCAAAATTTATTATTTAGCCAGTATTACTATTTCCTACATACATAGAACAGAGTAAACCTTATGTTTTTGTGCCTGTTTGCTAATTATCAATAAACTTACATTCATTAGAACACAGTAATTTTCTACATAAAATTGATTTTATTGCGCCAATGATGGACTATATTGTCATTATTACCCAAGAACAGCATTTGAGAGCTCGTGTGAATACTTCTCTAGCAAATTCTTACGCAGACATCCGACTAGTTATTCCCGTTTTTTTGCAAAAAAAACTTAAAGTCCACCCCTTAACTTCGGGCTTACATTTTTTAGCTCTCGGTAAAGCAAGCCAAGTCGTTAATAGAAGCACAGCTTCTGAGGCAGCAGACTATCACCAAGTTATCTATTGTCAGTATGGTGAAGGTATTCTCTATTACAAGGGAAAACAACGTGTCGTCAGTCGTGGTGATATCGTACTCATTTCTCCTCTACAACCTTTTAGTTATCAAGCAAAAGAAGGTAGTAAAAACGCCATATATTGGTTGAACTTTACCGGAAAGCTAGCCGATGATTTTGCGGAAAGATTATTAATGAAAATGGATGATGGCTTAGGGTTTACAGGCGCAAAGGACAATATATTTAAAGATTTAGATCAGCTTATTCAACTCGGTAGTCGAGGGTATACGGCGACGAATGTAATTCATGCTGTTCATTTGCTGCAGCAAACGCTAAGCTTTCTAGCATTGCAACTACGAATTGAAGCTTTCAACCAAAGTAGTCACTTTAATTTAGATGCAATTGAATCGTTAATGAAAGAGAATCTGCATCAAGATCTTAATTTAGATACCTTGGCACACTACAGTCAGTTATCAAAATATCACTTTGCCAAGAAATTTAAAGAGCTTACCGACACCTCCCCAATTCAATATTTTATTAATATGAAAATTCAACAGGCATGTTTTCAACTGGACAATACCGAAGATACCATAAAAAAAATTGGCGAATCGCTCGGTTACAATGACCCTTATTACTTTTCACGGTTGTTTAAAAAAATGGTAGGCATGTCGCCTAAACAATATCGAAGCTCGCAATAAACGGAGTTTAGATAGAAAAGACAACTAATAGATTAATTAAACATTCAACGGTGTAAGGGAAAGTTAAATGATTGTCTATTAGTTGTCTTGAAACTTATCAAAGACTATAAGCGATTACTTAACTAAAACTTAGCTGAGACATAAACACTAAATCTTCTATCTGTTTTAAAGTGACTTCGCGGTGTTTGACGACCATTTTGTTCATACATCATTTCGGTTTCTATGACTTCATCTAAAATGTTAGAAGCTTCAAACCCAACCTTAAAGTTATCATTAATTTGATAAGCAACAGATGCATCTAACTGCCCCGTCGCCTTGGCCACAACTGGAGCAAACAGGTCCGCGTCCCTACGTGTTAATAGATAATCGGAACGCCAGCTATATGCCATTCTTGCTGATATGTCGTACTTTTCATACATTAATGCCAAGTTTAACGTGTCATCTGAATAGCCTGGTAAGTCTAAGTTTTTAAAGGCGCGGAAATTATTTCGCCCACCGTCGCCATCAGACCCCTCACCAAAACCTACTTTATCGTCAATATCTGATTGTGCGATAAATGTATAATTTGCCGAGAAACCAAGGCCACTCCACGCGCCAGGTAAAAAGTCATAAAACTGGGTATAGGAAATTTCGAAACCGCTAAGGTTTCCTGACCCTTCGTTTGTATAGCTTTGATAGTCCACTGACTGGACAGCACCAGAGGTAGGGTTTTCTACGTTTTCTGTTGTCAGTCGTTGACGAATAAGGTTATCAAGCTCTTTTCTAAATAAGCTTACATTTAGTGAGCCCGCATCAGAGAAGTACCATTCTAAACTCAAATCGATGTTTAATGCTTCTTCTGGCTCAATAAGCGGGTTACCTGTTTTACCTGAGAAGTTAACCGCAACGATGTTTTCTCTCGAATAATCATAAACTCGGTTATGGGTTAGTTCTTGATAGTTTCTAAACTGTTCAAACACAGGGAAGTATACGTTTTGTGAAATAGCAAAGCGTGCGATATGCTCCTCACTAATTTCCATACTTAAGTTAAAGCTAGGAAGTACCTTAGTGTATTCTTCGCCTTTTATCGTTGTTTGAGGTCCTTCCGCAGCGTTAGCAAACGGAATTGCATCAGGAAATTTTTCAGCAATTTGTGCCGTTCTTGGATCCCAACCCGGAAATGGATTTGGAAATAAAATAGCGCCAGTAGACTCTACCTGCCAACTAATATATCTAAGACCAAAGTTACCTTTTACCGGGTACTCAAGATCATCGAACATGTAATCGGCCATAAGATACACTTCCCAGCGGTCTTCGGTTGTATCAGTGATTTCAGAATCTAAATAACCATCTGTTGTGTTAGCACGCTGAGCCAAATCAGGCCCTGCAAATGGTGTAAATTCAGCCATAGATGCGCCAAAATCATGATAATTATGAACACCTGACATCAATGGAAAATAAAATGTCTGATCGCCATTTAATACACCACCACCAAAAAACTCAGAAGCTCCGAAAGTATACGCTTCATATATTTCGGGGTGTAAAACAAGACTAGCCGGCGCAGGCTCTGCCGCCCATTGCCAACTCCATGCCGGTGATACAGATTGCCAGTTCCATATTGAATTACGCGATAACTGATTCTTCTCTGAAACATATAACCCCGCTTTTACAGCAGAAATCCAACCTTCGTCGATACGATACTCAAGATCTAACGCATAAGATGAGGAGTCAGCTTCATTAAATTCTTCATGATCCATTTTAGAATTCATGAATGCTTGCTCGTTATACATAGGGTTCGCACCATCACCAACAAAGTTAATATTTGTTGGTAAGCTACCTGATAAGTCAAATTCAGCGCCCACAGGTACGGTCGTTTCTGGTCTTCCATTAGGGCCATACCAGCTTGGGAAAGTTGGCATCATCATACTGCTATAGGTCCAATCTTTAATTTTATTGGTTGCGTCTACCTTTTGATAATCAAAAGACACATCAAGGTTATCGTTAGGGGAATAAACAAGATTAAAGCTAATATCTTCTATTTCATTACCAGACTGGTTATAGCGGCTTTGAGCCAGCATAAAGTTGTTATTCAGCTCACCCGCAACCATAAAGCCTTGATCATCAAATTGGCCATTGACTACTCCGACATTATTTGGGTTAACGATAAAGCCTTGCTCACCATATTGAACAACGCGTTCACTCCAGTCTCGTTGTGCTTCAGAGCTAATGTATTCACCTGTTAACGTTAAGGTTTTAGCGGTGTTTTGCCATTGCACAGAAGTAAATAAACCCTCTCGAGTGCGATCCGAATCAGCTGTTCGAATTGCAACACCTGCAGGCGCATACAAGGTTTTATCTTCATAACCAGGAATTGCCGTACCATTATTGCCAAAGTGCTCGGTTTCTCGTGCAGTAGCGCTCCGTTCATAATAGTTTTCAATACCGACACCATCACCTCTGTCTTTATATTCAGAATCGGTATAGCCTAATAAGAAACCGAATTTACCATGGTCTCCTTTCCATACATCGCTGAACATAAATGTTCCACTGGGTGTCCACTCTTCTCGGTGGTCACCGTAAGAGCCTTTGATTTGCCCATAAATAATTTGGTCATCGCTATCAAACGGTTTTCGTGTGACTAAGTTAACAGTACCCGCGACGCCGCCGGCAATAAGATCTGAAGTAGTATTTTTAACAACTTCTATTCTGCCTAATAACTCGCCAGGAATGTCAGCATAACTTAAGCCACCTCCTGTTGAACTCGCACTAAACGCATCACGTCCGTTAATTTCACTACGAATTCGTTTCAAGCCTCGCACAATGACACCTGTGCCTTCTGAAGAGAAATGGTTGGGGTCATCTGATGAATCAAAGCGCTCTATGGTAATACCAGGAACACGTTGCAATGCTTCCGTCACACTTTTGTCAGGCAAAGCACCAATATCGTCCGACGTAATAACATCTTTAACTGTGTCTGCTAACCGTTTAATTTCTTGTGAGCTCGCTACCTGATTTCGAATTCCTTTAACTTCAATAACTTCATCAACTTCGAGTTGCTTCTTTTCTTGTTTTTCTGTTTCCTGAGCAAAACCTTGTGAACCATAAACAGCAGACAATACGGCTAAACTTATTAGACTTTTATTTAAATGTTTAATCATGTGATACCCCATCCCTTCGTTTCTTATTTTTCAAATAGGCAACCGTGCATTAATAATTGATACAGCATTACGACAGCGCTGTCATTTTTTATTTTTAATAAACCCAACGTAAAACAAAGGGAATTATATTTTAGGTTGGGTCAAAAAAATTGCGCATATTTTGCACGACTTAAATACTATAGCAGGCAATACAATATTTAATAGAAGTTAACACTAACATCTTCACGAATGAACCCTAAAACAAACGTAAACCAATGTTATTAATTGATTTTATTTTCACAACAATAAAGAGGCTAATCATAAAGTGACCCCCATAACTTCATGTTAATCAAACCAGTGAGGGTAAAAATTTCGCAGAGTAGGTAAAAAAGTTCGGCTTATTGGTAGCGCTTTGTCATCTACTAGTATTTGATATTTCAATTTCGACAATTTTTCTATTTTCACTACTTTTTTCGGATTAACCAAATAAGAACGGTGTACTTGAATCAATAAATTATCATCGAAATAAAGTTTTATCGCTTTTAGCCTCATCGAAATAAATCTAGGCTCTTTTTCACCTTGGCGGTAAATACCAGAATAGCCAGACTCAGCCTTAATAAAGGTAATTTTGTCTTTTTGTTTAGTTAACTCATAGAGCTCTGCAAGAACTGTTGGCTCTTTGGTTAACGATTTAATGGCTTTTTGCACCATTAATACCTGATAAACCAAAACCTGAATAAATTGTTTATCTTGATCAGTTAGTAGAGTATGTGTCTTAATTTCAATTTTTACTTCTTCTGCGTTTACAACTACCTCATGTTTGGTACTGATGGACTCTTCTCCCACTGTTGCGACAAGCTGATCATGGTGATGAATAACCAACACAGCACTTTGCTTGATTACGTCAATAAAGTACTGACTTACCTCTTCAAGTGCGATGGTTATGTCTTTATTTGGTACCATCGACATGCTAAATGATGCCAACGAATCGATCCTATCTTCAGCACTTGCTAGAGTTTCAATGTTTGTCGATACGGGTTTAGTTTTTTCATCAATACCGTTACACGCTTTATCATTCTGGTCTACTGATAGACTTAACGGGGGTAAACAGATTTTTGAATTCAGTACTTTTTCTTTTGGGACAATAATAAAAAACTGCTCAAGGTTATTATCACTTCTAAAAGAGAGACCTTGCCCGCTAGCTTGCCTGTGTAAGGCATTCAACCGTGAATAGCTAGACAATTCGATTTGATGCTCGTTAGACGTAACTAGACTGATCGAAACAGCTAACTCCTCAGATAGTTTTACCACTTCTATGTTGACTTGTTGGCTATTTGGCCGAACATCAACAGCGAAGCCCACAATGTTATAAACGAGTTGTTGAAAGCCAGCCGAATTAACTACGATAGTTACATCCTCATTTCTTTTAAAAGAAATGCGACAAGATTCTGATTTGCTATTAGTAGCGTTTGATTGAGCCGTTATTAAATATTGTGTTGCAGCATTACTTAATAGCTGATTGATGTTAACGGCTTCATATAATCTACTGGAATAAGAACTTCTTAACTTGGTTTCGGAAAGAATTTGCGAAATTGGGACTATGGTCGCTAAAGCGATTTTATTCAGTTTTGACGTTAAACTTGGCTCTAATACTTTATTCTTGTGCAAAGCGTTAGAAACATCAGCAACCGCTAGTAATGGCCATTCCAATGAATGCAGCCCGTGCTGAATCTCATTAAAGTTATTAATATCAGCAAGCTGTTTCATTCGCTTTTGATGGCTCATCCAAATGAAACTACAAAAAATAGTGACGAATACAGCAATGATTTCTAACAGAAGAATAAGCAATGCCCTGTTGTCTTGCCAAAACTTTTCTCCTTGATAGAAAATACTTTTAAAAAAGTGATACTCATCAAATACGTGATAAAGCACTTGATCGCCGTTGTGTAACTGTAACACCGCCATACCAGCTAAGCCTTGGTCTTTGGCAAACCTAACCTTTTCAGCGACAGAGCGCTTGCTTTCGTAACTGATGAAGTGTCCATCAAATTTGTTCTCATTATATAAGTAGCTACTTTTAGTTACCTCATCCCAAAACTGTTCATAGCCCCCGATGGACAGGAAATAATTCAATGCTTTTTGATTATAAACACCTGTTTCCCCGCTGTGTGTACCATCCCAACTGCCCCAACTTAGCTTTTGAGGAATTTGCCTCAATCCATTATTTTTGATGGGAACGCCATCCCAACCGACCCCAAATGAAGCGACAGACACAATGATTTTTTCTCGTTCAATGCCAAATTGACTAAGCTTATCGACTAAACTCGACACGGAGCGCTTATCAGGGTAATTAAACAGAGAAGACTGTGGCTCAGCGAATTGTCCTTTATCGCCCGGTAACCTAGTACTATCTAATACCACCAAATCTAAGCTCTCAGAAAAACGAGCTGCATCCCATTCATCTTCAAGAGAATAAGGCGCTAATATAGATTGTAACCAGCAACTAGTACCACTTAGGTCACATTGTCGTCTTAGCTCTTCAACCAAAAGACTTAGGTGGACAGGATCTTGAGGCCTGTGAATAGTCTTTGAATTGTCTCGCGTTCTAAAAATTGGAAATTGCCAATCAACTTCAATACCATCAAATTGGTACTTTTTCATGAATGCGATAGCTTCTTTTGCTATTTTTTCACGCCCAGCTTTCGTGGTAGTTAACGTAGAATAATTATCTGAACGTCCCCAACCTCCAAGGCTGATAATCACTTTAAGAGAAGGGTTTTGCTGCTTGATAACTTGCAGCTGACGAAAGCTCCCCAAATACTCAGCCTTGTCATCGATAGCAGGAAACAAATGCTCTACATCGGCAAATGGATCACCAAGGACTACCTTGCCTTCTTCCGTTAAATCGGCACTTTTGTAAACCAAATGCGTCATCAAATGTGTTGGCAAGTCGAGTACTTGAACATTAGGTGTATATATTGCCCATTGAGAGTAATAGCCGAGAATGTAAGGTTTATTAGAAAAGGAAGTCGCTGAGCTACTTGAAATTACAGGGGAAGAGAAGCACCAAAAAAATACCAACATTGACACAAAATGCGCCGATCGTTTTAAACCTTTTCGGCTGAATCGTAAAGCGTTCAATGTAAGTAAAATTCTTGATATTAAACAAGTCAAATAGTCGTTAACTCGCAGTCATTACTCTTTTTATTAAAACAGAGAATAACGAAAAAAATCGCATAAGTTAACTATAAATAGTTGTTTTACAGTTGTGAAAGTTGATGACGTTTCGCAATAGTATTGAGAATTTTAGTCACCTTTTTGTCGAGTAAAATAGGAAGAATGGCTGCTTTTTCAAGCGATAAATCGATTTCATTAGCGGTTAACTGTAAAAAGCAACGGTATCTGTTTGCTCGTGAATCGAAAGAAACAATCACGTCATCTGCTAACTGTTCAATATCATGTGAAAAGTTCAATTCGACTTGATCAGCCGAGCGACAATTAATATCAAACTGCCAATGAATTTCATCTTCTGGTTCACCAAACCACCCTGCGGTCATGGCAACGAAATTTAGTTTAGCTTCTAATTTACTGGCGATAGCTTCTATTTTAGGTAACAGATCACGCGTGCTCGCTTCTACCATTAAGCTTATTGGCAAAGTTTCATTTACAGAAATATTCATGACGGTATTTTGACCATTGACTCCTAAAAAAGCCTTGACTAATTTTTAAACAAGTTTAATGCCAAGTCATTTATTGTATCGAAATGCAAAGATGAATATAAGAAATAAGATGAATAAGGCTTAACTTGAACTGTCAGATTTAATTGTTAGTGCTTAGTCGAATCTGACGGTCGCATTTGTGCCAGAAGCGGACGTTTAAATTACTCGACAAGGCTACCTTTGGTGGGTTGATTTGCCACCAAAGGAGGCATTCATATAATTACCTTGGCATGAATTTAAAGTCGTGCCAGTCGTGCCAAAGTATCCAATTGCACCAAATCGATTATTTAGGTAAATTTTTTCGAAGTGGAGTAATCGACATTAGATAATTTATAAGGTTCGCAAAATGGACAATGCAACCATCATTGGAACAATAGTTGGCGTCATAAGCATCATAGTTGGCGTAGCTAGCTTAATCGACCCCATAAATAGAAAAATAAAAAAACTAAAAAAAAACAGAGGTAATGAAAAAGTAATAAACCTAAAACTCTCTCGTATTGAAATTTATAAAGAGATGAATTCTTCGGGTTACAATGCTTGGTTGACAAACACCTTGGAGAAGATTTATTTCAAAACTAAGTTTCTATTTCTCTTTGGAAGAACATTCCCTGTTTATTTGATTAAACCTGCGAAAACCTTTAGTTATCCATTTAAGGAGCTTTGTTTTTTAGAGCATGTCCATATAGAAAACCTTGATGAGAACGATGAACAAAAAGAGTTTTTCAGTTTGCTCTCCGATCAAATAAAACGCCCCGAGATGATAGGGTTTAGCCTAAAAAGCATGAAAATTAATACTAAAGGTGAATTAGTAAGAATCAATGCAGTCCCTTGTACATATCGGCAGAATATAGTTACTTCACATATATTAGAGTGGGAGCTATATAAACAGAAAAAAATGAATGATTTTTCTAAAATGCAAGCACATCAAGTTTTAGAACATTTGCATTTTAGAAAGAAGTATCATGGTAGTAGAGACTCAGAAAATGGAATTATTGGAACGGACTCAGCTTTTCCGCTACTGAGTGTTCAGGGCATTGTAGTTTTTAAGGACTATACGGATGACGTTCCTGATTGGAAATTTGTAATTATGAAAAGGCCATCTGATGTTGCTGTAGCCCCTGAGCTTTGGCAGTTTCAGCCTGCTGGCGGGTTCGAGCTATACGGTAAGGAATCTCTTTGGGACGAAATTTTAACAGTAAAAGGATTTGATGTAAGGTTGGCATTATTAAGAGAGTATGCAGAAGAATTATTTGATATAAAAGAGTTCCAATATCAAAGCGATGGAAAAAACCCTGAATCTATACTTCAAGAAAAAAACATTTCCTATTTACTCAGTTTAAGAGAATCTGGCAAAGCCCATATAGACTTTTTAGGGGTGGTAGTTGATCTTTGTCGTCTAAGACATGAATTATCTTTCCTAATTTTTATTGATGATGAAGAATTCTCCATTAATCAGAAATGGGGGAGTTCTGAGGAGTCTTCTACTACCTTAAAACTATTACCTGAGGATATTAGTGATTATGTCGCAGATCAGCTGCATTCTTCGAGTGCTGGGCTTTTAGAATTAGCACTACAGCATGATCGGCTTATTGATTCAGGAATTAGCAAAAGGGTCTATTAATAAGCCATATCACAGTCAATATAGTTTTAGGTAAACTGTTTCTGTACGAGCATAGCCGATTGACTGCAATGAGCTTGAAACCGCATACGAAAATACAAACGCGACGGTTCGCTGTTCGCTCATAGCTGTCAGATAAGATTTAAGCTGCTACAAATAAATGAGTATAAGAAAAAACCGCGCCTTTAAAAGTGCGCGGTTTTAATCAATAGGCGAATGTCGCGAGCGTAGCGACAATCCAATCTATGTTTATAGCATTTCTAATGCAATTGCGGTTGCTTCACCACCACCAATACAAAGCGATGCAACACCTTTAGAAACACCACGGTTTTTCATTGCATGAATTAGTGTCACCATGATACGCGCACCACTTGCACCTAGCGGATGACCTAGTGCACAAGCACCACCGTTAACATTTACTTTTTCAACGTCAAGTTCAAGTTCTTTAATTGCTAACATTGTAACCATGGCAAATGCTTCATTAATTTCCCATAAATCTACATCTGCAGCAGACCAGCTTGCTTTATCAAGTACTTTTTTCATCGCACCGACTGGAGCAACAGTAAACTCAGCTGGCTTTTGTGCATGCGTCGCATGAGCAACAACTTTACACAGTGGTGTTAAGCCACGCTTTTCTGCTTCAGATTGCTTCATCATTACCAATGCTGCTGCGCCATCTGAAATAGAACTAGAATTAGCTGCGGTAATGGTGCCGTCTTTTTTAAATGCTGGACGTAACGCTGGGATTTTATCAGGACGAGCATTACCTGGTTGTTCATCGATATCGACAACAACATCGCCTTTGCGTGTTTTAATCGTTACTGCTTCAACTTCATTAGAAAAAGCGCCCGCTTCAATCGCTGCATTAGCGCGAGACAAAGAACGAATAGCGTATTCATCCATTTGTTCACGTGTAAAAGCAGCTTCATCTGCTGTTTCTTGTGCAAAACAGCCCATAGAAATACCGTCGTAAGCATTTTCTAAGCCGTCAACCATCATATGGTCAAGCACTTGACCTGCTCCCATTTTGATACCAGAGCGACCAGAAGGCAGCATATGTGGTGCATTAGTCATGCTTTCCATACCACCAGCTACCGCAGTATCGATAGAGCCAGCAAGTAATGCATCGTGAGCTTGCATCGCGGCTTTCATGCCAGAGCCACATACTTTGTTAATCGTTGTACAAACGGTAGATAATTCTAAGCCTGCTTCAAGTGCTGCTTGACGAGCTGGCGCTTGCTTTAAGCCCGCAGGTAAAACACAACCCATAATAACTTCATCAACTTGTTCGTTACTAAGGCCTGCTGCATCTACAGCTGATTTAATTGCTGTTGCACCTAAGCTTGGTGCTGTCACCGACGATAAAGCGCCTAAAAAACCACCCATTGGTGTACGTTTTGCGCTAACAATTACTACTGGATCTTGATTAGACATTAATGTTCTCCAATTTATTTTATGGAGCTAGACTACAACAAGTTAACGTTTACGCCAACGTTAACTTAAAAAATAGCTGAAGAAATTATATAAAAGAAGTGTACGAGAAACTTGCCAAGTTGCCAGTTTAACTCACTTAGACAAACGAGCAACGGAACTAAAACCGCAACATTCGCCAAAAGGAAGTTTACGTTAACGTAAACTTCATGTTATGGTTACCCTAGTATTATCAACGATGAACCAGTTATGAGCAACAAAAAAACCATCACTTATTCAATCGGTGAGTTGGCTAAAGAGTTCGACATTACCACTCGCAGTATCCGTTTTTATGAGGATCAAGGCCTAATTCACCCTACTCGTAAGGGACAAACTCGAATTTATAACCAAAGAGATAAAGTTCGACTAAAGTTAATTCTACGTGGTAAGCGTTTGGGTTTTTCGTTAGCAGAAACTGGCCGGTTATTTGAACTATATGATGCAGACAAATCAAGCGAAACTCAGCTTACAACAATAATGAAACTAATTGCTGAGAAAAAAGCAGATTTGAACCAACAACTTGAAGATATTAAAGCGGTTCTAGTAGAGCTAACTGGATTAGAAAACAATTGCCAAAGTGCACTTGACGATATCCAAAAACAAAAATAAAGAGCCACTATAAACCAATACATGAGAAACAAATTATTACTCAAGGACTCAACATGATTTCTACTTTTTCTTCTATCAACTTTAACTTAGGCGAAACCGTTGACATGA
The DNA here is from genome assembly GCF_055786205.1 of Thalassotalea coralli. Lineage (NCBI taxonomy): Bacteria > Pseudomonadati > Pseudomonadota > Gammaproteobacteria > Alteromonadales > Colwelliaceae > Thalassotalea > Thalassotalea coralli. The sequence goes on along the minus strand of NZ_JBVVBK010000001.1, from coordinate 1,196,545 downwards.
TCCGCGATCAAGTGAACGCATTTGCTAAAGATGAAATTGCTCCACGTGCAGCACAAATCGATATCGACAATGAATTCCCGCATGACTTATGGCGCAAATTTGGCGACATGGGTCTATTAGGTATGACTGTTGAAGAAGAGTTTGGTGGTTCAGGCCTAGGATACTTAGAGCACGTTATTGCCATGCAAGAAATCTCTCGTGCTTCAGCATCTGTTGGCTTAAGTTATGGTGCGATGTCTAACCTTTGCTTAAACCAATTACGCAAAAATGGTTCACAGGAACAAAAAGCAAAATACTTACCTAAACTTTGTTCTGGTGAGCACATTGGTGCATTAGCTATGTCTGAGCCAAATGCAGGTTCAGATGTGGTTAGCATGAAACTACGTGCAGAAAAGCAAGGCGATAAATATATTCTTAACGGCAACAAAATGTGGATTACTAATGGTCCAGACGCCAATGTATATATTATTTACGCTAAAACCGATGTTAACGCAGGTTCAAAAGGTATCACTGCCTTTATCGTGGAACGTGACTACCCTGGATTTAGCCGCCACCAAAAACTAGATAAATTAGGTATGCGCGGTTCAAACACTTGTGAATTAGTATTTGAAAACTGTGAAGTACCAGCAGAGAACATTCTTGGTGAAGAAGGCAAAGGTGTACGTGTACTTATGTCTGGTTTGGATTACGAACGCTTAGTACTTTCAGGTGGTCCTCTAGGTATCATGGACGCATGTATGGACTTAGTTGTTCCTTACATTCACGACAGAAAACAATTCGGTCAGTCAATTGGTGAATTCCAATTAGTACAAGGCAAGATCGCAGACATGTACACGCAAATGAATGCAGCAAAATCATACGTTTATATGGTTGCTCAAGCATGTGACCGTGGTGAAACAACGCGTAAAGATGCTGCTGGCGTTATCTTATATACAGCTGAGCTTGCCACTAAAATGGCGCTAGACACAATTCAGCTATTAGGTGGTAATGGCTATATTAATGAATTCCCTGCTGGTCGTTTATTACGTGACGCTAAGTTATATGAGATTGGCGCAGGTACTTCAGAAATTCGCCGCATGCTAATTGGTCGCGAATTATTTAACGAAAGTAAATAACGAATAGTGAAGAGACTGAAAGTGGCTAGTATCTCATGTGCTTGTCACTTTCTAATTAATAGAAAGTTTACATATATCCCTTGGTCTTATCTGCCATGGCTAGTTTTACTTGGTTGCGCCAGATATCGAGGGCACTTAAAAGGTAACTCTAGTGGCTAAAATCAATTCAAAAATAAACCCACGTAGCCCTGATTTTCTTGAAAACGCAGAGCACATGCAGCTTCAAGTCGATGACTTAAAAGAAAAGCTTGATCAAATTAAACTTGGCGGTGGCGACAGAAGTCGAGAGCGTCATTTGTCCCGCGGCAAACTTCTCCCGCGCGACCGCGTTGCAGCTTTACTCGATCCAGGCTCACCGTTTTTAGAACTCTCTCAACTTGCTGGTTATGAAGTATACGAAGACAATGTACCTGCAGCGGGCATTATTACAGGTATTGGTAAGGTAAGCGGTCAAGAATGTATTATCGTTGCGAATGACGCAACAGTAAAAGGCGGTACATATTACCCGCTCACTGTGAAAAAGCATTTACGCGCACAAGCAATCGCTCAAGAAAATAACTTACCTTGTATTTACCTTGTTGATTCTGGGGGCGCTAACTTACCCAACCAAGATGACGTATTCCCAGATAAAGACCACTTCGGTCGTATTTTCTTTAATCAAGCCAATATGTCAGCGAAAGCGATACCTCAAATTGCCGTGGTCATGGGCTCTTGTACAGCTGGTGGCGCTTATGTTCCTGCAATGGCTGATGAGTCTATTATTGTAAAAGAGCAAGGCACAATCTTTTTAGCCGGTCCTCCGTTAGTAAAAGCGGCAACAGGTGAAGTCGTTTCTGCTGAAGATTTAGGTGGTGCAGATGTTCACTGTCGTACCTCGGGAGTGGCGGATCATTATGCTCAAAATGACAATCATGCATTGGAGCTGGCAAGAACAGCCATTAAAAACTTAAATCGTGTCAAGAACATTGAATTAAACATTCAAGCTGTTCAACCACCAGAATACGATGAAAAAGAAATTTACGGCATCGTGCCAAAAGACACTCGTAAGCCATTTGATGTAAGAGAAATTATTGCTCGCATCGTCGATGGTAGTAATTTTGACGAATTTAAAGCGCTTTACGGTACAACTTTGGTATGTGGCTTTGCGCACATTTTCGGTTACCCAGTAGGCATTGTAGCTAATAACGGTATTTTGTTCGGCGAATCGGCGCAAAAAGGCGCACACTTCATCGAACTTTGTGCACAGCGTAAAATCCCACTTGTTTTTCTACAAAACATTACTGGCTTTATGGTTGGTCAACAATATGAAGCTGGCGGTATCGCTAAACACGGAGCCAAAATGGTGACGGCAGTAGCGACAGCACAAGTGCCTAAATTTACCGTACTGATTGGTGGTAGTTTTGGCGCAGGTAATTACGGCATGTGTGGCCGAGCTTATGATCCTAGATTCTTGTTTATGTGGCCTAATGCTCGAATCTCAGTCATGGGAGGTGAGCAAGCCGCAGGCGTATTAGCGCAAGTTAAACGCGACCAAAAAGAAAAGCGTGGCGAAGAATGGAGCCAAGAAGCAGAAGCTGAATTTAAGCAACCGATCATAGATACCTACGAACATCAGGGTCATCCTTATTATGCCTCAGCTAGACTTTGGGATGATGGCGTTATCGACCCTGCCGACACTCGCATGGTACTGGGCTTGTCTATCTCAGCCTCATTAAACAAACCAATTGAAGAGACCAAGTTCGGTCTATTTAGAATGTAGGAGTCATCATGAACGAAGAAAATCAAAAAGTTTTGTTTGATGTTGACCGTTTTGGTGTGGCAACGGTGACCTTGAATACACCAGAAAAACACAATGCTTTCGACGACGGTATTATTGAATATTTAGGCAACCTTTTTACCAAAATAGCGGCTCGAAGCGATATTCGTATCGTCGTATTAGCGTCAAACGGTAAAAGTTTTTCAGCGGGTGCAGACTTAGGCTGGATGAAGCGCATGGCAGACTACAGCTATGAAGAAAATTTAGCTGACGCAGAATCGTTAGCGCATATGCTTAAATCACTTAATTTTTTACCGCAGACCACTATCGCAAAGGTACAAGGTGCTGCATTTGGTGGTGCTGTTGGTTTAGCTAGCTGTTGTGACATTGTTATTGCTAGCGATAGAGCCAGCTTTTGTTTAAGTGAAGTTAAACTCGGTTTAATTCCTGCAACTATTAGTCCATACGTGGTTAATGCTATGGGCCAAAAAGCATGTCGCCGTTATTTTCAAACGGCAGAACGCTTTACTGCTAATACAGCACAACAATTAGGGTTAGTTGATGAAGTTACTCAACCAAGCAAGTTAGACGAAACCGTTGATGACCTTATTCAAACCATCTTAAACAATGGCCCTGACGCTGTTCGACAAGCTAAGCAACTTGCATTGGACGTAGCTAACGAAGAGATTAATAGCGAACTCATCGGTATTACCAGTGAGCGCATAGCGGCAATTCGTGTATCTGACCAAGGGCAAGAGGGTTTAAATGCATTTTTTGAAAAGCGTAAACCTCAATGGCAAGTAGACCTAGAGAGTAAAGGGTAAATTCATGACAAAAGCATCCACAATGTTTACAAAAATTCTAATAGCTAACCGTGGTGAAATTGCCTGCCGTGTTATCAAAACGGCACGTAAAATGGGGATTTCAACTGTTGCAGTGTATTCCGACGCTGACAAAAATGCACTGCACGTGAATATGGCAGACGAGGCTATATATATCGGCCCTTCTCCATCTAGAGAAAGCTATTTACGTATAGACAAAGTCATCGAAGCCGCCAAGAAAACTGGCGCTCAAGCAATTCATCCTGGTTATGGATTCTTGTCTGAAAACGCCGAGTTTTGTCAGGCTTGTGCAAAAGAGAATATCACTTTTATTGGCCCACCGGTTGGCGCTATTGAAGCCATGGGCTCTAAGTCTGCCGCTAAATCCATTATGGAAAAAGCGCAAGTTCCTCTTGTGCCTGGTTATCATGGCGATGATCAATCAGAAGCTATCTTAAAGAAAGCTGCCGATGACATGGGCTACCCTGTATTACTAAAAGCGACCGCTGGTGGCGGTGGTAAAGGCATGCGTCAAGTTTGGAGCGAAGCAGAATTCGTAGAAGGCTTAGCGGCTGCAAAACGCGAAGCAAAGTCATCCTTTAACGATGATACTATGTTAGTTGAAAAATACCTCACTCAACCTCGACACGTTGAAATTCAAGTATTTTGTGATAACCACGACAACGCTGTTTACTTATTCGAACGCGATTGCTCTGTACAAAGACGTCACCAAAAAGTGATTGAAGAAGCACCAGCGTTTGGTATGACTGAAGCGTTGCGTGCACAAATGGGTGAAGCAGCAATTAAGTCTGCAAAAGCCATTGGTTATCAAGGCGCAGGCACGGTTGAATTCTTGTTAGATCACGATGCCAAAACGGGTAAAAGTGCTTTCTACTTTATGGAGATGAACACGCGTCTTCAAGTAGAGCACCCTGTAACAGAATTGATTACCGGCGTCGATTTAGTTGAATGGCAACTTCGAGTCGCTGCTGGAGAAACCTTACCTAAGGCGCAAGATGAATTAAGTATTAATGGTCATGCTTTTGAAGCACGTATATATGCAGAAGACCCTGACAACGATTTTCTTCCGGCAACAGGTAACTTAAAGTTCTTACAACCACCTAATGAGTCAAACAATGTTCGTGTGGACACTGGGGTGCGTCAAGGTGACGATGTAAGTGTATATTATGACCCGATGATAGCAAAACTGATTGTTTGGGATGAAAGCCGAGAGAAAGCGTTACAGCGCTTAACTAAGGCCTTAACTGAGTACAGAGTAAACGGCGTTACCACTAACATAGATTTTCTCTATAACGTTGCCACCTGCCCTGCTTTCGTTAACGAAGACATCGATACTGGCTTTATCGAAAAGCATCAAGATGAAATTTTTCACGATGACCAAAAAGCGTTATCAGATGAACTTCCAATTGCCGGTTTGTATCTTGTTTTAGCGCAGTCGTTAAAAGCTAAGAAACAAGCGCAAAACTCTACTGATGCAAGTTCACCGTGGCAACTCGCTAATGCATGGCGTTCTAATGAAGCAAACGTGCACACTTTTATCGTTTCACATCACGATGACACGTACACATTAACCGTTGAAGAAAAACGCGCCGCCAATAGTTCTTACTATCTGATTCAAGTCAGTCATGGTGAAACAGTTTCGCGTAAACACGACTGCCAGGGTTTTATCGACGGCAATACATTACACATCAGTATTGATGGCCATAGATCACAAGCTACTATTGTTGATTGTGATGATGACATCAGCTTGTTTCGCGCAAATGGCGTATTTAACTTTAGCCTAGTTAAACCAGACTGTGGTTTAGATGATGGTAGTGACACCGCGGGTGGTGTAACGGCACCAATGAATGGCACCGTCGTGTCGGTATTAGTTGCTAATGGTGAGCAAGTTGAGAAAGATCAAGCGCTGGTTGTGATGGAAGCGATGAAGATGGAACATACTATTAAGGCGCCAAGTAAAGGCACAGTATCAGCTGTTTACTTCCAAGAAGGCGACTTAGTTGATGGTGGCGCAGCCTTGCTCGCATTTGAAGCAGAGGAGTAAACATGACCCTTCCTAACCAGGTAAAAATTGTCGAAGTAGGTCCGAGAGACGGTTTACAAAATGAAAAGTCACCTATTTCAGTTGAAGATAAAGTAACGCTAATTCATATGCTTGCTAATGCAGGTGTTAGTTATATCGAAAGCGGTAGCTTTGTATCACCTAAATGGGTACCGCAAATGGCAACCTCGGCTGAAGTATTTGAAAAAATCGAGCGCAAATCTGGTGTTACTTATGCGGGGCTTACGCCGAATATTAAAGGCTTCGAAAACGCAATTGCCGTTGGCGTCGATGAAGTCGCTATTTTTGGTGCAGCGTCTGAGTCATTTAGTCAAAAGAATATCAATTGCTCTATTGAGGAAAGCCTTGAGCGTTTCGCTCCAGTGGTTGAAGCAGCAAAAAAAGCTGGGTTAAAAGTTCGCGGATATGTTTCCTGCGTTGTCGGTTGTCCTTATGAAGGCGAAATTGCTCCTGAAGCAGTTGCCAACGTTGCTAAAAAATTAATCGACATGGGATGCTACGAAGTATCCCTTGGTGACACCATTGGCGTGGGTACAGTAGCTAGCGTAAAAAATATGTTACAGGCAGTTACCGCCCTTGTTCCTAAGCAACAACTGGCTGTTCACTTTCATGATACTTACGGACAAGCGTTAACCAATATTTACACCGCTTTAGAAAACGGTATTTCTGTTGTAGACAGTGCCGTTGCTGGTTTAGGTGGATGCCCTTATGCTAAGGGCGCTTCTGGCAATGTAGCCACTGAAGATGTTTTATATATGCTTAACGGTTTAGATATCAAAACCAATATCGATTTCCAAGCAATATTAGAAGCTGGCTGGTTTATTAGTGATGTACTTGGTAAACCCCCTGTTTCAAAAGTATCAAACGCGTATCGTGCAAAATAATACGACTATATTTTTTAGAATAACGAAGAAGGATTAGATCATGGCCGGATTTGACAAAGTTGTGTCAAGTTATGAAGAAGCGCTTGCCGGGCTTGAAGATAATATGACTTTAATATCGGGCGGCTTCGGCTTGTGCGGTATCCCTGAAAATTTAATCGCTGAAATAAAGCGTAAAGGCACAACCGGGTTAACGGTTGTTTCAAACAATTGTGGCGTCGACGACTTTGGTTTAGGTATTTTGTTACCTAATAAACAAATCAAAAAAATTATCGCCTCTTACGTTGGCGAAAATGCCGAGTTCGAACGTCAAATGATGAACAATGAGCTTGAAGTAGAGTTAACACCACAAGGTACGCTAGCTGAAAAAATGCGTGCTGGCGGTGCTGGCATCCCCGCATTTTTCACGGCTACAGGTTATGGAACATTGGTTGCCGAAGGTAAAGAAGAACGCGAATTTGATGGTCGAAAATACATCCTTGAGGAATCTATCAAAGGTGATTTTGCCATTGTAAAGGCGTGGAAAGCCGATAGATTTGGTAACCTAGTGTTTAGAAAAACTGCGCGTAACTTCAACCCAATGGCCGCTACAGCAGGAAAAATTACGGTTGTTGAAGTCGAAGAAATAGTTGAACCGGGTGAGTTAGATCCTGATCAAATTCACACACCAGGTATTTATGTTGATCGCCTTATTCAAGGCACTTTCGAAAAACGTATTGAACAACGCACCTTGCGTAGCGAATAGGAGAAAAAATAATGGCGCTATCAAGAGAACAAATCGCTCAACGCGTTGCCCAAGAGCTTCAAGACGGCTATTACGTCAATTTAGGTATTGGTATTCCAACCTTAGTGGCAAACTATGTACCTGAAGGCATGGAAGTTATGCTGCAATCAGAAAACGGTTTATTAGGTATGGGTCAATTCCCTACTGAAGAAGAACTCGATGCAGATCTCATTAATGCTGGCAAGCAAACAGTGACTATGGCAACTGGTGCATCAGTGTTTGATTCTGCAGAATCTTTCGCGATGATTCGTGGTGGTCATGTCGACTTAACAGTGCTTGGTGCATTTGAAGTTGATGTTAACGGAAATATTGCTTCTTACATGATACCAGGCAAGCTCATCAAGGGTATGGGTGGTGCAATGGATTTAGTCGCTGGTGCAGATAACATCATAGTTACCATGACTCATGCTTCAAAGCACGGCGAATCCAAATTACTCGACAATTGCACATTGCCTTTAACGGGTAAAGGGTGCATCAAGAAAGTATTAACTGACTTAGCCTTTATTGAAATTAAAGAAGGCAAATTCCATTTACTTGAAAGAGCACCTGGAGTTTCTGTTGAAGAAATAGCTAAATTAACCGCTGGAGAGCTCGTAATCCCAGATAATGTCCCTGAAATGAAGGTTTAAATTTAGTTAACAAAAAGTAAAAGGCAGGTTAACCCCTGCCTTTTTTGAAAACTTTCAGACAAACTTTCTTTTCTATAACAAAATATACAATTTCATCATAACAGCTATAACCTACTGATTTAAAAATCAATTCAACAAACAACCTCATAACACTTCACATACCTTTGTTACAAACAGATTGAGTTTTTGTGTTTTTTTAGCGATACTAAAGGGGACAAAGAAAAGGCAAGACATACGAAAGTATGTTACGCAAAACCACCGGTCTACGGATGAATAGTCATCTACGACAGCGGAGTTACCGAGTTCAATTGGGAACGTCCTGTGGTTTTTTCTTTTAATAAACTCATTAATGCATTACAAGGTTATTAAAATGAAAAAATTATTACTAGTTGCTACTGTTACTACTTTAGCTGTAACGTCTATGATTTCTGCACCGAAAGCAGAAGCTTCAAATATCGCACAAACTTTGTGTGAGTATGTTGCTGCCGACGATAAGAAACGTATGCGTTCATTCTTAAAGACGAATAAACTTAAAATACGTTCAGTATTCAAAGAAATTCAATGTAATGGTAAAAACTTGTTAGTTTTTGCTGCTGATAGAGGTTCGGTTAACACTGGTTCTCTAATGATTCGCAAGTTACCTAAAAAGGTAGTTTCTGCAAACTTAGCGCAAATTCAAAATGGAGCGCAACCGTTGATAGACGCTGCTAACGAACGCGTTAGTAGCTAAAGATTTTTATTTGGTAGGCGTTATTGATTTTCAGTAATTTGTTTTACTAAGTAATATTTCTTCTGTCATCGCAAAAGCCAGCTTTCGAGCTGGCTTTTTTTTGTTCGGACAAACCCAATATATTAAATTCTGGTTGCAAAAAACAACAAAGATTACCCATACTTTTATTAACAACAATAAAAAAGAACTGTAAATGGTTAAACAAGACAGCACGAAGTGGCAAAAAAATGCATTAATTTTAACTGGAGGTGGCGCTCGAGCAGCTTACCAAGTTGGCGTGCTGTCAGCAGTATCAAAGTTCTACCCAAGACACTACCCTATCCCATTCCCAATTATATGTGGTACTTCAGCAGGAGCTATCAACTCTACTGCTCTAGCTTGCTGGTCGTCTTGCTTTCAGCTTGGGGTAAAGAAGCTGGAGTGGGTATGGAAGAACTTATCGACAAACCGCGTTTATCATAGCGACGCCTCGCGAGTCTTCGGCCATATAGCATCAGGTGCGATGGCGAGTTTTCAAGCAGATTACGCCAATAAAAGGTCACGAAGTTTATTAAACAACAACCCGTTAAGAAATATGCTAAGTGATGTCTTAGATTTTCAACGAATTGATTCCAATATATTAAAGGGTAAACTCAAAGCTTTATCTATCACTGCTTCTAGCTACACTTCAGGAGATTCAATAAGCTTTTTTCAAGCAGATAATAGCGTCATGCCTTGGCAACGTGCCAAACGACGAGGGCAGGCTTGCCAAATCACTATAGATCATTTGCTTGCGTCAGCTGCGATTCCATTGGTTTTTCCATCACAAAAAATTGGCAAAGAGCACTTTGGTGATGGCTCAATTCACCAATTATCGCCTTTAAGCCCTGCCATTCATCTAGGTGGAGAGAAATTGTTTATCATTGGTGTTGAGCAACCAAAAGAGCCATTGCATGCAGATGAAAACAACCCACATCCGCCAACCACAGCAACAATAGCAGGTCATCTTCTTGATGGGATATTTTCTGACACGTTACAAAGTGATTTAGAGCGTTTGAATCGAGTAAACAACACCTTATCTATGATTTCACCTGAAAATCGTGAGTCACATGAAGGATTAAAGCCAATTGAAACTTTAGTGTTAAACCCCAGCCACGACTTTAACGCAATGGCGGTTGAATACTACCCTCGCTTACCTTATGCCATAAAACTGTTATTAAGGAGCTTTGGCATCACCAATGATGCTGAATCTAGTATTATTAGCTACTTGTTATTCGATACAGCTTTCTGTCGAGAGCTGATGAAGCTAGGCTTTCAAGACGCATTAGAAAATGAAACAAAAATAAGGGCCTTTTTAGAAATATAGCCCCTATTTTCAAAATTTTTCAGATGAAAAGGTAACTTCTAATCACCCTCGTGAATATAGCGGTCTACACGCTCAACTCGTCTTGGCTTACCTCGAATAACAAGAGTGTCCTGAGCCTTAAGTACGATATTTTCGTCTGGCTCTTCCGTTTCTACTCCGTCCCTTCTCAGTGCGATAACCGCGACACGTCTTGCAGCTAAATTAAGAGAACGAATAGAGCGGCCTACAGCGAAAGAATCATCTGTTAGATTAACACCATTCGCAAATTCTATGCGATCTATGGCTTCGGGGCTCATGTCAGTATCTTCACCTTGGAAAAACCCGTGAAGGTGGCTGTAGTGGCTCTTACGCTCTTTTTGGACCCGTCTAACGATACGAGAAAATGGTACCCCTGTTAATGACAGTACTTGCGATACTAGCATCAAGCTTCCTTCAAGACTTTCTGGTACCACCTGATCAGCACCTGCTTCTTGCAATGAATCTAACTGGTCATCGTTTCGCGTTCTTACAAGAACCGGTACTTTAGGAGATAAGCTTCTCACTTTTTGAATAACTTCAATAGACTGCTTGTCTTCGCCGAAAGCCACTACCACTAGCCGTGCCTTTGATATTTTTGCCGCCTCGAGTAATTCCGCTTGTCGCGAGGAACCAAATAATACTCGCTCACCAGCTTCTCTTGCTTTCATCGTTCGAAGCGGATCGATATCAATAGCAACAAAATCAATATTTTCTTGTTTTAAGAATCGGCTAACTGTTTGTCCAACACGGCCAAAGCCACAAATAATGACATGATCTTCAAGACTTTCTTTATCTTTGAGTTCTCGTAGTTCTTCAGTATCAACTTGTTTTTCGCTCGACAAAAACTTCGACCATTTTTTAGCATGATCAATTAAATACGGTGTTAACGCCATACTCAACACACCGGTTCCTAATAAAATAGAAGCTATGTCATTTTCAAGAACGTTCACTTGAGTCGCTAAGGCAATAAGTACAAAACCAAACTCTCCCATTTGGCTAAGCATGATACCGGATGCCCAACTATCACTGGCTTTTTCTCCTGCTTTTACTGCCAATATTTTCACAATAATAACTTTTGCCACCATAAAGCTGACTAAAAGCAGAGCTATGGTCATTGGCGAAGAAATGAGTACCGATACATCAAGCTTCATACCCACTGTAACAAAGAATAAGCCTAATAATATGTCGCGATATGGGCGAATATCAGCCTCTAGCTGATGCTTATATTGGCTTTCTCCTAACATCATTCCAGCTAAAAAAGCCCCTAAAGCCATAGACAAACCAAACCACTGAGTTAATGCTGAAGCGACTAAGGTGACCAATAATGTCGTTAAAACAAAAAGCTCATCAGTTCTTACTTGAGCGACTAGGTTAAAGAGTCGAGGCAAAATCCACTTGCCTACAGAGAGTAAGATACCGACAACAAAGACACCTTTAACCAAAGCAACAATCAACGCCCACAGCATCGAGCTGTCACTAGATTGCGCTAGCATAGGAATAATAATTAACAGTGGAACAACGGCTACATCTTGAAAAAGCAGTACCGCGACAGAAATTTGACCTGATTTTCGTTTAATTGCGCCGGTTTCACTTAATTGTCTAATCACGATCGCTGTAGAAGAAAGTGCTAAAACACCGGCGATAACAAAAGAGCTCGCAAATGACTGACCGAGCAAGACACCAATAATGGTAAAGAGAACAAGCGAAATACCAACCTGCAAACTACCAACAGATACCACCAAGTGGCGCATTGCCATCAGTTTAGGAAGTGAGAACTCTAAACCTAATGTAAAGAGCAGAAAAACAATACCTAACTCAGCAAAATGCTCGTAATCTACATGTTCATTAGCAAATGCTAATCCATGTTCGCCTACGAGGACGCCTGCAATCAAATAAGCGAGAATCGCAGGTAAATTTAATTTCCGGAATAACCAAACAACAAAAACGGCACTGGTTAAAATTGCCAAGATTTCTAAGTGGCCAGTCACAAACTCTCTCTATAGGGGTCGCATAAGGATTATACTTATAGTATATGCCAACATCTTGAAGCTCAAAGTAATTTTTATAATTCACATGACGATTTTTAATTAGCGTATAGCCGCTTTCTATCGTTGACAAATTTTTGTCGAAATCACCTAAATGCAATGCAAGTTGCGACGAGAATTTACACCCAAAAACATAACACCTTGTTAAACAAAGATATTTTAACTTAGGAATAATTATTGCATTAAATTCACTGGGTTTAGAAGAGGTCTCAATATGCACACACTAAATATTGTTGAAGCAAAGCAAGTAGAATTTAACGCATTCAAATTATTTGATTCAGAATCTCAATACGACAATAAGAAGAAATTGGCGCTAGCAGAGCAACTGCAAACTAGTTTAGATATTAATGAACTTTTAGATATCTTTGCACGTGAAGCATCTAAACTTGTTGACTTTTCAGGCCTGTATTTTAAAAACACACAAGTGTCAGGGAAAGCGAGTAACAGTCGCTCAGGCAAACAAGAGCGTAGTTATCAATTTAAATTAAAAGGCCAATTTATTGGCAAACTAACCTATGCCCTAAACTCTCCCATTAGCTTAGCTGTCCATAAGAAGCTAACTGAGTTACATCAGCTACTATTGCACCCTCTAAAAAACGCTATTGCCTACAGTCAATTGACTAAACTTGCGATGGAAGACTCTTTAACAGGCATTGGTAATAGAAGGTATTATGACCAACAAATTAAGCGAGCGATGCATCACGCACACAGAACAGGCGCTAAAGTCGGTTTAATCGTTTGTGATTTAAATAAATTCAAAAGCTTAAATGATACTCATGGACATCAAGTTGGTGATCAAGTACTCGAGTATTTCGCGCGAGCGTTAGAAGTGAGCGTACGTGATTCTGACAGCTTGTTTAGGTTTGGTGGTGACGAGTTTGTTATTATCGTTGAACAAACCTCTGAAGAAGGTTTAAAGCGCATTTCAAACCGCTTACAGCATAATGTCGCGAATTGTGCATTTCTGAACAAATACCATGTTTCATGCTCTTTAGGTCATGCATTAATGACTAACGCTGATAGTGAAAGCGAGCTATTTGAACGAGCAGACGAAGCACTTTACGATCATAAACGTCAAACACCTGCTAAATTAAACGTTGTTTAATCTCTGTAACGACCTTATTGCCGCTCCTCTTTCTTGAGGGGTGGCACCTACATACAAACGGCAATACCTTACCGCTTCGGCAAATTTTTCTTTACCTTTAATGGCAACTATTTGTCTTAAGAATTTCTGCGGGACGTCATAAATACTAGCATATTGAGCAATGGCATCATCGATATTTGGATAAGTTACCCCGTCAAATACAAATGTTAGCTCAGGCGAATCACGGAATATTTCAATATTTTCGCCGTTAACCTCAAGTGGCCACCCGGTGTAATTGACTCTTTCTCGGGCAATTTCAAACATCATCCAAGCGCTTTTTTGAAAGCTCTCAAAATTACCGCCTTCAAAGCCACTGTTTGCCAATTCTTCTTTCGTCCAGTTAACACCTATTGCTAAATGCTTGCGGTACTTTTTCATTAAAGCACGTTTAACGTCTTCTTTGACAAGCCAGATATCGCGTTTATAAGCTTTATTCGCCCAAGGTAAGCATTCTGAGCAGGAATTAATAGCTAATGGTGGATGCGTTAAATCGAGCAGGATATTTTCACGTTGAGGAAAGCAAAACTGCTGGTTAGCGGGCTCACCACAAAACCAGCAGCAATAACGGTATTTAAAAGGGGTTTCTACAGCAGAAAATCCGTTATTCATATTATTGAAGCGTCAGGTTCAAACTCACTCTTATTTGCGTTTTGCTTTTTTACCTTGCTTTTTAAGACCCTTTTTCGCTTTTCCTTTAACAACTTTTAACTGTGATTTTTCCTTGCGTTTTTTCTCTAACGCAAAATTTTTATCTTTCGTTGCTTGGTATCTATTCTTGCTAGATTTTGCATTATTATCATCCGTTGCTTTCTTATCAGCAACTGCATCAAACTCATAACCTGGAACGATAATACGATTAAACTTTCGCCCAATTAGCGTCTCTATGTTACCAAGAAACTTCTCATCTTTTGGGCTAACTAAAGAAATAGCATGACCTGACTTACCAGCACGACCTGTACGACCAATACGATGAACATAATCTTCAGCTAGAAACGGCAAGTGAAAATTAATCACATAAGGTAAATCTGGGATATCTAAACCTCGTGCGGCAACATCTGTTGCAACTAGTACCCTAACCTGTCCAGAGACAAACTGCTCAAGCGCTTTGTTGCGAGCACCCTGAGATTTGTCACCATGACAAAGTGCAGCCTTAATGCCGTCAAGTTTCAATTCTTTAGCAAGAACATTAGCGCTTTCCCTAGTACCAGCAAACACCATCACTTGCTGCCAGTTGTTAACACCTATCAGCTCAGAAAGTAACTCTCTTTTACGTGCTTCACTTACCCAGTAAACAGATTGCTCCACTTTACCGGAGGTACTATTTTGCTTTGCCACCTCTACTTGCTTAGCATGATGTAAGATCTCGCTAGCCAGTGACTTCACTTTATTAGAAAAAGTAGCAGAGAACATTAAGGTTTGATGCTTGGCTTTAAGCAGAGGAATAATTTGCTCTATGTCTGTTAAGAAACCCATATCAAGCATACGATCCGCTTCATCGAGAACCAGTGTTCGTACTGACGAGAGGGAGAGGTTTCTTAATTGCAGATGCTCCAGTAGTCGCCCAGGAGTTGCAACGAGAATATCGACCCCCTCTTTTAATAGGCTCGCTTGTTTTCCCATGCCAGCGCCACCATAAACAACCGCTGTTTTTAACGATAAGTGCTGACAAAATTTTTCACTTTCTTGGGCTACTTGAATCGCCAATTCACGAGTTGGCGTAAGCACAACAGCTTTTAGTTCGTGATGCCCTTTATCTTCTTTTTCAAGCTTCTCGATAATTGGTAGTAAAAACGCTGCAGTTTTACCAGTACCGGTTTGAGCACTTGCCAGTACATCATGGCCTGCTCTAATAACAGGGATTGCTCGTTGCTGGATAGGTGTTAGTTGGCTGTATCCACTTGCTTTGATCGCTTGCAATAGGTTATTTGAAAAGCCAAAAGAATCAACACTCACAATTATTTACTCGAGTCTGTTAGTTTGGCGCGGATTATAGCAGCAATTAAGATAAAGTGTTGCTATATTCCGCGAACAGAATTGGAATGTTGAAAATAAAAACGCAGGCTTATTTATGGTCTTGCCAAATCCCCTTAGTCAAGCGCATATCACTGTGCTCTTGATCTGTAGGTTGAAAGTCTGGAGTTTTATTGTCCTTTAACTGCTGATGATAATCTTTTGTTATCGACACCACGACTTTAGAAAGCAGCAAAATTGCCGTTACGTTTAATATTGTCATTAACCCAGTAGACATATCTGCTAGCGCAATCATTTGTGGTAAAGTTGCCACAGACCCAAACACTAACATTGCCAAAAAGCCCAAGCGCAAAATCCAATGGCCGATAAAATGATCCATTTTAAGATATTTTAAGTTGTTCTCAGCGTAAGCAAAATTGGCAACTATTGATGTAAAACCAAAGAATAATATAGCAACACTTATAAAGTAGGTTCCCCAATTACCTACCTGCGACGCAAGCGCTTGCTGGGTCAATTGAATACCTTGCATTTCTTGTCCGACTGGCTGATACAGTAAAATCATAAATGCGGTACACGAACAGATCACAATGGTATCAAAGAAAACCGCTAACATTTGCACATATCCTTGAGACACAGGATGGGGAGGATGTGGTGTTGCGGCTGCAGCGACATTAGGCGCACTCCCCATCCCTGCTTCGTTAGAATAAAGGCCACGCTTTACACCTTGCATAATTGCAGCACCAACAAGCCCACCACCAGCTTCTTTTAAACCAAAGGCAGATTTGACAATATCAAGGACAATCGCAGGGATGTGTTGGATGTTCATCAAAATAACAACAATGCATACCGCGAAATAGGCTACCCCCATAAATGGTACGGTCAGTTCAGCAAAGCGCGCTATATTTTTTAAGCCCCCTAAAATAATCCACGCGGTTAAAATCGTAATAACAATACCCGTTGCTAGTGGTGGAAAGCCAAAAGAGCCTGAAAAAGCATCAGTAATTGAATTAGCCTGAACAGAGCTAAAAACAAAACCATAACCAAAGAATAAACAAAGCGAAAACGTAATTGCTAATGGCTTACTCTTTAGGCCTTTACTCATATAATAAGCTGGACCGCCTCGAAAATTCCCTAGACTGTCCTTTTCTTTATATACCTGACCTAACATGCTTTCAGCAAAGGCAGTGGCCATACCCACAAGCGCAATTAACCACATCCAAAAAACAGCGCCAGCGCCACCGAGTGAAATAGCAACAGCTACTCCCATTAAGTTACCAGTGCCCACACGTGCCGCAAGGGAGGTAGACATGGCTTGGAAAGAAGAAATACCGTGGCTATCACTTTTTCGGCTATTTTTAAGTAACGAAAACATGTGACCAAAGTGAGTAAACTGTAAAAATTTAAGCCTAAAGGTAAACCATATACCACAGCCAGTTAAAAGATAGATAAGAACACTGCCCCACATATAACCATTGAGGGTATTTACAAAATCAAAAATCACAAATGTATCCGCTTTTGGAGATGAAGATATGAGTGTACATCAAATCGTTAAAGTTCAAAAATTTGATGTACACCATTCAGTTAGGAAGTTATTAACCCCAGTTTTCGAAATGGAAATGGTCTTTCGTTAAAGGAAGGTGGGCTGGGCGTAAATAATCACGATACAAGTAACGATAGAGGTTTCGACCTTGTTTCTCTTTTACGGCATCGGCTTCAACCATACTCTCTTTTGTTGGCAATTCCGCCATCCAACGAGCAAACTCCTCTTGGTGGCTATTCGCGATTTCATCCAGTTTCTGTGTATAGCTGTCAAAATCGTTAACTTTTAGGGCTTGCACCAAGGCCTGACCTTTTTCTGGATAAAAAGTAAAAATAAAACGCTGAGCTAAATAACTCCAACGATATACACGTTCAGTACCATCAGCATAAGTCGTCGCAAAGATATCAGCTAAACTAGGCTGCTCTGCCACTGGGGTATCGTGAATTAGCTTTACCGATTTAGCATTCACATTTTGGCGATAAACGTACTCAGCAATACCTTCTGACCACCAAACTAACTTACCTGGATAATGACCAAAGCCGCCGAACTTAGCAAAACGTCCATCCAAGTAATGCACATATTCATGCTCCAAATTCCAAACAGAGAATTTAGGTTGTTTCCAAAACGCTTCGAAAGAATAGAAAGTGGCCTGATTACCTTCTTCTTCTGGCTTACCTTCTATATACATGCCACCGTTATTGGTATAGATATTAAAAACCAGCTGTCCCCACATATTGTATTGGGTGTAATTGTTAAAAATAACAACACGCAATTGCGTGTTCTTATCATTGGCGATCGGCTCACGCTTAGTATTTAAGGTGTCATGAAAAAAGCTCTCTTGCGCGATTAACCCTGCACATGAATTGTTTAATTGCGCTTCAGTCATTTGATTTGCACGAATAACAATAGAATCTGAGCATTCGTGATTTACCGGTAATACTTCATCTATTGTTGGAATACTGCATAATCCTTTAAAACTTTCTTCACAATGATCCGTTGTTCGCAACGAATTAGCTAAATAAATATGACTAAACAGTTTCTTGGCAGTTTCTTTGCCGTTTGTTTCCACAAACGCGTTATCAAACAAGCGCTCTTTAACTATTTTATCTAGTGCTTGTTGTGCATCTTCTTCCATCAAAACGTGGAGCATAGCAAGCGACCACAAGTTATGCTGTGTAAGCCAACTGTCACTATTTAAGACAGTAAGCTGCTTAGTTAGACTGTCACTAACCATATTATTTTTTAGCAACGCAGACTTCAGGTTTTCGTCTCTAACCGCGTAATATGCAATGAAGCTCACCAACCGGTAAAGTTCTATATTTCGGTAGTCTTTAGCAGAACGCTCGTTATTGTCTAAATCAGATAATAACCTTGTCCAAAAAGGCATAAAGTCGGCAATATTGCTTGCTAAGCCTTCCTTTGTTTTACCGTCAGCATAATACAAATAAGTAAGCGCTAATAACTGCTCTTGCAGCCTATATGCTTGTGCATTGTCAGCTAGCGTTTTAGGGTGGTTAGTCAAAGAAACTAATGCTTTGTGAAAGCTAGCTTTTTTATCTTCATTAATTTTTTCTAGGTCAGCGAAGTAGTAATGAGCGCGCAAATAATAAAGAGACTTATCTACCGCGTTAAAATCAAATGTGTCGCTACTAGCATTGTTTAAAATCGTCGCCAATGATTGAGCAAATTGACCGCTGTTGTCATGATCAAAACATGATGACCAGAACAAATCTTGAGCTGACATGGGCGATAATGTAGAACAATCATCAACTCTGTGCTCATACGTATCCGTTAATACGTTAATTTGCTCACTTACATTCGTTTTTAACTTAGTTTGAGGTGACTGTTCAGTATTATTACATGCAGTTAAAGCAAGGCAAGTTGCTATGCTTACTGATAAAGGCTTTATTATATTTTTCATAACCATCCAAATTGAATACATTATACCTTTGTACAGGATATAAAAAAAAACCGCTAAGATCTATGTTAGTTCACATATATCCATAGCGGTATTTTTATAAGGATTGTTTTTAAATTAAGTTATTTCAGTTGCTGAACTGCCGCAATTAAATCGCCTGCGATATTTTTTCAACACTTGCTTTCGCATCACCAAAAAGCATCTGGGTATTGTCCTTAAAGAACAATGGGTTTTGAACGCCAGCATAGCCGGTATTCATTGAGCGTTTAAAAACAACAACTTGTTTTGCATTCCACACCTCTAAAACGGGCATTCCTGCAATTGGACTTCCAGGGTCTTCAGACGCTGCGGGATTAACCGTGTCATTTGCGCCTATGACAAGAACAACATCAGTTTCTGGTAAATCGGGATTGATCTCTTCCATACCGAGAACCACGTCATACGGCACTTTCGCCTCAGCTAAAAGAACATTCATGTGACCAGGTAGTCGACCTGCAACAGGGTGAATGCCAAACCGCACATTAACGCCCTTCTCTTTTAATTTTTGAGTAAGTTCGAAAACTGGATATTGCGCCTGAGCTACAGCCATACCATAACCGGGAGTGATAACCACTGACTTAGCTTCAGTTAACATGCTAGCCACTTGTTCAGCTTGTATTTCAACATGCTCGCCGTAATCTTTATCACCATCAGACACAGGGTCATTGCCAAAACCTCCAGCGATTACACTGATAAAAGAGCGGTTCATCGCTTTACACATGATGTAAGATAAAATAGCGCCTGATGAGCCAACTAAAGCTCCAGTTACAATAAGTAAATCATTGCTTAACATAAAACCTGCTGCCGCTGCCGCCCAACCTGAATAAGAATTCAACATAGATACGACGACTGGCATATCAGCACCACCGATTGATGCCACTAAATGCCAGCCAAATACCAATGCAATTGCTGTCATCAGGTACAAGGCGAAGTTAGAGCCACCTTGTTGAACGAAGTAAATCATTAAAACAAAGCTAACGATTCCAGCGGCCAGATTCATTTTATGACGCTGCGGTAAAACTAATGCTGCGGAGTTTATAACGCCGCGTAGTTTGCCAAACGCGACAACAGAGCCAGTAAAGGTAACCGCGCCAATAAACACGCCTAAAAATACTTCAACTAAATGTATCGTAATTTTAGTTTGCTGAGCATCAGTCAGTATTAGCTGAGCTTCATGAGCCATTTCAAAATAACTATTAAAGCCGACCAAAACAGCCGCTAAACCAACAAAACTATGTAATATCGCGACTAACTCAGGCATTTGAGTCATTTCTACACGTCGCGCCAGCGACAAACCGATAAATGCACCAATAGCCATAGTCACAATGATAATGCCGTAATTATCAACCCGTGGGTCTGCAATTGTAGCTATAAGCGCGATAAGCATACCTATCATGCCGAAGGTATTACCATTTTGTGCAGTCTCCTGCTTACTTAAGCCCGATAAACTAAATATAAAAAGTAATGCAGCAACTAGATAAGCTGCAGTGATCATTCCAGTAGTCATGTGCAACTTCTCCTACTTGCGAAACATTTTTAACATGCGTTTAGTGACGGCAAATCCGCCAACTATGTTGATGGTAGCAATTAAGATTGCTACCCCCGAAAGCAGTTGTATTAAGAAGCTGCCACTACCTACTTGCAACAAGGCACCGACAATAATTATGCCTGAGATGGCGTTTGTTACACTCATCAAAGGTGTATGCAAAGCATGAGTAACATTCCATACCACGTAATAACCAATAACACAGGCTAAAACGAATACAGTAAAGTGGGCTAAAAAGTCTGCCGGGGCCACACTGGCAATCCACAAAAAGGCTAAGCCACCAATTGCCATAGCAGCATATTTTTTAGTTGAAGATTTAGGCTCTGCCTCTTTTATTTCTTGCGTCTCTTGTTTTTTAGGCGCTGGTTTTACCGGTGCCGCGCTGACTTTAATGGGAGGTGGAGGGAAACTTATTTCATCTTGATGAACAACGGTCATGTGACGAATAACTTCATCTTCGATGTTTACCGTGACTTCACCATCTTTGTTCGGCGTTAGTAGTTTTAGTAAATTAACTAAGTTATTAGCATAAAGCTGTGATGCTTGGTTAGGTAAGCGAGAGACTAAATCAGTGTAACCGATAATTTTTACACCATTTACATCAACCAGCTTACCAGCAACGGTAAGCTCGCAGTTACCACCTCCAGCAGCCGCTAAATCAACGATCACGCTACCTGTTTTCATTGAGGCAACCATATCTTCAGTAATAAGTTTAGGAGCGGGTTTACCAGGGATCATCGCAGTAGTAATAATAATATCGACATCTTTCGCCTGTTCAGCAAAAAGTGCCATCTCAGCATCGATAAAAGCTTTACTCATTTCCTTTGCATAGCCATCACCGCTTCCTGTATCTTCAGGCTCTTCGTAATCAAGCTCTAGAAACTCAGCGCCCATGCTTTCAATTTGTTCTTTCACTTCCGGGCGAGTGTCAAAAGCGCGAACAATAGCCCCTAAACTTCCAGCAGTGCCTATTGCAGCGAGACCTGCTACGCCAGCACCAATAATGAGCACTTTTGCAGGAGGCAAATTCCCTGCCGCAGTAATTTGCCCAGTCAAAAATCGGCCAAAGGTATTAGTCGATTCAACAACCGCTCGATAACCAGCGATGTTTGCCATGGAGCTGAGAGCATCTAAAGATTGAGTTTTGGTCATACGCGGCACCATATCCATGGCGAGCGTAGTGATTGATTTAGCGCGCAGAGCTTCTAATAACTCTGGAGATTGAGCAGGTGCAATTAAACTAATGAGTGTCGCGCCCTCTTTTAACTCTGCTGTTTCATCTAAAGTGGGAGCATTTACTTTTAGCACTACATCGCACTGCCATGCTTTCTTCTTAGTTACAATAACGGCGCCAACGTTTTCGAAATCAGCATCAGCAAAACTTGCTTTTGTTCCTGCTCCTTTTTGAATGTGGACGTCAAAACCAAGTTCAACTAGTCCTTTTACGCTGGTGGGAGAAGCCGCTATTCGGTTTTCTCCCCGTAGTGATTCTTTGACAACGCCTATTATCATTTAGCACCTTCTTATTATTTTGTTTAAACAACACACTGTTGTGATTAATTTTTTACCACGTTGTGATGATTAATCAAGCAGAAATGCGTAAACAATAGTCAACATAAGGTAGGTGAATGTTATTCTTCGTTACAAAGCTGGAGAAATAATGCGCTTAACATAACGGGTAAAGCGCAAATAGTATTAAAGAAAGTTGATGGATAATTGATATATAAAATAAGCCTTTGCGTCTTAATCGATATCGTCTAAAGGCCAAGTAACGATATTATCTTCAAAATAGGCAATGTCTGCTTCATCATCTTTTACGACTTTTCCACGTACAGACATTCCGGCTTTGTGCATCGCTGACTTTTTGCCTTTATTTAGTAATGGATGCCAACTTGGTAATCCTCGACCTTCCTGAAGTCGTCGATAAGAACAGCTCGGTGGCATAAAGAACACATCTTCCAGGTTATCTTGGGTTAATTGCACGCAATCAGGCACTAACTTAGTTCTTTTACTGTATTGTGTGCATTGACATGTTTTATCGTTGAGTAGATGGCAAACAATATTCGAATAAACAACTTGCTCGCCCTCGTTAAGGTGAGAAGTCGATTCAAAACCTACTTCTTCATCGGTTGAATCATCGTCGATAAAGGTGTGTAAGCAGCATTTAGCACAGCCATCACATAAAGATTCCCACTCTTGTCGAGTCATCTCTGCTAAAGTTTTTTCTTGCCAGAATGGTTTAATTGTTTTCATGCTACTTACTTAAATTGTGTCGTTAAAGTTCAACGGCTGGGTACTTGATACGGTCTGATAAATAACCAACCGAGGTGACAAAATAATACGAGAAATTCCAGTTCATTAAGCTTTTGTAATTATCATAAGCTAAATACACTCTCCCTTTCTCATTGTCAGGGAAAATCAACGCAGCTTTTAGATCTGTTACAGGTAAGTCCGAGCCGTCCGCTCTTCTTACCCCAAGCGCTTGCCATTCTGATAGTGGCTTTTCTAATCGTTTCCAATGCTGTTGCCACTTTTTACGACCACCATGTTTTTTAGGGATCGCGAGAGTCAAATCAAACTCTTGAGGTAATTTAACCTGTCTGCCCCAAGTCAGTTGGTCATTCCATCCTGCTTTTACCAAGTAGTTTGCCATAGAGGCAAAAACATCTTCTTGGTTTTGCCAAATATCTTTTTTACCGTCGCCGTCACCATCTACCGCGTAAGCAAGAAATGAAGTAGGCATAAACTGGTTTTGCCCCATAGCGCCAGCCCAAGAACCTTTCATATTTTCTGCTGAAATATGTCCTTCTTGCACTATGGTTAATGCTGCCCATAACTGCTTTTGAAAGAAGGCTTCTCTTCTGCCTTCATAAGCCAAAGTAGATAATGCGGAAACAACATTGTAATTGCCCATAATCTTGCCGAAGTTAGTTTCTAAGCCCCATAAGGCAACAATAAATCTTGGCTGAACACCGTACTGTTTACCAATACGTTCAAGCATCGGGTAGTGTTCTTTATATTTGGCTCTGGCTCTATCTACTTTCCATTGCGGAACACGCTTTGGTAAATAAGTATCGAGAGTTTCAACACGTTCAGGTTGGTTTCTATCTTTTTTAACAGCACGCTTACGAAACTTTGCATTGGCAAAGCTCTGTTCGACAAAACTAGGTTCAAAGCCTTTTTCTATCGCTATTTTTTTCAACTCTACTAAGTATTGCTTAAAGCCTTCTTCCGTTAATTCTTTCGCTTGAACATTAACGTGAGTACTCGAGGCTATGAATAAAATACTGGCTAGAATTGTGGAAACTTTCATTAAAATTCCTTCAGTTATAAGCGCGGTAAAAACTTAATACTAATGCTTTGGCTTCATCTGAGCTTTATGCTCAGCTAACAAATCTTCTTTCGGTGGTGGCAACTGAAGATAGAAACCATTTTCTTGAAGTTCTGACTTAACTTTAGCGATATCAGCAAGCGCCAAAGAAGTACGATCGGCAAGGTTTACTATAGTCACTAAATTTGGCGTACCAAACATTTTCATTAAAGCTTCTGGTACCTGACTGAAATCGTCGCGTTTGTTAACGTATAAATAAGTTTGCTCTTTTTTCGCACTGCGATATACGGCGCATAGCATAGTAAAACCCTACAAATTTAAAGAAGAATTAAAATAAAAATATAGCATGCCAACTTTTATCACGTCAGCTCACTAAAGCGAGATTTAGCGTGCTTTAATAGCACTTCACCAAATGAAAGGTAGCGCCAACCAAACAACAAATCTACTTGGTTAGTCTCGCCTTCAGGTAAGTTATTATTGTAGTAAGCAGACATGAGTTGATTGATTTGCTTTTTAGAAGCACATACTTCAGGTGCTAAACCAATAGTCTCTGCTTGTTTAGATATAAAGTTTTTCACTTTCTTAAATAACTGCTTATATCCTGGGTATTCATCCAATCGTCTAATTTTTTCTGGATACTGCTCTGGTTCAACGTTATCAGCTTGGCGAAGAACCGCTAACATGGCTTTGCCCTTGTGCCTTACATCCAACACATCAACGCCATCGATGTTGGCCATCGCACCAACACTTTTAGGTGAGCGCATCGCAACATTAATAATGGTGTGATCTTTAGCAATAAATCCAATCGGGCGATCTTTTTCTACCGCTAGTTGATAACGCCAGCTCGCAAGAAATTTAAGATTATTAAGTTGCTTAGGTGATAACTTCCAACTCATTTTTACCGAGTGATATAACTCGTCAAGCAAGATCGGGGTGAACTTTTTATTAATTAACGATTGCGTTTCTTGTTTTGCCGCTTGTTCCCAGGGCGTTTTACGAATATCCGCTAATAATAAAGGATAAATCTTATGTAAGTGTGTTACATCCGCTTCAGCATAACGTAGCTGGCTTTCCGATAGTGGTCTTTTCGTCCAGTCAGTTCTTGAATCAGACTTATCTAATCGAATATCTAAATAATGCTCTACTAAGGTAGCATACCCTACCGATAGACCATGCCCTAAAAACGAGGCCATTAACTGGCTATCAATTAAATTTGCTGGCTGGCAATCACCCCATGTTAGGAAAACTTCAAGATCTTCAGGGCAAGCATGAATAACTTTAACTAAGTTTTCATCTTCGAGTAATCGCCACACAGGAGATAAATCATCAATTTCAATAGGATCAACTAACGCTATCGTTTGTCCATCTGATATTTGGATCAGGCCTAACTTAGGAAATAAAGTGCGTGTTCGCACAAATTCGGTATCAATTGCCAAATGCTCGGCTTTTGCAAATTGACCACACAATTCTGTTAATTGTTGGTGAGACGTCACATAAAATGACTGCATTACACGACTCTCCTATTACTCTAAGTTAGCTATTATTAGTATTTTCTAAACAAGGCAAGGCGACTCGAATTAACGGCGACGCCTTGTTTGTTGCTGGTGACGATGTTGGTGTTTTTTAACACTTCGTCTAATGCGCCTTGCTTTGGCATTATCCATCGCCTTTTCGTCAACACGAAGTTTTGACTTAGTTTCAGCAGATAAGCCTACCAGCTTACGGTAGTAATTGACTTCTTTAATTGGCAGCTCAATCCAACCACCTAAAGGTAATTGGCGTCTAAGCTCTATATCGCCATAACGAACTCGAATTAGGCGCGACACCTGAACATCTTGGCTTTCCCAAAGTCGTCTTACTTCGCGATTTCGCCCTTCTGACAGCACTACATGGAACCAATGGTTGCGCCCTTCTCCACCACGATAAAAAATCTGTTGAAATTTCGCAGGGCCATCTTCAAGTTTTACACCCGTTTTTAGGCGGTTCAACATGGCATCATCAACTTCACCAAAAACACGAACCGCATATTCACGCTCTACCTTGCGTGAGGGGTGCATTAATCGATTTGCCAATTCACCGTCAGTAGTAAACAGTAGCATGCCCTGGGTATTAATATCTAAACGACCAACAGCAATCCAACGACCGGACTCTAGTTTGGGTAAACGATCGAATACCGTTGGACGTCCTTCTGGATCTTTACGCGTACACATTTCGCCTTCCGGCTTGTTGTACATCAAAATGCGACAAACTTCTTCAGTTTGTGGAGTTAGATGAACTTGGTGACCATCGACTCGAACTTGTTCAGTTCCTTCAATGCGGTCGCCTAATCGGGCAACTTTACCATCTACACTGACGCGTCCAGCGCTAATTAGGGTTTCCATTTCTCTACGAGAACCCTTGCCTGCTCGCGCTAGGACTTTCTGTAATTTTTCAGACATGCTCTTTCTCTTTCCGGCAGTAACATCACGCAACTCGAATACAAGTTAACGCTAAGTCTCTGTCTCTTTGTTGCCACTTTAGCAATCACGCCAAAGTGGTCGATGCGTATTATATCCTGCAATTAGCTCGGGTCGAAAGTATATTCTTCGATACTTTTTAATTCAGGTAACTCTTTTATAGACTTTAAAGAAAAATGATCTAAGAATGCTTTAGTAGTTCCATACATCGCAGGCCGACCAGGAACGTCTTTATGCCCAACCAAACGGATCCACTCTCTGTCTAATAAGCCACGAATAATCTGGCTACCTACAGCGACACCGCGGACATCCTCAATTTCACTTCTCGTAATCGGTTGTTTATAAGCAATCAATGCTAAGGTCTCTAACATAGCACGCGAAAGTTTGACGGGTTTTGCCTGCCGAGCATCGTTAAGCTCATTACTTAACTCTTTACTGACGATAAATTGATAACCAGACGCTAGCTTAACTAAGTTTACGCCTCTTTCTTGATATTGAATTTGAAGTTCATCTAAAGCGTCGGCAACTTGCTTTTTAGTTATTTGCACCGTAGTAGACAACAATTCAAATAGCTCTTTTGTCGACAGCGGTTTTTGCTCGGTAAATAGAGTCGCCTCAACTAAATGAACCATTTTAGTTGGCGTTAGCTTTTTCTTATTATTCGACAATTGCACTGATAAATCAGTCATCTGCTGGTTGTAATCCTATTTACCGTTAATAAAGTTGCACTTAGTATTAATCGTCAGTCAGCGTAATCGGTATAAGTTAACGCCAACATAATCTGCCCAGACTCTTCGTCTGACTTAACCTTGATTAAACCATCTTTTAGCAAAGACAATAAAGCAAGAAAGCTCACCACAACGCCAGCCTTGCCTTCTTTAATTTCGAAGCACACTGAAAATTTATGCCAGATATCATGTCCAGAGACTTCCAGCCTTTCAATAATGCGCCCTATTCGCTCTCTTGTCGACAATCGCTCTTTTTCTACATGATGATGCTCAAAGGCTTGTGCACGGTTTAACAAGTGCTTAAAGGCTTGGTGTAAATCTGCAAGCGAAACATCAACTGGCGGTAATGGGCTATCCATCTCTTGCTGTAACGAAAGCCGTGCTGTTAACAAATCTCGCTCTAATTGTGGTAATTCATCCAGCTTTTGCGCAGCATCTTTATATATCTCGTAAAGCTGTAGTCGCCTGACTAAGGCTTGTCGAGGATCTTCGTCGTCATTCTCTACTTCTGGCTTAGGTAACAATAACCGAGACTTAATTTCGGCTAATGTAGATGCCATCACTAAGTAGTCACCAACAAGTTCAGTGCTGGCATTCTTTAATACCTCAATATAACGCATGTATTGTTGTGTTATTGGCGCAATGGGTAAATCCAAAATATCGAATTTTTGCTTACGAATCAGGTAAAGCAGTAAATCCAGCGGGCCTTCAAATTGCTCTAAAATAACTTCAAGCGCATTCGGTGGAATAAACAAATCCTCAGGCTTCTCAACAACCGCCTCGCCGTGAATATAGGCTAGCGGCAATGGCTGTTGGATCATATTATCGAAATTGCTCATGCTAACTTATTGCGCTCATTTAGCTTAGCCGCTTACTCAAACGGGGAAGGATCACCCTCTCCGACGCGAATGACAGTGGCGTCGCCATCAGAAAAGTCAATAACCGTCGTCGGGTGCTCGCCTAGATGCCCGCCATGAATAATTAAGTCCACTTGATGCTCTAACGCATCTCGAATCAATTCAGGGTCATACTCAGCGAAATCCTGTCCCGGCATGATCAATGTCGTCGACATCAAAGGTTCTTCTAAAGCTTCTAATAACGCTTGGCTGATTGCATTATCAGGGACTCGAATCCCTATGGTGCGTTTCTTAGGGTTCATCAATCGTTTGGGTACTTCCTTACTCGCCTTAAAAATAAAGGTATAAGGTCCAGGCGTATTATTTTTAAGAAGTCTAAACGCAGAGTTATCGACGCGAGCATATTCTGAAAGCTCGGATAAATCACGACAAACCAAAGTAAAATTATGGTCTTTTTCAATTTTGCGAATAGCACAAATACGATCTAAAGCTTTTTTATCACCAATATGGCAACCAATTGCATATCCTGAATCCGTTGGATAAACAATAACGCCACCTTGTCGAATAATTTCCGCTGCCTGCTTCATTAATCGACCTTGTGGGTTGTCTGGGTGCACGTAAAAAAACTGACTCATAAATTAGGTCCTTAATGAATGATTGGAAATGCAAAGCGGTTATAGTGAAACAAAACACTTAGTGTTAATTCCAAAGCTGCCAAATGGGTTCAACTTGCTCTGGCATTTTGAGATTTTTACCAAGCTCACTCCAACCACCAGGGTAATGAAAATCTGATCCCATCGAAGCTTTCATTTCATACTCTAAACAAAAGCTTAGCATTAATTGATGCTGTGCGTTACTCATTTGAGGTAAAACTATTTCTAAACCTTGGCCACCATATGATTTAAACTCTAACACTAAACGTCTTAACCATTTAGTCGTCATATCGTAACGAACAGGGTGCGCCATAACCGAATTCCCGCCCGCTTGATGAATTACTTTCACCGCCGTTTCAATATCACACCATCCTGGTTTCACATAAGCCCGCTTGCCCTTTCCAAGGTATTTATCAAAAGCTGCTTGTAAATGATTGACATAACCAGCGTTCAACATAGCTTTGGCAAAATGTGCTCTTGTGATACTAGCGCCTTTTGCTAACGTTTTTGCTGCTGGGTAAATATCAGGGAAGCCGCATTTAGTGAGCTTTTCACCAATTTTTGTTGCTCTATCGACGCGTGCTTGTTGCTGCGCCGCCAATAACTGCTTTAACTCTGGTGAATTGGTATCAATATTTAAACCAACGATATGAATTTCAAAGTTGTGCCAACGAGTAGATATTTCGACACCATCGACGAGTGTCAAAGCAGATTGCTCCTGCTCTATATATTGTTTTGCAATATCTAATCCTGCTACGCTATCGTGATCAGTTATCGCCAAGACATCAATTTGGTGGTTAGTCGCCCGTAATATAAGCTCTTGGGGCGTAAGAGCACCGTCAGAACATGTGGTGTGAGTATGAAGATCAACTCGTAAATTTTTATAGTCACTGCATTTTTCGGTTGACATCATAGACATAATAAGGTTTTCTATAGGGGATTTTGCAAAGGCATTGTACTGAGTAAACGGCATTTAGCCAATGAATTTTAAGAAGACTTTCAACATGACAATGAACATTTCAGTAACAAACATTTGGTGGTGGCATAGCTCGACATAGTGGGTTGTGAGAAGTTACTGTATTTGCAGAAAAAGATATCCGAAACCCGCATAGTCAAACTAGGCGGGTTTTTTAGTTTTTACGCTGATGAATAATCAGCATATTGAAAATCAACAAAGTGAGCATTTTAATGTTAACAACTAAAGTAAAAAGTTGGTTTATTTGGTGGCTTCAGCCGATTTACGCCGGATGACAGAACTCAATTAAAACCAAGGAAACAACATGATTATCGTATTAAAGCCTCACGCAACTGAACAAGATGCGCGTGAAATTCTAGACAAAATAGCCAGCTTAGGCTTAAAACCTCTTTATATGCCAGGTGTTGAACGCACCGTACTAGGCGCGCTCGGCGATGAACGCGTTTTATCACAACTTCATTTAGACGCCTACCCTATGGTAGATGAATTAAAACCAGTATTAAGTCCATACAAGTTAGTTAGCCGCGAGTTGCAAGCTCACGACTCCATTATCTCAATTGGTAAACAAAAAGTGGGTGGCAATCAATTCTCCATTATTGCAGGACCATGCTCGGTAGAGAGTGAAGAGCAACTTTTTGGTGTTAGCGAAATGCTGCAACAACAAGGTATCACCATGCTAAGGGGCGGCGCATTTAAACCTCGTACTAGCCCATACAGCTTTCAAGGCTTAGGCGAAGAAGGATTAAAACTACTTAAGCAAGCCCGTGAAAAGTACGATATGGCCATTGTTTCCGAGATAATCGATCCAAATGATGCAGAACTCATGCACGACTATGTAGATTGTTATCAAATTGGTGCTCGCAATATGCAAAACTTCCGTTTATTAGAAGCGGTTGGTAAACAAACAGATAAAGCGGTTTTATTAAAGCGTGGTATGAGCGCTACGATAGAAGAACTGCTGTTAGCGGCTGAATACATTATTAATGCCGGTAACCCCAACGTAATTTTATGTGAACGTGGTATCCGTACTTTTGAAACTGCGACACGCAATACTTTAGATTTAAACGCAGTTGCATTACTTAAAGAAAAATCTCATTTACCGGTACTGGTTGATCCTTCTCACGGCACAGGCGTTAAATCGCTTATTAACCCGCTTTCTCGCGCGGCAGTAGCCGCTGGCGCAGACGGTATTATCGTGGAAACACATTTAAATCCTAAAGAAGCACTTTCTGATGGCCATCAAGCATTAACGTCAGACGACTTTAAAACGCTGATGGCAGATATCTCACCCTTTGTTTCTGCAGCAGGTAAATCGCTATGAGCCCGCACTTTAATCCAGAAAGCGACCAAAAACTTGGTCAAGTAAACAGTTTAACGGCAAAGGCAAAATATCAATCTGACCCGCTAACTTTGTATAAAAAACTATGTGGAAACAGCAAAAACAATATATTGCTTGAGTCTGCAGAAATAGATAAGAAGCATCAACTTAAGAGTTTATTATTAGTTGATGCTGCGTTAAAAATTGTCTGTAACGGTAATCAAGTCACTTTTACACCATTAACACTTAATGGCGAAGCCGCGTGTGCTTATGCTGAACAGGCCTTGGCAGAACGCGCCACCTTGACTAAAGAAGGCCGCCAGTTAAAAGCAATTTTTGCTGCGGTAGAACAACCGTTAGATGAAAAGTCGCGCTTACTAGCCAATAACGCCTTCTCGGCATTACGAATTTTTGATCAGATTAAAAATATTAATCACCACCCTTTTGCCATATTTCTTGGCGGCGCATTTGCTTTTGACATGATATCTATGGCTGAGCAGTTACCGCAAGTTGATGAAGGTCCAAACACTTGCCCTGATTTCGTGTTCTATTTAGCGGAAACCATGGTCATTATTGACCATGAGAAACGCGCGAGTGAAGTCATCGGCAATATTTTCTCTGGCTCAGAGATGCAAAAGTGTCATTTTGAAATAGCCCGCAGACTATCAGATATTAAAACCTTGGTTGAATCAGATATTCTACCACCACAAACTAAAGCAACAGACGTGCCTGTAGAGTTAGAAGTCTCTACTGATATTGACGATGCGACTTTTTGCCAAACTGTAGAATCTTTAAAAGAGCACATTAAAGCTGGCGATATCTTCCAAGTCGTGCCTTCAAGAACCTTCAGCCTTGTTTGTGAAGACACTTTCAATGCTTACATGTGCCTGCGTGAAAGCAACCCTAGTCCATACATGTTCTATCTTCAAGACGATGATTTTTGCATGTTTGGTGCATCACCTGAATCTGCCATTAAATATCAGGCGAGTAACCGCCAAGTGGAAATTTATCCTATTGCAGGAACGCGCCCTAGAGGGTTTAGAGCCGACGGTACTTTCTCATTAGACTTAGATTGCAGAATTGAATTAGAACTTCGTCAAGACAAAAAAGAACTAGCTGAACACACCATGCTAGTTGATTTAGCGCGTAACGATGTTGCTCGTGTCAGCAAACCTGGCACGCGCTATGTAGCAGATTTACTGAAAACCGACAGATACTCTCATGTTATGCACTTGGTCTCTCGTGTATGTGGCACCTTGGCAGACGATTTGGATGCCCTACATGCGTATCAAGCGTGTATGAATATGGGTACTCTTTCAGGCGCTCCTAAAGTTCGTGCAACTGAGTTAATTCGTCAATATGAAGGCAAACGCCGTGGTAGTTACGGCGGCGCTGTCGGTTATTACACTGGCGATGGTGAAATGGATTCATGTATTGTTATTCGAAGCGCATTTGTTAAGGATGGAGTCGCGCATGTGCAAGCTGGCGCGGGGGTTGTTTACGACTCAGTTCCTCAAGCCGAAGCAGATGAAACACGTCACAAGGCTAGAGCTGTTATTAACGCAATTCAAAAAGCGGCGCAGCTTGAAAATGTATCTGCATCTAGTAATGCAACGGCGCATGAGCAGGAGGCATAATCATGACGAATAACACATCGAATACAAAAATATTTATGCTAGATAACTTAGACTCATTTACCTATAACCTCGTTGATGAGTTCATGTGCCTTGGTTTTGAGCCAGTTATCTACCGAAACACTCTATCTGCAGAATTTATTTATGAGCAAATCCAAGCTCATGATGGTCCTGCGCTCGTTGTTTTATCGCCAGGCCCAGGAACACCTGCTGCTGCTGGCTGTTTAATGGCGCTAATTAAGCTGTGTGCAGGAAAATACCCTATGCTGGGAATCTGTTTAGGGCACCAAGCATTAATTGAACATTACGGTGGAAAAGTAGGACGAGCCCCTGAAATCGTTCACGGCAAAGCATCAAATGTACAACACGATGAAATGGCTGCGTTTGCCAACATAGAAAACCCGCTACCTGTTGCTAGGTACCATTCTTTAGTTGGTATTGAGATGCCAGAGCAACTTAAAACAACAGCGAGTTTAACCACCGACCAAGGTGTTGAGTTACCAATGGCTGTCCATCACCTTCAAGACAAAGCCATAGGTTTTCAGTTTCACCCCGAATCTATATTAACTACGTATGGCAGCACCTTGTTAGCGCAAAGCATTGACTGCCTGACAAGCGAATAACAAGTTAAGGAAGATAAAATGAGCATAGAATCAAATACAGACGTGTTAAATGCTTTAGTTGACGGAAAATCATTAACACAAGAACAAGCACAAACCTTCTTTACCCGCGTAATGAAAGGAGACGTTGCCCCTGAGCTTTTAGCCTCGGTACTTACAGCGTTAAAAATTAAAGGTGAAACCCCTGAAGAAATTGCAGGTGCGGCGGTTGCAGTAAGAGAATTTGCCACACCATTCCCAGAACAAACTAATGCTGTGAGCGATTGCGTTGGTACAGGTGGAGATGGTGCTAATACCATCAACATTTCAACAACCGCGGCTATTTTAGCCGCTGCTTGCGGGATTAAAATGGCTAAGCATGGCAACCGCAGTGTTTCAAGTATGTCTGGCTCAGCTGACTTGCTTGAAGCATTTGGCGTGAACTTAATGATGTCCCCTGAAATAGCAAGCGAATGTTTAGCACGGTCAAACGTATGCTTTTTGTATGCCCCTGCCTATCATCCGGGCTTTAAACATGCTGGACCTGTGCGCAAAGCTATGGGCATCCGCACTCTATTCAATATCCTAGGCCCACTCGTAAACCCTGCGAAACCGGAAGTGATGTTACTTGGTGTTTATACACCTGAACTTATTCCTACAATGGCAAAAAGTTTAGTACTCACCGGTGTTAAGCGAGGCTGGGTTGTTCACGGCAGTGGCCTAGATGAAATCACCTTACATGGTGAAACGCAAGTGTGTGAAATCAATAACGGTGAAATCACCAATAAAGTGATTACTCCTGAAGATTTTGGCTTGGAGCGATACACATTAGAGGATATTAAAGGTGGCACTCCTCAAGAGAATGCCGATTACATTCGCGCGATATTATCAGGTACGGGAAAATCCGCTCATAATGCCGCCGTTGTATTAAACTGCGCAGCCCTCCTTTACCTACATGAACTAGCGCCAGATTTAAAATCAGCCAGCCAGTTAGCTAGCGAAGTTTTAGCATCAGGAAAAGGTTTAGAGACATTAACGGCTATGGTAGACATTTCTAACAAAGAGGCAGCTGACTCCTAATGGCAAACGTATTAGCAAAAATAGTTGAAGATAAACGCGTTGAAGTTGCTAAACGCAAACAAGAGATGCCGCTTGAAAGCTTTATCGATGGCTTAGCGCCAAGTACAAAAGATTTTTATGGTGCGTTAGATCGCACTAAGGGCAAATCACACGCGGGGTTTATACTGGAATGCAAGAAGGCCTCACCTTCTAAAGGCTTGATTCGCCCTGATTTTGACGTCAAAGAAATTGCCAGTATTTATGACAAATATGCGGCCGCTATTTCTGTGCTAACCGACGAAAAATACTTTCAAGGGACATTTGAGTACCTAAAAACAGTCACTGACTTTGTCAGCTGCCCAGTATTAAACAAGGACTTTTTCGTCGACACGTATCAAGTACACCTTGCACGTTACTATGGCGCAGATGCAATACTACTGATGCTTAGCGTGCTTAACGATGACGAATACAAAGCGCTAGAAGACGTTGCTAAGCAATACAATTTAGCCATTTTAACGGAAGTTTCAACGCCGGAAGAGTTAACCCGAGCAATTGATTTAAACGCTAAGTTAATTGGTATAAATAATCGCAACTTACGTGATCTTTCCACAGACATTACCCGTACTTTTGAGTTTGCACCAGACATCCCAGAAGATCGTATTATTATTTCTGAATCCGGTATTTACACAAACCAACAAGTACGTGAAATTGCCCCTGCTGTAGATGGCTTCTTAGTGGGTAGCTCAGTTATGGCACAAGACGACGTCGACTTAGCTTGTCGCAAGCTAATATTCGGTGAAAACAAAGTATGTGGTTTAACTGCGCCTGAATTTGCTCAATCAGCACAGGAATCAGGCGCTGTTTATGGTGGGCTTATTTTTGCAGAAAAATCGCCTCGATTTGTTACCAAAGCGCAGGCAACAGAAATTGTTAAGCAAGTGCCTTCATTAGCCTATGTGGGTGTTTTTGTTGACCATGATATTGCTGAAGTATCCAAGGTTGCAGCAGAGTTAAACTTAACAGCAGTGCAATTACACGGTAAAGAAGATCAAACCTATATCGATACACTTAGCGCTCAGCTACCAAAAGATTGCCAAATATGGAAAGCGGTAGCTGTCCATGAACAAATACCAGCTTTAACGTTAAATCAAGTAGATCGTTTCTTATTCGATGGTAAACAGCCTGGAAGCGGAACGCCATTTGATTGGCGAGCGTTAGCCAATACTGAGCAAGATATTAGCGATAGTATGCTTGCTGGTGGCCTTAACGAAGAAAATATCGACAACGCTCTGGCGCTTGTTGTTAACGAGGAGTTAGCAGGGTTAGACCTAAACTCTGGCGTTGAACAAAGCCCAGGTAAGAAATGTCGCGACAAGCTAAATACAGCTTTCGCAAAAATACGGAATTATTAATAATGACTATTGAAAATAACAAGCAAAGCTTACCAGCATACTATGGTGAGTTTGGTGGCATGTACGTAGGCGAGTTACTTGTTCCTGCCCTAGAACAGCTAGAACAAGCCTATATCGAAGCTATGCAAGACGAGGCTTTCTTGTCGGAATTTAACGATTTGTTAGTTAACTATGCTGGTCGTCCGACACCGTTAACATTAACAAAAAACTTATCCCCTAACCCATTAGCGAAGATTTACTTAAAACGTGAAGATTTACTTCACGGTGGTGCACACAAAACTAACCAAGTATTAGGTCAAGCACTATTAGCGAAGCGTATGGGTAAAGAAGAAATAATCGCGGAAACTGGTGCTGGTCAGCACGGTGTTGCAACTGCAATCGCTTGTTCACTATTAGGTTTGAAATGTCGCGTTTATATGGGTGCAGTCGACTGTGAACGCCAACAGCCAAATGTATTTCGCATGAAGTTAATGGGTGCAGAAGTTATTCCGGTTACTGCAGGTGGCGGCACACTGAAAGATGCGGTAAATGAAGCACTACGTGACTGGTCAGCAAATTATGACGAAGCACATTATTTACTCGGTACCGCAGCGGGCCCTCACCCGTTCCCAACCATTGTGCGCGATTTTCAAAAAATGATCGGTGAAGAAGCTAAACAACAGCTTTTAGAACAGGAAGGTCGTTTACCTGATTATGTTATTGCCTGTGTTGGCGGCGGCTCAAACGCCATTGGTATGTTTAACGACTTTATTGAAGAAGAAGGCGTTAAAATTGTTGGTGTTGAAGCAGGCGGTAAAGGTATTGATACCGAAGAGCACGGTGCAACCCTTTCTGCTGGTACTAAAGGTATGCTCCATGGCAATTACACTTACATTATGCAGACTAACGATGGTCAAATTGAAGAGTCTTACTCTGTTTCAGCGGGTTTAGATTACCCTGCCGTTGGTCCACAGCATGCATTTTTGAAAGAGACAGGCCGTGCTCAATACGTGCCTATCAATGACGATGAAGCACTAGCAGCGTTTCAAACATTAGCAAAATGTGAAGGAATTATTCCAGCACTTGAATCATCTCATGCATTGGCACAAGCGCTAAAAATGGCTAAAGATGTTACCGAAGAAACAGTATTTTTAGTGAATTTATCTGGACGCGGTGACAAAGATTTAGCGCACGTTCATACCGTATTAAATGGCGCAGAGGAGCAATAAGATGACGACTTCGACTCAAGTACTAGGGCAACGTTACCAAAACTGTTTTGCAACCCTTGCCGATAAAAAAGAAGGCGCATTTATTCCGTTTGTTACCTTAGGTGACCCTTCATACGAGCAATCGGTAAAAATCGTTAAAACCTTGATAGACGCAGGTGCTGACGCCCTCGAATTAGGTATTCCATTTTCTGATCCAAGTGCTGATGGTGTAACTATTCAGGAAGCAGGAAAACGCTCATTAGCTGCAGGAACATCAATGGATGACTGCTTAGCAATGTTAGCGGAAATTCGTGACTATGCACCGCAAATCCCTATCGGTTTATTACTATACGGCAATTTAGTTTTTGCTCGCGGTATTGAAACTTTTTATCAAGATGTAGCTAAAGCAGGTGTTGACTCTGTGCTTATCGCTGACTTGCCAATCCGTGAGAGCGAACGTTTTCGCTCAGCGGCAAGTGCTGCAGGTGTGGCACCAATATTTATTGCACCACCTAATGCCAATGAAGAAAAGCTCGCGCAAGTTGCACAGTTAAGCCAAGGCTATACCTATGTACTAAGCCGTGCCGGTGTCACTGGCGCTGAAACTAAAGCGAAAACGCCTGCAGAAAACCTAATATCAACTTTAGATAAACACCAAGCAGCTCCGCCGGTTATTGGTTTTGGCATATCAGAGCCAGCACAAGTAAAATCTGCGTTAGAGGCTGGTGCCAAAGGCGCGATAAGCGGTTCAGCAGTGGTAAAAATTATCGAGAAAAACTTAGATAATGAAGCCGTAATGCTAGAAAAGCTCCATGAGTTTGTTAGCAATATGAAAGCTGCAACGCGCTAATCCATTAGTGCTTTTCATTTCAAAAAGCGCCTTTTAAACGGCGCTTTTTTGTTTCAATTTAAGCAGGTATTTTTTGAGGTTGTTTAATCACCCAATAAACACTTAACGCACATAGCGCCATTCCTATAAGCCCATAAAGAGAAAGCGTCTCATCAAACAATAACCAAGCCTCTAGACTTGCTAATGGCGGAACCAAATAGAAATAGCTTGATACTTTAGTCGATTCGCCCTGCTCTATCATGTACATAAGCAGTAAAATAGCGACTACTGACAGTGCTAGTACTAGCCAAGCAAGCGCTAATATAAACGTTGGATTCCATTGAATCTGTGAAGATTCAGCTCCCAAAGCAATAGGAACAAAAATCAATAAACTACCTACATATTGCCAAAACACTGACGAAATTAGCGGCTGTTCCGCGCAATAGCGTTTCTGGTATAGGGTACCAATGGTAATACCAAATAAAGCTACAACGGCGAACGACAACCCAAAAAATGTGACTGAAGACCAATCAATTTGATTAACTACCACTAAGTAAAGGCCTAAAAAGCCTATAGCGAACGCCACGAGTGTTTTTATCGTACTTTGCTGATTAAGCACTATGAAGGTTACACCAACAGTAAGTAGTGGCTGCAGTCCAACAATAATAGCAGCCACACCAGCAGACATTCCTTGCTCGATTGCGCCAAATACCCCAGATAAATAAGCGCCATGCACTAACATGCCGACAACAGCAGCATGAATAATTTGCTTTAGTGTTAATTTGGGCGGTTTAACAATTACAAGCACGATGATAAAGCAAGCAATATTTAACAGCGTTCTAACCGTGAGAAAGTCCCCCGTAGAGGCATATGGCAAGCCATATTTTGCACCAATAAACCCAGTGCTCCATAAGAAGACAAAGATAAAAGGAATGGCTTTTTTCAGCATAAATGAAATTGATAACCTCAAGAAAATAAGTAATTGTTGTTTGGTACTATTAAAAGCACAAACAAATCAACGAATTCTCAACAAGTATATCTAGCACCAATATTATCGACAGATACAGTTTGTCAAAAATACAAACTATACAGAGAAGTAAAATAAGCCTAATTAATTGAAAGAAAAACTAATCCAACTGCTAGTGAAAGTCGTACTAACGATAAACCAATATCAATACGATGTTCAGAAAAATGGTCAATGAAGAATATTCTCTCAACGACTTGTTTAATTTGAAAAAGCGACCTTTCATTTTCACGGTCTTGGTAACAATAATGACTTGCTCCATACAAGCTAATGAATTCATATCTGCAAAAGATTTGGATTGGCGTGTCATCAATGACAGCGTCATGGGCGGTATATCGCGAAGCGAAGTAATTTCTGCTGAGGACTTCGTTAGATTTACTGGTCATGTTTCTTTGGAAAATAACGGCGGTTTTGCTTCCCTTAGAGCTTTACATAATGTGTCTACAACCAACAAATCTATGATCACCATTAAAGTAAGAGGTGATGGTCATATCTACCAATTTAGGCTGCGTATCGATCGTTATTTTGACGGCCCGGCTTTTGTCACTACATTTAAAACTGAGCAAGACAAATGGCAGGAGTTCAAATTTTCCCCTCAAGATTTTGAATTGCAATATCGAGGAAGAAAGTTCGAAAGCCGCTATCAGCTTAACTTTAAAGACATAAACACAATAGGTTTTCTAATAGCCAATAAGCAATCAGGTGAGTTTGCTTTGGATATAGCAGAAATTGAGTTTAATCAATGAAAAACAAGGTATTGGCTAAAAAGCTTCTTATGTCTAAATGGACTGCATTAGCACCGACCAAAAAAGAAAAACACTTTATTGTTAGCCACTGCTCCTATGATGAAGATAACAAGGTCGAACAATGTATTATTACCGCCGTCTATTCTGGCAATGAATACGACATTGATTGGCAAAGCTTAAAAGATAGTACTAAATGGAAGATGGGCTGGAAATGACATCATTTACACAACATGTAGACTCAACATTATTACAAGAAATGGATACTCGTTTTCGAGCTAATTTTGTTAATTCTTTGTCGGGCTTTAAAAGCGCAAACCTCGTTGGGACAAAGAGCCTGCAAGGTATTGCCAATTTAGCCATGATAAGCTCTGTCGTTCACTTAGGCGCTTCCCCTGCTTTAATTGGGTTTGTTAGTCGACCTGATACGGTAACGCGAGATACCTTAACAAATATAAAGGACACCCAAAGTTTTACTATCAACCATGTTAACTGTGATATATGGCAAGCAGCGCATCAATCTTCGGCTAGGTATCCGGCAGATGTCAGTGAATTTGAAGAAACTGGATTAACCCAAGAGCTTCACCCTGGTATTTATGCGCCGTTCGTCGCAGAAAGCTCATTGAAAATAGCACTAAAGCTTAAAGAGATAATGCCAATAACATTAAACAATACCATGCTAATTATTGGTGAGATTACCGATATTTGGGTGGAAGATGGTATCGTGTCGTCAGATGGATATATCAATATCGAGGCCATTGACTCAGTGGCGGTTTCTGGCCTCGATAGCTATCATGTAACGACTCGGTTATCTCGCGTTAGCTATGCTAAACCCGACAAGGCAATTGAGTTGATCGACACATACTCAACCAATAACCGCATAAAAAGTAAAGTCGCAAGCGAGTAATCCCCAAAATCAGCTCTCTTGCGAAGTACCTCCATGTTAACAATATCTAACTTTTGAGACTTCGAAAGTTTTCTTAATATTTCAAAAATAATTTAAGTAAATAATTAATCCAATATTTACTATTGAGTTCATAAGCTTAAGAGATCCACCACCTACTTTTTGTAACACTTTTATGAATATTTATTTAACTTTTTGTAACAGATATATTTACATTTAATTTACACGCTGATAACTTTTACAGCAACTGTATACTATATATCCAGTTACAAAATAGACTATCTACTCATCATTTAGGTAGCGAGCCAGTTAATTCGTTAGGATTAAGTAGTTTGAGAATTAGAAGTTTGGCAAAAAGCGCGTCTAGTTTTATTTTTTAACTACACACTCCTTCTGAATAGTTTTGTGAATGAACCAAAATATCGGAGCATATAAACAGTTTACGTTTCAACACTCTAAGAATAATTAACGTAAACTTGAACACGGAAAGTCATTGTTCTTCACCTCAATAAATTATTGCTAGAGGTAAAACTTATGACAAAAACAATCGGTCCAGCTTGTACAATTGCAGCGGTTTACGCCCTGCTAGGAACCCCCTCGGTACAAGCTGCTTCAATAAATCAAACCTTTACTGAAAGTTATCAATGTAATTCAACAGTAAATCTGAGAGCACAAACCGGTGTTACTCAACAACAATTGATCCAAAGCTGTCAAGAAATTGCGGAAACGGACACAGCTTTCCACAACTTTTTTAATACTAACCCAAACTCTCCTCTTCCAAACGATAACAACGACACCCTGGATGTTTATATTTATCTATCGAGTGCAGAGTATAAGGCCAATGCTGGGACACATTTTGGTATAAACACTGATAACGGTGGCATGTACCTTGAAGGCACACCTTCTAACCCATCAAACCAAGCGAAGTTTATCGCGCATGTTTGTGAAGACAGCTGGGTACCGTTTTCTTGTGCTTATCAAGGTCAAGTTTATAACTTACAACATGAATACGTGCATTTCCTAGACGGTCGCTTTAATACCGCAGGCCCTTTTGGCACTTTTACCTATAACGCAGGTTTAGCCGAAGGTTTAGCCGATTTCCTTGCTCATGGCACAAATTACGCTCGTACCCTAAATGGCTTAAGCGGGGTAACAATTCCCCCTCTATACAATATTTTAAGTGCTGATTATTACCATGAAGACCTATATAAATGGGGCTATATGGCAATGCATTACCTGAGTGCTAATCATCGCAGTGAATATGACCTAATCATTGATGCATTACGTTCTGGAAACACCACGACCTATCGTTCAACCATAAAGGAAGTACATGGTCGAGTCGGTGCTGGATTCGATGCATATGTAGAGTCTTTAACAGCTGCAACAGCGATGAATCGTGGCACCGAGCCAGCTGACAATACTTTCGGTGCGTGTAATTTAGAACATAAATATGTACGCTATGTGGACGATCCATCTACACAAAACTTAACCGTAACTAACTATACTGACGTACCGATGCGATTAATGTGGATTAACAACACCACAGGATTCGCGGGTGTTGACGAAATTGCGCTATTAAATAACGGGCAGTCATACAACAATAACTTCTGGCGTGAAAACGATCGCTTTATCATGGTGAGTGAAAACAGAGAATGTGTCGGTGTTGGTATCGTCGGTCAAACGGCAAACTTCTCAATCGACAATGCGTTAGTGGCCAATGTGGTTCCTGATATACTGCCTGCTCAAAATGAAATAGGCTCTTGTAGTTTAGAGCGCCCTTACTTTAAATCTGATACTTCAACAGGCGTGACCGTTACTAATAACTCTAATGAAACCGTTGAGGTTCGTTGGGTCAATTATGTTACGGGTGTTCGTTCAGATACTGTTTATGCAACCCTAAGTTCAGGTCAAAGCTACACTGGCACAACATGGAAAGACGGCGATCGCATGGTCTTCGTAGACACGAACAACACGTGTAAAGGTGTGGTTGTTCTTGGTGCTGGTAACAACAGCTATAATATTTCAAACGGTGAAGTACCAAATGCAGCGCCAACAGCAAATGCAAATGGTTCATACACAGGAACTGAAAACACAGCCATTAGCTTTTCAAGTGCAGGCTCCTCAGACAGTGACGGCTCAATTGTAAGTTATAGCTGGAACTTTGGTGACGGCACAACAAGCTCTTTAGCAAACCCTAACCATACGTACGCGAGTTCAGGCGCTTACACCGTATCATTAACAGTAACCGACAATGATGGTGCTACTAATACATCAACAACAACTGCAACGGTTAGCTCAGACAACAACGGCGGAGGAAACGGTGGAGGAAACGTATCTGTTCCAGATGTATGTGCAACAGAAAGTGGCATTACGAGTGGTCGCTTAAATAATGGTGAAGCCGCATGTTTAGGAAATTCATCAACCATTTGGTTAAGTATGGCTGATGTTGATAGCCACAACAGTGTTACCATCAAAACGGCAAATGGAACGGGTAACTTAAGCCTCGAGTACAGTAACCAAGGCTGGCCAAACAGCAGCAATCTTGACGGTAGCTCAGATAACGCGGGCAACAACGAGTGTATTCACGTTACTGGCGGCACAAACTATTGGAGCTACTTAAAGGTATCGGGTTCAAATGGCACAGCCTCTATCTTAGTTGAATTTGATGGTGCGGGCTGTCAAACAAGTGGTGGGAACAACAATACAGCACCAACTGCAAATGCTAATGGAACCTATTCTGGCACTGAAAATTCAGCCATCAACTTCTCTAGCGCAGGTTCGTCTGACGTAGAAGGTCCTATTGCTAGCTATAGCTGGAGCTTTGGTGATGGTGCAACTAGCTCGGAAGCTAATCCAAGCCATACCTATACTACTGCTGGCACATACACTGTAACGTTAACCGTTACTGACAGTGATGGCGCAACTGGCAGCTCAACAACTACGGCTACAGTTAATGCTGATAACACAGGTGGTGGGAACGGCACTGTCGCGAACGCGTGTGCAAGTGAAAGTTCAACTTCTGGTTGGATAGATGCAAACGATGATATCTGTGTTCCTTCTGGGTCTTGGAGTAATTCAATTGCTTATTACGGTATCAACGTACCAGCAGGTACCAGTGCAATTGTTATTTCCACTGACCACGGAACTGGTAACGGCAACTTATATTACAGTGCTTCAAACTGGGCAAATGAAACCAGCTATCAACAAAAGTCTGAAAACTCAGGTAATAGTGAATCTATCACGGTAAATAACCCTGGTAGCGGCTACCAATACTTTAGTATCGTGGGTGTACACAGCGGAATGGCTGTAAAAGTAGAGTTTCAGTAAACAATAATCAGTAAAGAGTAAACTCTCTGAAAACAAAAAAGCTCGCAAATGCGAGCTTTTTTATATGTAGATTTAAAGCAAATTAAGCGTTAATTTTTGCCCAAGTATCTCGTAAACCAACAGTACGATTAAATACTAGCTTTCCATCTACAGCATCTTTATTGTCTAAACAAAAATAACCTTGTCGCTCAAATTGATAGGCTTTTTCAGCTTCAGCGCTAGCCAACGCAGGCTCGACTTTAGCATTCTCAATTACCACCAATGACTCAGGATTGATAACCGAGTGAAAATCTTCAGCCGCACCAGGGTTAGGTACTGTGAATAATCGGTCGTAAAGGCGCACGGTTGCATCTAAAGCTTGGCCTGCAGATACCCAATGAATAACACCTTTTGGTTTAGTGCCATCTTCAGGGTTTTTACCTAAGGTTTTATCGTCATACGTGCAATAAACCGTTGTAACATTGCCATCTTCGTCTTTATCGCAACGAGTCGCTGTTACTACATATGCACCACGTAAACGTACCGCCTTACCAAGTACTAAGCGTTTATATTTTTTATTCGCCTCTTCGCGGAAATCTTCCGCTTCAATTAGAATTTCTTTGCTAAATGGCACAATGCGTGAGCCTTGGCTATCATCGCTAGGGTGGTTCTTAACGCTTAATTCTTCCACTTGATTTTCAGGGTAGTTTTCAATCACTAGTTTAATAGGATCAAGTACTGCCATAGCGCGCGGCGCATTGTCATTAAGATCTTCACGAATACAAGCTTCTAATACGCTCATTTCAACCGTGTTATCCATTTTGGTAACACCAATGCGTTTTGCGAATTCTCTGATAGAACCAGGAGTAAAACCACGTCTACGTAGAGCAGAAATAGTTGGCATACGCGGGTCATCCCAGCCTTCAACCAAGTTTTCTTCAACTAACGCATTTAACTTACGCTTACTCATTACTGTATATTCAAGGTTTAAGCGAGAAAACTCATATTGTCTCGGTTGAGACTCAATAGAAATATTATCGATTACCCAATCATACAAACGACGGTTGTCTTGGAACTCAAGCGTACACAAAGAATGCGTAATATTTTCAATCGCATCAGAAATACAGTGAGTAAAATCATACATTGGGTAAATGCACCACTTGTCACCCGTTTGATGATGATGTGCAAATTTAACTCGGTAGATAACAGGATCGCGCATACACATAAAGCTAGAGCTCATGTCAATTTTCGCGCGTAAAGAACATTCACCTTCTTTAAAGCCACCACTGCGCATCTTCTCAAATAACGCCAGATTTTCTTCAACACTAGTATCACGATATGGGCTATTCTTACCTGGCTCTTTTAACGTACCGCGGTAT
Source organism: Thalassotalea coralli (assembly GCF_055786205.1). NCBI lineage: Bacteria > Pseudomonadati > Pseudomonadota > Gammaproteobacteria > Alteromonadales > Colwelliaceae > Thalassotalea > Thalassotalea coralli. Next base: position 1,151,785 of record NZ_JBVVBK010000001.1, on the reverse strand, counting down.
TCACGCATTTGTTCACCGTTAAGAAAACAAACGTAAGCTAATCCTTTTTCAATTAGCTCAACGGCGTATCCATGTAGGCGTTCAAAATAATCTGACGAATAACGAACATCTCCAGCCCACTCATACCCTAACCACTGAACATCTTCTTTAATTGAGTTCACATAGTCGATATCTTCTTTCTCTGGGTTGGTATCATCAAAGCGTAAATTACATAAGCCTTTATAGTCTTCAGCTATGCCAAAGTTCAAACAAATTGATTTAGCATGGCCAATATGTAAATAACCATTTGGCTCAGGTGGAAAACGCGTCTGCACACTGGTGTGTTTACCACTATCCAGATCTGCATCAATGATTTGACGAATAAAATTAGTTGGACGGTTTTCAATTTCCGACATGAACGATTAACCTTCAAAATGATTCTTTAAATACCAGTCGCGCATTATGGCAAATTAGCTCGCTAACTTACAGGGCAAAGTTGGTATTAATGTTAAATTATTTAAGGGTTCATCGCCTTACACGTAGGAATAACAAACTTAAAGATAAAGGAGCCGTTTACCGACTGCCTTTTTAATGAACAACCAAGCCAGATGTTTGCCTAAAACTAACAATTTTCTCGCTTGGTTGTGAATAATTTTTGTAGAAAAACCTACTGAAACATGCGCTTTAAGCTATCAGCGAAGGCAACAAATTTTTCTTTCACTGTTCGCTTCAGTTTAATATCGACGCCACCAAAAATAATCAAACCTTCAACAATAATTGTCGGTGCATTTCGATCCGCAACTGATGGCGCTTTATTATCTAAGCCACCAAAAATACAAAACGCTTTAGAAACAACATTAACGTTTTCAGGGACATAAATATCGTCACCACCACAAAAGCACAATACTTTCAATGTAGTTTTAGGCTGGGTAAAACGCGCTTCACTAAAATCGATAGTGCTGCCCCCCATAATACTAATTGAGCGAATTTCCCGTGGAACCGTCCAGCGGCCACTGCGATCACTACCGCCACAAATATTCACTAAATGTTCAATATCTTCGGCATCGTCTACAGTATATTGGTTATCGAGCTCTCTTCGCTTACTGTCGACATAAGCTTGGTCAACAGTAAGATCTAAATCTTCAGCCAATGCTGCTATTTCTATATTATCTTGACTTGCCATCGCCGTATCTAAACGTCGCTCAAACGCTTCGTAAGACAATTTTCCATGGCTGTAATTCATAATGAGTTGATCTATAACTTCATTACGAACATCTTCAATCGGCCTATCTTCAATGACAACTGGCATAGTATTTTCCTAATAGTTGAAATCCACATTAATAGTCAGTGAGAAATTAATTTTCTTACAGCTAATATTACTTTTCTCAAAAACATCACATTGCCAAGCTATAAAGCAAACTTTAAACCAAGATTAAACCATATAAATTTCAAACAGTTAAAATAGAGACAATACAGTAACATAAGTGTAACAACCACATTATGGTGAATACGGTTACATTGTGGTGGATTTAACTACACAAAATAAAATCAAACTTTTTTGTAATTACTACCTACTTGATAATAAAGACATTTAATTTTTGGCCTAGACTTTGCTGAAACATATTTCAGTTATAGCAAGCATGAAAGGAATAATCATGGGAATCGATGTACTGCAACTTTTAGCTCTTATTTTTATTTTTGTTTTCCCAATCGTTATGGTGGGAATATTTACTAATCATAAAAAAGAAATGGCAGCACTTAATAATCAGCTTAGCGAATCTGATAAACATCATTATGAGTCAGAAATCGCGGCGCTAAAAAAGCGTTTAGAAGTGTTAGAAGCAATAGTAACCGATAAAAGCTACCAGCTTGCATCTGATATCGACAACCTAAAGCAAGACAAAACCATTCAATAAAGCACTTAGATTTCCTGCCCACTAGACTCTACAAACGGGCAGGCTTTATTTAATGCTCAATTAACCTCGCTGTAATTAGCGTAATCCTCCCTATTCCAAGACTAAATTTAACCCTTAGAATCTCACTGAAATACTGCGTTTTTTAATATATTGAATAGGCATCACGCTATTTTCAATGTAGAATCTACCTCCATTATTGCGCACGAAAATGTGCTATTTGCTAGATTATTAATGAGGTATGAATGTCCATCACGATTAAAACACCTGAAGAAATTGAAAAAATGCGTGTTGCAGGCGCTTTAGCTTCGCAAGTGCTAGAAATGATAGAGCCACATGTAAAAGCAGGTGTTACCACAGATGAACTAAATACAATATGTGCTGATTACACAGAACGTGTACAAGAAGCGATATCAGCGCCATTGAATTATCACGGCTTTCCAAAGTCTATTTGTACTTCGGTAAACCACGTCGTTTGTCACGGTATCCCTGACGAAACACCTCTGCAAGATGGCGATATTATTAATATAGATATTACTGTGATTAAAGATGGTTATCATGGCGATACCAGCAAAATGTTTTTAGTTGGTGATGTGTCACCTGAAGACAATCGTTTATGTCGTATTACGCAAGAAGCTTTATACGTTGGCTTAAAAAAGGTTAAGCCGGGCAATAAATTCGGTGAGATCGGCACAGCAATTCAAAAGTTTATTAAGAAATCTGGTCGCTACTCTATCGTTAAAGAATATTGTGGTCATGGCATTGGTAAAGTTTTCCATGAAGAGCCACAAATTGTGCATTACAAAAACAATGACAGCACCAAAATGGAAGAAGGCATGTGCTTTACCGTTGAGCCTATGATCAACCTAGGACGTGCTAATACTGTTTTAGATAAAGAAGATAACTGGACGGTTTACACCATAGACGGTAAAAAATCAGCACAATGGGAACATACTATTGTCGTGACTAAAACAGGATGTGAAATTCTAACCTTACGTAAAGAAGAGTCGTTACCAAGAGTATTACACAACTAAGCGTAGTTTAAAAAGAGAATGCACGTGTCAGAAGTCTCTATCGTTCCAAATGAGTTTACTCAACCTTTTCAAATAAGTGCGGCACCAATTTCTACTAAAGAAATTGTGTCGCTCAACAAGTCTTTCTTATCGTGGCAGCAGCAACAATTTGCACCACAAGAAATCACCGACTTAATTGCCGCTCGTGCACACTATATAGATCAAGTATTAACAAAACTTTGGTGTCAACATCAGCTTGATGAGTTTCAAATAAGCTTGCTTGCAGTTGGTGGCTACGGACGTGGTGAATTACACCCCTACTCTGATGTCGATATTTTATTGTTAACACAAGAGGACGTTGATGCGGCTCAAGAAGAAAAGATATCGGCGTTTATTACCCAGTTGTGGGACATAAAACTAGATATAGGTCACAGTGTTCGCAGTATTAAAGAGTGCTTAAAACAAGCGGTTAACGACGTAACTGTTGCCACTAATTTAATGGAAATGCGTCAAATTTGTGGTAATGAAGCATTAACTCAACAATTGCAGCCGCTAATTAACGAAGAAGTATTCTGGACCACAAAAAAGTTTTATCTCGCTAAAAAAGACGAACAAGCTAATCGCCATGATCAATATAATGGTGCGGCTTACACTCTTGAGCCTAATTTAAAAGCGAACCCAGGTGGCTTAAGAGATATTCAAACGATTGGTTGGGTCGCTAAAAGGCACTTTCACGCAGACTCATTAGAAGAGCTTGTTGAACACGGTTACCTCACATCAAACGAATTTAATGAGCTTTTAGAATGTCAGTATTATCTTTGGCGCATGCGCTTTGCACTGCACTGTATAGCAGGTAGAAGTGAAAACAGATTGCTATTTGACTACCAAGTTGATGTCGCCACCATGATGGGTTTTGGTGACCGCGGTAAACTTGCCGTTGAACGCATGATGAAGCGGTTCTTCCGTATTATTGGTAGGGTTGCAGAACTCAACAAAATGTTACTTCAACATTTTGACTACACCATCATCAAAAACAAAAAACACGATGTACAGCTGGTCTTGAACGACGATTTTGTGGTTTTAGACGGGCTTATCAAAGCGGTAAATAAACGCATCTTCATGCGTTCTACAAAAATCATGGAAATGTTTTTGCTTATTGCAAAACATGAAGAAATTACCGATCTGCACCCTGAAACTTTGCGCTTAATGCGAAATGCACGAAGACGGTTAGTTTCTGGCATGATGGACTATGCAAGATGTAGAAACATCTTTATCGAAATCGTTAAGCACCCTAGAGGGCTAGGCTTACCATTAACTTTAATGCACCGACATTCAATATTGGGAGCCTATTTACCAGCTTGGCGTTCCATTGTCGGTCAAATGCAATTCGATTTGTTTCACGCTTACTCAGTGGATGAACACAGCTTTAGGTTACTCAAAAACTTATATCGCTTTAGTAAAGAAAAATACAACGATGAATTTCCGCTTTGCAGTAAAATAGTGCAACGTATTCGCAAGCCTGAAGTGCTTTTTATCGCGGGTATTTTTCATGATATAGCAAAAGGAAGAGGTGGTGATCACGCAGAGCTAGGTGCAGTTGATGCCCTAGCATTTTGTAAAGAACATCAACTCAATGACCACGATGGCCGCATGGTATCTTGGCTTGTTAAACACCATTTATTGATGTCGGTAACCGCGCAGCGAAGAGATATTTCAGACCCAGAAGTCATAAAAGCTTTCGCCAGCATTGTTCGAGATGAAGCACATTTAGACTATTTGTACTGCTTAACAGTTGCGGATATGCGCGCTACTAATGAGAGTTTATGGAATAGCTGGAAAGCTAATTTACTGGAAGAACTCTACTTTAGCACTAAACGCGCCTTTAGGCGTGGATTAGAAAAGCCGGTAGACTTACGTGCAAAAATTAGAGAAAACCAAGATCAAGCACTGAGTATTCTCGACCACCAAAACGTTGATATCGACAGTATTAAAAACCTTTGGCAAGAATTTAAAGCGGACTATTTCCTTCGCTATGCCCCAGAACAAATTGTTTGGCACTGCCAACATATTTTAGGGCACAACCGCGATAAACCTTTGGTTCTTATTAGCCCTACTCCCTATCGTGGTGGTACCGAAGTTTTCGTTTACACCAAAGATAAGAAAAACATATTCGCCACGATTGTTTCTCTATTAGGCGCAAAGCGTTACTCAATTCATGATGCGAAAATTATCACCAGCAAAACTGGGTTTACTGCAAATACATTTGTTATTTTGGACAGTAAAGGCAAGGCAATTAACGATTCATTCCAGGCAATAGAGCTAGGTCAGTCATTGACTAACATTTTAACAAAAACTGACCCTAGCATTAACCTGAAGCCTCTAGCAAAGCGTTTTGAACAATTTAGAAAACCCACACAAGTTAGTTTCATAGAAACAAAAACAAGACGCAGTACGCTAATTGAAATAGTTACCCTAGACAGCCCTGGTTTATTGGCTCGTATCGCGAGAGTGTTCCAAGCAAGTCAACTCACTATTCACTCTGCTAAAATCACAACGTTTGGCGAAAAAGCTGAAGATGTGTTTATTGTTTCTACAGCACAAGAGCTAGCATTAAATGCTGAGCAAGAACAAGAATTAGCAGAAAAACTTAAATTAGAATTAGATACATAACACTTATATATGGATAAGAACATGTCAGAATTACAGCAAATTATCGAAAGTGCTTTCGAAGACCGAATGAACATCACACCGACTACGGTGACTACTGAAATTAAAAACGCAGTACTTGATGCGTTAGCGGCACTAAACGACGGTTCAGCACGCGTAGCAGAGAAAGTAGCGGGTGAATGGGTTGTACATCAATGGCTTAAAAAAGCAGTACTACTTTCTTTTCGCATCTGGGACAACGAAATTATCGATGGCGCAGAGAGCAAGTTCTACGACAAAGTGCCATTAAAATACAGTGACTACACCGAAGAGATGTTTGCTAAAGACGGTGTTCGTATTGTACCACCAGCAGCGGTAAGAACAGGTAGCTTCGTAGGACGCAACGTTGTCGTTATGCCAAGTTATATCAATATTGGTGCTTTCGTTGACGAAGGTACAATGGTGGATACTTGGGCGACGGTAGGCTCTTGCGCACAAATAGGTAAAAACGTACACCTATCTGGTGGTGTTGGTATCGGTGGTGTTTTAGAGCCATTGCAGGCAGGCCCCACAATCATCGAAGACAATTGTTTTATTGGTGCTCGCTCTGAAATTGTAGAAGGTGTCGTTGTTGAAGAAGGCGCAGTAATTTCAATGGGTGTTTATATTGGCCAAAGCACACGTATTTATGACAGAGAAACTGGTGAAACACACTACGGACGAGTACCTGCTGGCTCAGTTGTTGTACCAGGCAACCTTCCTTCTAAGTGCGGTACCTATAGCTTATATGCGGCTATCATCGTTAAGAAAGTTGATGCAAAAACACGCGCTAAAGTCGGCATTAACGCCTTACTTCGTTCAGTAAGCGAAGAATAATTCAACTAAGTCTTTATAGAGAAAGCCATCGCTAACATCTAGCGATGGTTTTTTGACACTTCCACTTTAAAAGCAAAAATTTCTCCCTCAATTTCACATTCTCCCAGCAGAATTTAAACGCAACACTTAGGTTTTTTCTAATATAAATCAATCTTGTAGATTTTTTATTCAATTACTTTTTCATACTGGCACACTGATTGCGATACCTCTAATGTCATTGTCAATAAGTTGTTTATCTCATGAAATTTGTAAAACCATTTGCACTAGTATTAGCCTTGTTAACGACAGCGTGTAATACCACAACCAACTCTGTTGTTGAGAAAAAACCTTTAGTATCAGATCAGCACCTGCTGCTGTCACTATTAAATAGACCAATGACAGAAGATCACAAAATCATGGTCGCCTTTACCAATACTAAACTTCAATTACCTGAAAATGGTGGCTTTGTGCCTTTAGTGAGTCCAGTGATGATTACCGGCCCGTACCAAAGCACAAAAAATGAAGAGACTTCAATGCCTAACTTCTATTCGCAACTCATCGCAAGAGACAGCCATGCGATTCGAGTGCAAGGTCCAAATTAACATGGCTTTGAATCTAATTGTCTAGTGCATTTTCAATGGATTCTAACGACCAGTTCAATCGCTCAAACACCGTTAACCATTGCTGATCAAATTGGGCTTCAACTAAGATTTCTTCTTTTAAAACTGGGTGATAAAAACAAAGACTTTTGGCCATTAACATTAAGCGTTTAAAGCCAAAATGCTTAGCAAAAAATGGGTTTTGTTTGTTATCTCCATAGTTAATATCACCAATGATAGGGTGTCTTAAGTGAGACAAGTGCTTTCTGATTTGATGTCGGCGTCCTGTTTTAGGCGCTAGACCCAGTAACGAATATCGAACACTGTTATATTTCCCCAGCGGAATGTCGAGTTGCGCAGTGTTCAAGCGAGTAAAGTTGGTTTGAGCCTCTTTAGTAACTTCATCGTTAGCGCTGAATTTATCACCAATTTTATCTAACTTAATTTTAATAGGGTGATCAATTAGCCCATCTTCAGGCGCAAATCCTCGAGTCAATGCAATGTAATTCTTTCGTACCCGATTATGGTAAAAATCTTCACTCACTAGCCTTGCCATTTCTTCCGTTTTAGCAAACAGCAACACTCCAGATGTCGGTCTATCTAACCGATGAATAGGGTAAACATATTGATTAGCGATATCTCTCACTAACTGTAAAGCAAAATACTTTTCATGTCGGTCAAGATAGCTTCGATGAGCGAATAAACCTGCTGGCTTGTCGACAGCAATAAAGTAGTCATCTTGAAATAAAACGGTTAAATCTGGCTTTTCGGTGAACATAAACAGCATTGCTCAGCTAGGTATTTTGTTTAGCCGCTATTATCTCTATAATACGTGTTGGTTTCGACAAATATATTTTTCCATGAGCACCATTTCTAGTATTACTGAGTTACTCAATCTATCTAATGTTCAATTTCGCATCTTCGATATTGGCCGCAGGGTTAGTAAAATATCGAAAGAAACGTTTAGTAAAATTGAAGAAAATCAGTTGCCTCACCCATTTCCTCATCAAGGCCACGCTCATTTAGCTATTGCGTTTTGGCAAGGTAAAGAACAATCTCCTTATCTTTGGTTTGCCAAACTACCGCTAGATGAAAGGGGCTTGCTAAATCAGGGGGCTAGAAACCATTTTGTTGCTATCATCGTTGAAGCGTTGGGAACAGATTTGTCTGCAGACCCAACGGAAAAACAAGCAGAGTTGTTACAAGCCAACCCATACATCTATGAACCAAGCCAATATAAACTGGCTTTTTTACATAGTTTAATTAGCGCTAGTTTGAAACAACCTGCTTCTAGTTACTATCAACCTGCCGTCGACTATTTAATCAAAAAAGATTGGCAAAGCTGGCAAAACATTGGTGTTCAAGGCTTAACAGACCTTGCCGTAAGGTTTGAAGCAGACAATCTAACTTCATTAGTCTCTGACGCATTACCTCACATGCCCAAACAAGTATTGGCAGTATTTTCCGGCGCGCTAGAGAATGTTAAGTTGCCACACACACTGTGCCATGCAGTGCTGAACATGCAATCACAGTCGACATTAGATGAAGAGACAAAGCTTTTATATTTTAGAGCATTATCATGTTCACAGCATGACGAGAGCATCAGAGAGTTAATTAAAGAATCACTAAATAGCGATAAAGCAACTAGTCAAGAGTTTGTCATCACGATCGCAGGGCGTTTCTGGGAATCACTGGAAAATGAGGCTACTTGCCTAGCATTCCTTGAGCTTGTTGCAGCAAAATTCCCAGAATTATTCGCCCCTCTTTTTAGAGATTTAGTCGCTATTCCAGGTTTAAGGGCGATAATATTTGCCAATATGCGAAATGAACAACGTTCAGAAGCACTCGGCAAAGCAATTGGTGCACTTTTCAATCAACAATAAGGACGAACATTTACATGGCTGAAATTTATCTCTTGCTTGGTGCTTTTTTGGTATGTTGGTACTTTTTGTTTTTACGTAATTTAGCTGAAACAGCACGACGACATGCACAACTTTATTGTAAAAACGAAGGCCTTCAATTTATTGCCATTGCCCGAGAATCTACAAGACTAACCTTCAATAAAACCCACGGTCTGTATTGGCAAAGTGTTTTCAATTTCGAATTTAGTGGTGATGGTGAATCAGCCTACTCTGGAAAGATTTCCTTGAAGAATTTGCGTAAACAGAGCATCGATGTCCCTGCTTATAGGATTTAAGCTTGTGCAAGAATTTTTAATAATAAAGTAGCGGACAAAGAAAAAGCGACTTAGCGTCGCTTCTTCTGGTTGGGTATGTCCTGTACCTCAACATCTACTCAGTGTCTTCCTGACTTAGAGCGTCCTGCCCCGCATATTGAAAACCTTCCTAGTTTTGAACAAGTGCGCTTCCCTACTTAACATCCTGTCAATGCGCTATCCTTAATTACGTCCTGTAAATCTCGTTCATTCAACTCCGTTTGAGTTTTCCTTTTTACTTCCATATCCTTGCTGAGTTACTCAAATATCGTCAATCCTTTGAGGATATTTGTTTTGGTTTTCCTTAACCCTGTGTCGTCCTGACAGTTATAATTCTAGGCTATTGGCTTTTTAAAAAAAGCGACTAAAAACAAAAAATTTTAAGTGATTGTTTACTCAAGTTTCTTCAAAATAAAACTTTAGCATTAGTTTCAGCACCTTACGGACAAACTTTAACTAGCTACCCTAAAGATTATTCCCTGATCGCTGACAGCTTATAGGACAATGTCTTACATAAGACATTCGACTTTGTCTATCACTTGACGATAAAGGTAATACCTTCAAGGCGAATTAAACGCCAAGTAGCAATAAATGGGCTAAGAAAATGCTGACATTAAAGAGAAAACTGTTTACTCTTTGACACTATAATCTATACCCAATTTTAGTTTGGAGATGACGTGCCTTTCTTGTCTTCTTTGCTCTGTTTCCAAGGAGCAGATGATCGTTTTAGGTTTGCCCTAATTAACTTAGTAAGTACCCTATTATTCGCGATAATTTCACTTGTTTTTATCGATTGGCCAATCATTAACGTTGTTTTAACTGGCGCGTTATCAACCATCATATTTGCTTCAACCAAAAGGCGCCTTAACGACGCACAATTAACCAAACAATGGCTATATATCCCTGTAGCTGCGTTTGCGATTACCACACTAATAATATCTATTTCTCAAGTTTTGCCTTTGTATTGGCTACTATTGCTCCCGTTAGCCTTATCACTGATTTTAGTGAGTTACCCATCCAAACATCAGGTGAGAAAGGTGCTTGGATATAGTGGCCCCGTAGATTTGCAAATGTACGAGGTGTCTAACTCTCATCGTCAACATAGAGTAGAGCCGAGTTTTTCAGGGAACGTTTCGAATCAAGAACAGGTAATAGTTGACGCTGCACCTGTGACCTACCAACAAGCAGCGTCTTTACCAAAACAAGATTTAGGTGAACAAATTCGTGAATTCTTGTTTAATCAACAAAATGGCAAAAAGACGATTGCGCTATTAATTAGTATCATCATTGTTGGCATCTTGTTCAGCTGGTTAATGATGACACAATCATCAGGGTCTAAAACGGTAGAAGAAGTTAATAATGAAGAAAGTATTCAACCAGTGCAGACCGCTTACCACGCAGAGATTTCAAATGTAGTGGTGTTAGCTGATGACTTTGAAGTAGCAACAAATGAGTTTTATGGTGTTGTTATTCAATGGGAGGTTGACGATAACTTAGGCAAAGTTGAGCTATGGGATGTGCATAGTGCCAATGGTGATAAGAGTTGTGAAAAGTTAACCTTTAATAATAAAGAGTCTATTCGTACCACTAAAGTGTTATGGCTTAATCAGAATCTAATTCAAGCGCACTTTTCGCCTTTAGATCAATCAAACCTTATTAATGGCTTAGCAAAAAGAGGAAGTTTTTCGTTATGTGGTTACGACTTTTCCTTAAAAGGAAGTCAAGCGGCATTGGGTAAAAGCAGCTATTTTCAACAATTGCTGTAATTTGCTAATACCTATCCAATTTTACCAAAAATTAAACATAAAAAAATGCGGCTCTTCTGAGCCGCATTTCTCTAACTAGCTTATGCATCCTGCATAAAGTATCCCGCTTCGTCCCTAAATGGTGTTCCTCACCTTTCCTAGCACTTCCTTGGGCATTCCTTCAACATCCTTATAAGCAACCAATCCTCGGTCACACCGGTATCCCTAAGCAATTTCCTTTGCCCTTCCTTGGTTTGTCATCCCTGAAATTTGTCAGTCCCTTGAGTTTACAGTAATCCTTGTATAGTCAAACACGCCTTGTTTGAACTTTCCATGAACACTCTAGCTCTTCTGTCTCATCGCCTTCCTGACAGTGACTATATTACGCCTTTAGAAATTCTGAGGTAGTAACTCATCCAAAATTATTTACTTGTTATATTTTTGTAAAGAAAGGTAAATTTACTTTATTAATTAATAAACAATAACTTACGTGACTTTGAAAAGAAGATATCTGAAAGAAAAAGCTCTTTGTCCTACGTTGTTGTAAGACATGTCTTACAAAGTTATAGGGTAAATAGGAGAAAACGACTATTAACGAATAGCGAATCCTCCTTTTAAGTTTAACGATAGTGAATCATTAGCGACCCTGAGACGTTACCTAACGTTAGGTCCTCCACATGTTTGTAGTCGACATCTTTAAAAAACGAGCGGTATTTATCTGTTGTTGCATAAACAGCCACACCTTCACTTTCTGGGTATTCTTCTAGTAATGTGTTCACCGCCGCCATAAGGTAATGGCCAAAGCCATGGTGCTGATGTAGTGGGTGTATCGCGATAAATGCCAGCATATGAAAGTTATCCATTGGCACAGCTTCCATGACTTTTTGCTCTTTTTCGATCATTTGTTTAGTGCTTACGTAACCAGCGCCAAGCAACATTTTTAATCGCCAGTGCCAAAACCTATCAGCAGAAACTCCGTCTTTACAGTGGTTCAAACACGCTACGCCAACCATAGTTTCACCTAGATAAAGGCCTACCATTGGCTGTTTAGCTTGCCAAAACACCCCGAGCTCTTCTCTTATTGCCGCTCTAAGTTTTTGCTCATATTCAGGTGAATCACCTTTAAATATTTCTAAAAAGACAGGATCGTCATGATAAGCTTGATACAACAAAGATACCGCCAGCTTTAAGTCTTCAGCGCTTAAATACGCCGCCTTAATCTCTTCTTTCGTTGCGTTACTAACTTGTTGTGACATCTTTCTCCCCCAATAAAGTTATCACAAACACCATAGCAGCAAATCTTTTGTATGGTCAAATTACAATCAACTTTTACTTTTCCTAAAACAAAAAAAAGCATGCCAAGGCATGCTTTATTCGAAGTACTAAAAACTTAGCATCGTTGCTTCATAATGTCTTTTACCAAGGCTAAACCCGTTTGTTCACAAGGAGGTAACTGACAATTGCTCTTACCTTTTGCAACCGGTTTGTCGACAAATCTGAGTAAATGGGCACTCCAAGTGAGTCCGCCTCCAAAAGCGGGCATCAACACATGGCTGTTTTCAGTAACAAGCCCTTCTTCGATTGCTTCTACTAGTGCAACTAAAGCTGTTGCAGCTGACATGTTTCCGTATTTTTCTATATTAATAAATACCTTTTCAGGCGGCACAGACATTTTTTTAGCTAAAGAGTCAATAATGCGAAGATTCGCCTGGTGTGGAACAACTAAATCGATATCTTGCGGAGCTAAATTTGCTTTTTCTAACGTTTGCTCACTACCACTTGCCATACCTGCTACAGCTTTTTTAAATATCTCTTGTCCGATAAATTGCCAGTGAGCATCACCTAATAAGCGACCTTTATTCGCATACTTCATCCCCCAGCCTTGTACAGCGAGAATATCACGTGACTCACCAAAACACCCCAATGACTCAGCTAATACTCCTGATGGAGTATCACTGGCCTCGAGATATAAGGCTGCTGCGCCATCGCCAAATAAAACAGCAACATCGCGATTAGTCCATTCCATAATTGGCGAAATAACTTCTGCACCGATGACCAAAGCTGATTTAACGACACCGCTTTTGATCATCGCCGTCGCTGTCGTTAAACTGTACATGCCACTGGTACATGCGGTATTTACATCCATACAAGCCGCTTGTTCTGCACCTAACAAACGCTGCACGTTTGATGCAGCATTTGGACAAAGCTCATCAAAGGTTGTACAACCAAATACGATTAATTCAACATCTTTCGCTGTTTTTCCAGCAGCAGCCAACGCCCGCTCACATGCCACATGGGCTAGTTCACTGACATTTACATGAGAAATACGTCTTTCCTTCATGCCCGTACGTGTCGTTATCCACTCATCATTGGTTTCTAAAAATGTGGCTAAGTCATCATTAGTTAGTTTTGCTGGCGGTAAACATTTACCCCAACCAGTTATTGCTGCATACGTCATAATTCACCTAAATAATTCTTTAAACTCAACTGTTCATACCAGTGAGTTATATGTCGCTCATAGTACTGTGACTCTTTAGCTAAGTCTATGAGTAATGAGTGGCAAACCAGAAAAAAGGCCTGACATAAACTATAGTCAATAGATGTAAAAACAGGAACTTGAATCAATATCGGTAACAGGAGAAGACTGATGTCAAATCATCACACTTATAAAAAAGTAGAGTTAGTGGGATCATCTAAAACCAGTATAGAAGACGCTATTCATAACGCGTTAGCGGAATGCAGTAAATCGATTAAAAATATGGACTGGTTTGAAGTGACCGAAACTAGAGGCCATATCGTTGACGGTAAAGTTGGTCATTTCCAGGTAACGCTGAAAATTGGTTTTAGAATCGAAAATAGCTAGGTCGGATTTTCGTTTCTTAACGATAGATTTTGAGATAAATCAATAAAATAATGGTTATTTTCCACTAAAGTCGCAAACTAATATTGTTGCGACTATGGTAGAGTGTGTCCATAAATTAAATAGATAATTAACTATGAAATTAACTGATAAAGCTGGCCAAGTCGTGCGCTGGCAAGATTTCATTAAATCGGGAAATCGCATTTTTATTGGCTCGAATGCCGCTGTCCCCAATGCGTTAATCGATAATCTCATCAGCAATAGCGAGCAACTGCACGATATAGAAACAGTACACATTTTAACGCTTTCTGATAACAAATGGGCCAAAGTAGAATATCAACAGCTATTTAAAGTGAACTCGCTATTTATTGGTGGCGAAAATGTTAGAGAGGCTGTTGCTGAGGGCCGTGCCGATTATACGCCTTGCTTCATTTCTGAAATTCCAACATTGTTTAAAGAACACATATTACCACTTGACGCTGCCTTAGTTATGGTTAGCCCACCTGATGAGTATGGTTATTGTTCTTTAGGGGTAAGTGTCGACATAGTAGCTGCTGCAGTAAAATCCGCTAAATTTGTGATTGCACAAATTAACCCCCGAATGCCTAAAACAAACGGGCACAGCTTTATCCACGTAAATCAGATAAATGCTTGGTTAACTAAAGAGCAAAAGCTACCAGAACTACCCGCAATAGAAATAGATCAAGTCAGCGAACGCATTGGCCAGTATTGCGCAACCCTAATTGAAAACGGCGCTACCATTCAGGTGGGTATAGGTAAGATCCCAGATGCGGTATTACGATATCTAGCAAACCACAAAGATTTAGGTGTGCATAGCGAAATGATCTCCGATGGCATCATCGATTTAATGCTCAACGGGGTGATAAACAACAGGCGGAAAACATTCCACAAAGGAAAAACTGTGGTCACTTTCTGTTTAGGTAGCCAGAGATTATATGATTTTGTTCATAATAACCCGCACGTAGAATTTTACCCTTCAGAGCACATAAACTCGCCTGTAAATATCGCCAAAAACGACAATATGGTATCTATCAATAGTGCAATTGAAGTCGATCTAACTGGTCAAGTGGTTTCCGACTCTATTGGCCACCAATTTTACAGTGGTATCGGTGGACAGGTGGACTTTGTCAGAGGTGCTTGGCTCAGCAAAGGCGGCAAACCAATTATTGCACTGCCTTCAACCACTAAAGATGGCTCAATCTCTCGCATCGTTCCACATATTACCGAAGGTGGTGGCGTTGTCACCTCAAGAGGCCATGTAGCCTATGTAGTAACTGAATTTGGCGTCGCGAATTTGATTGGAAAAAGTATAAGAGAGCGCGCATTAGAACTTATTCGTATCGCCCACCCTAAATTTCGAGAGTCCTTACTTACTGAAGTTCGAAAACACTACTGGGTACCGCCTTATCAGGACAATACTCCTTCATCAGTACCTGAATTGGGGGCCATAGAAATCAAGAAATTTACCTTAGGAGGCGAACGATTTATTTTAAGACCGCTGAGTCCGGCCGATGAAAGAAAACTGCAAGAGTTTTTCTATTCCCACACTAAAGAAACCTTGATGATGCGTTATAACCACCACATGATGCAAATGACAAGAGAAAACTCCTGTAAGTTGGTGAGTGTTGATCAAAGCAAAGACTTAGCGTTATGTTTTACTCAACGCGATCAACTAGGCGAGGTTATTCAAGCAGTTGGAAGATATTACTTTATAGAGAGCGGTAATATGGCTGAAGTTGCCTTTGTTATTCGCGAAACTCAGCGAAGTAAAGGCATGGCAACTACCCTATTGTTGCAAATGATCAAGATAGCTAAAAAACGTGGTTTAACTCAACTTATTGCTTGCGTTAGACGAGACAATGCCCCGATGCTAAAAGTATTTGAAAACGCAGGATTTAAACGTGGTTATTCCGAAGATTATGACGAGGTATCACTAGCACTGCCGTTAGATAATGAGCAAGAAACAGAGGAAGATCTATGAACTTTGGCGTAATCAGCCATTATAAATGTAATGGTCATCAGATGGGTGCACATCACCCAGAGTGCCCAGCTCGCCTTGATGCTATTCAAGATCAATTTATTCGTAGTGGCTTGGAATATGTTATTCGTCAAATTGACGCGAATAAAATAGATAAAGCTTTTTTGGCTCTGGCACATGACCAAACCTACATAGACTTTATTTATAAGAATGCACCTTCGCAAGGTGAGTTTCGCATTGATGATGATACGTCTATGAATAGTGAATCTTTGGAAGCAGCGCTTTACTCTGCCGGGGCTGCTAAAGATGCGGTCGATTTAGTCATGAGTGGTGATTTAAAAGCGGCATTTTGTGTGACTCGACCACCAGGGCATCATGCTGAACGAGACAGAGGCATGGGATTTTGTATCTTCAATAATATTGCTATTGCGTCAGAATACGTAAAGAAACACTTTGGCATTAAGCGAGTTGCCATTTTAGATTTTGACGTACATCACGGAAACGGTACTGAAAATATTGTGAAGGATAAAAAAGGAACGCTGTTTTGTTCTTCATATCAATACCCTTTTTACCCATTTGAAATGCTAGAAAGTGACACACCGCCGATTATAAACACGCCTTTGGCTGCGACAACCAAAGGGTTTGAATTCAGAGAAATTATTGCCGAGAAATGGCTACCTCAATTAGAGAAATTTAAACCAGAATTCATCTTTGTATCTGCGGGGTTTGACGCTCATATTGAAGATGAAATGTCGCAAGTGAGTTTAACCGAAGCCGATTATCATTGGATATCCGAGCAAATTAAAATGATAGCCGATAAACACGCTAAAGGAAGAATCGTGTCAGTTTTAGAGGGAGGATATGCATTAAGTGCTTTAGGCCGTTGTGCCGTAGCTCACGTAAAAGGACTTATTGGTCAATAGCACATTATTGGCAAGGTCAAAAAAGCAGGCGTTGTAGCCTGCTTCTCAATATATTTATTAACTTGTCGGTTCAAACAGTGCTGACTGCGGCACTTGGTATTTAGTGTGTAGCTTTTTGCTCATCATACCTTTTCGCCGCTTTAACGCTGCCTCTAACTTGCCACTCGCTTCTGCAATCGCCATATACAGCTCTTTTGCTGTAGCTCTAACTGATATTTTCTCACCTTCATAAAGTGTAGTTACTTCCAATTGCTGGCGATTTGGTTCAACACGTATTACCGAGTCTAAATGCAGAATACTTGGAAAATGTTTCGCAATTTTAGCAAACTTTCTCTCAATTGCTTCTCGAATACCTTGCGTAACTTTTACGTGATGACCTGAAATTGTTATTTTCATGATATGCCCTCTTTTATTGGGAAAGAAAAATGAAGTTAACGTCAAACGCAATGTCTGTTGATTAACTCTTACTATTTATACTCTGGGCAAGCGCTGTAAAAAACAAGGAGTAAAAGGTATTTCAATAGCAACTGAATGTAAAAAAGTATGTCACCAAAGATAAAGCGCATGTAAAACAGTAACATACAAAAAAACAAATTCGTTATTTTGCGAAGCAATAATAAATTAATAAATCTTTAGCAGCGAATGAACGCTGCTAACAAGAATTATAGTTCTACTTTTAAAGGGTAGTAACGACGTAAAATATCACTAGAACGAATAACTGTCGTATTGCTCTAACTCTTTTCTAAGCCGTCTTTTTTCTTTGATGTTTTCAATTTCTCGCCATTTTCTTTTCTTAGATTTCATTTTTACTTTAGCGTCTTGTTCAACGTCACTGTCTAAATTAAAAAAATCTAACTCGTCCCAATCTACACTGCTCATAGCTCTTCCTCTTGGATAACTTGAGGTCACTGTAGATCGTCATTATGACCATTTTCTTAAACTAACATGACGATTAAATGACGTTCAAAGCAGACATGATTTCGAGCGCTTGGGCTCGACAATATTCAAGAGCTTCATCTATATCTCTCGAAGTTAAGTCAAGGTCCTCTAACAAGTGAGTGCCCAAAAAGCTTGTTTTGTTGTACCTACCTTGGTGAGAGTGATAAAGCGCAAGCCGTGAAGTTATATATAAAAGGGTTGAACTCTTGTCTTTTGGCGTTTGATAAGCATGGTGAAAATGCTCGATAGGCTCAGTGATCACTTCTGGTAACTGCCACTTTTTTAATAAACATGCTGACACATCAGCAAAAGTGAACCCAAAAACCTCTTGTTGTCGATGCCAAGGAAGTTGCTCTTTATTGTAGAGCTCACACTGTTGAACCTGTTCACGGGCTTGATGTACCAACACTAAGGCACCAATATTGTGAAACAATCCAGCCAGAAAAAGAGAGTGACTGTTCGGCAATCCTTTTTTCTCGGCTAAAAATTTTGTCATAAGTGCGCAGTCAACACTGATCTCCCAGTGCCTATCCATATCAATAACACGGGGATCTATCTCCGAAAATGCTGCTGTAACGCCATATGCATGAATGAGTGTACCGAGTTTATTAACACCAATTATCATTAATGCTCTGTCTATTTCAGCGACTTCTTTTGGAAACGAGAACAAGGCACTATTAGCTATTTTTAATAACTGTGCTGATAAAGCAGGCTCTAATGCAATAACTTTAGCCATATCCTCTAGCGTAGAAGTATCGTCACGCAACATGTCCGTTAGCTTTAAATAAATATCTGGCAAAACACAAAGTTCCTGCGCCCCTTCTATATATTGTTCGATATTGAGTGTCATATTTGTTACCTCTTCGCCAATCTTCCACACTTAACCATACACATAAGCTAAGTATTTACCCATTATTTATACTTACCGCACAACCTAAAAACCAATATAGCCATAATTAAAAAAACAAAGTCTTCAATGTACCACCTAGACCGATGTAATTAACTATAAACGGAAACACGTAAACTGCATAACTCCAGCATTTTGGATTCTCCCCCAAAAACACAAACTTTAAATAACACATATAAAACAAAAACTTAAGTAAAACTCAGGTCAAAAGAACAAATAATTTACTGCTCAATTTACAAACATACTTGCAATCTTTAAAAACCAGTTGTACCATTACAACACATGGTACAACTGGTACATAAAACTATGGGGTGGTATTTATGGAAATAGAAATCGATATTGAATCAGCTACACCGATATTTGCTCAACTTGTCGAGCAAATAAAAAACGGTGTCGCGGTTGGACAAGTAAAGGGTGGCGATCAGCTACCGTCAATTAGACAGCTGTCTAATGATTTAGATGTAAACAGTAAAACTGTCGCTAAAGCCTACAAAATATTGGAGCGCGATAGCATTATCCAATCAAAAGGATATCGCGGTACATTTATTGAAGAAGGTGCCATTGAGCATTGCCAGTTTAATCTACATCAATGGCTGGTAGACAAGTTAGAAGATGCGATAAAAATTCTAAAGAACTCAGGAGCGACTGACTCGGAAATTCGCATAGCATTTAATCAAGTTATCAATCAAACGCAAGACTAAGGAGAGAATCATGCCTAATACAATATTATTTTATCTACTTTTTATCAGCCAGGTTTGGTTAATTTCTTATTTCTTTCCTAGAAAACTGGTATTTAGATTAGATTACGTCTTAAACAATTACCCAGAAGAAACTCATCCAAAACTTTACCCAGAAGGAATGGATAGAGTAAAAATATTAAGAGCGATTTATTTATTAGCAAACAACGCAATGATCGCTATCGGTGCAGGCTTATTGATTTATTTTAGCCTGTTATCCCCTGAATACGCTCAAAGCCAAAAATATGAAGAACACATTCCTCTGATGTTCGGCATATTACAATTCTCACCATTATTTGTTCTTGAGATATTGGGTTATCGACAAATGCGCTTGATGCGAGAAGCAAATACTGAGACAAAACGAAAAGCGCCATTAGAAGTGCGAAATCTGAACGATTACATTTCGCCTTTGTTATTATTAGCAACCGTTCTAACCTATATTGCATTTGTTGTCTTTGAAGTGTGGCAAACACCGAGTTTAACTAACGAAAGCTTCCTGATAAAAGTAGGCTGCATTAGTTTAACTAACTTAATATTTATATTTTCAGGTTACTGTTTATTTGCAGGTAAAAAGAAAGATCCCCACCAGTCAGATGTAGATCGCAAAAAAATAAACAAAATAGCCCTGCCTAATCTTTGTTATATCAGCATGTTTGTCACCGGATTTGTGGTCGCTCAAACATTGTTGAATGTATATGACGCGAGTTATTATCAGGTGTTAGTTAACTGTTTGTACTTCCAAGTACTAGCATTAATAACGTTGAACAACTTAAAAGGAAGCTTGGATATCGCTAAGCTTGATTTAAGCGGGTATCGTGCTCAACAAGGAAGGTAATTTATTTCGCGGGAAGTTGTCTTCCCGCTAATCCACTGCTCATGGTATCGGCAAGATATGAATGCAACAACCTTTATACGGTAAAGTGATACACAAAGGGTATAAAACTCAGTAGAATGGCTGAAATTTTTTTACCAAAAGTGTAAGAGTTAATAAAATTCATGTTGTCCTTTTTGCCCTCTTTTGTTTCTTTTCCTATAACTTTTATTCTATTTTGCCTTAACTTAGCTTTGTGTGGCTCAGTAATATTCGTAGGCGGAATACTTAAATTCATCATCCCCTTAAAAGCATTTCATCGCGCTTTGTTTTATCCAATGAATTTTATATATCGCACATGGGCCTACATCAATTACCTACTGATGGTGTCTTTTAATAAAATTGAATGGCAAATTACCGGAGACGAGCAGCTTTCAAAGAACAACTGGTATTTGTTGATTGCCAACCACCAAAGCTGGTTAGATATTTTTGTGCTATCTCATTTTGCCGGCTCACGTATTCCTGCACCTAAATACTTTTTAAAAGACTCGTTGAAAAAAGTACCTTTTATTGGGATGGCTTGCTGGGCATTAGATATGCCGTTTATGAAACGTTATAGTCGTTCATTTTTGAAAAAGCACCCAGAATTAAAAGGAAAAGACATAGAAACAACTAAGGCGTCTTGTGCAAACTTTAAAGAGCGCCCGACAACAATTATAAACTTTGTCGAAGGAACGAGATTCACATCAGAAAAAAAACAGAAGCAAGCAAACAATTACACCCACTTGCTTACACCTAAAGCGAGCGGAATAGCATTTACCATGGAAGTTATGGGCGAACAGTTTGATAAGATATTGAACGTAACCTTGCTTTACCCTGAAAATCCAGGTCACGTCATGAAAGACTTGCTAAAAGGCAAGCTCACCAAAATTATTATCGATGTAGAAGCAATAGATAATGACGGTACTCTTTTAGGAGATTACAGCAATGACGTAGAACATAAGAAGAAGTTTAATCGATGGTTAAGTCAGTTATGGCAAAACAAAGACAATAAAATAAAAACCTTACTGCAAAAAAAGTGATTGCAAACCTGTTTCTTATTGCGTTTAGGAATAAAAAGCGTTAATTTAATGTTACAAACTAAGAATTAGAATAACGAGTAGTTATAATGGGTACTATTGCAAAATCTCCAGTTAAACGCCGTACTAAAGGCGAGCAAACACGATTACAAATATTAGAAGCAGCAGTAAAAGTATTAGCTAGAAACGGTATTAAAGGCACTACCCATCGCGCTATCGCTAACGAAGCGCAATTGCAGCTGTCTTTAACTACTTATTATTTTAAAGATATCCAAGAATTAGTTCATGAGGCATTTATTCTTAGTTCATCTAATACTATTGCAAAAGCTGGGCTGGCTTGGACGCAAACTTTTGAATTACTAGATAGCTACACAAAAACAAAACTAAAACGGGTAGCAACACGCCAAGAATTAGCTCAATGGCTTACCAACATGGCAACAAATTATCTTGTCAGCAAGATAAAAGAAAACTCTGTAGACCTAGCCGTAGAACAACTTTTATTCACCGAGATACAAATTACTCCCCAATTACGTGCTTTAGCTGCAACACACCGGGAAGCGCTTCTCGCTCCTTTTACCAAATTATGTGGGTACTTTAATCCCGGCCTTGCGGATGTAGACGGTGACATTATGTTAACTGTATTTACGCAATTGGAATACCGACATTTAACCTTGCTTACAGACGAAATAGACGAGGCCTATATCAAAGCGCGTATTGAGCGATTAGTTAACGCAGTGCTTCAAATTAAGTCAAATTAAAATTAGTTTTGTACAAAAGTTCAAGTTAGTTTACATTGAGTCATCCGATGACTTTTTTAATGAGAGCTAATGTGAACTTCAAACAACAACTTTTACGTCACCAAAACTTTTTTAACAGTCAGCAAACCTTTGATCTAGATTGGCGCATTACTCAATTAAAACAGATCAAAAAAATGGTCCAAGTTCATGAAAGTGAATTTTTAGCTGCACTAAAAAAAGACCTAAACAAACCTAAAGTTGAAGCTTGGATCACAGAAGTATCTTTCGTTGCGGGTGACGTTGATCATGTTGTTAAACGTCTAAAAAAATGGGCTAAAGAGCGCTCTGTCTCTACTCCAATCGTTGCTCAACCAGGCCGTTCTTATATCAAGCCTGAGCCTTTAGGTACCGTTTTTATTATTGGAGCTTGGAACTATCCTTTGCAACTCATACTAGCGCCTTTAGTTGCCGCTATATCAGCAGGAAACTGTGCGATTGTTAAACCCTCTGAATTAGCGCCCGAAACTTCTTCGTTGCTTGCCAAACTTATTCCACAATATTTACCGCAAGAGCTAGTTTCTGTCGTGGAAGGAGGCGTTGAAGAAACCACAGAATTATTAAAGCTACCTTTCCAGCACATTATGTATACCGGAAATGGCCATGTCGGCCGTATTGTAATGACAGCTGCAGCACAACACTTAACTCCAGTTACCTTAGAGTTAGGCGGTAAGAGTCCCGTTTATGTTGACGAGAGTGCTGATATAAACATCACTGCACAACGACTAACATGGGGAAAATGGATGAATGCAGGGCAAACCTGTATAGCCCCTGATTACATTCTAATAAAGCCCGGCTTAGTTGAATCATTTACTCAAGCGGTTATTAAACAAATCAAAGAGATGTTTGGCGATAACCCACAACAATCTGACAACTACGGTCGCATTGTTAATAAAAAACACTTCGAGCGAATTTGCAGTTATATGAATTCAGGAAGTGTATTACATGGTGGTAAAACTGATCCAGCCGATTGCTATATTGAGCCTACTCTCATTCTAAACCCTTCTTTAGATAGCCCTTTAATGACCGAAGAAATCTTCGGTGCGCTATTACCTATCGTAACCGTTGACTCATTTGACGATGCTGTGGCTTTTGTCAAAAACAGAGAAAAGCCTTTATCATCCTATATATTCACTAAAGATAAAGCGCAACAACAAGCCTGGAGCAGAAATATAAGCTCTGGCTCGCAGTGCATTAATGATGTCATTATGTTTAATGCAGTACCCGAATTACCGTTTGGCGGCGTCGGTCCCAGTGGCTTTGGCAGGTACAGTGGCAAATCAGGGTTTGATAACTTCAGTCACCTAAAATCAGTTCTAAAGCGCCCATTTCTCAAGGATTTGCCCGTCAGATTCGCACCTTATACCAAAATGAAGTTTGCTTTTTTGAAATTAATCAGACATTTATAAGGGATGTTCTATACTTATACCAGTGACATTAATTGGTATTATTGGGTAAACTAAGAATATAGCCGCGTTGGTTAGACTAGCTAACGCGTTAAGTTATGCTGTTCAATAGTTGATTAACTTTGCGTTAGGATAAGGGATGAAAACAAAAGGGTTTACTTTAATTGAGTTGATAGCGATTGTTGTGGTCCTAGGTGTGATTGCAGCAATAGCTGCACCCAAATTTGTAAATTTAAAAGACAGTGCTCTTCTCGCTAATATGGAAGCGATGGAAGGTAGCTTGCGCTCTGCACACAATATGGTGCAGACAAAAATTCGAATAGCACCAGAAAACTTAAACAACGCAGAAAACCGATATACATTAGAAAACGGACAAGTGATTAGAGTGCGAGGAAAGCTGCCTGACGGCAGGTGGAATAACACATTTCAATTTCTAGTAGATTTTCAAGATATCGCACAAGTCAATTCTAATAACTGTACCGACCCAGATTTAAAATGGTGTGTTCGCCAAAGAAATCAAAATTGGTTTAATTCTCGAGGTTACTCTTCTCTAGGCACAGGGCGAGGCTTTGTGATCTTTCCTTTTGGCACTAATGTCAACCAGGACAGGTGCTACATTTACTACATGAATCAAAATGCTAACGCTAATCCAGATCCGGTACAACCGTCCATCATTGGCTCAGATTTATCAGAGTGTGATGAGGTGTTATAAAACTTAAAGAATAAAAAACCCGGCATTTAGCCGGGTTTTCTTTTATACCGTTAGTCTTATAAAAACGATAACAATTCAGGGTCTAATTGCATCAGTGACTTAGGGTCTGCCATCATGGTCTCTGATAAAGATTTAGTGCGCGGTAAAATTCGCTCAAAATAGAACTCTGCGGTCTTTATCTTGGCACGGTAGAAGTCTCTGTTTTCAACATCACCTGCTAGCTTTTCATAAGATGCCTGTGCCATTTGTGCCCAGAAATAGGCCATGACGATATAGCCTGAGTACATCAAGTAGTCTACAGATGCAGAGCCTACGAAATCTCTATCTTTCTTCGCTTTGATCGCAAGTCTAATAGAATATTGCTGCCAGCTAGCAATCGCCTTACTTAATGGCCAAATAAATCTATTCATTTGACGTTTATGAGGATTACTAGAAATCATACTCTTATCTTTACAATAATTAAGTACTTCCATGGTAAAGCTCTTCAGTGATTTACCTCGGCTAAGCAGGATTTTTCTGCCTAATAAATCTAGTGCTTGGATACCAGTGGTGCCTTCATATAGAGTCGCAATTCGCACGTCTCGTACAATTTGCTCCATGCCCCACTCTTTTATGTAACCATGGCCACCAAATACTTGAACACCGTGGTTCGCACTTTCTAAGCCAACTTCAGTTAGAAACGCTTTTAAAATAGGTGTAATAAATCCAAGTCTGTAATCAGCACGCTTACGCTCTTTTTCATCTTTTGAGTGCTCAATAACATCTGCTAACTTAGCCGCGTAGTAGATCATTGCTCTACCACCTTCACTGAATGCTTTCTGAGTAAGTAGCATTTTTCGAACGTCAGGGTGAACAATAATTGGATCTGCGACTTTATCAGGCTCTTTAGTACCAGATAAAGATCGCATCGACAGGCGCTCTTTCGCGTAAGTTAGCGCGTTTTGATAAGAAAGCTCTGTGGCACAAATACCCTGTAGTGCTGTACCTATTCGCGCAGTATTCATAAAGGTGAACATGCATTCCAAGCCTTTATTTTCAGGGCCAATTAGTTCACCTTTAGCACCATCAAAATTTAATACTGCCGTAGCGCTACCTTTGATCCCCATTTTGTCTTCGATAGAACCACAAACGACATTATTTGCATCTAAAATGTTACCTTGATCATCTACAGACATCTTAGGCACGATAAATAGTGATATACCTTTAGTTCCTTTAGGCGCATCAGGCAAACGAGCCAGTACAATATGAATAATGTTGTCGGTTAAGTCATGCTCACCAGCAGAGATAAAGATCTTAGTACCGGTAATCGAGTACGTACCATCTTCGTTTGGCACAGCCTTAGTTTTTACTTGGCCCAAATCAGTACCACATTGCGGTTCCGTTAAACACATGGTTCCTGTCCATGTGCCTTCAGTTAATCGCGTCAAATAAAGTTCTTTCTGTCGGTCTGTTCCGTGCAACTCTACTGTATTCATCGCGCCGTGACTTAATCCAGGGTACATTGCCCAAGACCAGTTTGCGGTACCCATCATTTCAGACTTCACCATACCTAATGAAGGTGGAAGCCCCTGCCCACCGTATTCAAGTCCATGTGATAAAGATTGCCAACCACCAGCAACATATTGTTCATATGCTTCTTTAAAGCCTTTTGGTGTTTTTACCGTTCCATTATCAAATGTACAGCCTTCTTTATCCGCGCTTTGGTTCAGCGGTAAAAGCTCGTTTTCACAAAACTTCGCACATTCATGAAAAATAGCATCAACTAAATCAGGTGTTGCTTCTTCAAATTGCGGAAACTTTTCATAATGAGGATAAAAATCAAGAACATCTTCAAACAAGAATTTAATGTCTGCTATTGGTGCCTTATATGTCAGCATAGCTGCTCCCTATAGTGGTAAGACCTGTTATTATGCTTTCATACTAGAGAAGTCACGAAAGAAAATCAACTGGTCTTACCAGACCTTTAAAAATTAAACTCGATTATCTTACGTTGCTATGGCTGCTAAGGATTAACAAAATTGAAGTAATAAGTCGCCCAATCAATTTAATAGAAATAACAGGAAGCGATACGAAGATAAATTTAAAGATAGCAGTAGAGAGAGAATTTTCCTGTAAAAACAGGAGAGAAAAAGGAAATAATATTGAAATAAAAGAAAGTTGGCGGAGTGGACGGGACTCGAACCCGCGACCCCCGGCGTGACAGGCCGGTATTCTAACCAACTGAACTACCACTCCGCACAGGGGAAACGATAAAATAGTGGCGGAGTGGACGGGACTCGAACCCGCGACCCCCGGCGTGACAGGCCGGTATTCTAACCAACTGAACTACCACTCCGCAGTATTTTATCTTTCAAAAACTTGTTAAACTTTGCTATTCGTGGCGGAGTGGACGGGACTCGAACCCGCGACCCCCGGCGTGACAGGCCGGTATTCTAACCAACTGAACTACCACTCCTCAGGAATAGCTTAAGACAATTATTGGCGGAGTGGACGGGACTCGAACCCGCGACCCCCGGCGTGACAGGCCGGTATTCTAACCAACTGAACTACCACTCCACACGTAATCGTCTTTTCAACAACAAGTCGTTGAATGCGGCGGGAATAATACGGTTAACGTGACGAGGCGTCAACCCCTTTTTTACATAAATATGACTGTATGCGCATTTGCTGAGCAATAAGGCTGAATTTAAATCAAATTAGCGCTTTTTTCTACGAATAATTAAGATACCAAGACCTGCTGCAATGATAATAATTAGGTTACTTCCTAAAATAATATAAAGATTGCGCTTCTCTTCTGCTGCTATTTTTTCTTGCTGAGCTAATTTCGCTTGTTCTAGCTCTAGTTCGAACTTCGCTTGCTCATCTGCTACTTTTTGCGCTAATTTTTTTGCCTCAGACAATGACTGGCTATCTTCAACTATTTCTTGATTATCTACCGAAGGAACTAAAGGGCCATCTTCTCGTTCAACATTGAACGTAAATTCAGGAACTACTAATCTAAACTCACGACCATGAATAGTCTTGCCAAACGCATTCAATGCTATTTTATGAAGCCCCGGCTCTGTATAGCCTATTTGTTTAACAC
Organism: Thalassotalea coralli; assembly: GCF_055786205.1. NCBI lineage: Bacteria > Pseudomonadati > Pseudomonadota > Gammaproteobacteria > Alteromonadales > Colwelliaceae > Thalassotalea > Thalassotalea coralli. Next base: position 1,124,568 of record NZ_JBVVBK010000001.1, on the reverse strand, counting down.
GCGTTATTCCCTCACCTTCCATAATAGCAAATGGTTCAGACTGTCTATCAGGAAAAGTTATTTTTCCTTGAAAAATAAGAGAGTCTTCATCAACAAATTCACTATCTATATGTATAGTCAATTCATGTTGCTCTAGTGGGTCAATCGTTGTTTCAATAGCTAATGAGATAGGATTATTGCGAACGATAACAGGCTTCTGTCTAAGCTCTCGTATCGCCATAGGCATAATAACCCGATAAACCGGTACCCACTCGCCCGCAGAAAAGTCTAAAGCGAATTCTGCAGTAAAAATACCGTCTCGTGCATATTCATCTAAGTCATATCCATCGTCTCTAAAAGATCCTAGCTGTACAGTTTCAGCGCCAAAGTTATCAAACGCTAAGTTGTTGGTACTGAAAAAATCTACGTCTAGGTTAATCACGTCATTAAAGAGTGGGTCATCTACAACTTTTTCTTTATTAAAGATTTGTCCTTTTACCTTTAAGGTTTCACCAGATAGCAGAATTTCCGCTAACGGTTCTACTTCTAAGGTGACGTCAGAAACCACCATGATTTTACTGTTAGGTAGAATTTCCCCAACAGCTTGCCAAGGTCCTGGCATGGGGTTGATAATTCTTATCATGTCGTAAGTTTTATCGTCATACCACTCAACCTTGTCTTTAGGTAAATTGGTAATCTTTAACTTACTACCATCAGGACGAACTAAAATAATCGGCGGTGTGCCTCGGCGACGATAAAAAAGTAAGGTAATTTCTTCAAGGTTTGCGTCTAAGCGAAAGCGGTTATCAAAATAAGGAATTCGGTTGGTAACATCGTCTTGTTCATAATATTTCACCGATTCAGATTGCTCTTGTGCGGCCAACGAGTTAGAAAAAGCTAACGTGAAAACTATGCTGGCCAAAAGCCCCCTTATTGCCATATTGGCGAACTCCCCTTGTCTGCGATAATCGCTAATCGTTCTTGATGCTGTACTTCTTCATCGGCAGTTGCACGGACAATCTTTAATTTTTCTCGATTATCACTTAAACGGCGAATTGCATTTGCATCAGCTCCATCTCCTTCACCATCGCCTACAGATAAGTTTAAAGTAGACTGCTTCCTTGTCATCTCTATATAAACAAAGGCAAGCAACTGCGCATCAATTAAAGCGCCGTGATAAGTACGGTCAATTAAACCATCGACACGATAGAATTTGGCAAGGTAATCGAGGGTTTTAGGAGAACCAAACTCATCTTTTGATACCATTAGCGTATCGGTAACTTCGCAAATATCGCCAGTATTTGGCAATCCACGACCTACAAGATTGAATTCATGATCCATAAAGCCAACGTCAAACTTCGCGTTATGGATGACAAGTTCAGCGCCTTTTATGAAATCAATGAAGTCTTGAGCGATATCTGCAAATAATGGTTTATCACGCAAAAACTCATTGGTTAATCCGTGAACATCAATAACCTCTTGTTCCATTTCAAACTGTGGGTTGATATATGCATGATAGGTTCTGCCCGTAAGCTGACGGTTAATCATTTCTACACAGCCAACTTCAACAATGCGATGCCCTTCTCTTGGGTTTATACCTGTTGTTTCCGTATCTAGAATAACTAATCGTTTATGTTGACTATCGTCTTGGATCATATTTCGCTCTTTTTCTCTCGGGTAACGGCTCGGGGAACTCCCGTGTATTTAACTTTACGCGATTACTGGTAAACAAAAACCAAGCCGAAGTCACGACAATAATAAGCTGTGTTATCGACAAGGTTAAAGAAAACTCATTAAACCATATAGATGCTGTAGTGTTAATGGCCAAATCAATTAACAAGGCAATTAAAAACCAGAATGGTAAATGTCTACTAGCACTGCGCACCCAATTGGGAGCCTCGGGTCTACGTTGACTAACAACAATAAACAGCACGAGTGCGCTCGCACCAGACAATAAGCTTAAATAGAATTGTGAGGGTTGCGGAAATACCAACTGAAGAATACTCACTTGATCTTTAAAGTTAGTCAGGGAGGCCACCCAGATGAAGTAACCGCGCAGCAAATATAACAAGATTAAGTAAAAGCCCTTTGATAATTTGACACAGTCGTAAGCATCAAAGTCTTGAGGTTTTAAATTTCTATATAATTCAGGCATACCAAAACTACTTAGCGTCTCTCTCTTTATTGAGAATCTCTTGACCAGCTGTTATTGCGCGGACAGCTTTGGAGCGGAACTCGCGAATATATAAAGTATAAACAACGAACATACTTGCTAAGATAAAAAGTAGAGGATGAAAAAACCAGCATATTGCTGCCATAGAAAAATAGTAAGAACGCAAGCCATAATTGTAAGAATGTGCGGCTTGGTCTTGTACGACCGCCATTTGCTTAGCATATTCTTTTAATGTCTCTCTTTCGCCTTTTTCATCGAACGGCGCAGCACCGATCATCACATTTAAAAAGCCATATTGTCGCATTGACCAAGTAAACTGAAAGAAAGCCATAACAAAAATAAATGCTAGTAAGCCAAGCTTAAGTTGAATAACCGTGTGGTTGGGAAAGGCCGCGTAAGGAATAGATGCAATAACTTCTTCCAGTTTTTCTACTTGCGCGAACAAAGTTAATACACCAGCGAGAACCAGTAAGGTTGATGAAGCAAAAAAAGCAATATTGCGCTCTAAATTTGCTAATAACGCAGCATCGCCTACTTTTATATCACGCATTAGCACTTCATACATCCAGTGAATTCGATGTTGATGCAAACACCTTGCGATGCAATTAGTGGTTTTAGCTTTTTTTCTAGCAAACTCGGTATAGCCTACCCAGCACGTAATAAAAGAAATAAGAGCAATAATATTTAGTAGGTTTTCAGACATAAAGTAACTCATTTGGCTTTATAGACGGCATTATGCGTTAGAAATCGTAAACTTGCGATAGCAATTTGACAATCGATAGTTAACAAACTGCATTAAACCTAGATATCAGGTAAACCATCGTAATTATTTTGACACAAAATGTAACTTTTCTAGAATGACATGCGTTTAATTTTTCTATGTTGTTATTAATAGGCTTTTAATGAAATTGCTAAGAAATTCTTTATTTTCTTTTAGTTATCCTTTACTTGCATTGGCTGTGTCATGCAACGCATTTGCTGATGCGCCGAAAAAGGCGACTTATCAAATACCTCGAATTAACGGACCAGTAACAGTTGATGCCAAATTGGATGAGCCACAATGGCAACAAGCTAAAAAAGTTTTAATTAATAACGTGACCCGTCCCTATAACAACACAGAAAGCCCTGTACATACTGAAGCGTTATTAATGGAAGATGGCGAGAACTTTTATCTAGCCTTTATTGCAGAAGATCCTGACCCAAGCCAAATTAGAGCTTTCCTAAGAGATAGAGATAAATCGTGGTCAGATGATATCGTAGGCATAAAAATCGATACGTATAATGATCAGCGAACGGCTTATCGATTTCTAGTCAATCCAATGGGCTCACAAATTGATGGCATCGAAAGTGAAGTCACTAAAAGGGAGAGTGACGCCTGGGACGGAATTTGGGATAGCGCGGGTGAGATTAGTGATAAAGGGTACATTGTCGAAATGGCCTTGCCATTACGCATGCTAAATTTTACCGAAAAGGACACGATTCAAGATTGGGGCATCGAGCTGATGCGTTTTTACCCACGTAACGAACGATTACGCCTTTCTAATATTTATTTAGATAGAAACAACAATTGCGAGTTGTGTCAGTTACATACTGCGGAAGGTTTCTCTGGTGCTAAGCAAGGCGACAACCTTATTGTTACACCATCTTTAGTCACAGGTCGCTCGGAAGAGAAAGTTGATGATGAGTGGGAATCAACTAACAATACCGAAGCTAGCTTAGATGTTCGCTGGGGTATTTCACCGGACTTATTGCTTAACGCAACCATAAACCCGGATTTTTCTACCGTTGAAACCGACAATGCTCAACTTAACGTAAATAATAACTTCGCGTTATTCTTCCCCGAAAAACGTCCATTCTTCTTAGATAACGCCGATTACTTTGATTCTAACTACAACCTTGTTTACACCCGAAACATCAACGCACCTAATGCTGGTGCAAAGCTTACCGGCCGTAAAGATGATCATTCATTTGGCTTATTTATCACAGACGATGATACCACTAACATTCTTATTCCTGGTAACAGAGCTTCTTCAATTGCAGAAATTGATGATGAGTCTAAGGCCGCAGCATTACGTTATCGCTATAACTACAACCCTGATATCACGTTAGGTTGGATTTCGACTTTACGCTCTGCAGAAGATTATCAAAACGTGGTAAACGGTATTGATGGCCGATTTAAATTAAGTACCTATGATGTATTTAAATTTCAAACTATTGTGTCTAGTACCGAATACCCTAGTGACCTGTTCGAACAATTTTGCTATGCAGATGATAGCGAAGATTGCACAAAACCAGAGGAAGCTGAGTGTACTTATGGGGATTGTGATTACAACGAAAAAGTTTTAAGAACCTTAAAAGACGATAGATTTACCGGCCACGCCATAAGAGCTAGCTACAGACACAACGACGAAAAATGGTTTTACCGTGTGAACTACAACAAACAAAGTAGTGATTTTCGTGGTGATTTAGGATTTATCTCACGAGTAGACTTTAACAAGTGGTCAATAGGTGGCGAACGTAAGTGGTACGCGGAACCTGGCCAATGGTGGACTAAAGCTACAATTTACTCTGACTGGGACATTTTTCATAACGACAATGGTGAGTTAATTGAGAAAGAGTGGGACCTTGTGGCTCGCATTGAAGCTAAACACAGTTCAAATTTACGTTTAGGGCTTACCAGTCGTGATAAAGTTGGCTCAAGAATAGATAAGTCGTCGCTTGCTATCGACGCTAATACCACTCTTTTCAATGAAAAGCGCATTAACCTTTCCGGTGGCATTCGCCCTATCTTAGGCTTAAGGCTTCACGCCAACCTGCATTATGGTGACGCAATTGATTTTAGTAGTAACCGACTAGGTAAAACTAAGCAATTTAATACATCGATTGATTGGAATGCAAATAAGCATTTAGAGCTTAGATTTAAACAAGTTTTTAATCAGTTGAATGCCGATGACGCTAATGTGTTTACTGCACGTTTGACAGATATGCGAGCGACATATCAATTCAGTATTAAAAGCTTTCTGCGCTTTACACTTGTGTATAACAACACCAACAGAAACCCTTACAACTACCTTTATACCGATCCTGAGGACATTACTGCGTCGAGTAAAAACTTAAGTACTGAATTATTGTACGCATATAAAATAAACCCGCAAACGGTGTTTTATTTAGGCTACTCTGATGGACATTACACAGAAGAAGAATTCAGCGAATTAGAACAAGAAAACCGTAGTATATTCGCAAAATTTAGCTATGCCTGGATAAAATAAGCAAATCGTTCGCCTATTCAAAATATAAAAAGACTTGCTTCTGCAAGCCTTTTTATATTTAACTGGCAAAGCATTGTTTTTAGGTAAACAATTTGTAACACTTCCCCCCTATCAAGGATTACTCCTCAAAAAAACAACAACAAATATTCATGGAGCGGATTTAATGTCGTACTTGATTCGACTTAGTTCACTGGCTTTTAGCCTTTTGCTGTTTAGCTTTTTTTCCTTTGCAGGAGATGAGAGCAAAACTTCTACGCGAGAGATTCATATTCCAAATACTCAAGACTCTATAAATGTTGATGGTGAGTTTAATGAGCCTTTATGGCAAGAAGCGAAAATTGTAGAACTGAACTTAGTGACGAGTCCATGGGATAACACACCCAGCCCTGTTAAAACAACAGCCCGCATTATTGAAAATGGAAAATATCTATATATTGCATTTGATGCGCAAGACGCTAATGCATCAGAAATAAAAGCCTTTCTCGGAGACAGAGACTCCAGACTTTCCGATGATATCGTTGGCATAAAGCTCGACACATTCAACAAACGACGACTAAATTACGAGTTTTATGTAAACCCATACGGTGTTCAGTACGATGGTATTTATAACGAAATGACAGGCAACAATAACGATGCTTGGGATGGTATTTGGGATGCTTACGGCAAAATCACTGATAAAGGCTATCAAGTAGAAATTGCTATCCCATACAGCATTTTAAATTTCGAAGACTCGGAAAAAGAAAAGACTTGGGCATTTGAGCTAGTTAGATATTTACCAAGAGATGCTTTACTCCGTATATCTCATTTGAACATGGATAGAAACAACGAATGCCTGTTATGTCAAGCTGCTGAATTAAAGGGATTTGAACGAGCGAAAACGGGCAATAATTTAATGTTAACGCCTACGCTAGTCGCAAACAAAAGTGAGACGAGAGACGTCTATGAGTCAGATCCACAATGGCAAGGTGATACCGATGTTGAAGCAGGCTTAGATATTCGTTGGAATATCAACAGCAACACTTTATTAAATGCAACGATTAATCCTGATTTTTCAACAGTTGAAACCGACTCAAGCCAACTGACCATTAATGAAACGTTTTCACTTTTTTACCAAGAAAAACGACCTTTCTTTTTAGACAACGCCGACTACTTTTCTTCCTATTTAGACTTAGTCTACACACGAAATATTGTCGCTCCTGATTTTGGTGCAAAGCTCACCTCTTCGGTTGATGAGCATAATATTGGTGTATTTGTAACAAAAGATAGTGAAACCAACTTCATTGTACCAGGCAACATAGGTTCAAATATCGCAGAGCTTAATCAATCAAGTTTATCAAGCGCAATTAATTACCGCTTTGACGCCAGTGAGCAGCTATCAGTTGGCGCTATGGTAACGAGCCGAACCGCAGACGATTATCACAACTACACCGCAGGCTTAGATCTAAAGTATAAGTTTGATGATTCAAACACCTTAATTGCCCAACATGTAACGTCCGATACAGAATACCCAGAAGATATGTATCGTCAATTTTGTTACGGAGATACCGATATGGAATGCGAACAAGAGTTTAATGAAGATTGCTCTCTTGTTTATTGTCCATACAACGAACAGGTGTTAAGAACTAAGGAAAAAGACAGCTTCAACGATAGTGCTTCAATGGTAAAATACGAGCACTATTCCGAGAACTGGCAGTACACACTTGAACACAATCGCTTTGGTCAAGATTTTAGAGCAGATTTGGGCTTTATCAATCAGGTGGATTTTCAACAAAATAAGGCGACTGTTGACCGCGTATTCTGGGGGGATGAAGACTCATCTTGGCAATATATGCAAGCTTCAGCTAAATGGTGGTTAAACCAAAATGAAAACGGTGAACTGCTCGACAAGACAGTTGAGTTTGCCTATTTGATTCAAGGACCAATGCAATCAGAGCTGGAACTAACCGCTACTTTTTCTGACAAGGTAGGTAGAAGACATAACGCTTCTTCTTTAACAATTGATGGCAATACCTCAAGATTTGACGAAGCTTTATTCAAAATTTATGGCTCCGTTGAGCCTGTGGGTGAAGTTCTGTTAGAAGCTGAGTATATTTTCGGTGACAAAATAGATTATAGAAATAACCGCCTTGCAGACTATCAAGAGATTTATGCGGCAATGGATGTTCACTTAAATGAACATTTACGCGCGAAAGGTTATTACATAAATGCGTCGATGGATGCTGATGGTGCGGAAGTTTATACAGAGCAACTAACTGAAGCGCGCATTAGTTACCAATTTAACGTAAAGAGCTACGTTGATATCAACATCGTCTACAGCGATATCGACAACAATGTAGATAACAACCCTCTAAGTTATCCATTGAGAAAGTCAGACAACCTATCTACACAGATTATTTACGCCTATAAAATAAACCCGCAGACAGTGTGGTATGCGGGCTATGCTGACAACAGTTATCAAGATGAATACTTAGATGACATGACGCGTGATTCAAGAACGTATTTTACTAAAATCAGTTACGCTTGGATGTAATTCAGCCCTAGAAAATCTAGAGTGTTTACATCCAAACCTTGCTTACTATGCTCTAAGCATTAACGATTAGCGAAAAACAACGGCCGCATCAGAGCGTGAGTAACTGCGCTTTTCTTCTTTCGTCCATTGACCGTTTTTAAAATAAGAGGTTGCGACTATCAGCTTTTGTGGGGACATAGTACTCGTTGACTTTACTTTCGTTATTCCGTCTTGATTGCCTGTAACTTCTTCGTAAGCAACAAAGCTATTATCTGATAACACTTCTATCGTACCCTGTGTATAAAAGCCAGCAGTAGTAAAATAGTAAAATACTAAGCTTTTCTTCTTTTTATCGTAAAAAATAAAAGACTCTCCGCCATAGTCACCACCGTTGATAGAGTGAGTTGTTTTTAGTGCTGTTCCATTAAGCGCTCTCTCCCACTTTGACACGTCTGTGACCTTTTGTTCGCCAAATGAAAACGTTGACTGCCAAGTGCCCAAATAAGGTTGAAATATTGCCAACTCCTTAGCCATTGCTTTTTCTTGAGCTTGAACAAATGTCGCAAGGGAGCTTAATAGAAAGATGCATAAGAATTTTATCATGTAATCACCGTGTTAATATAGTTATGTATCGGCACTATTTTCTGAACGAAGTCCAGCTAAACGTGCCGCATGGTTTTGTTGTTGAGCAAGTTTTACATCTATAACAATAGTAGAAGAAATTCGATCATGTATTGCTTGTCTATTTGGGTCCCAAAACACCTGCAAGAAGCCTAAGAAACCCGTAGCCAGTCCAGCGGCATAGCCACCATATCGACCAAAACTATCCCAAATAGATAAAGGCGTACCGTCAAGTTGCAATACGCGTATCGAAAAAATTCTTTTACCAAGTGTTTGTCCATTTAATACAGCCGTTGCTAACGTAAAATAAAGAGCAGCCCAACCGAAGCTTAAACCTAACTCTTTAATTGAATCTTTTAACCAAGCAATACCTGTAACTAATAAGCCATCTTCTTTACTGTTATCACTGTCTTTATTTGTGTCATCGGCCTTTTCGTCACCTTGCACAGTACTTATAGTCGTTTCATTGCTATTTGTTGATGCAGTGGCTTCATCTGGGAAAAACATGTCACTAGCAACAGATAGCAGCACAATAGCAAGCGTAGCAATACCAACAAACTGCATAAGCTTTTTACGTGCTCCGCGTTTTTTACCTTGTAGCTGCGCGCGCTTTTTACTACCAAGCTGAATAAAAGTAAGCGCGATTAATATCGCCAATAGCTCACCAGGCGCATCAGATAGAATGCCAATGAGAATGAAGTCGACAAGTAAAGCAAAACCACGTTTGGATGGAGTAGCTAAAGGCGCACCAAATAGCAATGGGTTTATGCGAAAAGCCGAAGGTGTAAGTATTTTTTTAGCTTCTTCTTTACTTAAATGATCAAAGCTAGCATCGGCTGTTTCTTGATTATTATTAGTTATCGCCTCATTTGCGCTTTCAGGCGAAGTTAATGCTTCTTTTGTCATAATATTTAATTAATTTTTATACTGAATTTTTTTATAACTTTATAGAATATAAGTTATAACTAATCGGCACTTCTTTTTGTTCAATTTGCCGCTAATATTTAAGAGTTACTCACGACTATAACGTTGTTACGCTTCAAAATAAAACAATTAGCAACAACGAACAGGCAAGGATTTAATTATGACCTCAATTTTTCAAGATAATTCTACAGCTATTGGCAATACGCCGTTAGTTAAACTTAACCGCGTAACTGGTGGAAATGTATTCGCTAAAGTTGAAGCACGTAACCCAAGCTTCAGCGTAAAATGTCGCATTGGTGCAAACATGATTTGGGACGCAGAAAAGCGAGGCGAGTTAACTGAAGGCAAAGAAATTATCGAGCCTACCAGCGGTAACACAGGTATTGCCCTAGCTTTCGTTGCTGCGGCACGTGGTTATGCAATTACATTAACTATGCCTGCAACCATGAGTTTAGAGCGTCGCAAGCTACTCGCTGCTTTAGGAGCAAAATTAGAGCTAACCGATGGTGCTAAAGGCATGGGTGGCGCTATTGCTAAAGCGCAAGAAATCAAAGATTCAAATCCTGATAAGTACGTGTTGCTAGGTCAATTTGATAACCCTGCAAACCCAGAGATCCACGAAAAAACTACCGGTCCAGAAATCTGGAAGGATACTGACGGCAATGTTGATATCTTTGTTGCTGGCGTAGGTACAGGTGGCACAATTACTGGTGTTAGTCGGTACCTTAAAAATGAACAAGGTAAAGCGATCACTTCGGTAGCTGTTGAGCCAACTGACTCACCAGTTATTAGTCAAAAGCTTGCCGGTGAAGAATTAAAGCCTGGTCCGCACAAAATACAAGGTATTGGCGCAGGCTTCATTCCAGGCAACTTAGATTTGTCAGTGATTGACGCTGTCGAGCAAGTATCAAATGAAGATGCTATGGCAATGGCACACAGGTTGATGAAAGAAGAAGGTATCTTAGCAGGTATTTCTTCTGGTGCGGCAGTTGTAGCAGCGAAACGCTTAGCTGAACGTCCAGAAAACGAAGGTAAAAACATCGTGGTAATTCTACCAAGCTCTGCAGAGCGTTACTTATCGAGCGCTCTATTTACTGATACATTTTCCGAAAAAGAGTTAGTTCAATAATCATTCAATTAGAACCTACTTGATAAAAGGCGCTTTATGCGCCTTTTTTATTGGAAAAAATAATGTATTATTATCCACTGAAACGGATTGAATTGAATATATTTTATGTGGAAAAAAATCGGACTAAGTTTAGCGTTACTGTCTAGTTTCCTTGTAGGCTGTAATGATGATAAACCTAAAGGCATAGATACGACCAACAACCCGGAGAAAGTCGCTGTTGCTTTTTTTAACGCTTTATACAATGAAAAGGACGTTAAAAAAGCTGCCGCTGTTTGCACGCCAAAGTTACGTCGAATTATTTTACATTACAAATCAACAAGTGCTGTAGGCCGACATGTTTTTAATATGTCGTATGACGAAGTCATTGTGAAACCAGATGACAGTGGCGTTAAAGTTCGAGAGCAATTTAAAGAAAAAGCAGTCATTACCTTATATTTCAATGGTACTTATAACGGAGAAATACAAAAAGACGTCAAACGTATTTCTGTTATTCAAAAAGATGACAGTTGGTATATTGATAAATTGCTAAAAGATCCTTTTTAGCATCAAAAAAAAGCGGCTTTTCAGCCGCTTTTTTTATTGTTGTAAATCTGACATTACCTTGCCTTCCCGCCTAGGATCAGCCCCTCCAACTAAACCGTAGCGATGCACTTTAATTGCATGTAAGCCACTGTTTAAGTCACGTACTGATACCTTGTGCCCTTTAGCCTCTAATCCAGTTTGTAATTTTACTATTGGTGTACCTTTTTCCAAGGCTGTTACATCGTTTCGATTGGTCACTTTTGGCATATTGATCGCCTGTTGAGGATCTAGTTTCCAATCGACTACCCCCATAATGGTTTGCGCGACATAGCTAATGATCCTGCTGCCACCTGGTGCGCCAAGCACTAAGAACAATTCATCACCTTTAAAAACCATGGTAGGTGCCATTGACGATCTCGGTCTCTTTTTAGGGGCTACACTATTTGCGACAATGACGCCGTTACGCTCTGGCGATAAAGAAAAGTCAGTCAGTTGATTATTCAGTAGAAACCCTTCAACCATAACCGCTGAGCCAAAAGCCATTTCAATACTTGTGGTCATAGATACCGCATTACCCTCACTATCGACAATAGATATATGACTAGTCGATGGAAGTTCATAAGCATCGTCATTAGCACGCATCGCATTTAGTGATATTTCGCCAGCCTGCGCTTTGGTATCTTGATGGATATTAATCTTTTTCGCTCTTTGAGCTAAATAATCTCGATTAATTAGTTCGGAAACCGGAACAGAAACAAAATCAGGATCTGCGATATATTTCGCACGATCAGCAAACGCTAACCTTGAACTTTGTGTGTACAAATGTACGTTATGAACATCTTCAAATGGCCTCTTTTCCATGCCGTAACTTTCTAATTGTCCTAATATTTGCAATACACCCACCCCACCAGAACTTGGTGGTGCCATGCCGCACACTTTGTATCCTTTATAAGGTCCACAAACTGGCTCACGCTCTACCACTTGATATGCTTTCATATCTTGTAAACTGAGAACGCCGGGTTCAATAGTCGCGTTGTTAACTGCAGCAACAATATTTTTAGCGATCCACCCTTGATAAAACGGTTCAATTCCATCTTTTGCTAGACTTTTATAAACCTCAGCAAGCTTTGGATTTACTAGCTTATCACCCGCTTGAATTGCTTTACCTTCAGGAAAAAAATACTGGCGCGCTTCTGCCAGTTCAGTTACCCCAGGATTAAATTGCATTTCGACCAAACGCTGAAGCCTAGGCGATACTCTAAAGCCACGCTCGGCCAATTTGATTGCATCGGAAAACAGTACCTTCCAAGGTAGTTTTCCATATTGGTCATGAGCTTGTTTAAGTGCCGCCAATACGCCAGGAACACCTACTGACCGCCCCCCAACCACAGCTTTAATCCAAGGCACTGGCTTCCCTGTTTCATCTAAAAACATATTAGGCGTTGCTTTTAACGGCGCTGTTTCTCGACCATCAAAAGTTTTAAGCTGACTTTTTTTATTGTCCCAGTGCAGAATAAATGCCCCTCCACCAATACCGGAAGATTGAGGCTCAACTAGCGTTAACGCTAGTTGAACGGCAATAGCAGCATCTATTGCGCTACCACCTTTTTCCAAGATGTTATATCCGATTCTTGAAGCATATGGATTAGCCGCGGCTACCATATATTTTTTACCTTTTACGGCTTTTTTAGCTTCATAGCCAGTAGCTGCTTCTGGTTCTCTCACTTCCTGAGCTTGAGCAAACCAACAGGTACTCGCGATGGCACCTAGCAGTAATAACTGTTTAACTCGAGATTTTGTCGTTAATGTATTCAATTGGTTTTCCTATTGGCATATCCAGAAAAATTAAGCAGTCGTTGATTAAAGGCAACGAAACTATCCATCAAATCTGTATACTTGTTTTGTTCATTTTCTAACAAAGATAAAGCATGGCAACAAGCTTCAAGTGTAGATAACGCCCCTTTCTTCTCAGTTTTTCGAGCAACATAAAGACTATTCAATTCACTAGAGAACGTAAAATGAGGTATCGAATGTAAATGAGTATTTTCCATATAAAGTCGATACGCTTTTTTCCATGTACCATCTATCAAAATTAAGCATTTAATAATTTGCCCGCTATTATCGGTCATCGCAGTTTCAATAGGCTTCGCACCTTCCGAAGGATACAACACACCAATACTCTGTTTATAAGTTGCTAACACTCGCTGGAAATCATCACTGTCACTTAAATTATCGGTTGTGATCACTTGGCAGTTCAACAGGGAATTAGCAAGTAACGTGACACTTCCTTTGTGTTTGGTAACTTCACTTGGATGCTGAATAATGACAATATGAATTTGATTGTTAATTTTGACAAAAAGATCGCAAATACAAGCAGATATAGGGCGTTGACATTGATTGCATATCTGACGCGGCATAAATAGATTCTCAATAGTTTATTTGCTTACCTTCAACGCAAACAGTAACATGAGATAAAAAGCTGAACAATAGAGTAAACAGGGTTTATGCCCTACCTAATTTAGTGAAAAAACAACAATTCAACTTTCAACACTTTCTAATCGCCCCACTTTGTATTGCCGCCTTATCTATATTGGCATTTTATATGGGGGATTCTGCCAAAGATCAGTTTGATTATCTTCGCCCAGTCGCAACAAAAGAATGGTGGCGAACACTAACAGCCCATGTTTTCCATACTAACGACGTACATTTGGCCTTAAACCTAGCGGCACTCGTGCTACTAAGTTTTATTCATAAACAATTTTATCGCACTACTAGCATTGCTTTACTCTTCATTGTCAGTGCCGCTTTCGTCGGTGTTGGAATTCATGTGTTTACGCCAGAAATGGAACGTTATGTAGGACTCTCAGGTATTCTCCATGGTTTTTTTGTTTGGGGTGCACTAAAGGACATCAGTGTAGGTGAAAAAACCGGTTACCTGTTGCTAGGAGGAGTAATAATAAAACTCATCTACGAGCAATTGGCAGGACCAAATCAAGAATTAATGAACTTAATAGAAGCAAACGTAGCCATTGATGCTCACGTTTATGGTGCGGTTGCTGGTTTGTTTTATTTCGTCATTACCGTGCTGTTAAGTCGTTTCAAAGACAGAGAATAGCAAAGTAAGCAATTTCTCTTGATGTTTGTCTCGATCAAAAAAAGCGCCAACGGCGCTTTTCTTAACTTAAATTTTTCAGTTATTTTTTAAGGCTTATCCATTCGAATAACAACACGTCTGTTCTTAGCTCGACCTAAAACGGTTTGGTTCGAGGCAATGTGTCGTTTCTCTCCGTAGCCACTTGCTTCAATGCGACTTGGTTCAACACCACTATCAATAAAATACTGTCTAATTTTGTTAGCACGCTTTTCAGATGTTTTTTGGTTAATATTACGAGCACCATAACTGTCAGTAAAGCCGTCAATTAACACTAAATCTAATTCTTGATCCAACATCAAATATTCTTTGATCATTGCGATTCTTCGCTTAGACGCTTTGGTAAAATCATCCGAGCCAAATTCGAAATTTAAAACCGTATAAGAGATATCTTCAAAGCTGTAGTTAAGTAAATTTCCTACACACGATACAAAGTCTCTATAAGCTTTATGAAATTTAGAAGAAGACAAGGCTACCGACACTTTATCTTGATCGTTGTACCAGTCGTCATAGTAAAAGGTTGGGTTCATGCCCTTTTCCAACTCAGACAACATAGTCCAAGCAACTTTCTTGGATAAATCTGGTGAAAATTGTTTATATAACTTCATGTCAGCCAATACACGACCAGATTTTCCAGGTCGCCAATTCGGCGCGACACTTTTCACTTGTGCTAATGAGTAGCTATCAGGCAACATCAACATATCAAGCTCAAACATCATATTAGTATTACGGTTCGCTGTTGATACGAACTTAGCTTCGCCGTAATTCGGAATTTGATGCGACAGTGTACAAGCTAGTCTTGAGTTATCAGTCATTTGCCATTTAGAGCTAGCAATTTCAGCTTGATATTGCCTCATCCCAGCGTGAGAAGAGGTTACAGTTAGCGCAAGAAGAGTAGTTAACAATACTTTTTTCATAGTCACTGAACAATTTTTATTGGCGTGTTAACAGTATCGGCACAATTAACAGTTACTTTAACATTAATTATAGGCAAGAAAACTATTTTCTCATTTAATAGTAACGAGCAGATGTTCACTGGCGATGTTTTTTGACATAATAGCCGCCCTTAAACAAACAAATAGTAAAGCTGCAGTAAAGTAATACAATGACTGATATTCAGAACCAAGCCACGCCTTCTCACGTTTATAACTTTTCAGATAGATTCCGTGGTTATTTTCCAGTAGTCGTTGACGTTGAAACAGCAGGTTTCAACGCGAAAACCGATGCTCTTCTTGAACTGGCAGCAACTACACTAAATTACGATGAAAACACTGGGTTATTTTCTTTAGACCAAACCATTCACTTTAACATTGAACCGTTTGAAGGCGCTAATTTAGAGCCAGCAGCACTAGAGTTTACAGGGATTGACCCAACAAATCCTTTACGTGGAGCGGTAAGCGAAGAGGAAGCGTTAAAAGAAACCTTTAAAATGATCCGAAAGAAGATGAAAGCTGCGGGTTGTAAGCGAGCTGTTATGGTAGCCCATAATGCAGCATTTGATTTGGGTTTTGTTAACGCAGCAACGGAGCGATGCTCTATTAAACGCTCACCATTTCATCCATTTGTAAGTTTTGACACGACAACGCTTTCAGGGCTAGCACTTGGGCAAACAGTTTTAGCTAAAGCCTGCCAAGCAGCAGGACTATCTTTCAATAACCAAGAAGCGCATTCCGCTCTTTATGATACTGAAAAAACAGCCGAGCTGTTTTGTCATATCGTTAATAAATGGCAGTCATTAGGTGGCTGGCCTTTACCAGAATTAGATGACGCCGAAAAAAGCGATGATAATACTACTAGCGAAGTCGATTGTGGTGACGACAAGTAATATTTCTTACACCCCAAACGAGTACGCAAAAAGCTGTAAATTGATAACCACGATGATCTGTTGCCATCAGTAAAAAAATGCCCACTGCGATATAGCAATATGGTAGATATTCATACACGGCTTCAGGAAACAGCGCCGACGTTTTTCTTCTATTCGGTTTATCTTTGCGCCTAAAAGAGGAGCGCGTCACTAACACGATACAACCCGCAATATAGAAAATTGCTGAAGAAAATATAATTGGCAAGCTCTCACCGACGACTAATAGCCCACCACTCATCAAAAAATATAGGTAAGGTAAATTTTCATAAATAGGTTTAGGTAACTCCATAACACTCCATACATTTAATACCAATTTAATGTCATTGATATAACAACCACCTAAACCAAGTGTAGTTCAAATTTTATACATTTATAAAGAAGGGGCTCTCCTTTAAATTATTCAAACTCAAAGGAGTAAGGAATAGATAAGTCTAATAAGACTTATCTATTCGGACGGTATCATTGGCTAAGTATACTAAGCGCACCTGATCGCCCGATGCAAAAACCATATTAGGGTCTTGATCCTGAATGACCATATACTGCTCGCCACTCTCTACGGTAATAAGTAATTCAACCAATTGATAAATAACTTCTTGATACCTTTGCTGATTACTATCAGCAACAGAAGCGCCAATTATCGCCCCTAAAATAGTGGCAACATCTTTTCCAGAACCGCCACCAAACTGATGACCTATAGCACCGCCAATTAAAGCACCACCAAAGGTTCGCCAGCCATTCTTCTCGTCACGAATAATATCTTTACTCGTTACAATACGAACTGAATCTACCTGACCGAACAGCACTTTCTCAACTGGAACTGCCTTGTTTCGATCATAATCTGCAGCGAAGCTTAGCGAACTAAAAAGAAGTAAAATTAACGAAGCGAAATATTTCATCTTGTGTTTCCTACTTTACCAACCAACACGCTGTTTAGTGCGTGTTTTACGAATTTCAGTTTCATCTGCCCATTCAACTAAGCCACTTTCTAGATCCATCAAGCGCAAAGTAAACTTGTAGTAAACATCTGATTTATCTTTATTAGTTTTGACTATGCTAGACAAGTTTCCATATAGCATGTATTGAGCACCAGTCTGTTTGCCAAACTGAACTGCTTTATTGGTATCAACCATGCCGCCATCTTGCTGAAATTCAATTTGTTTGCGAGCAGCTTCTACACGTGACATATCAACAAAACGGAACTTCCCTGAGCGCAATAACTTAGTAGAAATCGAATCAGTGATAGATTCAGTGTCTATGTGCTCACTCGTTTTATTTTTAATACGTTCTACAAACACAACAGGGCGAGAATTCTGTGTTAACGTGCCAACAACCGGTGACAAAATCAACGAATCAGTCATGTCATTAGCCACCTTTTGCAAATCGGTTGAGCCAAAGTTTACATCGGTAGTCTCTACAGCGGTTGCATCACCATATTGGACAACTGACTTTTGCGCACAACCTGTGAAAACGGTAGCAGCTACAATACAAGAGGCGACTAAAGTTATCTTTTTCATATAAAAATCCTTGATTATTTAATTAGTATTTGTAGGCGTTACTATTAACAGTACGCACATAAACGTTAAAAGAAGTTACATTGCTAGAAGGGGCAACACCGCGTAATTGTGCAGTTTGATGACCGTGCAATTTTAACGGGCGCCATGGAGTTTTGTCGGGTTCAACTTCAAAGCCATTCTCATCAAACCAATTGAAATGATATTGCAGATGTTGGCTTTTCTCATATTGACTAGAAAGCTCAACATTCACTTCTAAAAAGCTTTGGTTTATCCGGTGTTTTACATTACTAATCGTCACTCTTTCCGCTAACTCAGGGTTATCTACCCGTAAGTATGTTGCTGGTGGAATTTCATTCGTAATAGATTCCGCGCCAATACCTGAAGTTACCGGCGGTGGCGTTTGACAACCAGTTATCAAAGCAGCTGAAAACAGGGTTGCTAAAGTTAATTTATGTTTCATATTAGTTCCTCTATAACACCACAGAGTTGGTATTAGTGTTAACCCCAGATGACGATACAGTCACTAGTGTGATGCCTCCGGGCTTAACGGTAATTTGGTAATCCAGAGATTGATTATTTACATTGAATTTTAAATTATGCTCACCGGCTGGCAAAGTTAAGCGAGCCATTTGAATAGAGTTAGGTAAAGTTAACCAGCTTCTCGTGTCGGCTTTCTCACTAGCGATATTGTATAAGCTTGCCAAAATGTTACCTACATCTCCGCCCTCTTTTTGCATTTTACGGCGAAACTCTTCTTTTGCGACAATACGTAATCCCTGTCTCGCTACGATACCTGGTAACTTCTCATGTAAAGACTTATGCGCCAAAGACTGCAAATGAACAATATCTTGAGTCGTGACGAACTTATCACCGTAACGAACAATCAAAGGCTGACCAGAATGCAATGATTCTTGATAAGCTGGCACAGCAAAGCTAAAAAAGCGAAGATCATCGTGGCGCGTGTACACAGGTAAATCAATTCTGATTTCTCTTTTTTCTTCTATTTGTGCTTGTTCAAAAAGTATCACCACATTAGCACTTTGCATATCTTTACCTTCAGCTATTGCAAAACGCTGTGAAAATAGTTCGATATCTTGTGTCATGCCTAATTGCTTAGCTAAGCGAAGCACATCTTGTTGCAAATAGGTATTTTCAGGATAAATGTCGATCGCGCGTTTATAATCTATATAAGCGTCATTTAACTCCCCTGCCGCCTCATATAAAACACCTGAAAGGTAAAAAGTATAGGCGTTTTGAAAGCCCTTTTTTATCTGATTTAACTTAGGGTCCATTGCTGGGTAAGAAGAGTAAACAGAAGACATTGACATGCCAGCGTCAGTTAACTCTTGTTCAGCTTCTAATATTTCCTGTTCGTTTTCTTTAAACGCAGTTTCTTGAACTAAGTTTGCACGTCTGACTTCCACTAGTGCAGAAGAAAGCTTTCCTTGGTAGGCAAAATTAAGGGCCTGATAACTATGAAGCATGGCCTGTTCATATTCTGGAATTTGGTAACTTAACGCGACATCATTGGTGGCAACAGCACCAACATTCTGTAGTCCTCGGGAAATCCTATATTCTGCTTGTAAGTTTTCTTGTTCAATTAGCTGGTATACCTGCTCAAAGTTTTGTTGGCTTTTAGCATAATCGTGTTTTAAATAAGATAGACGAGCCCGCTCTAACTCAACTAAGTTAAAGTTATTATGGTTAGACGCGACAACTGGTAAAGCACCAATAGCCTGCTGATAGTCGCCAACGTGTTGAAACTGCCTAGATGCCTTCATTTGCTCTGCATAGCCTGAAAAAAAGTCTTCAAATCGCATACTGCTGCAACTAGCGGTTAACCCTGCAACCACTAAAATCATTATCCGACTAACGCTTTTCATATCTTCTCTATCTCTATTTAAGTGTGGCTATATTAACGTGTTCTAAATTAACGAAAACTGAACGAATTGTTAAGATTACTATTTTGAGAAAAAATTTCATTTAAACCCATTATTTTTTGGCGTAAATTTTTAGGCATAAAAAAAGGCGCTATAAAAAGCGCCTTGTTCTCGTTAAGCATTTATTTATGCTCAACCGCAATAATTTCGTACTCTACAGCGCCTGCAGGCGTTGCGATTTCTACTTCTGAATCGACTTCTTTACCAATTAAGCCACGTGCAATTGGTGAGTTAACTGAAATACGGTTGTTTTTAATGTCAGCTTCGTCGTCACCTACTATCTGATAAGTCACTTCTTCGTCAGTATCAATATTCAGTAATGTCACCGTAACACCGAATATCACTTTACCATTGTTTGGTATTTTAGTGATGTCGATGATTTGTGCGTTACCTAGCTTACCTTCGATGTCTTGAATACGGCCTTCACAAAAACCTTGTTGCTCACGAGCAGCATGGTATTCAGCGTTTTCTTTTAAGTCGCCGTGTTCACGAGCTTCTGCAATCGCTTCAATTATTTGAGGACGCTTCACCGTTTTTAAGTGGTTTAACTCTTCACGCAATGCTTCCGCACCTTGCATTGTCATTGGGTATTGATTCATTCTTCTAACTTCCTAAATCAATTAAGGTGGCTATTACACCACCTTAATTCTTAAATTTTCCTTCTTGCCGAATATTTCAGCTTAACAGAAGGATTGATTTACACCAAGTTTTAAAGCTTAAGCTTTGCAGCTTTCATGCAACTCTTGAATTGATGTAACAATATTTCTATCGTCAGCCGCATGTGCCTGACACGCTGCATAGGCCGCGTTTAACGTCGTTGTATAAGCTACTTTATATCTCAATGCACCACCGCGAAGCACTTTAGAGTCTTCAATGGCCTTACGACCTTCTGTGGTGTTAATGATATAGCTGTACTCTTCATTCTTAATTCTATCAAGAATGTGAGGACGACCTTCATGAACCTTGTTCACTAAACGGCAAGGAACGTTCGCTTCACCTAAAACAACAGCCGTACCATGGGTTGCATCTAACTCATAGCCAAGTTCAACTAATTGCTTCGCTAAGTCAACAACACGTTCTTTATCACTGTTGCGCACAGAGATTAATGCTCGACCCGACTTAGGAACCGAAACACCAGCACCTAAATTTGCTTTTGCGTAGGCTTCTTCGAAAGTCTTACCAACACCCATGACTTCACCAGTTGAACGCATTTCAGGGCCAACTAGCGGGTCACAACCGTGGAACTTGTTAAATGGAATAACAACTTCTTTCACTGAGAAATATGGTGGAATTGTCTCTTCAGTAATGCCTAATTCCGCAAGCTTCTTGCCAGCCATTACTTGAGCACCAACTTTTGCAAGTGGCACTGAAGTCGCTTTTGATACAAATGGAACTGTACGTGCTGCACGAGGGTTAACTTCAATTAGATAAACTTTACCGTCTTTAACAGCCATCTGTGTATTCATAAGACCAATAACACCTAGCTCAAACGCTAAATCTGTTACTTGCTTACGCATCACGTCTTGTACTTCTTTACTTAAGCTATAAGCAGGTAATGAACATGCTGAGTCACCTGAGTGAACACCTGCCTGTTCAATGTGTTGCATGATACCACCAACAACAACATTTTCACCGTCGCAAAGTACGTCAATATCAACTTCGATAGCGTCATCTAAGAAGTGGTCAAGAAGTACAGGTGCTTCGTTAGAAACACTTACCGCTTCATTCATGTAGCGACGTAAATCTTCGATGTCGTAAACAATTTCCATTGCACGACCACCAAGTACATATGAAGGACGAACAACTAATGGGAAGCCAATCGCTTCAGCTTTTGCTAACGCTTCATCTAATGAAGTAACTGTCGCATTCTCTGGCTGTAATAAGCCTAAACGGTCAACCGCTTGTTGGAAACGCTCACGGTCTTCTGCACGGTCAATAGCATCTGGTGAAGTACCGATAATAGGTACGCCAGCAGCTTCAAGCGCGCGCGCTAATTTAAGTGGTGTTTGGCCACCGTATTGAACGATAACGCCTTTTGGCTTTTCAATACGAACAATTTCAAGTACATCTTCAAAGGTAATTGGTTCGAAGTATAAACGATCAGAAGTATCGTAATCAGTTGAAACCGTTTCAGGGTTACAGTTAACCATAATAGTTTCGTAACCGTCTTCACGAAGCGCTAAAGCCGCGTGTACACAACAGTAATCGAATTCGATACCTTGACCGATACGGTTAGGACCGCCACCTAAAATCATGATTTTTTCACGATCGCTTGGCGCTGATTCACACTCTTCATCGTACGTTGAGTACATGTAAGCAGTATCTGACTTAAATTCAGCAGCACAAGTATCTACGCGCTTGTAAACAGGGAAGATTTCAGCATTGTGACGCTTCTTGCGAATTTCAGCTTCACTTACGCCAATTAACTCTGCTAAACGTGCATCAGCAAAACCTTTGCGCTTTAACTGTCCTAGATATTCAGCCGTCAAGCCAGCCATGCCGCCTTCAGCAACTTTCTGCTCGTTTAAGACGATGTCTTCAATTTGAACTAGGAACCAACGGTCAATTTTAGTTAAACGGAATACGTCATCAACTGATAACCCTAGACGGAAAGCATCAGCAACATACCAAATACGCTCAGCACCCGCTTCTTGAAGCTCATGCATGATCTTGGTTTTCGCGCCAGGCTGAGTAACATCAACTTGAGGATCGAAACCACTTGCGCCTACTTCTAAGCCACGTAACGCTTTTTGCATAGATTCTTGTTGGTTACGGCCAATTGCCATGACTTCACCAACAGACTTCATTTGCGTTGTTAAACGGTCTTCTGAACCAGCGAACTTTTCAAAGTTAAAGCGTGGGATCTTAGTAACTACGTAGTCGATTGTTGGTTCAAATGAAGCAGGTGTAGCACCACCTGTAATGTCATTTGATAACTCATCAAGTGTATAACCAACAGCAAGTTTTGCTGCAATCTTTGCGATAGGGAAACCAGTTGCTTTTGACGCTAGTGCTGATGAACGAGATACACGAGGGTTCATCTCAATGATAACCATACGACCAGTGTTTGGACAAACACCAAATTGTACGTTTGAACCACCTGTTTCAACACCGATTTCACGTAATACTGCTAAAGAAGCATTACGCATAATTTGGTATTCTTTATCTGTTAACGTTTGTGCAGGTGCCACGGTAATTGAGTCACCCGTGTGAATGCCCATAGGGTCAAAGTTTTCGATAGAACAGATAATGATACAGTTGTCAGCTTTGTCGCGAACAACTTCCATCTCATACTCTTTCCAACCAATTAACGATTCGTCAATTAACAATTCGTTCGTTGGTGATAAATCTAGTCCACGAGTACAGATAGTTTCGAATTCTTCCTGGTTATAAGCGATACCGCCACCAGTACCACCCATAGTAAATGATGGGCGAATGATACAAGGGAAACCAATGCGTTTAGCTGTATCGCGTGCTTCATCCATTGAGTGAACAATTTCAGCACGAGGACATTCTAAACCAATGTTTTTCATGGCTTGGTCAAAGCGTTCACGGTTTTCAGCTTTGTCGATTGCATCGGCTGTTGCGCCGATCATTTCAACACCAAACTCTTCTAAAACACCGTTAGATTCTAATTCAAGCGCACAGTTAAGTGCTGTTTGGCCACCCATAGTTGGTAAAACTGCATCAGGGCGTTCTTTTTCAATAATCTTGCGAACAACTTCCCAGTGAATTGGCTCGATATATGTTGCATCAGCCATTTCAGGGTCAGTCATAATCGTTGCTGGGTTAGAGTTAACTAAGATAACTCGGTAACCTTCTTCACGTAATGCTTTACAAGCTTGAGCACCAGAGTAATCGAATTCACAGGCTTGACCGATAACAATCGGACCGGCACCTAAGATTAAGATACTTTTTATGTCAGTACGTTTTGGCATGTCTACTTATTCTCCTAACCTTTATTACTTACGTGCTTTAATTAAATCAATGAAGTGATCAAACAATGGCGCAGCATCTTGCGGACCTGGGCTAGCTTCTGGATGACCTTGGAAACTAAATGCAGGCTTATCTGTTAAGTGGATACCTTGCAATGAACCATCGAATAATGACTTGTGCGTTACTTTGATGTTTTCTGGAAGTGAATCTTCGTCAACCGCAAAACCGTGGTTTTGAGAAGTAATCATCACCACATTACGATCATAATCTTTAACTGGGTGGTTAGCACCATGATGGCCAAACTTCATTTTCACTGTTTGTGCACCACTTGCTAAGCCTAGTAACTGATGGCCTAAACAAATACCAAAAATCGGAATATCTGTTTCTAAGAATGATTTAATTGCAGAAATCGCGTAGTCACATGGCTCAGGGTCGCCAGGGCCGTTTGATAAGAAAATACCATCTGGATTCATCGCTAACACATCTTCAGCAGATGTTTGCGCCGGAACAACGGTTAATTTACAGCCACGCTCTACTAACATACGTAAAATATTGCGTTTTGCACCAAAATCGTAGGCAACTACATGAAACTCACCGTTTTCGTTAACACTGTGTCCTTCACCAAGCTTCCATGTACCTTCTTTCCACTGGTACTGCTCTTTGGTAGAAACTACTTTAGCTAAATCCATTCCTTTAAGACCTGGGAATGCTTTAGCGTTCTCTAGTGCTTTCGCTTCGTCTAAGTTGTCGCCAGCTAAGATACAGCCATTTTGTGCACCTTTTTCACGAAGAATACGAGTAAGCTTACGTGTGTCGATATCTGCAATACCTAAAATATTGTTATCTTTCAGATAGTCACTTAAACTTTTTTCGTTACGGAAGTTGCTTGCCAGAAGAGGCAGATCGCGAATAACTAAACCTTTTGCCCAAATAGCGCCGCACTCTTCGTCTTCGCTGTTCGTTCCGGTGTTACCGATATGTGGGTATGTTAGAGTAACAATTTGTTCTGCATAAGATGGGTCGGTTAGAATTTCTTGGTAACCTGTCATAGAAGTATTAAAAACTACTTCACCAACAGCCGCCCCGTCTGCACCGATTGCGGTGCCTTTAAATACAGTGCCGTCTTCAAGCACCAAAATGGCAGATTTAGTCAATTTAGCCTCCGTAAAGAAGAATGAAACTTAACGGTATCAAACACAAATGCCGCTACCACTAAGCATGAATGTCGCTAATGTGATTTTCCTTCACACATAAAAAATGCCAAAAATACCCTGTTGTTATCCTTAACAGTGAATTTTTGACAAAATCCACTTATTTTACGCTTTTATGACATATACGTCTAGTCTAAATTTATAAAAATATGGCTTTATAAGTCGTTTTTCTTCAAAAGCGATAAAAAAACGACTTTTCCCTAGTAAAATCCTTTAAATAGCTACAAAGACTTTAGGTTAAGTACATCTTGCATGTCATAAAAACCTGCACTTTCATTGCTTAACCAAGTTGCAGCTCGCATTGCACCTGTAGCAAATGTCATGCGTGACGTTGCTTTATGGGTAATTTCTAACCTTTCACCTAAGTCCGCAAAAAATGCGGTGTGCTCGCCAATAATATCTCCAGCGCGCACAGTAGCGAACCCTATGGTATCGCTCTTACGTTCGTCAGTAATGCCTTCGCGACCGTATACTGCCACTTGCTGCAAATCTCTTCCTAAGGTGTCAGCAATTACTTGCCCCATTTTCATTGCAGTGCCAGAAGGCGCGTCTTTTTTAAATCTGTGATGCGCTTCGAATATCTCAATATCAGTTTGCTCACCAATGGCCTTAGACGTTATTTCCAACAGTTTAAATAACAAATTAACACCGACACTGGTATTAGGTGCTAAAACTACAGGAATATTCTCTGCAAAAGTTTTGATTCGCGTAACTTCATCATCACTGAAACCCGTCGTGCCTATGACGACAGATTTATTATGTTTCTCACACCACGCTAAGTGCTCAAACGTAGATTCTATAGAAGTAAAGTCGATAAACACGTCAGCATCAAGTAAATCAGCTATATTTGCCGTGCTATTTACACCAATTTTACCAATTCCCGCTAACTCGCCTAAATCGACACCGATAAATGAAGATGTACTTCTTACGGTACCACCAACTAATGTAATACCGTCATAATCGTTAGCTGCTTGGATCAGGTTTCTTCCCATTCGACCACCACAGCCTAATACTGCTACTTTAATTGTCATTTATTCTGTTACTCCTGAGAAATAGTAAACCGGTTCTGCATTTCAACGTTTGCATGCACTTCCACCGATTGCGTACTGCAAATTTTAAAGGCGCTATCTACAATTGTTAAATGATAAATTGCGCGAAATTCTGTAAAAAGGTTATTTGATTGGTCAAAAAGACGCCAATCCAAAGAAGCGATTATCAAGTCATTGGTGAGTTCTTGCCATTGACCATTGGATACCGATATCCCTGAAATACTCTCGTTTTTTAATAAATCCGCACCTTGCGCAAAAGTGTCGATAAAGTCTTGTTCTGAGTTAGCAAGTTTTATGGTGTCTGGTGAGCTAAAACTGGCTCTAGCAGTATGCATATCGCGCATTTTCGCAATATCACTGTTAATAAATGCCTGTGTCAATTGAGTAAAAAACAAGGCGATGTCTGGTGAGTCCATGAATACAGTACAGTGAGATTAGTTTGCTATATTCTACGGAGTTAACGCTATTATTGCTACGTATGAATAAAAAAACGCGCTTGTATCTAAGCGCGTTTTTCAATTCTAATTAAATACAATGCCAAACTTAGAACTGGTAACCTACCGTTACGTAGAATTCCATACCAACAGGGTTGTACTTAGAAATGTCGGCAAATGGCCACCACTCTTCTGACTCATGACGAGGCGGTTTTTTGTCAAATAAGTTAACCACTGACGCATCAACTTTTAAGTCATCAGTAATAAAGTAGCTTACGTTTAAGTTATAACGTGTCCACGCTTTATAACGCTCATTTTCATCTTCTGACCAACGAACTGGCGAGCTACCTAAACGGTTAGCGAATAGTGAAACAGATAGATCGTCATTGCTCCAGCCAACAGTTGCTGTAGTGTGCGTGCGGAATTCGTTATTCCACTGCAAATCACGAATATCTTCTAACTCGTCTTCAGGTAAGTATTTTTCGTTCGTTTCAAAAATATTTGTGTAATTGATTGAGAAAAACACGTTTCCTAAATCACCAATATCTTTGTTATAGCGAGTTGAAAGGTCAATACCGCTTTGCTCACGTACACCTGTATTAAACGGGCTAGTTACTGTTGAAACAACGCCACCACGCGGGCCACCACGCTCTACACGGTTGAGCATTTCTTGACACTTAGCAGAGTTAGGATCAACTGTTTCGCCATACTGAGTAAAGCCAACGGTACATTCTGCTTCGTAGCGAAGAACCGTACCTGCACCGATAACACCTACTTTTTTCTCAAGACTAATTTCGTAGTAATCAGCAGTGAAAGACAAGTTATCTGTTAAATCAAATACGAAGCCAACATTAAAGCTGTCACCTGTTTCTTCTTCTAAAGAAAGGTCGCCTTCAGAATATTGACGAATGCTGCCTGTGCCATAGTTTTCACCACAGCTCCCCCAGCTTTCTCCTATTTGAATACCTTCTTCTTGAACACACGTAGTATAATCTGTGCCTGATGTAAACGAAGAGCTACGTCCAGCATACATATAATGCATATCTGGTGCACGGAAAGACGTTGAGTATGAAGTTCTCATCATGATCTCTTCAATTGGACGCCAAGTAAGGCCCACTTGATAAGTAAATGCACCACCTACTTCAGATTTATCATCGTAATAGTCGTAACGACCAGCTGCTTTCGCTTCTAAGTAACCGATAGAACTATCTGTATCCGTTAACGGGATTAAGAATTCGATACCAACTGCGTAGCGATCACGATCACCTTCACCGGTAATACCACTCCAGCCGTAGATATCGCCATTTACCGTTGGTTCATCAGTAATAAACTCGTATCCTTCTTTCAAGTACTCTGCAACTAAAGCAAATTGTAAGTCACCTGCCGGCATTTCTATCAATGCACCAGTCAGATCAAATGCTAAGCTATATAAATAAGAGTTACCATCACCTACGGAGTTGTGAGCAGCTTCATCAAACATATCTGGCGTTAGCTGACCAAAGAAATCAATGTTTTTGGGAGTAAAATCATCATTTAACACTGACTCATCTACTACCGCCCAACGAGAACCTTCCCAAGGCCAATCCCAAGCAACACCGCGTTCACCAAAAAGAAGTGTTAGCATCTTTTCATCGTCAAAACGCACAACGCTATCTTCATAATCATATTGGCTAGCAGTAAACGTTAATGAGTAGTCATAATCATCAGCGATTACACCTTCTATACCTACGATTCCCATTACTGACATTTCTTCGAACGTCTGATTTGATGTTGGTACTTCATGGTTTTGGAATTGGCGATAAATATGACGACTACCTTGCCATGTACTCCAATCGTCAACATCACTTCGTACGTCATAATCTAACGCATAGCTATAACGATAAAGGCCGGCATCCGCATCTGACTGTGTTGCCATGATAGTTGCAAATAAGTTTGAATCTTCTAATTCATATTCTAAGTTAACAAATGCAGAAACACGGTCACGAGCGTTTCGAACAGTGTACGTATCATAAACGTTATCGCCACAGAAGTGCGGGTCACCTTCAAATGGCGTTACCCAACCTGGCTGCTCTTTTGAGTAACCTAATGCATCACATTGATCTGATAAATCAATTAACATCCAAGGATCAGGCTGAAAACGCGCATAATACGACATGACTTGGCTTAAGTTATGACGAGATTCATTTGGGCTATCGTACGGAGAGTCAAACCAGTCTCGGTCTGTACCATAAATTGGATCACGCTGATCTACTTCAATCACCGCTGTGTATGAAAATGCGTCAATATTGCCGCCAGTGCTTAAAGTAAATTTCTTAGAAGCACCGCCGCCATCTTTGGTATCACCCATACGAGCAGTAACTTTATTATAGTCAACGTCATCTTTTAAAATTACATTGATAACACCTGCTACAGCGTCTGAGCCGTAAATAGCTGATGCACCACCACTTAAAATTTCAACACGCTTAACAGCTTCTGTTGGGATCATTGCAAGGTTAACGACGTTACCGGCAACGTTACCCGCTGGCTTAGGTAATACAGGAATACGACGACCGTTAACCAATGTTAAAGTATAGCCAGCGCCGAAACCTCGTAGATTGATCGCTTGAGCATTAGCGTTAAAGTTATTTGTGTCTTCTTCACCAACAAAAAGGCCAGTGTTCATGGACAAAGAGTCGAGGGCATCAAATACATTAGCATGGCCTTGCATTTGAATATCTTCTGCTGAAATCGTTACGATTGGTGAGATACCTTCCATATCAACACGCTTGATACGACTACCGGTAACTTCAATTTTTTCGATTTCTTCTTCGACTTGGTTCTCGTCTGACAATTGCTCTTGCGCAAGCAATGAAAATGGTAACAATCCTAGTGAAACTGCAATCCCTTTAGATAGTGCTTTTAATTTCATATGTGTTCCAACTGTTCAATTTAAATAAATGCATATTTATTCTTATTTTTATTGGTATATGCAGCTTAGCAGACCACATAATGTATACAATCAGTAATTAGATCAATTCCATTTTTGCATATAGGTACAAGGAAAATGCAGATTGTATATTACATAATGGTTACAAAGTATCTAACACTTGATATTAACCTAAAATTTACAAACCAAAAATCACACAAAAATAACCAACAATAACAACAAGTTAAATTAGAGTTACATTGTCGTTTACGAAACCATAGTTGTGCATTTTTTTCTATATAACTAAAAAATACATCATATACTTACAAAAAGTTACGCTTTACAATTGCGAACTTTTCAATAACGACTTTTACAGCCTAATTTAACGTTTTATTTAAAGTTGTGGGTATTTATGCAAATAAAGGGTGAATAAATATTCCTCAAAGAATTCTAAACATATATAAATCAAGACATTTACTTTCAGTTGCTTAAGTTCTTCAGGAAATAACCTGATAGCCAAGTATAGTATTCAATTCATAAATTGAAATTAAACGACCAAGACTTTGTACCTAACTAATGCCGACACGTTGTAGCTTTAATTCAAATCCTAAACCGCGACTATTCCCGTAAAACGCCATAGGAGGGTTTTCAAATAGCCTGAGCATTGTGATAACCGAAATCCCAAATTATCTATTTATGAATCAAACGACTATCTAAGTGTTACGTGATTTTATCGATTGCGTACACAAGTAATGGATATAGTTAACCAATGAAGCACATTAGATTGATTACAAGTGACCAGCAAAGGAGGCAAAAAATTGAGTGGTGTTTGAAAAGAAGAGAGTTGATAACAAATAAAGCCAGAAATAATTCTGGCTTTAGAAAAATATCACTAGTTTTAATCAGTTATAAAATTAGAACTTATAACCGACTGTAACAAAGTACTCCATACCAACTGGGTTGTACTTAGAAATGTCTGCAAATGGCCACCACTCTTCTGATTCATGGAAGTGTGGTTCTTTATCAAACAAATTAACGACAGATGCAGATAGTTCTAAGTCATCAGTGATCCAGTAGTTAACGTTCAAGTTATAAGTTGTCCAAGCGCCGTAACGCTCGTTAACATCATCAGAATGCTCTACTGGAGATGAGCCTAAACGATTCATAAATAATGAAACTCTTAAGTCTTCACCTGACCAACCAACAGTTGCAGTAGTTTGTGTTCTAAACTCTCTATTCCACTGATAATCTCGGATATCTTCGATGTCATCTTCCGGTAAGAACCTTTCATTGGTTTCAAAGATATGCGTGTAGTTTACATTGAAGAAAATATTCCCTGCGTCACCTAAATCGTGAGTAAATCGAGATGATAAGTCCATACCTTCTTGCTGACGTAAACCAGTATTAAATGGGTTAGCATCAACAGAAAGTACCGAATCATCGCGATCACGACGTGTTACTCGCCCTGTCATTTCTTGACATTTAGGAGAATTAATATCAACAGATTGGCCATATTGATCAAAACCGACTTTACATTCAGCTTCATAGCGAAGCACTGTGTCCGCACCTATAACGCCTACTTTTTTCTCAAGCGTAATATCATAATAATCAAGTGTTAATGACCAATTGTCAGTGATATCCAATACAACGCCAACATTTAAACTGTCACCCGTTTCTTCTTCAAGATCTGTATCACCTTGTGAATATTGTCTAATATCACCGGTTGCATAATCTTGCTTAGAACATGGATCACTCCAGCTATCACCGCTACTAAGCCCTTCTGTTTGCACACACTCTAGGTAATCGGTACCTGAAGTATATGAAGAACTTCTTTCCGCATAGAGTAGATGCATGTCTGGCGCTCTAAACGATGTCGCATATGACGCTCGTACCATAATCTCTTCTAACGGTTTCCACGTTAAGCCATATTGGTATGTAAATGCACCATCAACGTTCGACTCATCATCATAATAGTCATAACGACCAGCTAGTTTACCTTCAACGTAACCAATTGCGCTATCTTCGCTAGCAATTGGAATAGCAAACTCTACGCCTGTCGAATAACGCGTGCGGTCACCGCGGCCAACGATGCCACTCCAGCCATATATTTGGCCTTCTACCGTTGGTTTATCCGTATCAAATTCATAACCTTCACGCATAACTTCAGTAATAAACGAAAACTGCAAGTCGCCAGCAGGTAGCTCTACGATAGAACCCGCTATATCAAAAGCTAAACTATATAAGTAAGAGTCACCTATACCTTCTGAGTTATGCGTTGCACTGTCAAACATATCAGGAGTAAGTGGACCCAAGATATCAATATTCGTTGGCAAGTAATTGTTGTCTAACGCTGATGGATTTACCGTAACCCAAGTATCGCCACTATCTTCCCAAGGCATGTCCCAATCGGTACCTCGTTCGCCAAATAGAAGCCCCATCATATCCTGGGTATCAAAGCGAACAACCGTATCTTCATAGTCGTATTGGCTAGCAGAAAAGGTAAGTGAGTAATCATATTCATCAGCGATAGTACCTTCGATACCCGCGATTGCCATAATCGAGTACTCTTCAAACTCTTGGTTAGAGGTAGGTACTTCAAAGTTTCTAAACCGACGCCAGAAGTGACGGCTTGCTTGTCCCGTCCAGTTGCCATCAGCATCATAAGGGTTAGCTACATCGTCATGAACACTGTAATGGGCACCGAAACTGTATCTGTAAATACCAGCGTCTGCTTCAGAGTGAGTTCCCATGATATTAGCGAATACTGTTGAATCTTCTAATTCCCATTCAAGGTTTATAAAAGCAGAAACTCTATCACGTTGGTTACGAACGGAATAAGTATCGTATAGGTTATCACCACAGTAGTAACGATCATCAGTTACATACCAAGGTTGTGCTTTCTCATAACCTAAAGGACCACACTTTTCCCCAATATCGATCAATTCCCAGTTAGAACGGTTCCAGAAAGACATTACTTGAGATAGGTCATGGCGAGCTTCATTAGGGCTATCATTTGGGTGATCCATCCAATCACGATCAGAACCGTAAATTGGGTCGCGCTTATCTACCTCTAACACGGCAGTGTAATTAAAGTTATCTACTTGACCACCCGTACTTAATGTTAGCTTCTGACTTTCGCCGCCACCGTGTTTGGTATCGCCTAAACGAAGGGTCGCCTTGCTTCCTTCATAATCATCTTTAAGGATAATGTTGATTACACCAGCAACAGCATCTGAACCATAAATAGCCGATGCACCACCACTTAACACTTCGACACGTTTTACAGCTTCGGTAGGAATCATTGCTAGGTTTACAACGGCACCTGATACAGCGCCAGCAGGTTTAGGAAGTACCGGAATGCGACGACCATTTACCAGTGTTAACGTGTAACCCGAACCAAAACCACGTAAGTTTAGCGCTTGAGCGTTTGCGTTAAAGTTATTACTGCTTTCTTCACCAACAAAAATACCTGTGTTCATAGAAAGCGCATCTAACGCGTCATATACGTTAGCATGACCTTGCATTTTAATATCTTCTGCAGAAATCACGACAACTGGAGAAATGTTTTCCATGTCTACGCGCTTAATGCGAGAACCAGTTACTTCAATAAGTTCTACTTCTTCTTCAGCTACTTCCGTATTATTTGCAGCTTGATCCTGAGCTAAAACAGCCATAGGTAACAAGCCTAAAGAAATAGCCACTCCCCTTGATATAGCTTTTAATTTCATTTTTTATTTTCCAAAATCGTTTAGTTACAAGAAACGTTTTTTAGTATTTGTTTAACGACATGTTAACATGATGTTACACGACATAAATATAATGTATACAATACGTAGTAATAGCAACAATTATTTGTAAATTTAATGTAAATAAATATGAAATTTTTGGTTTTTTGTTCGGTATCGGTGAATAATTATCTATATAGAAAAGTCACGATAGAAATTGATCTACAAGGTGCAATTGAAAAATAAATAACAATATTTCAATAAGTTAGAAGATAACTTATTTTCAATCTACAAAGAAAATTTATTTAAAAGGCTAAAATCAACCGGTGAAATTTTATTTTTGAGAAGGTCAGGGTTAGTACTGAATGGTATAAGATAAAAATATTTAAGATAAAAAAATACTAACCGAATACGTGAGGTATTCGGTTAGTAAACATTGGTTATCCGATGATATCAAGTAACTCAACATCAAAAACTAATGCGGCGTAAGGTGGAATAGCGCCGTGTGAACCACGCTCACCATAAGCTAAGTGATAAGGAATATGTAAACGCCACTTTGAACCTACATTCATAAGTTGAAGCGCTTCAGTCCAGCCTGCAATAACACCACTTACTGGGAATTCCGCTGGTTGACCGCGATCATATGAGCTATCGAAAACTTCACCATTAATAAAAGTACCATGGTAATGAGTTCTAACAGTGCTTTGTGCCGTTGGTTTGTCGCCGTCACCTTCAGTTATAACTTCGTATTGAAGACCTGACTCAAGTACAGTTACTTCTTCACGCTTTGCATTTTCCGCTAAATAAGCTTCGCCTTCAGCAGACTTTTCTTTAGCTGCTTCTTGCTCTTGCTCTTGAAGTTTCTTAGAAACAACAGCAAATGCTTCATTTAAGTCAGCTTCTGAAACTTGGCTTTCAGCAGCGGCTAACGCATCAGCAAGACCTGCTTGTACTGCAGTCACATCAAAATCTTTAAAAGGGTTGTTACGCAATTGATCACCTAGTTGGCGACCAACACCGTAACTTACGCGTTGTTCGATTGATTCAAACTTATTGTCAGACATAAATCTCTCTTTTAAGTTGGGAGCTTCTTAATACGAAAAAGAAGCGATAAAATAAACGCGCAAATAATATCACAGTGTTCAAAGACTCTGTAGTGAAAAGGCAATGATTTAATAACGATATGTTGCATAGGTTAGACAAGTATGCCATAAGAATTTCATAGACTTTTTAGCCAAATATATTATTGTGAGCAGTAACAATAATGACAATCACATATATATGAATAAAGCAGTTAATCACTCAAGCGAAAAAAATCCAATTGCCCTACTCCCATTCATTGTTTTCTTAGGTTTATTTTTAGGAACAGGTACAGTTTTAACCTTGCAAGGAGTTGAGTTCGCTTTTTATCAACTGCCCGCTAGTATCGCAATTATCCCTGCTATTTTATTGGCAATAGCTCTTGGAAAAGCCCCAGTAAATAAACAAATACAACAGTTTGTCGAGGGCGCAGGCCACAATAATATTGTCACCATGTGCTTAATTTATTTATTGGCAGGTGCTTTTGCTACAGTTGCAAAATCAACAGGAAGTGTTGATGCCAGCGTACAACTTGGATTATCGATATTCCCTGACTATTTGCTTTTACCGGGCCTATTTCTTGTAGCAGCGTTTATCTCTACAGCAATGGGAACCTCCATGGGGACCATTGCGGCAATCGCTCCAATTGCCCTAGGTTTTACTGAATCAGCAGATATAGATCCTAGCTTATTAGCGGGTGTTATTATTTCTGGGGCAATATTTGGCGATAACTTATCTATTATCTCTGACACAACGATTGCTTCGACCCGCTCACAGGGTGCCCATATGAAAGACAAATTTAAAGTTAACTTTACTTTTGCAGTACCTGCAGCAATTGCTTGTTTAGTCATTTTTTCTTCTGCAGGAGTTTCTATACCGGTTACTGAATCAAGCGAAGCTTCGTTTATTGGTATTGTCCCTTACTTAGTCATATTAGTATTAGCTTTGATGGGGGTGAACGTATTTATCGTTCTTTTGTTAGGTATCGCCTTAGCTGCCGGTGTCGGAATGGTAACACAAGATTATCAAATGTCTGCATGGATAAAGGACATCAACCAAGGCTTTGCCAATATGCAAGATTTGTTTATTTTGGCCCTATTTATTGGAGGGTTAAGCGAGCTGATCAAGCGACAAGGTGGTTTAGCGGCGTTAACAGATATGGTTAAACGTCTTGCATCTTCGTTAAGCAAAAACAACCCTAAGAGAGCCGCAGGGTTTGGTATCGCAGGCTTAGTATTTAGCAGTAACTTTTTTACTGCTAACAATACGGTTTCAATCATAGTAACAGGTGATACGGCTAAACAGCTAGCAGACAATGGTAAGTTAACGCCAGCCCAATCTGCCAGCATCCTTGATATTTTTGCATGTATAAACCAAGGGCTATTACCTTATGGTGCTCAAGCGCTATTATTGGGTACCACCCTTAGCATTTCTCCGATAGACGTTGTTAGCCAAGCATACTATCCAATGATTTTGTTTTTTGTTGCCGGCTTTGCATTTTGGCGCTTAACTAAGTTAGAAAAATAAACATAACTTTATAGTGTGAAAAAAGGCCAGCATAAGCTGGCCTTTTTTCAACTTAATATCGTATTTGGTTAGAACTGAGCAACTACCTGATTAACAATATCTGTTAACACGACATCTGGCTGCTCTTTGTCTGCAGAAGTAATTCTTTTTACCGCCCATCCGTGCCACGCAGGCTGATGCGTCTCTACATCAAATACATCTATCGCTAAGTGCCCTTCATCGTATTGTCTAACACGCGTTTCGGTAGTCGTCACGCTTCCATAATATGGCCCCCCCCAACGAAAGCCACCATGGTAGGTAGTGGGAAAAGAGTCCACTTTAATTTTTTCGCGGCTACCAACAGTATACGAAATGGCGAAATCAGCTTGCTCAGGATTACTCACTAATCGATACCCTTTAGCAACGAATGCTTGCTCGATAGAGTCTTCCAAACGAGCTTTTCGTACAGGGTTTACATTAACATTTTTTGTCAGACTCTTATTTTTATTTAGCCATGCAAATGTTTTGTAGTTTTGTGTATTAATGGCGCTATTACGATCAAATCCTACTTTCGCGGGATGAGTTGATGCACAACTGACAAGTAAGGACATTGCCATGATTGCTGTAAGTAATGTTTGTAGCTTTTTCATAAAAATGTTCCTTTTAAATTAGCTAGTTACTACACGTGAATATAAACAGCTTAGTATAAATATCAATAATAGTTGATTAAACTTTTGCAACTTTTTGTAATCAAGAAAAAACAGCCTTTAAGTCGCCTATTAAGCACTATAAATATTACGATTGTTCAAGGTTATACCGATCACTTTGCAAAACTAAAAAAAAGTTATCGTTAATTTGTTAATTTTTGGTTGACAGAAGTGACAACTTCTCTAAGATTACCAGTAGAAAGTATACAAATTAATATTTGAATAAATAGCAACTAATGAACAATTTACGCACAGTACTCAATGTCCTTCTCCTAGTCGTGGTGGTCTTTCCTTCGCGGGGGCGATAGCGTGCGTTTAATTTAAAGAATTTTACGAAACCCCCGCTCTACCAAGACCGGGGGTTTTTTATTGTTTTATTTTGCATAACAAGAGTAAAAGGTAACTCTAATGACGACACAACTCTATACAGGCGCAGAAATGGTGGTTAAAGCCTTAGCCGCATTGGATGTGGAATATATATTCGGCTACCCAGGCGGGTCAGTTTTGGATATTTATGATGCAATTTTTCAACAACAGGAAGTTGGCCATATACTCGTTCGTCATGAACAAGCTGCAACGCATATGGCCGATGGATACAGCCGTGCAACAGGTAAAGTTGGCGTCGTCCTAGCGACTTCAGGCCCAGGTGCAACAAACTGTGTTACTGGTATTGCAACGGCATATATGGATTCAATTCCAATGGTGGTTTTAGCAGGCCAAGTACCAACCAACTTGATTGGTGATGATGCTTTCCAAGAAACAGATATTGTTGGTTGCTCTCGTCCAATCGTAAAGCATAGCTTTAACTGTCGTGACTTGAGTGAAATTCCAAACGTTATTGCAAAAGCTTTTTATATTGCAGAATCTGGTCGACCTGGTCCAGTTGTTGTTGAACTACCAAAAGATATTCTTATTCCACAAAATAAAGCGGAATTTCATATCGAAACGGATGTTCAAATGCGCTCGTATAACCCGACGAAAAAAGGCCACCCTAAGCAAATTAAAAAAGCCGTTAAAGCCATTACAGAAGCTGAAAGATTAGTGGTTTATTCAGGTGGCGGTATTGTCTTAGCGGATTGTTCCGAATTACTTACTCAGTTAGTAGAAAAGCTCAATGCCCCATGCACAAATACACTAATGGGCTTAGGCGGCCTTTCTGGAACACATGACAATTTCATTGGTATGTTAGGCATGCACGGTAGCTTGGAAGCCAATAAAGCAATGGCAAACGCAGATGTTATTCTTGCCTTAGGCGCACGATTTGACGATCGCGTTACCAACAAGGTGGAAAAGTTCTGTCCTAATGCCACCATTGTTCATGTTGATATTGATCCAACCAGTATTTCTAAAACCATTAACGCTCATGTTCCTGTCGTAGGATTAATAGATATTGTCTTAGAGCAAATGTTAAAAGAGCTCGATGACATTGACTTCACTATCGATAATGACAAAAACCAATCTTGGTGGCAGCAAATTAACGATTGGCGCAGTGTAAACAGCATTAGCTACACACAAGACGAAGGAAAAATTAAACCGCAACGCGTGGTTGAAGCAATGTATAAAGTGACTAATGGCGAAGCGTATGTTTGTTCAGACGTAGGTCAACATCAAATGTTCGCCGCGCAGTACTACCCTTTTGCTAAACCAAGACAATGGATAAACTCAGGCGGTTTGGGCACAATGGGCTTTGGTTTGCCCGCTGCGATGGGCGTAAAACTTGCGTTTCCTGACAGCCACGTTATTTGTATTACCGGCGATGGTTCTATTCAAATGAACATTCAAGAGCTGTCTACATGCTTACAATACAACTTGCCTGTTGTTATCGTTTCTTTAAATAACCGCTCATTAGGTATGGTGAGACAATGGCAAGACATGATTTATGATGGTCGCCACTCGTCAAGTTACATGGAATCTTTACCCGACTTCGTCAAACTGGCTGAAGCCTATGGTCATGTTGGTATTCAAATTAACGAATTATCTGAATTAGACCAAAAATTAGAAGAAGCATTTAGCATTCGCAACAAGCTGGTTTTCGTAGACATTTTAGTTGATGAACTTGAACACGTATATCCAATGCAAATTCGTCACGGTGCCGTTGACGACATGTGGTTAGGAAAAGGAGTAAAAGCATAATGCGCCGTATTTTATCTATTTTGCTAGAAAACGAACCAGGATCTTTATCACGCATTACTGGCTTGTTTTCTCAACGCGCCTTTAACATTGAAAGCCTAACGGTTGCGCCAACAGAAGACGATACGCTTTCACGCATCACCATAGCAACAAGTGGAGATGACAGAGTCTTAGAGCAAATCGTTAAACAAGTGAATAAGCTGATTGATGTCATCAAAATATCGGATATCACGGAACGTGACCACGTTGAGCGAGAGATATTATTGATAAAAGTATTAGCGATGAACGAAAAGTCTCGGACCGAAGTCATGCGTATTACTGATATCTTTAGAGGCTCAGTTGTCGATGTAGGTAAACAAGTTTACACCCTACAATTGACAGGTGATGCTGATAAGCTAAATGCCTTTATTAAAACGCTCGCCAATGAAACGGAAATTGTCGAATCTGTACGTTCAGGCACCGTTGGTATTGCCCGTGGTGAAAAAGCATTACGCGTATAAAAATACCTCTCAGAAAACTAAAAAGCAGCTAATACAGCTGCTTTTTTTATGTGACGAATAATAGAGCAACAAATAAGTTTTAGCGTCTGTTAGCCATTTTTAATTTCAGTAACAATCCATCGCTAGCATCTTCCACTAAGTCCAATACGTATTGAAATCCTCTTGCGCCGCCATAGTATGGATCTGGCACTTCAGTATCTTGATAGTTTGACGCAAATTCCAAAAACAAGTGCATTTTATACCTTAAGTGCGGTGGTGCTATTTTTTCGAGTTCGCTAATGTTGTGTTCATCCATTGCTAAAACTAAGTCAAACTCAGCAAAGTCGTCGACGGTAACTTTACGAGATTTAATTTTATCGAAAGAATACCCTCGCTCCATACCGGCTTTTTGAGAACGATGATCCGGTTTTTCTCTTGCATGTGCACCTGTTGTGCCAGCGGAATCTACCACTAGATCCATCTTCTTTAGTTCTGCTTTCGTTCTAAATACCGCCTCTGCTGTGGGTGAACGACATATATTCCCCATACAAACAAAAAGTATTTTCTTAACTCCTTTAAGGTTTATTTCGTTAGACACAATATCCAACTCCTATCAGTGCTTGTTTAAATCAATCCCAACGTAAAATAAAATCAATAACTTGTAGATTTGTTTAAGGGAATTTTTAGAAGTAAATTAAAGGTAAAAAATACATCACTCGACAGTAAAAAGCGAATAGTAATATTTGATATTTTGCTTTAATTAGAAAATAGTTTGTTTTAGTGCAATTTATTGCATCAACCTAA
This sequence comes from Thalassotalea coralli, assembly GCF_055786205.1. Lineage (NCBI taxonomy): Bacteria > Pseudomonadati > Pseudomonadota > Gammaproteobacteria > Alteromonadales > Colwelliaceae > Thalassotalea > Thalassotalea coralli. Next base: position 1,085,007 of record NZ_JBVVBK010000001.1, on the reverse strand, counting down.
ATACAAAGATAGTTTTGGATACTAAAAGCACACAGTTGAACAATGGTGATATGGTAAGTAAAACAAGTTTCGAATATGGCGCAGTAGCAGTTGGAATATTCAAAGCTATGTTATGGTCGACAGTTCTGGTATTTGTAATAACCCCATATTACATCATACATTACATTGCTCTATTGAGTTTTTTAGGCCTTTTTCTAAAACCTTTACTAATAAAGACAGGACTTTACAATTTGTATCAAAGGTTCTTATCTCACAAAAATGACAGGACAAACCAAAAGTTAAAGCAAGGTTACAGCAAAAGAAATGCTAAGAAAATATCTCAACAATCGTTGAAACGAGAGAAGATGCGTCAAGCTTTGCAACCAAAACAAAAATAATGTTTGCGCAAGGGTTTCTATCTAATCTTTTATACTGAGTCTTTGAGGTGAAGTTACAAGCAGTTAATCATTGAGTTCTACCTGTTGACTATCCACTAACGTACCATTTTGCATCATACTCTCAAGTACTGGCACCATCAAACTTGCCAGTTTTGTCTCATATTCAGTAAGGTTTAGTTCGTATCTCCTAGCAGTTTTTAATCTTTTTTGTAGTATAGGGCTACCACTATTAGCGCCAAGCACTAACCAAGCATAATCCTCTACTCTTGCCTTTTTATAAAGGGCGTAGTGAGACATTTGTTCTGCAGCTACAGCTAACAATAATGTATTCCCCTGTTTATGAGCTTCGGCAATTGCTTTCCTCGCCCAATGCTCACCTTCTTTATATAAACTTTTATCTCTGTTCTCTAATATATTTAACGATAATTCCAATTGAGCCCTAAGGTTATTATTATTTCCCATTTCTCTCAATTCATCTTCATTATAAACGGTGTAATCTGTGTTGTAGATTTGCTTTACCCTTTCATCGCGCTCAAGTGCTACAGCCATTTCTATATCTGTGTCCTGCATACCTCCTTGCGAAGTACTTGAAGGTTGCTCATCATTTAGTGCCGCTTTTACCATTCCAATAGAATCAACGTCTTGCTTTGTATCTGGGGTATTTACAGCAGTTACTTGCTGAACTAAATAATTTGCGGGTACCTCCTTTTGTTCGCATTCAACAATTTCAGCCAAAGGTATGTGTGTGTTCGAAGAATCATCTGTCGTGTATATGTAAACTATGAGCAGAACAATGATACAAGTAAATACTATGTTTAATTTATTCATTACATTAATCCATTAATTTTGTTGTTCCAATATGTATTGTTACTTCTTCATGCCACAGTAATCCACTCAATTTCTTCAATTACTGCATTCTTGCTGACAGCTAACACTAGAGAGAAATTTAATAGCGCATCAAAACAATCTAACTCCGCAATAGCATTGAGCGCTTGCACCGATTTATTAAGATATTCCGTGCTCGATGAGGATAAGTAGACTTAACTCAATATCCCTTAAAACAAAATCAAAACACCTGTTTATTGTTACTCAAGTAAATAATTTGCTAAAGTTACCGTTAATTAAGGTTTTTTTCGTTGCCGTTAATGACAAAATTTAAGCGCTTTCTCTCATCTTCTTTTTTGCTCTTGTCTCTGCTTGTAGTTGCTACCCTACTCATCACAATCTACTATTTAGCTATCAATAACTTAACAGAAATAAATGACGACAGACTGTCACCTAATATCCACACAAAATACAGCTATTTAGTTGACAAAAAAAGTGAGTACACTCTTGAAAATTACCAAAGGTTCAAAGAAAAACTAATCCCTTCTACAAGTAACAAAATTCCGTTTGAACTGTCTGATTATACCTACTGGATACAAATTGATGTCGAAAACCTAAGTTATCGTTCTGAAGATTTAGTCTTGTATGCTGACAATAATTTACTCGACACTTTTGAAATCTACGCTGTCAATGCGAGAGACAAGTTCGAGCCAATGGCTCTGGAGGGAGAAAAGCGCTTTTCGCGTCTATATCCTCACACACTTTTTTCATTAGCGCATGACAGCGACATTTCGTTGCTATTGAAAATTCAAACCCAAGGGCCGCCTAACGTGCCTCTCATTGTGATGAGTGAAAGCAATTTTACTAAGCATACGCTTTACGCCCAGGTAGTGTACGGTGCCTTTATTGGCATCGTCCTGTTAATGAGTTTGTATAACTTTGTGCTTTATTTCGCAATTAAAGACAAAGTGTATTTAATTTATATTGGCTATTTACTGAGTGCATTTTTGGTTCTGTCGAGCTTAACTGGTTTTGGTAACCTGCTGTTTTCGCAAGACGTGCAAGGCTTTATTGATAAGTACCTGTTATTTATCGATTACTACTTAGTAATATTTTTACTTTATTTTACCCTGTTTTTTTTACGCTACGATCAACAAAACAACAAAAGCTATAAGTTTGGGCTATTGTTAAGTGGGTTGTTACTCATCACTTCTTTTGCTTCGTTAAGCTTATCTATTATCGAGCAAACCAAACTATTCTTTTCAATTCAACCAATATTCTATCTCTATGCTCTGTATCTGATCGGTAGAAGAATTCGTTCTGATTTTTCATGGGCAAAGTACTATGTGCTATCTTGGTGCCCTTTACTTATTGGGGCTGCAATTCAACCCCTCGTGCTTTTAAATTATCTGGATTACTCTTTTATCACCAGAAACGCGTTTTTATTTGCCATCATGCTGGAAATTACCTTAATGGCATTTGCCTTAGCAGAAAGAATGCGCAGAAATGAAAAAGAACGATTAACCCACATCGCTTATCATATCTCTAGCGGCCTGCCGAGAAAATCAAATTTAGAGAGTAAGATTAATGAACTTTGCTTGCAGGGTGGAAAAGACTTTAACGTTATTGTGATAAAGCCCGAGCATATCGAACAAGTTATTTTATATATTGATGATGAAGAAAATACCCTGTTATTTAGGCGCTTAGCGCAAAAGCTATCTGCATTATTCGAATATAACGATGCGATACTGCCGCTGACTGATAAACGAGAAAAAATCGCGTTTATCAATAACAATAGTTTTGCCATTATTCTTGATAACGTAAAGAATCAGCAGAAGATAGAAACCTTGATCGGCTCAGTACAAAAGATTGTACTTGATAACTTTCGCATTAAAGACATAGATTTGCCTTTAACGGCTTTAGTAGGAGTTGCCAGTTACCCCGAGCATGGTAACAAAAGCCACCAATTAATTAATCACGCCATGATGGCGTTACCGCAAGCAGAGCTTAATAGCAATAAGTGGAGTATCTATACCAGCTCTTCATCAGATCAGGCCAACTATTTGCTTCAACTTACCAGTGACTTAAAGGCAGCATTAGCAAGTGGTCAACTTGCGATTTATCATCAACCTCAAATTGATCTAAAAACGCAGCGAGTTTGTTCTAGCGAATGTTTAATCCGTTGGATTCACCCTGAAGAAGGGTTCATTCCCCCAACTGTTTTTATTCCATTAGCTGAAGACTTAGGCCTTATCAACCAATTAACTTACTGGGTTATTCGTCAGTCGCTTTCACAGCAGTATTATCTAATTAATGAACTTGGCTTTAACCATATGGTGTCAATCAACATTAGTGGCAAAGATATTTCTTCAAAAGCATTTTTACCAAATGTTTTACCTATCATTGAGGAATCTAATGTCCCTGCTGAGAAAATCATCTTTGAACTCACTGAATCTGCAAGTTTAACCGATAACGAGCACGCAATGTACGTGATTGAGCAGCTCACAGAACTAGGAATAACAATAAGTATCGACGATTTCGGTACTGGCTATTCTTCAATGTCACAAGTTAACCACTTACCTTTCCAGGAGCTAAAAGTAGACCGTGAATTTGTTGAGAATATTAATCACGACCCGAAACGTTTAATCATCGCTGAATCTACGGTAAAAATGGCAAAAGGCTTAGGTTTAGAAGTGGTAGCAGAAGGCATTAATAGCCAAGAAGACGAACACACACTTCGTTTATTTGGTTGTGATATAGGCCAAGGCTACTATTACGCTAAGCCTATGAAGTTTGAGGATTATCAACAATGGCTTGAAAAACTAGACCATGGTCGAATCCCTTCTCCAGTTGAAGGAATGTTCATTCCTAAAGACAAAAAAAGTGAAGCCTAAGCTTCACTTTTTTATTGTATAACGCTTTAAAGCAAATTTAGTTATGCGCTTCTACGTTTTGCCACCGCTTCATTTAATTGCGCTAACAAGGTTTCAGTATCTTCCCACCCGATACATGCGTCAGTAATAGATTGACCATAAGTTAACGGCTCACCTTCTACTAAATCTTGTCGACCTTCGACTAGGTGACTTTCTACCATTACGCCAAATATATCTTCATTACCTTTGGCAATTTGCTCACTGACGTCTTGGCAAACAAGCATTTGGTTTTCAAACTTTTTCATTGAATTGCCATGGCTAAAATCAATCATGATTTTACTGTTTAAACTGGCAGATTTTAATTGGTCAGTCACTTGGTTAACACTATCTGCATCATAGTTTGGCTGCTTGCCACCACGTAAAATGATATGACAATCACTATTTCCTGTGGTTTGTACGATGGCAGAATGACCGTACTTAGTTACCGACAAGAAGTGATGTGATGCTGACGCTGAACCAATTGCATCAATCGCAATTTTAATCGTGCCATCTGTGCCATTTTTAAAGCCTACAGGGCAAGACAAGCCAGAAGCCAGTTCTCTATGTACCTGACTTTCTGTCGTTCTTGCGCCAATAGCGCCCCAACACATAAAATCAGCCATGTACTGTGGCGTGATCATATCTAAAAACTCACCCGCTGTTGGTAAGCCAAGGTCGTTTAAATCAGCCAATAATTTGCGCCCCATGCGCAGACCATCGTTTAATTTAAAGCTATTGTTCAAGTAAGGGTCATTAATAAGCCCTTTCCAGCCAACGGTAGTGCGCGGTTTTTCGAAGTATACGCGCATCACGATTTCTAAATTATCACGATACTTCTCGCGCAATTTAACTAAACGCTCACCGTACTCAACAGCAGCTTTAGTATCGTGAATTGAACAAGGCCCTATAACAACAAGAAGTCTATCGTCTTGGTTATTAAAGATTTTTGAAATAGCCGCTCTACCACTAAACACTGTTTCCGACGCTTTTTCAGAAGCCGGAAATCGCTCCAGTAATGCCACTGGAGGTAATAATTCTTTAATTTTTTCGATTCTTACATCGTCCGTTTGGTAGAACATAATTTCTTTTTCTCTTTACTTTTTCTATTGATTAAATTGGTTCTAGAACCCTAGATTATTGACCCACGGGCTAATCTATCAGTCTTGAATTACGAAAGCCATCATAAACTAAGAAAAAAGCGATATAATAAAGGTCAAATAATTGTGGAGTATTATTTACATGCTTAACCCCAAATTGCCTTTGCTTGATTTGCACCGGCACCTTGACGGTAATATTAGACCGAACACTATATGGCAACTGGCTCAACAAAACGGCATAGCGTTGCCCGTTAAAGAGTTTGAATCATTCTTACCTTATGTACAGATTCAAGAAAACGAACCTGATCTTATTTCATTTTTGAAAAAGCTTGATTGGGGCGTTAACGTGCTTGCGTCATTAGATGATTGCTATCGTGTCGCCAAAGAAAACGTTGAAGACGCGTACAAGGCTGGCCTAGATTATACGGAACTAAGGTTTTCTCCTTATTACATGGCAATGGCTCACCAACTTCCTGTACAAGGTGTGGTTGAAGCAGTCGTTGATGCAGTAAAAACAACGTCTGACTCATTACCTATTCAAGCTAATTTGATCGGCATTTTAAGCCGCACTTTTGGTCAAGATGCATGTCAGCAAGAGCTTGACGGCATTCTTGCCTGTAAAAATGACATGACGGCGGTAGATTTAGCCGGAGACGAGTTGAACAAGCCAGGAGAGCTTTTTACCTCACATTTTGATCAGGTAAAGAAAGCTGATTTGCAAGTTACAGTGCATGCTGGTGAAGCAGCGGGCAGCGAGAGTATTTGGCAAGCGATCAACCAACTTGGCGCAACTAGAATCGGCCATGGTGTTGCTTGTCAGCACGATCCTGAGCTAATGGGTTTTATGAAGCAGCACAGTATTGCCATTGAGTCTTGCCTAACGTCTAACCTTCAAACAGGAACAGTTAAAGATTTATTTGACCATCCAGTCAAGTTATTTCTTGAGAATGACTTATTAGTTTGTTTAAATACTGACGACCCTGCCGTTGAAAACGTCGAAATTCAAGATGAGTTCGCCTTAGCTTCTGATATTGGCTTAACTGACTCTCAAATTTCGACGTTACAAGAAAATGCTATCGAAGCAAGCTTTCTATCAACCAATGAAAAGCAGGAACTTAGGAGTAAAAATCAATTTAATCGAACAACATTGATCGAGTAAATTGGATAATTAAGACTAAACTATTAAAAATACAAGAGAGTACTGACTATAATGAATGAAATTCTTTTAGCATTATTGGCAGGGTTTATTGTCGGCGTAATATTTACTGCGGTAAAATTGCCTTTACCTGCCCCACCTGTTTTAGCAGGTATCGCAGGCATTGTCGGCATTTATCTAGGCGGTGTTAGTTATCGCTGGATACTAGAACGCTTTGTCCAATAATTTAACAACTTAAGTAAACATTTATTTTTATCAGTAAAAAACCCTTGATAGCGGTGTATGTGGCATTTCACCGGCTTGAAACTTACTGAATTATTCTTTTAAAGGTATATTTCATGACAACACCACATATTGCAGCAAAACCAGGTCAATTTGCAGAAACAGTTTTAATGCCAGGTGATCCTCTTCGAGCAAAATTCATTGCCGACAATTTTTTAGAAAACGCAGAGTGCATTACCAAAGTGCGCAACATGCTAGGATTTACTGGCACCTATAAAGGCAAACGCATTTCGGTTATGGGCTCAGGCATGGGCATACCGTCTATATCAATTTACGCGACAGAGTTATACAAAGACTTTGGCGTTGAAAATATTATTCGAATCGGCTCTTGTGGCGCGGTTCGTGATGACATCAAAGTAAGAGATGTTATCGTTGGCATGGCGGCAAGTACTGACTCAAACGTAAATCGTCAACGATTTAATCACTGTGACTTTGCTGCGTCTGCTGATTACGGCTTGCTACACAAAGTTGTATCTACCGCAGAAAAGCTAAACAAGCCGGTACACGTAGGCAACGTGTTTACTGCCGACCTTTTCTACACTCCACAACCAGAAATGTTCGCTACCATGGAAAGCATGGGCATTTTAGCAGTAGAAATGGAAGCTGCTGGCCTTTACGGCGTTGCAGCTGAAATGGGTAAAAAAGCGCTTGCGGTATTTACAGTAAGTGACCACATAAAAACAGGTGAACAAACTACCGCTGACGAGCGTGAAAGCACCTTTAAAGACATGATGGAACTTACTTTAGAGAGCATATTATAATTTGCTAACTCTATTTCAATAGATATTAAAAAACCGGAGCAAAGCTCCGGTTTTTTATTTTTACTTCACTTAAAAAGTATCAACTAGAAGTTATAGCTAACTTCAACGCCCCAAAACGAAGGTTCGTTAACGAACGCAGTTAAGTTAAGGAAGTCTACGCCACCGTCAACAACAATTTCATCAGTAATGTTGCGGCCAACAAGAGCAACATCTAAACCTTCATCATTGTTAAAGCCTAAACGAACACCACCAATCCAACGAGATTCTGCAACAAACTCAGTTGCTTCATATAAGAATAAGTTTGAATCACTGCGATAGTTCCAGTCTGTTTGTGCATAGTAAAAGCCGTAATCTACTGGAATTTCATAGTTCAAGTGGATATTGGCTAACCACTCTGGTGCTCTAGGTAGTGGATTGCCATCTACGTAAACAAAAACAGCTTCACCAAATGGTGTAGGCTCTGTTTTCGAGATAGGATCAGGAGAATTACAAGTTGGTGTACTACCACAACGCTGTGCTTGCAGATCTTTATCTTGCATCTCAGTTTTGTTGTAACTTAAGTTTGCACTTAGCTTTAAGTTATCAGTTAACATGGCATCAAATGTCGTTTCAACACCAGAGCCTGCCGTGTTATCAGCGTTGTATAGAGCATTAGTTTTGTCTCCACCGCCTGTAGCGGTTAACTGATGATCTTTAATGTCATACGTGTAAACCGTTAAAGACCAACGAGCGTTACCATCAAACAGATCGGCTTTAACACCTGCCTCGTATGAAGTTAACGTCTCAGTTTCTGCATCGCTTGGGCTACCGAAGCGTCCAATAGTTACAGGACCACGAGACGCATTACCAATACGAGCGAAACCCGTCCAATCGTCATTAAATGTATAACGAGCGGCGATATCCCAGTTGGCGTAGCTATCATCTTTGTTGATTTCGTGAAGAATGTTCTCTGTACCACCTTCTCTGATATCTAGCTCTTTATCATCCCATGTGTATCGTAAACCAACAGTGAATGCCCACTTGTCATCTGGCTTGTACTCCACTTGACCAAAAACGGCTGAAGAGGTTGTCAGCTGATCTACTTGGATAAAATTGGTGGTATTTCCTTCTGTGTCTAAATCGCGGTTATCAACAGTAAAGTCTTCTTTAAAGTAAAATAGACCCACTTGATAATAAACAGTGTCTGTTTCACCAGATAAGCGAAGCTCTTGCATAAATTGGTAGTGATCTTCCAAGCCGTCACCTGACGCCACATTAAACCAAAGTTGTTTACCTAGTTGGTTTTCAACACCTGAAAAGTCAGTTACACCACCATCGATATCAGCATAACTCCAACTTTCGAGAGTATCGTAGCCAGTAATTGAAGTAAGCATCATGTCGTCAAAGTCATGCTCAAACTTCAAACTACCACCAAAATGTTTCATATCGAAACCAGACTGGCTGTCGTGGTAAATTTCACTTTCGTCAAATTCTTTACGTAAACCTTCTTCACCCAATTTAATTGCATTCGCATAGAAAATTTGTGGCATATCACCGTCTTGATCAAAGCCGTGCAGCTTAAACCAAGCACGCGTATCGGCTCCGTTGTCGTACATTAATTGAAGTCGATAAGCAAACTCATCATAACCACCTACTTCATCACCTGTCGTTAGGTTATCTACCCAGGCATCACGCTCGTTATGTTTTAATGAAACACGAGCAGCCCATTGATCTGATAATTCAAAGTTCTTTGCCGCTTCGATAAACCACGTACCACGGCTACCGTAGCCTGCTCGTGCGTATCCTTCATCAGTAAAGTCTGGCGCTACTGTATCAATTTTAACTATACCCGCCGTCGTGTTACGACCAAATACAGTACCTTGCGGGCCATTTAGCACTTCTACGCGCTCAACGTCAAAAAGCGGTACACCTTTTAACACAGAGTTTTCCAGCACGATGTTATCTAAGATCATAGATACTGGCTGGTTAGCGTTTACATCAAAGTCAGTGTTACCTAAACCCCTGATATAAAAGCGAGGCGATTGACGACCATTCGAAGATTCAATCTGTAAACTAGGTACACGACCAGCCAATGCTCTAATGTTTTCACCAGAGCCTAAGTAGTCATTGATTTCTTCAGTAGACATAGCCGACACAGTTGCAGGAACATCTTTAACTGTTTCAATTCTTTTACGCGCAGTAACTTCTATAACCTCTAGGCCTCCAGATTTATCATCTTCTGCACTAGCATCTTCTTGTGCCACTGCAAAATGCACAGGCATAAAAAAAGCGGCAACTACCCCTAATTGCACGCTTCTAGAAAGTCTACTGACTTTGAAACTCTTCATTTTACTCTCCCAAGATTTATAAGTATGGTTGATGATTTTGAATCCAAACCCACCAACCTACCTATTATACTTATTAAATTTCCTAACAAGTATAGCTAAGATACAAAATTCAGCAGTTTACACAGTAAAATCGTTTATTTTGCCGCCAACTCCTTTAAAAAGCTGGTGCCATAGTTTAATTTTGGCAGGGCAAACATCTCAGCAATGGTTTGACCTAAATCTGCAAAAGAGCTCCTTTCGCCCAAATCCACCGAAGAAATATTGTGATGATAAGCAAGCATAGGTACATACTCACGAGTATGATCAGAGCCATGCCAAGTTGGATCACAACCATGATCAGCTGTTAAAAACAAGATATCGCTATCAGACATGGCCTGATAAATTTCAGGTAAGCGCTTATCGAAATCTTCCAATGCTTTCGCATAACCAACAGGGTCTCTTCTGTGGCCAAAATCTTGGTCAAAGTTAACTAAATTGGTAAAGATAATCGTATTTTCCGGCTGTTTTCCTAAGTGCTCAAGTGTCGCGTCAACCAAAGCGTCAATACCTGTCGCTTTCGTTTTTTCAGTAATGCCTTGATGAGCAAAAATATCAGCAATTTTTCCAACACTTACAACATTTCCGCCAGCTTCAGCCATGTGATCCAACACTGTTTTCGAAGGGGGCAGAACTGAGTAATCTCGTCGATTTCCGGTGCGAACAAAGTTATCTTTATTATCACCAACAAAAGGACGAGCAATAACGCGTCCAATATTATACGGGTCTAACAAAGCTCTAACTTTTTCGCAGTAATCATAGAGAGCCTCTAAACCAAAGTGTTCCTCATGAGCTGCAACTTGGAATACAGAATCAGCTGAGGTGTAACAAATCGGTAGTCCAGTTTTAATATGTTCTTCGCCCAAACGAGCAATGATTTCAGTACCCGAAGCATGACAATTACCAAGAATACCTTGATACCCTGTTGCTTGGTTGACTTTATTAATAAGCTCGTCAGGGAAGCTCGGTGGCTCAGTTGGGAAATATCCCCAATCAAATAGCACAGGTACACCAGCCATTTCCCAATGACCACTTGGTGTATCTTTACCACTACTTAATTCCGCAGCATATCCAAAAGCGCCTTTTGTTGTTGGGTATAACTGATGATCAAAGCTTCGTTTGCCTGCAGCTATACAAGCATCAACCAGACCTAAGGCTGTTAAATTTGGTAAATCAATTAGTTTACCAGTCTCTTCAAAATAAGCGTCTGACAAATTAGCGAAGGTATTTGCTGTAACATCACCAAACTTTTCTGCATCTGGCGCATGACCAATGCCAAAACTGTCTAGTACTAAAATTATCGCGCGAGACATACAATTTGTCCTATTTAATCCAATAAAATATATGACCAACTAGTCAAGTTATGTTAATTTAACACTTTTCATCACTTAGTTATAGTAAATAAGTGGCAAGCGTATAATGATTTTTAAACCATATGGTTCATAATACGGTGCAACGAGGCACATAATTTAACGCCACTTTACAAAGGTAGTTTTACTTTGCATTCAACCAAACCCACAATTATCGCCATTACTGGGGCCTCTGCATCTGGGAAAACCCTATTTGCACAAACCATTTACCAAGAACTCAAAGAAGAGTTGGGCGAAAGTAGCATCACCATTATCAAAGAAGATGCTTATTATCATGCGCAAGATCATCTATCGATGACAGATCGTGAACAAAATAATTACGATCACCCTGATGCATTCGAACACAGTTTATTAGCCAATCATTTAAAACAACTACAAGATGGCCAACAAGTAGAGTCACCTGTTTATTGCTATAAAACTCACACGCGAGCAAAAGAAACAAAAACAGTTTCACCTTCTAACATTGTTTTAGTAGAAGGTATTTTGTTACTTTCAAATGAAGCGCTGCGCGATACGTTTGATATCAAAGTATATATGGATACCCCATTAGATATATGCTTAATTAGACGTATAAAACGCGATACCATCGAGCGAGAGCGTAGTATTGAATCAATTACCAATCAATACTTAACGTCGGTAAGACCTATGTATTATCAGCATATCGAGCCAAGTAAAGCGTTTGCAGATATCGTGGTTACCAGAGGTGGTAAAAATAGAATGGCAATCGAAGTCATCAAAGCAAAAATTCGCCAACTCATTAAACAACAAGAATAAAAGAGGAAAAGAATTCATGGGAGCATTGCACGGTCTTTTTGGTATTTTCGTTTTAGTAGCGATTGCCTATGCATTGTCGACTAATCGAAAAGCAATCAACTTTCGAACGGTAGGCTTTGCCTTTTTACTGCAGATAATTCTCGGCGCTTTTGTACTATACGTTCCTTTTGGAAAAGAAACGTTAGAATCTATCACCTTTGGCGTTCAAGCCGTAATTGATAGTGCTAAGGCAGGCATAAACTTCATTTTTGGTGGTTTAGGTACTGATGCTATGTTTGAAAATGGCGTCGGCTTTGTCTTCGCTGTTCGCGTGCTACCTGTCATCATTTTCTTCTCATCACTTATTGCCGTTCTTTATCACTTAAACATTATGCAGTGGGTCATTAAGATTATTGGTGGTGGGTTACAGAAGTTATTAAAAACCAGTAAACCAGAATCTTTATCAGCAACGGCTAACATTTTTGTTGGACAAACAGAAGCTCCGTTAGTCGTTCGTCCATACATTGCCAAAATGACCAACTCAGAGCTGTTCGCTATTATGGTTGGTGGTCTAGCATCTGTAGCCGGCTCTATTCTAGCGGGCTATGCAGGTTTAGGTGTTGAGCTAAAATATCTGATTGCAGCATCATTTGATGGCAAAAATTATCATGCCAGAAACTGAACCTGAAAAAATTAACGAGCAGTCTGTCGAAATAGCTGACGCTGACGACAAGCCAGTAAATGTCATTGACGCAGCCGCTTCTGGTGCTGCTGCTGGCTTAAAGCTTGCGGTCAACGTAGGCGCAATGTTGCTTGCCTTTATCGCACTCATTGCACTGTTAAATATGTTGGTCGGTAATATCGGCAGTTTATTTGGTGCAGAAAATCTTACCATTGAATATATTCTCGGTTACATATTCGCTCCGCTAGCATTTTTGATCGGTGTTCCTTTTGATGAAATGCTTTCAGCAGGTAGCTTTATTGGGCAAAAAATTGTCGTAAATGAATTCTTTGCCTATGCTAATTTCGTCGAAATTAAAGACACGTTGTCACCAACAACTCAAGCTATTATTACCTTTGCGTTATGTGGGTTTGCTAACCTTTCATCTATCGCTATTTTACTTGGTGGGATTGGCTCTATGGCACCAAGTCGCCGTCACGATATTGCACGCTTTGGTATGAAGGCAATGTTAGCTGCTACTTTAGCCAATTTAATGAGTGCGGCTATCGCTGGTGTATTTTTAAGTTTATAAGGGAAACTTATGTCAGATAAAAAACAAATTGCTAAGTTATCATTGTCGTTAATGGATTTAACCAGTTTAACCAACGAAGAATCAGAGCAAGATATTATCAATTTATGCCAACAAGCACATGGCGAATTTGGCGATACTGCGGCTATCTGTATTTACCCTAAATACATTCCTATCGCGAAAAAAGCATTGGCAGATTTAGGTGATAACACCATTAAAATCGCAACTGTTACTAACTTCCCTGACGGTAGCACCGATTTATCTCGTGCCGTAAAAGAAACCGCAGAAGCCGTTTCTTTAGGTGCTGATGAAGTCGATGTTGTTTTTCCTTACAAAGCACTAATCAACGGCGATGAAACCATTGGCTTTGATCTAGTACAAGCCTGTAAACGTGCGTGTGGTACATCAGTATTACTGAAAGTTATTATTGAATCAGGCGAACTAAAAGAAGAAGCATTAATCCGTAAAGCCAGTGAAATATCGATTGCTGCGGGCGCTGACTTTATTAAAACCTCTACAGGTAAAGTGGCTGTGAATGCAACGCCAGAAGCGGCTAAAATTATGCTCAATGTTATCGAACAAACTAACCCTAATGTCGGCTTTAAAGCCGCCGGTGGTGTTAGAAGTGTCGACGATGCAGAAATTTACCTTAGCCTTGTTATGGACAGCTTAGGCGCATCTTGGTTAAACCCAACTCACTTTAGATTTGGTGCTAGTGGTTTACTTAACAGTTTAAATAACACCTTAAGTGGCAACGACACTGACAATTCAACAGATAGTGCTGCTTATTAAGCAGCACATGTAGCCAAAACATCTAAAACACCTTAATAAGAAACAACTTTTCATGGCGCAATTATATTTTTACTATTCTACGATGAATGCAGGTAAATCAACCCACCTGCTCCAGTCTTCATATAACTATCGTGAACGTGGTATGAAAACCCTACTGTTCACCGCTTCAATAGACGATAGGTTTGCCAAAGGAAAAGTATCATCTCGTCTTGGCATTCACGCTGAGGCCAGCTTATTCGATCAAGAAAGTGATATTTATTCGATAGTGTCACAGCAACATGAAACAGAAAATTTGAGCTGTGTACTTATCGATGAATCCCAATTCCTAACCAAAGCACAAGTGAAACAACTAACAGACATTGTCGACTACTTAAAAATCCCAGTATTGGCTTATGGTATTCGCACCGACTTTATGGGGGAAACTTTTGTTGGCAGTGCTGCACTATTAGCTTGGGCTGATAAATTAATTGAGCTTAAAACTATTTGTTTTTGCGGTAAGAAAGCGAACTTTGTTGTTCGAAAGAATGCCGACGGTGAAGTGGTTAAAGGCGGTGAACAAATTGAAGTGGGTGGCAACGAACGTTATGAGTCGTTATGTAGAACCCACTTTAAAGAACTTGCCTGGTAATAAGTAAAAGAATTCTACATTTATCCTAAGACATTGTTAGAAGTGCTGTGCTAGTATGCTTGTCCATAACAACCTTCTATTTATCAGATTAACTAAGAATAAGATTTAACCAATGAAAATCATCTCTTTTAATATAAATGGTCTGCGCGCTCGTCTTCACCAATTGCAAGCAGTAATAGACAAGCATCAACCAGACATTATTGGTTTACAAGAAATCAAAGTACACGATGAGGCTTTTCCATTAGAAGATGTTAAAGCTATGGGCTATCACGTTTATTTTCATGGTCAAAAAGCTCACTACGGCGTAGCAATGTTATGCAAAAAACCAGCAGAAGTAGTGACTAAAGGCTTCCCTACTGATACCGAAGAATCACAAAAGCGCATGATCATGGTGACGACAACTAATGATAAAGGTGAAAAAGTCACTGTGCTAAATGGTTATTTCCCTCAGGGTGACAACATCGCACATGAAACTAAGTTTCCTTACAAACGTCAGTTTTACAAAGATTTGATGCAGTACCTGAATGAACATCACACGCCTGAAGAAAATATCGTGGTCATGGGCGATATAAATATTTCACCAATTGACTTAGACATTGGAATTGGCGAGCCAAATCGCAAGCGCTGGTTGAAAACAGGTAAATGTAGCTTCCAACCGGAAGAGAGAGAATGGCTAGCCACCTTAATGGACTGGGGCTTTAAAGATACCTTCCGCGAATTACACCCAGAGCGAGAAGAGAGATATTCATGGTTTGATTATCGCTCTCGTGGTTTTGACGACAATCGTGGTCTACGAATAGATGTAGTATTAGCAACTGAGAAATTAGCTGCAACTTGTGTTGAGTCAGACATTGATTACGAATTACGTGGTATCGAAAAACCTTCTGATCATGCGCCAATTTGGTCAACTTTCTCATAAAGAGTTAACGCTTTAACAAGCTTTAGATATAATTAGGGGAGTATGCTCCCCTTTTTTGTTTTTATTCGCTTAATAATACTATTTGATAATGACTTTATACCACTGCCCTATTTGTCACACACCATTATCCCTTCAAGACTCGAGTTATCGTTGTGAAAAGAATCACAGCTTTGATAAAGCAAAAGAAGGCTATGTAAATTTGTTGCCTGTTCAATTTAAGCAATCAAAGCAACCAGGCGATAATAAGGCAATGGTAAATGCTCGTAGAGAGTTTCTAGAACAAGGCTATTACTTACCTCTTCAAGAACGAATTGTCGCCTTATTTACAGAATATTTAACCGACAATACCGCATTACTCGATGCTGGCTGCGGCGAAGGAAATTACACAGAGAAACTTACCGATTTAACATCAAATACTTATGGTGTGGACATTGCCAAAGAAGCGATAAAAAAAGCGGCAAAGAAATACAAGCAATGCCAATTTTCGGTAGCCACTTTGTCAAAGCTTCCTTTTGACGATAACACTTTTTCCGGACTACTTTCTGTTTACGCGCCAATATTAGAAGCAGAGTTTACCCGCGTTCTTCAAAAAGAAGGCATTCTTATCACAGTAACACCAGGTAAACAGCACCTTCATCAACTCAAAGCGCAAATATACAGACAAGCAACAGAGCATGATGAACAGCGAACTCCCATTGAAAATATGACACTTGTTCACCAAGAGAAAGTCAATTACGAGATGACCCTTACCAACGGACAAGCCGTTTTACAATTATTATCGATGACCCCTTTTGCTTTTAAAGCAACAAATGAAGTCAAAGAGTACTTATCTCAACAAGTATCTTTCGCTTGTCAAGCAGACTTTCTTATCAAGGTATATAAGAACTGTGTTAGTGAAGCGTAAACACCAGTACATATGATGGTGTTTACGTATTAAATAGTGGTGAGAATTAGTGGTGTTTTGCTTGTGAAAAGCTGACATTAAGCAGCTGCGCTAAGTCTAAATACCTTGGCTTTTGCACTGATAGTTTCATTTGACCGCCATTTTCATTAATTCTAGCGACCCCTTCTCTATACCAAGTTGATAACGATGGCGGCAGCAGTTTATCTGCTTTTGCTCCTAGCATAACCAACGCTTGCACCGGAATGCTCAACATAAAAACAGTGTAAACAATCGCCTGACTCAATAAATCCCAGCCACCAGCATATAGCTGCATGATAAACACAAACAGTGCAATTCCGGGAAGATATCGACAGACAAGTCGACTTACTTGAATAGCTCGATACTCAGCAAAATAATTTCCAAGCTCGGCTTGTTCTGGCCATAAAGATAAGTACTTTCGACCTAACTTGATCATTTCTACAACAGTCATATTCATAGGCCTTACACTACAACAACGATTATTAAAAAGATAGCACAAAGATGTAACCTAAACGAGAAATTGAACGGAATAATTTATAACGATAAATATCTGTTGAATTTTCTCCATTAACTCGACAATCTCATTACATACTAAAACAGGTGAATTAATATCAACTGAAAAAGTGAAAAACTTGCGTTTAATCAACTCCCTTTCATTTAAAATTGACTATACTTAGCCCTACTATTGAAAAAGTATAATCAATTGAAATGCAAGAAAATGTCTTAGTTATTAATTGCGGAAGTTCTTCCGTTAAATTTTCCCTGATCAACGCACAAACAGAACAGACGATGTTAACCGCATTAGCAGAGAAATTAACCTCTGATGAAGCGCAATTAACCATAAAGCATCAAGGAAATAAAATTACCCAAGCCATAGCATCACCTCATGAACACCAACAAGCTATTAATCAATTTGTACAATGGTTAGGTGATAACAATTGGTTATCGACAGTGGTAGCCGTTGGCCACCGTGTTGTGCATGGCGGAGAGAAGTATAGCCACCCGACATTAATCACCTCAGAAACTAAAGAAGAAATTAATGCGCTTAGCAAATTAGCTCCCCTTCATAACCCTGCTAATTTACAAGGCATTATTGCCGCTGAAACTGCATTTCCATCACTTTCACAAGTCGCTGTATTTGATACTGCATTTCATCAAAGCCTCCCACAAGAGTCTTATCTTTATGGCTTACCTTTTAAATTGTATAAAGAGTCTGCCATTCGTCGCTATGGCTTCCATGGTAGTAGCCATGAATATGTCAGCACAGAAGCCTCAAAGATATTAAATAAATCATCAGATGAAACACAGTTAATTACTGTTCACCTTGGGAATGGTTGCAGTATATCGGCAATTAACGGCGGTAAGAGTGTTGATACTAGCTTAGGTTTCACCCCGCTTGAAGGGCTAATTATGGGTACACGATGTGGTGATATTGATCCAAGTATCATCTTTTATTTGCATCAACAGGAAGGAATGTCTATCAAGGCCATCGAAGCTTTACTCAATAAGGAAAGTGGCTTGTTGGGTATTTCTGAGTTAAGTAATGATTGTCGAACCTTAGAGCAGGCTGCACAAGAAGGCAACGAAAAAGCAGCACTAGCACTTGAGATGTTTTCCCGTAAAGCAGCAAAAACCATAGCTTCCTTTTTAATTAATGTTGATCAACTCGATGCAATTGTATTTACCGGTGGTATCGGTGAAAACTCATCCTTTATTCGCAAAAAAATTATCGGGTATTTAGCTGCGCTACAAATCGATTTGAACCATCTAGCGAATGAAGAAACTATTCGAGGAAAACAAGGTACTATCGGCCAAAGCAGCCAAACTAAATGCCTCGTGATTCCAACCGATGAGGAAGCAGTCATCGCAAGGCACACGTTAGCCTTGATTAACAGCAAAAACCGAGGGCAACAATAATGGCAAGACGAATTATGTTAGTACCTGTAGGTTTCAATGTTGGGCTAACCAGCACAGCATTAGGTTTAGTTCATGCTTGCCAACAACAAGGCATGAATGTCGGCCACTTTAAGCCTATAACTCAACCTTCTAGAAACGTTATTTCCAATAAAAACAAGCCCATTAATTTTTCCGATAACGATAAGTTTATATCGCTTCAGCAAGTAGAACACCAAATGGCTGATGGCAAATTAGGTGTAGTATTAGAAGAGCTAGTCGCTAATTTTAATGCCTTTGAAAGCGAACAAGATGTGATATTTATTGAAGGGCTATTACCAACACAACGTCAACCTTACGCAAGTAGAATCAACGCCGAAGTTGCTAAAGCACTAAGTGCCGAAATAGTACTTATTGCAGCACCTGAAACCGACAATTTAGACGAATTTGAAGACCGAATTGATGTTAGTGCTAAGTTATTTGGCGGTATTAAAAGTAGAAAACTAATTGGCTGTATTATTAATAAGGTAAACGCACCTGATAGAGACGAAGAAGGTCTACTACCGCGAACAGAGCCTGACAAACCAAAGCAAGAAACAGATTGGCAAGCCATGCCTATCTTTAGCAATTCGAACTTCGATTTACTTGGTACTATTCCTTGGTCAATAAACTTAATTGCGCCTCGAGTTATTGATATTGCCGATTACTTGCAAGCCGAAGTACTGCACGCTGGAGATATGGCGCACCGCCGTATTAGAAGTGTCAGTTTTTGTGCGCGTACGGTAGGCAACTTGGTGAGCCATTTACAGCCAAGTAGACTTATCGTTACTCCTGGCGATCGTATTGATATCTTAATCGCAACTTGTTTGTCAGCCCTTAATGGTACAAAAGTCGGCGCAATATTATTAACCAACAGCTATAAGCCATCAGAAGATGTGATGTCTTTATGTCAGCAAGCATTTGAGACAGGCGTCCCTGTTCTCTCAGTTCCTTGGGACACATGGCAAACATCTAGACACTTGATGAATTTTAACCCTGAGCTACCTATAGATGATGACCAGCGCATCGGTAGGATCAAACAACATGTCACTGACCATGTAAGTAACGCTTGGCTAGCCTCTTTAGCGACACCGGCAAAAACTAACGAACATTTGTCACCACCAGCGTTTAGATATCAGTTAACAGAACAAGCACGTATCGCTAATAAGCTCATCATTTTACCTGAAGGCGAAGACGTTAGAACGATAAAAGCTGCAGCAATATGTGTTGAACGCGGCATAGCGAGGTGTCAACTATTAGGCTCTCCCGAACAAATACATTTGATCGCTGAACAACAAGGGATCAATTTACCTGATAATTTAATGATCACGGATCCTGAATTGATCCGCCAGAATTATATAAACCCATTGGTAGAAGCACGATCTCACAAGGGCATGACCGAGCTTAAAGCTGAACAAGAGTTATCAGATAATGTCATGCTAGCGACTATGATGCTGCAGCTTGGTCAAGTAGATGGTTTAGTGTCGGGAGCTGTTCACACCACCGCTAATACTATCCGCCCTGCTTTACAGATAGTAAAAACGAACCCTGAAAGTCCCCTTGTATCTTCAATATTTTTTATGCTATTGCCAGATCAAGTACTCGTTTATGGTGATTGTGCCATTAACCCAGATCCTAATGCTGAGCAACTTGCAGAAATAGCGATTCAATCGGCAGATTCTGCAAAGGCATTTGGTATTCCTCCACAAGTTGCCATGATCAGCTATAGCACAGGCAAATCTGGCAAAGGCAGCGATGTAGAAAAAGTTGCTAAAGCAACAGAACTGGTCAAAGCTAAACGCCCAGATATTGTCATTGATGGCCCTCTACAATATGACGCAGCAGTTATGGAAAACGTCGCCAGAAAGAAAGCGCCTGACAGCCCTGTTGCTGGTCACGCATCAGTATTTGTCTTTCCAGATCTTAATACCGGTAACACCACTTATAAAGCGGTACAACGTTCTGCTGATGTCATTAGTATTGGCCCTATGCTACAAGGTTTAAACAAACCTGTTAATGACTTATCCAGAGGTGCTTTAGTGGACGACATTGTCTACACCATAGCGCTTACTGCAATACAAGCAAAACAGTAAAGATCAAAATAACCTCACTATTTTCACGGATTATTAACGACTAAAATTGCAAAAATAGCAGCTTTAGTCGTTAATCTATTTAAGTTCCGCTGTAAATCATTTTTTTTATTCCTGTGAATAAAAACCAAAGGTGACAAAAAACATACAGTACAAATTACCTTTATAAAACATACACATAACTATTTAAACCAAGGTTTCTCACAAAGATATCCACAACTTTTGTGGATATTCACAAGGTAACAAGCCGTGCTTAATTAATAGTAAAAAGGATCTTTTTCCTTAATTAACCACAATTTTGCCCAGTTATAGCGCTAATTCTTAATAAATTTACCATTATTTAATTTTTCTTATTGACAACCCAACGCTTTTACCAATGTTTATTGAAGCATTCAACAATGCAGTAATGACAGCTGAGTCCGATTCAAAGGTAGAGTTAATGTCTGCAACAGGTTAGTATAAAGACACCTATTATCGTTTCTTAACATAGCCACTACGCTATTTCACTAGAGGGAAAAATGAAAAAGCTTACCTTAAAAAGGCTTGAAGAAAATTTTACTATCCATAGCTTACCCCCTGAAAGTAAAGTTCCTGAAGCGGTGTTTTCTGCTCCTATTTATTTCATGGCCAAAACCTATGAAGAAGTGTCAATTGTCTTACCTAGTAACATTGACATTGCCAGTGATGACAGCGAACCAGACTGGTTAGCACTCGAAGTTATTGGCCCTTTGGATTTTACCTTAACTGGTATTTTGTCCAATATATCAACGGTATTGGCAAATGAAAAAATTAGCATTTTCGCTATTTCAACTTTTGATACCGATTACATCCTAGTAAAATCAAACACTATAGATAGTGCAGTTGATGCATTAAGAAAAAACCAATATCAAGTAATTTAATATGACAACAATTTACGGCATTAAAAACTGTGACACAGTTAAAAAAGCACGCAAGTGGCTAGACAACCAAGGTATTTCTTACGAGTTTCACGACTTTCGTGAACAAGGCTTAAACGAGGCATTGTTAAACCAGTTTGTTTCACTAAGTGACTGGTCGCAGTTAATGAACAAGCGCAGTACCACTTTCCGTCAGTTGCCTGAAGATCTAAAAGCATCAATGACAGATCAGCAAGCATTTGAACAGGTTATGCAACAACCTACATTAATAAAACGCCCTGTTCTACTTCACGGCGAGCAATTGTTTGTCGGCTTTAAAGACTCTCAATACCAAGAGATATTTAGCTAATGAGCAAAACAACCGAAGTTGTTAACCTAGCATGTGAATTAATTGCTCGTGTATCTGTGACGCCTGAAGATGCAGGGTGTCAGGATTTAATGGCTGATCGATTATCTGCATTGGGTTTTCATCAAGAGACCTTAGTGTTCGAAGACACGACAAATATGTGGTGTCGAAAAGGCAAAGAAGCACCTGTATTTTGCTTTGCTGGTCACACAGATGTTGTGCCTGCAGGCAACTTAGAATTGTGGAAAACACCACCTTTTGAGCCCGTAATTAAAGATGGTATCTTATATGGTCGTGGCGCTTCTGATATGAAAGGCAGTCTTGCGGCAATGGTCATTGCCACAGAACGCTTTGTTAAAGACTACCCTGATCACAAGGGCTCTATTGCTTTTCTGATAACCAGTGATGAAGAAGGCCCATTTATTAATGGTACAACTCGGGTTATCGATACCCTTGAAGCTAGGCGTGAAAAAATAGATTACTGTATCGTCGGTGAACCATCAAGCACCACTGACGTAGGTGATGTCGTTAAGAATGGGCGTCGAGGCTCTATTTCAGGCGAACTTGAAATATTCGGCAAGCAAGGCCACGTAGCTTATCCAGAGCATGTGGTAAATCCTATCCACCAAGCAATGCCAGCCTTAGCTGAGCTAGCGCAAACCCACTGGGACCATGGCAACGAGTACTTTCCACCAACCAGCTTTCAGTTATCAAACATTCAATCTGGTACCGGCGCAACTAATGTTGTTCCGGGGCACTTACACGCATGGTTCAACTTGCGCTACAGTACCGAGCTTACCGATCAGAAAATCGTTGATAAAGTCAACGCGATATTAACTGAGCATCAACTTGATTACGATATCAAATGGACATACAACGGTAAGCCATTTATTACCGAACCCGGAGATCTGGTAAACGCTGTCGAAAACGCAATTTCTGAAGTAACAAAGCGCTCAACAACTTTATCAACGTCTGGTGGCACTTCTGATGGTCGCTTTATCGCGCCAACAGGCGCACAAGTTATTGAGTTAGGACTAAGCAACGAAACCATTCATCAAGTCAATGAATGTGTTAAGTGCGAAGACCTCGATACGTTGACAGATATCTACTATCAATCGTTAGTTAATTTGTTAGCGCCTTAATTTGCTTATACGCCAATTGTAGAGAGAATCGAATCATTCAAATGAACATCGCGCAACTTATTGGTAAAGACACATCGCACTTAGCTGAACTGCCATGTAAAAACCTGCTTCACCAAGAAGTAGTTTCACCATGGACTTCCCTACAAGAGGCAGCTAAAGCAGCAGGCTTTACTTTAACGATAGCTAGTAGTTTTCGTTCATTTGAACGTCAGCAAGTTATTTTTAACGAAAAGCTGAAAGGGTTAAGGAAAGTGAGTGATATTAACGGCTCACCTATTGATTTAGATAGCCTTAGCGACGAAGAAAAGCTGCACGCAGTCATGTTATTTTCAGCTCTTCCTGGTGCTAGTCGTCATCATTGGGGAACGGAAATTGATGTGTTTGACCCAAACTTGCTTGCAGAGGGGGAACGCCTGCAATTAGAGCCTTGGGAATATCAAGAAGGTGGCCCTTTTTATGAACTCAGTGGTTGGCTAAAACGGCACGCTAGCGACTATGGTTTTTATTTCCCATATGACAAATTTAGGGGCGGCGTTGCGCACGAGCCTTGGCATATCTCTTTTTTTCCAATTGCTAGTCAATGTATGGCAAAATTAACGCCTAAAGCTTACATAGCGGCGTTAGCGAATAACGACCTTTCGCTTCAAGCCTTAATCACTCACCATATTGAAACGCTATGGCAGCAATACGTGGTGAATGTCGGAGAACCTCCTCGTGGATAACTGGATAATTATTGTCGTTTTTGTTGTATTTGCCTTAGTGATTATCGGTAACTTTAGTACCGTTAGACGCAACGCGAAAACACCAATGCGTAAAAAGAGCTTAAACGATTTAGAAGAAACCCTGCCTAGAACAAACAAAAAGGCACAGAAAATGGATACGTTTTCGAAAAAGTAACATTAGAGCAGCTTAGGTTGCTCTTTTTATTTTTTAAGGTTGATTTTCTTCCAACTCAGCCAACAACACTTCTCGCTGAGAGTAGCTAGGAATACTTATCCAAAGCACAAAATAAAGTATTAGACCAAAACCAAACAACGCTGAGATAAGAAACACGAATTGAAGTCCATTTAGGTTTAAATGATAGTAATCTGCCAAACCGCGTAAGGTGCCAGACACCAAACCATGCTTAGCTTTAGTTAGCACTTTAATATCTGATGACAAACTTTCTTCCCTTTTATTCATCAATTGCTGTCGTTATTTAATAGTGATTAAACTGACAAAGCTGCAATAGCATCACTTATCGAATGAAAGTGAATTTTAGTTAAGCAAGTTTCTGCTTTCGAAAACTCATGGGCTTGAATAAGCTTTGTAAGCTCTGCTATCGACAATTCTTTGCCTAATGATGTGTAGGAAACGTTTGTCCCTTGATCAATCACTACGGTAAAAATAACACCATTTGAATCCACCAAGATATCTTCATCGCTAAATATCATAGGTGCAAGTTCTTCGACAAGCGCCTTCTCTGACGAGAAATACATCAGTTCATTTTCACCAGCTAGCTTAAATATACTAGGCCACTTAATCATTAGGTTTCAATTCATTAGAGCAGGTGCAATAATTAATTTAATCATTAACCAAATTTTAATAGAAACCAACATCTTATTTGTAACTACATTTGTATTATCATCGGTAAATGAAGCTTCCGTTATAGTGTTTGCATTAATTGAATAAAATTGCCGCAAGTGTCATCGAGTACGGCAATTTTAACTGTACCTGCCTCTTTAGGCGGCATAGAAAACTCAACGCCCAAAGCCGTTAACCGTTTAAACTCCTCGTCTATATCATCAACAGAAAAAGCAGTATAAGGAATTCCTGCTTCTTTTAACGCCTGCTGATATTGCTTAGCGGGCTCAAAGGCCATCGGCTCCAACAATAATTCGACACCAGATTGCTCTGCTGCCGAGACAACCGTTAACCACTTGTGTTCACCTACAGGCACTTCTGTTTTCTTTACAAATCCCAACACACGTGTATAAAAGTCTAATGCTTTATCTTGGTCGTCTACTGGGACACTCGTTAAGTCAATTTTTATCATTGCACTACAAATCTCATATTTGTTTAAACTCTATATAGCTTACACAAGCTTACCTTATTAAACTTATTCTAGATTGCTTTTGTGTAGTTGTTGAAACTCTCTAGGTGAGAGACTAGTGCACTTTTTAAATGTTGAAGAAAATGAAGGTAAGCTCTGGTAGCCAACAGCTAAACACACTTGAGTAATAGCAACGCCTTTCTTGAGAAGCTCTTTTGCTTTCGCTATACGTATGTCACGCAAATATATTCTGGGCGTTACGCCATACATACGCTGGAACATCCTTACATAATGAAATCGAGACATAAATGCCTCTTTAGCAAGATCGTCTAACGCTATTTTCTCGCCATAATACTTTTCCATAAATGCTTTTGATTGACGCACATGAATATAGTGCTCAGCTCGCAAAGGGTCTTCTCGTTGTAGCCGATCAATTTCTTGTTCAAAATAAGATAATTCTTTATTGTTCATAACAAGTATCGCTCAGGCTCACCAGAAAACACCTTGCACTAAGCACTTTAATTAACAGCCCTGTTCAAACTGCCCTTTTAAATCACAGGGCGTTTACAGCTTGGTCTCGCATTCGCTTGAAAATGAGAATCAGCTTTAGGTAGATTTTCTGATAAATCTGCAATTCGAGTTTTATTGGAAGGGTGTGTAGACAAAAACTCCAACGGCTGAGCACCACCTTGCTTGGCCATATTTTGCCAAAGCTTGATGGCTGCTGCTGGTTTAAAACCCGACTTAGCCATAAGGTTTTGACCAACAATATCCGCTTCTGATTCATGCGTGCGGCTATATGGCATTAAAAAGCCATACTGCGCAATAGCCAAACCTGCCATCATGTATAGTTCTTTGTTTTCAACGCCTTGGCTAGTAAGCAATGCATCCCCAGCTGCCGCGCCAATTTGCGTTAACTGGTTTGAAGACATGCGCTCATTTGAATGGCTTTCTATTACATGTGCAACTTCATGACCCATGATTGCCGCTAACTGATCTTGATCAGAAGCCACTTTTAGAATGCCCGTATAGACGCCAATTTTACCACCGGGCAAGGCAAAGGCATTGACTTGTTTAGAGTCAAAAACAACCACTTCCCATGTTCCTGAATGAGCAGATTTAGGCACATTTTTAGTAATGGCATTGGCGACACACTGAACATAGCGATTAATTTTAGGGTCGGTGGCAATTTTTTCTTTTTTCTTAAGCTCTTCAAATGACTGAGCTCCCATCGCACTTAGCTCTGAGTTGGAAAACAAAGTAATTTGACTTCTTCCTGTAGACGAAGTGCTACACCCCATAACTGTCGCTGCGGCAACTAACGCCAAAATCGTTTTTTTCATGTAGAGTCCCTATTAATATCTATTCTCTGGACCATTTCAGTCCCAATAAGTAAATTGTAGAAAAATCTAATAAAAACATCGACTCATTAATTGAAAATTTCACTTAATTTTAATGACACGCCAAAACAAAGCATTAACTAAGTACCACTTAACTGGCCTTTGTCTAAGGTGAAACTAAACTCAGTACCACGGCCTAATGCGCTTTTAACGCGGATTTCGGTTTGTAACAACTCAAGTAATTTTCGGGTTATTGCCAAACCTAAACCAGTATGTTTACCACCTTCATTAATCGCATTGCTGGCGCGATAACGGGTATCAAAAATATAGGACAACTCTTCTTGTTTAATACCCGTCCCGGTATCTTTAACTGACAGTTGGCAGCGAGTTTGCGACACTTCGTCAATCACTAAGGTAATGTCACCACCACTGGGTGTATGGCGAATAGCATTCTCAATAAGATTGGTTAACACGCGTTCTAACTTAGCAATATCACTATAAATTACAACATCACTAGAGGCAGGATCGATAGCAATATTGATGTGTTTTTGTTTTGCCGTCAGTGAAAATTTAGCGATAACATCATAAAGCAATTCAGCCAAATTAAAGTTTTCTAAATTAAGAGATACCTGACCACCTTCTAAATGCGCCAATTCAAAGATTTGATCAATAAGTTGCTTTAACTGTTTGGCATTTTTTAGAGACGTTTCAATACAAGCTTGTTGTTCTTTAACTGACAATTTATCGGCGCCTAAAGAAAGCGTTTCGATGTAGCCTTGCAGCGCAGCTAACGGTGTTCGCAAATCGTGAGAGATATCAGCGAGTAGTTCGCGTCGATTGACATCAGCCTCTTTTAACTGCTTTAACTGTAAATGAATTTGTATCGCCATTTGCTGAAAGACTTCACCTAACAAATGCACTTCATTAAAGGTGTTTTTTTGCCAGCTTGTTAACTCAACTTTAGAGGTATCAAAGCCAGCTTCTTTCAATTTTCGCATGTCTTTGTTTAACAGCCTAAGAGGCTTTGTAAAATAGGCAAACAAGCCAAGCATCACGGCAAAGAGAAACACAACTGCCGCTACAAGTAACATCATAGATAGCTTAGCTTGATGACTTAACTGAGGGCGATTATAAGCAGATTCGTATTGCTCACCAGCAACAATGACATAAAGGTACCCTTGAAGCCTATCTTTGTTATAAACAGGCGCTGCTGAAAACACTTTTTGTCGTGAAGCGTTTTTAGGATCGTCACCATAAATAGGCAATGCTTGTTTGCCATCAATAATGGCTAACAAAGGTTGCAAATCAACCCTATCCCGCTTTATAAATTCTGGCTTTATCGAATGAGTAAGAATATTGCCATTGGGATCTAGTAAGTAAAATTCGAATGCTGGACCTAACACCATGAGCGTATGAAACAAGTTTTTCAATGCTTCATAATCATAAACACCTTGTTTTAACACAGGGTTATCACTTGCTAAATTCTCCGCTAGCTTGAGGTGAAGGTGCTGTTCAGACTCATACCTAGCTTGTAGTTCTAGTTGCTGAGCCCAATAGTAAAAAACGACAAAAATGGCGATAAAAACGGCGAGTAAAGAAAGCGATAAACGTTGATATAAGCTGAGTTTCACTATGCAACTCCTTCGGAGCAAAATTTATAACCTACGCCCCAAACCGTTTGTACGATTTCAGGTTTAGCAGCATTGCGTTCCACTTTGCTGCGCAAGCGATTAATATGAGAATTTACCGTATGTTCGTAACCGGTATGATGATAGCCCCACACAGAGCTCAATAGCTGTTCGCGAGAGAATACTTGTTCGGGATGTGAGGCGAGAAAAAATAACAAATCAAATTCAGTGGAGGTAAGCTCTAACTCTTTACCTTCAAGTACTGTTTTATGGGTAAGGGAATCAATGTGTAAGCGACCTAATGACAAATGCTGTTCGGGCTGTTGCTGTTGCATACATTTGTATTGCTGTTCTCTTAAAATGTGAACACGCCTTAGTAAACTGCGGACTCTTGCCTGTAATTCTCTAATGCTAAATGGCTTGCCCATATAGTCGTCAGCGCCAAGCTCTAGTCCTAATACGCGATCTATTTCAGCATCTCGTGAAGTCAGCATTAAGATAGCTTGCTCTGGGTTTGACTCTCTTACCAAACGGCACACATCGAGCCCAGACATGCCAGGAAGCATAATATCTAAAACAAGTAAATCCACCTCTTCATGGTGGTAAGCGTCCATAGCTTCTTCCCCAGTAGCATAATGAGACACCTGTAATGAAAGTTCTTGTAGGTGTAGTTGAATCAGTTTTGCAATATCGTGATCATCTTCGACAAGCAGCACTTTATCCATATTATTTCTCCAGCATGAAACCAAATAGGCCGGAAAATAAATAAGGAAACGCGGCAACTCAATCGCTGCCGCAGCTGTCAATGGCGATGATTATTGCGTACGTGAAATTTCTACTTTCAACGTAGGGTTATCAAATCTATGCTCTTGCATAAGCACAGACATTGTTAAGCCATCATCTTGCGTTACAACCCCAGGGTGCATGGCGACAAAGTTCACGTCGTCTCTCTCGGCGTTAAACCCCTCTCCCGTGCCACCACTAGCAGGCCCTGGTATACTGGCCATTGACTCAGTATTTTTTTCCGTTCCTGCGTCATAAGACACAGTCATCAAGGAAATACTTTCACCAACGGCTAAATTTGTTATATCAATAGCATTTAAACCAGTAAACGCATCGTTAGTATTTACCAGCATTGTCGCCATTGAAAGCTTCATTGGCATCATGTCTGTAATATCGACACTGATAGTCTCGGCCATACCAGGCATCAACATGCCTGCACCACCTTGCGAAGCGAGTGCAACCGATAAACCTAATATTCCTGAGTTGTCACCACTTTCAGCTAGATTTTCTAGTTCCGCTGACGCCTCAGCACCTACTTGCCACAGTTGACCTTCATCATGAAGCAATACCGCAATCGGTGACATTGGCTGTGCTAAAGTCAAATTAGTGATTGTAACTTCATAGGTATATGTTACCGGCGTAGGCATCGGCATTGGGTCGTCCATCATATCCATACTTGAATTGTTATCGCTACCACCACAACCAGCGAGTATTAGCGCAGGAACAACCATTAACGGTGTTAATTTTTTAATTAATGTAGTCATGGCAAACTCCTAGTTAACAACAATAGTCACTTTAGCTACCGGGTTTAACCAACGATGAACAGTGTTGTCTAAATCACTTTTACCGCCCATGTCGTCATCGTCACCTAAGTTGCCACGGTGTACATGAATGTAGCCATGCTCAGCTGCTGCGGTAACGCCTGTGCCGCCCGTTCCTGAACCACCTGGCGATGCTGGAATTCCCGGAGTACCAGCCGCGCCGCCACCATTTACGATTTCATCATTAGCTTCTGTGCCAGCATCATATGCGTTCAAATGAATATGGTAAGTACCTGGTTCAGTTGGGATCATCCAACTATTTAAGCCGACAAAGCCGTCGTTTGTTGGAAGCATCATAGCAGCAAGTGATAAGTAGTTATTACCATCAGATGTATCGATAGAGGTCATTGTTGACATTGCTGGTGCTAATAAGCCCGGAACAGGATCTCTTTGAATATTTGCCCCTGCGTTCATAAGAATACTTTCTAAACCATCAAGCATACCTCCTTCAGCCATCGCTTGTAGTTCAGGTGAAGCGGCTTGACCAATTTGATAAAGAGACGCATCACCGTTATGAGCAGCAACAATAATAGGAGTAAAGTAAATACCTTGAGTTAAGTTAGTTACGGTTATGTCCACCTGAGCAGCGTTGCTAGTCATGGCAGCTGAGGCAAGTGCAACACCTGCAAATAGAGTATTAAGTTTCATAAGTATTCCTTTTTCATCGTTGTTTAAGTTTGAAACACGAGCTGATTATGAAAAAGAAATCTCGCAAGCTATTCACGAATAAATCACAAAATTATCACAATTGTCATACGTGAATTTTATGAAATTTTTTTTGAATTCTACCGTTCAAGGAAGTTTCAGCAGGGGTAAAATTGACGAATAACAGCATCTACACTGTTGTTTTTATTATGGTTTACCTAGGTACTATCAAGGTAGTTTTATCTTTCGCTACCCCATGAATATCATTAGCATTAAAGCCCAAAGTAACATGAAAATCTTTATTTTTTAGTAATAAATTTTGACGATAAAACTGGCCATCACTTGAGGTAGCAACAACAAAGTAGCAGGTATCATCCCCTCGACTGACTTTCCCTAACCCATGTAAAGACACACGAATGCTTTGCTGACTAAGTTGTAGAGGTTTGCCTAAACCTTGGTATTCAGGCGGACTAACTAAAGTTAAATGAAAAACACCATGATCACGCGCAGATTGTCGACGGCGGTATTCAGAAAACTCTTCACCTAAAATGTCATTTAGCTCTGTTAGATAAGGCTGTAAGCTTGCTTTCGATACTATTGCGCCAATATATTGATTGCCTTTATTGTCCGTTAACAGTTTTGGGGTGATGACGATATGTTGGCTTTGCAAGCCCAATTGTTCTTCTTTCGCTATAGCTTGCAGCGCTTTAGCGTGAGATTTAGGAATGTTGATTTTATTTTCTTGCCCTTCAAAAGCGGCCGCTAGAGTACCTTGAGGTAAAACACTTATCGCTAAGCCCGCAATCATTACATATCCCTTTACATTCAACATATTTAAATTCATCAACCAGCCTGTTAAATTTTACATTATACTTAAATTAGTTAAGTTAGCCTCACACCTTGAATTTGGCAGAGGCGCATTAATGTTACTGAGTCATTAGAAACTGAGTATTCTTATTCGTTCAACAATTCATTATTAAAAAGGCAGTAAATGAAGCTTTGGTTTAGTCCCAACTTATTTAACAATATCGCTATCAGTGTTTCGGAATATCGCTGGACACTGGTAGGTTGGAGTCTATTTGCCTTTTTAATGTTTGCCCTTTTACAAGGAAACATCAGCCAAACAACACCTGAATCATTAATTTGGCTGGCAATATTTATTTTGTTCTTTGCATTACAAGCGTTAGTACTTGCGGCTTTTATTTTTTTCTTTCAAGTATTGCCATCTTCAAAAGTAAAAGACAAACAATTGCAAAAATTCTATAAGTCAGTGGAGTGGTGCGAGGCGGCAATCTTTGGGTTTATACTTCCCGTCCCCACACTACTGTTTATCTACGCATTCCTGTCTATTTGACCCATTAAATTTGGCGCTGCTTTTGGGCGTAAGTTCCAAGACTAAAGAAAATAAAGACAATCAAAGGAACAATATACGCATTAGGTATTTTGCCTAATTGTTCAGCCAGTAAACCTGTCAGCCAAACGGTTGCTAACCCATATCCAAACGCGCACACCACCACAAAGGCCAAGGTACGTACAACGAAGTGTTGTTTTCTAAACATGTGCTTTATAGCACCATTAATATCATTACCAAATAACACCAATAATGTTGCGATAATGGCTAAGGCCGCTTGGTATTGATAGGGGCGAAACATTGCGCCTATTTCAGCTAGCCACTCCATTTACACCTCAATTCCATGTGATTTTAACAGCGCTAACATTTGCTCTTCTGTTAATACTTCAACACCTAACGATTGGGCTTTAGTTAATTTAGAACCTGCTTTTTCACCAGCAACTAAGTAGTGAGTTTTAGCTGAAACACTACCGGAAACCTTAGCACCTAATGATTGCAGGTGCCCTTTCGCTTCAGTTCTGCCCATTTGCGACAATGTCCCAGTTAAAACGAATGTTTGGTCTTTTAACGGTTGCTCATCTGAAGATTTCACTTCAATTGCTGGCCACGACATAATACTTTCTAACTTGGTAACCACCTCAATATTATGAGGCTGAGCAAAAAATTGGATAATATTCTTAGCAACTACTTCGCCAACATCAGGCACTTCTTGTAACGCCTCGACATTTGCCGCTTTAATATTGTCAAAAGTTAAAAAGTGTTGTGATAGGTTTGCCGCGGTAGCTTCACCTACCTCTCGTATACCTAAGGCATAAACAAACTTTGCGAGTGTTGTTGTCTTAGCAGAATCTAATGCGGCGATCAGATTACTTGCTGATTTTTGCCCCATGCGCTCCATAGTGCTTACATTTAACTCTGTTAGTTGGAATAAATCCGCTGGTGTTTCGATCAGCTTTTCATCCACTAACTGTTCAACTAACTTGTCACCAAGGCCGTCTATATCAATCGCTTTACGCGAAGCAAAATGCTTAATGGCCTCTTTTCGTTGTGCTCCACAATATAAGCCACCAGTACAACGAATAACAGCTTCGCCCTCTTCTCTGTGAACATCTGAATCACATACTGGGCAAGAAGTAGGAAATTCTATATCAACCGCATCATCAGGTCTTTTATCGAGCACAACGGAAACAATTTGTGGGATAACATCACCAGCGCGACGAATAACAACGGTATCTTTAACTTTTACGCCCAAACGCTCTATTTCATCCTGATTGTGCAGTGTTGCGTTACTGACAGTTACACCACCAACAAATACTGGTTTTAAGCGCGCTACAGGAGTAATAGCGCCTGTTCTTCCTACTTGAAATTCAACATCTTCTAACAGGGTTAACTCTTCTTGCGCTGGAAATTTATAAGCCGTTGCCCAACGAGGTGCGCGTGCCACAAACCCTAGTTTCTCTTGAAGCGCTATGCTATCAACTTTAAATACCGTACCGTCTATTTCATAAGGAAGCGCATCGCGGCGCGTTAGAATATCTTGGTAGAATACGTCAACTTCTTCACTTGACGACAAGGTTTTAACCTCTGGACACATAGGCAAGCCTAAACCTTTTAACTGCACCAAGCGATCATAGTGAGAGTCACTCAGCCAACCTGTATTCTGGCCTTCGCCATATTCCACATAACCTAAGCTATATGCATAAAAAGCAAGATTTCTCGAGGCGGTAATTTTTGAGTCTAACTGACGCAAACTACCTGCTGCTGCATTTCTTGGGTTGGCAAATACCTTTTCACCTTTTTGTATAGCCTTTTCATTAAGCTGCTCAAAACTTGCTTTTGGCATAAAGACTTCACCGCGCACTTCAAGGATCGCAGGATAATCTTCGCCTACAAGTTTTAGAGGAATAGATTTAATCGTTCGAATATTTTCTGTGATATTTTCACCGGTAGTACCATCACCACGAGTAGCTGCTTGAATAAGAACACCATTTTCATAACGCAAACTTACCGCAAGGCCATCTAGTTTAGGCTCGGCACAAAAGACAAGGTCACTATTGTCTTTTAATCGATCTTTGATTCGCTCAACAAAGGCAAGCCATTCATCTTCAGAAAAAACGTTATCAAGCGACAGCATTGGTACTTGGTGAGTTACTTGGGTAAAGCTTTTAAGCGCTTCCCCCCCCACCTTTTGACTCGGAGAATCAATCGATTTAAGTTCAGGAAACTCTTTTTCTAGACCAATTAATTCACGCATCCGTCTGTCATACTCTGCATCAGGAACCGTCGGTTCGTCTAACACATAGTACTGGTGGTTATATCGATTGATTTGCTCTTTTAATTGAGCAACTTGCTGCTCGGCTTGTTGTTTATTCATTTTTATAACACTGAAGTAAAAATAAGCCTCGAATGAGGCTTATGTATTAAATATTGGATTACGCTGTTGCGATACGATGCCTGCGTTCAAATTCTCTAATTCTGCTTTGGTAATGTTGCTCTGTTTGCTTGGTCATTACACTGCGTTTGTCATCAAGCAGTTGCGCATTAAATTCAAGTGCTAATTGCTTTGCTGCTTGCATCATATTCTCAAAGACACTAAAAGGATCTGCGGCATTAGGTAATGTCATAAACAAAGTTAGACCTTGCGTGGCAAAGCTTTCAATTTCATCTAAGTCAAACGTACCTGGGTTCATCATATTTGCCAAACTAAAAGTGACTTTACCATTACCAGCATTGTCTTCATGACGGTGGAAAATGTTCATCTCGCCATAACGAAGGCCAAGCGTAAGAAGGGTTGGCAACAAAGCAGCACCGGCTATTGTTCCACCTTCTGGCATAACAACCGATACCACGATAACTTCAGGATCAATCTCTGGCTTATTGTCTTCAATGCTATCAGTAGCCGACATAGAGGGCATATCATCTTCAACGGCAGCGTCGCCAAAATTCATTTCCATTTGGTTACGTTTAAGTTTATCGGTAACCGTTTGTTTTACTGAGCGCTTACGCTTTGGTTTAGGCTTTGATACAGGCTCACTATAAACAGCTGTTTCTTCAACTTCTTCATGCAGATGCTCTGGTTGTTGCATCTCCACTTGTTCTTGCTCAGGTGCAACTTCAGAGGTTTGCACTGGTGGAGGCGTATCATCTAATGGTGGCTGCTCAGCGATATCGCTTAAATCTCCCATAGAAATATCTAACGCAGGTTCTTTTTTCTCTTCGCTAGTTAAGTCCGTTGGTAGCGGCTCTTCTGCGTAATCAGGTGCTGGCGCTGGCTCTTGTGGGATCTCTTCTTCCGTCAACCCACTAACAACTCTTACTTTTCCTACACCATCTTGGTCAAAGCCTTGCGTATCGAAACCTCGTTCGATTGGGTCGATTTTTTCATTTTTAGCTTTTAATTTATACGGGTTTTTATTTTTTCTAATCGTCCAAAAACCGTGAACGAAAATCGCCGCAATAACAACTGCGCTGATTATAATTAATGCGTTTCTAAAATTATCTTCCATCATCTAGCCTTTATTATCACACTTCAGCCATGGACAATGCTTCGTCTATATCCACTTCTACTAATCTGGATACGCCCGGTTCAAACATGGTAACTCCGGATAAATGAGCCGCCATTTCCATCGCTATTTTATTATGACTAATGTATATAAACTGTACTGTTTGCGACATTTCGTCGACAAGCTTACAAAACCTTTCTACGTTTGCATCATCAAGTGGCGCGTCCACTTCGTCAAGCATACAAAACGGTGCTGGGTTTAGTCTAAAAATTGCAAATACCAAAGATAACGCGGTTAACGCTTTTTCTCCACCTGATAATAAATGAATACTGGTATTTTTTTTACCCGGCGGTCTCGCCATAATAGTTACACCAGTAGACAGCATGTCGTCTTCAGTTAGCGCTAAATAAGCACTGCCGCCACCGAAAACCTTGGGAAATAGCCCTTGCAAGTCTTCATTAATAATATCAAAGGTATTTTTAAAGGTTACTCTTGTTTCTTTGTCTATTTTTTCTATCGCTGATTCTAACGTTGTAATCGCGATATTTAAATCCTGATTTTGCGAATCTAAGTAATTTTTTCGTTCTAACGCCTGCTGATATTCATCTATTGCTGCTAAATTAATCGCTCCTAAGCCATCGAGTTGCTTTTTCAACAGCAATTGCTTTTGAGACCAATGAGCTTCGTTAGCTTTTTCGTCTAAATGCTCCAGTACAGTTTCAACCGTCATTCCTGTTTGCGCTAAATTCTCTAGCTCATGTTCAGCTTTTAACTGAGCATTTTCAAACGCAAGTTGCGCCTTGGTCAATTTATCTTTTAATCTCGTTAATGCTTCGACCAAATTCGATTGATTTTGTTCCTGCAAAGTAATTTTTTCTAATGCTACTTTATTTTCTTGATGAAACTGACTGAGGTGTTGCTCCGTTGCTGCTAATACACCTTGTTTAACCGCTAACGCTTCCTTTCGCTGTTCTAGTGAAATCACGCCTTGTTCAACTTTATCCTTTAACTGCTGTAATTGCTGGTTAAACACTTGGACATTGACTTGAGAAGAGTTGACGTTTTGCTCAGCAAGTTTAAGTTCAGTGCTAAGTCTCTCTTCATCAAGTTCGGCTTTGTGTAAGCTTTCTTTAATTTTACTTTTAGATTCAAATAACGCGTTTATTTTTTCACTATAGCTATCTAATTGTCTTCTTAAAGCCAGCTCATCGGGAAAATCACTGCTCGCTTTAGGCATTACCAGTAGCGATAACTCTTTCTCTACATTTTCCAATGCTTGCTGACATAGAGACTCTTGTTCTTTAGCCGACGCTATCTGGCTATCTATTAATTGACGCTGTTGCTCGCTTTTTTTTATCTCTGCTTCACGCTGCGAAATAGTCGTTTTAAATCGCTGCAGCTTGCTTGAGAGAGCCCCCATTAATTCTTGTTGCTCAACTAATTGCAACTGGCATTGGCGCTCTTTATCTTTAGCTTCAAGCATCGCTCTGTCGAGTGTCGATATTTCCTCAATCAATAACTGATGTTGTTTTTGTAAATCAATTCTTACTTTGTGCGCTGAAGAAGAAGCACTCGTCCCTTTAGATAAGAAAGCACCGTTTAGCCATAGCCCTTGTCGACAAATAACCGAGGTATCCTCTGTAGGCTCTTTCTCCATTAAAGATTGATACTTTTCAAAAGACTTTTGCGGATCTTCAGCCACTTGGATTTGATTAAAAAATGCCGTTAGTCCATGTTCACCTTTTACTTTTTCGGCTAATGTTCCTGCCTTCGGTTGAATTGAGTTAACTTGAAAAGGACTGGTTCTCCAAAATAAATGACCGTTTTTAACTTGGCTTAAGCAATTTTCGGCGTCCGCCAAATCATCAACAACAAAGCTATCAGCAAACTGTGCCAATACAGTTTCTACCGCTAGTTGCCACCCCTCTTCAACATCTAAAAGTTCTAATAATGGTGTTATTTGAATATTACCAACACGCAAAGAGGCTTCTAACTCAGATTGTTCGCTTTCAGCATCCCTAAGCAACTTTTCTATTGAATGCTTTTGTTCTTCTTTTACCTTTAATTTAGCCACTATCTCGTGGTTAATGAGTTTTTGTTGTTGTTCTTTTTCTTGTAATGCTTGCAATGCTAACTGTGCGTTTTGGAAATCATTTTCAACGGCTTCGCTTTCAGATAACAATGTTTTTAAAGGTAGCTCAGCATTATCTTTATCGACACTCTCGAGATTAAAGTCACCTTCTTCAGAACTAGATCCAGAGTTTGTCTCAGATACAAAGGTATCCAGCCTTTTTAATAACGCTAGATAGTGTTGGTTTAACTGCTCTGCTTGGCTCATGAGCTGCTGTTTTTTGCCATTAAGGTTCGCTAAAGTCTGCTGGTAAATTTGTTGCTGATTAAGTTCTGTCGACTTTTCCCGTTGAACAGTTTGCCACTGGTCATTTAACAGTTTGGATTCTTGTTGGTATTGTTTCAGAGCTTGTTCTATGTCGTCTAATTCGGCAGATTTAGCTTGCTTCTCTGGGCAGTTTAATTGCTTCTGTTGTGTTAAATTCGTAATTAAACTCTGCTGAGCTAAAAGCGATGTTTGCGCATTTTCAAGCTGCTTCGCTGCTAGTGCTTTTTCTTCAATATCGGAATGATAACTTTGAGACTGGAAAGCAACTTGCTGCTCTAGTTTTGCCACTTCACCAGCAACCACAACTTGATCCTGCTGCATTTTTTGCAATTGTTCACTCGCATATTGAGTCGTTTTTTTCGCGGCGGCCACTTCTGTAGAGAGTATGCTTAGCGCTTGCTCCTTGCTCGAAATCTCCTGCTCAAGCTTGTCTATCTGCTCTTGTTTATCAGAAGCATGCTGAGCTAGCTTTTGACCTTTAATTACCGCCAACTCTGCGCGCACAGTTCGCTCTTGTGCTTTTAAAGACTTAAACCGTTTCGCAGCTTCTGCCTGACCAAACAGTTTTTCTAATTGATTTTGCAGCTCATGACGAATATCGGAAAGTCGCTCTAAGTTTTCACGAGTATGACGAATGCGATTTTCCGTCTCTCTTCTACGCTCTTTAAATTTAGAAATTCCAGCGGCTTCTTCAATAAACACTCTAAGCTCTTGCGGCTTAGACTCTATTAAACGTGAAATTGTGCCTTGTTCAATAATGGCGTAACTTCGCGGGCCTAATCCAGTACCAAGGAAGATATCAGTGATGTCTTTACGTCGACATTTGCTGCCGTTTAAGTAATAAGTATTTTGACTTTCTCGATTGACCACGCGGCGAATAGAAATCTGCTGACGGTCAGCTAAAGTACCTGAAAATTGGTCGTTTGTTTTTTCGAAAACGAGTTCAACACTTGCTTGCCCCACGGGCTTTCTTGATTTAGCGCCATTAAAAATAACATCAGTCATGGAATCGCCACGTAAATGCTTCGCAGAGCTTTCCCCTAACACCCAACGAACCGCATCGATAATATTTGACTTGCCACAACCGTTGGGACCAACGATTGCCGTCATATCGTGCTTAAATTCTACCTTTGTCGGTTCGACAAAAGATTTAAAGCCAGCAAGTTTTACATAGGATAAGCGCATTTAGGCGATAACAAAGAAACGTTATTTTTAAAATTTACTCTACCAGACTTTATGAGAATTTGTCACACTTGCTACAGTTAACAGATTTTTAAATAACCTAACTGGTTATCCTGCGTACAAAAGGAAGATAATTTAATGGTTCAAGGCAGTATCAAACGCTCTGGCTTTAGTTACTTTTTACAAGGCTTTTCATTGATCACCACCAAAGGAGTTAAACGCTTTGTTATAGTTCCTTTGCTTATAAACCTGCTGATATTTGCAGGCGCTTTTTATCATCTGTATTTAACCTTAGATCAGTGGGTAACGGCGATTGCTGAGTACCTGCCTGAAGGTTGGGACTGGATTACCGCCTTTATTGGTCCGTTGTTGCTATTTTTCTTTTTGCTATTCTACTCGCTTGCCTTTACCACAATTGCTAACTGGATCGCCGCACCTTTTAACGGTTTATTATCTGAACGAGTAGAAGCAAAGTTAACTGGAAAAGAGCTCCCTCCACAATCCATGTGGCTGTTACTAAAAGAAGTACCAAGAACATTAGGACGTGAATTCGTTAAGCTTAGTTACTATTTGCCGCGCGCCATCGTGTTCTTTTTAGTGTATTGGTTTGTGCCTGTTATTGGACAAATTTGCTGGTTCTTGTTTCTCGCTTGGATGATGGCAGTGCAATATATCGATTATCCATTTGATAATCACAAAATCGGATTTAGCCAGATGAAAGTGGCGTTAAGAGAAAGAAAAGTATTGAGCTTCGGCTTTGGTATTGGCAGTGCAATATTTGCTATGGTACCTATTCTCAACTTAGTTGTTGTGCCAGTATCTATTTGCGGTGCGACGGCGCTTTGGGTAGACCACCATAGAGATAACTTTGCTGAATAATTAAGTATTACAAACAAAAAAATCCAGCGATTACCGCTGGATTTTTTTCTTCTTTATAAACGTTATAAGTTTTGCTCAAACAACTTATAGATTCTACGGTATTCATCTAACCAAGAACTCGGCTGAACAAAACCATGCGGCTCCACAGGGTAAATAGCCGTTTCAAAGTTTTCTTTTTCAAGCTCAATTAAACGCTGCACTAAACGAACGGTATCTTGGAAAAATACATTGTTATCAATCATAGGCGCATTGATAAGCAATGGCTTTTCTAACCCTTCAGCAAAGTAAATTGGTGAACTTCTTTCAAACGCTATCGGGTCAACACCCGGTGTATTTAAGATGTTAGAAGTATAGCCATGGTTATAATAAGCCCAGTCAGATACCAATCTTAATGCCGCACCTGCTTGGAATAAATCTGGCTCTGTAAACATAGACATCAAGGTTAAGAATCCACCATACGAACCACCATAAGTACCGATACGGTTTCTATCAACATTGGCGTTTTCTACTAACCAATCGACACCATCGCTCATATCTTCCACTTCTGGTTTACCCATGTGGCGATAAATAGCGGTGCGCCAGTCACGGCCATAGCCTTTCGACGCGCGGTAATCCATGTCGATAACAACATAGCCCTGTTGCACTAACATGCTGTGAAACATGAATTCTCTGAAGTAACCTGACCAGCCCATATGCGAGTTTTGCAGATAACCAGCACCGTGAGAGAACATAACAGCGCGGTTTTTCTCTGCTGTTTTGTCAAAGTTTTCTGGTAAATACACACGAGAGTAAACAGGATCTTCTTGCTTTGACGAAGGCACAGCGACAATACTTGGCGCAGTCCATGGCATAGACAAGAACTCATCTGATACTGTATAAGTTAAGCGAGTCGCAGGTGAAGTACCTGTAATATCTTTAACATAAAGCTCAGGTGGCATTAGCAATTCTGAGTGTTGAATTAGCAACTTAGATTGATCTGGACTTAAGGCGTAATCGTTCATGCCGCCTAAATCCGTTAGTGCTTTCATGTCACCTGTAGCTAACTCAACTTGGTAAATTTCATAAATACCAGGGTGCTTTTTGTTCGCTTTAAAAATAACGCGTTGCTCATCATTGGTGAGCGTTAAGTTGCTCACCTCAAAACGGCCTGTGGTTAATTTTTTCGACTTACCTACTAAAGACTTAGTGTAAAGGTGTGAATAACCCGACTCTTCTGACAAGAAATATAATTTGTTACCTGCCCAACCAAACTCATTAAAGCCCCAGTTGATCCACGCATCATCTTGCAATTTATGCTGCTCAACCAGTTTATTTTCTAGTAAATCAACGTTCGCTAACCAACGCGTTTTGTTGTCCCATGCTTCTAACATTAACGCGACTTTTTTGCCGTCTTTGTGCCACTTGATAGAACGACTAGAACCTTGGATGTGAATGTCACGAGGTGCCGTCTTACTTTGATAACTTTCACCTTTCTTCACGGCATTTTCTTTCTTAACAGCCGCTAATACATCAGCGTCGTAGTCTGAAAGAGTCTCATAAGAAAGCGGAAATTGTTGGCCTGATTTCAAATCCAACAAAATGACTTCTTCACTGTACTTACGATTATTCGCAACGCGAGCACGCACTTTAACTGGTGCGATAGTGCCGTCGTCAGTAATGTAATTCGGCATAATATCCGACTTATCACGGCTCGAACCGGCCTTAGTAATACTCACAATTAGCTTGTCACCGTTTGGCGATAAACTTGCCTTAGCGATTCGCTTACCTGCTCCTAAATAAAACTCAGACTGCGTAATGCTTGAGTTATTAGCTTTAAGCTTATCATTTTGTTCGCTTTTTAACTTCTTGTTGCGCTGTTGCAACGCAATGTAGTCAATCAACTCAGTTTGTTGTTCGGCTAAATAACTTGGCTTTTTCTCTGACGGCGCGGCAGAAAATTTGATATTCGCTAATTCGATAACTTGATTACCGTTTAGCTGATGCTCGAAAAACTTGTTACCAACACGATAAGCAACGTTGCCATTATTCAAAAACATTACGGCACTTTCATTCGCCGATGTTTTAGTGAGCTGCGTTACTGCTCCTGTATTTAGGTTCTTAACGAAGACGTTTCCTTGAAAAATATACGCCTCTTTAGAGCCATCGTTATTTAACACTGCGCCGCGGTCAGCAAGCTGATGTTGCTTTGCCAGATCAACTTGCTTAGCTGAGTTAGGCGATGTAATCGACATTTGATATAAATCTCGAATCGGGTTGCCCTCTCGCTTTTGCTTATAAAATATCGTTTGGCTATCGTCGCCCCAATACCAACTTTCTGGTGCACGCGAAATCCAATCAGGGTCAGACATTATTTTTTCTAAAGTGATTACCGTGTCACCTGATGCGGTTTTTGCTGATTTCGCTACAACGACTTTTTCAACATTAGTTGGTGCTTCTGTATTAACTTTCTGAACTTTTGCGGCTTTTTCATTGATACTTACAGGAGAAGCATCCAGCACACCTTCCGCTGTTTGCTCTTCTGTCGTAGCAACACAGCCAAATAACGCCATAGAAATGGCAACTGCTAAGATTTTATTTTTCATCATGTATTTGCTTGTATTTTTATTAAGTTAAGAATTAGTTTCTAAACGATTCAGTTTTTCACTGAGTTGATTGTAAGGCTACCTTATCTTTGCCTACATTAAAATTAGACTAACGCCGCAAAATTTACGACCAAAATTCTTGCTGCTGTTAATTCGCTATTTTGCTATAATCGCGCGCCCAGATACTCACAGCCTTTTTTACTTTAATTGGATAGGCGCAGGTGAATTGGTGGCGGCAATGAACAAATGCTACATTTATTCGTGTGCTTAACACCGCTGGCGAGTAATTATTTGTGTAAATTAACATAATGCTTTTTGCAAAATTGTAAAAAAGTTTAACTTTGTAGGCGACATTAATGATCCCATTACCTAAAACCACTTTATTCGACTACCCAAAATACTGGGCAGAATGCTATGGCGTGGCTGATTTTCTTCCGACTTCTCGTGAAGAAATGGATCAATTAGGCTGGGATAGCTGCGATATTATTCTAGTTACAGGTGATGCTTATGTAGATCACCCTAGCTTTGGTATGGCTGTTATCGGTCGCATGTTAGAAGCACAAGGGTTTAGAGTCGGTATAATCGCTCAGCCAGACTGGCAGTCAAAAGAGCCTTTTATGGCTCTTGGGAAACCCAACTTATACTTTGGTGTAACAGCTGGCAATATGGACTCTATGATCAATCGATATACTGCTGAAAAGCGCCTACGCCATGACGATGCGTATACACCAAATAATGAAGGTGGTAAGCGACCAGACCGTGCTGTACTCGTCTATTCTCAGCGATGTAAAGAAGCCTACAAAGATGTTCCTGTTGTTATTGGTGGTATTGAAGCAAGTTTGCGCCGTATTGCTCATTACGATTATTGGTCAGAAAAAGTAAGACGTTCAATTTTATTTGATGCGAAAGCGGATTTACTTATTTA
Organism: Thalassotalea coralli; assembly: GCF_055786205.1. Lineage (NCBI taxonomy): Bacteria > Pseudomonadati > Pseudomonadota > Gammaproteobacteria > Alteromonadales > Colwelliaceae > Thalassotalea > Thalassotalea coralli. The sequence goes on along the minus strand of NZ_JBVVBK010000001.1, from coordinate 1,042,125 downwards.
CGGTAATGCAGAAAGACCTCTTGTTGAAGTAAGCCACCGCATTGCCAAAGGTGAAGCAGTTGAGACACTTACTGATATTCGCGGCACGGCATTTTTAGCTAAACAAGCTCTACCAGACTGGCACGGAATAGATTCTCGCTCTATTGATAAGCCGGGAAAAATCGATCCTATTCCAAGTCCTTATCAAGAAATTGATCAAACAAGTTGTGATTCGGCGCCAGAGAATAAAGATGCTAACAGTGACGTTACTCAAGTAGCGCAAGCGGTTAATGTCGTTGAATTTAAAAGTGACAAGTACCGCAATAAATCTTGGAAAGATAAAAAGAAGCCTTGGCTTACCACTTACATCAACCTACCCACTTTCGAGCAAGTGAAAGATAACAAGGTTTTGTACGCCCACGCGTCTAGGATTTTCCATCAAGAAGTTAACCCAGGCTCAGCTAAGCCGTTAGTGCAGCGTCACGGCGACAGAATTATCTGGTTAAACCCTCCTGCTTACCCATTAAGTGAAGCAGAAATGGACGGAGTATTTGGGTTGCCTTACAAGCGTGTTCCACACCCAAAATACGGCCAAGCAAAAATTCCTGCGTATGACATGATCAAAACTTCCGTCAATATTATGCGCGGATGTTTCGGTGGTTGTACTTTCTGTTCGATTACCGAGCACGAAGGACGCATTATTCAATCGCGCTCTGAAGAATCGATTTTACAAGAAATAGAAGATATTAAAGAAAAAGTGCCCGGCTTTACCGGTGTTATTTCTGACTTAGGTGGCCCTACGGCAAATATGTATCAGTTGCGCTGTAAAAGCCCTAAAGCTGAAGCAACCTGTCGCAAGCCAAGTTGTGTTTGGCCGACCATTTGTGGTCATTTAGATACGGATCACACGCCGACGATAAACCTGTACCGTAAGGCACGTAATATTAAAGGCATTAAAAAAGTGCTCATTGCATCTGGAGTCCGTTACGACTTAGCCGTTGAGGACCCTGCTTATGTTAAAGAATTAGCAGAGCATCACGTTGGTGGCTATTTAAAAATTGCCCCTGAGCATACTGAAGATGGACCACTCAATAAAATGATGAAACCGGGCATGGGTAGCTATTATCAGTTCAAAGAACTCTTTGATAAATACTCAAAAGCCGCAGGAAAAAAACAATATCTGATCCCATATTTTATCTCCGCGCATCCAGGAACATCAGATATGGACATGATAAACCTTGCACTGTGGTTGAAAGAAAATGATTTCAGACTAGACCAAGTTCAGAACTTTTATCCTTCACCATTGGCAAACGCTACAACGCTATATCACACGGAAATAGATTCGTTACGCAATGTTAAAAAGACCAGTGACTCCGTAGTGGTGCCTAAAGGTGGTCGTCAACGTAGATTACACAAAGCAATATTGCGTTACCACGATCCAAACAACTGGCCAATTATTCGCGAAGCACTGACCAAAATGGGCTTAGCTAGAAAGCTTATTGGTACCAAACCTGGTTGCTTAGTGCCACCAGAGTCAAAAGGTGAAGGCAATTACAGCCATTACAAAAAGTCAGGTAAAGGTAAAAACAACGCACAAGGATTCAAGAAAGGTGAAGGCGTTAAAAAATCAAACAACAAGCGTTATAAATCAGGCTTAACGCGATTTAGCGATAATCAATTTGATTCTGGTAATTCGCTCAAGAAAAAGCGTAAAAGCAAAAGATAAGAGGTAAGTAAGAATTAACCTCTTATCATATATTCGTATCAGGTTTAAGCGTAAGCACCTTGCGCTTCAAGCTCGATTTGTTTTGAAATTTCAATCAATTGAGACTTAGGAAGCTGATAGTATTTAGTGATATTGTCAATCACATCATTTTCGTAATTTGTACTGATAATAAGCCTTGCAAGCCTTCTTAAGACACATGCGAATTCAATAGCAGAAACGCCTGAAAAATTGGTTAGTTCTTCAATTAGCAAACTGGATTTTAACTTATTCATATCCCCTCCTTTACTGCGTGAAAGAGTATATGATCTACAACCCAGATTTTTGTGACGAAATTATGAAATTGTACAAAAAAGTTATCTATGAAATGCTTTTTTGTTTTACAAGCGGCGAATAGTTATACATTTCAGTTAGTTACTAAAACAAGCTTACTGGAAAAATGTTCACTAACAATAGGTTACTATCAAATATGATCAGCCACACTTTGTCTGTAGCTGATCGATTGCTAACTGCCAAAACTGGCGAGCCGTTACTCTGTCACCACGCCTGTAATAAAACAATGCTTGTTCTACATATTGATAAACCATTGAGCTATTCCTAACTATTGACGAAGTGTTTATTGTCTATCTTTTGTACAAAGCAAGCTGTATAAGAGTTGTTCTAAGTTACTATCAAAAAGTAACTCCTTAGTAACATTTTGTTATTGAGAAGCGCTAACAAGCGATATGACGCCTGTAAGTTGACATTAATTGCCACCAGTGAGAAGAAATTACACTAGAGTGTATTTTACTCACAGATGATTCGGGTATAATTGCCGCCAATTTTGTTACACACAACTATTTCTGGAGTCTGTTATTTTAGTCGCCAACAACATAACACAGCAGTTTGGAGCAAAACCGCTGTTTGAAAATATCTCGCAAAAATTTGGTAATGGAAACCGCTACGGTTTAATTGGTGCCAATGGTTGTGGTAAATCTACATTAATGAAAATTCTAGGTGGTGACTTAGAGCCAACCAGCGGTAACATCAACTTAGATCAAAACGATCGAGTCGGTAAACTTCGTCAAGATCAATTCGCTTTCGAAGAATACAGTGTTGTTGACACGGTTATTATGGGTCATACCGAACTATGGGAAGTGAAGGAAGAACGTGACCGCATTTATGCTTTACCAGAAATGAGTGAAGAAGATGGTATGCGCGTTGGTGACTTAGAGTCTCTTTACGCAGAAATGGATGGCTACAGCGCAGAAAGCCGTGCAGGTGAATTGTTAATTGGTGTTGGTATTCCGGTAGAACAGCATTACGGCAAGATGAGTGAAATTGCACCTGGCTGGAAGCTTCGTGTATTACTTGCTCAGGCACTATTTTCTGATCCAGATATTTTGCTATTAGATGAACCGACCAACAACTTGGATATTCACACCATTAAGTGGTTAGAAGACACGCTTAACGAACGTGAATCCACCATGATTATTATTTCTCACGACCGTCACTTTTTAAATTCAGTATGTACGCACATGGCGGATTTAGACTACGGTGAGCTTCGCGTTCACCCAGGTAACTACGACGAATACATGCTTGCAGCAACGCAAGCTCGGGCTCGTTTACTTGCCGACAACGCGAAAAAACAAGCACAAATAGCTGACTTAAAAGCGTTCGTTGCCCGCTTCTCAGCAAACGCATCGAAAGCAAAACAAGCGACTTCACGTGCACGCCAAATTGACAAAATTAAAATTGATGAGGTAAAAGCATCAAGCCGTGTTAACCCTTACATTCGCTTCGAACAAGAAAAGAAATTGTTCAGAAATGTGCTAGAAATTGAAAACCTGAACAAGAGTTTCGACGACCTTCACCTATTAAAAGACATGAACCTAATGGCAGAAGTTGGCGAGCGCATCGCAGTAATCGGTGAAAACGGTGTAGGTAAAACCACTTTCTTACGCTGTTTAATGAACGAGCTAGAGCTTGATAGCGGTGAAATTAAATGGTCTGAAAACCACAATATTGGTTACTACGCTCAAGACCACGCTCATGAGTTTGAAGAAGATATGAATCTTTTCGATTGGATGAGCCAGTGGCGACAAGAAGGCGACGATGAACAAGCTATTCGCGGCGCATTAGGCCGTATGCTATTTTCAGCCGACGACATTAAAAAGTCAGTCAAAGTGCTATCTGGTGGTGAACAAGGCCGTATGCTTTTCGGCAAGCTAATGATGCACAAGCCAAATATATTAGTGATGGACGAACCAACAAACCACTTGGATATGGAATCAATCGAATCGTTAAACATGGCACTATCACAGTTTGAAGGCTCATTAGTGTTCGTATCACACGACCGTGAGTTTGTTTCTAGCTTAGCGACTCGTATCATCGAAATTAAAGAAGATGGATACGTTGATTTCGCTGGAACGTATGATGAGTACTTAGCTAGCCAAGGTAAATAAAACAACCTAGCATCAACATTAATAAAAGGAGTAGCGCTCATGCCCTACTCCTTTTTTTGTGTCTATTAAAACTACCTAATCGTTTTCAGAATTTAGCTAATGGCACTTAATGGCAACATTGCTTTTATAAGAGATTGAATTGCTGATAATTTCTGGTAATTTAAAGAGATAGTCGTAGATGGATATTACTGAGAAGTCTACATAAGATACTGTTTTAAATTTAGAGAATATCAGAACATGGATGAAAAGTTCGAAGAAGTAGTAGAAAGATATATTGCAAAAGCAGAGGAAATCGAATCAGAAACTTCAAAAGCGCAAGCAAGTTCTTCTATGCTATTTGCCACAGCTTGTTTCAATGCTCAAAGCATTCTCGAGAATTCAAATCCAGAGACTCTCCAAGAGAATATTTCAGAGTATATTGAAATGTATGAAGACATGCTGAGAAACTCTATTAAACATTACACAGCAAGTTAAACACATAACAAATCAGTTATTGGCGGAACGGTTAAAGCTTGGCTCAATTTAGTTTCGCTGCTCAAGTTTAGCCAAGCTTTTATGCCGCCATAAGTTAGGCGTTATTTATAAGAGAGTTCACAAAATGGATTTATTGGTATTTTTTTTATTTTTGCCGGCATGCTTTGCATTAAACATGATACCAGGACCAAACAATTTACTCTGTATGGCCAATGCTCAACGTTATGGGTTTAAGTATAGTGTTTGTGCAGGGTTTGGCCGAATAGTCGCTTTTGTTGTAATGATATTTTTAGCCGCAACAGGAATGGCCACCGTTTTATATGCCTCAGAAGCGATTTTCTTAACAATAAAAATTGTAGGCGCTATCTATTTATTTTGGGTTGCATTCAAATTATGGAGCTCAGAAGTTTCTGAAGTCGACGTTCAAAATCTCGATAACAATAATATTTATCAACTTGCTAAACAGGAATTTTTATTAGCCGCAGGTAATCCAAAAGCTATTTTGATTTTCACAGCGTTCTTTCCGCAGTTTATTGACCCTAATCAGAATGCCGGTTATCAGTTCACTATTTTAGGAGTGACGTTTTTAGGTTTAGAGTTACTAGCTATATCTATTTATGCTATTTTTGGAGTACACCTGCGTCACTGGTTTGCAAAGCCGAATATGAAAAAATTGTTTAATCGTTGTTGTGCCTTTTTTATTAGCTCTATCGGCATCGGTTTACTTACTGAACGTAGGGTTTAACATTAAAAGAAATTGGAAAAGGGCAAAGGACATGCGTAAATTAATCACTTATTTCTCAGCGTTATTAAGCGGTGCTATTTTTTCAATACAAGCGAGTGAGTGCACAAGTCAACTGACTTTAGAGGAGCATTTTAAAGAGAGCCCTCATGTCGCAATTATTGAAGTTAAAAGCATAGAAATTAACTCATCTCTAAATTTAAACAAATTCCTAGAGACTAACGATATAAACCTTAGTACTAGAAAGTATACTAGTGGAACAGCAGTGTTAGTTGAAACTCTAAAAGGCGAGCCTGATGCTCAACTTTTTACAACGGGCGTGATAGAAGGTGATCCGTGTTATGTTCCACAACTCAAAGGGCAAAAGTACCTCGTATTTTTAGCAGCATCAGATATAGCTCCTTTTATCAAACGTTACGCTACGATCAATATCAATGACGTTTCGACTAACCTACTCAACAAATGGCGCAACAAAGAACTTAAAGAAGCGTTTAAAAAATCTGAAACCTAGCCCCTCTATCGTTTCCGCTTTATTTTTTACATATTGCCTATATGTATAATCATCACATTCAGACGATATGTTTAGAAAGAGAAATCAGTGCAAAAATCTATTCCTGAATTAATTACTGAGAATCTTATTATTACGGTTTTAAAGCCGGAAGATTTCGCGCTTTTAGCGATCTTTGAAAAAAATAATAACGCGCACTTAGCTAAATGGGAGCCTAAAAGAGACGACACTTACTACTCTGATATTGAAGTGGAACGCCGCGTTAAATTAAATTATGAGCAATTCATATCTGGTAAATCAGTACCTTTCGTAGGGCTTGATAAATCACGCTCGAAAATTATTTGCGTTTGTCATTTTACCAATATCGTACATGGAGTATTTCAAGCATGTCATTTAGGTTATTCCATTAATGAGCAAGACCAAGGAAAAGGACTAATGCTTGAGATGCTTGAACCTTGTACAACTTATATGTTTGAGCACGTCGGGTTACACCGAATTATGGCAAATTACATACCGTCTAATGTGCGTAGCGAAAAACTATTAACGAAACTTGGCTTCGAAAGAGAGGGACTAGCTAAATCTTATTTGAAAATAGCTGGTTCGTGGCAAGATCATGTTTTAACATCAAAAATAAATCCGAATCATGATTGCGACTAACACGTTTTTAATAACCTGTGACTTGGTCTTTGATTCATAACTTTTTTAACATGGAGATTAATCAATGGATAAAAACACTAAAGTTAAGTTTAGAAAATTCTATTTTAAATTAGGGTTTCAAGTTGGTGCGTTCTTAGCCTTTTGCCTTGTTACCGGTTGGTTTTTTGGTAAAGAATTGGCTATCGAATCTAAACAAAGAAATGCAAGCCAGAGTAGTGAAATTATAGAAAATAAACAAAGAAATGCAAGCCAGAGTAGTGAAATTATAGAAAATAAATAAAGCTTTTCAATTTTACTAACCACCTATTCACTGGATTGGTGCAACATCATCACTTCATTCTAAGAGCTAAAATTGGCTATAACGTAAATTGAGTAGAACAATGACTATAGGGACATTAACCTTTTTCTGCGGAAAAATGGGCGCAGGAAAATCCACGAAAGCTAACGAAATCGTTCAAAACAGCAATGCTGTGCTACTATCGGAAGATGAATGGCTTGCCGCATTATATCCAAACCAAATTAAGTCTCTAAACGACTACGTTAAATACTCGCAGTTGTTAAAACCTCAAATGAAAGATCTAGTGCAGTCTATTTTAAAGGCTGGTACTGATGTAGTAATGGACTTTCCTGCTAATACTCTATCGCAACGACAATGGTTTACGTGCATATTTTCGGAGGTTAACGCACCACATATGTTAATATTTCTCGATGTTACAAATGACATATGCCTTAAACACATAGAGAAAAGACGTATACAGCAACCTGAACGAGCTGCGACCGATACCGTAGAACTTTTTAATGCAGTAACAAAATACTTTGAAGCGCCCAGTCAGGAAGAAAGGTTTAATATTCAAAAAATTGTATATAAGTAAAAAATACAGACCCCAAATAGTACCCTTTTACTTAAAGATTATCTTACCCTTACCCGCAATCTATCACGTTAAAAGATATGTCTAGCTTCACATTGTCAGCATTTTTTACAGTTAGTCTTTAATTTATATTTGGATTCAAACGCACTCGACACAACCGATTGTATTTATTATGTTTTAATTGAATGGTACAGATAGTGCTTTAAATTATAAAGTTAACTTATCTATCAAATGGAATAACAACGATGATCAAGAACTTAGCATTTACTTTTATCATGCTCTTAGTTGGAAGTGTTTCTCTTAATGCCTCGGCAACACTAATCACATATGAATTTAACGGTAACAACCCAAGCGGCTCTGCCATTCTAACTTACCAAGAGACAGTATTAGATGGAGATGCAGATCACAGTAATCTAGTATCTGTAACAGGTAACTTCGGAGCAGGTATGTTTACCTATTTGTTTAATTCAAACGATGCCTTCTCAGGATTTAACTACGATGTTTCTGACCTCAGCTTTCAAGGTTTTTACTGCTGTGGTGGCAACGCTGTAAGTATTAATGCCCCTTCTGGCGGCGCTCCAATAAACATTGGCACAGGTAGCCCAACATCTTTCAGTATCTCATCACCAAGTGGTGCTTATCAATTTACTGCGATAATCGGCCAGCCAAATATTTCTGTTCCTGAGCCTTCAACTTTACTAGTTTTTGCCTTAGGCATGTTTGCACTGAGCACAAGAAGATTTAAAAAATAGCGTTCATATAGTTACTTTTAATTAGATTAGAACACCAACCGTAATGGTTGGTGTTTTTTACTTTTAAACATCTCTCATAAACTAAAAAGCTACTCATTCAATAATTTCACCTAGTCTTCTAATTTATTTTTCACTACACCTTTAAAAGTAACATTCTTAATTTTCTAGCCTTCGATCCGCCTCTAATAACCGATACACAAATGCTAGATAGCCATTATTTTATTATCAATTTTCTACGTTTAAGCTTCACAATAGAAATAATTGACTATTTTTAGACATTGCTCATGATATATAAAAGGGTCAAATGCGAAACGCAGATTAGGAATAATTATGATAAAAGACACTGCAACGACGTTAAGTAAAACCACGGTAAGGCTACATTGGTTAGTGGCCTTAATGATGATTGGCCTAATTGCTGTTGGCATTTATATGGAAGAGCAAGAAGTTTATGCACTCTACCCTTGGCACAAATCTTTAGGTGTATTGATTTTACTTTTAGTAATCCCAAGAGTCGTATGGCGCACGTTGAATGGCTGGCCTAAAGCCGTTAGACAATACGCGAATATTGAAGTGTTTTTAGCCATAATTGTCCATTGGGTGCTTATACTAGGTACAGTTATTATGCCAATATCAGGCATGATGATGTCAGGTTTTGGAGGTCACGGCATCTTTATATTTGGCTTTGAATTGGTTGCCATGAACCCAGATCCAGCAAACCCAAATGAAGTAATCGCAACGAACGCCCAACTCGCTGGCATTGGTCATGAAATGCACGGTCTTATTGGCGAAGTATTGATATTCGCCATTGTATTGCACGTTGTTGGCACTGTTAAACATCATGTCATTGACAAAGATAACACCTTAAAACGAATGCTCGGGCGCTAATACTATGTGTTGCTGCGAGTACTTTAAAGGTTCGCAGCGACAAAAAGTCAAAGCGGCACGCCTGTTAGACTAAACGGTATTTTATTATGTAAATAATATGCCCCTAGCATGCGCGACGGTGTTAAGTCTAAAGCATGTGCCCTTGGTATCACATCAGTGTTCATGCTAACTTCTGCTAGCCCGTATTTTACGGTGACCAAGTTAGGAAGTTCCTCGGCTAATGTTAAAATACTTCCCTTTTCTCCCGTTCTTCCCATTTCAATCACTTTGCCGTTTCTGATGTTTAAAGAAGGTTTTAAAGATAAAGATACTAACTGTTCCTTTTCTGAATCACTTATTTCATAACCTTCAGTGTTTAAAGTAACTTCCATTTCGCCACCGTACTCCCCTAACGCCTGACCAGTATAAAGCGGCGGATATTTTTCAAATTCAATATCACCTAAAGTTTTAGGTAACCCCAGCCCAATAATTCCAGCCCACATCGAATGCTCATCAGTCACAGGCATGTATATACAGTGCCATACTTCTTTGCCTTGATACTCCGCCAGAATAAAAATAGCGTTTTCTTTGTATGGGGTAGCATCATAATCAATTCGAAAAAAGTCATTAATAAAAGCGAATACTAATGTTCTATTCGGCATATCAAATATCTCGGGCAGCAACTGTCGGTATACCGCTGTATTTTCAGTTTCGTAATACAGGAACACCCCGTCATTTTCCAAGTAGCGATACTGTGTATAGTCATCACTTGGTATATTTGAAACCGGCTCTTCCTCAGGCTTTTCATTCACGGCACTTTCAGCTGAGTCACTACCACCGCAACCAACAGCTGCAATAGATAAAATTGCGGCCAAGGTTAATTCTTTTAAGGTTACTTTCATCACTAAGGCCTACTTAATTGGTCGACCATTTAATCGAAAAGGAATAGTATTTTTTAAGTAATAGGAAGCGATGACTCTAGACGGGGTTAAATCTAGAGGGTGAACTTCTTGAGGCTCTCTGGTTGAAGGAAATTCAAAGCTAATTTCCCCTTTTCCTGCTGTTAAGGTTAACTTTTTATCAAGTACTTTCGCTAAATCTAAGATGCTACGTTTAGTCGCCCTACCCATTTGAATGACTTCGCCATTAAGTAGACTAACCTTTGGAAGCACTGATAGTTTATCGATATATTCTTTCTCATTTTTATCAAATTGATAGGCTTGCGTATCTACTTTCAAAGACATGACATAGTTGCCATCTGCAACGGCTTTGGCATCAAAAATAGGTGACTTTCTGTCAAAGCTGATTTCTCCCATAGATTTAGGTAAACCTAATCTTCTAGAACCGACGATCATCGATTCTTGGCTAGTAACTGGCATAAACACACAATGCCAAACCTGTTTACCTTGATATTGGGCTAACAAGAAAATTGCAGCCTCTTTATATGGCTGAGTTTGAGCATCCATTTTGTAAAAGTCTGATACAAAGGAATACACCATCAAGTTTTCTGGCATTTCAAACTCTTGTGGTAACAACTTACGATAAGCTTCTGTTTGTTGGGTTTCGTAATATAAGTAAACCCCGTCGTTTTCTAGATAAGTGTATCGCCTGTCTTCCGACCAGGCAGTTGAGCTAAATACAACTAAACTCATACCTAAGAAAAATTTGTTTAGAAGTAATTTACCTAGCAGTAGTTTGCTTACTAATAACGTTTGATATTTCTTTAATAACCAATGGCAACTAAACATTGTTCAACCTTGTTTATAATGACTAACTCATCACATAGTAAATTTAGTAAGTGGAGCAGTCAGTCAAGGTAATGCAATCTTGGTGTAAAGATATCGTAAAGATGCTTTATGTTCGAAAATGGTTGAGACTAAAATTTACATATGACAAAGAAAGATAGCATTTTAGTAATTGAAGACGATTTAGATGCCTGCAATATGTTGATTGAATATTTGACGTTTGAAGGATTTAACGTTGCTGCCAGTCATTCGGGTATTGACGGGCTAGATTACTTAAAAACGAATACACCAGACATTATTCTTTTAGACATCATGATGCCTAAAATGAATGGTATAGAGGTGTTAAAGCAAATTCGGCGAGAATCTGATACTCCCATACTCATGCTTACCGCAAAACACGATGATACCGCTAAAGTTCTTGGATTCGAGTTGGGTGCCGACGATTACCTAACAAAACCTTATAACCCCAGTGAGTTGAGCGCACGCATTAAAGCGATTTTACGCAGAACTAAAATATTCACACCTAACGACGATATTGTGAGCATTGCCAACTTAACGCTACTAAAACGCCAGCGTGTAGTTAAAATCGACGGCGAGCTAATTGAGTTAACAATGACGGAGTACAATTTACTCGAGTATTTCACTCAACATATTGATCAAGTTCTCAGTAAAGAGACTCTGTTTCAACAGGTTATCGGCCGAGAATTTGAGATATATGATCGTACCCTTGATATGCATATTAGTAACTTACGAAAAAAAACCGAGCATGCACACTTAAAACTAGTGACGGTTCGAGGCGTCGGTTTTAAATTGATAGAAGCACTTTTATGACACGATTATTCTGGAAAATTTTCTTCTGGTTAATTGTCGTCAACTTTGGTTTGGCTTCCCTTTTTTTCCTATGGAGTGGTGAACGCTTTTCTGCTGCTCAACAAAAGCTACCAACTGAGAAAGTCAGGAATATTCAATTACAGCGTATTTTAGCAGTTTCTTACCTTATAGAGCACGCTGGAGCAAACGCCGCTCGTGAATACTTAATGGAGCTCCCCCAAAGTAAATCAAAGGTGTGGGCTGTTGATAGTTATGGCCAAGATTTACTCAAAAGAAAAGTTCCTTTTTTTATTAAATACTCAAATCAAATACACCAACAGACGGCGTTAAGCCCTAGGGGTGTTGAGTATCAAGTATTCGCTTACATGCCAGATAAGGAAAAACAAACAGCTTATCTTGAGGAAAAGTTTCCTAGGTTGATTAGGCCTATTTTCTACTTTGCTGGTGCAGTTTTCGCTTGCTTCTGGTTAGCAAGGTACCTCACTAGACCAGTAAAAATCATCACTGAAGGTGCAAGAGACATTTCTGATGGAAGGTTTACCAAAGTACTACCAAAGCTTGGTAATCGTAAAGATGAGCTAGTAACGCTAGCGCATGAATTTGATAACATGGCTATAGAAGTTCAAAACAAGCAACAAGCCCTTAAACAATTGCTGAGCGACGTTTCCCATGAGCTAAGATCGCCTCTAACAAGAGTTAGATTAAGCCTTGGTCTACTGGAACAAAAACAAGAGCAAGTAACGGCCACTAGCTTAACAACAGTGTCACAAGAGCTAGACCGACTAGACGAGTTAATCGACCAAATTTTAACGGTAGTGCAATTGGAAAATAGCCCAAAATATCCGCTAGATGACTACATAGAATTGAAAGGGTTATTATCGAGTATCATAACTAATATAGGCGTTGAACTAGATGAAAAATCTTGCAACCTTTGCTTTGAGCATCAAAATGTCCCTTATGATCTAGTGATGTGTGGCAACGCAGAATTGCTGCATCGAGCCTTTGAAAACATTATTAGAAATGCACTTAAGTATAGCCCTAGAAATGGCACTATCTTGGTGAAAATTACCGATGATATGTCAGGTGTTCGTATTCAATTTATCGATCAAGGTCCAGGCATACCTGAGCATGAGTTGCAGAATATCTTCAATCCGTTTGTTCGCTTGGAATCTTCAAGAAGTACCGATGGTTATGGTTTAGGTTTAACAATTTGCCAACGAGCTATTGAACACAATAGAGGTAAAATTTGTGCTAAAAATGGTGAAACAGGCTTAATAATTGAAGTTACCTTTCCAAAAGACGTTTTCGTATAAATTTAAGCACAGTAAATGGTATCTAAAGCAAGCTTCTGACCTAACTATTTTTTATTTAGCCACTCTGCATTTAACCACTCTTTATTTAGCCACTCTTTATTTAGCCACTCTTTACTTAACCGATTATGGCTTTAACATTCGTCAGAAATGTTTGTGACACGGGCACTTTTACGTCATTTTTAAGGGTAAGTATTAGCTTACGCCCGTCTCTTTCACTGCCGGAAATAGCTTGAGTTGCAACCCACCAAGAGCGATGTGTTTGAAAGCCTTCGACTTTATCTAACAAGGCAAGTGCGTCTTTAAAGCGCATTAACACCATATGATTACCCTTGTCTGTGTATACGTTTAAGTAATGGTCGTCCATCGCCAAACAATAAAGCTCACCACGCTTTTCAATAGGAAGCTTTTGCATAAATTCAGCAATCTGGATTTTGCCTTCATCTTCAACTGTTTTAACACTGCTTTCGATGGTTTGCTGCTGCTCTTGAATAAACTGTTTTTGTGCTTTTAAATAAGCCTTCATGGTTGCACCTAAAGTAATAATGCCACCAATAAACAGGCCAACGAAAAACGACTGCTGGACCAAATGCCAATAGTTAGACGAGAAACCAAAAAAGAGCCCAATAATAAGGGGCGCTAACATGGCCATAGCAATACTTGCCACGACAACACCAAGACCTATTTGCAGCTTATAGTGCCCTGCCATTTTTTCAAAATACTTAGGCAACATCCATTGTGTTACGTAAATAATAGGCGAATAAACAAATGAGCCAGTTGTGCAAATAGCCAACCAGAAAAGCCAGCTATACCAAAAATTTACTTGATCCATCCCGAAAGGTTGTAGAAAAGCAATAAACGAAGCAAACAACACGACATAAGCTAAATCTGACATCACCTTCTGTTTACAAAACAAGCGACTTTTAAGCTGATGTAGCGATGTAATTTCACGATTCGTCAATTGGTACCCCTTTTAAAAACAAGCACTTTGGTGGTTCTTCACGAATTATTTGTATAGCTTCACGAAGAACCGTTAGCAGTTAAAAATGTTACTGGCTATTGTTCGTTCCAAGCAAACAACAACCACAAATTATTGTAATCAATCAATTCTACAAAACTTGGAGAGTAACATGCAATTAACAAAATTCACGTCTGTTTTAATGAGCGCTTTTATCAGCATGGGTTCATTTTTTTTAAGCCCGGATGTCACAGCAAACACCCTTCACCTTGAAATCGACAATATTAAAAATGAAGACGGCAAGTTACTCATTCAATTATTTAACAGTGAGAAGAGTTACAAAGAAAATAAAGCGGTAAAAATGGCTCAAGTGGCTGCTAAAAAAGGACAAGTTAAAGTGACTTTTAACGACTTAGAACAAGGCGAGTATGCCATTCGCTATTTTCACGATGAGAACAACGACAATCAAATGGCAACGAACATGTTCGGTATGCCTACCGAAGGTTTTGGCTATTCAAACAATGCGCAACCAAACTTTGGACCTGCAAGCTATAAAGATATGAAGTTTGAGTTAACTGAAAAAGAGCAAGTAAACAAATCTTCTGTAATCTACATAGGAGGTTAATGATGAACCGTCGCCAATTAATAAAATCTGCGGCAGCGTTATCGGCTTGTTCAACATTATCGCCATTTAACCTCTTAGCCGTTGAAAATAGCAGCACTGATCCACTTATTTTAAACAAAAAAGCATTTGATAAAGCACTTAAAAGCCACCCTGAGTTAATTGCTTTTCAAGGCATAGAAAATGAATATGCTTGGCAAGAAATGACCATTGAAGGTAAGTTACCAGTTCACATTAAAGGTGCACTTTACCGAAACGGCCCGGCTAGGTTAGAGCGAGGTTTACAAAGGTATAATCACCTTTTTGAAGGCGACGGTATGATCCAAGGCTTTTACTTCGATAATGGTCGTCTATTTCATCAAGGTAAGTTTGTTAAAACTAATAAGTTTGAAAAAGAACAATCGGCAGGAAGATTTCTGTTTTCCGTGCCTGATAGTCAAATTAAGAACGGCTTGCCCGTTTCAGGGCCTGACTCTATCAATACTTCGAATACAAGTGTCTTGCCTGTAAATGGTAAATTGTGGGGCCTATGGGAAGCAGGCTCTCCCATGGAGCTTGACGCGAAAAGCCTAGACAGCAAAGGTTTTATCGACCTAGGCAAAAACAGTAAATACGCCGGAAAACTCAAAGGTATGGCGTTTTCTGCTCACCCAAAAGTTTCACCGAATGGTGACATTTGGAGTATTGGTTATTCGTATACTGGACACGTGGTCCTTTATCACATCAACGCTAAAGGCGTTACACAAAATGTCTCTATGATAAAAACCGACTTTAGAGCTGGCATGTTACATGACTTCTTAATAACCGATAAACACATTTTATTGATACTGCCCTCTTTGGTTGCAGATAGGAGCAAAGGAGGCTTATTTGGCTCTATTTCTTACGACAACACCAAGCCTATGGATGTATTAGTGATAGATAAGCAGTCACTTACATTGAAAAAGCGTTATGAAATAGACGCTGGCTTTGCCTTTCACTACGGTAATGCTTGGGAAGAAAAAGACGGTACGATACATTTCGACGCTAGCCTTTATGAAAACTCAGAAGTACTCGCTTACTTAAGTGACCTGATGAAAGGTCAAATTGTACAAGAGCCATTTTCAGCAAGAACTGTGCTTTTCACTTTAAAACCTAACGGAACTTTTTCACGCGTTAATATGAAAGGTGAAAGTGAATTCCCGCGAGTGCACGATAGATTAGCAGGCTTGAGAACCGATTGGTTATACAGTGTAGGCTCAGTTAATACTGACTTATGGAGTGACGCGGTTACAGCGTTAAATACAGCAACAGGTGAAAAACAGCAATTCGTTTACGGAGATGACTTTTTAGTTGAAGAGCATATTGTGGTGAGCAAAAGCAGCAAGGAAACCGACGGCTACCTATTAGGTACCGCGACACATGTTCCCTCTAAGCGAACTTGTCTAAATATTTTCAAATTAGGAAAAATAAACGATGGTCCCGTTTGCCGCGCATGGCTACCCTACCATCTACCTATTGGCTTTCATGGTAATTTTATGTACGCGAGTTAACGACCAATCCAGAGTTTAAAAGTTATTCTTCTCTGAATTGACAATGTTTAGGTAGATCATCGGTAAGCGACAGCCAATCAACCTTTGAGTCGGTATAAATGTGAGACTTCACCTTTACCGGCTCAAGGTTATCAAATGCAGCTAATGCAACTTCTATCGTACCGTCTTTTCGGTTATATGAGCTTTCAAAAAGCAGACTTGACCCACAACACTTGCAGAATTTTCTTACAACGTTTCTTTCCGATTGGTAACTTGCTAAATACTCTTCACCGTTAACAATTTTAAAGTTTTCGAGTTTTACTTCTGCAAAAGTAGAAAAGGCTGCGCCATGAAATTTACGGCACATTGTACAATGACAATGTGCGATATTTTCCATAAATTGGCTTACCGTAAATGTTACTTTGCCGCACAGGCAGCTAGCGTTGTTGCTCAAGGCTATCCTACGTCTAAGTTAAAATCATCTAATTCACCTTCCTTAGCGAGTTCTATTACCGTAACCGACACTTCCATGCCGTCTACTGTCCACTTCCCTGTAAGTTCGTTGTATAGCACCCGAGAAATAAGGGTTTTAAGAGAGTCATCGCTATAGCTAACGATCATATTGCAAATATAGTTATGGACGGGTTGGTAGTCTGGAATGGCTACGTGAACAGGCTTTATCTCCTTGCCCGTTAATGTTCTGCGTTTGTACCATTCCTTTTCTATAATTTCGAATTTCCTTGCCATTTTTAAATCCTTTCGTTACTACAAGTGGCAATCTCAACTATAACCCTTTTTTTTAGCTTTAACTATCGGCTTCCTGATCGGTGTCGATTTCGCCGATTGGTTTTACGGCTTTTTTTCGCATAATAGGAAGCTCACCAGCATCTTGAACAAACGAAGGCTTTTTCACTTTTTTACTCGCCTTAGGTTTAGCTTTTGATTGTTTGTTAGGCTTGTTATCGGCCTTTTTCTTCTTAACTGGAGTTTTCTTTGGTTTAAGGCCTTTAAATTTGGTCTTGAATCCTTCTAGCTGAGAAAATTCAAATGAGGTTTGTAAGAACGCCTCAATGTTTTTAAAGCTCAACCAGTCTTTAGGGCCAACAAAGGAAATTGCATCACCCTGCTTACCTGCTCGGCCTGTTCTACCAATACGATGAACAAACTCCTCACTGTGTTTAGGTAAGTCAAAATTAATCACATGAGAAACATTCACCAAATCTAAGCCGCGAGAAGCTAGGTCAGTGGTGATCAATATTTTATGCTGACCTTTCGCGAAACTTTCCATAATTTGGTTTCGCTTGTTTTGCGGTAAGTCACCACTTAGGGCAACCGTATCATGTCCCTGCTCTGCAAGTTTTGTGGCCAACATTTCGGTATCAGCACGTGTTGCGGTAAAAATTATCACCTGCTGTAACTGTTCTTGTTTAAGGACATTCGCCAACATTTCCTGCTTTTGGTCTAAGTTATCAACCAGATAAAAATGCTTAGTGATATCTTTGTGTTCTGTGTGCGCTGCACCGATAGCAATCCGTTTTGGCGAATTTAAGAGTTCACTAGCAAAATCGTTCACTTGGGCATGATCTAATGTTGCAGAAAATAACAATGTTTGGCGTTTTCTGTGATTCGCTTTTTGATTGATTAATTTCAGCTCTTTGGCAAAGCCTAAGTCGAGCATTCGGTCGGCTTCATCGAGTATTAACAGCTCTAAGCCCTCAAGATACAAGTGGCCTTTTGTTAAGTGATCGGCCAAACGACCAGGAGTAGCAACAACAAAGTGAGGATCTTTTTCCAACGTTTTTACTTGGTCGTTAAAGTTTTCACCGCCCAAGATCAATACCGATTTAAACTGGCTGTTACTGGTAAACAAACGCAATTGTGCAAACACTTGCTTAGCTAATTCACGAGTAGGCGTTAATATGAGTACGCGAGCATCTTTTTTACTTAACGCTCGGTTTTTCATTATCCGCTGCATCGCCGGTAATATAAATGCTAAAGTTTTGCCTGAACCTGTTTTACTCGAGGCAATAAGATCTTGTCCTTGCATCGCCACAGGAATAGCTTTGTACTGAATTTCTGTCGGCGCTTCAAAGCCAAGATGGTCAACGGTTTCTTGTAATCGTTTGTCTAAGCCAAAGTCACTAAATTGCAATGTTTGTTCTCTTTTTTCATTAATTACCCACATTATACCTTGTAACAAAGTGAGATGCTTTTGCTATTTACCTTTAACGTAAAAAAGGCAACACTAGTGACGCCCTTGGCGTTTTATAAAGAGAATAGCACATGAGAAAATACCTAGCGTTCGCGTTACTTGCATTGCCACTTCACAGTTTTGCTCTAAGCGACGATTCAACAAAAAAAATAATGACACCTATAAACAATATGTTCGATGCAATGAGAGAACATGACGGCAGCAAACTAAAACAACAATTCACCACGACCGCTATTTTAGAACGAGCCAAAAAAGATGGCTCTGTCACCCAAACAGATATTGCTAAATTTGCAGAATTTATCAGCAAAACAGAAAAGCACTTAGACGAGAAGTTGTTTAATGTTTCCGTTCACATGAGCGATAACGTTGCTAGTGCATGGACGCCTTTTGCTTTTTATTTAGATGGTAAGTTAAGTCACTGTGGCATTAATAGCTTTCAATTAATACAGCTAGAAGGTGAATGGAAAATTCAGTATTTAATCGATAACGCTCACCCTGGTGATTGTGAAAAGTTTATCGCTAAACATAAGAAAGCTTAATTAACCTTAACCCTTAATTTAAGTATGAATATTAAAAAGGCGAGCTAGATGCTCGCCTTTCTCATTATTTTTTAGCTGTTATTCATCGTTAGAGCTAATAGTGATTTCAGCAATTTTGTTTGCTTCGATATCAGCTTCAGTAAAGCGTAAAGGTCTTAACTGTGGTTGCTCTGAGTACAGTAACGATTGGTCAGTGTTGTGCTCATCACCGAATGTACGTGATTGAGAATAACTTAATAAACCACGTGCTACAGGTCCATCATCAGTAAAACTTACAACACTCATCCAACTGCTGCCGTAACCAATGTGGTAACCCCCAGCATCTGTGCTTAAAATAGAGCTAGCATCTTGCGCTTGATAAACATGGCGTGGCAACACGGTACCATCGTTACCTGTTCTTGAAGTAAAGACGTTAAAGCCACCTTCTACATTATGCGCACCGCCCCACGGAATTTTAACGCCCGACGCTTGTCCTGTAGGTAAGCTACGCTCAACAAACTGTACATCGCCTAGTGGCGCATCTAACGCTATTCCAGCCGCATTCACCTTAGTAATCGCTGTTGCCAGTTGACCTAAAACAACATCGTTATTTGCTAACGTATTTGGCGTAGTTATTGGGCTTTCAGCATCATAAGCTACTTGCCATTGTGGGTTTCTATGGAACTGAAATGCAAATTCTCTGAATAAATGCGCAGCAGCACTATCGGTATTCATTAGGCCATCCCATTTCGCCAGCGCACCGCAGCCAGCCGAAATATCAACACCGTTTACAGGCGTTGAGCCTTGGTCATTACACGCCGACAAAAGCGCAGTTAACACCGACTCACCTAAGTAATTTCTATTGCCAACTAAAGCATGTTCAACTTCTGCAGCCGAGAATTTCATATCATCGCCAGCAGCATCAGCAAGCAGCTTATGCCCCATGCGAGAACGCAATGACTGTTGATTACCTACTTGACCGTATAGCGGTGAAACACCGGTTATTGGAGATTCAGCATTGGTTAACCAAAAGCTATCATTGGAATTTTGCACATAATCACTACCTTCATACTTAGGCGCATTGGCATAAGGTACAGGGATATCATAATCAAACGCAGAAATATTGCCCGGTAAGATAGTAAAGCCTGCCGCTTGCTTAGCACCAATTAACAATGGATTTGTCGTTAATTCATGAATAGCAACATCAGATAAATGAGGAACGGTTGAGTCGTCTATATAGAAAACGTTACCTTCTTTGTCAGCAGACATAGTGTTGTTAAAAATAACACCGTCATAATCTTTAAAAGCTTGCTTAAACTCATCCATGTTACTGGCTAAGTTCATTGCAAGCCAATGGTCGATAATGTCAAAGTTCTTAGTATTGGCGTCTTTAATGGCGTAGGCTGAAGTATCAGTCCATTCAAAGCTGCCTGGAACCACAACCATAGGTCCTTGACGGCTAGAATAACTTTTCTTAGCAAGCTTAATGGTAACACCCGGTGCAACCGCAACATCGATAACAAGTTCTCGTTGTTTAAGCTCAATTGGCGTTCCGTCAATTTCCTGAGCAAGTTTTCCCGGTAAAACATCGGTCAGCGCTAACTGATAAGCAACAAAATGTTCAGCGGTTGAAAAGGTGTGCGTCCAGGCAACATCTTCGTTAAAGCCGATATTTACCACACCAGGCATGCCAGACAACGACCCACCCATAACATTCATGTGACCAGGAATAGTCGTATGAAACTGCCAGAACCTCAGGTTTCCAGAATGTGGAAAATGAGGGTTAGCTAACACCATACCTTTGCCATTTTCAGTTTTATCTTTACCAAGTCCCCAGCCATTTGAGCCTAAATCGTGCGGATTTCTCTCAGGTAACGTAACCTTAGGTGTGAACTTCATTGAGCTGGCTGGCGCGGCACCTGCTACAGGGTAAGGTAAGTAGCTCTCTCCAGGAGGAGCGGCAATGAACATAGGCGCTAAAAAGTTTGCAGCCCCTGGCAATAAAGCGATACCAAGTGAATAAGTAAGAATATCGATATCCGTGATCGGCTGAACCCAAGGCTGACCAGCACACTGAGGGTCTATACCCGCTCCCGTATCACTCAAGTAGCGGTTATAGCCTTGCGCATAGCCACTTAACAGTGCTTTGCTGTTTGATGATAAATTCGTGTAATAACTTTCTGCTTGGTTTCGAATATCTAAAGCTAAGTAGCCAAAATCATTGATTAAGTGTTCTGAATCTCCTGAGCCAAGGACCATGTCAGGACCAAAATACATTGAACGTTTAGAGTTATACTTGATGATTTGATCCGCTAATACACAAATATTGTCTTTAGCGAAAGCGTAACCAACTCCGTATGCAAGGCTTTCTAAGTTATCAGCAGTTACATGTGGCACACCGTAATCTGTCCAACGAATATTGGCTGAAAGTACGCCGTCTGTATCAAACGAAGGAACAGGCGTCACTACAACAGGCGGCTCTGGTTCTGGTGTTGGCTCAGGTACATAAAGCTCTGCATTGTTTTCGTACTTGTAATCGCCATCTCCACCGCATGATGCGAGTAGAAATAGAGCACTGGCAACTGCCAGCGACACTTTATTAGGTGTTGTGATAGTTTTCACGGTAATAGACTCCCCTTAGCCTGTTGTTATTTTTAATTCCTACATTATTATTTTTTTCTGATCGTACCAGTTTGTATCACATACAAATATTTTGGACAACTGTATAATTTAAGAATTAATTTGGTCTAGATTTTGACCAGCGACTTTAATGGTATAGTAGGAATTTATGGGAATAGCAAAAAAGTAATTTGCGTTCGTTCTTATTAGCTCGCAGACATGTTTGAGCGCTCATCTATTTCTTATCTTATTGTTCAACAATTAGATTATGCTCTTCAGTTTACATCAGACGTTAACACCTAGGGCTTAACACCAAGACTTGAATTGTATACTATTCCGTGCATAATAAAGAGAGTTACAAACCAGTCAGTCTGTATTAAGTAGTGATAAACTGAGGTTGATAAATGAGAGATGCAGAGCAAACAAGACAACGAATTTTAGAAATTACGGCTGATGAAATCCATCAAAATGGCTTTCAAGCAACTAGCTTGTCTGCGATTTTAAAGCGCTGTGAAATCTCAAAAGGTGCCTTGTACCATCACTTTGAGAACAAAATGGAGTTAGGCTATGCGGTTTTCGAAGAAATTTACACCCCAATGTTTCTCAATACATGGAAGCCAGCAGTTGAAGTAGATGACCCGATAGAAGGCTTGGTGGAATTTTTTGTCGGTATTTGCCAAGAAATGTCTTGTGACGATGTAATGTGTGGTTGTCCTATTAATAATTTGTGTCAAGAAATGTCAGGCGTTGATGAAGGCTTTCGACTGCGTATCTTAAACATGCAACAACAACTTAACCACTTGATTGCTATAAACTTACAGCGAATCGCTCATCAGCTAAAAAGCGATGTAGACTTTAGTCGTTCAGCGTATTTTATTGTTTCTAGTTTTCACGGAGCATATAGCTTAAGTAAAAGTAGTAAAAACAAAGAGTTATTTGAAAAAGTAATAGAAGAACTCTGTCTTTATATAAGAAATTTACGCAACTAGCCCTACTTACTTATAACTAAATAGCATACATATGTAACCTTTTTGTCTTAATTTGTTACTAATTTATATTTTACAAACCGCTCGGTCGGTATGTAAAATACCTACCATAAATTTTCAGTATCACGTTATTTTAAAAAGGACTCACTATGAAACATTTTCTGTTAGCGGTTAGTTTGCTATTTCCCGTCGTTTCATTATCAACATATGCAGCAGTAAAAGCGCCAGCTTCTGCGGCAACGGCGCCAGAGCAAGTTATCAAGCAAACTGGCAACAAGCTATTTACTCGTATCGCAAGCAGCCAAGAGCAGCTGAAGAAATCTCCAGAGTTAATGCGAGATATTGTTGAAGAAGAATTAATGCCGGCAATTGATTACAAATACGCTTCTTTCAAAATTTTAGGTAAGCATTTACGTAAAACTACGCCAGAGCAGCGTGAAAAATTTGTTGGCTCTATGCGTCACTACTTAGTGAAAACTTATGCAAATGCCTTGAACCAATATAAAAACCAGCAAGTTATTTACGGACAATCAAAGGTTAAAGGTAAGCAAGCCTCGGTAAACACGATTATCCGCGAAACGGGTAAACCGGACATTAAACTGGTTTTCCAAATGCGTAAAAACAAAAAGACAGGTCAGTGGAAAGCGTACGATATGATTGTAGAAGGAATTTCTTTGCTAAGTAGTAAACAAGCTGAGTTTAATAGCCGCATTAACAAGTTTGGCATTGACCAAGTCACTCTTGAGTTAGCTGCCTTAACCAAGTAACAGAATTTCTATAGTCTTCGACTATAGTTGCTCGCTCCATAGCTCACTCGATAGAGCACCTTTAGCCAACCTATTTAGGTTGGCTTTTTTTATAAGCAAATACACTGTTTGGCTTTCTTTATTTTCCTCTGACACTTCGCTGATACAAACCGACATATTAATTTAGCTGACTCTCAGCAGCCTATTCGCTAGTTTGAAATGGTGTTAATACTAATAAATAAAGGAAACAAACTATGCGTATCACCCCCATTGCGATTGCATTAGCAAGTATTCTTCAAATGCCAGCACAAAGCATGGCAAGCGACTACGATCTGCTATCAACCCAAGCAAAACAAATAACTCGAAATAAAGCTACAGAACGAGCTCAATTAGAACAAATACAGCGTTCATCCCGAGTTGACGGCTCAAAACCTGTATACATTTCTCCCGTACTAAAGACTCCCCAGTTTTTTTGGGCAAACCCTGAGTCAGCGCCTTTTGCACGTCAAGCTGGCGCAGAACTATCCAGAGAGCAGCTAAACCGAAAAGCTGGCGACTATTACATAACGCAATATCAACAATTACTTGGTTTATCAGGTAAAACAAAGCGTGGATTGAAATACCAGCATGCTTCTCAAACTGGACGAAAGTCGTCCATTATTACCCACTATAAACAATATGTTAACGATATCCCGGTGTTAGGGGGTGGTGTTAATCTACTGATGGATAAACAGCATAAGTTAATTTCTGTTAGTGCAAATTTAGCTCCTCAAGTAATGCCGATAAACAGCGAGCAAAATTTTAGTGTGGCAGAAAGTAAAGCTATCGCGATTGCCATGTCTGATCTCATTAAACATTCTGTTTCAAGCAAAGCCTTTTCTCGTTCAGATGAACCAAATAAATTTCAGTTAACATCAGAACAGCATGGCTGGAAGCTCAGTGATAATGTGATGATTGACCGAGTGTTTTATCCACAAAAGGATCGTATTTTAAGCGCGTACCAGATTTCAATTCGAGTGACTATCGACAAAAAAGTTGCCACAGATAGAGTGCGCGATAAATCTACAACTGAAGTCAAACACTATGGGTACATAATCTCTGCCACAACAGGTAAAGTCTTGCAAAAGAAAAATTATAGCCACTCTGCATTTCATGGTAACGACACCGACTTTAGCTACTTAGTTTACGCAGACCGATCCACCAAATTGCCACAAGATGGCCCTGACGGAAACAATGGTAGCCCCCACCCAACTGGGCAGCCTGACGGTTTCCAAGCGGATTTTGGCGTACAGGATCTGCTAACCATGCGACATGCAGGTATAGTCACTCAAGACCCTTGGTTGCCAGCAGGTGCTACAGAAACACGAGGAAATAACGTAGACGCTTATATTGACGCTTCTGCACCTGATGGCTTTACCGAAGACTCCCAAGATATGCGAGCTAAAATCAATGGTAATAACGAATTTAACTATGTGTTTGATCCGACGAAAGACGCTAATGCTGATGAGACTCAAAAACAAGCTGCTGTAGTAAACTTATTCTATACCATTAACTACCTTCACGATGTATTTTACAACGCAGGATTTGATGAGGCTTCAGGTAATGCACAGCTCAATAACTTTGGCCGCGGAGGTGTAGAAGGAGATCCTATTTTAGCTGAAGGTCAAGACTACTCAGGGCTTAACAATGCCAACATGGCAACGCCTGTTGATGGTCAATCTCCAGTTATGCAGCAATACCTATTCCAAGGGCCACCAAAATTTACTTTCGATCTAAACGGCGGGGTCGATTACACACTTAGCACTTATGGCAACCAACTTGGTAAAGCAGATTTCGATACTGGAGAAAACGTCGAATTTGTTGTTCCAGATAACGAAACTTACAACATCTGCCAACCATTTTCTAATGCTCTCGATATGACAGGTAAAGTATTAGTTGCTCACCATAACGACCAATGTGACGCAGATACACTTTATGCATCATTATCTTCCATTTCACCGGCAGTGGCGATTCTCGTTAACCAAGAATCTTTACCTCTCCAACTAGAAGAAACCTTGCCTTACGGTATTGTTGATGCCGAAATTAGAGAATCTACTGAAGGTTTCGTTGAAAAAGTTGCCAGTGAAAACTTGACTGGCCGTGTAGCTCGTAAAGTCAAACAGTTTAGAGATTCAACGCTAAGTAACCTTGTTGTTATGCATGAATGGGGACATTACCTACACGGCCGTTTAGCTGGTAATGGTCAAGGCCCAGGTAACAACGTATATGGTGGCGGTATGGGTGAAGGATTTAGTGACTTTATCGCCTTAATGCATCAAGTACGCGAAGAAGATTTAGCTAAGCCTAGTGGCCAAAACTATGAAGGCGTTTATGCGCAGGGAGGCTGGACTGACGGCAGCTCTGTTGATGATGACAACCAAGCCTACTATTTTGGTATTCGTCGGGTTCCTTATACCACAGATATGAGTAAAAACGGTCTAACATATAAACATTTCAGTCTAGGTCAAAGTTTACCGGACCACCCTATTGCCAACGACCAAACACATGTAACAGAAAATGGCGCACACTCACAAGGAGAAGTGTGGGCTACTGTACTTTTTGAAGCCTTTATGGGGCTTGCCCGCGACAGAGAGCGCCTTACATTAAGCCAGGCAAAACAACGTATGCGTCAATATCTGGTTTCAGGGTTAAAACTTACCCCATCTGATGCCACCTACTTAATGGCTCGAGATGCTATTTTAGCGAGTGCTGTTGCTAATGATATTAAGGATGCAAAAATCATCGCTCAAGCGTTCGCTAAACGAGGTATGGGAACATCTGCAACCTCACCGTCCGTTGACTCTACCGACTTAGTTGATGGCCTAAAAGAAAGCTTTGAAATGACATCAATAGCTCAGCCTCGCGGCTTATCATTAAGCTCGATAGAAAACACTTGTGATACTGACGATGTTTGGGATCCAATGGAAACAGCGGTTTTAAACCTAACAATCTATAACAGTGGTGTAGAAGCTTTACCTGCAGGTAATTTATTACTCAGCTCAAACAGCAAAGTCACATTCCCTGAAGGAAGCTCAATCTCGCATGGTGAACTTGCGCCATACGCCGAACAATCAATTCAGGTAAAAGTACAACTAAACGAAGACGCGCCATACAACGAAAAAGTGATGTTTGCCGTTGCTTCCGAACAGAAACCAGAAAACATAACTAATTACAACTTGTTAGCTAATTTTGATATTGGTTTAGGCAGCAACGAATCTTTTGAACGTAGCATTGATAACGAACAGGAAAAGCGATTCTTAAACTGGACAAATACTCGTGATAAGAGCAATGAAAACCTTACGGACGATACTTGGTATGGCGGTAACAATGGCACAACTAAATCAGCAACGGCAAAAATATGGCCATACGTTGGTGAATTAGATGAGTCACTTGAATCTCCAACATTTACCGCAAGTGCCGATCAAGACCTGATACTAAACTTTGAACACTTTTATGTTACCCGTGAGCATTTTGCAGGTGGTTTAGTTGAAGTAAAAGCTGACGACGGAGAATGGACCGCTATCGATGGAAGTATGGTTACACGCTTTGATCTTGACGGCAGTGAGCTAGGTAAAGGCTTTGGCAGTAGCTTTGATGCTTCAGCTGAAACTAACGTTGATGGTAGAGATGCATTTACCGGTGCGAACTCCACGGAAGAAGAACAACAAAACCGTGCTGCTTGGTTGAGAAAAGTCAGTATAAACCTTGGTAAAGACTACGCGGGTAAAACAGTGCAATTTAGATTCCGCTTCGTTTCAGCCTTCGTCGAAGGTGAAGCAAACGATGTCTGGGAAATTGACAATGTTTCTGTGCTTGGCGTTACCAACAAGGCGTTTGATAAAGCGACTATAGAGAACGAGAAACTGTGTAAAAGTAATACAGCACCGACGCTTTCACTTTCTGCAGTTAATGGTACATTTAAAGATAACGTATTAAAGGTTTCAGCAAATGCGGGGACAGCTGTGACACTAACTGCGAACGCAACCGATGCCGAGAATGACAACTTAACCTACCAATGGAAGGTTGCATCTGGCACAAATATTAGCCTTGATAATGCCAATAGTCGCCAAGCGAAAGTGTCAATTGACAAAAACGCGAATACCTCTACGGCAACAATTTCTGTAGTGGTTAGCGATGGAAAAGAATCTGTAACGAGTAGTGCTCAGATTTCCATTTTAAAAGCGAAGAAAAAGAAAAGTGGCGGCTCTACAGGAATACTCGTCATCTTTGGCCTGCTAGCCCTATTTGGTATAAGAAAGAAGTTGCGATAACCCCCTTTCGCTTCCATTCTTGAGACACTTTAAAATCACAGGCGCCGAAAGGCGCCTTTTTGTTATCGCCCTCAAGCTTTCCGACTGAGGGGGCTGAATTTTCCAAAGTTTGCTCGATAACCTGCTCTTCGGTTATTCCTCTATTCCCCTATTTCCATTTTCCACTTCTCCCAGAGCGGACTTTATGGCGAGTAAAAAAGAAAAAGAAGATCAGAGATAATTGAACAGTTTGAAGTACTGTAAGAAGTTTTTAATAAATGAAATGGAACGCGTTATCGTAAAAATAGCGAAGTCGCCATTGCGGCGAACTTCAAATGACATATAAAAAAATTAACTACACAATAAGTAACCTTTATTTCTTACTGTTTTTATAATTTTTGGGTTTCTAGGGTTGTCTCCTAGTTTTTTACGTAACCTGGAAATCCTCAAGTCTACAGGGCGATCTAAACCATCGTATTCAAAACGAAATATCTGTGAATGAAGCTGATCTCTAGACGCAATAGAGCCCGCAGATTTAGCTAATATCAACAACATCTCATATTCCGCGTACGTTAGTTGCACATGCTGACCGTTTTTTGTCACTGTCTGTTGATTAGTGTCTATCACGATATTACCTTCGTTAACACTAATTCGATCTCGATATGCTAGTGATTGTCTATGATTACTGCGACGAAGTAAGGCTCTCAAATGAGCCAAAAGTAAACGAAAGTTAAATGGCATGCACAAATAGCCATCGGCGCCAATTTCTAATCCGCGTATCTCTGTTTCTTCTTCACAATCAGAAGAAATCATAAATATTGGTTTATCAAAAAGTTTCCTAAACTTTGAACACGCTGCAAATCCTTCCTGACATGCGCCCATTAAATCAAGCAAAATTAAATCTGGTTGAAAATGTGAAATACTTTCCGATAAGTTAGCATTGTAACTGGCAACTGATACCGTAAACTCATGTTTGTCTAGATATTGCTTAGTAAAACTCGGTAGCGAATCATCAGATTCAATCACTAAGACTTTATAGTTTGACATTTCAACTCCAAAAGATTCTGTTAACTTTCAGTTAACAGATTACGCTTTGCAACTGACACAAACCTGACACAATAAAATTATTGCCAATTAGCGTATGTTTATTTGCTTTATAAATTCCATGATATGCTCAGTATATGGGGCTCTGTTATTTGACTGCTAGGTTGCACACTTGTCAGTTAGTTGTCAGTTTATGTTGAGATAATAGAAAGTAAGCGTTAACCGTTTTTCAAAATAACAAAGGTAGACAGGCATGCGGATATTATTGGTTGAAGACGATGCTGATTTGGGCTCATCATTACATAGAGCACTCAACGCCGAAAGCTATGTAACAGAATGGGTTACTAGTGCAGAACAGGCTGGCATTGCCCTTCGCGATGATGGCTTTGACCTTATCGTGCTCGATCGCATGTTACCTGCGATGTCAGGTGTTGAGTTGATTAAAAAACTCAGATTAAGCCAATGTACAATTCCAGTATTAATGCTAACAGCAGTCATTGGTACAGAACAGAAAGTACAAGGGTTGGATGCGGGTGCTGACGACTATTTAACTAAGCCGTTTGACTTAGATGAATTACTCGCTCGAATTCGTGCATTACTTAGGCGAAGAGAAGTAAAGCCAAATCTTATTTTTGGTCAAAATAAACTCCATGTAGACGTTTTAAAAAGTGAAATGACTTGGCATAACGAAGTGTACCAATTGTCTAAGAACGAAATGATAATAATGCGTTTACTGATTGAAAATATTGATAAATACGTGTCAAAGAACAAGATTGAAGATGCAATAAGCTATTGGGAAACGCCTATATCAAGCAATGCAATTGAAGCGCACATTTCGAGGTTAAGAAAACGATTAGGAAAAGACCTTATTCAAACGATGCGCGGTGTGGGTTATAAAATATCAGCCCAAAACACCTAACTGCACATACCACTACGTGATTATTTAATTTATTCGGTTTCTTTATGTTGAACGAAGCATCTTTACGATACAAACTGACTTTTAACAGTATCATTATCTACTTTTTCATTTGGCTAAGCACGGCAGCCATTGTTTATTACAATGAGTTCAAGAATCTTGATGATTACATGCTTTATGATATTCAAGACGTTGTTTATTCAAGTATTCACCAAGATGTTTCTTTATGGTGGCAAGAAACACCAAACGATAAAGAAGCTTTATACAAATTAGCTTCGATTTGGGAAAAAGAATTATTTGAGATACAAGTTTGGCACAATGGCGAGCGTGTTTTTACCACAGATGAAACAGAAAAAGTGCCATTGCCTAAACTCTCAGGCTACTTAGAAATGGACGATTACGCACTTTATCATCAGGAGTTTAAGGAACAAGGCGTAAACATTGTCGTGCCGATATGGGAACTAGACACCGTAGACCTATTTATGACCATTATTAGCCAAACGTTTATTCCTTTTCTATTGCTGTTACCTTTAGCCTGTATCGCTTTATATGTGGGAATAGATATAGCGCTAAAACCACTGAACAAACTTTCACAGGCGATCGAAGAAAAATCTGCCAATAATTTAGAAGCGATACCCGTTAGCAATACCCCAAAAGAAGTTTGGCCAATAGTAAACTCCTTGAACTTACTACTAAAACAAATCGATAATTCGCTTGAAAGTGAACGTAACTTTACGGCAAATGCAGCTCATGAGTTACTAACGCCACTTGCCGCAATTAAAACTGAAGTTCAACTCTTGCTCCGTCAGGATCAAGTAACTAAAGATAACTATTTTGTCGACTATTCAGCGTCATTACAAGCAATAAACAGTCGTTTAGATAGAGCAACGCATACCGTAGAGCAACTAGTGCTACTGTCTCGATACGATAATGAAAACCAAAATAACGATATCCCCAGTCAGTCCACCAATATTCGTGACTTAGTTCAGGAAGAAATTTCAGCACTAGGGGGGAAAATTGAAGAAAAAGCTATTTCCTTTTCCTTTATTGAGCATCCTTTGACACAAGAGAACAACAACACAGATTTTGTATTCAATGGAAATAAAGTTGCACTACAAATCTTATGCCGTAACTTATTCGATAATGCCGTAAGGTATACACCAGAAGCTGGCTATATCAATATTACTATCTCTCGTTTTAGCCATGAAATAATGCTTGAGGTTACCAACAGTGCCGAAATAATTTCCAAGCTATTATCTTCTCGTTTGTTTAAACGTTTCGTTAGAGGGCCTGGTGTTAGTGAATTAGGATCAGGGTTAGGCTTATCTATCGCTCAGCAAATTGTCAAACAGCACAATGCTGAGCTTGCTATTGACGCTTCCCCAGATAAAAAAGAGTTTCAAGTGCGCTTGAAACTCCCTCTAGACAATATGTGTGATAACAAAACTAACTAAAAATATCGGGGATATTTCCTAGCTGAGATAAGTTTGGAAATATACTCGCTATATCCTGCTCTCCAACACCAAGCCATTGGCCCATAGCTGCTGCATATTGGTCAACGGCCATTGTTGGAATAAGCCGGCCATTGCCCGCATCGTGCTGATGACCAAACTCTGCTTCTGGAATGTCACCAAAAATACGCTGCCCGTTAATTCCGCCGCCAACAACGAAATGGTGACCTCCCCAGCCGTGATCGGTACCATCTCCATTAGCAGAGAGGGTTCTGCCAAAATCAGATGCTGTAAATAAAGTCACTTGTTCACTGATGCCTAATTCTTCCATTGCTAAATAAAACGCAGCTATCCCTTGGTCGATTTGCTGTTGTAATTCAGGTAAAGAATTAGCTTGTTCGGCATGTGTATCAAAGCCCCCCATCGACACCATAAATACCTGACGATTACTGCCAAGTTGCTCCCTTGCTGATATAGCATTGGCGACAGATTGCAATTGCATGCCTAATCGAGATGCAGGAAACGCTTGGTTAAGCCCACTGCTAGCACTCGTGGCTTCATTGTAATGCTGATTAGCATCAAAAGAGCTTTGAATTTTACTGGCTACGTCTTGTTGTAACAAACCGCCTTCTTGAAAGTACGCAGCGCGAAAATGCGGAGTTAAATGTTCATTCAACGCTTCATTGTCTAGCACATCTATGGTTAAAGCGCTGCCTCCAGATACTTGATAAGGTGTCGTATGTTGTCCTGTTAATAATAAATCTCCACCACCTGTTGTCACGTTAGCAAAGGTTGAGTTAGCAGGATTAATCGAATCTGAAAACAAGCCCGCCCAGCCATACTGAGCACCTTCTGTCGCGCCTGACATCCAAGTCGCTTGCTGATCGTTGTGAGAAAACAACCTTGGTGGCAATTGAACTTGTTCTAATGCACTTTTATCCACGGGTTCAATAAGTGGCCCAACATTTCCAACAATAGATGCTTTACCTTGCTGAAACAAACGCTGCAACTCAGGCATCTCTGCCGGTAAACTAAATTGGCGTTGACCAAAATCTCCCTGATTTATTGGCGACAGGGGTAACAACGTATCTAGCGTTCGTGGCGCCTGCTGTTTGTTTAAAATATCCGCACGAATTTGCGCCCATCGTTGATAGCTTGATTGGTCATAGGGTATGACTGTATCCCAATTATCTAAACCACCATAAAAAAATACGCATACCAAGGCTTTATAATCGTCAGCTTGGTTATTCCCTTGTGCAAAGCTTTGCATGCTCGTCAATGTGGCAGACAAGCCACCTAAAGATGCCGTCGCAAGAGATAAAGAGCTAGCTTTTAAAAATTTACGTCTATTCATCACCATAGTATTTCTCCACTTACTCTTGCCGCTACATTTGCACTAAATAATCAGGTGAGGTCATCACCAAAAGAATGGCTAGTTTGACCTTGTTTTCGCGTTCCTGCTCAGTTTGAGCGGGCAGCACATCTAAGGCTGTAAACAAGTGATTTAGCGTTTGCTCACTAAGGCTGCCATGGGTAAGCAATAAATTGATGTGATCAATTAACGCTTGTGTGTTTTCAACAATATCGAGTTCATTTTCATAGTTAGCAATAAAGCTGTCTGGAGCACCATCAGCATCAAAATTTAATCCTTCATCTTCGAAAAAGCCTTCGACAAGTTCAACATCGATAAACTCACTATAACCAAAAATATAAAAGGTCATGAAGTTGCTGTAGCCGACAATTGAACTGGCATTCATGAGTTGCATCTCTGGCGCTTTTAAACCTTGATTGCCACTCAGAGTGCCTGGTGCAACATATCCTGGTCTAAAGAAATTGAAAACGGAAGGAGAACGATAAGGGTGTTGCCCAAGGGTTCTGCCACTCGTGGTGTCCCATAATTTCTGCTGATACTCGGGAGTCACATGCTCAACATTAAAAGCGCGCGCCCAATGAGTAAAGCGGATAATTGGCTCGCGAATTTTGCCACTGGTTTCACCTTGAATCTCACGAGCCTGCTGATCAAATAACACCGCTGCAATTGTGGCTGCAAGATCCCCTCTTCTGCCATCGCCGACGTCTTCACCATTGGGTAATTGAAATATGCCAGCATCGAATGCATCTGCTACACGTTCAATATATTCAGGGGAAGGGTTACTACTGACGAAGCGCTGAATAAACTGCTCTGCGATAAAAGGAGCAACATTAGGATGAGCAAATATATGGTCTAGTGCCATATCTATACTTGTTTTGGCATCAGTATCCTCGGGAATAGTCATTCCTAAGAACTGTTTTTCCAACATTGAATGAGACTCTTCAAATGTCTGCATCGGCGAAGCAAAGGCTAAGTCATCCGACTCTTCTAATATTTCTTCATTTAGGTTTAAGCCTGTAAAAACACGGGCTAAGCCAGTAATATCTTGATTAGAGTATGTCTCTATAGAGTTTCCTTGCTCGTCTAATTTATGGCTACCATCTTGATTAAGAGCAACAACACCAATAGTAAAAAGTTGTAATAACTCTCTAGCATAGTTTTCATCGGGCATACGCCCTGTTTCTGGATCACCTTTTTCACTACCTAAATACGTCAGGTAGTACCCCATTGCAGGAGAGTAGGTTACAGCCTCAAGCAAATCGCGATAATTGCCAAAGGCATGCTCTATTAGTAAATCTTGATAATAAGCGACAGCACTAGGATTATCCGTTAACACTTCCCCGCCACCGTTAGAGACGACAAGTAACTCGGAAAGCGCAAAAGCAATTCGTTGTCTCAATTGATCTTGGCCTTTAATGCTATTACGCCAAAATCCTATAGTTGTTGCTTCCAGTTGAAAGATACTTATTTCATCGGGGCGAATTGAATAGCCATTCATTTCCTCAAGTACAGGTAAAAGGTAACTAGCAGAGTGTTGTTGTTGAACTAAAAACCACTGGGAAAGGCTTTCGCCAGTTAACTCATTAATATCGTTTAATGATGCACCAAAAGTAGCTTGATTTAGGAATCTTGCGACTTGCTCAGGTTCTTCATAAACAATATCTTCGGGTGTATTGACTGGATCTGACGAATCGTCATTGCCACTACTATCGTTGCCGCTGTTACTGTTACCGTTTCCGTCATTTTGATTGCTATCTTGGGACACCGACGAAGCTGGTGCAGATGAATCACCGCCACCACCGCATGCGCTTAATGAGATAGTTAACAGCAAGAAAATTAAAATCGATAGTTTTCGATTTCTTGTAGGTGAGTATTCAGAAATTTGATAATTAGATAGAAAATGCATAACCCCTCGCCTACACAACTAGGTTTATAAAAGCGCTGACATTGATGCACGAAATACGATGAGATCAATTACGGTAACCCCGCTTTCTTTAAAAGATTAATTGGTGTGAAACCAACTATCTCAAAGACCGGAAGCTTTGCGACCCAACCTCACGATTGGTGTGCTATTGTCAGCTGATCGTAAACTCAGTCTGGCACACCAATACCGCTTGTGTCAATTTAGTTACAATTTTTCATTTTTCATGCTCACAACAAGTGCGACAACACATAAATTAAGATTGATGGCTTTCCTACAATCCGCTATCCTGCTGCACTTCAAAGCTTTTTGATGCTTTTAATATAATCTAATGGGATTAAAAAAATACGCGCTATGAAAACGACTTTTTACCTTATGCGACACGGTCAAACGATTTGGAATCAAGAGTTTAGATTCCAAGGACAATTAGACAGTCAATTAACCGAACAAGGTAAAATGGAATCGCAAAATGCAGCCCTTGCGCTAAAAAATAAGTCGATTGACCTTATTGCTAGCTCACCTTTGGGCCGGGCACAACAAACCGCGCAAATTTGTGCTCAAACAATATCAAACGCTGGGGCAATGAACACAGTATTTATTGACCGGCTTGCAGAGCGACACTTGGGAACTTGGCAAGGTGAACAAATATCGACCCTAGAAACTTTACCTCTATACCAAGAATTCTTTCACGGCTATAGCCAAGCTAAACCTGAAGGCGGCGAAAGTGCCATCGAGTGCGCAACCAGAATGTATCAATCGTTAACTGAGCTTGCTAAAGACTATGTCGGCAAAAACATTTTAGTGATAACGCATGGAGAAGCAATGCGTTGTTTACTCGCGAAGCTAGGGCTCGTTCATCAAAACAATGCTTATCAGGCCGTGACTAATGGCCAACTATTTGAAGTGACATATTGTCATCAAGAGCAAGATTTAAAGTATATAGACTTGCCAACAGTGGCTTAGATAATACATCAACTCTATGGATTTAAATATATTGGACTTTTACGCTTTATCTTTAACTCTGATCATTGCCTACATACTAGATCTTGTCTTTGGCGAAGCTAGTCGATTTCATTATTTAGTAGGCTTTGGCAAAATAGCTCGCAAGCTGGAGTCACTATTAAATCCACACAAAAACCTCTCATCCGAGACCTTCCAAGCCAATACAAAACCAAAACAACAGAACTTAACCGGCGTTAAAATTTCGGGGCTTATTGCCTGGTGCCTACTTGTTTTACCCTTCCCTATTATTTATATCTTGCTAAATCAGCAATTTGCTAACCAACTGCCTTGGATAGCCTGGGTCTTTATTGATGCATTCATCGTGTATTTGGCGATTGGCGTTACCAGTTTAAAAGAGCATGCAATGCAAATTTACCGCCCACTTAAAAGCGATAAGCTCAATGAAGCACGTAAATTCACGGGCTACATAGTCAGCAGAGATACGTCGAATTTAGATGAACAACAAATGTCACGTGCCACTGTTGAATCTATGTTAGAAAACGGTCATGACGCGGCAATTGCATCGCTTTTTTATTATATTATTGGCGGTGCGCCTTTAGTGATTGTTCACCGCTTAGCTAATACTCTAGACGCGATGTGGGGCTATAAAAACGTGCGTTTTCAACACTTTGGTTATGCGAGTGCAAGATTAGATGATGTGCTAGGTTTTGTTTCGGGTAAAATCACTGTATTGCTTTACGCATTGCAAGGGCTTTTAGCTGGAAGATTGCTTTCCGCTTTAAGAAACGCATACCTTCAGGGTAATCACTATAAAAGCCATAATGGCGGCTGGGTAATGGCAGCAGGAGCAACAGTGTTAAATATCCAATTGGGTGGCAATGCAACTTATCATGGTAAGCAAGTAAAGTCTGTCACACTAGGTCAAGGAAGCCATGCAAACTTAAACGACATTCCTAGAAGTGTTAATTTAGTCAATCACGCCTGCTTGCTGT
Source organism: Thalassotalea coralli (assembly GCF_055786205.1). Classification (NCBI taxonomy): domain Bacteria; kingdom Pseudomonadati; phylum Pseudomonadota; class Gammaproteobacteria; order Alteromonadales; family Colwelliaceae; genus Thalassotalea; species Thalassotalea coralli. The sequence goes on along the minus strand of NZ_JBVVBK010000001.1, from coordinate 1,006,110 downwards.
TAATCTTGTTTGTTTGTCTAATTCAAGGAGTAATGCATTGGCATTAACACACGGTGGCCAACTTACAGCAGTGGCGAAACAATACAATATTCCTGAGCACCTTTGGTTAGATCTATCCACGGGTATCGCACCTATTGCCTATCCGATTCCGACGATTGCTGATGAGTTTTGGCAAAAACTACCTAACATTGATGACAGCTTAATTAGTGCTGCAAAACAGTATTACCAAACTAAGTTCGTTGTTACCACAAACGGTAGCCAAGCAATAATTAAAGCGCTGCCTTCGTTATACCTTACTAGCTTACAAGCAAAAAGTTGTAGCGAACTTACTGTATTTCTACCTAAAGTTGGTTACAAAGAACACGAACATGCTTGGCGACAAGCTAGAGCAAATATCGTGTTATATGATGTAACTCTGCCACCGATTGAACAGCTGTCAGAAAACGATGTTGTCGTCATCATCAACCCTAATAACCCAAGCGGTAAGCATTTTACCAAAAGTGAGTTGTCTAAATATCACCAGCAAGTGATAAAACTCAATGGTTTATTAGTGGTTGATGAAGCCTTTGCTGATGTTACAGCAAACGAGCACTCATTAACGACTGAAAGCGAACTTGGCCACTTGATAGTACTGCGCTCTTTTGGCAAATTTTTTGGTTTAGCTGGTATACGTGTTGGTTTTGCCTGTTGTGATAATGATTGGCAACACAAGTTTTCAGAAGCTCTTGGACCATGGCAAGTCAATGGCCCAGCACAAGTTATTGCAGAAAAAGCATTAAACGATACCTTGTGGCAAGCACAGCAAAGAGAAAGGTTAACTGTTTTAAGAGATCAGCAACAAACCCTTTTACAAACAGTGTTTGCTCCGCTAAAAATCGCAAAAGCCACTGGCTGTGATTTGTTTATCACCCTTTATTTTTCAGATACAAGTATTGCCCCTAAGCTATATCATCAGTTATGCCAGCAAGCTATCTATTGCCGCTTAACCGATGAGCAAGATAGCTTGCGTTTTGGTATCACAACCAAGGCTAACTTTAATACATTAAAGCAAGCCTGTAAAAACGCTTTAGAGAAGCTATAAAGGCACTCTACTTTCCTCTTTGAATAGGCCAAGTCGATTGGTCACAATCTCGCTTATAGCGTTTTTTACCTTGATATAGAGAACAAATTAGAGACTATTGGCGTAAAACAAAGGATAATTAGCTAATTAGTATTTTTGAGTTTGATTTGACCCAACAAACTCCGCGCCAACTTCTGGAAATAATTCAATGGAAATTAAAGTTAATTTTCTCGACAACTTGCGCCTAGAAGCCAAGTTTGATGATTACACCGTGATTGCAGACCAACCTATTCGCTACAAAGGCGATGGCTCGGCACCAAGTCCTTTCGACTACTTTTTAGCGTCTTCAGCTTTATGTGCAGCCTATTTTGTCAAGGTTTATTGTAATTCGCGCGATATTTCCACTGAAGGTATTCGCATATCTCAAAACAATATTGTTGACCCAGAAGATCGTTACAACCAAATTTTTCAAATAAATGTCGAATTGCCTGATCGTATTTCTGATAAAGATCGTCAAGGCATTTTACGTTCCATCGAGCGTTGTACTGTGAAAAAAGTGGTACAAACAGGTCCTGAATTTAAGATTGAGTCAGTAGAAAACTTAGACGAAGATTCACAAGCCATGTTAACGGTTAAACCTAATGAAGGTGAAAATACCTTTATCTTAGGAAAAGATTTACCGTTGGAACAAACCATTGCGGACATGACAGCAATATTGGAAGAGCTAGGCATGAAGATCGAAGTATCTTCTTGGCGAAATCTAGTACCACATGCTTGGTCATTGCATATTCGCGATGCTGCATCACCTATGTGTTTTACAAACGGTAAAGGTGCGAGTAAAGAAAGCGCACTATGTTCAGCATTAGGTGAATTTATCGAGCGCTTAAACTGTAACTTTTTCTACAACGACCAGTTTTTAGGGCTAGAGATTGCCAATAGCGAATTTGTTCATTACCCAAATGAAAAGTGGTTCCCATTAGAAGATGATGACTCTCTACCTACTGGCCTGCTAGACGAATATACACGTGAGATTTATAACCCTGAAGACGAGCTCTGTGGCTCACATCTTATCGATACCAACTCAGGCAATGTTGAGCGTGGTGTATGTGCTATTCCTTACAAACGCCATTCAGACGGTGAAACTGTATATATCCCGTCAAACTTAATTGAAAACCTGTTCTTAAGTAATGGGATGAGTGCGGGCAATAATATTAATGAAGCGGAAGTACAGTGTCTTTCAGAAATATTCGAGCGCGCGGTAAAACGTGAAATCATCGAACAAGAAATTGCCTTACCCGATGTACCGAAAGAAGTACTAGCCAAATACCCTGATATTGTCGAAGGTATCGAAGGCCTTGAAGCTCAAGGTTTTCCTATTGTGGTAAAAGATGCCTCTTTAGGCGGCAGATTCCCGGTAATGTGTGTGACCTTGATGAACCCTAAAACGGGTGGCGTATTCGCATCATTTGGTGCCCACCCAAGCTTTGAAGTAGCACTTGAACGTAGCTTAACTGAGTTACTACAAGGTCGAAGTTTTGAAGGCTTAAACGATGTACAAAAACCAACGTTTAATTCGAGAGCAGTATCAGAGCCGGAGAACTTTGTTGAACACTTTATTGACTCAACAGGCGTTATCTCATGGCGATTTTTCAGTGCCAAGCAAGACTATCAATTCTGTGAATGGGATTTCTCTGGCACAACTGAGCAGGAACGCGAGCGTCTTTTCGCTATTTTAGAAGAGTTAGGAAAAGAAGCTTATGTTGCCGAGTTTACCGACTTGGGTGTTGCCTGCCGTATTCTTGTTCCTGATTATTCAGAAGTGTACCCAGTCGAGGATTTAATTTGGGACAACACTAACAAAGCACTTCAATACCGCGAAGATATTTTAAACATTCATTCATTAGATGAAGATGCATTAATCGACTTGGTTGAGCGATTAGAAGAGAGTCAACTCGACAATTACATCGATATCATCACTCTTATCGGTATTGAGTTCGATGAAAATACTGTCTGGGGACAGTTAACGATTCTAGAACTTAAAATCCTTATTTACTTGGCAATTGGTGCGTTGGAGCAAGCAGCCGAACTTGTCGGTGAGTTCTTGCAATACAACGACAATACTGTTGAGCGCGGCTTGTTCTATCAAGCCATGGACGCGACCTTGGAAATAGCGTTAAGTGAAGATTTAGAGTTTGAACACTTCGCCATTGCCTTTGACCGTATGTTTGGCGAAGAAACAATGCAAGCTGTTGTCGGTTCAATTACGGGTGATGTTACTTTCTATGGTCTAACCAAAACCAGCATGAACCTTGAAGGCTTAGACAAGCACTTACGCTTGATTGAAAGCTATAAAAAGCTGCACCAAGCAAGAGCTAATAAAGCGAAATAAACAACGAGCCAGTTAAGCAAAGAGTTAAAAAACCAAGTCAAAAAAGCCAGCTTCATAAATTGAGCTGGCTTTTTATTAGTTGCGATCAGCTAATTAACTTTTATTGCCTATTAGTTTTGTCAGTAGCCTGATCCCAGTTTTGAATAATAGTAAACGCTGCTTCTCTTAGTGTGCCCGCTACTTCTTCAAAGCTCGCATTAGTAATAATGGAAATCGCTAACTGTTTTTCAGGAAAAATTATCATCCAGTTTTGCGTACCATACATACCGCCATGGTGAATGAAATATCGACCTAGTTTGTCATCGCTCGCTGCAATCCATGCATAAGCGATAGCATCTGTGGCTGTTACCTCAAACAACGACTGATGAGACAGCTTAATTACTTGGTTAGTATCGTTAAGCTGTAGCTTCATATATTGAACCAAATCTGTCATGTTAGATTTAATAAAGCCGCTACTTCCAGAGAAGCTATTTGGCTCAATAAAGGCCTTCGCTCGTTGCCCTTTTTCATCGTAGCCATAAGCGAAATTAGCTAACTGATCAGGTTTAAGGTTTACTTGAGTATGTGACATACCTGCGAGTGACTTCATTCTCTCTTGCAAGATTTGATCAAATGGCTTTTGATAAATAATCGATAGGACATAACCTAAAATCTCATAACCAACATTTGAGTAGCTGTATCGCCCTTGTTTATCACTGCGATCATGTTCAAGTACCGCTTTTAACAAATCCATGCGTGTCTCTATCTTGGTATCGACATCAAAATCACTATCCATTCTAGGCAGGCCTGAAGTATGGGTTAGCAATTGCTGAATGGTAATCGAGCTTTGAGCATAGTTATTAGTATTTAACTTTTTCATTAATAACGGAACAATATCTTTATCTAACTCGATGACGTTGTTGGCAACAGCATCAGCCACTAACAATCCCGTCATAGTTTTTGTTACCGAACCTACTTCATATAACGTTTGATTTGTCGGCTTATTACCCTCACCGATAGTTAGTTCACCGAAGTGGCCTGTATAACTGTTTTTTCCGTCAACAACACCTATCGATAACGAATGAAACCTGGGATCAGCCAATACTCTTTTCGCTTGTTTTTCCATTAACGTTTCAGGGGCATTTTGCTTTGCCTCTACATCTAGCGAGAACAGAAAAATACTGGTTATTAAGAAACAAATACTGTGTTTTATTTTCATTTAGCTTACCTCTTCCTAGCTTGCACAAAGTGTCTCAAGTGAGGTCTTCATTTTAAGGTAGCCAAATGGGAGGTTCGACCGACTAAAAAAGTCGAACCTCTTGTTTTTAAGGGCTTCAAGGAAAGTCGTACTAATTAGTCAGCAAGCTGGTGCAGTTTTCTAAATTGGGATGGTGTCATGCCTTTATGCTTTTTAAATGCGGTATTAAAAGACGATTTAGAGTTAAATCCTACTTCATATAGAATCTCTAAAATCGTCTTTTTGCCACTGTTTGGTTCTGATAAAAAACGCGTGGCAGCTTCGACTCTCTGCTTGTTGATATAGTCAAAAAAGTGCACATTTAAATATCTGTTTAACGCAAGTGATAATTGCTGAGCGTCAACATGAATAAGATCAGCAAGTTTGTCTATGGTGATATTCGCTTCAAGGTATGTGTGATGTTCACCCATATGTTTTTCTAACGCGTGAATAATTTGTTGAGATTCATATGAATCAATATCATTTTGGCGAGGCTTCTCTAACTCCTGCGTTTCGGCTGTATCAGTTATTTTTAATTCCTCAACGCCACGAAAAATCTCAGGCGTATGCAAAGCATGCCAGACAATCCAGCAAACAAAAGCGAGGGTACAAAACAGCATTAATGGCGTTAGAAAACTAAGTTGTGCTTCCCATGCAGTGAATTTAAAGAAGTTCCGAATAGATACCATAACAAAGTCCAGTAGAAACAGAACCATGAAGGTAAACAGCCAGTTTTTATTTAAAGCTGACAAGTCTGAGTAGGTATTTTCGATAGTATGCTGATAACGGCGTAACATCAAAAATATAGCGATTAAGTAACTTGCAAGCTGTGTGTAGGTGATTAAGTGGACGATGATAATTTCTAACATCGGTGCTTGGTTATTGTAAAAAGCTAATTTTGCTGGATCATCACCCAAATGAAATCTAGGAATAAATAGCAAAGATACAAAAATATAGGGTAATAAATGCAAGACATCTTTTCGCTTAAAGGAAAAATTTTCAACAAGAATCGATTTAACAAAAAAATAAAGGGTGGGAGCTAATAAGGAGGCGATATTGGCTCTCATCATATCCAAATTTAAGTGGGATTTATAAAAGCTATAAAATATGAAATTACTTATATCAATTGCCGTGATTAATAAAAAGGCAGCGAGCAATCGATTACTTAGCGGTTTGCCAGTTTTTAGCGTCAGTAAAAAAGCGGAGAATAATACATGAAGAAAAAAAATGAGTAAGGCGAAATTTTCAGACATCAACAGGCTAGCGTTATTTACAATTTTTATTGGCTGTAGACTATATCAGGTTAGTACACGAATAACTTAGCAATAATTAACAAGCATTCGATTAAGAGTGCTTTGGTAGTAAATTGAAATAAAAAAGAGCACCTAATGTGCTCTTTTCATATTCAAGGTCTAATTAACTTAAACCTGATTTACTATACACAAACTATCTGCGTGCTTTTAACACTCTTCGCATAGCAACTAAGCTAATAAGCGAAAGCAATATGTATAGTACACCACCAGATTTTCTTTTTGGTGTTGGTGTCGGCTCAGGCTCAACAACTGGCGGCACATAGATTTCAACGCCAACAGAGCCAGGGTCAACAACTGTTGAGTTAGCGACACCATCAGCGTCATTCGGGCCACCATCGACAATTGTTAACTGAACACAGAAGTGACCCTCTGTTAAGCCTTCGGTCCATGTATCGTCTTGTGGTGGCGGACAGAAGCCTAATTCGCCTGGCGCTGAGTGCAGTTTATTCTCAGCATCTTCAACAAAAGTTTGCCATTCGCCATTTTGGAATTTACGGTATTCCGCATCAGCTGGTAAAGCGGTAGTTTGAGGAATGACAATGCTTGTTGCAGTACCAACAGGTAACCCTGATACCTCAAAGTCGTAAACTCCGCCAAAGTGCTCATAAACAACATCTAGTAATAAGTTAGGTTGTGATGAAATATCTTCGTCACTCAAACGAGCGCCGCCCGCAATACTAATTAACGAGAACTCGCTCAGAGCACACCTTACACCTGGCTCACATTCAATCAAGAACTCTTGATTTTCAGTTGCTACCGATGGAAGTACATTGATCATGGAAATGTTATCGAGATAATTAGGTATACCATCATTATCACTATCAGCTAAACCTTCTTCACTATCAACAATGCCATCATTATCAGAATCTTCCGTTTCACTCAACGTAGGTAGCACTTCAGTAATGGTTACAAACACTTCTACAGTATCTGTTGCACCTTCAAGATCTGTCGCTGTAGCTACAATTTTATGAACGCCGACTTCAACATCATTTGCGTCAAAGATCATATCTTCATCGATAGTGGCGACATCCAAAATCGACGCATCAGTATTCGTCCAATCTACTGTGTGAGCATCACCAACGTTTCCATCGGTGATCATTGCTTTCACTGTCACCTCACCATTTTCTTTTGCAAGAATTAGGGCGCTTTCTTGGGCTTGCTCAACCGCAAGCTCAACAATTGGTGCAATGTTTTCTTCAGCTATTGTTAAAACAAACTCAGGTTTAAGACCAAGGTTAATATTACTTTGCGTAGGTGATTCTAAAGATAATACTAGAGACTCAGTTCCCTCAGAGACATTGTCTTGATTAATTGAAACAAGGATCTTACTTTCGATTTCTCCTTGCTCAAATTGAGCAACGTAACTTTCAACGCTAAAGTCGTCATCATTAACGCTACCTGAGTCACTAACAAATACTTCAATAGCTAACGGATATTCTGGCGATTGACCATTGAGTACCACAGGCACTTCTACTTGCGTCCCTTCTGCTGTGATTTTGTCTTTACCGAAAGATACAAGTGGTCGAACATTTACCGTTTGCATCGCAGTGGCTGTATTGCCTTTCTTATCGGTAGCAGACCACTCAACAGTGTGTTTGCCCGGGGCCAACTGTAATTTGCCTTCAGCAAAAGCCACAGATTCAATCGCACAGCAATTAAGACCATCGATGTTATCAGACGTAAAACTAACCAATAATTCTGCTAACTCTTGTTCTGAAATATCACTAGCTACATTGAGCACGTCTTTTTCAGTAACGTCAGTAAACAATGCAACTGAGTCAATTGTGATTTCTGCAGGCGCAGTAATTGTTGGCGCAATTTCATCCTTGTAGTCATCTGGATCTGTAGGATCAGTGCCATCAAGTTGCTCTTGGTAATCACTTACGCCATCACCATCGCTATCAACACCTGCTGAAACATCAATAGAAAAGGCTTCTAGGGCGTCAGAGGCTTTTCCATCAGAAACACTAATCACGATATCTGTGTAAAGCTTTATATTTTCAACTGATGGAGTACCCGATAGCATACCTGTTTCAGCGTTAAAACTTGCCCACTCAGGCTGGTTTTCAATACTAAAAGTTAACACATCATTTTCATCAGCATCTTCAACTGTTGGTGTAAACGTATAAGCTATACCCTCTTCTGCGACGGTAATTGGCTCGCCAGAAATAGCAGGAGCATCGTTAATTGCGATAACGCTAATCGTGACGGTTGCAACATTAGATTTAAGCGATTGTTCATCCTTAACGCTATAGGTAAATGAGTCACTGCCTGTATAGTTTTCATTCGGCGTATAACGAATAATGCCTGCTTCAGTATTTAAAACAGCATTACCATTTGTTGGTTGCGATTCAATGGTTATAGACATCACATTGATTTCACCATCAATATCGCTGTCATTATTAAGTACGGCAAGCTCTTTATCTTTGCTATCTTCGTCAACACTGAAGGCATCGTTTTCAGCTATTGGCGCATCGTTTACTCCAGTAACGGTAACGCTAACACGAGCAATATTGGAAAACAGTCCTTGGTCATCTTTTACTTTATAGGTAAATGAATCACTGCCACTAAAGTTTTCCTCAGGCTTATAGCTAATAACACCTGTCGCAGAATCAAAAGAAGTAACACCATGACTGGCATCAGCCACTATAGAAACTGAAGTTTTATCAAGAGTGCCATCAAGATCACTGTCATTGCTAAGCACATTAATATTGGTTGCTGCTGCATCTTCTGCAATGGTTAGAACATCATCAGCTGCAACTGGGCCATCATTGGCGTCAGTCACACTAATCATTACCGTTGCAGTATTAGATACAAGACCTAATTCATCTTTGACATTATATGTAAATGAATCACTACCACTAAAGTTTTCTTCTGGGGTGTAGCTAATTACCCCCGTTGAAGTATCAATTGCAGTAACACCATGACTTACATCAGTAACAATTGCTATTGACGCTTTGTCTATTGTGCCGTCAACATCAGTGTCATTGCTAAGTACATTAATATTGGTTGCTGCTGCATCTTCTTTAATCGTTAGAACATCATCAGTAGCAACAGGCGCATCATTAGTGCTGCTAACGTTTACTGTCACAGTAGCAGTATTTGAAACAAGGCCTAATTCATCTTTAACACTATAGGTAAACGAATCACTACCACTAAAGTTTGCGTCAGGTGTGTAGCTAATAGTACCTGAATCGTTACTCACTGTTGCGCTACCATTGGCAGGTGAAGAAACGACCGAAATGCTACTGTCATCTAGGGTACCATCGATATCACTATCATTTGCTAACACATTGATTGTGGTGGCTTCAGCATCTTCATCAACCGTTAAAGTATCATTAACTGCTACAGGCGCATCGTTAGAACTTGTCACAGTGATAGAAACTGTTGCAACGTCAGAAACGACACCAGAGTCATCTTTAACAGTATAAGTAAATGAATCGCTGCCATTAAAGTTGGCTTCAGGTGTGTAGCTAATAGTACCTGATTGACTATTAACACTTGCACTACCATTTGACGGCGAAGAAACGATAACAATAGTATTTTTATCGAGCGTGCCATCAACATCACTATCGTTGGCAAGGATATTAATAGCTGTCGCTTCTGCGTCTTCATCTATTGTTAAAGAGTCGTTATTAGCGATTGGTGCGTCATTTTCTTCGGTAACCGTCACTGTTACAGTGGCGATATTAGAGGCAAGATTTAGATCATCTTTCACGCTATAGGTAAAATTATCTGTGCCAGCAAAGTTAGCTTGTGGTGTGTATTCGATAGCGCCTGTCGAATTATTCACGACAGCGTTTCCGTTTGCAGGAGCAGAGACTATAGTAACTCCCGCTTTATTCAGCGTACCATCTATATCTGAATCATTTGACAGTACAATGATAGAAACGCTGGTATCTTCAGCAGTCGTAGCAATATCATTAGTTGCGACAGGTGCGTCATTTTCACTTGATATTGTCAAGTTAACCGTAGCTATATTAGACCACTCACCGTCATCATCTTTAACACGATATCTTAATGAATCACTACCAAAGTAATTCTCGTCTGGCGTATATACAATTCTACCGTTTGCACTTTGAACTTGTGCACTACCTTTACTCGGATTCGACGTTATAACAACTGAACTATTTACTAAAGAACCATCAGAGTCACTATCGTTTGCCAGAACACTAATTGTTTTAGTGTTGTCTTCAACTAGAGAAACACTGTCGTTATTCGCCACAGGTGCGACATTAGATGGCGTTACGGTAACGGTTACCGTAGCCACATTTGATGTAGCTCCTGTTGAATCGTCTATAGTGTAAGTAAAGCTATCAGAACCTGAGAAACCTGCATTGGGCGTGTAGTTAATGGTATTAGTGCCACCGTTAAATACAGCTGTACCATTCGACGCAGCACCAACAACGACAATTGTGGTTGGATCAGGGTTGTCACCACTGTCTACATCAGTATCGTTGGCTGCAACATTAATGGATATAGCACCGCCATCTTGAACAGCCGTAGCACTATCGCTAACTGCCGTAGGCGTATCATTTTGGCCATTGACCGTTATTGAAACACTGGTGGCGATTGACGCATCGCCACTATTGTCTTCTACCGTGTAAGTAAAACTGTCAGCACCTTCATAGTTAAGATCTGGTGTATAAGTAATAACACCAGTACCAGTGTTGACACTTGTTTGACCATTACTTGGTGCTGTTACGACAGTAACAGATGCTGCATTTAACGAACCATCAACATCAGAGTCGTTGGCAAGTACATCCACCATAACGGCATTGTCTTCATTTGTTGTATCAGTATCTGCCGTTGTTGAAGGCGCATCATTTACCGCTGCAACCGTCAAATTAAAGCTAAAGTTTGCCGCACCATTGTCATTAATGTTACCTGCACCATCGGTCACTCTAAAAGCGAAGCTATCACTTGTTGTTTCGCTACCGTCATGATCATAAGTTAACTGGCCAGCATCAATGTTCGCCTGAGTAAAGGTTGCATTATTACTTAACGACGAACCATTGTTTTTCAGCGTACCATTTGATGGCGCGGTAACTAAAGTATAAGTGACATTAGCGGCCACGCTTAAATTGTCGCTAGCACTTAACGCTGTATTGGCAATAACAATACCAGTGTCACCTTCACTTAAACTACGGCCAGCATTTGTATCTACCGTAGGATCTGTAGCATCAATGGTAAAAGACGTTAAAGTCAACGCTGAACTCGCATTACCTGCAGAGTCGGTTACGGTAAGCGTACAGTCTGAATAGGTGCCTGACGACAATGGTGTCGAGTTGTCAGTAGCTGTTAACGTAATAGTATTATTACCAGAACTAACCGCACCTTCATCACCACTGCCACAACTTCCACCAACTGAAAGCGTACCTGCTTCAGTGGTTGAAAATGTCACATCAGGAGTGCTGTCATTACCAGGGGTAGAAACGGCTGTTACCTCAGCAAGTACCGGCGCACTTGCGTCGACAAAAACTGATGTCAAACTACCGACACTATTCAGCGTGGTATTAACATTGTTACCAGCACTGTCTCTAAGTGTGCCTAAATTAGGTAAAATAGCAGCACCTAAAGCAAGACCATCTAAGTCTTGTTCACCTGACTGTACAACATATCTAAATGTTAACGCTGAAGTAGTTGAACCACCCACATATAACGCTGAGCGAGTGTTGCCACCTATGGTAACTTGTAAACTTGGCGTACCGCCTGAGGTATCAACTGTGACGTTCTCGTCAAAGTTAACGATAAAATCTAAGTTAGCACTTTCAGTATAGGTACTGTTAGATGGTACTGAAACAGAAGTTACTGATGGCGCGATATCATCATCAAATGTGGTACCTGTGCTATTATTAACAGCTGACGTTGAGCCCATTTGCGTGCCACTAGCACCCAATGTTAAGTCAGTATCACCATCAACAGTTAAAATAACCGTATCGCCGTCTGTTAATCCGGTGTTGTCATTAAAGAATCCATTAATCGTGTAAGTTTCCGAACCACCGTCAGCGATAGAAATCGATAAGCTTGAAAACGTTATCGTATCATTTACCGCACTATAAACACCTTGAACATTCGTGACGTCAGAGCCATTTAATCGCCAAGTCACCTTATTTCTAGCAGCATCGGTGGCTGTGCCAGTTACATTGACCACGATTTCACTCACCGTCATCGCTAAACCATCAGCGCTGCCGCCATCTGACAATGTAAAGTCGAATAAATCAACGGCTTCACCTACAGAATCTGCGGAGTATGTTAAGCCTACAGGCTCGGAAACCGTTGCTGAAGCAGTTAAATTACCATCACTATCTGGAACAGAAACAGTTACCGTAATATTCTGGCTTGCCGATGTGCCACCGTCACCATCATTAACAGTTAATCTTACGTTTCGAGCACCGGGTGTTGCAGAAGAATTATCGGTATTTTCATAGGTAACGGCTTGCAGCAACGTTTGTACGCGAGCTGTATTGGCATTACTATTAAAGTTAACAACAAAGTCATTACCTGCAGCTACGTTGTTTCCTAGCGTTCCAATAACAGTGCCAGACACTGACACATTACTGCCTGCGGTACTACCGGCTAAGGCGACTGAACCAGAGGTATCAACACTCAATGTGTCTTCCGCTGCATCCTCACCTGAAGTGATGGTTACGGTGACATTACCACCATTGAAGTCAGTCGAGTCGACATCTGATAATGCTACAGCGGTATTTTGATCAAGTACTAACGCACCTGCACCTTGGGCATACGATACTGAATCGCCATCTAGATTAGTGATGGTTGGCACATCGTTATTTGCAGCAACCGTAATGGTAACGTCTTGATTAGCAGACGTAGCGCCATCGCCGTCATCAAGAGTAAATCGGACATTTCTCGAACCAGTGGTTGGTGTATCTGTATCTGAGTTTTGATAAGTGACCGCGCGTGCAAGGGTTTGAATATTACTTGGCGTTGCATTAGACGAGTTAAAATTTACAACAAGGTCATTACCTGCAGCGATATTATTTGCCAAGGTTCCGACAACTGAGCCACCAACACTAACGTTACTCCCTGCTGTTGTTCCGCCAAGTGACACAGTCCCCGTCGTATCTAAACTTAGAATATCTTCTGCGGCATCTTCGCCAGAAGTAATAGTAACGGTTAAACTACCGCCATTAAAATCACTAGAATCGCCATCGGTAATAGTTAAACTCGTACCCTGATCAATAACCTCTTGTGTGTCACTATCTTCAGTATAGGTAAAACTGTCGCCATTTAAATTAGCAAATGACGGAGCAGCATTTGCTGCCCCTGCGTTTTTGATGACGAAGTCATCTATTATTGTTGATACGATATTCCCGCCCCCCTGGCGGGTAATGGTAAAACTGGTAATGTCGGTAAAATTAAGAGTAACAGTTGTAGGAGTACCAACTGGAGCACTAAAAGGTACAGCTGCACCAGAGCTTGGCGTAAAAAGATAGGTATTCCCATAGTTTGCATTTATAAGCAAACTATCAATATCAAACTCCTCTCCGCCAACAAAATCAATTGTCACCGTAGAGACAATATTACTAGCGCTGTAATCAACATAGACGTTATTACCATTTGCATACAATGCTGTTGATAACCCCGAATCGGTAGTTATTCTGAAATCGAAGCCATCAATTTGATAAGACAGTGTAGTGCTAGTTCCAAAAGAAAACCCAGTACTGTCGATTGTTCTGCCTGTGCCATCATTTATCGCTAAAACGCCGGAAAAATCTGCTAGAGCCTTTTCACTAAAAGGCAAGTCACTTTCTATTGTTCCAGTTTGTACTTCTAGTAACCAATCGGCGCTATTAGCGCTATTTCCAGTGAAATCATTTGACGCGGCTACATCAACGTTAGCTTGATTAGCAATAAGCTGAATAAAGTCCTCACCTTTTTCACTCTTGGCTAGCTCACAACCATAGAGCAGTACATCTGCACCATCTTTGAGGCTGTCATTTAAGCTTGACAATACCTGTAAGCGATTTTCAAGTTTAGTCTTATCAATTTGACTATTACCTAGCTGTAACACACCATCAGTGGCATGTGAAACGAGGTGTAGGCTGTCCAATTCAGAATAACGACTAAGAATTGATTCTAATTGCGACAAACCATCTTGTGTCGAGTCAATTTCAACAACATCAACGCCAGGTTTCGCTTGTTGAAAAAATAAGTGCTTGTCTTGAACCCCATTGTCAACAATCACCAACTCTTTTGTTGGAGATAGCGCTTTTAATGTAAGTTCACCAGTATTTTCTTGCTGTTGTTCAAAAGGCGCTTTAGCTGTTTGTATATCTAAATTAGTGGCAAGCTTGTTAGCGACTAATTGCATATCAGCCGCGGAAAAACTTTCAGTTGCTACTGTTGTGCTTTCAGCAGAAGTAACAGAATCGTTTGCCTCGCTTTTAACATGTGCGCGCGCGTTAGCGGTATTAGATACTTCATTTTTTAGATAAGAGGTATCTGCGTTTCCTCGCCTTTGATAACTTCCATAGGCGTGCGCAGTTTGACCTGCAACGCCCATTGGAACCATTACGGCAACAATTGAATTTAATAAATGCTTATTCATTGATGTCCTATTCCGAGTCTTTTGATGGAGCAATAATGTTGGCAGACGTTCCTGTATTGTCTTGCCAAAACGCCATATCGCTGTACTGTTTAAATAAATCTGGAGGTAAAATACTTCTACGCGGGGTAAAAGCAACTTGGCGTTTTACCGTGTGAAGGCCCTTTACGCCTAGGTGTTGATCAAATTCACCTTCTTCGTAATCAACATGATCAAAGTCATGTTCAAACTCTGGCTGTTCGATAAATTGATAAAGAAGTTGCATACAGCGTTTAGGATGCTGCGTAAGTAAATCGTAATCGATTAATAAAAGTTTGTTAGAGTGCTCGCCATAATAAGCCTCTTTTAAAGCTGTCCAAGCGCTGCCAACTGCCCCCATACCACTGACTAATGATTCACAACGCGAATACACGGTTTGCCTACTTTGTGGTGAGAACATCTTGCTGTAATCAAATGGGTTTTTGCGATAAATCACTTCGAAACTATCCATGATCCAAGCAGGATTTCTAACGCAACAAATCACCTTAAAGTCGCTGCCGAATAGTTGCTCTAATTGGTGCAGACGAGCAGTCCAAATGCGATTAGTATCGAAAATAATTTGGTGAGATAGTTTTTCGCGATAATAAGCATCGAAAACCGACTGACAGATATCTTGCCTTTTAGTGTCATCAAAGAAACTAAAAAACTCACTCCCTGCCCCCATTTGCTCTAATAAAGAATTCATTAGTCCAGCTACGGGGCTAGACATAGACGCATGGAATTTAGGGTTTTGTCTCAGGATACCTGAAAGTAACGTAGAACCAGACCTTGGTAAGCCTGAAATAAAATGAAACTTGGTCATTAATACTCTTCATCCTTGATACAGATGTTATGTGTTCAAAAAATTTACACACTGAACAATTTGTATCTTAACTCTTTAAAATAACAGAATTTTTACATAAGTTTTCCTTGATACAGGGACACTTTAACATGTAACAAAAATGCATCAAGAAAAAAGGCGTCATTTGAGCATTTTATTGGTCGGATGTCTAAAAAAGTTACAATTCAGAGACAATTGAGAAACAAAGATAAAAAAGCCAACTCAAAGACTGAGTTGGCTGTAACACGACTAAATAATAGATTTACGCTTAAGAAAAGTTTTGCTGCCTACGAACAGCAAAACACCATATCGCAAGTAGAGTTAACCAAGCCATACTACCACCGCCGCTAGAAGAAGACTCTTTCGGCTGAACTACAGCTGGTGCAGCTGCTACCGTAAAAGTAATCGTACCTTGCACGCTAGCAGTGCCATCACTTACTTCATAAGTAAAAGAGTCTGTTCCTGAGAAACCGGAGTTTGGCGAGTAAGAGTATTCTCCATTTGAAGAAAGAGTTAACGTACCGTTGGTAACATCTTCTACAACGCTATAAGAAAGGCTGTCACCATCGGCATCAGTTGTCGCCATAGTACCGCTTGCTGAGCCATTATGGCTCACGCTTGCAGAGAGTGTTTCTGCTACTGGTGCATCTTGCGTCGCAATAACATTAACAAAAATTTGTTGCTCTGCAGCCGCACCTTCACTGTCTGTTACTACAACGATGAAACTTAATTCGCCAAACACATCAGCATTTGGCTTAAAACTAAATTCGCCTTTACTTGAAACAGTAACGGTAGCATTTGTTACAGAATCTTCTTTAAGTAAGAATGACACTTCCTGACCTTCGACATCAGTTGCAGTCAATTTATCGCTAAACTCACCGTCTTCCATTACTTCAAAGTTAACTTGCTCCACCAATGGCGCATCATTAACAGAGTTAACAATGACTTCAATAACAAAGTCTGCACTTGCACCTTCTTCATCGGTTACAGAGACAGTGACTTGGTCGTTACCAAAGAAGTTAGCGTTCGGTTGGTAAGTTAATTCACCACTTTCAGTAACACTAGCTGTACCATTATTAGGTGCTTGGGACAAAGCATAGTTTATTGAATTTTCCTCAACATCTGTCGCTGTTAACTGTACCGTCGTTTCTATATCTTCAATGGCTTCAACTAAGGTTGATGTCAGTACCGGAGCATCGTTTACTGGCTTTACTTCATAGCTAACCGAGAACTCAGTATAGCCACCATGGGTATCTGTAACGGTTAATGTCGCTTCATCTTTGCCGTTATAATCAACGTCCGGTGTATATTTTAGTAATCCTTCATCCGTTAATTCCAGTGCGCCACTAACCGGTTCTTTTACTATCTCGAAACTGACACTATCGCTTTCCTCATCAATAGCGGTCAACGTAGTTTCAAGAGAGGTATCTTCATCAAGTGACAAGTCTAGGGAATTATGTGTTGGCGCCAAATTAATCATAGTGCGCTGGATAACACCCGCACTGTCTTTTACAACATTAAAAATATTTTTTTCACTTCCAATACTCTTACCATTAGTAGATAAGTCGGTGTTTTCTGAAATAAGTAAGGGGGAATCGGTTGACGATATATCATACAACATAGCTTTTTCACCAAATACCACTAAATAGTTATCGTAGGTGTGCAGCGTTGCCGTATAACTGTCTAAATCAATAGGGAATCGACTTAATAACTCGATATTCGTTACATCTTCAAGATTATATAACGAAATATAGTTTTGTAACTCTATAACCTCTTTAACAAATAATACGCTGTCTTTAGTTAACATATTTCCTTTGTTCAAACTAAATGCCATATCGACTCGATTTACTTCTTCGACGTTACTCAAATCACTAACATCAAAAACAAGCAGTTGACTTTGAGCACCCATTGTAGGCACGAATATATAGTTTTTATAAGGCAGTGGGGTTTGGATGAAGTCAGACCAGTAATGCGGATTTTCAAGTTGAAATTGCCCTCTCTGAGTCAAGTTCAAATCAAAAAACGTAAACTGATTATATTGACGAGACAGAAAGCCATTTTCTAAAGAAATTAACTCACTATCTCTTGCACTAATATTAGTATTACCGAAAGATTCACCTTCATCAATGCCTTGGAGAATGTTACTAAGATTATGTCGTTCAACACGCCCTTGATCCTGTACCAATAGTTCGCTTTCAAAGAACTCAACACCCGTTATTCCGTATCCAGGCTCTAATCTCGATGTGAAAGACGTTTCGTTATTACCTATTGTCCAAACATTAAATGCTCTATCTGCGGCAGATGATACGAGTATATCTTCTCTAATTGTAAAATCTGTCACTTCACCTGAGTGTCGATAACCACCCGATTTAACCAAGTTCAAACTATCATCAATGCTTATCACTTCAATTCCGGCCCACTTTGCGGTTAAAAACAGTTGATTCTCATGACGTATAACATCTGCTAAAAATCCTTCTGAATAATATGAACTTACTTCGTGGATATTATTACTGTTTGATATATCAAACAGGTACAAATTAGATAAGCTTCTTCCAAGCAAAAGGTTATCGTCATATAAGTCAAAGTAACTAGCTTCATGATCTGAAAAATCCTTCACTAATGTAATGTTATTTTCTCTTAACTCAGCAACCTGAAACCCTGAATAAAGATATCCTAAGTATAAAATGCCATTTCGCATTTCCACTGAGTAGTATTCAGCTTTGGCATCTTCAAATGCTAATTGCTGTTCTTGCTCTATTATGCCGTCAAGACTTAGGTTAATCTGGTAAAAAACCGCTTTTTCATCTCTGTTATTTAAAACAGCAATAAGAGAGTTATCACTATAAGTAACTGAAAACCAATCGAACGAAGGTGAGTTATTAGGCCTAGTACCAAAAAATCGAGAGGATATTGTTTTTAATTCGTTTGCTTCTGATAAACGATAGTGTATTACTTCAAAACTAGGATAACTTGCGGCCACCAAGTAAAAATTATTATCGCTACCAAATATTAAATTGGCATCAAGAGAGTGAACATTCAAGGCGTTAGAAAATCGATAATTAAATTTTCCTTCAATAAAGTCTGCGACCACAATGTTGAGTTGGCCATCGGTTAGTACCAGAAACAATAACGAACCTTCGAATGACTTAACATCCTTCACTAAAACTTCATCTAGTGAAGGGTAAAATTGCCTAAAATCAACTTTTTCTTTGATTGTAAACTCGTTATTCGAGTAGTACAAAATATCCACAATGCTTGTTATTCCTCCGCTGCCAGCTCCATCAGAGCCAGTTACAGCAAAGTAGTTACCTAAATTTGCTACTTTGTTATAGGGCTCAGAGCCAAATTTATCTATATTTACTAGGGTAGCTTTTTGTGCCAAGCAATTCATTGAAATAATAGATAGCAGCACTAAAGAGAATAGGCGTACAGCAAACATACAACATCCTTTTTATTGAATAAAACTCTTATGTTTTTTTTGTTTTCTTAAAACAATAGAGAAAAATCTCGGACCAAAGTAATTAGACAATATGACATTATCTAAAGACTGTTTTTAGTTCTTTGATTTCACTCTCTATTATTGCGGGGGTGTTTTTGGGGCAGCAATGTAACAAAAAACCACCAGCGCAACAACTTTTAAACATTCTGTTTACAATATTTTTTGATACTTCGCTTTAGTTTGATAGTTCGCCAAGAAAAAGGCTTGGGTAACTAATTTAGATATATGGATTTGTACACGTAAAAATCGACATTTGCATAACAAAAAGGGTAATAACTATACGATTATTACCCTCTCATCAGCTGATATTTTGCCACTATTAATTACTTTATGATTCGAATTGTCATTGGCTCAGAAAATTCATAATAATCACCTTCAGCGTTAAACGTTGCTTGAACATGGTTCAAATCGACTATCTGTTGACTTACCCATACTCTCTCAGGCTTCAATTCAACATGGGCAGCCCCTGACAAAGCTTTATTGTTGTTTAACGTATCACCATCTCGAACAAATCCACCAACAAAAGACCATTGCTCACAAGAACTAGTATCGTAATTAAAGGTCAGCGAATTAGGCTCAAACCTGATTAACCATCCACTACCTTGTGGAACTAAGCAAAAGCTACCATCATCCAGTTCAACGCGTTGAACCGAAGCGCCACTATTATTATTAACGTACATGGCAGCTCCAGTGGGAACATAAGTTTCGATTTCCGTCATTGTTTGCAGGACATTATCGTAAACATAGGCTTTGTTAGTGCCACCACCTAACACATTTCTACCGCCGACGAGTAATACTTTATTATCTGGCAATGTTGTCGCAACAATCTCATCAAACGGCTCAGGATAAATCGCAGATGAAAACTCCCAAATTTCTTGAACTGAATTGTACATTTCTATCGTATTTGTATGTTGAGCAAATACATTTCCTGGTTCATTAACTCGATGATCCGTGCCAGAAAAAAACACTAATGAGTCATCCGATAATAGAGCTGGCATAGCAAAGTTTCGCATCATATTCATCGAAGGAATTTGAGAAAATTCTAAGGTAGTTGGGTCAAATATCTCACCGTAATGTTTACCATATTCATTCAAGTTTATATCCCACTTTGCGCCATTTTTTATGGCAGTTTGACCATTATCCTGAGAATAAAGCACTACTCGGCCGTCACTTAACAACGTCGTACTTTGTCTACCAAGTGGGTATGGTCTAGCAAACAAAGAATCGCCGACTTCCTGCAAGTTAGCGTCATTTAAATCCAATATAAATGATCGATAAGACGGCTCTAAACAACCATAAACAGCAGTACTCGCCCCTTTAAGCTCGGCGACTAGCTTTTTACAACCACCTGAAATCAATACCTTGCTTTCTGATAGTTGTGTTAAACGTGCCCCATGAATATTGTCCGGCAGTTTTACATCTATTGGCTGGTTAGGCTTTATAGTGACAACGACTTCGTCACTAGCTGTCGCACCATCATTATCGGTCACCGTTAATAGAAATGTGTAAACCTGCTCCTCTGAAATATTTACGTTGTTAAATTGAAAGGAAGCCAATAATGTATCGGCATTAAGTAACTCAATCGCTGATTGGCCTGCAATCGTTGTTGTGTCTTCCCATTTTACCGTTTGAATCGAGCCATCCGAATCAGATGCCTCTCCAGATAATTCGACAGTTAAGTTGGAATAAGCACTTAGCTCAATGTTTTGACTCTCGCCCGCATCAGCTACAGGCGCAGTATTTGAGCTATTAGCATTTGAAGGGTTTGAAGAGCTGTTGCTATTGCCGCCCCCGCTGCCACCGCCACCGCCACCACATGCTGTAGTAAGCATGGCTAAAACCAATACGCATTTAACGTTTCTTACAAGCGTAACTAAATCCACAAATATTTCCTTACTGTTAATATACCTACCTTTAAATCCTTCGAGCAATATCCTTTAGCAATCCAGTAAAAAACACTGTGCTAAAAGTTACTGAAGCATCTAATGCGAAGTAAAATTACGATATCACTGGGAAAAATTGGCATTCAACCGTTTAATTGGCACAGAAACATGTGTCGGACACATATTTATAGCTTGTAAGGCGAAAGTAAAGTAAAGTTAACGTTAACTAAATGGAGATAATTAGTTATTAAATGAATCAGTTAAAAGACGTTATCAATAAAGTAAAAGTAGAGCGAAACATACCACTAAAAACTATTATTGCTGAATGTGAATGTAGTCGTACGCATTTTAATAAGGTTATTTCGGGAGAAAGAAAAGCAAGTGTGGAATTCCAAGAGCTGCTAGCTCATTCTCTTCGCATCGAACCTTCTGCACTAAGTGTGCTTCTAAAACAATCATTTGATCAAAAAAATAGCGAAAATAAGCGAAAAGACTCACCAGTCGAATCAGACAGTTCAGACGACGTCATCCTTCCTTCAGAAAGCAATGCTTACAAACTTTTATCCTTTTGTTTAGCAGCATGCCTCCTTACTATTGGCGTTTATTACGTTGCTAATAAGGCTTTCAGCAACGATCCAGTGAAGAACACTAAAAACATACAATCAAATGTAGATAATAAGATATCGGTAATTGAAGGCGATGCTGCGAAATTTATAAAAGACGTGACAATTCCTGATGGCACAATATTGCCGCAACATTTCGCATTTACAAAAACATGGCGCATAAAAAATACAGGAAATGTTGAATGGACGGACCGATACTTCACACGTATCACCATGCAATCTCCTTATATTTGTTCTTCGACTGATATGGTTAAAATACCAAAAACCTTACCCGGCGAAACAGTTGATATTTCTGTAGACTTTGTTACACAGGAACAAAGTGGCTCTTGTATGGTTAATTGGGTGATAACTGATAAAGAAAAAACAAGATATTTTCCAACATTAAAACCCAAATATTTACTTGTCATGGTGAGCAATATTGACGAGATGAATAAAGGCTAACCTCTTAATTGACCGAGACTCAAACATTTAACAGGGAATGACTTTCACCATTCCCTGTTTAGATTATCCAGTGCCGAATAATCAGTTACCTTCGAATCCCACACACTTAACCAAGTTGTGTTAGCTCACCATCTAAAATTTGGAATTGGTATAAACGTACTTTTTCCAAAAAGCTTTCGGCATCGTTGTAGTAACTGCGAGAAACTAAGTCAATATCGTGGAACTCACTACCAATATTGTGGAAGTTAACAAGCACTTTATCGGCATCAACTTCAACGATTGCCACACCGTGTTCCCACATGCGCGAGAAAACTAAATCATCGCTAATATCCTCACGTTTGGTTGCGGTGCGCACCATTAAATCAAAATAGAAAGGTAAATCAGATAAAGCCTCTGGCACTTCACCTAGTTGCGCAAAGATACTATTCATACCACCTTGTAAGAAAGAGCCAAATGTCCCAGATGATACCGAAGACGTAGTAAAGTTATACGAGCGCAGTCCTGTTGCCTCATTTGGCTTGTGTGCCGTAACATAGCTACTATGTATGTCACCGCCTAAACTGATCACACCAAACTGACTCATCACATTATCAATAAGGCTCGATTTAAAGTGTGGGAAACCATCCCATTGATCGGCTTCTAAATAAAAACGCTGTTTAAGCTGAGCAGGAATTGCATCAGAGCTGAGTACATGTTCAAAAGAACTGAGGCCACTGTCAGCACGATTAGACGATAAATCGAAAATCAGCGGCGAGAAAGTTACCGAACTTCCGAGCATTTTCCATGTGCTATCTGAAGTTGCAAATGTTTGTCCTAGCCAGTTAGTTTGCTCTGCACCGAATGCTTGCTGTGCACTTCCTCCTTGTAATCCTGCAAGGTATTCACGGTATGCAGCATACAAGTCATAAGTGTCTTTAATCACAAAATAACGACTACCGATGAAGTTAAACAATGAAGTTTTGCCTAATGTATAAAATGCTAGGCCTTGCGAAACACCTTCTTCTGGCAGTGCTGGCAATTGCTGAATTGGATGTTCAGCCGGTAAGCTATTTTGCGCACCAACCAAGGCTAGGTTTAAGTAACTGGTCGCTAAGTTGCCTTGAATAACCGAAACAGCTCTTTGTTGCGCTTGAACGAGTGCCTCTTCCTGTGTCATCTCGATTCTCGCCAGCAACTCTTGCATGTACATACCAGTGAAGATTTCGATAAACGCAGACTTGTAAGGAGCAAACATAGCATCATCTATATTAATATATGGCGACATTTGGCTAACAACAGCATCCGCTGCCGCTTGCCCCATACCTGTTGCAAATAAGAAACCTGATAACGTAGCTTGATCAATTTCCACCGTCGCAGGGAATGCATCCTCAGGTACAATATGATCAGGACGGTTAGTCCGAAAATCCGTCATCGCTAAGTGCAAATGCTTACCAAACTTAAAGTCGCGGTAAATTCGCGTATTTGGATATAGGTGTTCTTCACTAATTGGCATTAAGCCATTAGCTAAGCTCGCTTCAGTATGCGGCTGTTCATGATCAATCGGCATATATTCAAAGTAAGCAATCTCAGAATTTTTCTTACGTTGTGTTTGCTTTTCATTACTAGCGCCATCTAAATATGTTGCGTTATCTCCCCAGCTGTCATCGGAAAATTCATGGTCGTCCCAAATTGCGATCAACGGGAAACGCTCATGAACGCGTTGTAACAATTCATCGGTTCGGTAGGTTTTATAAAGCTGCCTATAGTTATCTAAGCTATTTGCTGCTTGGGTTTTACTCTCACCTACGCCTATGGTCAACGCCCCTTCTGTGTCAGTAAACTCGATACTTCTAGAGCCGCCAGTCGCTTGGAATAAAGAGTCACCCGTTGTTTCATAAATGTAGTCCCCTAAGTGTACAACGAAGTCTAAATCGTCATTATCCAGTAAAGATAAGTAATTGTTGAAATAGCGACCGATATAGTCTTGGCAAGACACATAAGCAAATTTTACTTTGGTATCGCTATCAGCAGATGCTGCAGTTTTAGTGCGACCGGTTCTACTCGCGTGATTGTTACCACCCGATTGATAAATAAAACGATAGTAATAATGTTGACCTGGTTCTAAATCCGTTACACGAATTTTCAAACAATGATCAGATTCAGCGACGGCATTAAAGGACTCTTCCACAACTAGGCTACTAAAGCTCTCATCTCCCGAAACCTGTAATATCACAGGAATGTCACCCGTTGCCCCCGTTTCAATTCGCGTCCATAAAATTACCGAATCGGCTCTTGGGTCACCAGAAACCACAGACTGAGGAAAATACTGACTTCCATCTAAAATACTTGGTGAATCAGTACCGGGGTCGACTTCATCATCTTTGCTTGAGGAACTGCCACAACCGACAATACTCGAAGTCACTAGGACACTAGCACTAACAGCCAGCGTTTTCATAAATTTTCGACGGGTATAAATCATTATTTAATCCTTATTTGTATATAGAGCTTGGGGCTCAGCCTGTTGTTATAATTGTTGGTTCATCATTCTGGATAACCAGTAATGTTTTTAATATCTCGATAAATCGGTTTCAATTGACGGTACATTTTTAAGTAAACTTTGCGGTACAACTTATTGTAAAGCTGTACGTTTTCTGCGTTAGGAAAAAATGTATCTGTCACGCTTGTCATGGCGGCCGTAGCCTCTTTGTACGTTTCAAAAAAGCCACCACCTACAGCAGCATTTATCGCGGCGCCTAACCCTGAGGTTTCATAGGTATGAGGGCGATGAGTAGGCAAATTAAAAATATCAGCCGTAAGTTGTAAAGCAGCATCCGACTGAGAGCCACCACCCGACACCATCAACTGGGTAATCTTCGTTTTTTGCCTTTTCTCTAATGTTTCTTTTCCTTCACGTAGTGCATAGGCAAGCCCTTCAAGAATTGAGCGATAAATATGTGCCCTTGTATGAACATCACCAAAGCCAATGATGGCGCCTTTGGCTTCTAAGTTCTTTAAGCCTGGTGACCAGTAAGGCTGAAGCATCAACCCCATTGACCCTGGAGGCACTTGGGCAACAAGTTGATCAAACAAACTTTCAGGAGATACGCCTAAGGCTTCACTTTCGGCGATTTCATTTTGACCAAATTCTTGTTTAAACCAATTCACCATCCAAAAGCCACGGTATATCATCACTTCGCTATTAAAGTTATCTGGGATGGCAGAAGGATATGGCGGAATAAAGGATTGAGGTTCGATATACCGAGTATTGTTGGTATTTATCGTTGCAGTAGTGCCGTAGCTAAGGCTAGCTGTTTCTGGGCTAATACAGCCTGAACCCAACACTTCACATGCTTTATCAGAAGCAGAAGCGAGTACTCTAGTGCCCACTTTAAGGCCCGTCGCATTTGAAGCTTGTTCGGTTATCTCTCCCAACAGTTCACCAGGTTTAACAAGTTCTGGCAGCATTGAGCGCTTAATTGGCAATGCATGCCATTTCCAGTCATGGCGCCCTGCCCATTGCTGCTTTTTATAATCAAACGGTAAATAACCCACGATACTGCCAATAGAATCACGATAGTTACCTGTTAGTTTGTAAGTAAGAAACCCTGACAATAAGAGAAACTTATCAGTTTGTTGCCACAAGTCTGGCTGGTGATGCTTAAACCAGTTTGCTTGCGCTTTTCGACGAAAATAACTAACAGCTTCACTTTGACCGACAAGCTTGAAGGCTGCTCGCCAATACCAAGGCATGGCTTGATTATTTTCACTTAATCGCTGATCTAACCACAATATTGCTGGTCTTAGAGGTTTACCGCTAGCGTCTAAATTAACCACAGTGCCTCGTTGAGTGGTTACGGTAACCGCTGAAATTTTGCTCTTGTAATCATTTTTTATCACTTCATCTTGCTGCCAAAGTAACTGAC
Source organism: Thalassotalea coralli (assembly GCF_055786205.1). Lineage (NCBI taxonomy): Bacteria > Pseudomonadati > Pseudomonadota > Gammaproteobacteria > Alteromonadales > Colwelliaceae > Thalassotalea > Thalassotalea coralli. The sequence continues at coordinate 980,353 of NZ_JBVVBK010000001.1, read as the reverse complement.
AGCACTTGGCAAACATTTGCCAAAAGTAATCTACATGTTGCTCTGCCCAGCCTGGGTTTTCAGAAAAATACGGCTCTAACTCAACGCGGCTTTTAGCTACGAGCTCTCCTTTTAAATTAAACAGTAAAGCTCGAACACTCTGCGTCCCATTGTCTATTGTCAATATCAATGTATCGCTGTCATTGTTTGTCTTTTTAGCGCCTTGCATTTCAGAACTTGGCATTTTCACTACCTTTAGTCATTTCAACGGGTAAGCTATAAGACGCTTGCCATAACGCTAGATATCGCTTCACTTCGGTTTGCCATTTTGTTTCTGACCAAGCTAAATCATTTAAACATAACCGCTTAACCTCAAACAAAATGTCCTCTCCCCCATTTGGCAGTAGATTACCTAGCCGTGTTCTTCGAAGCATTAGATCATCTAAGTGGCATACTTGTTCGTATTTAACTGCCCAAACGAGTTCTGCCCAAAGGTGTCTGGTATAACGAATAGGAAGTAATTCTTTTTCTGAGGAGTCAGCAATAAAGCTATCAGTTAATTCACCATAGCAGGCTCGCACTTGGCTCAATGTTTCATCATTAAGATAACTTGCTGATTCCTCTTGGTACGAAGAAAAAATGGGTTGTTTAATTGCGCTGTCGTAAATCTTATTGAGACGATTCGCGCTAGAGTTTTCGTTATCAGCGCAACTAAGTTGCTTGCAGACTAATGCCATCGTTTGTTCGGCGATAAGCCTAAAAGTTGTTAATTTTCCGCCCATAACCGCAATCAAACTATCTTGCTGCTCTATATGATGATCTCGTTTCTCTTTCGATGGCGACGCTTGTTTTTCAGAGGTAATAACAGGCCTAACGCCCGCAAAGGTGGAAATTATGTCTTTTTCTGTAATATTGGCATTTGGAAATTGTTGAGCAACTGCCGCAAGTAAATAATCAAATTCTTCCTGACTAATACGGGCTTCACTCGTTAATTTATGCTTGTGCTCTACGTCAGTCGTTCCAACAACTGTGGTATTAAGCCAAGGGTAAATTTGAACAGGTCTGGCATCTTGCTTATGTCGTAAAGAAACCACACTTGCCACAGGTAAACGCCAATTAGGAATAACAAGGTGACTCCCTCTAAGTGGGCGCATAAAATAATCAGGTCGTTTACTTTTCTCAGTTTTTAGATCAGTAAGTAGTTGATTTGACCAAGCACCGCAGGCATTAATAACCACTTTTGCATTGGTTTGTAATACTTCGCCATCAATATCAATGCTCACTTGATAACTGTCACATTTATCTTGTCTATTTTGCGTAACTTTAGACACTTTTGCGTAATTGATTGCCTGCCCACCTAAATGTAAAGACTCTTGTATTAACCGCAAAACCATGCGCGCATCATCGGTTAATGCATCAGTAAATTGAGTACCACCAAGCAGGTTTTCAGTCTCGACAAAAGGCACTACCCCTTCGTAGTATGCTTTCGGCCAGTATTTATGTTGTTTCGTTCCGGCAATTAAGTCATAACAGTTTAGCAATTGACCGAATAACCAAGGACTAGGAAATGCTTTTTGATAGTGGCTCATCACAAAGCTTTGCTTAGTAATAAGAGGGTAACCTTCTGATAAAAGGCGCTCGCGTTCTATGACAGACTCTTTCGTTAAACGAAACTGCCCTTGCGCCATATAGCGCAGGCCACCATGTACCATTTTTGAAGAACGACTTGAGCTTCCCCAAGCAAAGTCTTTTTGTTCGACCAGTAAGACGTTTAACTTCATTTGACTGGCAAGTTTGAGAATGCCAGCTCCAGTAATACCGCCACCTATGATAATCAAATCCCAGCACTCTTGACGCTTAAGATGATTTATTCGCTGTTCACGACTTTGCGTAAAATGTTCAGACATAGTCGCTGCAACATGTGCTTGGGTTTGATGAGTCTTAGTAAAACTAGTCATGGTTATACTGTCGCTCGTGCCGCTTATTCTACTAACGTTCCTGGATTGAGCAGTTGTTTATCATCAAAATGCTCAACCAAGTTATCAAGTAGCGCCATTCCTTGGGCACCTTTCTCTTTATGTAAATAAGGCGCGTGGTCTTTACCTACGCCATGCTGGTGGCTTATGGTGCCACCATTATTGACGATAGTATCGCTCGCTAAATGCTTAAGCTTTTGCCATCGCTGTAACGTTTTCTCGAACGTTGAACCATTTCTATAAACATAGGTGGTGTATAAGCTACAGCCTTGGCTGTAAACATGTGAAAGGTGAGTAAATACGTGAACTTTTTCACCTTCATCCTTTAACCCTGAACGAACAACGCTTTCAACTTTAGCCATTAACGCGTCTACATTTTGCCAGTCTGTTGCCGTTTCAAAAGTATCAACCACGTAACCTTTTTGCCAAAGTGCATCACGCAAATAAGGAGAACGAAAACGATTCGCTTGCCATTTCTTGCCTAGTAATTTACCTGTACCCACACCATTAAATTGGCGAAACAACGCTTTTAGTTGTCGCTTACTCGCAGCTATTTGCTGTTTACTTCCGGTTAAGCCATAAGTGAGCATGCACTTATCTTGTCTGCAGCCCCTTAACGCTAAATAACGCTCTAGCCACTTTATTGACTTTTCATGACCCGCTAATTTTAATTGAGTATGGGTTTCAATAGCGTTACTGACTCTTAGCATAGATAAAGGAATGCGTTGCTGAGCCGCTTGTTGACAAAACTGTCTCGCTTGTTGCCACGACGGGAAGAATGCAACCGCAAATGACTCTTTCTCTGCAACTTTGCTCACCCTAACTTTTACTTGCGTTAAAATGCCAAAGCGCCCTTCTGAGCCTAAGATAATTTCACGTAAATCAGGTCCAGCAGATGAAGCTGGAAAGGTTGGTAAATCTAATGTACCGGTAAAGGTTTCTAAGTGACCACCGGCAAATAGTTGCTCTATTCGGCCATAACGCAGAGACTGTTGTCCACTCGAACGGCTTGCGATCCAACCACCTATAGTAGAAAGTTCAAACGACTGCGGGAAATGCCCTAACGTGTACCCTCTCGCTAAAAGCTGCGCCTCTACCATAGGACCCGGTGTGCCAGCACCAAACGTCGCAATTTGACTCTCTTCATCTAAATGAATAAGTTGATTCATCCGTCCCATGTTAACTGTCAGCTTAGGGCGTTCTGAAATTTGTGGGTTGATATGACCTGCGACACTAGTACCACCACCATAGGGGATCAGCTGAACATCGTGTTCTTGACCGTAGGATAAAATGGCTTTTACATCATGGCTATTCTCCGGATAGCAAACACCATCGGGAAACGCGTCAATGTTTCCACTTCTCATGGCAATATAGTCAGATAAAGACTGCCCCCTGGCATGTCTTACCCGCTCTTCTGCATCGATGTTAATCAATGGATGCTTAGGCAGCTTGCTCTCAGGAACGAGCTTAACCACATCCGCTAACTCAACTTCCTTTAAGTAATGCCCATCACCTATTGTTTCAGATAAAAACAGATCTGCAGAAGACGGCAGTGCCATGCTAGTACTATCATCACCCCAGCCATTCCATCGTCTCATTTTTTGCCCCAGCTATATTTTCATTAACACTTATGATAAAACTGGGATTATTGAGAGAAAATGTCCTAAAAAGACAGTATTGATGACATTTAGAGACACAGCTTAAAGAGCCTTAACTAGATCAGTTTATTGATAATGACCCATTTGAATATCCCTTGCGATGAACAACAAACACTAACGTCCATTGATGAAACCTTGGGACAGGCCTCAGTTCCTGCGGTAAATCAATATTTGGAGCTAGCACAAGAACAACATCTTGATTTAGAAAAAGTTTTTGCAGACACCGATATTAAACCAACAATGCTATCTGATAGCAGTAACCATATCCCTGGCGCTAGTTTTCAGCAGTTAATACTCGCTTTAATCAATGAATCCGATGACGAACTATTTGGCCTGCATACAGCTAAATTTGTGCAACCTGGCTCGTATAGCGTATTAGGTTTCATTTCCATGAACTGTGAAACTTTGGGGCAAGCGATAACAAAAATTCAGCCGTTTGAAAAGCTCGTCGGTGACATGGGGACAACTAGTTTTGACGATCTAGATGAGCAAGTAAAAATCAGCTGGCACTGCCAATTTAGTCACCCTGTCGTTAAACGACATATGATAGATAACTGCTTAGCTTCATGGGTGACATTCGCGCGGTATTTGATTAGCCAACCATGTAACCCTACTACCATTCTATTGACGAGACCGACACCGCCGCTCGACCAACAAAATGAATACCAAAACGTATTTAAATGCCCGATAAAATACGGACAAAATGAAAATTCGATTGTCTTTGATAAAACACTATTAGCTTTACCGTTAAACAAAGGGAATCAGCAAATACTATCAACGCTTGAGACGCATGCGAAAACACTTATTTCAAACTTAGGTCACGAACACACTTTTTTAGCTCTGTTAAAACTAGCCATTGAAAATGCACTTGAACACGGCAATACCAGCCAACAGCATATTGCGCAACAATTTGGTATCAGTGCCAAAACCCTGCAAAGGCGATTAGCCGACTTAGATTTACAGTATCAATCTTTTTTAGACGACATTCGCTTAGAAAAAGCTAAATATTATCTTAGCCAAACGACGCTAACACTAAACGTTATTAGCAGTCAGCTAGGCTTTAAAGAACCGAGATCCTTCTATCGTTGGTTTAACAAACTAACAGGGAAGACACCGGGTAAGTTCCGGGAAGATGTTTCAAAAGAAAAAGACTAGTCTTGATGAATCAGTATAACGCTTTTCGATTATAGCCTCTCTGACACTATTAAAAAGGATAATAGCTTTGATGCTATTACCCTTTGCGCAAACTTTTATTGCATGAATGATGTTGTTGTTCAAAAAGCATATAAACGGTAGATGCACTTTAGGATAAAAAGTGAGTTAACCAAGTTCCGGAAATTCAGCTTTCATTTTGTCAAAAATCAGCTCAGCTATAGCTTCAAAGCCATTAGAAGTTGGGTGAATCTCATTGAGCCATTCTTTTTTGCCGTTTAAAGTCCCACGAGAATCGACAACAATGAATTTCTCTCTTTCTTTGCTAATTGCTAACAACTCCCCCCCAATTTTTTCAATAAATATTTTAATAACATCAGCTTGTAGCTCTTCCTTAATGTTTACATTATCCATAAACCTTTTCATCCAACCTTTGGTTTTAATCAAACCACCCAAGAATACTCCGCCAACTAACGATGGATATGGATAATCATACGTATGAGTAATAACAACCGTTTCAGGGCTATAATGATCTCGAATATCAAGTAACTCCTGATACGCTAGCCCTATCTGTTTAACTTTTCGTTCTAAGCGAGTTATATTCACGCATTCTTCAGCTGTTGAATAAGAGGCTCCGTCACTATTTAAAAAGCGCTCAAAATCATTATCTCCAACAATATCATTTCCTCCACCACTAAAGAGTAACAAATCAATTGGTTTTCTATTGTTCTTCTTAGAATGCCATCGCAAAACATCAACAAGCTTGTGCTTCTGCTTGCCTGAAACCATATCAACGGCTTCATCTCCATTAGATGCCATAGAATAAAAATTAGCTTTTTTGTGAGTCCATTTACTTATATGATTTATCAAATTAGATGGTTTACCTGCGATGATCCACTTCGGGGGGTAAGCGAACCAGGAATCACCTTCACTAACAATATTAAGCCGCCCCGGAAACCTTTCTCTCATCTGTATGAATTCTCTAGCATTAGACGTTTTTCTTTTTCTTCTAAGGCGACCAATTTGCTGGGTAGACATTGGCATATATAGCTTCTCCTTGCGCTGCAAATGTAGATTTATTCGTCTTTTTTTGAATAGTCAAAGAACAACTATAGCTAACTTTTGACCATTCTTACCAATCTCGGTATTCAAACAGACTATATTAGAATTCAATTTTCAAGGATACTGCTCACACCCTATTGAATTTAAAGAAAAAAGAATATGTTATCCTCTAAAGCTTGTGAGCTATTCTTAGCCCACTGCCACCACAGTAAACAATTATCACACCACACAATTAGAGCGTACAAACAAGACTTAACTAGTTTTACAAAACTTACCAAAGAGCAACCAATACAACGTTTTGATAAAAAGCAACTCAAATCATATGTTACACAATTGCATCAAATGGAGTTAAGCATTAGAACGATTAAACGCAGAATAGCTTGCTTGAAGTCGATGTTTAGATGGTTAGAACTTGAGGATGAAATTGACATCAATCCATTTCATAAGGCTGATATCTCATTAAAAACCCCAAGACAGCTACCAAGAAACATTCCAAAAAGTAACTTACGAAAAATGCTTAAGTCTGCCAGAGCTAATTTAGGCCTATCAAAAGAAGACAACTATAATACTTCTGGACTAAAAGAGGTTATTACGAAGCCTAAACACTTCAACAAACTAACCAGTCTAATTGCTATTGAACTCCTATTCACGACAGGAATAAGGGTTAGTGAATTAGTTAATATAAATTTAGACCAAATACTTCTAGCAGAAAAAAAAATAAAGATATTTGGCAAAGGGCAGCGAGAGCGTTTTGTTTTTTTACCAAACAAAGAGGTAGCTGACTTAGTAAACCTATATATCTCGTTAAGACAAATAACAGCCCCTAACAATGCCTACTTGCTAGTAAACAGCAGAGGCAAGCAATCGTCTCCTCACTTTATTCGCAAACTCCTTAGACAAGTTTCCGAAACAGCAAAAATAGAAAAAATCACACCGCATATGTATAGGCACTCCGCAGCATGCCAGCTACTAGAATCAGGTGTAGATATTCGCTTTGTACAAAGACTTTTGGGACATCAAAGTATTTTGACTACTCAGCTTTATACACATGTAAACGACAACGTTTTACAAAGGAGAATCACAAAAGCAAATACGAGGAGCTCTATCTCATAAAAAGTAACGATAACTAGGAATTATGGTGTCTAGATTAAATGGATTTTTACCAGAAAGTTTGAACTATATATTGGTCGCAGACCGCACCTACAGAACCTCAGCTTCAGCAAACTTGGAACTAGACGATTTAGAAAAGATAGACGATGGCTATTTCAATGACTTATATGGAACTCTACACGAAATAGGGTATAAAGTTATTCATGTTGAGGGGCCTGAAGAATTAGCAGAATTATCACAAAAAGAGCCAGATGTTCTAGCACTAACAGTATATGGTGGGCAAAAATCCCGCAACAGAATGGCTTTGGTTCCCGCAACATGTGAAGTTCACAACATTAAGTACATTGGTGCCGATGTCTATGCAAGAGTGATATGCCAAGACAAACATTTGTGTAAAAAGTTCTGTGAAGAGCATGGAGCTTTAACGCCTAATTCAGTTGTTTTTAAGGATAAAGTTATACTTGAAGCAATACAAAGGCTCAATTTACCTTTAGTAGTTAAACCAAATTTTGAAGGAAGTTCTATAGGCATTGATGACAGCTCCCTCGTAGCCACCTATCAACAAGCATATGATAAGAGTTCAGAGTTAATAACAAAGTACTCTGAGAGTATTATTGTTGAAGAATTTATCCCCGGCAAAGAGGTCTCTATCAGCATAATAGGTGACGAAAAAGATGTGCACTACTTTGAGGCTATTGCAATTGAACAAGAAGGACAACCTGGCTATTTTGATGATCACCTACTGACGGCTAATGAAAAGCGTAATAAATGGCATGAGAAACATTTTGTTAATATCAATAATGATTTGAGTCAAGAATCAATAAATATTGTTAAAAACATCTTCTTATCACTTGGCAAAGTAGACTACATGAGAATCGATGCCAAGCTGTTTAAGAATAAACTGTATATTATTGAATTAACACCTGATGCACACTTAGGTGAAAGTTCTCAATTTGCACAGTCCTTTATATTGCAAGGGATGAGCTATAAGTCGGTTATTAAAAGTATCATTGAAGCGTCGTTAGTTCGTTATCAAAGTCAATATGCCAATGACTGATGAAACAAATACCGTACTCAGAGTTGATAACGTATTTTTCTTCTTCAGTTAGCTCATTGAAAGCTAGACCACTAAGCCTGTGTTTCCATATGTTGTTTAATGGAAGGTTTAAGTCCAACATTTTAGTTTTAACATGCTCCGCTAATTCACTCTCATTATTCAAATGGTGAAATTTCATTACATTGTAAAGTACAGGAAGAAAAATTTGTCTATCAGAAAAAGTAGGCTCGTCAAGTATGGCCGCTATAGGTTCAATAAGCTCCCCTGCAACTTCTATTTGTCGCATTTTCAGGTTAACCACCAGTAAATTTGACAAAATAACTAATCGCTCAAAGTCATTGCTTGCTGTACTGATAGCACTCATTAAACTCTCTTTTGTTTCCTGCGACTCATGCCCTGCATAAATGTCAATTGCTGCTTCGTTGTTTAACAAAGAATGCCTCTCTGACACCACGCCAGATAAGAGCGCATTAGCATAATGAATACTTTGTTTGGCATCTTTTAATAAGCCTATTCTCGCCTGATGAAAACTGCATGTTAACCAGCTAAATCCAGCGGCTCTTGGGTAACTGTGATTTTCGAAATGACTCGCACTTTGTTTTAAGTATGGGACGGCTTCTGCAGAGCTTAAAACGAGTTCTGCGTTTCTCAATAAAAAGCCATACTCTCTATAGTCTTGGATTTTTTTCGTTGTTAAAAGTTTTTCGAATAACGAACGACACAAATCCATTGCGCCTAACCCTCGAAAACATGCTATTCTCACCAACTCAAAACATAGTTTTGTTCGGTCCGATGTTTGCTCTAGAGCAAGGTGCTCTTCACATATTCGCAGTGCTTTTTGTTGTTCACCTAACTCCTCCAATAAAATGGCGTTCAGAAGCTTTCTAGGAACTGTTTTGTTCGTAATTGAGTCTAACGCTTCTAATGATTCTCTTGGACAGCCTATAGTGTGCAGGTATATGCTCATCCACCAATCTATGTAGTGACCGCTTTCTTTTAAAGATTCTAAAGAGAGTTTACTTCGAACATTTTTAACGTGATCGACAATCATTCTAGGATCATTCTGTGTTAAAGAAATATCCGTTATTTGTTCTAAAACTTCCAAAATGTAGTGAGATTTGGTAACCGTTGAAAAATATAGAAGCCTTTGCAATACCATGCTTTTTGAAACAAAGATGTCATTGCTATTCAATAAGCTTTGGTATTCGTTAAACCAAAAGGAATGTGAAATTGTTCGATAACGTTGTGCAACCGGATCTTTTAACCAAATTGAAGATATAGAGTCATCCGTTGGCAACCACTCATTGTGAACTTGTTTGATAAAACCTTTGCCATGTAATTTAGAAAGTAGGCCGCTAATATCGAAACATATGCTGCCAATACTGGGATCTTTTACCGCTAACTTTATTAAATCTTCTCGAGCCGGGTCTGGATGACAACAGATTAAGGTAAAAATTAATTGCTCCGCTTTGCTTAACTCTTTTAGTCGATAGCTCGATATTAACGTAGGGTTGCAATTACAATTTTGTATAGGGTTTAAGGCTTCTCGAACTTTTTGCTCATTTAACTCTTCAGCAATTATATCGTTTAGTGGCCGCAAGCTACCTTTCCAATCTTTAAAAGCCGAACTAATTAGACTCCAAGCTATATCTTGGTTCTTTTCAAAGTAATCTTTAAACTCTTCAACGCTAATAGGTTCTATTTTTATAGAGTCGCAAAGCAGGCCTGTACTTATTAGCTTCCTCTTCAACTCTGAAACTTGCCAAACATTAGCTTCGTCTAGCTCCGTTGTATATTCATAAACAAACCGAACATTGTTAAACGAAGCTATATTTAATAGGCACTCGAGTGAATAATCGTCAATACACTGGACGTTTTCGACACCGATAAAAACATTTTCTTTTTGCAGTTGTGTGGTTACGTATTCAATTAAAAACTGATGTACTTCAGATGTGTTCGAATCAAATAATTGCTCTCTTGTATGATTAGAAGTTCCATCAGCTTGGTCTAACAACGTCTCAGTAACATGTTTGACAGGAGTTACTTTTGCAATATCTTTTTTGATAGCAGTTTGTAATCTGTGTTTTAGATTAGGAGCTAAGCTTCTCTGATATAATTCAATGTCTTCATAGCTTGAACTAGATTTACCATCCCTAGCAAACTCATCAATGGACTTTGCCAACGAATAAAGATAAGTCCCCGCAGAGTGACGTTTATTGTCATTGTTTGGCACTTCTATTTTCATTGAGGGTGAATTAAGTTCACTGAATACTTGGCTTACAAATCTAGATTTACCTAATCCTGACGCCCCCTCAACAAACAAAGCTATATTTTGCTCAGCAAATAAATATTGATTTAATTTAGCTCTTTCATCACATCGATTAATAAAAGGAAGACTGTCCATAATTCCTAGTTATCGTTACTTTTTAATATGTTAAATAATCTCTTACATTAAAGTGTTCGTCAAACCTTCATCGAAATAAAATATGAAAATCCAATTCGATATACACGCAATCGCATAAAATTGCATGGTCTATTTATAAACTAACTTTTGAAATTCTAAAATATCGGAAAATAACAACCAGCGCAGGCGGCGGGAATTATCGAAAAATCATAATGGCAAGAGTAAATTTAAACTTTGAGAGCGATAGCAAGACTAATGGCCGAAGCCAATAATCATTTAAATAAAAAAGGTAATAGCATCTCTGCTATTACCCTTTTTCTAAATCTATTTATGACAAATCACTAATGGTTTTCAGATACCATATTCACTGTATATTTTGGAATCTCTACGACTAAGTCTTCGTCTTCGACAATGGCTTGGCAACCTAAACGAGATTCTGGCTCTAAACCCCATGCTTTATCCAGCATATCGTCTTCTAACTCGTCACTTTCTTCAAGTGAATCGAAGCCTTCACGAATAATGACATGGCATGTTGTACATGCACATACTTTCTCACACGCATGCTCAATGCCAATGTCGTTTTTAAGCGCTACGTTTAATACACTTTCGCCCTTTTCTGCGTCAAGTACTGCGCCTTCTGGGCAAAGTTCTTCATGAGGTAATACAATAATTTTTGGCATAATCGGCTCAATCTCTATTAAATTTTGTCTACGGCTTGGCCTGATAAGGCTTGATTAATGGAAGCGTCCATTCGTCTCTCTGCAAACGCTGCCGTTAAATGGTTAACTTTTTCAATTGCTTGTTCAATATCGTCAGGATTCGTGCCTTGGCTTGTTTGTGCTAAGTCGCGTAAGCCTGCTTCAATATCGGCGATCTCATCTTGTGACAATAAACGACTATCGGCTTGAAGCGCAGCATTTACTGACTCAATAACGCGTGAAGCTTCCACTTGTTGCTCTTTAAGCATACGTGCTTGCATATCTTCTTTTGCATTAGCAACTGACGCTTTAAGCATATCCGCAATTTCATCGTCAGCTAAGCCAAAGCTTGGTTTTACTTCAATACGCGCTTCTACGCCCGATGATTTTTCCATCGCAGTTACTTCTAATAAGCCATCAGCATCTACTTTAAAAGTCACACGAATATGTGCTGCGCCTGCTGCCATTGGCGGGATATCGCGAAGTTCAAAGCGCGCTAGTGAGCGACAATCTTCAACTAACTCACGTTCGCCCTGAAGCACGTGAATCGCCATCGCTGTTTGGCCATCTTTAAACGTAGTGAATTCCTGCGCTTTAGCCACAGGAATCGTGGTGTTTCTTGAGATAACTTTTTCCACTAAGCCGCCCATGGTTTCTAAACCTAACGATAATGGAATAACATCAAGTAAAAGCATATCGCTGTCTGGTTTATTACCAGCAAGGATATCTGCTTGGATTGCAGCGCCAATAGCGACAACTTTATCAGGGTCGATCGAAGTGAGTGGCTTGCGAGCAAAATATTTCTCAGCAGCTTTGCGAACAAGAGGCACACGCGTTGAACCACCTACCATGACAACTTCATTAACATCAGCAGCTTTTACATCGGCATCTTTCAATGCTCTGCGACAAGCACGCATTGTTTTATCAACTAAAGCTTTTATTAAGCTTTCAAACGTTTCACGAGTGACACTGCCTTGCCAGCTACCCTGCTCCAACTCTAACGAAATATCGAAAGAGACTGCATCAGTAAGTGCTTCTTTAGCACTTTTTGCTTGCACTAGAAGCTGACGTTCCACACTTGCAGATAATGGACGAACTAGGCCCGCTTGCTCAATAAAATAGTCTACAAGCGTTAAATCAAAATCATCACCACCGAGAGCTGAGTCACCGCCCGTTGCTAATACTTCAAATACGCCTTTGTTTAAGCGCAAAATCGAAATATCAAAAGTACCACCACCAAGGTCATAAACGGCGATGACACCTTCTTGACCACTGTCTAACCCGTATGCAACCGCAGCTGCCGTCGGTTCGTTTAAAAGACGTAATACATTAATACCAGCAAGTTTTGCCGCGTCTTTGGTACTCTGACGTTGCGCATCATCAAAATAAGCAGGAACAGTAATAACAGCGCCTGTAAGTTCGCCGCCTAATGCCAGTTCTGCACGCTTGTTCAAATCTTTTAGAATTTCAGCGGAAACTTGAACAGGGTTTACCGCACCGTGGCGCGTTTCGATATCAGGATGGCTCTCATTACCGCAGAACTGATATGGTAATGCTGGATATTTAGCTTGAATGTCAGCTAATGAGCGGCCAATAAGACGTTTAGCAGATATTACCGTATTTTCAGGATCACTAATGGCAAATGCTTTTGCATCATCGCCAACAAGTACCTCACCTTCTTGATAACTGACTACAGACGGTAAAATATCTCTTTGCTGTGCGTCAGGAATAGTCTCTGCCAATCCGCTTTTCACGGTAGCAACCAAAGAGTTAGTGGTACCTAAATCAATACCTACGGCTAGTCTATGCTCGTGCGGTACAGTACTTTGGCCAGGTTCTGCTATTTGTAACAATGCCATATTGGGCTCTTAAATCTCTATAATGTGTCTTGTAAAAACTGTTTGCCAATTAATCGTCAAACAGTTGATCTTCTATTCTTTCTAGCTCTACGTGTAACTTCTGATAAAACTTTAACTTTCTTACCATTTCAGTCGCCGCTTGATTTGAGCTTTCGCTATTTTCTTCAATCGCTTGTGTTAGCTGATGGAATAGAGTTTCGTACTCTTTATCTAGCTCTTCACTTGCGTCTAATAACGCTTGGTTTTGGTCGCCAGCATGTTGAATATCATCCAACATCTCTCTTAATTCCATCTGACGCATCAAAAACATAGTATCGCCAAACGATGCTTGTTCATTTGGCATTTCAACGCCACGTAAAGACAGCAAGTATTCTGCTCTTTTTAATGGATTTTTAAGGGTTTGATATGCATCATTAACTAGCGTAGATTTTTTTGCTGCAAGCAACTGCTCTTGTGCACTGGCATGAGCAAACCTGTCAGGGTGCACGGTTTTTTGGATAGTTTGATAGGTAGTTGTTAGCGCATTCAACTCAACGGAAAAAGATGCCGTTAAACCGAAAATTTCAAAATAGTTCACTTCGACTCGCTTTTTTACGCGCCAGCCTATTGCAGAACTAACGCGTTAATATATTTGAAGGGCTAATAGTGTTTTCCTATTAGCCTTTGTTAATTAGGCAGCGATTATACATTAAAGCTTTCACCACAACCACATTCGCCTTTGGCATTTGGGTTGGTGAATTTAAAGCCTTCGTTCAAGCCTTCTTTAACGAAATCTAATTCGATGCCGTCAAGATAAACCAAGCTTTTACCGTCAATGATGATATTTACATCGTCAATGGCAAACATTTGGTCATCTTCATTTAACTCATCTACAAACTCCAGCACATAAGCTAAACCTGAACAGCCTGTGGTTTTTACACCTAAGCGTAAACCCAAACCTTTACCACGGTTAGTAATAAAAGATTTAACGCGTTCAGACGCTGCTGGAGTCATGGAAACTGCCATAGTTGTGCCTTATTAACCTTGCTTGTTTTTGTAGTCGTCGATAGCTGCTTTAATTGCATCTTCAGCTAAAATTGAACAGTGAATTTTAACTGGTGGTAACGCTAACTCTTCAGCGATATCTGTATTTTTGATGCTTTGTGCTTCATCGATTGTTTTACCTTTTACCCACTCAGTAACTAGTGAGCTAGAAGCGATAGCTGAGCCACAACCGTACGTTTTAAACTTCGCATCTTCAATCACACCTTCTTCGGTGATTTTTAATTGAAGCTTCATTACGTCACCACATGCTGGTGCACCCACCATACCAGTAGCAACTTGAGGGTCGTTTTTGTCCATAGAACCAACGTTACGTGGGTTCTCATAATGGTCGATTACTTTTTCACTATAAGCCATATTATTTCTCCTGACTAACGCGCGACTAGTGCGCTACCCACTCAACTGAATCTAAATCTACGCCGTCTTTAAACATTTCCCATAACGGCGACATTTCACGTAAATGCTCGATAGCTTGCTTGATAATACCGATAGCATGATCAACTTCTTCTTCTGTCGTGAAGCGACCAAAGCTAAAACGAATTGAGCTATGTGCCATTTCGTCATTTAATCCTAATGCACGTAATACGTAAGAAGGCTCAAGACTCGCTGAAGTACAAGCTGAGCCACTTGATACCGCTAAGTCTTTCAAAGACATAATTAATGATTCACCTTCAACAAACGCAAAGCTGACGTTTAAGTTACCTGGGTAACGCTTGTCGAAATCACCGTTAACGAACACTTGTTCCATGTCTTTAACGCCGTTCCATAAACGATCACGCATTGCAGTAACGTGCGCTAAATCTTGTTGCATCTCTTCTTTAGCAATACGACACGCTTCACCAAAACCAACGATTTGATGAGTGGCTAATGTACCGCTACGCATGCCACGCTCGTGACCACCACCGTGCATTTGCGCTTCTAAACGCATACGAGGCTTACGGCGAACATAAAGTGCACCAATACCTTTAGGGCCATACATTTTGTGCGCAGAAATAGAAAGTAAATCTACTTTAAGTGCTTGCATGTCTACTGGGATTTTACCGACACTTTGTGCAGCATCTACGTGGAACGCAATTTTGCGAGCACGACACATCTCACCGATTTCAGCAATATCTTGGATAACACCGATTTCGTTGTTTACATGCATAATGCTAACAACAACTGTGTCATCACGCATTGCAGCTTCTAATTTCTTAAGGTCAATTAAACCGTTAGATTCAGGGTCTAAGTATGTCACTTCAAAACCCTGACGCTCTAATTCACGACACGTATCTAAAACAGCTTTGTGCTCTGTTTTACAAGTAATGATGTGCTTACCTTTTTTGCTATAAAAGTTTGCAGCGCCTTTAATAGCTAGGTTATCAGACTCTGTAGCACCTGACGTGATTACAATTTCACGAGGATCTGCATTAATTAGGTCTGCGATTTGATTGCGGGCAATATCGACA
Organism: Thalassotalea coralli; assembly: GCF_055786205.1. Classification (NCBI taxonomy): domain Bacteria; kingdom Pseudomonadati; phylum Pseudomonadota; class Gammaproteobacteria; order Alteromonadales; family Colwelliaceae; genus Thalassotalea; species Thalassotalea coralli. The sequence continues at coordinate 964,909 of NZ_JBVVBK010000001.1, read as the reverse complement.
GCTTCTTCTGCCTGCCAGCCAAACTTGTGAGAACGAGAGGCTGGGTTACCGTAAAAACCATCGGTAGTAAGATATTGCATCATCTTCTCAGCAACACGCTTATCTGCAGGTGTTGTGGCTGAATAATCAAAATAAATAGGAAGCTTCATTGACTAACTGTCTCCAACTTAATCTCACACTGCGCTAACAGTTGTGGATAATACTTGTCGTTGCAATTAAGGTTTCATGGCCATTTTTCAATTCGTCTTTGCGCTGAAGGCTATCTTGACGTTGCGAGACCATTTTGACATTTCTTTGTTCAACGAGCTCAGACAAAGAAATACCCTGTAAAAATTCTTCTATACGTAAACTTAAATCAGTCCAAAGTGAATGCGTAAGACACTGACTACCCGATTGGCAATCGCCTTTTCCACCACATTTAGTTGCATTGATACTTTCATCAACGGCACTAATCACGTCAGCAACAAAGATTTGTGCTGAGCATTTACCTAAGCGGTAACCACCACCTGGACCACGAATACTGTTGACTAAACCATGTTTACGAAGGCGCGAAAATAGTTGCTCTAGATACGATAATGAAATACCTTGGCGTTCTGAAATGTCTGCCAATGACACAGGTCCATCTGCTGCATGTATAGCAACGTCTAGCATAGCTGTCACGGCGTAACGCCCTTTTGATGTTAACTTCATTATCTACCCCATTAAAATCGCGCCGCAATTGTACATAACCATACAAAATAGTCAAATAAATACTTGAGCGATATAGTCAGGTATTTTAGCTATCGATCTTCGTTAAGGCAACAAATACTTGACTAAAATACTCAAGTATTTATCACCTTAACACTCAACCCTATGTTTTAGTTTGCTTTTCCTTTACTAGACTGAAGCGCCATATCTTAAAAGCAGCAGGAATAACTAGCATAGTTAGCACAAATGCACTTGCCATTCCGCCCACCATTGGCGCGGCAATTCGGCTCATAAGCTCACTCCCAGTGCCATCAGCCAACAAAATGGGTAAAAGGCCAACAACAATAGTCGTCACCGTCATCAGCACTGGGCGAATACGTAACCCCGCTCCCGAGAGAATGGCTTGATCCAATTCTTGTTGTGTCATTGTTCCACCAGAACTTTCAAGGCTATCTTTAAGGCTCTGCAACGCTTGGTTTAAATACACCAGCATTATCACTCCTAGTTCAACGGCAACACCAGCTAGTGCGATAAAACCAACAACAACGGCAACCGATAAATTAAAACCTTGCAAATATAAAAGCCAAAGGCCGCCGATCATCGCCATAGGTAAGGTAAGCAAAATAATAAACACTTCACCAAAACCTCTAAAGTTTAGGTAAAGTAGTAAAACGATTGCTGCTAATGTCAGCGGTAAAACAAAACGTAGTTTTTGTTGAGCACGTTCTAAATACTCAAACTGCCCTGCCCAGCGCAAAGTATACCCTGCTGGCAAAGTAAGCTCGTGTTCGAGCGTTGCTTTTGCTCTTTTAACGTAATCGCCTAAATCATCACTATCAATATCAACAAATATCCAGCCATTGATACGTGCATTCTCACTCTTGATCATGGGTGCGCCACTATCAACAGAGATAGTGGCTATATCAGCTAATGTAAGGTGCAGCCCTGAACTCGTTAAAATGGGCAACGAGGCTAAAGTCTCTGGAGAGTGTCGATATTGTTGCGGATACCTCAAGTTAACTGGATAGCGGGCAATATCTTCAACTGTTTCAGCAATTTTTCTCCCGCCAACCGCTGATGAAATAAAGCTTTGCACCTCGGCAATCGACAAGCCATAGCGGGCTGCGGCTAGTCTATCAGGTACGATATTGATATAGCGTCCCCCTGCGACTTTTTCCGCATAAACGGATGCAGTACCTTCAAGAGGCATTAGTAGCTTCTCTATTTGCGTACCTATTTTTTCTATTTCAGTCAGGCTTTCACCGGCAACTTTAATGCCTACAGGCGTTTTTATACCCGTGGCTAACATGTCTATTCGAGTTTTTATTGGCATAACCCAAGCATTCGACACACCAGGTAGCTTGACTAACCCTTCAAATTCTTTAATAAGCACATCCGTTGTTATGCCTTCTCGCCACTCAGACTTAGGCTTTAATTGAATGAAGGTTTCTATCATCGTCAGTGGCGCAGGATCAGTTGCCGTTTCTGCACGGCCAACTTTACCAAAGACCGTTTCCACTTCAGGCACTGAACGAATAAGCTTGTCTGTTTGCTGCAAAAGCTCTCTTGCTTTGCCGATGGAAATACCAGGATACGTGGTTGGCATATACATGAGATCGCCTTCATCTAGGGTTGGCATAAACTCCGTTCCTAAATGTTTGAGCGGCCAAAAGCCAGCGACACCAACAAGTACAGCGAGTAACAGCGTAATCTTTGGAAACCTCAGTACGCCTTTAAGCACGGGGGTATAACAAAAGACTAATATGCGATTAAAAGGGTTTTTGTGTTCAGCGACAACTTTGCCACGAATAAAGTAACCCATAAGTACAGGCACTAGAGTAATTGCTAGCGCGGCAGCTGCTGCCATGGCATAAGTTTTGGTATAAGCTAATGGCGCAAACATGCGCCCTTCTTGTGCTTCTAAAATAAAAATAGGTAGGAAGCTGACCGTTATAATTAATAAACTAAAAAACAGCGCTGGCCCCACTTCAGTGGCTGATTTAGCGACTATTTGCCATCTATTTTCTTTCGTTAATGGTGTTTTCTCCATGTGCTTATGCATGTTTTCAATAAGCACAATTGCGCCGTCTGTCATCGCGCCTATGGCAATAGCGATACCACCTAAAGACATGATATTGGCGTTCACACCTTGCATGTACATCACAATAAAGGCCGCGAGAATTCCCATAGGAAGGCTAATAACGGCTACTAAAGAGGAACGTACATGAAACAGGAACACTAAACAAATTACGGCTACAACAATCAGCTCTTCACCTAGCTTTTGCCACAGGTTATCTACGGCGCGGTTAATCAGCGCCGACCTATCGTAAACAGGCACGATTTCAACACCAGCTGGTAAACTATTTTTTAAGCTTTCAAGCTTTTCTTTAACACCGCGTATCGTTTTTTCAGCATTTTCGCCATAACGCATCACAACAACGCCGCCAACGACTTCGCCTTCCCCGTTAAGCTCAGCGATACCACGGCGCATTTGTGGCCCCAATCTTACCTGAGCGATATCTTTTAGTAACACAGGGCTGTCAGAGTTAAAAACGCCTAAAGGAATATCTTCAATATCTTCTATCGATTGAATAAAGCCTTTTACATTAACCATGTATTCGGCTTCCGCCATTTCAATAACAGAAGCGCCAGCTTCTTGATTGGCTTGCTTTATTGCAACCTCTACCATCGACAGCGGTATTTGATAGGCAGCGAGTTTTATTGGGTCTACTTCAATTTGATATTGTTTAACCATACCACCAACGGTCGCCACTTCAGAGACACCAGGAAGCGCTTGCAACTCAAATTTTAAAAACCAGTTTTGCAAAGAAGTAAGTTCAGCGAGATCGTGCTTCCCACTCTTATCCGTTAGTGCATATAAATAAATCCAGCCGACACCCGTAGCGTCAGGCCCTAAAGCTGGCTTAGCTTCTGGGGGTAACTTGTCTTGTACCTGCATCAGGTACTCCATTACGCGTGCTCGCGCCCAATACAAATCTGTATTGTCATCAAAAATTAAATAGACATAGGAATCGCCATAAAAAGAAAAACCGCGTACGGTTTTTACCCCTGGTACGGATAGCAAAGCCGTCGTCAGCGGATAAGTGACTTGCTGCTGTACCACTTGAGGTGATTGTCCTGCATAACTTGTTTTAACAATCACTTGTACGTCAGATAAGTCAGGGATAGCGTCTACGGGAGTATTTTTTACCGCCAATAAGCCTGCGCCGAGCAACATTAAGCTTAGAATAAGGACGAGAATGCGGTTGTGAATAGACCAGAGAATAACCTTAATGATCATGGTGCTCTCCGTGGTCTTTCTCTAAGCTTTCTGTGCCATTACCTTGTGAATCGATAGCAACAACAATGAACTCACCGTCATGTATTTCAAAGGTAAAAGTAAATTCGGTACCTAGTGGAGGAAGCTTGTTCTTAATGGCTTCAGAAATAACAAAATCCATGGTTGCAGGGCCCCGTTGCCATTTTTCTATCGGCCCTCTGGAAATGTTTGCAATGCCAGAATCTGCATCAAAGTTATTGATAATTCCCTTAACAGTTGCCGTGCTTACGGTGTTTTCTTCGCTTTCACTCATGCTCATGTCGTGCATCATATGGCCACTGTGATCTTGCTGACTCATGCGTATAAAGTCAGAGGTTTTACTCGATTCAGAGTCCAATAAGAATTGGGCTGAAATAACAACGTCTTCATCTTCTACTAGCCCAGAAAACACTTGTGTCACGCCATTGTATGAAAGGCCGGTTTCGACATTAACAGATTTAAATTTGCCATTCCCCAATGCAATTACCACTCTGTCTGTTTCACCGACCTTAATAATTGACGTAGCGTCCACCAACATAGTTTCAGCTGCAAGCTCTGGCATTATTTTTACCGTGGCAAACATGTTTGGCTTTAACTCGCCAGCTTGATTGTTCATGCGAATTCGAACGCGAACTGTTCTATTACTCATGTTCAGCGTCGGATAAATATAATCGATAGCGCCAGAAAGAATATTACTAGCAAGGTACTCGGAGGCTATAGATACTTTATTCCCTACCTTTACTTGACTCGCTTGACTTTCTGGCACTTGTGCTTCTAGCCAAATTTCTGAAAGATCGGCGATAGAAAAGAGCGTCGTCCCTAATTCAACATAGTAGCCTTCTCGAATATTTAAGTTTTCGACAATGCCAGCATGTGGCGCAATAAAAGCGATAGTTTGTCGCACCTGCTTACTTCTGCGAATGGCATCTATAGTTGATTGTGGAATATGCAAGGCTCTTAACCTGTTTTCACCAGCAATGATTAAATTGGTTTCACCGGTTTTTAATGACAATAAAAACTCTTCTTGTGCGTTGACTAATTCCGGAGAATAAAGCTCGTAAAGTACCTGCCCTTTTTTGACCTCCTGCCCGGTGGTTTTTACATGTAATTTCTCAACCCAACCCGCGATTCTTGGGTGAATATGACTCAGCTTTTCTTCGCTGTAAGTAAAAGAACCGAATACCTCAATTTCTTGTTGTAATCGCCCAAACGTGACAGGTGCAGTTTTTACCGCTAAATTGTTTTCTACCTCAGGTGAGATAGTAATAGTGCCAGGGGAATCTTGAGCAGTATCTTCTTTATAAACAGGGACAAGATCCATCCCCATGGGTGATTTACCTGGTTTATCACGTCGATAGTTTGAATCCATTGGCGCAACCCAATAGAGAGGTTTATTATCTTGCTCAGACCCTAGTCCAGGATCTTGGTTAGTGATTCCATTACTTAGATGCAGCTTATCGCCAATCCAATCGTTAGCCAAATATCCAGCGACTATACCAACGAAAATTAATAATGCTGAGCCAAGAAACAGGCTCAATTTTCGGCTTGTTGTTGCCATAAAAATACCTAAATGTTTGATAACCTAAAGCTAGGTTAGTTTTATTCAAAAGTGGTAAGCTAAATGCTCACAGAGTTAATCAAACGACAGACAGATCTGTCCTAGGGTTAGGCAATTATTGGTGGTTTTGTGGATTGATGAAATGGCGGTTTGGGAATAGATATAGAGAGGAATGAACGTTCGCCTTCTGTTTTAATATTTGCAACAGGTAGTTGTTCGATAATGCCGAAACTACTCGTTGCATGACATGAGTTAGCCTGGCAGTCACACGTGTTCTGACAACACTCCATTTGCATGTGATGGCTATTGTGCTGAATTTGCGAACCTTCATGTTCTGATTTCACGTTTAAACTATCAGCATCACTAACATGGTTCATGTGTGTCATGTCATGACCGTGATGACTTGTTTCAATCACCTTGTTTTTAGAAGCTGATTCAACGCTAGACTCAGCGGTATTATTATGACGGCACGGTGCTTTAGCATTGGCAAGGGCAGATACTTGTCCAACAACAAGTACCGATAAAATTAGCCATGTTAAAACGCTTTTCAGCACCTATGCCTCTCTTGTGTTTTCTTAAGCTAAGCTCAGTTCAGTTTACTTAAGCTCAGTTCAATTTAGCTTTGCATTGCTCAGTCTGGTTTACATAAACTGAGTTAGGCGATATTTTTAGCTCTGTTTATACCGCTCTGCTTTAACAACAGACCTCATAACTCCATTTTAGATTTCAGGATCAAAAGATTCAATAATTTCTTTACGACGTTTAGCAGCAGCTTTTTCGTCTTCAGCAAACTCTTTCACTTTAAGTTCAGGTAAAGAATCTTGGCAAACTTCACCACCTAAACGGTTAATTTCTTTGCACAAATCAGACACCTTTTCATCCATTAAATGAACGTGATCTAACATTCTGCCGATAGCTTTTGCGACAGGATCTGGGTTGTCAGCAGACACCGCATAAGCATCGAAACCATATTTTTCAGCCGCTTGTTGGCGAAGTCCATTGTCTTTGTCCTTGTTAGCATTCACTATCTTTCCTGGAATACCAACTGCAGTAGCATTGTCGGGCACATCCTTTACCACAACAGAATTAGAGCCAACTTTACCATTTTTTCCGATAGTAATTGGGCCCAATACCTGAGCACCAGCACCTATAACCACATTATCGCAAAGTGTTGGGTGACGTTTGCCAGCTTTCCAGCTGGTACCACCTAAGGTTACACCATGATAAAGCGTCACATCATCGCCGATTTCAGCAGTTTCACCAATAACTACGCCCATACCATGGTCTATAAAAAAGCGACGGCCTAGCTTGGCACCGGGGTGAATTTCTACACCAGTTAACCAGCGTGAAAATGTCGACAACAAGCGAGCAAGTAACTTCCAATTGTTGCGCCAAAGTTTATTACTTGCTCTGTGTATCCAAATAGCATGCATGCCAGGATAATTAGTTAACACCTCAAAAGAAGTGCGTGCTGCTGGGTCTCGATCAAAGACACTTTGAATATCTTCTTTGATACGACTAAACATATTTATTCCTTAATATATGATCACGCAGTGTGATATCAGCTTAGTTTTCGCTTTCACCCTCTGGCTTAGCGCCTTTAGCTGACTTCTCTACTGATGATAAAATGCCACGCCACATTTTTACTTCTTTAGTGTCTGGGCGAGCACGATTAATAAAACGTCGTAACTTAGTCATCACTAAACCTGGATGGCTAGGCACAATAAATCCTGTTGCTTTTAATGCTGTCTCAAAGTGGTCAAACATACGCTCGGTTTCTTCAACCACTGGGTATTCTTCTTCCTCTTGCTTAGCAAACTCTTGCTCTTGAGCTGCTAAGAAAGCCATTCTGACTTCATAACTTAACGTTTGAACAGCCATGGCCAAATTCAATGAACTGTACTCAGGGTTTGCTGGAATTTGTACATGAAAATGACACAACTGTAATTCTTCATTAGTTAAGCCACTACTTTCACGACCAAACACCAAAGCAACCGGATATTTACTCACTTCAGAAATTAGCTTTTCACCACAACTTCTCGGCTCAAGCATTGGCCAAGGTAAAGTTCTAGAGCGAGCACTAGTTCCTACCACTAAGCCACAGTCCTCAATAGCTTCTTCTAACGTACCTACCACTTTAGCATTGGCTAATACGTCCGTTGCACCTGCTGCCAGAGCTTGTGCTTGACCGTTTGGCATTTCAATCGGGTCAACTAATACCAATTCACTTAGTCCCATGGTTTTCATTGCTCGTGCAGCTGAGCCCATGTTGCGACAATCTGAGGTATTCACTAAAACTATGCGGACATTTTCTAACATTATCTTTTCTCTAAATAGATTAAATTTCGTTCATCTGCGCCTAGCAATATTATTCCAAACTAAATAAGTGTCTAGACGGCTAAAATTGCCGACAATGTTAACACAAAAACAGTAGCGCTGTACCCTATAAAAGTCACCCTTTTTTCTAGCCATTATCATTCTGAAATAGTACAAATTTTTCTAAAAATAATTCTCCCCCCTTCACTACTTTTATGTAAGGCCTAGTAAATTACTGGCATTACCTCTTAAGTATTGTTATAATCCGCCGCCGAATTTCAGATGAAAATTCGTTTCGTTCTTTTACAAAGCTGTTTAACTGTTAAGGTATTGCTATGCACCCAATGCTCAATATAGCCGTACGCGCTGCGCGTACAGCCGGAAATATTATTGCTCGCTCTTTTGAACAAACTGATCGTGTTGAAGTAGAGTCTAAAGGAACTAATGACTTAGTCACAAACGTTGACAAAATGGCAGAAGAAGCCATTGTTGAAACAATTAAAAAGTCTTACCCAGATCACGCTATTATTGGTGAAGAAAGTGGTGTAATCGTAGAAAACGATTCAGAATACCAATGGATTATTGATCCTCTTGACGGTACAACAAACTTTGTAAAAGGCATTCCTCACTTTGCCGTTTCAATTGCCTTAAAAGTAAAAGGTAAATTAGACCAAGCAGTCGTATTTGACCCAATCCGTGGTGAATTATTCACAGCAAGTCGTGGTAAAGGCGCACAGCTTAACGGTTTCCGTATTCGCGTTCGTCAAAGCAAAGAACTTACTGGTGCTGTACTTGCCACAGGTTTTCCATTTAAGCACAAGCAACATATGGCAGCTTACATGGAAATGTTCCAAACGTTATTCGTAAAAACGGCTGATATGCGTCGTGCAGGTTCTGCCGCACTTGATTTAGCGTACGTTGCAGCTGGTCGCGTTGACGGTTTCTTCGAAATTGGCTTAAAGCCTTGGGATACCGCAGCAGGCGAGTTATTAGTTGTTGAAGCAGGTGGGCTAGTAACTGATTTTGTTGGTGGTCACAATCACAGCAAATCAGGCAACATAGTTGCAAGTTCACCACGTGTACTTAAAGAAGTGTTAAAAGACATTCGCCCTCACTTGGGTACTGCGCTAGCTAAATAAGCAAACCGAATGTTGAATTTAAAAAAAGCGTGCTTAAAGCACGCTTTTTTTATGCATCGATTTCTTGTGTGCTCAACCACACTAACGTCACTAGGCAATGCCACCTAAACTCTCTGGCGTATTAGGTTTATTATTTGCCAAGAACGCAATTAATTCATCAGGTAACAGCGGCTTGCTGTAATAGTAGCCTTGGATGATATCGCAATCCATTTGTCTTAATAGGTTTAAGTGTTGTTCTAATTCAACACCTTCAGCAACAATAGACAGACCTAAGTTTTTCCCTAAACCAATCACAGTATTGATAATGGCTTTATCTTCTGAGTTAGTATGACACTGACGTACAAATGACTGATCTATCTTTAACGTGTCTACCGGAAAACGCTTCAGATAACTCAACGATGAATAACCGGTACCAAAATCATCAATCGATAACTTCACACCAAGCGCTTTTAACTGTTCCATTACCACTAGCGTATTAACCTCGTTATGCATAAACACACCTTCAGTAATTTCTAACTCTAAATTTTCTGGTGGTAACCCAGTGTTAATTAACACTTCTTTTACCGTCTCGATAAACGTTGGGTGAGAAAACTGTCGTGGCGAAACGTTTACAGCAACAACGATATCGAAGTAGCCTTGTTGAATCAGGCCTTTAGTGAATATTGCCGCTTGCTCTAAAATCCACTTACCAATCGGCACGATTAACCCAGACTTTTCCGCTAGAGGAATAAACTCTGCTGGAGAAATGATATTGTCATTATGTCGCCACCTTAACAGAGTCTCTATACCTACGACTTTTTCTTTTCTAGCACACAGTTGAGGCTGAAAGACTAAGAATAGCTCATCCAACATTAATGCATGGCGTAACTTATCCACCATAGTCGTGCGTTTTTGGGCTGCAAGTGCATAATTAGGATTATAGATGGCATAACTTTCGTGTTCTTGCTCACTGACAACAGATAATGCTAAATGAACATGTTTTAACAAGGATACAGCGTCATCACCATGAGCCGGAGCAATGACAAAGCCCAAATCAGTTTCAATAAATAGCTCGCCAAACTTAGTCACTAGCGCTTGTTCTTTATCATCGGTGATAGAATTCGCGAATTCGCGAATTGAACGCTCTGATACATCACCTTGAATAACAACAGCAAACTCACTTTCACTGATATGATAAAGTTCAACCCCCGTTGGCAGCTTTTTACACATAACTTTTGCAAAACAACGCACCAATGCCGTTAGTACTTCTCCACCTAAAGTGGCGACTTTTTCGTTAAAATGTCGAATAGCTATTACACCTAATGCAAACGGCTTTTGCTCTTGTAATAGGTTCGTTAAATTATCGTGTAGCTTATATTGATTAGGTAGTTGGGTTTCTTGTGATGTAAAAGCTAAATGCTTTACTGCGCGCTCAGCCTGAACTCGTTCAGTCACATCTTTAATATGAATGTCATAAGCTTGCAAAGTTGGGTGCCAGTAAATACTGGTTTGTAAAACTCGGTCTTTAACCGGTGCTTCAATAACTACACTATGATCTTCGCTAGTGGCAAGTTCTAATTTAATCTTATCGAAGTCTTGTGGCAGTAAAGCTAGTGTTTCCACCTCTTCCAGCCCCATAGTGTTTAGCAACGTTTCACAAGCAGGGTTTGAAAACAAAGTTTTACCTGAACTATCAATACTAAATATAGGGTTTGGATTACGCTGAGAAAAAAGGGCTAGACGAGAACTTTTTGCTTGAGTTAGTACATATTGGTGTATATACCGAGAGCCAACCGCCGCAATAATCACAATAAGTGCGCTATAAGCCAATACTAGCCAACCTGTTGCGTCTATTTGCGACACAGTGGCTTTGTGGCCTAACTCCACTTGAGCCGTAGTTAAATGTTCAATTTCTTTGAGTTTAGGCAGTAATGCAATGCGCTTGGCACTAATTTGACGCAAAACGGCACGCATATCATCCCAATTATCATCATTAACCAACATCAATTTATTGAACTGGTTAAACAAACTAATAATATCTGCCTGCTCTTGCTCTATATGCGTCACCAAGTTGGCGAAGTCATCGGTCCCTTTCAATCCAGAAAGGTGCATTGTAAATTGTCGCTGGATGTTTTTCGATGACTCTATAAATACATCGGTTTCTTGTGAGCGATAATACTCATATATTATTCGTTCTTGTTCACTTAAATCTGCTATTAGCTCATTAATGGCAGAGAATATAGGAAGGCGATTAGTAACTAGGTCTACTGTATGTTCTTTAACGTTATTATTAGCAAAATATACTAAGGCTGAAAGTGCGATTCCCAGAAAAATGCTGAGACCAGCTAATAATGACGCTCTAACTAAATACCGCTTTACAATCAATTGCATTTGTTATTCTCTTTATTGTCTCGATGTACGTGAACGTAACTGCTTAATTAACAAATCTCACATAAGTACAATTTGCTAACAATACTTATGACAGGACAAAGGCAAATAAAATTTCCATTATTATTAACAGTTAGGTTAAATGCATTATAAATGCAACTCTAAGTTTCCCATTCAAGCTATTGGTTATAAGATGAAACTTATCAGCATAGCTTTCACCTTATTGAGAGGTTACAATGCCTAAATGTACTCACTCAGCTATTAAGACGTTAGCATGCAATACCCTGAAACTCCACATAAACAGCCTTTTGGTGCTGGCGAAGTAGCGTTAGTTGGCAGCGGCCCAGGCGATCCTGAATTATTAACACTGCAAGCGTATAAATTTATTCAACAAGCTGAAGTGGTTATTTATGACCGTTTAGTGAGCAAAGAAATCATGGCATTGGTTCCAGAGCACGCTGAATTAGTATACGTTGGTAAGATGCAATCTCATCACCGAGTGCCGCAAGATGGTATAAATCAGCTCATTGTTGATCATGCTAAAGCAGGTAAAAAAGTCGTTCGCTTAAAAGGTGGTGATCCTTTTGTATTTGGCCGTGGCGGTGAAGAAGCCCAGTTTGCCTTAGCGAATAACGTTGCTTGTCATATCGTCCCCGGCTTAACAGCCTCTTCTGCTTGTTCAAGTTATGTTGGTATTCCGCTAACCCATAGACAAGTTGCCCAAAGTTGCACCCTAGTTACTGGTCACGTGAAAAACTGTGGTGCATTAGATCTCCCTTGGCATACGTTAAGTGATGAGAAGCAAACTGTTGTTTTCTATATGGGCGTGAAAAGCTTGCCAATTATCACTAAACAATTAATAGATGCTGGCCGACGTGAACAAACACCTGCGGCGTTAATTCACAAAGGAACTACCCCTGAGCAACAATTGTATCGTGGCACTTTAGCAAACCTAAATGAAATCGTAGAGCAACATAATGTTAAGCCGCCTACGCTTATCGTTATTGGTGATGTGGTCGATACGTTTTCTCCTGAACAATTAACGAATCTTGGCTATTTATCGCCTGCTTAGCGACAGCCATTTACCGCGAGTCTTCTAAAAATTCCTACGCTAATATTCACCCTATAACCAAAACGCATAGGGTGAATTGCCAATTGAATATTTAATTCAGTTAACATGACTATATACTCACGTAATAACAATTTTTAGAGAATAACTATGCGTGCCCTGCAATTTACCATTCCCCTATTACTGGCAACCAATTTGGTAAGTCAATCAACCAGTTTCGCGGCTGACAACTCACTGACATTTAACGGTCAGTTATTAAATGAACAGAATAAGCCTTTAGCCAATGCAATGGTTCAAATTGCCGGGAAAAGCATTAAAACATCGAAAGATGGTTCTTTCTCTGTTTCACTGCCTGAACAAAAAATCTATCGACTCGATTTAGAAAAAGCCGGCTACTACCAACGCATACAACACTTTAGCGAACAAGAGTTAGTAAACTCTGATAAAAAGCTTTCGTTTACCTTAGTAAAAAAACAAGCTAAACGCGTGATGTTTGCCTTTGGTGGCGACGTGATGATGGGACGCAGGTATTTAAAGCCTTATTTTAACGATCCGGTACTTATACACCAGGAAACCCTGTTAGACGATAGCAAGGTACTGCTTAAGCAAGTTAAACCTTATTTGTCTATTGCCGATTTCGCGGCACTAAACCTAGAAAGTCAAATTGCACATGACAAACCAAAAGAGCGTGCACCTAAGTCTGTAACTTTTTATTCGCAGCCAGAAATTGTTGAAGCACTTCAATGGGCAGGAATCGACTATGTTACTTTAGGCAACAATCACACCTATGACTATTTAGACGAAGGGTTAGATTCAACCCTAAAAGCGCTAGATGAAAAACAGCTACCATATTCAGGGGCTGGCTTTACCGAAGAGCAAGCACTTAAACCCTACAACGCGACACTTAATAACACCCCATACGCTATGCTTGGCTACGTTGGCTGGCAGGGCGGCGGAAAAATAAAGCAAACGGCTAGCAGTGTGCAAGGTGGTGCCGCATTTGGTTCAATGGAAAACATTGTTTCTAGCGTTAAAAAAGCGATTAGCAATAAACACACTCCTATCGTTCAGTATCACGGCAGCTTAGAATATAAAAACGAACCAACAGGCGTTACTGAACAACGATTAAAGTCTGCAATTGATAACGGTGCAGCGATGGCTATTGCTCACCATCCACACGTGACCCAAGGTATTGAATTGTACAATAACAAACTGATTGCCTACTCGATGGGTAACTTTGTTTTTGATCAGAATTTCACGGCAACACAATTAAGCTACATGCTTTATGTATGGTTAGATGATGGTAATTTTCATCGCGCTGAAGTCGTGCCCGTATACCTAAAAGGCTACCAACCAGTTCCAGCTACCGACTCAGAAAGAACGGCGATTTTAAAAAGGGTCACTACTCTATCAGCTAAGCGCGACACGCAAGTACTAGTAGAAAATGGTTTAGGTGTTATACATGCTCAACCAGCAAATATGTCAACTCAAACAGTCCAGAGTCGATTTGATATAAATGAAGAGAAAGTTCATCAATTTTCTACACAACTTGAGCCGTTAAAAATCAGCAACATTGCCCTTAACGGCGAACTGCTTCAGTATCGTTTAGGTACTAATTTAATTAATGGTCATGACTTCGAGCAATTTACCAGTTTCGATAGCAACGAAAGAGGCTTCTTACTTGACCGTGCTAATAGCAAAATCGTCGACCAAGGTAAGGACAGTAAACAAAGCCTGTCACTGAAGCTTGTTGGAGAAAGCAGCCAATGGTTAGGCATGAAAACCTTCCGTCGAGTATATAACGCTAGTAACCCAAGTACGATTAAGGCCGATATAAAAACGGCAAAAGACGTAACGTTGAAGTTTTACTGGCAAGGTAGAAAAACTCGCGACAAATACTTTGATGCTTTAGAAAACTGTCCTAAGCACCTAATCAGTGAAGTTAAATTATCAGCGAAAGATAGTTGGCAGCCAGTAGAAATTGACTTCAACTCCCCTCGTATAGGCTATCGTAGTTACCGAGTTTTGGTAGAAGTTGTCAATAATCTGCAACAAGAGAGTACTATGCTGGTTGATAACTTTTCAGTGATTGAATGGCAAACTGCTTATCAACAAAACAAGCAACCTAAGCTGTTTAGCGATCAAGCTAAAATGGCTGACTTTATTGGCTTTAACCAAACCAGCGAACAAGCGGTTAGCGTTACCCTTTCTCAAATCAAATAGGAGACAATAATGACGCGACTTAGACAAAAAGATGATGCCGTATTACTTGCCTTTAAAGGATTATTGTCAGATGGGTATTTTAATTCTCAGCAAGCGCTAATAGATGCGCTAGCCGATAAAGGTTTTCATGATATTTCACAAGCAAAAGTCTCTCGTATGCTCTCTCGTATTGGCGCAGTTAAAACGCGCAACGAAAAGAACGAGATGGTATACCAATTGCCCAATGAAGTTATCACACCTAAAACCCAACAAGCCATCAACTCTATGGTGTTAAAAGTTAAACACAATGGTATGCAAATCGCGGTAAAAACTATTTTGGGTGGTGCGCCCGTAATAGCCCGTATTTTAGATACGATGGGCGAAGCCTACGGTATTTTAGCCACTATTTCTGACGATAAAACCGTACTTGTAGTACCAACAGAGCCAGAGAACATCGAGTTTATTACGCAAACGATAGTAAAGCATTTAGAAGTAGCCGATATTCATTAAGACGTTGTTTCTAAAAAAACATAGAAAAAGGCGCTTGATAGCGCCTTTCTATTATCCGCCACAACATTCTTAGTTTCGCTAAAGCGAGCCTTTAAAATGTTTTAGAATATTGGCGCGAACTTCCGGCCTATATTTTTGATCAAAAGTATGCCCTGTGGGGTATGTTAGGTGTGTCACAGTGTGATCAAATGAGCGTTTTTTTAAATAACCTACGATGTCTTCTGACATCTGAAACGATGGCCAAATTTGATCGTTTTCTGCCGATATTAATAAAATAGGACCATTGAGTTTTTCAAAAGAAAATTGCGCTTCTTTTACTTTTTCTGTGTCTTTTAACGCTTGCTCAACTCGTTTAAATAGTGGCTTGCTACTCTGTCGCTCAAAAGTTAGAGAAGAAACGCCTTTGCCTTGATAAGTCCAAGCATAATCTCCTCTCGCGCCATGCCACGCCACATTACTTGGTGTTGTAACGACTAGTGATTTGATTCTTGAATCGGTAGTAGCGGTCAAAAACGCGAGCTCAGATCCTCTTGAGGCACCCCACAAACCTATTTTGCTATGGTCAATTCCTTTAACCGTTAGCAAGTAATCTATGGCTCTATGAACATATTCAACGGGAATGTTGTCTAAAGTCTCAGGTAGACTTCCAAAACGAAAGTAAGCGAGGGTTAATGCGGCTATACCATTTTGTGCTAGATATTCACCGTATTCTGTTCTCATCCCTCCGCTGGAACCTCCCAGCACAACCACCACTGGTGTTTCAACACGCACTTTTGGTAAATACAAGTTGGCTTCAAGTCCGTGGTTTCTCAACTCAGTGGTGTCAAACGGTAAGGAGCTTGACTCCTCGGCTACAACTTCATTGGCGAAGATGATTAAAAATAAGTAAGCGAATAGTGTATAGACACCTTTAATGAGCTTCATGTGGCTTTATTGTTCTATTTCATTAATTAGCTTAATTACAGCGCAAAGAAGCATCACTAATCAATCGTTTTTTCAGTAATAAAGTGGTTTACGTCGAATTCAATATTATTCGGTTTTGACATGGAAAAGCGTGAAAAATCGAAGGCATTCATGTTTTCATCAGCAATAAATGCTCTAAACCTTACTACCTTATTTGTTGGTAGTGGTTTAAATACTTTAACCTTCCTGTGCATATTGCTATCAGGAATACCATGATGATAATCATGAATCATAGCAATGGCTTTTGCGCCCAGTGTAACGTGCCCCCCAAAAGACAGATCTATTTGATACTCTTTTGGCTGTTCATCCCAGTTTATACCTCCAATAGTAACGGGATATTCAAGCATCGCTTCTTTGACTGCCCTACTAGCCCCCAGCGCCATCGGATCGTTTGCAGCCCAAATTATGTCGATCTGTTGCCTTTTCAGAAGCCCTTTAACTTTTATATACGCTTCTTCTTCGGACCAATTAGCCACAGAGCTATCAATTAGAGTCACTTGTTTTTTATTTGCGATAAAGTCCATCAAGCCCTGTTTGCGGTCAACAGCTGCTGCTGAGCTGTAATCTCCTTGAATAGCGAGTAATTGATAGGAGTGATTCCTTGAATTGATAGTAACTTTATCATCATGAATGGTTAACAACTCTTCCACCAAAGCTCTGCCAACATGGTAATTGTCTGGAATTAAGCTGCCAATAACTAATGCTTTTTGGTTTGTTGATAATCGTGAGAGTTGTTCATCGGATAGTGCATTCAATAAAAAAAATGATTTAACGCCTTGTGAGCTGAGCTCTTGAACAATACTAAACGCAGCACCTTTTTCATTAACAACAATAACGTAATCCGGCTTTAACTCAATTGCATGTTGAGCAAGTTGCTTCATTAGAATGTGATTGCGATTTGCATAAAGCGAAATTAGATCAACACTGAGATCGTCTGCAGCTGCATGCATAAAACGATCTACATTCGACCAAAATGCTCCAGTAGCATCTCCTTGAGGATGCCCTGGATTAATAAATACCACTTTCAGTTTGTCGGCCTTGACTTCGTTACTTACCAGTAAAAAAAGTGACAATAACAAAAATAGTATTGAAGCTTTCATGCTATTAATTCTAGCTGAATTTTATATTTTTTAATAAAAGCGTTTATTTTTTATCATCATTGGCTTTTTGCAAAGCAAAAAAAAGCCCCGCGGGAGCGCGAGGCAAACAGACAATCATCTGTCATCTAAATACGAGAAAACTACAAAATGAAATCGGCTTCTTTCAACTCACTATCTACCTTCGAGAGAGTTAGAGTTTAGGGTAATCAATGTCGCTTGCCCCTCCCCAAAGTCGTGTATCTAAAGCGTGCATCACGCCTTTCTTAAAAACAAACCCGTGAGGTCTGTCTTTTGCAACAATCAAAGGACCATCTAAGTCTACAAACTTAGCCCCAGAAGTCAGTAAAAATGCGGGAGCCATAGCCAACGAGCTACCAACCATGCACCCTACCATAATATCAAAACCAGCTTCTTTCGCTTCTCGATAAAGAGCTAATCCTTCCGTTAAACCACCTGTTTTATCGAGTTTAATGTTTATCGCTTGGTATTTACCTTTTAAATAATCTAACTCTTTTCTTGTATGACAAGACTCGTCAGCGCAGAGAGATACAGGACAATCATAGTCAGCAAGTACCTCATCTTTATCTACAGGTAAAGGCTGTTCGATAAGGACAACATTGAGCTTCGCTAACGTTTCTGCCGAACTTTTAAGATCGTCTATCGTCCACCCTTCGTTAGCATCGACGATAAACTTGCTATAAGGTGCAGCATTAAAGATCGCTGTCATCTTGCCAAGAATATCTTGGTTATCGAGCTTAACTTTAATCAGCGGCGGGTGTTCTAATTCCGCTGCTTTTTTTGCCATAGCTTCTGGCGTATCGATACTCAACGTTTGCGCAGTAATGCACGCAGGCGTAGCCTCTAAATCAAGTAACTGCTCCACGGTAGTTTGTTGCACTTTTGCTTTTAAATCTAAATACGCACAATCTAGCGCATTCTTTGCTGAGCCTGCTGGCATGGCGAGTAACATTTTGTCTAGCGGCTCGCCTGCAGCTAACGACTGTTGAAACTCTTTCAGCTGTGTTGAAACTGTGTCGAGTGATTCATTGTAACGCTGATATGGAACAGACTCTCCGCGGCCTACATACTCACCTTGCGTTAACTGAACTTCAACCACCTGCGCACTGGTTTTGGCGCCTCTCGCGATACGAAAAACATTGGCAAGTGGAAACTCTTGCAACTGAAAGCCTAATTGAATTTGTTCCATTTTAGTCACTCAACCTAGTCGTTAAATTGTGTTTTAAGTACGTCAACAATCGCATCCGTACCATGACGAAGAGGGTCAACGCATGGCATACCAAACTCTTGAGATAACTGCTGACAAATAGCATTTGCCTCCTCTTCGCTAACGCTAGAGGTATTAACGGTAATGCCAGCAACTTTAGCGTTTGGATTGGTAAGTTTCGCTGCTTGCAGGTTTAATTCAATGGTTTCGGCAATGCTTGGAAATTTACTATCAGGCAAGCCACGCATGTGATTTCGGTTTAACGCGTGACAGATAACTAACGCATCTGGCTGTGAACCGTGCAACAAACCTAAACTTACGCCAGCGAATGCCGGATGAGATAAAGAACCTTGCCCTTCAATAATGTCCCAATGTTCAGAACCGTTATTTGGTGATAACGTTTCTGCTGCACCCGAGATAAAATCAGCAACGACACAGTCGATCGCCACACCTTGGCCTGCGATTAGAATTCCGCACTGACCTGTTGCTCTAAAATCTGCAGCCATTCCTGCTTTATGCATGGCTTTTTCAAGTGCTAAAGACGTGTACATCTTGCCAACAGAACAATCGGTGCCCACGGTTAATACGCGCTTGCCAGTACGTTTTTTACCTGTACCTGTTTTAAATTCTGCTTGAGGATGACGTATATCCCATAGGTTTGCCCCCGTTTCCGCTGCTGCCGCAACTAACTCAGGTACCGCTTGCATTCTATCGTGCAAGCCACTGATAACGTCCATACCATGAGATAGAGCTTCTAGAATATAAGGATGCCACTTGGCTTCTAAAACGCCGCCACTGTTGGCAAAACCTAGCACTAAACTCTTAGCGCCTTTAGCAACAGCATCGGCAATAGTTAACTGCGGTAAACCAGTAGATACGGTACATCCTTCAACAGACATTTCGCCAACACAAAGTTCTGGGCGCCAGTCGGCAGCACCTCGTGCCATTTTGATAGAAAGTTCGTCTGTTGCGTCACCAATAAATAATAGATAAGGAGCAGCTAGTTGCATCTTGTTATACCCTGTTGTGCTGCTATGCAGCGCTTAATTCGATGAATTCAGATTAATAGGGTTAACAATGGATGAAAAATGCTTAGTGTTGAAAGGGCTATAACTTGAGGTTATAGCCCTTATTTTCATTGGGGTTTAGCGCGTTAACGCGTCTTGTAAATGAGGAATGAATGATTCAGCAACGGTTGAGAGACCGCGGTTTTCTAAATGCAATAAACTCACGTTAAATGTTAATTTAGGGGAAAAGGACGCAAATGCTATTTCGTCTGATGCATTTCCTTCAGCAGTGAATTTATCCACCACACAAACACCTGAGCCGTGAGCCACCATTCTAGCGGCAATAAAATAGGTTTGTACTTTTACACGGGCAGAGATAGGAATGTTTTCCTCCATCATACGTGTCCACAATAAATCACCTAAAGGGCCACTGTCGCTGATGTCGATAAATTCATGATCCGCCAGTTGCTCTAATGTAAACGCATCGGGCGTTTGTTCAAACATGTCTTTTGGGTACATTACTACTAGCTCGGATTCGGCCATAGGAATTTGTTGAATACCTGCCATTTTGTTGGGCGAGAACACCACGGCAAAGTCACACTTATGCTCAAACAAAGAGTGCATTACTTCATCGTTATGTACCGTTTGAATATCAATATTCACGTTGGCATGCTCTTCATGAAAATCTGCAATGACCTCTGGAATCACATCAAAGCCTAGCGCCGGCGATACACTCAACTTCAAATTACCAAAATCTGACTTTTTGATATTTTGCGCAGTGTTTTTAATAGAGCGCATCTGCTGATAAATTTTATCAACTTCATCAAATAACAGGTCGGCTTCATTGGTAGGAATCAACCTTCCTTTCACTCGTTCAAAAAGGTTGAATCCAAGTTGCATTTCAGCGTGAGACAACACCTTACTCACCGACGGTTGCGATACATGCAGTATTTTTGCTGCATTGGTAATAGAACCCGTTGTATAAATTGCATGGAAAATTTCAATATGACGAAGTCTCATATCCTCTCCTTACTGTGCAAAAATAATGGTGCTTGCTGTCCAAAGTGCTGCTGCAATGGTTGCTGCAAACGTCGCAGGAACAATCTGCGATTTAACGTGATCCATCAAATCACAGCCTGTTGTCATCGAACTTAAAATAGTGGTGTCTGATATCGGAGAACACTGATCACCATAAACACTGCCATTTAGCACGGTAGCAAAACAAATCATCATATAAATTTCTGGGTTTGCTAGCCCTTGGCTTTGGCTTATTGCCCAGGCAAGTGGCATCGCTAGCGGAAATGCGATAGCGTAAGTTCCCCAGCTAGTACCGGTAGAAAATGCGATAACCATGGTCATTAGCTGCAATGTTATTGGTAGTAACCAAAATGGTAATTGTTCACCTAATGACGAAACGAGATAAAGCCCACCGCCAATTTCTTTACTGATAAATCCGATAATAACCGCGAGCATCAATATCACGGAGGCCACTACTACGCCTTTAAGACCTACACCGAAGCCATCAACAACATCAGCCAAACTCATGCCTTTAGCTAAAGCGATAAAAATAGACAACATGAGTGCCGCACCAAATGCCCACGTCACTTTAGGGGAACCTAAAACAACGAAAGTCATTACCGCGGTAATAATTAGCGTCACTAAAGGTAAAATAAACTCTAAGTAATGTGGATTATAATTTTCAGGTACTTTGGTCGACTGTAATTCTTTGGCACTTAATGGCTTTGCGCCAGGGGCATCTAATTGGCCTGTTTCTAACGCTCTTTGACGCGCTGCACGAATACGTTTACCGCTAAACGTAGTGATATTTAAGCTAAGCAGTAAGGTACCTAGAACCGCAAAAATTGCGTAAAAGCTAAAAGGAATACTACTAAAGAAAAAGGCTAATCGGTCTGCTTCCGTTGCTAAGAAAGCAACTCCCGGTACAAAAATTAGTGCTTGGATATACGCTGGCCAAGCATTGAAAGCAATAATTGCAGCAATTGGCGAGGCCGTTGAGTCAACAATATAACTCATCTCTTCATGACTAACTTTTGCTTTATCTGCTAAAGGCCTTACCGTTGTACCAACTAATACAGTACTCATAGTACCGCCTTGGAAAAACAAAATACCCAGAAACCAAGAGACTAATTTTGCCGACTTCTGACCCTTAACAAACTTTTGTGTCATAAAGGTAGCAAACGCTTGCGCGGCACCTGTTTTAGACCAAACCCCCAACAAGCCACCGAGCAACCACAAATACAACAAAAGTAAACCTGCCGTCCCTGTTGTCGCTAGGTTTGGAATAATTACGGCGTCTGTTAAATCATATTCCCCCAGCATTAAAGCACCGGTAATAATGCCAGAAAGTAACGCTGTTAACGGCTCTCTAGTCAACAAACAAAGAATAATAGTGATAAATGCAGGCAGTAAGGACCATAATCCAAAATGAAACGCGGGTTTAAGGAGCTTAACTTGCCCTTGTTGGTCAATCACCCATTGCTGACTGATATCAGGTGCACCATGGGCATCTAAATTCGCTTGGTTTAGTGGTGAACTTTGATATGGAATTACTTCAACAATACCAACTTCTTCCCCTTTAAAGCGGTACGCATATTGTCCATTATCCTGCATATATACATCGTAAATATGAGACTGCTCTAGCCACACTTTTTTGTCTGAGTGGTTAACAAAAAGCGCGCCTAAAATACCAAATATAAAGACGAACAATGCCAACCGGTTATGATTTGCCATGAAAACTTTCCCAATTGCTATACTGATTAGTTGTTATTTTTAATACGTTAACAGCTTTAAATAACTCGGTATGTTAGCGATATGAAAACAACCTATAACCTTAGGTTATAGCCTAACAATGATCAGTCAATTGTTTATTTACCTTTTTTTATTCAAGGTTAGAAGCAGCAAAGTAAAAGAACCATAAATAAGGTTCGCTAAAACGATAATAAAACATGGGAATATAACGGTGAGAGTCATGAAAACACGTCAAAAGAGCGGATATAAGCTTTCGAAACTTAGTTTATGTCTATTAGCAGCAATGGCCCCTCAAGCTTTTGCACAAGAAGCCCCTTCAACTGATAGCCAAAAAGCTAAAGAAGAGGAAATTGAAAAAATTGCTGTTGTTGGTTCGCAAATTCGCGGTGGCGCAATCAGTGAGTCATTAGCGGTTTCAGTAATTAGTGCCGACGATATTGAAAGTTTAGGTATCGACTCAGGTGATGAGCTGATGAGCATGATCCCAGAAAACGGTCAAAACTTCATGAGTGAAGCTGAGAACATTTCTGGTGGTATCAACTCTGCACGTGGTGATGTTGGTGCGTTTAATTTACGTAACATGGGTACAGGTAATACGCTGGTTCTATTAAACGGTCGTCGTTTAGTCAACTCAGCAACTTTCCAGACAGAAGAAGTTGGTGGCAGTTTTGTACCGGTAAACTCAGTTAACTCGAACACCATTCCTGTGGTTGGTTTACAACAAGTAGAAGTTCTGCGAGATGGCGCTTCAGCTATCTATGGTGCTGACGCTGTTGCAGGTGTTGTGAACCACGTACTTAAAACAAACTTTGAAGGCTTTACCATTAAAGCAAAAGGATTAGAGTACGATAATTTTAGCCGCGGAAGCAGAACCGTTACCATTGAAGCTGGTAAAGATTTCAACAACGGCCGTACCAACATTAGTGGCTTTTTCAACTACTTTGATCGTGACCGTGTAAATTCTCAAGACGATGAACGTTGGTCTAACTCAGACTTCAGAGACCGCTTATCTGAAGATTCACCATGGTATGGCGATACGCGTTTTAGAAACAACAGTGCTAACTCTAACTTTGGTCAATTTGATATTGTTCCTGGCAATGAAGGTGACCTAGACGATAACGATTTAACTGACTCATCAGGTGAATTTGAAACCTACCCAATTGGCGATGAACGTTGTCAGTACGTAATTAATGCAACGACCTGTGGTGCAAAAGACGGTCAAGGTACTTACCGTTATAACCTAAATGAAAACCGCGATCTTCGTTCAGATTTAAAACGCTTTAATTCATTTATTTTTATTAATCATGAATTTGAAAATGACGTAGAAAGCTTTACTGAATTATCTTATTACTCATCTGACACGACAATGACACGCCACCCTTCCGCTTCATTCTCAAGTGTTAAGCTGCGTGTTTCAAAAGACAACTACTACAACCCGTTTGGTTCAGTTAACTCTCCAAATCGACTACCAAGCAGCCTTACTGGTGATTTCCCAGAAGAAGGTTTTGACTTAATTATCGATAACTACCGTTTAGCAGAAGTACCACGTGTCGTTGATAATGACGGTGATACCTACCGTTTCTTACAAGGCTTTAGAGGTATGATTGGCGATTGGGATTGGGAATCAGCTGTATCTTACTCAAAAGCGAAAAAAGAAGATATTACTCACAACCGCGTATCGAACACCTTGTTACAGGAAGCGTTAAACGATAATACTTCAGCTGCTTATAACCCGTTCAGTGGTGGTGTAAACACCAATATCGAACGTGCATTAGTAGACGTTAGCCGTATCAGTGAAACAGAGCTAACGACTTTTGATGTTAAGTTTTCTAACGCAGATTTATATGAATTGCCAGCAGGTTACATTGCATTCTTAGCAGGCTTTGAATGGCGTGAAGAAAGCTTTAAAGATGACCGTGACGAGCGATTAGACGGCACTATTGTCTTTACTGACTGGGAAGGCGACACTTACCCATTTGTTTCTGACATTGTTAACTCAAGCCCTACTCCTGATAACGAAGGTAAGCGCCAAGTAACATCTTTGTTTACTGAGGTACAAATTCCAGTTCTTGACAACTTAGACGTTCAAGCAGCAATTCGCTATGAAGACTTCGATGATATCAATCAAGACACAACAGTAGGTAAAGTAGCATTCGGTTGGCGCCCAGTTGAGCAACTATTAGTGCGTGGTTCATGGTCTGAAGCATTCCGTGCCCCTAACTTAGTTACCGTAAACGAAGATATTGTTGCTCGTACTAACACAAGAACCGACTACGTTTGTCAATATGCTGCTGATTACGGCGGAGATCCAGAGCAAGATACATTAGATTGTCGTAACTCTATTCAACGTATTGCTCAAGGTAGTGACCAGTTAAAACCAGAGAAATCTGAAAACACCTCGTTAGGTTTTGCGTGGACACCAACTGATGAGTTAACGCTGACTTTCGATTACTGGACAATTGAGAAGAAAGACACCATTGGTTTATTCGGTGAAGAAAACCACACCCTTCTTGATTTAGTGTACGCACTTGAGCAAGGTACATCTAACTGTAGCGGCAATACCGTAAACACGGCAATTACTCGCGAAGATGCAGATGCTGACGTTGCTGAATTTTATGAAGCAGCAGGTATTTGTAATACAGGCGCGATCAAATACATTGATGATCGCTACGCTAACCTAGACACCCGTACTATTGAAGGTTATGACGTTGGTATTTACTACAATGTACAAACCAAATACGGTACTTTTGACTTCAAATACAACGGTGCCTTTTTAGAAACTTATGATCAAGATGCTGGTGGTGACGCACAGAAATTAGTTGATGCTCAAGCATCAGGCTTGTTACCTTCTGAATACCCTGTTGACGGTTTTGCCGACCTAATTGGTAAAGACGGTAACCAAGACGAGCGTCATTCAGCTAAGTTCCGCTGGTACAACGACAACTGGGGTTACTCATTAAACATGTTTAAAGTGGGTAGCTTCTACCAAAGCTCACTAACGTTGGATGACGGTACTAAGTACATCATTCCTTCAATGACGACTTTCAACACCAGTGTTGATTACAAGTTTGAGCTAGCAGGTGTAGATTCGCGCGTTAGATTTGGTATTAACAACGTCACAGACGAGCGTGCACCTCTTGCTGACCGCTACTTCGGTTACTTTGCAGATGCTCATTCTGACTACGGACGTGCATACTACGTAGAACTAAGAGCTAAGTTCTAATTTCTTAGAACAGTTAGCAAAGTAAGTACTTTGCCTAGCCGCCAGATTCTAGCAATCGTTCTAGAATTGGCGGCTACATTTTTATAACCACTTCCTCTTTTTACTTATGCTAGCCTAGACTAGTAAAAACAGAATCCGAGCGTTTATCATGATGGGAAAATTTTTGTCATTTAACAATAAATCTTCAAGGCTATTGCCAGCCGTTTTATTAAGCACCATGTTTGCAGCCAGTTCACATGCTTGTGACCTAGGAAGCATTAATTTTGATAATAAATTTTCCGGTGCAAGTAGCGATAAAATGATCGCATCATGCAAAGCATCAGACGAGCAAATTACCTTAACCTTTCAGCCGGAAAACCGTCCAATTAACAACAGCCCATGGTATGCGTTTAAATTATCGAGTAAACAAGACAAACAAATTAAAGTTAGGCTTGCAGTAAAAGACGGCAAGCACAGATACCCGCCTAAATTAAGTTCAGATGGCAAAACATGGAACCCGATTGACTACAAAGCGGGAGATAAATACTTAACTTTTCGTGTTAATTTAACGGAGAAACCTATCTGGATTGCAGGACAAGAAGTTATTAACAATCAAGACTATATTGATTGGGGTGAAAAAATTAGCCAAAAGTCGCACATCACCCACGACCTGTTAGGTCACTCAGTGGAAAAGCGCCCCATTTACAAAATTGAATCAGCCGATATGAGCAAGGCAAAGCCTTGGTTGGTGGTATTAGGACGTCAGCATCCACCTGAGCTGACAGGTGCACTAGCGCTATTTCCTTTTGTTTCAACACTACTTTCTGATAGCCAGTTAGCAACGGTATTTCGCAAGTATTACAACATTGTCATTGTACCTAACATGAACCCAGACGGTGTCGAATGGGGCCACTGGCGCCACAATGCCAACGGTGTTGACTTAAACCGTGATTGGAGCAAGTTCAAACAACCGGAAGTTATCGCGGTAGACAAATATTTATCGGAGCTAGTAAACAAAGGCCATAAAATGTCGATGGCGGTAGATTTTCACTCGACTCATAAAGACATTTTCTACACCATGCCTAGCGACTACGGTATGCAACAACCATATTTAGTCAACAACTGGCTAAACAAACTAGACAGCCAATATGAAAACTTCAGCGTTATCCAGCAACCAGGTAATAACCCGGGCCGAGGCGTATTTAAACAATACTTTGCCGACAAGTTCGATGTACACGCAATTACCTATGAAATGGGTGACAACACAGACAGATCCTTTATTCGCAAACTAGCAGTAGATGCTGCAAACTCGCTGATGAAAACCATGCTCCAAGATAACAACTCACTTAAAGAAATAACCAAGTAACTGAGTGAGTTAAAAGCTGCACTTAAAAATGTAAGTAATGAATAAAGCAAAATGATAACTGTAAACGTGTTTAACCCCCTTAAACTGTTCCCTGTAGCGGCATTAGTTGGCAGCCTATTTGTTACCGGCTGCCAGCAACACCAAAGTCCCCAAACCTCGGCATTACCAGGTAAAAAAATAGCCAGTACTGAACAAGCAGACATATTAATTACCAACGGCCGCGTGTATTTCGGCGACTTAACAGGCGAACAAAGCTTAGATATTGCTGTTTGTGGAGAACTCATTTGCGGACTTTACCCGACAGGCTCTCATCAGCGCTCTGCAGAAACAATCATCGACGCGCAAGGTAATATTGTCAGCCCAGGCTTTATCGACCCTCACACTCATACATTAGATGAACTGCTCAGCCAAGGTAAAAATGCCAACTTAAATTATTTAACCCAAGGTGTTACAACAGTCGTTAACGGCAACGATGGTGGTGGGCCAGTAGACATAGCCCTATTGGCTCAAAAATTAGCAGTAAACGGTATAGGCACCAATGTCGCTCTATTTGTCGGTCATAACGCTGTACGAGAAACAGTGATGGGACGAGCTCATCGTCCAGCAACAGAACGCGAAATAGAACGTATGCAACAGCTGGTGGATACCGCAATGCAAAACGGTGCGTTAGGTTTATCATCTGGACTTTATTATGTGCCAGGCAGCTATGCCGAAACTAAAGAAGTAGTCGCACTAGCGAAAACAGCCGCTCAATATGGCGGTATTTACGATACGCACCTTCGCGATGAAAGCACCTTTAACATCGGCTTTTTACAAGCTTTAGATGAAGCTATTTACGTTGCCAAGACAGCTGAGATCCCATTACATCTTGCACACATAAAAGCCCTAGGCGTTGATGTTTGGGCGCAAAGTGAACCAGCTATAGCTAAAATCGAGCAAGCTCAAGCACAAGGCGTAACTATCACGGCCGACCAATACCCGTGGTTAGCCTCTGGTACTAAGCTTCACAGCGCTATTATGCCTAAATGGGTGATGGCTGATTCGAAACAAGCCTTTTATCGGCGCCTAAACGATCCCAAGTTAACTGACAGATTATACAAAGAAATAAAAGAGAATATTCGCCGCAGAGGTGGCGCAAACTCCTTGCTAATTACCGCCTTTAGTTCACAGTCCATCGTTGGAAAAACACTAGAAGACATCGCTAAAGCAAAGAAACAAGATCCCGTTTTCACGGCGATGGAGCTAGTGCAATTAGGCGATATTCGCATCGCTTCTTTCAATATGTCTGAACAGGACTTAGAACGTTTTATGGTTAAGCCTTGGGTTATCACTTCTTCTGACGGTACTAACGGCCACCCTAGAAAATTCGCCAGCTTCAGTAAAAAATTTAACACCTACGTTAACGAGAAAAAGTTACTAACCATTGATCAGTTTATTACCCAAAGCTCGGGAAAAACCGCTAACATTCTTGGCCTTGCTAACAGAGGTGTTATCAAAAAGGGTAATGTCGCCGATGTAATAATATGGGATGCCGAAACCTTTAAGCCCAAAGCAGATTTTACCAAATGGAACCAGCATTCCACCGGCATTAAACACGCCTTGGTAAATGGTAAGCATGTTATCAAAGACAGTGAATATTCAGGAAAACTAGCGGGCAAGTTTGTAGAAAAGGCTAAAGTGAATAAACACAAAGTAAATTTTTAATTACTTCTTCGTTCAGCCTCGCTATTTAGGGTTATATTTATTATCGATAATAAGAACACAGAACCGTTCTACACGCTCACATTGCGAATTCTTTAATTCAACATAAAAACCAAAAGGCAATAACTTACGTATAACAAGACAAAATCAATTTAACCCCTAATTTATGTTTTCATTATTTAAAAGAGATCCCATCAAAAAGCTAAACAAGGCTTATGGATTCAAACTTGAGCAAGCGATGTTGGCTCAGCGCAATGGCGATATTAGATCTTACTCTATGCTAACAGCTGAAGCAGAAAAGATAAGAGAAGAAATCGAAGCACTTGAGAATGGCTCGAACAAATAACAACGGTATATTGGCCTGATAAGGACTGGGCAAGTTGCAGTTCTCTATAGCGTCCAGCAACGCTTTTTCAAACCAAACGTTAACTCTCCAGTATACAATGGCTTGATTGAATTAATTCAATAAATTCACCGCCTTTGTCTTATCTAGCTTTTTGACTTCATCTGCTTGATAAAAGCACGTTTTTTTGGTGGCATTGATAATCAACATAAAAGTATGCTTTTATAGTTATAAGATGAGAGTATGAGTTATGAGTCACCTCCCCTCTTCACGTTTCTTTTATTTTTAAGGATTGCTAGATGTTTTGTACAGAGCTTCAGCTTGAATTAGACAAGATACCTGATGATAAAATTGATGAGCGTAGAGAGCTTACTTATCAATACGCCAAACAGTTTATCAAAGAGAAAAACAAAGTCAGCGTTACTAAAATCCGAAGAGCATTACACATCGGTTATCATCATGCGGCTATGATTGTAAAACGTCTAGAAGACGAAAAGTTGATCAGTGAACCTACGTTAAATGGCAAAAGAGAAGTTCTGTAAAGCTTTGTATAAATTTGTATTTAAATTGGCTCAGTTAATGCCCAAACCCATACTTTAGAAAAACAGCAAAAGTCCATGTGGCTACAAAAGTTAGAATATATACTTTATTAGGTTTAACACTGAAAGAGAGTGGCATAGAGCTTATTAGAGAATATAATTTTTGACGGTCGTCAAACAAAAGAGCCAGTAACATAAACAAAAAAACAACATTGATGTATGGTGTTCCTTGCCAACCAAGTGATATTGGAATGATGAGAATACAAACGTGCATAGGCAAGAGCATTAAACTAGCAACTAAACGAAAACGACTAATTAGCAATAAGCCACCAATCGCTGATTGCATGATAGCGATAAAGTAACCAAACAGACCCAAGCCATATTTTGATAATTCATCAATTAACCACACAGGCCCAATGATATTGGGAAAGCCAGGAATTAATTTACTTAGACCAGCAGAAAAATAAACTATCCCGAGAAAAACTTGAAAGATGGTTAAAAAGTAATTCCATTTAATATTGCTCAAAACCTTTCCTTTGCACTTAACGAAAGATTAACTCTCTTCACTTGGCATCAATGTACCATAATGAACTTGATAAAGCGCTTCAGTTGACAAAAGTGACTGACAACAGCTTGTTATTGCGAATTATCTTTTGGCTTTTGTTCTTTTTTAAAACTATTGGGTGAAAGGCCTTCTTTCATTATTTTGTCTAATTCTGTTCTTTTCTTTGAGTCGTCGCCATTCTCATGTAACTCCAGCTTTCTTTCTTCGGCCTTTGCTAAATTTCTTAACGAAGGCTGAAAAATTGACATTATTTCTGCACTCACAATATATCTCCATGAATTAATTGCTGTTGTAGCTATAACTATTGATATAAGGGCATTAATGTAGATTACAAATTAGACGAAACTTAGGCTTCATTTCTAACGTCCTGTTACGAGATGAGTACTTGTTAGATATTAAAATACAAAACTGTACCCAATACGCCGATCACCAGTACATAGAAAAACACTTTGTTTGTGTTACCACCACTCTGATATAGCTCGTGAATAGTAACCCCAGTTGGCGCTTCTTCATGTGCCACCAAAGCAGCCCCCTTTTGACCTCGCTCAGCTTTATCAATACTAACAATGATAATAGATCCCTCTTTGTGAACTTTAGGATCATAATGAGGAATCTGAGCTAAAGGTAAAAAACCATGTCGCTCTGCACCGTAATCAACAAAAGCCGCCTCCAACGACGGCTCTACTCTGGTAATTTTTGCTTTGAAAAAATCACCTTCTTTAAATAAATTTTGCGAAGTCAAAGATGCTCCCTAAGTATCTGGTGCCCCAATAAGGAGCTAATAAATGCTTGGCTTGCTAGCTGTATTGTTAACGCACCGCTGTAACGGTTATTTCAATTAGCACATCACCTTCAAGATCTACGCCTAAGCAGGCTCGTTGAGGCCAATTTTGAGGATTGTCACCGAACCAATCACACCAAACCGCATCCATTGATTGTTTTTCATTCATATCAGCAATATAAACTTGAGCGGATACGATTTTAGTTTTATCGCTACCAAGCTCAACTAGGTTTTCTTGAATTGTATCTAGAGTTAATCGGGTTTGGCCTGTTATGTCTAAAGAAGTATTTGGTGATGTTGCCACCGTCCATACTAAATCTTTGTATGCGGAAGATTTATTACGTCCGTTATAAATACCGCGCTTTCGTTCAATCACTTAATTATCCTGTACTGTTAACGCCCCAACTTAAAGGGCAAATAATGATTTGGCTTTAATAAGCGGTGCAGGAACAAAGCCTAAGTATCGTTTGTCCTGCTGAGTAACCTGTTAGCTTGGTTTTTTAGCACATTTCGCATAGCTAAATAATAAACCTGCTACTTGTTGCACTAACGAGAAATTATTTTGGTCTAAAGTAAATTCGATATACACCCCGTCATAATTTTTTATAAAATCACATGTAATCTTATGGTTACCAAAACTCTTTCTGCATGAC
Organism: Thalassotalea coralli; assembly: GCF_055786205.1. Lineage (NCBI taxonomy): Bacteria > Pseudomonadati > Pseudomonadota > Gammaproteobacteria > Alteromonadales > Colwelliaceae > Thalassotalea > Thalassotalea coralli. The sequence goes on along the minus strand of NZ_JBVVBK010000001.1, from coordinate 933,528 downwards.
GCTATATGTTCTATAGGAGCTAAAGTTTTTGTGTGTAGTTTAACTATACTCCATGAGTTAGCATTTCTATGTATCTGATGAGCTTGAAAAGTTTCGTTAAATGTCAAATTGCCCTCTGACTTATCATAAAATGAAAAGTCTATTTCGGCTGCACTGAACAAATCATATTTTCCTTCAAACACCATAAATGTATAGCTATCTGTTCCAAAGGGAATGTAACCTGGGATTTTACTTTTAATAAATGAGTCTGAAATTTCAAATAACCTTTGCCCTGTATTTAGGTCTGTAGCAAAAGATTTCAAAGATAACAGCAATAAAAAAACTATTTTGAACTTCAAGGCATAACCTACCATGCTAACGCCCGCATAAGTTGCTGATAATAGCTTGTTATGCAAGCCCTTCATATTTTTCTCTCGCAAATTGTACCGAAGAAACCCGTATCTGGTGTATATCAGAGGCTAAATTTTGAAAAAACTCAGCGCCTTTTTCTACTTGAAACTGAAGTTTATTGTGAGCATAAACTTCGCCTTTATTGCTTTCTGGATACTTAAAAGCCTGAAACCAATCATCAATAGAAATTGATGTTTCTTCGGTAAAACTTTTTAAAACATCAGGCAATTGATCAGTAAGCACATATTTTTCAATTCCAGCTAAAAACTCTAAGCTAGTGTGCAACTCTTTTAACTGATTATGTAATTCACTAATTCTGTGGCCTTTTGCATTTTTACCTTCGGCAATTAAAAAGCCTTTTAAAAGTAACTCTATTCCATGATAAAAGTTAAATATAACAGGAATACCTTGATTGTAATCAGTCCACTTTGTAGTTTCTTCATGTTCTTTTTCCATTGCATCTACATCAAAACCATCTTGGATTATTACCCATTGATTCCCCTTCGAAGCAATTAAATTTGCAACATTTTCGCATAAATCTAAATATTGCATGGCGACTTGCCAGTATGAAAGTGCTTTTGAAACTTCAGGTTGCATTGGAGCTTTCCTTGGCCACATAACGCCTCGTTAAGAGGCAAAAATTTGTTGGTTAAAATTGGCGACGAAGGAACAAAAGCCAACTGCTTTTCGTCCTTTTAAACGACTTGTTATGCATTTTTTTCTTTATTTGTATCAACCAATTGTAAAAATATGGGCACTGCTGCATCAGATATTTTTCCTTCACTTTTCCATACTTCAATATCTGCTTTTTTAAATGAAGGTTCCGAAAAGTGTATTTGACGTACACTTTCTTTGTGGACTTCTTGCCCAAAAGCATCAGCTCTTGCTAATTGCTCAATGACATCCGAATCTAAATTGTCTGCGTGTTTTTCTTTGTAAATTTTAAATGCAAGTTGCAAAGTTCCATTAGAGTTATTGCATCTTTGATAGTTGAACCAATTATTAGCCTTCAGCACCTGCTCTAGCTGTGCTTTTTGTCTATTTTGCCAAAAAGCAATAACTAACCCGACCAATCCAAATAAGGTTCCTAAATATGTTGCCAAATTCTCCATATGACTCCAAATGTATAACAATATATTTTGTAGACTTCTCAGTAATACCCGTCTACGACTATTCGTTTAAGCTACCAGAAATCGTCAGAAATTCAATTCCTTATCCAGAAAATCGCGCACATTCACTCCCTATTGCTACTAACCGCCAATCTAATTTTTACTACCTAGATTATTTTGACTTAGCACTACTCGCATTCGGTTCTCACCAGTTTTTTCTAGTGAAAGTTTAATATTGAATCTGTTTGCTAATCTGTTCGCTAACTCCATGCCTATACCAAACCCTTCAAGACTGTGCTGTGAGTTCGATTGCGCAATGCTGTTAGACACTTCAAAAGTATGATTAGTTATCTTGCAGCTAATAACATCACTTGCCCCATGTTGAATGGCATTGTTGAGGATATTGGAAATGAGTATTTCAGCAACTTCCTCTGGAATAGCGAAGTAACACTGAGCTTCTGTAACTAAGATAAATTGCTGCGCCTTTTTCTCAGCAAGAGGGCGAAGCTCTTCAATTAATGGCACTAATACTTGTTCTATCTCAATACTTTCGCCGCTGCCTAGTTTATTAGTCATTAACCACATAATGCCTGAAGAAATGCGCGTTAACCTGTTAACCGAACGATTTAAGCGTTGTAACGCTTTGGGGTTATCGGGCGTTAAGGCTAATATGTCTGCAGAGTTTTGAATAACCTGCATCGGTGTTCTTAGCTCATGGCTCAAGTATTTAACGGCAGCTTGCTCTCGTTCAATAACAGAGAGCTTTGCCTGCCAAACATCGGCGTATTTATTTGCCATACTGGCAAACTCATTAACTTGTTGTTGTTTTGCATAATCCTTTAAAGTTGTTGGCTTTGATGCACTGGTGATATGACCAAGAAGCTCATCTAAACTAAATGTCACTTTTCGGGTAAATCGTCTAGCTAACAGATAAGCACTAGCCAGAAAAAGCAGTAGGATTGGTGAGATTAAAATAAGAATTTTATCTGCTGCTTGCCAAACACTGTCGGCTTTCGATGAATGGTAAACCAACACGTACTCTTGTCCGTCACTTACCCTGCTAAACTTGGTCAGATGAAACTCAGCAAATTCGGTAACTTCGCCCTGCGAAAGGGTCTTAGCAGGTTCAATTAATGTGCTTGGAATATCACTTATCAGGTATAGAGAATAAGGCTCTGGCAGTTTTATCTTAGTTAACTTTGTAATAGACGCTTGTTCCGCTAAAACTAGCGCCATATTTTTTAGACTTTTTTCATTCGCTCGGTCTTCAAACACAAACATGAAGAAGAACATAATGGCGATAAAAAACACCATGAAAAAGCCTGAGTACATTAACCATTGTTTAGCCAAGATTCTCGCTAACGGCTTTTTCATTTAGTTGGCTCCTCATTGGCACTTTGTCGAAGAGCTGAGCCCTGCTTTTCTTTTATCTCGTTCACTTCTAAATTCAGTCGATAGCCCACACCACGCACTGTTTCGATTAATGCTTGATTAAAGTTCGCTTTAAACTGTTGGCGTAGTTGATGAATATGAGATCGCAAAGGATCACTTGCGGGAATGTCATCTGACCAAATTTGATTGTAAAGCCAAGATTTATTGACCACTTTGGGGTAGCTTTCTATCAGCAATCGCATGATGACACAGCCCGTTTCATAAAGCTGCATATCAGTCTGCTGATCAGAAAAAACCGATTTATTGATATCTAATGACCACTGCCCCTGCTTCACAACCAAACTTTCGTTTGGCCTTTGTTTGTTTAATGCTGCGATGACTCTTGCTTTTAGTTCAGGTAGCGCAAAGGGCTTAACCATGTAATCAATTGCACCTAAGTCAAAGCCTAGTAACTTATCTTCTAATTCAGCTCTAGCCGTTAGAAAAATTATTGGGATGGTTACGTCTTTTTCTTGTTTTATGTAGCGACAAAAATCAAAGCCGCTGCCATCGGGCAAGTGCACATCAAGTATCATTAAATCGATATGTGTTTGCTCGATTCGACTTTGAGCCTGCGCTAAGGAGTAAGCAAAGTCGACTTCGATATCAAATGCTTGAAGATAATCAGAAATGCCTTCAGCAATATCAAGATCATCTTCAACCAACAATACGTTTATTTTGCGTTTAACCATTCATATACCATAGGAACTATGTTTTTCTCTAGCTCTCTATTGCCTCCTTCCATTTGCATCATAGCAACTACCACTAATTCTCTTTCACGGTCAATCCAAAACGCGGTACCGCCCTTTCCTGCCCAATAAACGCTGCCTTTACTTAAGTACTTTTCATCTTCAAGCTTAACGCCAATACCGTAACCAAAGCCACTATTGCTATATAAACGCTCCGGTACCCCTTGAATGCCTTGTTCAAGTTGATTGGTTAGCATCATTTCAACCAAGCTGGTATCCACTATATGAGAATACTGCTCAGGATACAGCAACAAATGTAAAAACTTCATGTAGTCACTTGCAGTAGACAGCAGCCCTGCGCCCCCCGAATTGGCAACATTCACATCAGTAAGGTGGCTTTCTATATCATTTTTACTCGGATCTTTCGAAAACCAGCTATTGCTGTACATAGGAACTAGCTTGTTTACCTTGTTTGAAGTTAAGTAAAAAGCGGTGTCTTTCATATCTAAAGGTGTGAAAAGTTGCGTATCAAAATAGTCCTGTAATTTGTTGTTAGTGACCCTTTCAATTACAGCGCCTTGAACATCAGATGAAAAACTATACCGCCATCTTACCCCAGGCTCAGATAACAAAGGTAAACCTGAAAGTTTGTCCATAAACTCAACTAAGTTATCACTTCTCCCAACGCCTGAAAACAAATACTGCCAGCCTGCTATACGATTGATTTTAAAACCATAAGATAAACCTGATGTATGATTTAACAAGGTGTGCATCGACATGGGTGACTGGCTATCAAACTCTGGATAAAAGGTTTGTAGTGGCGTATCCACGGTGTAATCTCGCTCATACAAAAACGATAAAGTTGCTAATGCGGTAATAGGTTTCGTCATAGAAAAAAGCCGAAAGATGTTGTCTTTCTCCATTAGTATTTTGTTTTCTCTATCGGCATAACCAAAGGCTTGTTCAAAAGCAATTTCATTCTTATGCATGATAGTTAACACCATACCCGGCAGCGCATCTCGATTGATCATCTCGTTAATTTGCATAGCAAGTTTTTCATCGGCTTTGTTTTCATACCTATTAGGTGCTTCACCTGCTTGAATGATAGGTGTAGTTGAGTTTGCTTTAGGTGACATTGCCTTTAAATCAGATTTTATTGGATAAGCACATGCCCCAAGAGACATAAGCCCAATTAGTGCTAATGCGGCAAATGGCGTGAATAATTTATTTTTCATTGATAACTCCCAGCTAAAGTTTTCAACTACTGTAGAAATTGAATGTCAGTTGAATGTGAAATGAGAGCTAAGATCACAGTTTTATTTAACTATTTTTTGAATTAACGAGATTTTGTTACTGAAGAAGATTAAGCTAGTTAAAGTTATTGATTACATAAAGCTATTGAGGAATTAATGCTAGACGTTTCAGACATTCACTTACTAAACACTATTGTCGAATCAGGCAGCATTAATAAAGCGGCAGAAAAGCTCTTTATGTCGCAACCTACGTTAACCAAAAAGTTAGCTAGATTAGAGCAATCATTAAAAGTTGAGTTATTTCATCGACACAGCACCGGCATGACAGCCACTGACATTACCCATTATTTGATTAATCAGGGGCAAGGCATTCAACGTAAGCTCGATCATATGGTTCGACATGTAGAGCTGTTATCTAATTTGGAAGGCGGCTCTATTAACATAGGTGTCAGCCCTATTATTGAGCAACTATATTTCCCCAAAGTGTTGTTAGATTTAATTGAAGAAACGAAAAACGTTCAAGTATCTTTTAAAGTAGAATCGCCAGACAAGCTACACCAAACACTACTCGATGGCCAAATAGATATCGCCATTGGCCCTATTAGCGATCAGCAAGCACTGGCAGAATTAACGATAAAGAAACTCACCCATGCTGACGTTATTTTTGTTGTCAGAGCAGGTCACCCATTAACACACCGAAAAACACCAATCGCTTTTCAAGAGCTAACTCGTTATTCAGGCATAGGCCCAACGTTGAATCAAACCCTAGATATACAAATCGAAGAAAATGCACCTAATGCTAAACTACAAGTGGTGTGTGATAACTACCGTATATCGAAATCTGTGGTGTTAAGTTCAGACTACTTTACGGGTGGCCCGAAGCAGCTTTTTGAAAAAGAAATTTCTTCAGGCGAATTAGTGATTATCCCGGTTGACATATCAATTCCCTGGCAGGCCTATGCATATACCCGACCAGAAACTGCACAAACGCCCGTCGTAAGTAAACTTCTGAGTATTCTCGATCGATATGTAGACGAATAGCACCCCGCTATTCAAAATTTTTAGCAGACCTACAAATTATTATAATTATTCTTTATAACTATAATTGGGTAAGCTATCTGGGAATGAGAACAGCCTTAGGCCGTTAAAGCGGTTTAATTCTTTAAACTCGTTTTTTCGACAAGAAAAATAATGCAGAAAAGCATGTTTAAGAGTAGGTAAAAATTAACCTTAAGTTTAGGAATAGTTATGACAGCACCAAACCTTAGCGTTGTTGAGCAAAACAACCAGAGCGACCCCGTTAATGCCTTAGATACACTGACATCAGATTTTTCTGCAATGAAGGCGGCTTACAATGCAGAGCCAGCGCCAAGCTATCAATCGAGAAAGCAGGTATTAAACGCGCTTAAATCTTCTATTTTAAAGCACGAACAAGCAATATATGACGCGCTAAAGCAAGACTACGGCTACCGCAGTGAATTTGACACGTTAGTGGCAGACGTACTTCCTACCGTTGCAGGTATTAATTACTCGTTAAAGCACCTGAAAAAATGGATGAAGCCATCAAAGCGCCACGCAGGATTAATGTTAGCGCCTTCTAAAGTATTGGTTCACTATCAACCATTAGGTGTTGTCGGTGTTATCACGCCTTGGAACTTCCCAGTATTTCTTGCCCTTGGCCCAGCAACGCAAGCTTTAGCTGCTGGTAATCGTGTGATGATTAAAATGAGTGAGTTCACGCCAAATGCCAACCGCGTATTACGCGAGATCATTGCTCCTGTTGCCGAGCACATTAAAATCGTAGAAGGTGAAGCTGATGTTGGCGCAGCGTTTTCGGCACTTCCTTTTGATCACCTAATTTTTACTGGTTCTTCTACGGTAGGTAAAATGGTTGCTCGCTCTGCAGCAGACAATTTAACACCGATAACACTAGAGCTAGGTGGTAAATCACCGACAATTGTCGATCACGACATCAATATGAACATTGCTGTTGATGCCATTATTATGGGTAAATCGATTAATTCAGGGCAAATCTGTGTTGCACCAGACTACGTGTTCGTACCGAAAAACCGAGAGCAAGAGTTTATTACTACTTTCATCGAACGCTATCGTGCTTATCACCTAAATAATAGCGACAAGAATACACAAACCCATATCGTGAGTGATCGCCAACATACTCGATTAATGGCGCTTTTAAATAACGCTAAAGAGCTAGGTGCGAAAATTCACGCGGTTAAAGAGTTGGAAAGCGATCAAGGAAAGCGTGTTTACCCTCACTTGGTGACAGGTCTAACGCAAGACATGGAGATTTTAAAAGAGGAAATCTTTGGTTCTATTTTACCTGTAATGACTTATGAAAATATAACGGACGTAATTTCCTACATAAATGACCGCCCTCGCCCATTGGCCTTGTACATTATGTCGAATAACAAACAGGTTATTGACCAACTTTTGAAAAACACCCACAGCGGTGGCGTTTCAATTAACGATACAGCAATGCATGTAGCAGCTGATGACGCACCATTTGGCGGTGTTGGTAATTCTGGTATTGGCCACTACCATGGCCATGAAGGTTTTTTAACCTTTTCTAAAGCTAAAACCGTGCTTTACTCTAGTTCTTGGTTACCTAAAAACAACTTTTTACTGAAAAACAGAGATTTCGTTTTTAAAACATTAAGACGTTTCTTTTTAAAATAAGATATTCAAAGATCTAGCCCAACAATAGAAGCTTACGGTACTAACAAACTTTAGGCTTCTTTTGTTTTATCCGTCAGCATTTTTTACACTTTCATGACAGCCTTAAACAGTTCACTTTTTAACCAAATAATAAATCAAAGGATTTTTTAACTGGTATAAAAAATGCTTTTGTAGCCACTTATTAGACTAATTGTCACATTAACAAGGAAGTTGAAGTTTAGATGTTTCTTCCTACATAAGTTTCTTCATAGAGGGCTTACGATAAAATGAAACAACTAACAACTTTTATAATATTCTTATTTTCCATCTATTCCTGTCACGCGTCTTTGGTAAGGATTTCTCACCAAGACACTGGTGATGGCTGGTATTACTCCCACGAACATAGTGGCTGGGTAACTGCTGAATGGGCAAAAGTACAAACAAAGAATGGCCACGATTCTGGAGGAAAACCATTTGCTTCTGCACAAATGAATCTGTTTATGCAAGAAAATGGTGGGTCATTTGGTGCCCAAATAGCGTCTGCATATCATTATTCATTTTCAATTAAGGCCGCTGAAAATAGCAACTTATTGCAGTCTTTAGTTGTTCCTGTGTTAATCGATTACTCTTTATTCACTGAAGTTTCTACTTGTTTTCATTGCGGTTCAGACATTAATCAAAGACTTGCCCGTCTCGAAGCAGAAAGTTCAATCAACGTATCAGGCAGTATGGGGACAAGCGCTTCACAAAATAAATTAATTTCAAATCGTTGGTCCACACTGCACGGCTATAACTCGCAGGTTGAGGATTCAGATGTTTTACGATTCAATATGCGCTTGGATGAAATTGGGAGAATTAATCTGCTGGCTCATTTAAGTGTTCAAGGAACTCATCAAGGCGTCGGAACCAGCTTTAATATTTATTCATATGCAGATCCAATTATCACAATAGATCCATCTTTCCAGCATGCAGACATGCTTTCAATTGAAACTAAAGAAGCCCCAGAAAATATAGAAAACAATAACATAGTGGGCTCCCCACCTCAGTCGATACCAGAGCCTAATTCAATGTTTGTATATTTATTGGTGGTAGTAATTTTAACTCAAATAAGAAGAGAGTTATAAGAAAATTCCTTTATGGAGTAGACCCTTAAAGCTAGATAGTCTACTCCACAAATGAACGACACATCTAGTTATAACCTAGTATATAGCTTGCTGTTACTGGCTCAAAAAACTCGAATAGTTCGTTCGATTTTTCTTCTGGTGCAACCTCAGTATCTTGCGTGCTTAACGCTTGTTGCTCAGTTTCTTCGACAGATTCAAAATTGTATTCTTTCATGATGCTTGCCCCGTTAGCGAAATTCTCAAGATTAGTGTCGCAAAAGATAACTGAACAAACTATGAACAAATTGTAATCGAAGCATAACCTAGTGTTATGCCTATTAGGCTTTATGCAGTTTATAGCTAAAATGCAAAGTTAGCCGCTTCTTTTTCTCGTTCATTACGACAGTACAACACCACTTCAGCCACTTGCTCTTTAGCTAATCCGACATAGGTGCTAGCGTCAAAAATTTCGTTTAGTTCTTTTTTACTTAACAATGAAGCGAGCTCAGATCGCTCAAAGGATTGTCTTAGTGTTCGGTTCTCCTCAATTGCTACCTTAGCAAGGTGGTGAACTTTGCCGTTTGCGATTATCTTTCCGAGTTTGGGTGCTAAAGCAAAAACAAGGCGCTGTGACATAATCAAACCATTAGTGCGCAGCACGTTTGCTCGCATTTTTTCTCGGTTTACCTTTAGTTGACTGATAAGCGCCAACGCCTTGCGCGCCATATCGTCAGACTGCAAACTGATCTCAGCGACTACTTTATTAGGCCTAGAGGTGTTGTCACGTTCAAAAAAGTTCATCATGTCATCAAGAATAACTTCAGATAATCGAGGGATAGTGCGACTAAAATGCATTAAGGCTTCGGACTTACTGGGGTTATTTTTATGAGGCATAGTACTGCTGCCTACTGCCGTTTTTTTTCTTATTTCTACCGTTTCTGCGATGTCAGTTGACTGCAACAAAAATAATTCTTGCCCAATGCGCCCAAAAGATTTGCTTATCATTGCTAAAACTTGTCCATACTCGGCAAACACGTCTCTACTTGCGTGCCAATCATCGGCGTATGGTGTTGATGACAAGCCCAACTCTTCAGAAAACCGGCGCTCCAATTCTATGCCTCTATCACCTAAGCCTAGATAGCTGCCAACCGCACCCTTTAAAATTGCAGAGCGATCTAGTTTTACATACACCGTTTTTAACCTTTCAATATTGCGGCGATTTTCAGCAGCCCAGGTAGACACTTTTTTACCAAAGGTGATAGGAAGTGCGTGTTGCCCTAATGTTCTGCCAATCATTAACGTGCTCGCTTCTTTTTCCGCTAATGTCAGCATGGCATCTTCTATAGCGCGTAAACGCGAAATCATTAGTCGAACTGCTTGTCTCGTTTGTAAAACAAGTGCGGTATCGTATATATCAACCGTTGTCGCACCATAGTGCAAGTATTGTGCTGCATTGCCTTGTAAATTTCTTTGCCAAACATTGAGAAGTGCCACCATTCGATGTTTTACTTTCTGATACTCTTTCGCTAGCGCATCTTCCGGGATGTAAATAATATCTGCTTTTGCGGTTATCTCTTCGGCAGCTTCTATGGGAATAATATTCAAACTCGCTTGCGCACGAGCCATTGCAGCCTCAATATTTAACACCTGCTGGGTTTTATTAGACTCACTAAACACTTCGGACATTTTTTGATTCGTTGCAAAAACAAAAGCACTGCAGAAAAAGAAACTTAAGATAGTCAGTCGAACAATTGAGGGGTGCATAGCAGTCACCTTGAGCTAAGGCTAAGTTAATACTATCTATAAGACTAGCAAGTAATTAATCAGCTTAACAATTATTGAACGCATAAAAAAAGCCAGGTGTTACCTGACTTTTTTTAACTCCCCTATAACTCTAGGTTAAAGGGTAGAGTTTTTAAGTTTCTAAACTGTGCTAAACGTTAGTTCAGCATGTTTTAGTTCAACATAGCTAGCTGTGCCGCCTGCTCTTTTTCACGAGCGACGTACTTATGCCATTGCTTTGCCATTTTTGCAGAAGCTTTTATTTTTTGCGCATCTTCAAAAGCCGCTAAGGCTTTATCAAAGCTCTTCTGATTAAAATGACTCATACCTAAAACTAAATGCATATCGCCTATACGGTCAATACCGCCGCGCTCTATTGCTTTTTTAGCTGAAGCGATCGCTTTAGTCCAACGCTCAGTATTTAAGTAGGCTTGTGCTAACTGCGCATCATATTTGCCAGATTCTGCAATTTCAGCTGCTTTGGTCAAAACAGGAATCGCTTTTTCGTCGTCTTTCGCAGCAATAAAAGATTGAGCTAACATTTCAAGGTATCGCTCTTGTGCCACCAAAATCCCGTCGTTAATCGCATTTTCTAGCACTTTAGCAGCTTTATATGGTGCACCGTGATAACGGTAAAGTTGAGCTAGGGTAACTAGATCCTGTGCCTTAGTTACAAAGCCTGCTTGCCATGCAGCTTCCATAACAGCAAGTTGCTTTTCTTCTTCACCAATTTCACCGTACATCCCTGAAAGTTGGATCCAGTACTCAGGTTTGCTGTATAAGCGCACCATAGTTTCCATTACTTCCGTCACTTTCTTAGGTTGTTGAAGTTCGTAGTAATTAGCACGTTGTAAAATCAACCAGTTTTCTTTTGGTTGCTCACCTTTTGAGCTAGCAACTTCAATGGCATTTTCTGTAGAGGTTAGCGACTCTTGATACTTTTTATCTTGATAGTACACACGAGCAAACAGCATATGTTGGTCTGCAGAAAGAGGCTTAGTATTTACTTCTTGCCACTGTTTTAAATACGCTAAAGTTTCTCCGTATTTCTCTAACTGCATCGTAAGTTGAGCTAAAGAGTAAAGCGTAGAGATTCGCAAGCTTTCAGGAATCGCTTCTTCTGCGACAACTTTTTCAAAGCTAGCAATTGCGTTTGGCATATCTTCATTGGCGTAGTACATAAAGCCATAGAAGTTCCATAACATAGCAACTTCATAGCTATTCATACTGTCGATACGAGACTTAACTTCGTCTAACACTTTCAAGCCACCAGGTGTATCCCCCGCATCGGCAATTTGCTGTGCTCTAGCAAATTGTGTGTAAACACGGTTTCGCATAGCCGGCACTCGCACCGTCTCTTTTTTCGACGATGCTTGCTCTTGAGCTTGAACCTGACCAAATTCAGGAGACACAACTGGCGCTAAATAAAAACACCCGATTGTTGCTACACATGTAAGAAGTTTTTTCATGCTATCTCCTAAATTATCCGTCAATTTCAAAAGTTATGCGGTTTTGAACACCTGCAACTTCTGTCGCAGTACCATCAACCACGCGTGGCTTGTATTTAAACTTTTTCGCTGCGTCTAATGCTGCGCGGTCGAAAATTCCTTCCGGCTGTGCTTCAACAACAAATGGGTCGCGCACTGAACCGTTTTTCGTTACCGTAAACTCAACGATTACATACCCTTCTATTCCGCGTGATTGTGCACGGCGAGGATAAATAGGCGCCACTTTTACGATAGGCAAATAGTCACCGTCAGCACTGTCTAGGCTTAAACCACCTGACAATCCACCTTCTGCTTGTATCTCAGCAGCAAAACTAGTGCTTACCGCGTTAGCATTAGGGTTAGCCTGTTGCATTTGCGGTTGTTGCATTTGTGGTGGCGGCTCTTTTGGCGTAGGTGGCTTTTGTGGCTTACGCTCTTTCTTTTGCACGACTTCATCACGTTTTAAACGGATGAAGTCAAGCACGTTACCTTTAGGCGGCTCAGTTAAGGCATTATTGCCGCCAGAGATAAGCTTTTGCATACTCCACAATAAACCGATAGTTACTATCACAGCAAAACCAAAAGCTGCTGCGTAGCGTCCTAGGTTATTCATCATCATGGTCTGTTACGCCTCTTCAGCCGCAATAGACACGTCAAATACACCCGCTGCACGAGCTGAATCCATTACTTTGATCAACACATCAGTCGTTGCTTTCTTGTCAGCTTGAATAACCACTGTACCTTGTGGGTTTTCCGCCTTTAAGCGTTCAATGTTTGCTTGAACCGCACGTACATCAACACGACGCTTGTTGATCCAGATTTCACCTTTGTCGCTAATACCAATTAAGATGTTAGCTCGTTCTTTTTTCACTGCAGTAGCAGCTTCTGGGCGATTGACTTCAATACCCGCTTCTTTCACGAAAGACGCAGTTACAATGAAGAAAATCAACAAGATAAAGACAACGTCTAGCATAGGCGTCATGTTGATTTCGTCTTGCTCTTCCTGCTCTTGAAGCACTTTTGCTAATTGAGAACGCATGTTTTAACCCTTTCTTAAATTTGTTTATTAGTGCGCCATTGGCAACGCATCTTCTAATTGCTCAGTTCTGCGTTTTGTTTTGCGCTGTAGCCAGGTCACAATGAAAACACCTGACAATGAGCCCACCATACCTGCCATGGTAGGAATAGTTGCTTTTGAAACACCTGAAGCCATTGAACGAGCATTTCCATGTCCTGAAATCGCCATTACATCAAATACTTCAATCATCCCTGTTACTGTGCCTAGTAATCCAAGTAAAGGACAAAGCACAACTAAACTCTGAATAAGTGCCACATTTTGGTTAAGCATTTCAGTCGCACGCGAGATATTAGCGTGACGAATTTGTTCGGCATTCCATGAGCCGCGTTCGCTGCGATTAAACCACTCATCCACAATGCTTTTCTTCACTGAGCGATATTGCACTAAGTAGAAGTACACTCGCTCAAAAATTAGCAACCACATTAGACAAATAACACCGGCAATGACGGTCAGTACCTGACCGCCAGTGTCAAGGAACTCACGAATGCTATTCATCAATTCGATGAATACAACCATGGTTATGCTCCTTTACGAGAAAGCTCTTCGCTTTCAGAACGCTCAGCAATGATGCCTGCGCTTTGTTGCTGAAGAATATTAATAATGCCGCGACTACGTGTATTCAGTAGCGTTGAGATAAATACCATCGGGATTGCAACAACTAGACCTAGTACCGTTGTAACAAGCGCTTGAGAAATACCACCAGCCATTAGTTTCGGGTCACCAGTACCGAATAGCGTAATTGCTTGGAAAGTATTAATCATACCCGTTACCGTACCTAGTAGACCGATAAGCGGCGCAACAACTGAGATGATCTTAATAATGGTTAAACGACTAGTTAACTTAGGTACTTCAGCTAAGATACGCTCAGAAAGCTTAAGCTCTAACGTTTCAGTATCTGCGTTTTTGTTTTGTTCTTTCACTAACATCACGCGACCTAATGGGTTGTCGTTACGTGCAACTTCTGATTTCAATTGACGCTTAACTTTGTTACCAATCAAGAACAACGCGATAAAGCGCTCAATCGCAATAAGTAAGCCGACTAAACCAATGGCTAAAATTACGTAACCAACAGCACCACCTTGGTCAACACGCTCTTGTGTATCAGGTGCTTGAACTAAAAGGCTCATGATTGAACCGCCTGTAGGGTCCATACCAAAAGCAACGGTTTTTCCTGGGTTGTTTGTTAAATCTTGTGCAGTTTCAAGAAAACGACTTGAAGGTTGACGAATTAGTTCTGCTACAGAGCCTGTTTCATCGATGTATTCAAAGTAACGACCTTCTGAAATCAAGTTAAAGCCACCTACACGAATCAACTCAGCTTGCTGCTTCGAACCATCTGCAGCAACGACTTCACGGGTAAACTTGTGAACTTTACCTGACTCTGTCATTTCTTGTTGAATAGCAAACCATAAGCGCTCAATCTCTTCGATTGATGCAAGCTTAGAGCTAGAACCCATGCTTTGAGCAAACTCATCTAAGAACTCTGTACGACCTGGGATTTGCGCTGAAATAACAGATGTTTGGAACTTGCTACGCGTATCACCAGATACTTGCTGTAACACACCAAATAATTCTTTTAGCTCGCCCATACGCTTGTTAAGGGCTTCAGTACGATTGCCAATTTCAATTTCATTATTTTGAAACTGACCTTCAAGCTGTGTACTTAATTTCACGGCATTATCGCGATTGTTACGTGCATCAGCTAGCATACGATCTTGCTCAGCTTTACGTGAGTTAAACTCAGCTTCACGTTGTTTGTTTTGAGCACTTTGTGCTACTTGGCCTTGTTTTAATTGGTTTAGCAACTCGTCAAGTGTGGTTGCTTCTTGTGCCGCAGCAAAATTGGTAACTACACCAAGTGCTACAACTGACATCAATTTATTTAATGCTTTCATTTCTACAACCTTCACTTATTCTGCAGAGTTTTGTTTAACTGGAACAACAATCATGTCTGGGGCAAGTTCTTTGCGTGCAACACGAAGAGCTTTTGTAATATCTGTGCGATATTCAGCACCTAATTCTTGCCATGAACGAGATTCTTGATCCCAAGCGCCCATGTGCTTTCCGTCACGAGTACGGTAAATGAAACTTACGCGACCAATGCGAAGAAAGTCGACATCGCGCTCTTGACCATTAACTTGTTGAAGTCCGGTATAAGCTTCTAATGTTCTGCCGTACTCTACTTCTACTTGGTAAGCTTCAAGTACACGACGGAATTTTTCTGCTACTGAAACATCAGCACGCTCTAACATTGACTGTAAGTCTGCAATTCGCTTACTGCGCTCTTCCGGAAGAAATGGCACATCTAGCTCAACAAATTTAGCGAGAGTATCTATCATGCGAGCCATTAGGGGTGAAACTTGGCGCTCCATCACACTAACCTGCTCCATAGAAACAGCTAGTTGAGATAACTCCTGTAATTGGTTATCCACTTGCTTTTGCATTTGTTGGTTGTAAACATTTAAGCCATCAATTTCTTTATTAACCGCTTTAAACTGTTGAAGCTTGGTTTGAATTTGTTCGTTGATACGATCAACACGTTGCTGAGACTTGTTTGCTGATTCGTTTATTTTTTTACCAGCATCCACTACCTTGTTTAAGTCAGCATCTTGCGCAGCAAAGCCAGCAAAAGACAAAGATGCCGCACTAAACAAGATGCCTGCCTGTGCCAATTTGGACAATTTCATAGATAAACCTTTATTATGTTTAATTCTGCATTGGTGCAGTTGTTCAAAAAGTTGTACTAATTACCAAGTAAAAACTTTTTGATTGCTAATTTGACCTGGTGAAAATTCTAAAGAGGAATTGTGACAGTTAAGTTTCAATAATATTGCAACTTTATTAAATGACAGAAACGTGACAAATTTCTTACTATAAAGCGAGCTGTAGCAAGAGTTTATAAAGAACTGAGCGATTTACCCTACTAGGAAATTATGACGGTTTTATGTACAACAAATGACAATATTCAAGTTTGCGATAAAGATAATTTTTTTATAAAAGTTGTGCGGATCGCTTAATAATTGCACATTTCAATAACAAAGCTTAAGCTTAGTAAATGGGCACAAGAATGTTTTAGCTGTTGAGGTATGTTGTTAAATAGTTGTCGTTTGTTTTTATTTATTGCTATCTGCTTAATTGGTTTTACTCATCAACAAGTAAAAGCACAAGAACTTCATTTCGCTTCAATTGAACAATTAACAGAGCAAGAAGTGGCGAGAATCGTTCTCCCTCAAATATATGCTCGTCTGAATAAAAATATCAGTATAACGCCATTACCCGCTGTGCGTGCTCAAGAAGAAGCTAACGCAGGAGTTAAAGATGGTGAAATTCTACGAATTTTTAGTTATGGCGCTGAAACACCTAATGTGGTGAGAGTTCCAACACCATATTATTCATTAACGACCGCAGTGTTTGCCCGAAAATCCAGCAAAATAGTAGTACGTAATAAAAGTGATTTAATTAACTATCGCATCGGTCGCGTAAGAGGCGTAAAGCACACTGAAAATGCCACTCAAGGTTTAATAAAAGTTTTCGATAGCCCAAATACTGCTTCTTTATTTTCTCAGCTTGCCCTAGGCAACATCGATATTGCACTAACGAATTATCAAGACGGGTTAAAACTAATAGAACAAAAACAGCTCGAAGACTTAACGGTAGTTAATCACGCTATAGCTTATGAACCTCTTTATCATTATGTTCACAAAAAGCACCAAGATATCGTTACTCCTCTAAATGAACTTTTAAAAGAATTAAACCACTCAGGCGAACTTGCAAAAATGATCAGCCAAGCAGAAAGCATTGTTTATTAACACTAGGCACAGGTAAACTTAGCTTTTTGCACTCGTATATTCGCAACAATGATAACCAACAAAGTCTTTATAATTGGCTTACCTCGTACCGGCACAACGAGTTTGTGTGCATTTTTACTAAATAAAGGGTTTACCGTTGCCCATACCGCTTATTGCCAACAAGCATTTGATAGCGCGCAAGTAATCGCTGACACCCCCATTTTTCATGATTTTGAAAAGTTAGATAGTTATTACCCGAATAGTAAATTCATCTATTTACAACGTAATATTGAGCAATGGCTGCCATCGATAAAACAGTTATTAGCAAGAATGCATGATAATTTATTAAGTGATTCGGGCGGGTTTAACCCAATTATTAAGCGCTGTTATTTATCACGGTTTTCACCCTTTAATTTAGAGAATATTAGCAGTGATACTTTCCTTCGCGATATTTACCAATGTCATCAAGCAGAAGTTCAGCGATATTTTAACGGTAGAGGTTCAGACCTACTGACAACGGATATTTCTACCAGTACTTCAGTAAGCGATCTTTGCGAGTTTCTATCACTTCCAAAAGATAACGCCGCAGTTATGCCGCATATGAACAAAAAAGGAAAAGTGACCGCTTGGAAGGATATCAAGAGTGAACGAAAAATTGCCTCTACACACAAAGGTCGTCCAACCCAGTTAGATTATTTAATATAACAAAAAGGCCCGCTTAAAAAGCGAGCCTTTAATAGTCTTAAGAAAGAGTTTAGAAATCGTACTTATAGCTAATGCTAAATTCAGTACCTACTTCTTTTTGTCTTACAGCGATACCTGACTGAGTCACTTCGATATCTTGGTCTAGAATATTCTTAACCTTGAATTTCAATTGCGAATTAAAATCAGGGTAGTAAGTGTAAACTAAGTCTAGCGCGTGGAACGGTTGCTCCATCGCATCTTCACTACCACCTAGACCTGACGCTAAGATACGCTCACCAAATACGTTATAAACAAGAGAACCTGTATGGTTGCCATTGGCAGCATCATAGTTCAATTGAAGGTTTACCACATACTCAGAGTGACCCGTCATACGCTTAGTTGGGTTAGTTAAGTTACCCGCTAATGCTGGGTCAATTTCTACTTCTGAATCACTTAACGTGATATTACCTGAAGTGAAGAAACCGTCCGCTAAGTAAACTAAATCGTGCATCCACTCGAATTCTACACCGTAAACTTCAGCAGTTTCACCGTTAACAAAAGTCGCTGTATAGTCAGCATCACCTACTTGTAAAACTGTTTCAATTGGCGCAGCTATATCTTTGTAGAAGGCTGCAACTGTAAAGTTATCACCGTTATCAGAGTAGTGCTCGTAACGTAGGTCATAGTTTTTCATTGGGCTACTTTGTAAACCAATACGACCAACAGTGCGAATATCGGTTAACGGGTCGATATAAGCAACAGGTACAACTTCACGTAAGTCAGGGCGCACAATAGTTTCACCATAACTTGCTCTAACCTGATAGGTTTCGCCACCTAAATAAGTAAAGGCAAGTGATGGGAAGTAATCATCTGAAATAATACTACCGTCTTCAATTTTTTCTTCAGAGTAGAAAATATCTAAGTCTTTCTGATTGAAGATTAAGCTAGAAGTACCAATAGACGTTTGTTTAAACTCTTCGTAACGAATACCACCACTAATACGGATTTCGTTGTCGAGGATTAAATCAAACGCACCATATCCTGCGTCAATCTTCTGCGCAGCTAAGTAGTCATCTGCATCTGGTGCAGTTGGCTCATTAAAGTCAGTTAAGATACGGTACTGATCTAAAAATGAATCGGTTAAATATCCGCTATTTTCTAGTGGAGATTGAGAACCATCATTAATCGTAATAGCTGAACCTGTTTTGTTATCTACAGTAAAACTTGACGTGGTGTAATTACGCGCTCTATCCGAAAAATCGTAACCTGCTGAAAATTCTAACTCATAACCATCACCATAAATTGGTAAAGTAAAGTTACCACCGTATGACTTCACATGATCTTCCATATCTGTGTAGTTATAAACGGCACGGTTATCATCACCAGTAATACTAGAGTTCTGATAAACGCTATTTTCATAGTTGTCTCTAAATCTAAAATCTGCAGCAAAAGGAATTTCTGTTTTTGCTTCAGATTCCGTATATTGCCAGTCAAAACCTAACCCGTCTAAATCAACAAATGTATGCTGACCAATGACTTGGTTAACTTGCAATGTACGTTCTTCATAGTTAAAGCTATGTTTACGATCTGCTCGTCCATCCGTTGCGATAGCAAAAACGTTACTACCTGCAGGACTTTCTTGTAAAGACACTTCCACTTCATCTTCGTTATCAACTAGATACAAGTTGTTAAACTCTAATGAGTGGTTATCTAGCTTGTAACCAAAATTAAGTACTGCATTATATGTTTCGTTTTCAGTCGTAACTTGTGAATTCGTCACTGTAACGAAACAAGAGTTAGCAACGTCTTCAGAAGTCGCTAACGACGTAGAACAGTTTTCTTTAAGATCTTGAGAAATAACTGAGGTGTATTTTTCCGCAGAGTCCCACTCATTTTCGTAAGAAAATGATGCTAAAAACCCGATTCGACCACCAAAGTAGTTTTCGTCAAAACTATCGCCAATATGCGCTTTAACATTGTATGTTGGGTCTAAAGACTCTTCTTTGATCGCTAAATCACGAGGTAAAGCCATCAAAAGATCTTGGTTTATTTCGACCGCTTGCTGAGAAACTGTTTGACTATCCGTATTTTGTAAATTATCACGTTTAATAATGTTACTTGTCGAAAAGTCACCGCGATACTGAACAATTGCATCGCTTAGTTTCTGCGGTAAAGAACCGCCAGGACGGTTATAAGTATATCCATCGCTAGCGCTGGTATCTTTAGCAATACCCACTTCAATACTCGCGGTAAAGTCGCTCGGTACTGATTTGGTGCGGATATCGATTGAACCACCACCAAATGCCGCAGGCATGTTTGCAGAAAAAGCTTTCTGAACTGCCATACTTTCAATGATGCTAGAAGGAATAATATCTAAAGGAACAACGTTTCTCGTTAAATCTGGGCTTGGAATGTTAGCACCATTTAAACGAGCACTTGAATAACGCTCACCTAAACCACGAACGTAGATAAATTTGCCATCTACTAAAGTCAAACCAGTGACTCGGCGTAACGCTGATGCAGCATCACTGTCGCCGGTTCTCGACATTTGCTCTGAACCCAATATGTCAGCAACAAATGCTTGGTTTTTACGTTCTGCTACTACAGCCGCTGCGCTACCTTGAAGACGCGTTGCCTTAGCAACAACTTCTTCCATCGCTTGTTGCTCTTCTTCCTGAGCAATAGCCGCACCTGTATAGCTAAACAAACCTAACCCGACAGCAACAGCAAGCTTTTGGAGTTTATATTGATTTGTCATTTTAAAATCCTAATTCAGTATTCAATAAAAAGGCGCCATTAAGTGTGTTGAGGCGCCTTATTGACTATTTGTACTAAGTGATTAGTCGTTGTCAGCTGCTGCTACTGCTGCTTGAACCCACTTGTACCAAACTGAATCAGTGTCTTGGTCTGAAACTGCGCCGATGAAGTTAACTGTATCGAAGAAGTCATCGTTTAGAGCTGATAAGTCGTTTGCTGAAACAGTGATATCAGAAGTTGCAGTATCTGTAGAGAAACCGTCTGCTGATAATACTGCTGCGTTACCACCTAATAACTCAGTAGTACCTGAACGCTCGAACCATGCTTGAGGGCTCATATCTGCAGGCATTTGAGTCTCATCACGGAAGTTAGATACACAAGCTAGAACTGAGTTGTTGAACGTGATTTCGTCAGCGTGCTTTAAGCCGTCTGATTTAAATTCGATACAATCTGTTTCGTTAGTTGAGTTATCAGTTTTAATCGCTAGCGCATTGTAGTAGTTTGTTTTGATACCATCGTCAAACTTGAATGCTTGAGAAGGGTCACCTTCGCGAACTGCTTTACCGTCAGTTGTGATAACAGTAACGTTAGCAATTGTTGGGAAAGAAGCTGGAGCTTCGTCGTAATCAGCACCGCTGTTTTGCTCACCGTCAGTTTCGAAACCATTGTTACCTAAGTAAGCAGTCTCACCTGTACGTGTTGTAACAGTGCCGTGCTTAACAAAGATAAATTGTGCTTTACCCTGCCAACCTGCATCGATATCAACTGCGTCATCTTGTGTTTCAGTAACAGCGATGTGCTTGATAGTTGCTGCACCACCGAAAAATTCTACGCCGTCATCGAAACCTTGATGAATGTGAAGGTATTCAAATGAAGAACCTGAACCTACCGCGTTAAGTGTTAATGAGTTTAAGTCATCGCCTGGCTCGCTACCAATTTTAGGACCTGAACCTGCGTACCAGATTTTAGCGAACTTGATGTTACCGCTACCATCATCATTATTGTTACCACCGAAGTAGCTTAAGATACCTTCAGAGCCAACGTTACATGTGTTAGCCGCACGTTGCGCGTTAGTACATTGGTTAGTAACACCTTGACCATTGATGATAATTCCACCCCAGTCAGCGTATTGTGCGCCCTTACCTTCTAAGTCGTGACGGTCATATGCGAATGCTGAAGTAAAAGTAATTGGCTTCTCGTAAGTACCTACCGCTTGGATTTTTGCACCACGAGCGATACGAATAATCGCTTCACCTGATTTAAACGCGATAGTTGCACCTGGACGAACAGTCATTGTTGGACCATTTTCAGGAATAACAAAGCCTTCGTCTGTACGGCCATCTTTACCAATTAAAAGTGCGTCTTCGAATAAGTGAACACCGCCTTCTGGTAATTCTTCAAACGTTAGGTTTGAAGTGATTTCAATGTTTTTGCTAGCAAATGAATCGTTATATAAACAGTCCATGCCATCGTAAGTACCTTCTACTGTACCTGCATCAGTTTCGTATTTCGCACATTCAACAGGATCTGTAGTACCAGGGTTTGTTGTGTTGTTTGAATTGTTTACACTGTTATCAACACTGTGGTCGTTAACTGTAGGTTCAATTTTAATATCGCCACCACAACCAACTAAAGCTAATGCTAAAGCTACAGTACTTACCTTGAATAGTGATTTCATTTGCATCTCGTTTGCTCCAAAAGAGTATTTATTAATATTGTGTTTTGTTAGCTGCTGAACTTTTTCTTGTCTTTGACTTGTCAAAAAACTTTCATTCAGTCAGCTTGATTTAAAGTTGGGCATATCCTACGGAGCGAAAATGACAGAAATGTTTTAGAAATATGTAATTTTTGTTTCTCAAACATGACAACCAGATGACAACCAAGTTAGGCATTCTGTCTAAAATAAGGTACAGTGAATATTCGTATACCTTTTGTACGCCTAATTAAAATAATAATAAAAGCCTTGTTGGAAGTAGAAATGGCCGAGAACGTTACGTTAGATATAGAAGAGCTTAGAGTGGGCATGTATGTTCAAGATATTATTTTGAAAAACAGCCAACACAAAGTAAAAAACAAAGGAAAAGTGAATTCCGAGCGCACTATTGCTATGTTGAAAAAGCAAGGTGTGGCGCAAGTTGTTGTCGAGTTAACGGATGAACAAGTTGCAGAAAGGGAAAATGCAAAAAATAATCCGCCTATAGAAGAAGTATCTATTGCTGATGAATTCGAACGTTCATGTCAGATTTATGACGATGCCAGCGAAAAAGTGAAAGAACTATTAACTAATTCGGCGATGGATAAACCTTTAAGTCCAGAAGCAATGAATGTTCTTGCTGATGAGATTACCCAATCAGTTATGCGCAATGAAAATGCTATAACAATTCTTACCCGTATTCGAACCAAGCAACATTATCAATGGCAACACGCCATTAATTGTGGTGTGTTAGTGTGCGGCTTTGGCTTGTATATCGGCTTAAAAGAACAAACAGTGAAAGAAATGACATTAGGTGCGCTGTTACATGATATAGGTAATGCAAAAGTCCCTAGGGATCTGCTCGAGAAAAATGAAAAGCTCACTAAAAACGAAATGGACTTGATAAAAAAGCATGTTTTCTGGGGTATTGAAATGGCTAAGCGTGAAGGGTTCTCCAGCCCTGTAATTATCGACATGCTAGTAAATCATCATGAACGAATGGATGGTTCAGGTTATCCACGTGGCCTAAATAAATCTAAATTGTCGAAGCTTTCACGTATGACAGCTATTGTCGATGTATACGATGCAATGACAGGTGATAGAAGCTACAAAAAAGGTGAACTGCCAGGAACTGTATTACGCCATCTTTTGCAAAACCAAGCCCAATTTGACCAAGAATTAGTGCAACAATTTATTAAGTTTATTGGTGTCTACCCTGTTGGCTCACTCGTCATTCTCAGTAATGAAAAGCTTGCGATTGTTACAGAAGGAAACAGAGTTGAGCCGCTAAACCCAGTCGTTAAAGCAATATTTAGCTTAAAATTAGGGCAAAAAATAACACCGGCTGACATTGATTTAAGTACCAGTGATGAGAAAATTGTAGGAATGGCTGAAGCCGATGACTATAACTTAAACATGAACCACATCATTCGTACCATGTTTGGCTAATACTCCACTTTATATACTCCAAATAAACATTGATACTATGGAATTACAATCCCCTTCTGTTCGCTATCAAGCAAGTTACTGTGACTATATCGAATCGCTTGGTAATGAAGAACGCTACCCGTTTACCTTAGATTTACCTCATGAAAATTTTGACCAATGGTTAGCCACTGTTCAAGGTTACTCTCAAGGCCTTAATTTACCCCCTAATGCCGCAACAAACAGCACGCTGTGGCTAATAGAAGATAGCGAAATTATTGGTGTCACCAATATACGCCATCATCTTAACGATGCAATAAAGCACTGCGGAGGTCACATTGGTTTGAGTATTAAGCCAAGTCATCGCGGAACGGGTTTAGGTAAGAAGTTAATGAAACTGTCGATTGAGCGCTTGTTCTCACTTGGCATTAATGAGGTTCATGTTCATTGCTACAAACATAACCCAGCCTCTGCGCAAGCTATAGTTGCCAACAAGGGTAAACTGCATTCAGAATTAGACCTGGATGGCAATATTGTGCAACGGTTTATCGTCGTAAAATAATGCTCTAGCCGTAATCTACCCCGTAAACATTTCATGAGGTTCTTATTTTGCTGTATATATTTTCTGGTTTACCTGGCACGGGGAAATCGACCCTTTCACGCTACTTATCAACAACCATCGCAGGCTCATATTTACGCGTAGATACCGTTGAACAGCAAATGAAAGACTGCGGAAGTGGTAAGATATACGATCAAGGCTACAAGTTAGCTGCCGCTATCGCGACCGATAACCTATTATTAGGATTAAATGTTATCGCAGACTCTACCAATCCAGTCACAGAGTCTCGCCAGTTGTGGCATCAAGCAGCACGCAAAGCTGATGCAAAGTTTGTCGACATTGAAATTATTTGCTCTGACCAAACTGAGCATAAAAAGCGCGTCGAATTAAGAAAATCAGATATTCCAAATCTAACATTACCGAGTTGGGATTCAGTTATTAATCGAGAGTACCATACTTGGACAAGCAATAGACTCTTGCTAGATACTGCTGGAAAAACAATAGCGCAGAGCCAACAAGAATTACTAACGCTGTTAAACATTAATCTCTCGTAGCTCGCAGATGTTCGCTAGTGTGTTAATTCGATTTCCAAGCCTGTAATTTGCGATACAAGGTAGATGGGTTCACCTTTAAACTAACTGCCGCCTCAGAAATATTTCCATGACACGCATCAATTGCTGCTAATATCGCCCTCTTTTCGATATCCGCTAATGTACCTCCTTGATATGGTGCTTGATTATTAACAGACAAATCCGTGGATTCATTATTATTTGCTTCATGATTAGAATAAATAACAAGCTCTCCTAACCCTTGTTCCAGTAAGTCCTTACTTATTTCACTATTCGTCGCAATGATAACCAACTGATGTATCAAGTTTTCCATCTGGCGTACATTGCCAGGCCACTCATAAGTTTCAATGAATGTAGTCGCGGCTTGATCAAAGCCTTTAATATCTCTGTCGTGCTGTTGATTAAACTTCTGTAGAAAATGATTAGCCAACAACATGATGTCTGAATTTCGCGCTGACAGTTTTGGAATTTTTAGCGTCATCACAGCTAAACGATAAAACAAATCCTCGCGGAACTCACCAGATTGCGTCGCTTGGTGTAAGCTCATTGAAGATGCGGACACTAATTGAGCCTTTAATGGAAGAACTTCAGAGCTGCCCAAAGGCGTATATTCGCGCTCTTGAATAACTCTTAAAAGCTTTGCTTGAATTGGCAAAGGCAACGTGGTTACCTCGTCAAGAAAGACTGTACCACTTTTCGCTTGCGCTAGTAGACCATCAAAATCTTTATCGGCTCCGGTAAATGCACCTTTACGATGACCAAATAATTGCGACTCTAACAAATGCTCTGAGAAGTTAGCGCAGTTAAAGGCAACATAAGGGTGCTCAGCTCTGGTACTACAAGAGTGAAGCGACTTAGCAACCAGCTCTTTACCTGTACCTGTTTCACCATGAATAAAGATGGGAACATTAGCGTCGGCTACGGTTTTAATTTGCTCTTTCAACGATAAAATTTCAGGAGATTCGCCAATGAATTTAATGCCTGAATTGTCGTGCTTCACCTCTTGAGTTAAATGGGAAGCGACTAACTCACGAATTTCAGTATTTTTCCAAGGCTTACTTAAAAATTGTTGCACGTAGCCATGGTTAAAACCATCGATAACTACATCAAAATCTTGATAGGCACTCAACAACACCCGATGAATGTTGGGGTGAGACTGAGCGATTTTCCCTAAAAACTCTAAACCGGTCATAAATGGCATGCGTTGATCAGAAATAATCAGTACCGGCTCATCTTCTGAAACCGCTGTTAACGCACTTGAAGGAGATGAAAAGGTTTTAATTTCAACTGGAAGTGACATCAAGGTGCGATAAAGCGCTTGTAGGATCTGCTCTTCATCATCAACTAAATAAATTAAAGGCTGAGACATACTTATACCACTCCTTGTGGTTTGAGTTCAGATGTGACAAACATGATTAGCATGTCTTCTACGTTATCTTGGACTACATTCAACTTCTCTGCGATAGAAGAAGATATTTCAGTGCCTTGCGATAACAGCTTATGACCATTCGCCTTAAACAAGTCGCGCGCTAATATATCGCCAACATTAAGCTGCGAGCATGTTTTCGCTCTTTCTAGCTGAAACTGAGCTTGTTGCTCATAAATATCTCTAAAATGATGAAGTAATTGACTGTCAACCAGCTCTTTGCCCTCAGTTGCTAACCATGAAAAAGCGCGTTCTGCCGACATTGCGGTACCATTAAAGCGACCAAGAATAAGATCATCAAACAGAACAACTAGGCGAAGAATTTTACTCGCGTGTTTTAACGTTGCACTTTGATATTCGTCACAATCAGACTCTGTACTAAAATCACTATTGGCATAACATAAAATAATATCTGCGGCTTCAGTAAACATTAAGACACTGCGAAGTAGTAAGGAAGATTCAACCGCTTGTTTTTGATACGCAAAATATTGCTCAGGCAATTTGTCCGTATTTGCGTTTTCTTCTAACAATGAAAGGTTATTTTTCATGGCCAAACGATAAGTCAAACAAGCTAAAAATAAGTTGTTATGCTCTGCAGACAATAAGCCCGATTCTTCTGCAATTAACTTTGCTTGGTGCGCAATGCGAAACTCATGTCCCGAAACATCTTGTAAATGGTGAGCCGTCACTAAAGGTAAAAGACCGATACATTGCTTAATCGCTTCATGATTTTTTTGAAGTTGTTCCTGAGCAGCCACCTGCTCGTCTAACATTTTGTCAATCACCGACAACACGGTTTTTTGCTCTAAGCGAAGGTTTTCTTTTGCCTTTTGCAGAGACTTAATTTTCTCCGAACGTAACTGCTCAGTTTTGATTTCACTTGCAAGGGCCAACAATTTATCTTTTACATCTTTATTAGACCAAGGCTTGTTAAAATAAGCTGAAACATTAACCTTATTTATCACTTTTTGGGCAGCTTCTACATCAGCATAACCAGTAATTACGCAGCAACGTGTCGCTTTATTTTCATTTCTAATTTTTAAAAGAAAGTCTTCACCTGATATTTGTGGCATTTTCATATCCGACATCACAATATGTGTTGGATGAAGTTCAAAAAATTTTAGGGCTCGAAATGGGTCTGTAAAGCCAAAAACCTCAAAATCTAACGCTAATACCCTTTTAAGCGACTCAATAACTTGAGGTTCATCGTCTACAATGATAATACTTGGACGCATACAATCCTTTTTTACTTTTGAATAAGTGACTTAGCTCTGTCTATACTTAACAAAAGTATAGTGCAAATTATGGATGTCAATATGAAAGGCATGGTTTTTTTAGGTTTCGAGCAATTTGTTATAGATAAATATCAGCTATCAAGTTGGCAAACAGTGATAGACGAAGTAAACCCAGAGAGCCAAGGTATCTATCTGGCTAGCGATTTTTATCCTGACGAAGAGCTGCTCGCTTTGATTACGGCGT
Organism: Thalassotalea coralli; assembly: GCF_055786205.1. Classification (NCBI taxonomy): domain Bacteria; kingdom Pseudomonadati; phylum Pseudomonadota; class Gammaproteobacteria; order Alteromonadales; family Colwelliaceae; genus Thalassotalea; species Thalassotalea coralli. The sequence goes on along the minus strand of NZ_JBVVBK010000001.1, from coordinate 906,150 downwards.
TATCTGGCCTAGTTTCAGTAACTCCTGCAGAAATCTTACGACAATTTGGTACTTTTGTGTTCCCAACCCTTTATGGCAGTATCGCAAACAGCTTGCCTGAACAAGATAACTTGTTTGATTTTTTGTTATCTGTCGACAGCGTCATTCATGTACAAGTTAAAAAATCAGATCCGCAAGCATATACACCAACCATGTTTCATGACCAACCAGATGAAAATACCCTACTACTGCGATACTTATCAAAAAGGCAATTATGTCATTTCGCAGAAGGATTAATTTTAGGGGCAGCAAAGCACTACGATACCCAGATATCCATTAATCAGCCGCAATGCACCCACCAAGGTGACGAAGAATGTCTCATCAAAATAGTGAAAAAATAGAACAATACCAACAAGAAATAGCTTTATTAAAAAAGGCGCTAAACAGAGAGCACAAAGCCAGAGAATTATTAGAGAATAAAATAGCAAACTTTGAACAGTCCCAGTTCGATATTAATAAGGAACTGCTAAGTTCGTACGAGAGTGCGAGAATTAGAGAAGTTCAATTACAATTTCTTGCCTTTTTATCAAAGGCAAATATCAGCGATAAATCGTTAAACGAGATTACTGTGTACTTCGCTGATAATATCCACCAGCTATTTAATGGTGTTCATTGTTTATTGGGCAACCAAGTTATCAATGGCAAAATACAATGGCAAATCAAGAAACCTAACCAAGACTGGCAACTAGCGAAACTTCCCGAAAGCTTCATCGCTCAACTCAATCAATCGAGTAAGCCCAACCAGTGGTTAAGATTTAGGTCTAACCAATTTTCTTATCTGAATGAGCATTACCCGAATCAAGTAGTGCTATCGGTAGAGTTTGATGTTAAACAACGCCAAAAAGTTTATATCGTGCTAATTTTAGAGCATTACTGCTATAGCGACGACTTTAAAGACACTCTACAAATCGCCGCTTCGCAATTTGCTAGCATGTTAGAAAAGCAAATTACCGATGCTGAATTAAACTTTAATTATCACAAGCTAAAGTCAACGGTAAAAACACTGAAGAAAACTCAGCGGCAACTTCTTCACTCTGAAAAAATGGCGTCTTTAGGCACTCTAGCAGCAGGTGTTGCGCATGAAATTAACAACCCGTTAAGTTACTTAGCGAGTAATTTAGAAACCTTACAAGAATATTTAAGCGTCATAAATAACGAGTTATCTGAAGTGAGCCAATCAAGCCAACGAGAGCTTTCTTCCAACATAGTGTACATACAAGATGACTTACCTAAACTTATCACCGCCTGTAGTGATGCAACGACCCGTATTTCTGAAATTGTAAGCAGCCTACGAACCTTTTCAAGAAAAGAAGATGACAGTGTCACTGATGTCAATTTAATAAAAGTTATTCATGCTGCCCTAGAGATCGTTAGCAACTCGTTAAAATACAACCATATTGTAGAAGAGAAATATCATCAAGAGGCGCTATTTTGTGTCGGGAATTTTGGTCAACTACAGCAAGTATTTGTTAATTTATTTGTCAATGCTAGCCATGCGATGCCTGATGGGGGCACCTTAAGAGTAACCAGTAGTAGTAATGAAGATCAAATAGTCATTACCGTATCAGACACTGGGATAGGCATGTCCAATGAAACTCAAAAGCACATCTTTGAACCTTTTTACACCACCAAGTCAGAAAATCAAGGCACAGGGTTAGGGCTTTCTGTTAGCTATGCAATTATTTCTAACCACAGAGCCTACATAGATGTAGAGTCTAAAGAAGGAGTGGGAACCTCATTTACTTTGAGGTTCCCAACGGATTAGAGAAAGGCGAATGAGCTGGCTATTTATAATGATGTTAGCTTAGGCGCCGGTTGATATATGTGAAATATACGATGGCGGTTTTCTGTCAACGCGTTCTGTGTCGGGTTTCTAAACAGGATAGAAATCTCAATTTCATCATCATTAAAATCAGAATCTTGGTCACAAAATATCATTGCACTAACAGGGTAAATACCTTTATCAAGTGTTACTTCGCCAGTATGAATACCGTTAGATGCTGAATTGCCCAAGAAACTAATGCGCGTATCAATAACTCGTTTTTTGTTGATAAAAAATCTTGAATAACATGAGCCAATTTTACTCATTCCTTTTTCATTGCGTTGCGCTGAATTTTTAGCGATATTAATTTTAATACCTACTTGATGACGCCCTTTCACTTTATTTGGTAGAAGCCCACTTAGCAAATACATGCTTTTTCTAGGCTCGGCAATTCCATATCTATGATGGCTGGTTAACGAAAAACGCGTTTCATTAAGAACAAAAGTACCTACATCATTTAAGGTGCTGGCTGACTCAATTGAGTCTGGCGCCGGATATACGCGGGTAATCCAACCAGGAAACAAGTTGTTGTTCTGCAATGCCTTTTGTTCCAACTGGCGATAATCGCCCTTATATGGATTTATTGTTCTTAACCACGAAAGCTCTTCTTGGAACTCAACCAATGTTTGATCTTTCGAAGCGATGGTTTTCTCAAGCTTAGCTTTCTGGGCAACAATATAAAAGCCACAACCAATTAGACACATTAACAAGGCAGCAAGTGTTATGTATAAGTACCACTTTCCTTTACGCGTTGCTGTATTGGTAATATATCTGTCTTTGCGATAACTACTAGATAAACTGCTCATCGTTCTTCTCCTGATTTCTTCTGGGCCGATTATTCTTGGCCTATCTTGCCTGCCGATAACTCTTGGCCTCTGTACCGTTGCAAAGAAAACACCAAATTAAATCATGTTAATTTTCATATAGTTACAAAATTCCTTTTCATCATTTTTGCAATTTGCAATGCAAAATAAATACACGATTTGCGTTTTTGCAAAAATCAAATGACAAGAACAAATAAAAGCCTTATTTTTCAAAACCTTATTTTTGGAATGCTGGTTGCAAGGTGTTTAGCGTAAAAGTTCATACCGAGCTAATAGGAGGCGAAGATGATTAAAAAACTATTAATCGCTGTGCTATGCCTGACGATAAGCAATTACAGTACTGCAATAGAAGTTGTTGACGTAGAACTGCAATTACTTATCGATATTTCGGGCAGCGTCGACAGCCAAGAATATGATCTACAAATGCAGGGCTATCAAGCGGCATTTGAGAGCGATACGGTCAGTAACGCTATCATCAATGGCCACCTTGGAAAAATAGCGGTACAAATGATTATGTGGTCAGGTAGAAACCAGCAGCAAGTCATGATTGATTGGACATTAATAGACAGCGTTGAAGCGTCAAACAACTTCGCCGCAACAATCGCTACTCTGGCACGTCCATTTGCAGGAATGACAGCTATTGGTAGCGCAATCGCCTACTCTTACCCGCAATTTGATACCAACGATTATCAAGGTACAACGCAGGTTATCGACATTTCGGGCGACGGTACCAGAAACTCAGGTTTAGCTAACGATGTTGCTCGCGACGCAGCTCTTGCAGCTGGCGTAGATACCATTAACGGTATCGTCATTACTCAAGATTCTAACGTAGTCGATCAGTATGCTGATACTGTTGTTGGCGGAGATACACCATTTCTTTTAGCGCCAGCGACCTTTCCTGACTTCCAATTGGCGATAGAAAACAAAATCGCAGCGGAAATAGCGGGAACGACACCACCGAATGCAGTACCTATTTCTGAGCCAGCTCACGTCACTGTATTAGCACTGTCAATATTAGTAATGTTTCGTAGAAAATTTGTGAAGTAATTTAGGGGATGAATCATGAGATATTTTAATCAAATCGTTGCAATCGCATTATTTGCTTTTACATGCCAACTACACGCTGGAGAAATTACCTTTGAATTTGGACAAGTGACTGTTGATGAAAACGCAGAACCAGTAGGTTTTGAAAAGACCTTATCGATTCCTATCACTAAGCAGGGTCAAAATGTCATGTATGGATTAATCGTTAAGAGCTCTTCTGATCGCGTATTTTCTTTAGACTCTGTACATACTTTGCCAACCCTAACAACACAAACGACTAAGTTGATCGGCAAAACCATCAATGTAAAAACACAAGCGGCGATATTTCTCCGCACTCAATCAAACGACATACCAGGTGAATATCTAATGGAAGTATTCATCGATGGAACGCTTCAAAAGACCTTTAAATATGAACTTGTTGCCAAAAATTAAAACAAAAAAGCCATGCAAAGCATGGCTTTTTTACATCACTCTTAAAATGACTAAGGCATCATAACGTCTTGATCAGCGCCTTCTTTTTCTACTACTTCAGGAATCAAATCTTCTTTTGAAATACCTAATAGTAAAGCTAAAGAGCTGGCAATATAGATAGACGAGTACGTACCGATGAATACACCAAATAATAACGCTGTTGCAAAACCATGAATTAATGCACCGCCTTTAAAGAACAAGGCCAACAATACCAAGATTGTCGTCAATGATGTGATAAAGGTTCGGCTTAGCGTTTGAGTTAATGAGATATTAATCACTTCCTCAGGTCCACCTTCACGGATCTTTCTGAAGTTTTCACGGATACGGTCAGAAACAACAATCGTATCGTTAAGGGAATAACCAATAACGGCTAAAATTGCTGCTAATACGGTTAAATCAAACTCTAGGCCTAAAACAGAAAACAAGCCTAGCGTTAAGATTACATCGTGAAATAGTGCAAATACCGCGCCTAACGCGAAACGCCATTCAAAGCGAAAGGCAACATAGATTAAGATACAAATAAGCGCAGTCAGCATTGCTAAGCCGCCCTGCTCTTTTAATTCGTCACCAACACTCGCACCAACGAACTCAATGCGTCGCATATCCACTTTTTGGCCAGTACCTTGAACTAATATATCTAATATTTGGTTACCTAGCATTTCCGCTTTGATGTCATCGCGTTGTGCTAAGCGAATAACAACATCACGAGAGCTACCGTAAAGTTGTACGACTGCATCTTCAAAGCCATTGCTATCCATTAATTGACGGATCTGACTTAACTCAGCAGGTTGTTCAAAACCAACCTCAATCAAGGTACCGCCAGTAAAATCTAAACCAAAGTTTATTTTATTGGTAAAGAAAGAAACAAAACACGCCATAATAACCAATAAGCTAAGTATCATGGCTGGTTTTCGTAACCGCATAAACTCTACGGTGTTTTTAATTAGAAAAAACTGCATGGTGTTACTCACTTATATTGGAAGTTTTTCAATGCGTTTTCCGCCCCATGCGCCATTTACAAGCACACGAGTTAACACAATCGCGGTAAACATTGACGTGATAATACCGATAGATAGCGTAATCGCGAATCCTTTAATCGGCCCTGTACCTACGGCATACAAAATAACTGCAGCAATTAAGGTAGTAATGTTGGCATCTAAAATGGTAGAGAAAGCCGCATCATAACCCTGATGAATCGCTTGCTGAACAGTTTTGCCATTACGTAGCTCTTCTCGAATACGCTCGAATATGAGCACGTTGGCATCTACCGCCATACCTACGGTTAATACGATACCTGCCATTCCCGGAAGCGTTAATGTAGCGCCAGGAATTAACGACATAATACCTATGATAAGTACTAAGTTAGCTGCAAGAGCAAAATCAGCAATGATACCGAATGCACGATAGTAGATCACCATAAAGACACATACTAAGGCGAAACCAATAACGATTGCCTGAATACCTAATGCAACGTTTTCTGCACCTAATGTTGGACCAACCGTACGCTCTTCTACAATTTGAATTGGTGCAATTAAAGCACCAGCTCGTAGTAGCAACGCTAAGTTATGCGCTTCAGGTTGAGAGTCGATTCCTGTAATACGGAAGCTCTTACCTAATCGAGCTTGAATGGTAGCTACTTGGATAATTTCCATTTTCTTTTCGAAAATAGTGTTACCTTTAGAGTCTTTACGATCTGTCGGCTTGTACTCGATAAATACGGTAACCATCGGCTTACCAATGCTGTTTTTCGTCGCATTGGACATTTTGCTGCCACCTGGTGAATCAAGAGTAATATTTACTTGAGGGCGAGAATATTCATCAAAACTAGAGCCAGCATCAACAATGTGATCACCTGTTAGCATGATGCGTTTTTTCACTAGAGACGGACGACCAGTGCGGTCATAAAGCAATTGTGAACTAGCTGGTACACGTCCATCTAACGCGCTTGCTAAGTCACCTTCTTCATCTAGCATTCTAAATTCAATCGTTGCTGTCGCGTTTAAGATTTCTTTCGCTTTAGCAGTATCTTGAATACCTGGAAGTTCGATGATGATGTTCTTCTGACCTTGGCGCTGAACTAAAGGCTCCGCGACACCTATTTCGTTAACACGGTTTCGAATAATAGTAATATTCTGCTGAAGCGCATATTCACGAATTTCTTTCAGCTTTTGTTCTGTCATCATAATAGACAGAGTCAGTGTTTCATCATTTTCAGTGAATAAGAAATCACGGTAGCGCTTAGAAAGGAAAGATTCACCAGCTTCCAAATCTTCTGCATTACGGAACTTAACTTCAATAGCTTCGCCAGCTTTTTTCACGCTGCGGTAGCGAATTTTTTCACCGCGTAAATCAGAACGAAAGTCGCCAACCATACCGTCTTGGGCTTTTTTAACCGCTTCGTTCATGTCAACTTCCATGGTGAAGCTTACGCCACCACTTAAGTCTAAACCAAGCTTCATTGGCACACCGCCAAGGCTCGCTAGCCAATCAGGTGTCGCAGGCGTTAAGTTCAATGCAACAGAGTATTGTTCGCCTAAATGCCCATCTAGCGTATCTCTTGCTTTTAGTTGATTTTCTGTATCGTTAAAACGAATCAGAATTTGACCATTTTCCAGAGCAATTTGACTGTAGCTAATGCCAGCTTCATCTAATTTTTTCTGCGCTGAATCCAACGTTTGTTGCGTTGTTTCTGCACCACGTAATCCCGATATTTGTACCGCTGGGTCTTCACCATAAATGTTAGGCAATGCATATAAAATGCCTACAGATAAAATGAAAACCACCAGTAGCTTTTTCCACAAGGGTGATTGATTTAACACAATTTCTTCCTATCGCATATAAAAAGACAGGTCCAAGACCTGCCTATAATATTCAGCCTAATTAAAGGTTTTTCATAGTGCCTTTTGGCAACACAGCAGAAACTGCTGCTTTTTGAACTGTTACTTCAGTGCCTTCATTAATGCTAATAACGATGAAATCTTTTTCATCAGACACTTTAGTAATCTTACCAACAAGACCACCTTGAGTTAGCACTTCATCGCCTTTAGACAGTGCAGACATTAAACTTTTATGCTCTTTTACACGCTTTGCTTGTGGACGGTAAATCATAAAATAGAATACGAAACCAAACACAAGAAGCATGATAATCATTTCCATACCACCACCTTGTGCTGGTGCTTGTGCTGCATGTGCAGTTCCAATTAATAAACTCATAGTTTCCTCAGTTTTCTAGTTGTTATCAAAAATTAAACTTGTTCGCTACCCGGAGCCAATGGAGGCACAGGTAAACCGCGTAGCGCATAAAATTCTTCTACGTAAGCGTCTAACTTACCTTGCTCGATGGCATCTCGCAATCCTTTCATCACGCGTTGATAAAAACGTAAGTTATGAATGGTGTTTAATTGAGCACCTAGTATTTCATTACACTTATCTAAATGATGTAAATAGGCTTTGGAGTAATTCTTACAAGTGTAACAATCACACGTTTCATCTAATGGGCCCGTGTCTGTTTTATTTTTCGCATTGCGAATTTTTACCACACCAGTGTTTACAAACAAATGACCATTTCGTGCATTTCTCGTTGGCATCACACAATCAAACATATCAATACCACGGCGAACACCCTCTACTAGGTCTTCAGGCTTGCCAACGCCCATTAAGTATCTAGGCTTGTCTTCTGGAATTAAAGGCGCAGTATGATCAAGAATTCGAACCATATCTTCTTTAGGCTCGCCGACCGATAAGCCACCAATGGCATAACCGTCAAAATCAATTGCTTTTAGCCCTTCTACAGAGACTTCACGTAAGTCTTCATACATGCCACCTTGGACAATGCCAAACAATGCATTTGGATTACCTTGATGGGCATCTTTGCTTCGCTGTGCCCAACGAAGTGATAACTCCATCGAGTCTTTTGCTTCTTGGTGAGTCGCTGGGTACGGCGTACACTCATCAAATATCATCACAATATCTGAACCAAGCTTCGCTTGAACTTCCATCGACTTTTCAGGTGTTAGCATGATTTTTTCACCATTAACCGGCGAGCTAAATTTCACGCCTTCTTCAGTGATTTTTCGCATCGCCCCCAAGCTGAATACTTGGAAGCCACCTGAATCCGTTAAAATTGGCTTATCCCAATTGATGAAGTCGTGTAAGTCACCATGCTGTTCAATGATGTCAGTGCCTGGACGGAGCATTAAATGAAAAGTGTTGCCTAAAATAATCTCAGCACCAATCTCTTCAATTTCCTCACTTTTCATGCCCTTAACCGTACCGTAAGTACCAACAGGCATAAAAGCTGGAGTTTCTACTGTGCCGCGAGCAAAAGTTAACCTGCCGCGCCTTGCTTTGCCATCTTTTACAATAAGCTCATATTGCATGGCTTTTTCTGAAGTTGTTGTCATTAAATTGTCCTCGCCTACCAGCTAAACAGGCCAGCGGCTAAAAGTCGAAAAGCTCTTTAAGCAAGCTTTTTCGTTAAAAACATGGCATCACCATAACTAAAAAAGCGGTATTGCTCTTCTATCGCATGCTGATAAGCAGCCATGATATGTTCGTAACCTGAAAACGCACTCACTAACATTAACAATGTCGATTCTGACAAATGAAAATTAGTTATCAGTGCGTCGACGACCTGAAACTCAAATCCTGGTGTAATAAAGATATCAGTATCGCCATAAAATGCCTGTAACTTACCATGCTCTTCCAGAGATATTTTGGCGGCACTTTCTAAAGAGCGAACACTTGTTGTGCCTACGGCAATCACTTTTCCACCATTGGCCTTTGTACGCTCAATTTGCAACACAACGTCTTCCGGCACTTCGACATATTCAGCATGCATAATATGGTCATTTATATTTTCAACGCGTACGGGTTGAAAAGTACCAGCACCGACATGCAAGGTAACAAACGCTAATTCTGCGCCCTTTGCCTTAATAGCCTCTAAAAGAGAATCGTCAAAATGCAATCCAGCCGTTGGCGCAGCTACAGCGCCAGGTACCTTACCATAAACAGTTTGATACCTTTCTTTGTCACTATCTTCATCAGGACGGTCAATATAAGGTGGTAACGGCATATGCCCGATACTTTCAAGCACCTGCAATACCGATTTATCACTGTGTATTTTAAGTTCAAATAGCGCGTCGTGACGTGTGATCATTTCAGCATCGACTTGATCTTCCAAACGAACAATAGTTCCAGGTTTGAGAGTCTTGCTTACCTTAACGTGAGCTAAGAAACGCTCGTCATCGAGAATTCTCTCTACTAATACTTCAACTTTACCACCCGTTTCTTTTTGGCCAAACATACGAGCGGGGATCACACGCGTGTTATTAAAGACCAATAGATCTCCGGCATTAATTTGCGCCAAAATATCGGTAAAATGTTGATCTTGATAATCACCTGTATCACCATTTACTACCATTAACCGACTCGCTGATCGCTCAGCTTTAGGGTATCGTGCAATCAACTCTTCAGGAAGATTAAAAGAATAGTCAGAAACGCGCTTCATAAAGTTAGAGTATTACTAAGAAAAAAACCGCGTAATTCTAAGGGTAAGCAGCCATTTTGGCAAGTAATCATCAAAGAATAACCAAGCTTATTATTCATACACGTGATAACCATTATTAACAAAAATTAATCTCGTTAGCTCTGCCAATGTTCTAACATAATGAAGAACCTCTGGATTATAGGAAGCCTATGACAAGTCCCTTAACTCAAGCCATCGCCAGAACCATTTTGAACGGTTTTGAACGACACATTCATCTGTTTTTACAAATAACTCACTCTGCTAAAGAACGATTCGAAAAAGCTGACTGGCAGGGCGTTCAATGTGCGGCAAAAGCTAGAACCGATTACTTTGATCTGCGAGTTGAAGAAACCTTGTCCAGCTTGAAAAACGACTTTGCTATTTCCTCGTTAAACGAAAAACTATGGCAAGATGTTAAAGCATTTTATATTCAGCTATTGCAATCTCACCCACAAGCAGAGTTAGCCGAGAGTTTTTACAATTCTGTTTTTTGTCACTTGTTTGAAAGAAGGTACTTTCACAACAGTTTTATTTTTGTCGAATCTCGTTTAGCAATAGAAAGCGCCAGCGAAGAAATTTATACCTGCTATACAATTCAACCACAAACAGTAAAACAAACGATAATCAGTGCGTTAGAAAGCTTTAGCTTCGACAGTCCATTTCCAAACTTAGACCAAGAGATAGATTTACTAGTACAAAAATTTATAGCGCTCAAAACTGAATCACCAATACGTTGGCGCAACCTGCAGTTACAGTTACTTAACTTTGTTTTTTATCGCAATAAGGGGGCTTATTTAATCGGTAAAATATCTTCTGATGAACACTCTACCCCATTTATTATCTCAATTGTTCATCGACAACCTCACGCACTTCATATCGACGCCTTGGTTACCGATACTGAGCAAATGGCCGTTATCTTTGGTTTTGCCCGCGCTTACTTTTTTGTTAATTGTCCTTACCCGACAGCCTTGGTGAACTTTTTAAAAGCACTTATCCCACATAAATCTCGGGCAGATCTTTATTCATCCATTGGCTTTCATAAGCAAGGAAAAACGCAATTTTATCGCGATTTTCTTGAACACTTAGAAAATTCAGACGATCAGTTTGTTTTGGCTGATGGGATAAAAGGAATGGTGATGTCGGTATTTACCCTCCCCTCTTATCCTTATGTGTTTAAAATTATTAAAGATGAGTTCTCGCCAAGCAAACAAGTGACCAAACAAGACGTCAAAGACAAATACCGTTTAGTTAAGCTCCATGATCGAGTCGGTAGGATGGCTGATACCATGGAGTATTCACATGTTGCTTTTCCAAAGAATCGATTTTCAATTGAGCTATTAACAGAACTTCAGCAAGTGGCAGGTAGTAACATTGTTATAGAGGATGAGCTTATTGTAATTCGTCATTTATATATAGAAAGACGAATGACGCCTTTAAACCTCTACTTAGCTTCAGCGAATAAAGAAGAAATAGAACAAGCCATGTATGGTTATGGTGAAGCCATTAAACAATTGATAGCCGCCAATATTTTTCCTGGCGATATGCTATTGAAAAATTTTGGCGTTACCCGACATGGTAGGGTTATATTTTATGACTATGATGAGATTAGTTATATGAACCAGGTACAATTTCGAGATAAACCTCAACCTGAAACCGAAGACCAAATTTACGCCAGTGAGCCGTGGTACAGTATCGAGCCAGGAGATGTTTTCCCCGAAGAGCTTGCCACCTTTGCTCTCGCTAACCCTGTTTATCGACAAGCTTTTATCCTGCATCACGAAAACTTGTTATCTGCCGCATACTGGCAAGAGCAACAAACCAACATTAAAAAGGGACTATTTCCAGATGTATTTCCATACCCAGATACCTATAAACTTCAATCTGTGCAATTAGCCAGCAACAACTGATGAGAAAAATAGCCAAATGCACATATTTTAATCGAACAAACAAAGTTGTTAAAATTATGCTTTACCTTTAATAAAGCATATGTATAATTCGTCTCCGTTGCAGGGGTATAGTTCCAATTGGTAGAACAGCGGTCTCCAAAACCGACGGTTGGGAGTTCGAATCTCTCTACCCCTGCCATTTTCTCTTCTTCCCTTATCTTTTTAAATTCAATTTAATCCAGATCACACTTTATATTGTATATACTCATTGCACTTACTTTGTTTTCATGTTTACATTGAAGGCCGCTTTGTATTAAATACATGGCTTGTAGCGTTAACATCAATGGTAAACAGCTTCCCTAGAAGCCTTTGTAAATAAGGAAATAATGATATTCCTTCTGTGATGTAGACAGTCAGGTAAGGTGGTATGCAAAAAGCACTATCTATAAAAACATTTATTTTTTTCTTCATTATCTCCTCAGTGGCTTATTTACCAAGTCTTGATGCGCAAACGCTCGCTATGCCTGATGAAAATAGCCAGCCAGATCTACGCTTCCAACAAATATTTTTAGACGACTCTTTTACACCGCAACAACAGCGCCGGTTAGGCCAAGCTTTTCTATTCGAATTAGACGAACAAAAATATCCCAGAATATACGCGTTGAGTTTAATTAAGCTGATGCATCTAGCGGCACATGAACAAGACATTCAAGCATTTGAAGAACTAAAGAAAAAAGTCAGTAAATTGTCTTTTTCCCCAGACGAAGACCGCACATTAAATTTCCTCAGCGACATTGCAGAACTTAAATTACGTAAACGCCAACAAATGTTTGTTCTAGCCATCAATTTAGCAAAATCTTTGCAAGGACAATTGTCAGCATTATTAAACCCTAGAATAAGCAACTTGGAAGAGGGACAAATTAGAGTAAGTCATAACGACATTGCTGACCTACACTATTTGTTAGGCCGAAGTTATTATATGACCGCGAATTATGCATCCGCTCACAAAAACTTGCTCATCGCTATGGGTGAATACGAACAGGCCAACAACCTTAAAGGTAGAGCTAGCATTTACGCCAACTTATCTTTGATTAACTGGGCACAACAAAACTTTGAAGGTGCACTAGACTTCACTGAAAAAGCGATAGAACTTTCTCAATTAGTCAATGATCAAACGAATTACTTAAATAACTTGCTTAATCAAGGCACGTATTACAAACACCTAAGACAGTTTGATAATGCCCTAGCCTCATTCAATAAGGCGCTAAACTATAGCTTAATAACACAGCACCAAGACCTTTATAGCCGATTGTTACTCGCAAAAGCTGACACCTTAAAACAAATCGGCGAGTATGCGTCGAGCCAGTCTTTAGTTTTGCAAGCGATAGCACTAAGTAAAGAGGCCGAGAACTTAGTTAATTTTCATATTGCAAATATCTCGTTGGGTGAGCTGTTGATGCAACAGCAGCAGTATGAACAAGCTTTATCACTGTTTTACGCTGCAGAAACTTACTTCCGAAGAAGCCGCCTAGTAAAGCAGGAATCTACGGCATTAAAAGCAATAAGCGATGTATACCGAGCACAAGGAAACTCTGAACAAGCACTGCAGTTTTATCAGCGCTACTCTAAGCTCAATATCGATATGTTAAAACGCGCTCAAAGTGCATCCCTACTCAGCTTAAGTGAGCAATATCAAGCCCAAAGCAGGGAGAAGCAAATTAAACTGCTTCGACAAGAGAAGTTGCTCGATCAAGAAAAAATTCAGCGTACGGAAAACCAACAACAATTTACCATTGCCGCAAGTTTAGGCATCGTCGTGATTCTGTTCCTAGTTTTTAGTCGACATTACAGCCGAAAAGAATCAAAAAAATTACAGGAACACAATGCTGAAATTGAGGCCAATGAAAAACAATTAATGTTGCTTTCTGAAGCCTTCAAAAATACCTCTGATGCTGTGTGGATTGCCGATGAAAACCAAAACATTGTTGCGGTAAATAACGCCTATGTAAAGCATACCCATAGAACCAGAAATCAAGTGCTCGGGCAAAAGATTCGTTTTGCACGAGTAAAGAGTCAGGACGCACAGCTGGTGGATCGTATCTTATTACAAGCAAAGTTGGCAGACACTTGGCAAGGCGAACTGTTTGAACAAAGATCAAACCAGGAAATATTTCCTATTGAGTTAGAAATTGAAACGGTTAAAAATCGCTTTGGTGAGCTAACACATTATTTAGGCTTTTTTCGCGATATTACTGATAGGAAAAAAGCAGAAGAACAACTTTCCAGATTGGCAACCCACGATGACTTAACGGGTCTTCCAAATAGGGCTTTATTAGAACAATTGATTCATCAATCTTGTCTAAACTCCAAGCATAATAATAAACTTCCAGCACTTTTATTATTTGAGATTAATAACTTCAAAAAGATAAACGACTCACTAGGTCATAAAGAAGGCGATAAATTAATTGGAGAAGTAACGACTCGACTTAAATCCAAGTTGTTCAACAAAGACGTTATTGCAAAAATTGGTCACGCTGAGTTTTGTGTTTTAGCAGAACTTAATGACCCGCAACAAAGTGCAGTTAGAATAGCACAAAAAATACTTTCTGCTTTTGACGCACCATTTGAGTTGAATAATACCCCTATTAACGTGAGCGCATGCATGGGGATTACTCTTTACCCTGAAGATGGTGACAATGCACAAGATTTATTGCGAAAAGCAGCGGTAGCCATGTTAGACGTGAAAAACTCTGAAAGTCAGCAGTATCGTTTTTTCGAGCCCAATATGAACTCTCGTGTTACCGAGCAATTGGACAAAGAACAAAAAGTATTGAATGCTATCAATAACGAATATTTTGATTTTCATTATCAGCCAATCGTTGATACCGCCACGTCTTCAATTGCAGGTGCAGAAGCTCTGATCAGATGGATTGAACCAAATGGCGAAGTCTATAGCCCAGCAGAATTTATTCCTATTGCAGAACAAGCTGGATTTATTGAACAAATTGATCGTATTGTTGTTAATAAAGTATTTCAACAAGTCGCTATTTGGCAAAAACAAAACTTTGAATTTGGCACAGTATCGATTAATTTGTCTGGAAAAATGTTCTTAGCCCGTGACGAACTGATCACTCTGTTACAAGCAAAACTAAGTCAATATAAAGTATCGCCTAAGTATATAAAGCTTGAGATAACCGAAGGCATGCTATTGCATGATATTCAACAAGCGATTTATACCATGAATGAAATTAAGTCCTTGGGCTTTCAATTATCGCTAGACGACTTTGGCACTGGCTTTTCTTCGTTGAACTACTTGAAGCAATTTCCCATCGATTTTCTCAAAATAGATCGAAGCTTTATTTCAGAACTACACACGAATGACATTGACCAAAATATAGTGCGTGCCATTATCAATATGGCCCACTCCCTTGACTTAAAAGTTATTGCAGAAGGTGTTGAGCTGAAAGAGCATGTAAATATACTTAGCTCGATGGATTGTCATCATTACCAAGGCTATTACTATAGTAAGCCCCTTGCCGTAAGTGAATTTGAACTATTAGTAAAATCACACATTAACGATACAGAAAACGAATCAATAACCGCAGTTTCGACTAATACCCCTTAACAAGTCACTTGGTGAATATTATACTGACCGTCGTTTAACTTAGGAGCCTTGCTTTGACTTTATCCGCAAGAAAATTTGGCTATTTGCAAGAAATGTCGATTAATCTATATCAGCGAACAGAACTTGCCAATAACGATACGGTTCAAAATGAACCTGATAATAGCCAAGTTCAGCATGACACTCCTAAGGTAGAAATTGAGCTTGCTAACCTCGTAAATCAGATGATATTCAAGGACATTCTCATCGCTTTAAACCTCGACTTAGAAGGCATTCATCAAGTTTCTTCAGACACTCTCGATTGTGGATCATTTATATGGAAATTTCATCACGAAAGTGAATGCTTGTTTGTTAACAATACCGTTGTCACGCCGCCGGTTCAGGAATTAACAGCTTCGCCGAACTTAAAACGAAAACTAATGCAAGGGCTATTCTCTTGGCAATAACCTTTTCTTCTGTCGACAAAAATAAACTCGACCAATTGATGGAAATCGAAAATAACTGCCACTCTCATCCATGGAGTGAGACTACATTTGCCAGTTGTATTGGTGGTCGTTATTTTGGCGCCTGTTTACACGAAAAAGAAATTATCAAAGGGTTTTATATCGGAGAATATATCGCAGGTGAAGCAACGCTTATGGATATATGTGTTGCCCCAAATAGCCAAGGGCAAGGGTTTGGTAAGCAACTGCTGAACCGCTTTACAGAAGAAGCTAAATCTCTAGGTGCTACTCGTCTTTTACTTGAAGTAAGAGCTAGTAATTTGTCTGCTTATTTAATGTATATTAATGATGGCTATGAAGAGATTGCCAGAAGAACAGGATATTACCCTGCAAAAACGGGCTACGAAGATGCTATCGTCATGCATAAGCAACTTTCATAACTATTACGCCAACCTTGGGTTACACTTTTAAACAAACCATTACGCCAATCGCCTAGTTACAATTTCCTTAATTATCTATTCTTGTGAACATTGAAAGGATAACTTGGGATATACATTTATGCGCGTTTCAACTGAAAAACAATTAGCGGCTAAACTAGCTAACAAAATGATAACAGAAATGATGGAATTAACACGATTATCAGCAAATGAATGCCATACTATTTTGTTACGTCAATTTAAACAAGAAACCGCACAACAGCCGATACTTGATGACCAAGAATCTCGTTTTATTGCTGCGATGTTCCATTAATAATTAGTTTCATTAATACAAACAAATTAACTCCCTTGTACGTCGAGGCTTGATGCAAACACTAGGATTATTGACGACAAAACGTACAAACGCTTAATCTCCCTTTGAAATTCCTTCGTTAATTGCTGCCTAATCTAGTAACTTTCGTTATAATGTGCGGCTAATTCAATCCACTATTTTCTTCATTAACGGGTACATTGTATGTCTGTACAACAACAGGAAGTCGATATTCGCCGTACTTTCGCGATAATCTCTCACCCTGATGCTGGTAAAACCACAATTACAGAAAAGGTTTTATTATTCGGTCAAGCACTGCAAAAAGCAGGCACTGTAAAAGGTAAAAAGTCTGGACAACATGCAAAGTCTGACTGGATGGAAATGGAAAAAGATCGTGGTATTTCGATTACCACCTCTGTGATGCAATTTCCTTACGGCGACTGTTTAGTTAACCTATTGGACACCCCAGGTCACGAAGACTTCTCTGAAGATACTTACCGTACATTAACAGCGGTAGATTCTTGTTTAATGGTAATCGACACCGCTAAAGGTGTAGAAGATCGCACCATTAAACTGATGGAAGTAACCCGTTTACGCGATACCCCAATTATTACCTTCATGAACAAAATGGACCGCGATACGCGAGATCCAATGGAAGTGATGGATGAAGTAGAAGACATTCTCAAAATAAAGTGTGCACCAATTACTTGGCCAATCGGAATGGGTAAAGAGTTTAAGGGCGTTTATAACATTTTAGATGACGAGACGATTCTTTATCAATCTGGTCAGGGACATACCATTCAAGAGAAGCGCATTATTAAAGGCTTAGATAACCCTGAGCTTGATGAAGCCATTGGTAATTATGCGGAAGATTTACGCGAAGAATTAGAGCTAGTGATCGGCGCTTCACATGAATTTAATCTAGACGAATTCCTTAAAGGCGAACTAACACCTGTATTTTTCGGAACAGCACTTGGTAACTTTGGCGTTGACCATATGTTAGATGGACTAACAAAATGGGCACCTACTCCATTGCCACGAAAAACAGATACTCGAGATGTAGAAGCTACCGAAGAAAAATTCACAGGCTTTGTTTTTAAAATTCAAGCGAATATGGATCCAAAACATCGAGATCGTATCGCCTTTATGCGTATTGTGTCAGGTAAATACGAGAAAGGCATGAAAATGCGTCAAGTACGCATCGGCAAAGACGTAAAGATAGCAGATGCTGTAACTTTTATGGCAGGCGATCGAGCGAATGTTGAGCAAGCTTTTGCAGGCGACATTATCGGTTTACACAATCACGGTAGTATTCAAATTGGCGATACATTCACTTCAGGTGAAAGTATGAAATTTACCGGTATTCCAAACTTTGCTCCTGAACTATTTAGACGCATTCGATTAAAAGACCCACTTAAAGCTAAGCAATTGCAAAAAGGCTTAATTCAATTATCTGAAGAAGGTGCGGTACAGGTATTCCGCCCGCTAAATTCTAATGAGATGATTGTTGGTGCGGTTGGTGTACTTCAGTTTGAAGTGGTCGTTCAACGATTAAAAACTGAATACAATGTAGACGCAATTTACGAACCTATTAGTGTTGCGACAGCTAGATGGTGTACCGCTGATGACGAGCGAACGCTAGAGCAGTTCCAAAAGAAAGCTTTCGATAATTTAGCATTAGATGGTGGTGATAACCTAACCTATATTGCCCCAACAATGGTAAACTTAAACTTAGCCCAAGAGCGCCACCCTGACATAAAGTTCCATCAAACTAGGGAACATTAGCAGGCTCGATAAAGTGTTGAATATAGGCGATTATCGCCCTTTATGTTCAACACTTTTACGTTTAACCTATGTGTTATACGTTTTATCTAAAAACAGATAGCACAAATAGGCAGCGCTTACATGATGCAAGCAGTTAATAGCAATGGAAGACCAATTAGGTAGAAGATTACATGAAAGTATTGCTGATAGATAATTCAGCCCAGCGTGTTACTCCGCTAAACGATTTATTTAAACAACAGCTTTGCCAAACTGTGTTGGTAAAAGACCCTGTCGCAGGCCTAAAACTTCTACAAAAACACAAATTTGATGTTGTCGTAGCCGCCGATAAACTTGCCAGAACTTCATTAGAGAACCTACTTAAAGCTATTGAGATTAAGTTCCCTTACTTAATACGAATTGCCTGCTTATCTGAATCTAACCCCGCAATAAACCCTATTGCACACTATATTTTTGAAGAGCCGATTGAGCCTTTTGACGTTATTAACACTGTACTTAACTTTCAAAAGAATCATAAGACGATTACCAAAGATGTTGTCGTTAAATCTGTAGCAAAAGTTAAAACGCTGCCTAGCCCGCCTAGGGTTTATATGCAGTTAAACGAGATCCTCAAAAACGCGAACACTGATTCAGAAAAGATTGCAGATATAATTACTCAAGATCCTAGCCTAGTTGCTAAAGTGTTGCAGTTTACCAATAATACGTTTGCTCAATCTGATAAGCCGTTAACCAGTATTAGCGAAGCTATTACCAAGATGGGTGTTGATACATTAAGTTGTATCGTCATGACCGCGGAAATGTTCTCTTATCAGCCAGACATCCCAAACTTTTCTTTGCCAGATGAACAAATGCATGCGTTAGCTACAGCGCGATTTGCAGCGTCTATGGTGCCGCCTCAACTGAAACAAGAAACATTATTGGTAGGCTTATTACACGATATAGGTAAGCTGGTGCTTTTTGAAATCGACAAAGCATTAACCCTTAAATACTTTGAGAATACCGCTCGCAGTAGCGGTGATATTCTGCTTGAAAAACGCATATTCTCAACAGATCACTGTCAAGTTGGGGCTTACCTGCTTCACGTCTGGTGTTTTCCTTATCACTTTATTGAAGCCATTTTGAACCATCACGATCCTAAGAAATTAATGAACAGTGAGTTTGGAATAGCTCAAGCAGTTTACCTAGCCAACACTCTATTAAATGGAAAAGATCCGCATCCAGAGTTTTTAGCTACTTATGAACTCACAGACAGGCTCGACAAGCTTAAAGAAAAAGCATTAAAGTTTAAGGCACTGTGACCTATTAATTGAAAAGGGAAAAGTTTTGTCGCTTCTTGCCAGTCAACATTTTACCGACACACACTGCCATTTAGACTTCCCTCCTTTAATCGGCGCCTTACCTTCGCTATTGCAACAATGTGCACAAGCGAATATCAGTAAAATAGTTATACCAAGTGTCTCTCCTGACAATTGGCAAATGATAATAGACCTTACTAAAACCCAAGGCTTCCCTGTCCAGCTTTATGCTTGTGCAGGTATTCACCCTTGGTATTTGCAAGATTTAGAAAACTCTAGTTTAGAAGAATTAGATAAGTTTATTGAAGCCAATCACAAATCATTGATTGCCATTGGCGAAACAGGCATAGACGGCAAAATCGCAATTGAGCAAGACAACTTAAGTAAGCAAAAAACCTATTTTCAACAACACATAGCCTTAGCCAATAAATACCAGAAACCATTAATTATTCATCACAGACGCTCACATAACGACATTATCGAAGTGATAAAGGCCTCTCCGGTTAAACACGGTGGTATCATTCATGCTTTCTCCGGTAGCTACCAACAAGGGAAAACGTATATCGATGCGGGATTTAAATTGGGCATTGGCGGTACGATAACCTACCCTAGAGCGAAGAAAACCATTAATGCGATAAAGCGTTTTCCGCTTGATGCTTTAGTATTGGAAACCGATGCGCCAGCAATGCCAATTGCAGGTGAGCAAGGTCTTGCCAACAGCCCAATTAAATTACTAGATATATTCGATAAGCTAGTCGAAATTCGCGCAGAGTTTGCAGAAGAACTAGCATCAGCGCTCGAACAAAATGTTAACCACGTATTTTTCCCCACTAACGTACAGTAATGAAACGTTATTTAATACGGAAACCTTGACGACTAAAGCGATTTAACCCCCGCGTTAAGAAAAAGCCAATGACACCAGCCAGTAATAACATGATCCTGACAATAGTATATTGATGCTCTCCATCAGCAAGCTGCTGCTTGGTCATTAATTCACGATTAACTATCAGTCTGATATAGCCATCGGAGCTTTCGGCACTTAAAGGTTTAATTGGCAAGATAAATGGCACAAAGTCACCTTTAGCCTCACTACCTTGACGCTCATTATAATTTACTACTACAGGCAGATAGTTTTCTGTGCTAACAAGCACTTGGCCTGTTTCATCCATAATAGCAACGTTTTCTATCCATGGGATTTGGACGGTTTGTTCTGCTAATTCAATTAACTTATCACGCTGTTTAAACGAAATAACGTTAGTGGCGATCGCTAACTGCGACAAAAACTGATGTGTCGTGTGCTTAAATTGCTTATTGGTAGAGTCTTGGTACAAGTTGTAGCAATACAGCCAGAGTTTTAAAACAACCGTTAATAGCACAATGGCTATAGCTAATTGCAATAATTTATTATAAACCGATGAAAGCTTAGGGTATAAAGTATCTTGAGTTTGTGGCATAAAAACATTCTCGCAGAAGTTAATGACACTATAAAGTGTTATACTCATTTTTCAAAGCTTTAAGGAAGCGCTTGGCGATGTTTGATCGCCTAGAAACAAATCAAGGTTTTATTGTGACAACGCCAGTGAAAATTCTTTCTTTATCTAATAACAGTAACGTTCAACTTTCCGATATATTTATTACAGAGTATGCCAACGGCCCGATAAATTGCCGTTTAACTGACACAGACTTCATTGTAAGTACCCAAAACGATGCAGTATCGCAAGCAGAGAACCAGCAAAGCTTTACTTTCGAGTCAATAGACGAGACAGCAGAACTTATTGTTTTTAATCATTTAACTTTAACTCAATTAAGTACACTTATTGAAAGCGCAAATGTAACCTTAGTATCGGTGACTGAATGTCGTCAAATTGCTAGCACAGCAAGTATTCGCTTTAGCGTTTATTGTGAAGATTTTAAAGAGAGCCAACAAGCGATTAACGCTTGGTGTATTGATAACCAAGTTGAAGCTGGATTAGTTACAAGAGCGCCTTCACTATCAACTCCAGGTCTATTGTTGATGGACATGGACTCAACTACCATAGAAATTGAATGCATTGATGAAATCGCAAAACTTGCAGGCGTAGGCGAACAAGTAGCTGAAGTAACGGAACTTGCAATGCAAGGAAAATTAGATTTTAGTCAAAGCCTTATTCAACGTGTCGGAACCTTAGCAGGCCAACATCAAAATATTCTTAGCCAAGTGCTAGACGAGTTACCTCTTATGCCTGGCCTCATTAAATTAGTCGAAGAATTAAAACAGCGGGGTTGGAAAGTAGCGATTGCTTCTGGTGGCTTTACGTATTTTGCCGACCACTTAAAAAACACTCTACATCTAGACGCAGCTGTTGCTAACGAATTAGAAATTAAAGAGGGAACGTTAACAGGTAAAGTACTTGGCAAAATAGTTGATGCACAAGTTAAAGCAGATACTTTACTTAAGTTACAATCGGAGTTTGAGATTAGTGACCAGCAAACTATTGCGATGGGTGATGGTGCTAACGATTTAGTGATGATGAAAGCGGCGGCCTTTGGCGTTGCCTATAAAGCGAAACCAATCGTCAGCAAACAAGCTGACATTGCAATTCATCATACAGGGTTAGATACCTTGCTTCACTGGTTAAAACTGTAACATCGCACCAGAAACTTATTAAACCGCTCGTTTTACATCAAGGCGTAGCGGTTTAATGCTTCTTCCGTAATATCAAATACTTGAACAACGCCTGCAACACTCCATATCTCTTGCTCTAACTGCTTTCCTCTGTGTATGGCATACGAACCAACGTAACTTAATTCAGGATTTAAGTGCTGCATATCTGGCTCATCTGTACGCGATAACATCACCTGCATACAAAAGAACTCGCCGCGCTTTAATGCCTTGGAAATGAACATTTTTTTCAAAATATCACTTTTTAATTCTGACTCAAGCTTAGTCGTTATCGCCTGATCGACAATTTCATTATCGGGGTTGATGGAAATATACAAGGTATCAACAATAGGAAAATCGTCTGGCTGTAACTTTTTCAAGGTACTATGCATTAAACTAGTTGCCTGTAAATTTGATAGTAAAGGATACAAATTCACATGATTAACCCGCTCACTAAACTGTTTACAGTATCGTAAAAACTTGTGCTCATTAACAGGCGCATTACAGGTCAGCTGCTCCATTTTATAACGGCTTCCACTTGTTTGGATGATCAAGCTCATCACTTGACTACTTCGACTATAAATATTTCTTAGTGCTCGTGCCAAGCCAGGACTTAACATCGCGTATTCATCAGGCGTAAGCTTTTCTCGATTCTTCTCTATAAGCGCCTTAAAAAAAGAACGTCCAATATGTTGATGTTTCTCAACGAAAACTCGTAAATTGAGGATTGTTTTAGCTTTATTAACCCGCATTACTTCATACGGCAACCCTTTTAGCTCGAATGCTGAAGTAATTTTTTGTAATTGTGGGAAGGTAACTTCTACGATATCCCCTTTCATGATTACGACAGACTTTTCCATCTGTAACTTTAATCCTGATGTTGAGAAATCTACCGAAACGCCATTCCAAGATACATCCTGAGCACTTACAACTGCTGGTGTTTTATATTTAAATCTAGGTTCTTGTCGTTGGTTATTAAAATTGATGCCAACATCATCGACAACTAATGGTTCCGCCGAACGTTTATGACCAAAATTTTTCAGTTTAGCAGTATTAATATCTTCAAAAGGCAAGCCTGAATAAAAGTTAGCGATATCTTGCGAATGAATTCGAGAAGCAACAACAAGCATGGTTAAGTTAGACAAGTATCCTTGCACCTCAGACGATACAGGTTGATCTAGGTGTGCATCCTTTTTAGCCAAAGTGTTGGCCAATGTTAACGGCGAATAGCCGTCTTCAGGATTCACATCTGAATACACTAACTGATGAACCGCGAAACTAGGTTTGTTTGCTGCAAATCCCAAAAACTGCGCTTTGAACAAAGGATCATTTGCCAACTGATAAGTATCAGCGGTATAAAAGTAAGACTTCCCTTGGCTGGTATGAATAAAGCTGTACACCAACAATGGGCGATTTTCTTTTTGAAAGGTTTTTAACCTTAATAAACGCTCGGTCGTAACCAAGTAATCTAATGTTGAACGCCTTTTCTCGTCTAACCAATACTGATAAACCGCTTGGCTATTATGACAGGTTAACGCATATCGAGGCTTAACACTGCCAGCCTTATCTTCCATAAAAATAGGAAGTTCATTAGATTTAGGTAATACAAAATGGGCAAAACTTCTCGAAAGCAATGCGTTTATCGTATTATCTAAGTTTATTTTATAACGACGTTTATTACCTTGAATAAACCCCGTTAAAAATTGCCTGAAGCCGTCTCGCGCTTCATCTGCACTATATACGCGCTGGCACCCTACTAATTGCAAACCATCGATAAGTTGAGTATTACGAATTTCATAAACGAAACTTTCTTCTTTACCAAACTGAAAGTCACCTTCAAGGCCGACAAAACGAATTTTTATTAATTTTCTTTTCGGTAAATCAATAGGCTTGGCTAAACGAATTTTACAGCCATTTATACTAATATCTGAGCTGGTCGCATCGACAACTGTGTTATCGTCAATAGTGACCTTTACCGCTACAGCAAAGTTCATTCGCTCTTCGCTGCGATTATAATAAGGACCAAAAGAAGTGTAGCTTGCAGGGTATTGTTTTTTCTCAAATACCTTTCCACCCTCAGCACTAGTGGCAGTATTTTGCTGGGTCAGTTTTTCTTTTTCTCGCTGATAAATAACCCGGAAGTTATTTTCGGTATTCAAAACGGCTTCATAGACACCAAACGTATAGTCACCATATACCTGAACTTTGTCTTCAAACTCTCTGATGGCTATATCATCTAAATAATGCATTCTGCCATCATGATCATATGGGCGACACTCACCATCTACATGACCACGCAAGTCAATCAACCGAGTACATGGAGCGGCTAAACGCTTAAGCTCCATTTTTAATAAAAAACGATCCGTTTTTGGCAAAGACTTAGTCGCAGCCATATATCGAGCTTCAAAATCGTCGTAAGTAACTTGACCATTGAACTCGTCGATAATAGATTTGTATTTAGAAAAATCTTTCGTCATTTAACTTTCTATAACAGAGAAAATACCGTATTTTATAGCTGTATATATTTTCATTATAAATTGAATAACTTAAATGTCATAGACCTAGTTATCCTTAGCTATAAGCGTAACTTATAGAAATACTTCTAGCAATTATCATACCTAACAAGAGAAAAATGGCAAAAAATAAATCTTTATTCGTTTGCACTGACTGTGGTGCCGAGTTCAGCCGCTGGCTAGGACAATGTAGTGAATGCAAAGCTTGGAATACAGTGTCAGAATTCCGTCAGCCGAAAGTCAAAAAGTCAGCCTCAGGCTACACCGGTTATGCAGGCCAAACTGACTCACAAGTTTACACATTAGATTCCATCGATCTCGCAGAATTACCTAGATTCAGCTCTGGTTTCGCAGAGTTTGATCGCGTACTCGGTGGAGGCATAGTTCCAGGTAGCGCCATTCTAATAGGTGGTGAGCCTGGTGCAGGTAAGTCGACACTGTTGCTGCAAACTATGTGTGAACTATCAAAAGATATGACAGCTCTATACATTACGGGTGAAGAATCGTTACAACAAGTCGCCATGCGAGCTAAACGCTTAGGATTAAAGGCTGACAAATTAAAGCTGCTTTCTGAGACTAGCGTTGAGAATATCTGCCATATAGCAGAGCGCGAAAAGCCCAAAATTATGGTGGTAGATTCGATTCAAGTGATGCAAATGGCTGACATTCAATCGGCACCAGGAAGTGTTTCTCAAGTTCGAGAAGCAGCAGCGTTTCTGACTCGGTTTGCCAAACAAAATCATGTCGCAATGATCTTAGTTGGACACGTCACTAAAGACGGTTCGTTGGCAGGCCCTAAAGTTCTAGAGCATTGTATCGACTGTTCAATTATGCTCGAAGGCAGCACAGATTCACGCTTTAGGACACTGCGCGGCCACAAGAACCGATTTGGCGCTGTCAATGAATTGGGCGTATTTGCGATGACAGGCACTGGCTTGAAAGAAGTAAAAAACCCATCAGCTATTTTTCTCAATAGAAGTGACGAACAGTCACCGGGTAGTATCGTCATGGTTCTTTGGGAAGGGACACGCCCACTACTAGTTGAAATACAAGCCCTAGTTGATCATTCCGCTCTTGGTAACCCTCGACGTGTTGCCGTAGGCGCAGAACAAAATAGATTAGCGATGTTGTTGGCGATATTACACCGTCACGGAGGTCTACAAATGAGCGACCAAGATGTATTTGTCAACGTTGTTGGTGGTGTAAAAGTGTCAGAAACGGGTGTTGACCTTGCCTTAGTACTAGCACTTGTCTCTAGCTTTAGAGATCGAGCCCTACCTCATGATTTAGTCGTTTTTGGCGAAGTTGGACTGTCAGGAGAGATTAGGCCAGTACCCAGTGGACAAGAGCGCATCAACGAAGCAGCCAAACACGGTTTTACCACAGCGATAGTGCCCTTTTCTAATATGCCTAAAGATCCTATCGATGGTATGAAGGTTATTGGCGTAAAGAAATTAAGCGAAGCATTAGAAGTGATTTAGTTTGGAAGTTCGCTAGTTCATTAGCGACTTATCAATTTCAATATACGGCGATTAAAAGGGATTATTTTGAACAAACTACTTATTGGTTTTATTGGCATATTATCGTGCTTTCAGTTGATAGCGCATACAAATGAAGCGTTTCAAGGAACTTGGATACTTGTGTCGGGAGAGTATGTCAATCATGAAGGAAAGTTAGTTTCCTATGAAGAGTTGGGCATTACTTCTCAGAAAATAATCGCCGATGGACACTTTAGTTTTGTGTCGATGTCAAACAACAGCTTTTGGGCAGCAGGCACCGGCACATTTACCATTGAAGATAATCAGTATATCGAAAATCTACAAATGGCTTCATTTGCTGTTGAAAACAATGGTAACTACCCTTTCACCTTCAGTTTGATAGGAGATACATGGAAGAATGAGCGCTGGAAAGATGGCAAACGCGTCGAATTTGAAGTGTGGCAGCGTGTAAAATAAATTCACAGCCTCAAAAATTTATGAGTGTTTAAGCTCTTTTTGTACAAAGATGCTGACAATTTCATGATTGTAGAAGGAAAAGAGAAAAACAGCGCTCTTCTACTTTCGACTAAGCAGCTATTTACCCACACTTTACACGCTATTAACCGCACAATGCCCTCCAGTTATCGCCAAGATGTTGACTTTCCTCTGTCTACACACAATGATAGTGTCGGTAAAACATAACTATAAAGAGACATGTTCATGAGAAAATCTTTAATAGCGCTATCTGTTGCGTCAGTTCTACTGACGGCATGCGGAGAGTCAAACAAAGCAAATACAACCTCTACCCCTACAGAAACAAAAAAAGAAGCCACTCAAGTTGCTGCTAAAAAAGCTGAACTTGGTACCTTTGGTGTTGACTTATCTGCTAGAAATGAAGCAATTAAGCCTGGCGATGACTTCTTTATGTATGCAAGTGGTACTTGGTACGACAACTTTGAAATTCCTGCTGACAAAACTCGATACGGTGCTTTCAATGCATTGGCAGAGCGCAGCGAGAACCAAGTAAAAGAAATCATCGATGACGTATCATCTCGCACAGACTTAAACGCTGAAGAGAAAATGGTCGCTGACTTTTACAAAAGCTTCATGGATACAGAGACTATAAATAAGAAGGGTCTTGCACCAATTCAGCCGGTACTTGACGAAATTGCTGCCGTATCATCAGTAAAAGATTTGACTAAGCTATTTGGTGAATCGTGGAAGAACGGTGTAACAAGCCCTCTTAGTGGCGGTATGTGGTTTAACCGTTTAGATCCTAACAAATATGAGATGTCGATTGGTGCTAGCGGTTTAGGTATGCCAGATCGTTCATACTACTTAGTAGAAAGTGAGCGCTTTGAGAAAACACGTAAAGCTTACGTTGCTCATATTGCTGAAATGCTAGCGTTTGCTAACGTTGAAGATGCACAAAAGAAAGCTGAAGCTATTCTTGCATTAGAAACCAAAATTGCCGAAAAACACTGGCCACGTGAAAAGCGTCGTAATCGCGATCTTACATTAAATCAAATTACACGTGACAAGTTGGCAACAGAATACCCTGGCTTTGATTGGGACACCTATTTCGCCGGTACTGAATATAAAGTTCCGCAGCTAAACATGTCTCAACCTGAGCCAATCAAAGACATGATTGCTTTGATTAACAGCGAAGACTTAAACACGTGGAAAGATTACTTAACTTATCACGTGATTTCTAATGAATCAGGTTTACTATCTGAAGACATCTATCTAGCCAACTTTAAGTTCTACGGTACTGAGTTAAGCGGTCAACAAGAGCCTCGCCCTCGTTGGAAGCGCGCTGTTTCTCAAATGTCAGGCACACAATCTTTAGGTTTTGCTATCGGTAAAGTATACGTTGATCGTTACTTCCCTGAGTCTTCTAAGCAGCAAATGGCTGAGCTTGTTGAAAACTTGCGTAAAGCACTTGGTGAGCGTATCGATGGCTTAGATTGGATGGGTAAAGAAACGAAAGTGAATGCGCATGCTAAGTTAGCGGCATTTAACCCTAAAATCGGTTACCCAGATGTTTGGCAAGAGTTTGATGGTTTAGAAATCTCTGCTAACGACTTGATGCAAAACATCAAAAACATGCGAGAATTTTTCCATGCTGACAGCGTTGCAAAAGAGCTTGAGAAAACAGATCGCAACCGTTGGGGTATGACGCCACAACGCGTAAACGCATACTACAACAGTTCATTTAATGAAATTGTATTCCCTGCGGCAATTTTACAACCACCATTTTTTGATCCAAACGCAGATCCTGCTGTGAACTACGGTGGTATCGGTGCCGTTATCGGTCATGAAATGGGTCACGGTTTTGACGACCAAGGCTCTAAATCAGATGCTAACGGTATTCAACGCAACTGGTGGACAGACGAAGACCGTGCTGCATTTGATGCAAAAGCAGACGCACTTGCAGAGCAGTACAGCAAGTACGAGCCTATCCCTGATAACTTCGTAAACGGTCGTAACAGTCTTGGTGAAAACATCGGTGATGTTGGTGGTATCGCTATGGCATATCACGCTTACAAACTAAGCCTAAATGGTAAAGAAGCACCTATCATTGACGGTTTAACGGGCGATCAGCGTTTCTTCCTAGCATGGGCGCAAGTATGGAAAGAAAAGCGTACTGAGAAGAGTATGCTTAGCCAGTTACGTGCAGGTACTCATGCTCCAGGTCGTTTCCGTGCACTTGCACCAAGAAACCACGATGCATGGTATAAAGCGTTTGACGTAAAAGAAGGCGATAAGTTGTACATTGCTCCTGAAAAGCGTGTTCGTATTTGGTAATACGACAAATTCAGTGACTTGTTCACAAAATAACAAAAAGGCTGCATTTGCAGCCTTTTTTAGTTTAATCTTTGATTAGATTGATTATTTTCTAATTTTTAGTGTCCGGTATTCGAAATTGACGTGCGCGTAAACTATGTACAACGCCTTTATTTCGCTGTTGTTAATTTGATCACAATTAAAAGCTCACCTTTAATAGAAAGAACCTGGTCGTTTTCAATCTGAACTAACACACCTCTATCTACAACTTTAGAGCCAGCTTCCATGATTATTTCAGTTTTTGATAACACTTTTTGCTCGTCAGTAATATCAGGTGCATAAACAAATAAAACTTCACCTTGCTCAAGCTCCGTATTAATGGATAGTTTCTTCTGAGTAACCAAAGTATGCACTTCTTGTTCGTACACGCCCTCTTTAGTCATTAAGTTTAAATCAAGGATCTCTCCACTCGACAAGCGGCCTAGTGTTTTATTGCCACCGTCAAAGCATGAATACTGTAAAAGATCATCTAGACTATCAACACGAGTAGAGTCGGGTGATTGATGTGTTAATTCAATGCCATTACCCGCTATTAAAAATAAGGTTCTGTCTACACCAGAAAAATCTGAGAATACGCCATCTTCGCTAACAGTCGCGATACTTAATCGCCAATCAAAGTCATTTAGCGTTGAACCTTTACTAATGGCAAGTTCAGTGGTGACACCTTTACCATTTTTCCATGGTGTCGTCACAAACCTATCTTTACCGATAATATCAATCATATTGAAAACTTATTAGTAGACTGTAAAAAGAAAAAGCCAGAATTAATCTGGCTCATAATCTAAATTAGCAGATAACCAACGCTCGGCCTGCTCTATCGTCATGTGCTTGCGCGCCGCATAATCAAGTACTTGATCTTTCGCCACCTTAGCGACGGCAAAATACTTGCTATCAGGATGAGCAAAGTACCAGCCGCTAACCGCAGCGCCAGGCCACATCGCATAACTAGAGGTTAAGCTCATCCCAATGTTTTCTTCCACATTCAGTAGTTCCCACAAAAGTCCTTTTTCTGTGTGATCAGGACAGGCTGGGTAACCAGGCGCTGGACGTATGCCTTGATATTGTTCACGAATTAATGCTTCGTTATCAAAAGTTTCATCGGCAGCATATCCCCAATAGTCTTTACGAATACATTCGTGTAAATACTCTGCTGAGGCTTCTGCTAAACGATCCGCCACCGCTTTAACAAGTATGCTGTTGTAATCATCGTGCTGCGCATCAAACGCTTTGGCTAACTCGTCGACACCAAAACCAGCAGAAACCGCAAATGCGCCCATGTAATCATTTATACCCGTGTCTTTGTTAGCAACATAATCTGCTAAACAGCGATTGAACTGACCAGCTGGTTTTTTACTTTGTTGACGCAGTTGATGCAGACGCATTAACTTATCTTGTTTGGCTTCGTCTGAAAATACCACTAAATCGTCTTGTTCACTATAAGCAGGAAATAATCCGAATACCGCTTTCGCTTGCAGCTTCTTATTAGCGATAATATCGTCAATCATAGCATTGGCGTCATTAAACAACTTAGTCGCTTCTTCACCAACAACTTCATGTTTCAAAATCAGCGGATATTTACCAGATAGCTGCCAAGTCATGAAAAATGGCGTCCAATCTATGTAGTTTCTCACCACGTTAAGATCAAGTTTTTCTAATACTGTAACACCTAATTTATTCGGCTTTACCGGTGTATAGTTTTCAAAGCTAAGTGGTACTTTGTTAGCGCGCGCATCTTCTATAGTAATTAAACTAGAGCGTGGGCCCTTTTTGTAATGGCGTTCGCGAACACGCTCATACTCAAGATCTTGGCGCTCAACAAATGCTGGTCGTAATTCATCAGAAAGTAAGCTACTTACCACTGAAACAGAACGAGAAGCATTGGCAACGTAAACCACAGGCTCTTTATATTGATGCTCAATCTTAACGGCAGTATGTGCCTTGGAGGTTGTCGCGCCACCAATTAATAGCGGTAAGTTAAAGCCTAATCGCTCCATTTCCTTCGCTACATGTACCATCTCATCTAAAGACGGAGTAATTAAGCCTGATAGGCCGATAACATCGACTTTCTCTTCTTTGGCGACTCGTAAGATATCTTCACAAGATACCATCACGCCTAAATCGATAATTTCATAGTTATTACACTGCAGCACAACACCTACAATGTTTTTACCGATATCGTGAACATCACCTTTTACTGTTGCCAACAAAACCTTGCCGTTTGAGCTCGCTTCAGTTTTCTCCGCTTCGATAAATGGTTGTAAATGAGCAACAGCCTGCTTCATTACACGTGCCGACTTAACCACCTGAGGCAAAAACATTTCGCCAGCACCAAAAAGATCGCCAACAACATTCATACCATCCATTAACGGGCCTTCAATAACCTCTAATGGACGGTCAGCCGCTAAACGAGCTTCTTCGGTGTCTTCAACGATAAATTCATTAATGCCTTTAACTAATGCGTGCTCTAATCGCTTATTAACAGGCAATTCGCGCCACGCTAAATCGGCCTTATTATCTTTAGTGCCACCTTGGCCTCGATATTTCTCAGCGACGTCAAGCAATCGTTCTGTTGCACCGTCATCGCTATTTTGAATAACGTCTTCCACGGCTAGTCTTAACTCATCAGGAATGTCTGAATAAATCGCTAATTGACCAGCATTTACGATACCCATATCCATGCCATTCTTTATTGCATGATAAAGAAACACTGCGTGGATTGCTTCACGTACAGGGTTGTTACCACGGAATGAGAAGGATACGTTAGAAACACCACCGGATATCATCGCATGAGGTAAATTTTGCTTAATATCAGCAACGGCATCAATAAAGTCCACCGCATAATTGTTGTGCTCTTCGATACCTGTCGCTACAGCAAAAATATTTGGATCGAAAATAATATCTTCCGGCGGGAAGCCTATTTCATCCACTAAAATATGATAAGCGCGCTTACAAATTTCGTATTTACGTTCGCGAGTTTCTGCTTGGCCTACTTCATCAAACGCCATCACGATAACTGCAGCACCATAGCGTCTTAACAATTCGGCTTGATGCCTAAAAATTTCTTCACCTTCTTTTAAAGAAATAGAGTTAACAACACCCTTACCTTGAATACATTTAAGGCCTGCTTCTAAGATATCCCACTTAGAAGAATCAAGCATGATAGGTACTTTGGCGATCTCAGGCTCACCAGCAATCAGGTTTAAAAACTTAACCATAGCCGCCTTAGAATCAAGCATACCTTCATCCATGTTGATATCGATGATTTGAGCGCCGTTTTCAACTTGCTGTAAAGCAACAGCAATAGCTTGGTCATAATTCTCTTCCGTTATCAGTCGACGGAAAATAGCAGAGCCAGTGACATTGGTGCGCTCACCAACGTTAACGAATAATGTATCTTCTTGAATAGTTAAAGCTTCTAAACCAGACAGACGACAAGCAATTGGGCGAGCTTCAATTACGCGAGGCTTCACGTTAGCAACGGTGTCAGCCATGCCACGTATATGTTCAGGTGTCGTACCACAACAACCACCTATAATGTTCAAAAAGCCAGACTCTGCCCACTCTTGAACATGTATATTCATATCTTCAACACTAAAGTCGTATTCACCAAAAGCATTCGGTAAACCAGCATTAGGGTGAGCCGACACAGCAAAATCACTAATACGTGCCATCTCTTGAACATATTGACGCAATTCAACCGGACCTAAAGCACAGTTCAAGCCAAATGAAATAGGCTTAGCGTGGCGCAACGAGTTATAAAAACCTTCTGTTGTTTGACCTGACAGCGTGCGACCTGAAGCATCAGTAATTGTGCCAGAGATCATTACTGGAAGTTTTTCGCCCAGCTTTTCAAAGACAGTTTCTACTGCAAATACAGCAGCTTTGGCATTTAACGTATCAAAGATAGTTTCAATCAGAATAATATCCGATCCACCTTTGATCAGGGCTTCAGTTGATTCTATATAGGCAGTAACAAGTTCATCAAAGTTAACATTACGAAACGAAGGATCGTTTACATCAGGTGAAATCGAACAAGTACGGTTTGTTGGCCCTAAAACACCAGCAACAAAACGCGGCTTTTCAGGGTTCTTAGCGGTAAACTCATCTGCAACCTCGCGTGCTAACTGAGCAGCAACTAAGTTTATGTCAGCACTTTGTGCTTCCATATCATAGTCAGCCATTGCAATCGTTGTAGCATTAAAGGTATTGGTTTCAATAATATCCGCACCAGCTTCTAAGTACTCAGCGTGTATCGCTTTAATAATATCTGGCTGCGTAAGAACCAACATATCGTTATTGCCTTTGACATCTAAATGCCAATCGGCAAACTGTGTGCCACGGTAATCTTGTTCTTCTAATTTATAGGCTTGGATCATGGTGCCCATCGCACCGTCCAAAATTAAAATCCTGTTTTTTAACTCTTGCTCCAAGCGTTGATAGGATGCTGATTTATTCATACTGCTGCTCTTGATAAAATTTTTAAATTAACTGCTTGGGTGAATGGCCTGAATATTATCGGCATCCAACTTATATGGTGTTATTTGATAAACGTAATAGTTCAGCCAATTAGTAAATAATAGACTACCGTGACTGCGCCATGAACTATAAGGTGTATTTTTCGGATCGCCTTCCGGATAGTAATTTTCAGGAATTTTGCTATCTAAGCCCTGACTAATATCTCGATTATATTCATCGTCTAAAGTATTAGCGTCGTATTCCGGGTGACCTGTTAAATACACTTGTTGTTTGTTCTCACTGACAACTAAGTAAACGCCCGCATCTTTAGATTCCGCCGCAATTTTTAATCCTGGAACAGACAAGTAATCTTCTCTATCTATAAAGCCATAACGAGAATGCGGCACATTGAAGATACCGTCAAAGCCACGAGTAATTTGTGATTTGGGATCACTTGGACTGTGTTGATACACACCTGATAGCTTTTCGTCACGTAAATGACGGCGTAAGCCATAATGATGATAAAGCGCTGCATGTGCAGCCCAACATGAAAACATGGTCGAGGTTACATTTTTCTCAGCCCAATCGAAGACTTCACAAATTTTGTCCCAATAGCTGACCTTTTCGTAATCCATTAATGCCAAAGGAGCTCCTGTAACGATCAAGCCATCATATTGTTTATGTTTAATGTCATCAAACAAACAATAGAAGTTATCTAAATGCTCTTTTGGCGTATGTTTAGACTCATTAGAGTGAATACGAACGAATTCGATATTAATCTGCAACGGTGTATTAGATAACATCCGGCAAATCTGTACTTCAGTTTCAATTTTATTCGGCATCAAGTTTAAGATCGCCACTTCCATTGGGCGAATTTCTTGATTCGCCGCTCGGTGCTCAGACATAACGAAAATATTTTCGTTATCAAGTACTTGCAATGCTGGTAGTTGATCTGGAATTTTAATTGGCATGTGCTGCCCTCTCTTGACGCTCTCTTTAGATCATTACAATAAGGTAATGCTCTCCTTACGATAGCAGCTAATGTGCCTTGGATTTCTAGATATGTCAACTTCTAAACGTATAGACGTCTAAAACTTTTAAATATAAGCTGAGTAAAATTTCTATAACTAGCTTAGAAAGTGAAAAAGAAAGTGTATTTTTCAGGTATAAAAAAACAGCGTGCTAAGCACGCTGTTTGAAATGATAAGATATAGTAACCAGCTAGAGTATTAATAATACTCTACATTAACCTTTACGAATTACTCTGTAACCGCTTCTTCTTCCTCGTTACTTTCTACATTTTTAGAAAGGAACATTTCACGTAAACGGCCATCAATTTCGTTAGCCATTTCAGGATTCTGCTTTAAGTAATCAACTGCTTTAGCTTTACCCTGACCAATACGGTCACCATTGTAGCTATACCAAGCACCTGCTTTTTCAATCATCTTGTTTTGAACACCAAGGTCAATTAACTCACCGTAGCTGTTAATACCTTCGCCATAAAGAATTTGGAATTCTACCTGCTTAAATGGCGGTGCAATTTTATTCTTAACAACTTTAACACGTGTTTCATTACCCACTATTTCATCGCCAGTTTTTACTGCACCGATACGACGAATATCTAAACGTACTGACGCATAGAACTTAAGTGCATTACCACCAGTAGTTGTTTCAGGGTTACCAAACATAACACCAATTTTCATACGAATTTGGTTAATGAAAATCATCATAGTGTTTGATTGCTTTAAGTTACCCGTTAGTTTACGCATTGCTTGCGATAACATACGCGCTTGCAAACCTACGTGAGAGTCACCCATGTCACCTTCAATCTCTGCTTTTGGTGTAAGTGCCGCTACCGAGTCAACTACGATAACGTCTACCGCACCAGAGCGTGTTAACATGTCACATATTTCTAATGCTTGCTCACCAGTATCAGGCTGTGACACTAGAAGCTCATTAATGTTTACGCCTAATTTTTCTGCATAGATTGGGTCAAGTGCATGCTCGGCATCAACGAAGGCACACACTTTGCCGTTACGTTGCGCTTCTGCAATGACTTCTAACGTTAATGTTGTTTTACCACTTGATTCTGGACCGTAAATTTCAACAACACGTCCCATTGGTAAACCACCAGCACCTAGCGCAATATCAAGACCTAATGAGCCAGTTGATATTGTCTCAACGTCCATGCTGCGGTTCTCACCCAACTTCATAATTGAACCTTTACCGAATTGACGTTCAATTTGACTTAGGGCAGCTGAGAGTGCTTTTTCTTTATTACCGTCCATTTATTGCTCCAAAAAATACCGAATAATGCGTTAATTGAAACCAAGTATACTGTATGGTCGTACAGTATCAAGTGTTTTTTTACTGTATAAACTCATTAACCACTAACTAACTAATATATAAAGATATTTACACACCACACCACCTGTACAAAGTTTAAACAGAGATAAAACTACTGTATAAATTAAATAAAAGAGTGATCATCAAAGGGCTTCTCGGCATAATAACGACATAACAGCAAACTATGCCTTTTACCGGGTAACAATAAACACCAATATAAATGACAACAAAAGATACAAGCCTTAGCACGCACACCCCAATGATGCGTCAGTACCTCACTATTAAAGCTGAATTTGAACACATTTTATTATTTTATCGAATGGGCGATTTTTACGAGCTTTTCTATGATGATGCCAAAAAGGCCGCCGACCTATTAGACATTTCACTGACAGCAAGAGGCAAGTCAGGCGGTAACGCGATTCCGATGGCCGGTGTTCCTTATCACGCTGTTGAAAGCTATTTAGCAAAATTAGTGCAGCTTGGTGAGTCTGTCGCAATCTGTGAACAAGTAGGAGATCCGGCGACAAGTAAAGGGCCAGTTGAGCGTAAAGTTGTTCGTATTGTTACTCCCGGAACGGTTAGTGATGAAGCGCTCTTAACTGATCGACAAGACAATTTATTAGTTAGCATATTCGAAGACAAAAGCGGTTTCGGCTTAGCTTATTTAGACATGGCCAGTGGCCGCTTTGTTATCGTAGAGCCAACTACTGGCGAACAATTACAAGCTGAATTGCAACGCTTATCCCCTGCCGAATTGCTTTATCCAGAATCTTTTTCAAAACCAGAACTTATTAATTCGTTAAAAGGCTTGAGAAGACGTCCGGATTGGGAATTTGATAAACAAACTGCACATAAAGCGTTAACCCAGCAATTTTCTACTAAAGAGTTATCAGGGTTTGGTGTCGATGGTATGGAGCTAGGCATCGCTGCCGCGGGTTGCTTGTTGCAATACGTTAAAGATACTCAACGTACCGCTTTACCCCATATTCGTTCAATTATTGGCGAATCAAGTCAACAAGGTGTAGTACTTGATGCTGCGACTCGTCGCAATCTTGAATTAACGGTTAACTTGCAAGGCGAAGTCAACAATACTTTGGCAAGTGTGTTAGATCATACATCAACACCTATGGGGTCGCGATTACTAAAACGTTGGCTGCATTTCCCGTTAAGAGACGTCACTACGTTAACAAATAGACAAAATGCTATCGCGTCGTTGTTAGACAACGACATTTATTTTGAAATAAAACCGTTGTTAAAGTCTATCGGCGATATCGAACGTATCATTACCCGAATTGCTTTGCGCTCCGCTCGCCCAAGAGACTTTGCTCGTTTGCGTAATGCTCTATATGCTTTGCCTGAGCTTCAACAAAATTTAGTTGATTTAAACACGCCACTCATTGGTGAGTTGGCTCAAAACATTCTTCCTATCGAACATCTAGCTGATTTACTTGATAAAGCCATTATCGAAAATCCGCCAGTCCTTATTCGAGATGGCGGCGTTATCGCCCCTGGTTATAATGCAGAGCTAGATGAACTTCGAGATTTAAGTCACGGCGCCAATGAGTTCTTACAGCAACTAGAGGAAAAAGAAAAAGAACGCACCGGCATCTCAACATTAAAAGTGGGCTACAACAAGGTTCACGGTTTTTTTATCGAAGTCAGCAAAGCTAACTCAGGTAATGTTCCAGACGAATACATCAGGCGCCAAACACTTAAAAACAATGAGCGATACATAACGCAAGAGCTTAAAGTTCACGAAGAAAAAGTTCTTACCGCACAAAGCCGATTTTTGGCATTAGAGAAAAAGCTGTACGATGAGTTGTTTGATTTAGTTCTTCCAGATCTAGCTCGGTTACAACAACTAGCGGAGTCGTTAGCGGAATTAGATGTTCTTGCTAATTTTGCTGAACGCGCGGAAAGTTTGAACTATGTTAAGCCAATCTTAAAAAATGACCCTGGCATTACTATTGAAAACGGCCGTCACCCTGTCGTTGAACAAATGACAGAAGACGCTTTTATTGCCAACCCAGTTGTGCTTACTGAAAGCAGACGTATGCTCATTATTACCGGCCCTAACATGGGGGGTAAGTCTACTTATATGCGTCAAACCGCGCTAATTGTGTTGTTAGCTCATATCGGTAGCTTCGTACCAGCAGATGGAGCAGAAATCGGCATAGTTGATAGAATATTTACCCGTATAGGCGCTTCAGATGACTTAGCAAGCGGACGTTCTACCTTTATGGTAGAAATGACGGAGACAGCGAACATTCTGCACAATGCCACAGACAAAAGCTTAGTACTGCTTGATGAAATCGGTCGAGGAACGAGTACCTATGACGGTCTTTCACTCGCTTGGGCATGCGCTGAAATGCTAGCGATAAAACTTAAAGCCTTTACGCTATTTGCCAGTCACTATTTTGAGTTAACCATGTTAGCAGATTCAATAGACTCTTTAGCGAATGTACACTTAGATGCGCAAGAACATGGTGATGACATCATTTTTATGCATGCGGTACAAGAAGGTGCGGCAAGCAAGAGCTTTGGCTTACAAGTAGCTCAGTTAGCAGGCGTACCTAAGCCTGTCATTCAACGCGCCAAACAACGCCTGTCTGAGCTTGAGAGTCAGCAAAATAGCGCAAATAAACCTATTATCAGTGAGTCACCGTCGTTTGAGCAATTATCACTCGTTGACACTTTGCACCCAGTTGTAGATCAATTGTCTGAGACAGATTTAGACGATTTATCACCTCGACAAGCGCTTGATTTACTATACGCCTTGAAAGCCAAAATTTAGTGAGCAGATTATCAAGATCAAAAAACCAGCTATCTAGCTGGTTTTTGTTTTTGGGGTGTATTAGTGAGTTGTTTAGTCTATGAGTTTACGCTTGGAAAAGCGCCTCTATCGACAAGTCTTGAGCACTTAAAATATCACGTAAACGCTTCAAGGCTTCTACCTGAATTTGACGTACTCTTTCACGAGTAAGGCCAATTTCAACGCCAACGTCTTCTAAAGTAGCAGCTTCATAGCCTAGTAAACCGAAACGGCGAGCTAATACTTCACGTTGTTTTGAATTTAATTCATTCAACCAGTGAACAATACTATTTTTAATATCATCACTTTGTAGGTTGCCTTCTGGCCCTTGTGATTTTTCATCTGGGATAACGTCCAATAACACTTTGTCTGATTCGGTTCCAAATGGAGTATCCACAGAGGCGATACGCTCGTTCAGTCTCAACATTTTCGAAACATCAGCGACAGGAACATCAAGCTCTTTTGCGATATCTTCAGCAGTTGGCTCATGGTCTAAACGTTGCACCAACTCTCTTGCTGTACGCAAATAAGTGTTAAGCTCTTTCACCACATGTATTGGCAAACGAATAGTGCGTGTTTGATTCATAATCGCACGTTCGATAGTTTGGCGAATCCACCACGTTGCATACGTAGAAAATCTAAATCCTCGTTCAGGATCAAACTTTTCAACAGCACGGATCAAGCCTAGGTTACCTTCTTCAATCAAATCTAGAAGTGGTAGGCCTCTGTTGTTATATCTTCGTGCAATTTTAACGACTAGACGTAGATTACTTTCAATCATACGCTTGCGTGCGGCTTCGTCACCTTTTAAGGCAAGGCGAGAAAAGTAGACTTCTTCTTCAGCTGTTAACAATGGCGAGAACCCTATTTCTCCCAAGTAAAGCTGTGTTGCGTCTAAGTTGGCTGGAACTTCCTCTTGTAACTTATCAAAGACTTCCGAGTCTTTTGTGTTATCAGCTACATCATCGATAACTACGTCTTTTAATTCTTTTTCTATGCTCATGCTATATCTCCCATCATTAGCTAAGCTGAATTGACTAAATTAAATTTTCACGTTAACTCCAGTTGTTTTTATGTTTGTTATTATCTTCTCGGCAGATACTTCAGAGGGTTTACAGGTTTGCCACGAAAGCGAACTTCAAAATGAAGCATGACTCTTTCAGCATCTGTGCTACCCATTTTAGCGATAACTTGCCCTGCTTTTACAGTTTGCTGTTCCTTGACCAAAATGCGTTCATTGTGCGCATAAGCTGTTAAATAATCATCATTGTGTTTAACAATAATTAACTGCCCATAGCCTCTTAACACATCTCCGGCATATACCACCTTGCCGTCAGCTGCTGCTTTGACCGGGTCGTTTCGCTTACCTGCGATGTCTATTCCCTTATTACCTTGTTTTTTAGTAGAAAACTTAGCGATAAGCTTACCACTAGCAGGCCATAACCAACGCTTAACTTTTTGCGAAAATGTGGCCTGTTGTGTAGAAGACTTTTTGGTTGTTTTTTGCCCTCTTACATTTCCACCATACTCCTGCTTTTTTGTTGATGCAACAGGTTTTTTTACAACTTTTGGCTTAGTGTTTTTACTCTGATTGTTAGAGGGTTTATTTTTACTCGCGTTCAGCGATTTTTTAGTTAAAAATAATTTTTGTCCTGGGTAAATTTTGTAGGGTGCAGTTATTCCATTCAAATTTGCTAGCGTACGTACATCCAAGCCCGCTCGCCAGGATATTGAATACAATGTTTCTCCCTTTTTCACTGTATATTTCGTCCCCTTTAAGCTATTTCTAACTTGTTTACTCAGTGGAACTGAAGCAGAGGCATCAACCACAGGTGCAGGCGCATTATTAGAAGAACACGCAGAAACCAGCAGCAAAACGCAAACAATAAAGTAATGAGTATAAGGTCCTTTTAGGCTCATCGACAGGTATTACCTAAGCATAAAATATAGAACAACGATAATAGCAACTAACGCCCAACCTAGAACATCAACCCACTGTCTGAGTTTATGTTCCATTTTTTCACCGCCTAAATAAATTAACCCAGCAACTAAGAAAAAGCGCATGCCTCGACCAATAGCTGATGCAATGAGAAACGGTAAAAAAGCCATTTGTAAGAAACCGGCACTAACGGTAAAGATTTTATAAGGAATAGGAGAAAAGCCAGCAATAAAAACGACCCAAACGCCCCATTCTTTAAACCAATTAACCGCTAAGTCAAAGGTTTCTTGCTTGCCCCACTCAGTTATCAGTGGCTGTATCCAAGGCTCAAACATGTAATAACCTAATGCGTAACCAGCAACACCGCCTACAACGGAAGCAATAGTGGTCAAACTCGCGTAAAACCATGCTTTACGGCGCTCCGCCAATACCATAGGTGCAAGTAAAACATCAGGTGGGATAGGAAAAAAAACAGATTCAGCAAATGTTAATGCCGCTAGTATTGCAGGCGCAAACTTATGTTTAGCCCACTTTAAAGTCCAATCATAAAGTGATGTAAATATCTTCACGAAATCGCTCCAGGTACGAGAGGCACAAAGCGAACAGCTTCGATTTGTTGTTCGATAAACTCGTCACCATTTCGACGAATTAGCTTTAAAATTTGTGTTTGTTCGCCAACAGGAACAACTAAGCGTCCACCGTCAGCGAGTTGCTCAAGTAAAGCTTCTGGCACGCGACTAGGTGCAGCCGTTACTATGATAGCTTCAAATGGTCCTTTACTGTTCCACCCTTTCCAACCGTCGCCGTGCTTCATAGAAACGTTGTGCAAATCAATCGATTGCAATTTGCGTTTAGCTTGAAATTGCAACGACTTTATACGCTCAACAGAAAATACTTTTTGTGTTAACTGCGCCAATATAGAAGTTTGATAGCCTGAACCTGTACCAATCTCTAAAATACTGCTGGGAACGCCGTCAGCAAGCAACAACTCCGACATTTTTGCCACGATATACGGCTGTGAAATGGTTTGCCCTTGACCTATTGGCAATGCGGTATTGTCATAAGCTTTGTGTGCTAAGATTTCTGGTACAAATATATGTCTTGGACTACGAGCAATTGCTTGCAATACCTGAGGGTTGGTAATCCCTTCATTATGTAATTTCTGCGCCAGCAATTCACCACTACGTGTAGATTTACCACCTACTCTGTGTCCTACTCTGACTGTCATACTACTCTTCTCTTAAATTAAAATCGCTAATCCACTCAGTGATTTTGTCCATGCTGTTGTAAGCCGTCATATCTACTGTAAGCGGTGTAATTGACGCATATCCTGACGCCACGGCAAAAAAATCTGTACCTTCACCTGCGTCGAGTTCTTCTCCTAAAGCACCATACCAATAGATATCTCTATTCCACGGATCTTTACTTGCTTGCATAGTTTCGGCTTTATGACGATGCCCTAACCTTGTTACTTGAATACCTTTTAGCTCATCGAGCGGTAAATCAGGTACATTGATATTAATAATTTGGTCGGCAGGTAAAGGATGTTGTTGCAAGCGTTGAATAAATTGTGCTGTAACTACAGCGGCAGTTTTAAAGTGCTTTTGCTCTTTGCCAACAAGCGAAACGGCTACGGCAGGCATGCCCATATGACGTCCTTCAGTAGCAGCTGCAACCGTGCCAGAATACAAAGTATCATCACCAAGATTAGCCCCGTGATTAATACCGGCGACAACTAAATCAGGCAGCGGTTTAACTAACTGACTAATGCCAAGATGTACGGAGTCGGTTGGCGTACCGTTAACTGAATAAAAACCATTTTCTAATTGCTGGGCACGCAAAGGGTTTAACAGGGTAAGAGAGTTACTTGCACCACTGCAGTTTCTATCTGGCGCTACAACCTCAACATCCGCAATTTTAACGAGCTCATCATATAAAGCTTTTATGCCTTGAGCATGCACTCCATCATCATTGCTCAATAATATTTTCATTTTGTTTAACGCTCCTGCACCTGACGAACGGTTAAATCTTGATAATCCACAAGCTCACGTAATACCGATGTTGCAAAACACCCCGCCGGTAAATCAAACGCTATTGTGGCGATAGATGCATCTAAAGACAACTCTAACGCTGGGTTGTTCAAATTTAATCTAATTTTACGGCGTTCTTGCTTTAAACCAAACTTAACAAGCCCAAGGCAAAAAGCCTCTGATTGAGTGGCAATACTGTTTTCCAGCTCTGCCACTGCACCTTGAGTTTTTACTTCTCCTTTGCCCCACATAGGTGCAGTAATGTCGATGTCTTTTTCTTCAAGGCGCTGCTGCGCAGCAACCAAGTCGTCATCAGGGGAAAATACAGATTGGCTACCTGACAACATCATCATGTCGCCAAGTTCTACGGTGGAAAACTTGTTTTGCTTGATTCTCGCATCGATTACCTGATTAAAAATATGGGAACGCGCAGCCGACAAGTACATGCTGCGCTTTTTCTTATCTTTAACTCGCTTTCCAGCAAACATCTGTTCGGCTTTGACTAAGTTGTTACCTTCAATACCAAAACGTTGTTCACCAAAATAATTAGGAACTCCTGAGGTTACAATTGCTTGCCAACGGTTTTCAAGCTCGTCTAAGTTCGACACATCTCGAATAACTAATTCAAATCTATTTCCTGAAAGCGCACCAATTTTTAGTTTTTTGTTGTGACGTGTATGTTGAAGTATCTCTACACCTTCACATTCAAAGCCTTCTAAGCTAGCTTCCTGCCCAGGCAGGTGCGCACTAAACCATTGCTCAGTAACCGCAAACCTGTCTTTCATGCCAGCATAACTGACCAACATATCTTTAATTTGAAAAAACTGCGCCAGCTGACGAGCAACATAAGCAGTATTACAACCCGTTTTTCTAATGTGTATGAAAAGGTGCTCGCCTTCACCAGTTGGCTCAAAAGGTAAAATCTCGA
Organism: Thalassotalea coralli; assembly: GCF_055786205.1. NCBI lineage: Bacteria > Pseudomonadati > Pseudomonadota > Gammaproteobacteria > Alteromonadales > Colwelliaceae > Thalassotalea > Thalassotalea coralli. The sequence continues at coordinate 862,659 of NZ_JBVVBK010000001.1, read as the reverse complement.
AGACTTTAAAGTCTTCTTCAGAGCTACGAATATTCCCTTTTACCGCAGGTTTGTTATGTAAATAAGCTAATTCTGTCATCTAAATTTTTTGTAATAACACTACTGCGTGTACTGCTATCCCTTTTTTCTCACCAACAAAGCCAAGCTTTTCAGTTGTCGTTGCCTTTACGTTTATTTGATCGATATCACACGATAAGTCTTCTGACAAACAAGAGCGCATCGCGAGTAAGTGCGGCGCCATTTTAGGTGCTTGAGCAGCAATAGTTATATCAGCATTTCCTAAACAGTAGCCTTTGTCATTCATCAAACCGACCACATGTCTTAATAATATTCTGCTATCAATATTTTCATATGCGCCGTCAGTATCAGGAAAATGATTGCCAATATCTGCAAGGCATAACGCTCCTAAAATAGCGTCACATAAAGCGTGAATTGCAACATCGCCATCAGAGTGTGCCAGGAACCCTTGCTCATATGGTATTTTTACGCCACCTAATACAATCGGGCCTTCACCACCAAATTTGTGTACATCGTAACCATGCCCTATTCGCATGATGACTCCTTTATTTGTCGAAGAATAAACTCAGCCATCGCTAAGTCAGCGGGTTGAGTTACTTTTATATTATCTGCTCTTGCAGAAATAAGCTGGACCGGTAAGCCAACGAACTCCATAGCAGACGCTTCGTCTGTCACCAAGAAGTCGCTCTCCAGCGCGGATTTAATCGCATTTTTTAGTTCTAGCGTAGGGAAAAGCTGTGGAGTCAATGCATGCCATAACTCTTCTCGATCTACCGTTTCTTTTATCTGGCTAACCTTATCCCCTTGAAACCCTCGTTTCATGGTGTCTCTAACGGGAGCCGCTAAAATCCCCCCTTGATTAGCACTAAGACACTGGTCGATCAACGTATTTAAGTCTTCTTGTGTCAAACAAGGCCTAGCAGCATCATGAACTAGCACCCAAGGCACAGCTTTACTGTCGATTAGCTCAATACCATTTAAAACAGAGTGAACTCGCTCTTTTCCGCCAGAAACAACGGCAACACGCTCGTTGTCCAAAAGCTTTGTATCAGAAAAATATTCATCTTCTGGGCTAATCGCGATAATCACTTTTGAAATTGCAGGGTTTGCGAGCAATACATTGACGGTATGAACTATGATCGCCTCGCCTAATAGAGGTAAGTATTGTTTGGGACAATCGCTTTGCATGCGTTTACCTACTCCAGCAGCTGGCACTACCGCAGCGATTTTACAGTCGTTGTGTGACATTAACCTAAGTTAACCTTCGTTCTTTTTATTTTTGTTAGGTACAATTCTAAAAAAAGTTTCGTCTTTTTTAATCATTCCCAACTCATTTCTTGCACGTTCTTCTATCGCTTCAACACCTGACTTTAAATCATCGGTGTCAGCATATAAAAGCTTGTTTCTTTGCCTTAACTTATCGTTTGTGTTTTCTTGGCGAGCGATATCCTCTTGCAAGGCAAGATAATCAGGAACACTGTTTTTGCCAAACCACAAGCGGTATTGCAAAAGTACAAGAAACACCAGCAACAAGCCGGAAATAACGCGCATTGAAAATATCGGTAAATTAATCGTTAGCAACTATTATAAGTGCGTGATCCTAAGTGTAAACCTAGAAGCCGTATTAATCGCGATTTATTAAGGCAGGCTGTTTGAAATTGCGCCAATTAATAGCACATGACAACAATAGCTCACGTAACGTAGGGATTGTTGGATTAGTTTTATGATTGTTGATCCAAGTGTGACCAGTACAAGCTGCTGTCATTACTCGTTTATTTGGTTTTAATAACCTTGCTTTACTATTACCGGCCTCATTTCCTAGCGAAAACCAACCGTAAATATTTGTACGAAATCTATTATTTTCGATATCAACTCTATCGATAGAATCTAATACGATATGTGTATTTACCGCCAGTGGAATAACCAAGCCATTTGATAAAGGGGTTTTAGCATACCACGTATTTACTTCGTCAATATCTTGACCAGACAAAGGCATGCTTGCACTTTGTTTCGATGACCATGTAGCATTTTGAATATCTAAGTCTAATGGTGTATTCGCTTGCAACATTGAATTGGCTGTGCGCTTTATATAATAAGGCAAACTCTTGATCCGCCCTTGAATGGCCTGTGCAGAGCTAGTTTTAGCTTGAACAAGATGAGAAAGCTCTCTTTCGTACAAAGCACAACAAAGCTCCGCAAACTCACCTGAATGCGCTTTTTCTTCCTGCCAAAAAGAAGTTTGCTCTGTCATGAACGATTATTTTTACTACTGCCACTGCTCGTACTTTAAGCATATTATATTGCAGACGAAAGATAAACGTTTACTCAAAAGTTTAATAGTTTCAACAAAATAGCCTGTTAACATATCCCCCTTATTTGTTTTACACTATGACTATTAACAATAACAGACGATAGGTACCTCATGAACCAAGATGCTACCGCTACACCAAGTAATACTGAACAATCTACTAGCCTAGACCCCACCCTGCTCCTTAAAGATGAAATTGACTTGATTGGTCAGGCTTATCAAATTACTGTCGAATTTTTTACCAATTACACTTTCCAGCTAATTGGCGCCATTATTATCTTTGTTATTGGCTACATCATTGCAGGTAAAATCGCCTCGTTAGTTCTTAAAGTATGTGAAAAACATAACCTTGATATTACCTTAAGCCAGTTTTTATCTAACACCGCTAAAATGATTATTGTGGTGTTAATTACCATAGTGGCTTTAGGTAAACTGGGAATTAGTGTTACTCCGTTTATCGCTACCATAGGTGCGGTTTCACTTGGGGCAGGTTTAGCCTTGCAAGGGTTGTTAGCCAATTACGCGGCTGGTTTTAATATTATTATGATCCGCCCTTTTGTTGTCGGCGATACCATTACGGTGCAAGGCGTAACTGGCGTAGTAAAAGAAGTGCTTCTTGCTTACACCATTATCACTGATGAAGATAACGTATCTATAACCATTCCAAACAAGCATATTGTTGGTGAGGTACTACACAACTCTAAACATGACTCTCTTTTAGAGTTAACAGTAGGCATTGCTTATAAAGAGGATCCTCTAAAAACGATAAGCTTGCTAGAAGACGTTATTCAAGATCTTGGTATTGTGAGTGAAGCAAGGGAACCACAGATTGGTATCGATGAATTCGCCGATAGTTCAATCAATATCGGCCTTAGAATTTGGACGCCTACTGAGAGCTTGTATGAATCAAAATATAAAGCCAACAAAGCGATTTATTTAGCACTACAGAAAGCCAATATTGAAATTCCATTCCCACAACGCGATGTACATTTGATTTCATCAAATGAGCAAATGGCATAACGTCAATATAAAAAAACGCCGCAAAATAAATAGCGGCGTTTTTTTATCGCACAGCTATATCATTATTTATTACTTGGAGCGCTAGGAGTTGCGGAGGCTTCAGCCTCAACTATTTCTGAGTCTTCACTTGAAATAGCATCTTGTTCTACTGTCTTTATTTCTGATTTCCACTGTAAGTCAGGAAGTCCTTGAAATACATTGTTCGCGATTACATGGCTAACAGCACCTGCATGATGCCTATTTGCCCAAATAACTTTACCTGTAGTCGTTTCAACAATGGCAACATCAATGAATGCACCTTCCATCGCTTGAACTGGTACTACAGCCCCCATAGTCAGCACGCCGACCAAGACACTGGCGGCAACATCTTTAGCTACCATACCGCTTGATTTTTCAAAACCCGACATATGCATAAGAAGCACAGCGTCTGCACCGGTTTTTTCCTGAATTTGATTCAAGACACTTCCCAAGCTACTCTGGAAGCGAGACTTTTGTTTTTCAGGAATAGCAGCTTTTTGATACATCTCACTTTTTGCTGTTTCCCACGCCTCTTTGGTTTGCGTAATTGCATAAGCAAATGTTTCATCTTGAGCTATCGCTTGTTCAAAATCAAAGTCAATTACTTTCAAGTTTTCAGCCTTGAGTTTTCTTGTAGCCACATCAGTAATGTTCTTTTTAATCTGTAAAGACTTCTCTTCTAAGATCTCATTTTCACCATCAAAGGCTATCAACTCGATTTCTACATCTGCAGGAACGACTACGATAGTCTCAACCTTTTTAGCAGCAGATTCAAAATCTTGGTGGTGTCTAACTGTTGTATTAGAACAAGCGCTCACTAAAATCACAGATGCAACGATCCATAAACGAATGATTAATTTCATATTTCCCTCTTTAATATTGTTTTTGTAGTTTTAGGCTGTGTTTTATCAAAGCCTTATTAATAGTGATTCTATGTATTGTCTGTCAGTTAAATTTGAAGACTGTAGGTAAGAAGTTAATTTCTCTTTTGCTAATTCTTTGTTGCCCTGTTCAATAGCCAAAAGTCCTTGGCCTCGAATAGCGAGTGAATAATTAGAGTTCAAAGACAAAGCCTGTTCATATGAACGCTGAGCAGTAGACAAGAACTCCTCTCTTTTGGCTCTAAGTTCAGCTGTTAATTTGCCGTCATTTTTTTTATCGTATAACCATGCATACTCTTTAAGATGCGCTTGAGGCTCAACGGCTTTTCTTCTGCTAGACTCTCCAACATAGTAGTGAAGACTATATGAATCAGGGAATTGAATAATCGCCTTGTCGCTGAGTCTATGTGCCAGTTCATATTGCTTGGTACGTAACAGTGCTTCTATTGATATGCTCAGCATTTCTTCTTTTAAAGCGAGAAATTGCTGTTCTTGAATAGCTATACTTTCTTGGCTCTGTTTAACAAAAGTTCTGTTTTTAGAGAAATGAGTTTTCTGACTTATATTTTTTGCGCGAGCTTCTGCTGTTGGATGAGAACTCCAAACAGAATAACCCACTGATTTAGCACGCATCATATCAAGAAGTTCAAAACTTGCGGAAAAGTGCTCAAAATTGAATCCAGCTTTGCTAGCCAGCTCGAACCCGTACATATCTGCCTGATTTTCTTGATGTCGGCTAAAAGAGGATAGCTCTGAGATAGCAGCGAAATACACTAGCCCTGTGCCAAAGGTTACAAGATCTAATACATGAGAAGTTACAATGGTATTTTTTCTATCAACTAACGACAGCAAACCGTCACGTTTGATAACGTGAGCAATTTCGTGACCTAAAATAAAAGCGAGTTGGTCTACATTGTCTAACGCAGCAATCAAGCCAGCGTTGAGGTATATATTTCCGTTTGGTAATGCGAACGCATTGACACTTGCGTCTCTAAGTAAGTAAACATTAATTGAAATTAAAGAGTGTTCAAACTCAGGGCGAACCAGTGACGTTAATGATTCTAGAATATGAGCGTTTTCGGGGTTTCTAATAACCCTACCTTGATTTATCAACTTGCGATGTAATTTGTCAGACTTTTTTATTAAAGAAAGCTCTTCCTTTGAAGGTTGGCTTGTGACCCTTTCGTTAGTTAACGGTAAGATTTCTGATTTTTTAATCGTACTATTACAGGCAGGCAATAAAAGTATGGCGAGAAAAGCCCAATTCCATTTGGTATGTATCATTTTTTAATTATTTATTTTTATTATTTGTTGAACACTTTACCAAAAACCAACAAACGTGTCCCAACAATTTTGGAATATAATATTAAAAAAGTATAAATTTATGAGCTAGTTAGAGCATCTACACCTATTTTTATCCAACTATTTAACGCTAAAGGCAGTTTATAAAAACAACTTTCTACTATTGCGGTAACAACGAATCGCAAATAAAAAAGCCACTACAATGAGTGGCTTTTTCAACCTTATAGAGTCTATTAATAATGAGGATTTTGACGCTAGTTCAAGGAAAAAGCGCGCAGTTGACTAATGTCAATGAGCACTTTTGACGATGAAATAGCTTCAAAAGACCATTATCTAAAATCTATTGGCCTTTAACTTCTGATAATCCATTGAAAATAGCTTTGTCACCTAAGTACTCTTCAATGCGTAACAACTGGTTATACTTAGCTACACGGTCAGAACGACATAAAGAACCTGTCTTAATTTGACCAGCAGCAGTACCCACCGCTAAGTCAGCAATTGTAGCGTCTTCTGTTTCACCAGAGCGGTGAGAGATAACTGCAGTAAAGCCAGCTTCTTTCGCCATGCGAATTGCTGCTAACGTTTCAGTTAAAGAACCGATTTGGTTAAACTTAATTAGAATTGAGTTACCAATGCCTTGCTCGATACCGCGTGCTAAAATTTTCGTATTAGTAACGAATAAGTCGTCACCTACGATTTGTACTTTATCGCCGATAAGGTCAGTTTGGTATTTGAAGCCATCCCAGTCTGACTCATCTAAGCCATCTTCAATTGACACGATTGGGTACTGCGCACATAACTCAGCTAAGAAGTCAGAAAATTCGTTTGATGAATATTTCTTACCTTCGCCAGATAAGTCGTAAATGCCTTCTTCTTTGTTGTAGAACTCAGATGCTGCACAATCTAACGCTAGAGTTACGTCTTTACCTAACTCGTAACCAGCAGCTTCAGTTGCTTCTTTAATGACAGCTAACGCATCAGCATTAGACTCTAAGTTAGGCGCAAAACCACCTTCGTCACCAACAGCAGTATTCATGCCTTTTGCAGAAAGTACTTTTTTCAATGCGTGGAAGATTTCAGCACCCATACGAAGTGCTTCTTTAAAGCTTGGTGCGCCAACTGGCTGAACCATGAATTCTTGAATATCAACGTTGTTATCAGCATGCTCACCACCGTTTAAGATGTTCATCATAGGAAGTGGTAAAGAGTACTGGCCTGGCGTGCCGTTAATGTCTGCAATGTGTTCGAATAACTGAACTTTCTTTTCCATCGCAGCGGCTTTTGCGTTTGCAAGAGAAACAGCAAGAATAGCGTTAGCACCAAATTTTTCTTTATTTTCAGTGCCGTCGAGGTCAATCATCGTTTGGTCAATCGCTGCTTGGTCAAGCGCATCTTTGCCCACTAACGCTGCTGCTATGTCGTTGTTTACTGCAGCGACAGCATTCAAAACACCTTTACCTAAGTAACGTGCTTTGTCACCGTCACGTAATTCTAACGCTTCACGAGAACCTGTTGATGCACCAGAAGGAGCACAAGCACGGCCCCATGCACCTGATTCAAGAAATACGTCAGCTTCTACAGTTGGATTACCACGTGAGTCCATTACTTCACGGGCAATTACTTTGCTAATGTTCGCCATTTTTTTTCCTCTGAACTTGTTCATTTGAGCGAATGAACAATTGCTACTTTATTTAGCTTGCGTTAATGCAAGTATTTAAAACACAAAACCGCAGCGACTAGGCTGCGGTTTATCAATTTTTAGTCGTTCGACTCTGGCTTGCTGTGCTCATATGCTGCTGCAACAAAACCTTCGAACAACGGGTGACCATCTCGTGGAGTTGAATTAAACTCAGGATGGAACTGCCCAGCAATAAACCAAGGATGATCTGGATTTTCAATCACTTCAACCAAAGTTTTATCGGTAGATAAACCGGAGAATACTAAACCAGCTTTGCTGATTTGCTCGCGGTAGTTATTATTTACCTCATAACGGTGGCGGTGTCTTTCATAAATTGTTTCACTGCCATATACGTCACACGTCTTGGTACCTTTCACAAGGTGACACAATTGTGAACCTAAACGCATAGTGCCGCCTAAGTCAGAATCTTCGTCGCGGTACTCTACTTGACCTGCTTCATCTAACCATTCGTTAATTAAACCTACGACTGGATGAGGTGTTTCTGGGTTGAATTCAGTACTGTGTGCATCCTCTAAACCGGCAACATTTCTGGCAAACTCAATTAATGCCACTTGCATACCTAAACAGATACCTAAATATGGTACTTTGTTTTCACGAGCATATTGTGCCGCTAAAATTTTACCTTCAACACCACGCTCACCAAAGCCACCTGGTACTAAGATTGCGTCTAAGTTTTCTAAAATGCCAGTGCCTTTTGATTCAACATCTTGTGAATCTACATACTGAATTTTAACTTTTAACTGGTTTTTAAGGCCAGCATGCTTAAGTGCTTCGTTAACTGACTTGTATGCATCTGGTAATTCAATGTATTTACCAACCATACCAATTGTGACTTCACTAATTGAGTTCGCTTCTTGGTAAAGCACTTGTTCCCACTCTGATAAATCAGCTTCCGGAAGATCTAAACCAAAGCGCTTAGCAACTAGTTCGTCAGCACCTTGCTCTTTTAACAATGCTGGAATTTTATAAATAGAATCAACGTCGCGCATAGAAATTACTGCACGTTCTTCCACGTTACAGAATAATGCAATTTTTCCACGTTCATTGTTAGGAATAGTATCTTCACTGCGACATACAAGTAAGTCAGGGAAAATACCGATTGAACGTAACTCTTTTACTGAGTGTTGCGTTGGTTTCGTTTTGATTTCACCTGAAGCAGCCAAGTAAGGTACAAGTGTTAAGTGCATATACATAGCACGGTCACGACCTAATTCAGTACCTAATTGACGAATCGCTTCTAAGAATGGTTGCGACTCGATGTCACCGACCGTGCCACCAATCTCAACCATGGCGATATCAGCACCTTCTGCGCCTTCAATGACACGGCGTTTAATATCATTGGTAATGTGTGGAATAACCTGAATCGTTGCACCTAAGAACTCACCTTTACGCTCACGCGCTAAGATATCTTGGTAAATACGACCTTGAGTAAAGTTATTACGTTTGGTCATTTTGGTGCGAATGAAGCGCTCGTAGTGACCTAAATCTAAGTCAGTTTCTGCGCCATCTTCAGTAACGAATACTTCACCGTGTTGGATAGGGCTCATCGTCCCTGGGTCAACGTTAATGTATGGATCGAGTTTAAGCATTGTGACCTTTAAGCCACGAGCTTCAAGAATTGCTGCTAATGATGCTGCTGCAATACCTTTACCAAGAGACGATACAACGCCACCTGTTACGAAAATATATCTAGTTGTCATGCGTTACCCAGAGTCAGGAAAATTAGAAAAATTTGCGTTTGTGTATTGAGTTAGGCACGAAAAGAATAAAGACATGCCGCCTCAACAAGACGGGAGAGCATTATACGCAAAACCCACACCAACAACAAGCCAAAGTTACCATCAATGTATAGAAAATAGCTTAATTTTTTAAGACGTAAAGCTTGACCTAAAAATAGCGCAAACTAACATAGTCTCTATTAAATTATTTATGTTGAGTACAATCATGACGAGTAGTCAGTTTAACCAAGTCATCCAGGCTATTGATGAAATAAACAAACAAGACCCAAATACTACCGAAATAAACAACCAAACATTCGCTAATGAGTATCTGTATAGTGAACGTATGACTGCTTGTTTGAATCAGTATTGGCCTGATGCAAACGATTACTTAAAAATTGCCGTACACGCTCAGCATATAAAAAGGTGGCATATCGCCAGAAGCGAATACCCAGAGGGTAAAAAAGGTTATTTAGATTGGCGTAAAGCTTTAGGCATATTTCATGCTGAGCTAACCGCTGAAATTATGGCGAGCCATGGTTTTAGCGAAGAAGAGGCTGACCAAACCAGCGCTATTATTAAAAAGACCAGCTTAAAGCGAAACAGTGACAGCCAAACTTTAGAGGATGTTGCTTGTTTAGTTTTTCTTCGTTATTACTTTGAGCCGTTTGCAGCCAAGCATAGTGACGAGAAAGTGATTAGCATAGTACAGAAAACGTGGAAGAAAATGTCTGAACGTGGGCATGAAATAGCGTTAACATTCACTTTACCCAAACATTTAGGTGAATTAGTAAATAAAGCACTTGCATAACAATAACTTGCAATTAAAGAGTTTGGATAGCGTAGCGTCTAAACTCTTTGCCTATAAATCATATTCTTAAACCATTTACATTAAATTGGTATTATACGTTTTTATCATGCGACTTTTCATCGGCTGTCAATTCCGGCACTCGATAGTTTCCGTCCGATACCGGTAATCGAGCAATAAAGATAAAAGGACCTGCCACCAAAGCCACAACAAGTACCTTTAACCAAAGTGCTTCCATGACGTAAGCAGACCAACTCGCGGCTAACGCAATAGAAACGAGCGCGCAAATTTTACCTTTTTTAGGAATGCTTCGAGTTGCTTGCCAATGATATATTAAAGGGCCAAATACTTTATTTTGTAATAGCATGTTATATAAGCGCGGTGACGACTTTGCAAAGCACGCAGCAGCGACCAGTAAAAATGGTGTCGTAGGCAGTAAAGGAAGGACAGCCCCTAGTGCAGCTAAGCCAACAAAAAATATCCCTATTATTTTTAACAGCATGGCATTTGTTCATTTACTTCAAACATGAGCAAAGTATAGCAACCCACACTGTTATTAAATAGTCGCTTTGACGCTAATTTTTTAGCGGTATACGCTCACCGCTTAGAGTTACCCGCCACTTACCTTTTTCGTCAACAATGAGTAGCTCTCCATACTTTCCTTTCTTAATACTTGAGTCTATTGCGATAACTCTTCCTTGGTGCTTAGTCAGCACCTCTTTTTGTGAGGTATGCCCAACCACTAAGTGGTCAATATCAAAATGTTTTAACAACAAATCTATTTCATTACTTGTTGCGCCTTCATCTTTAAAGTATCCGCGATACCATATTGGCCCACCACTTTTATGTAAAAACTTGGCAAACCCTTCTCTAGATTTGGCCAATTCATTTTCAACTAAATGCTCTTTAAATACCGAATTAATGGTTTTTAAAGTCACTTTTTTATTGGCAAATTCAGGATGAAAGCCACCATGAGCGAATAACATATTATTTATTTTTACCAGTACGGGCTTGCTGCGAAGCCATTCCCCTAATACAGTTCCATCCTTAAACAGCGCATCAAAAGGCTGCTCAAATATTTGCTCGACTTGCTTATATTTAGGGTGTAAATACCTTAAATCACCATTGAGAACCATGACTTCATGGTTGCCAAGCAATAAGTGAAGTTTTCCTCCCGCCTGTTCTGCTTGTTTCTCTAATTCATAAAGAAACCATAGAATCTCAGTGACCTTATCACCGCGATCAAAAATATCACCGGTAATAACAAAGTGCCCTTGACCAAACGACCATTGGCCCTTGTCATCGATTACACCGCTTACCTTTAACAAGCTGAACATCAAATCATATTGACCGTGAAAATCACTTGTCGCTGCGATTGGTTCATCTGTTGTAAAGTTTAATACTGACTGTTCATCAAATGCCACACTATGTAATTCAACATCTTGATGACAAGAAACGGTCCTTTTCTTTTGTGACTCAGACACCAACTCTTGGAGTATAACTTCGTTGTTAACGATGCACTTTACTTCTAAATTGTCGTTGTTTTTACTTATATATGGACCGTCTGAAACTTTTAGTGGCCATGATGTGGCAGATATAACAGAGGAGTTGAATATGGTCGCGACAACAGCCACGGATAAACAGTAAAGTTTTTTGCGCATCTTAGTTAAATATCCTGTAAAAAATTCACGTCCATGTGAAGCATTTTTGCTGCAAAGTCCTTATTGCACAAGGCTACGTCCTTGTAGATAAATCAAAGTCCAGAGAGATAATTTCTCGATAGTCGAGTTAATTAAAACGATACTTCTGCGCCAGCGAAGAAGAATCGTCCCATGCCTCCACCATACTGGCTGTCATAATTTCCTTTACCACCAATAATGAATGGGCCATTGTTATCGAAGATATTCTTAACACCACCAAATAGCTTTAACTCAGTTGTTTCGCTAATATCCATTTTGTAATTAACAGATAGGTCATGCTTGGTGTAAGAACCTAAGTCATTAAAAGCTAATGGCTCTGGGTTAGTAATACATTCGTCACTACCTTCTAAACAACGTTCAGCATTAGCTGCCATATCGTCCTGCCAATCTTCGTAACGAGATTGACTCGCCATGACGCTTGAGCGGAATTTAGTACTCCAGCGAATACGCCATGCATCTTTATACCAAGTAAGAGACGCAGAAGCTTTATCTTCAAAGATGTCATTAGCTAACACACCTTCGTAATAAGTAGTATAAGGGCCGTCAGGCGATTGTGCCGTTTGTGAGTATTCGATTACATGAGTAAAGTCTGCTTTAAGCTTTAAGCGACCGTAATCTTCAAGATCGTAACGATACTCCATAGCAACGTCGTAGCCTTTAGTGCGAATTTCGTCAACGTTATAAGAGCGTTGCATTATTTCTTTAATGCTACCTTCACTATTACGTGAGATATCGTTACAGAAAGGGTTGTCAGGGCCGTAATCAAGCGAAGAGTCATAACAAAACTCGATAATGTCTTCATTACTAAATTGCGAAATTGCATCAGAAATTTGAATGTCGTAAAAGTCGACAGCCATTCTAAAACCGTCTAAAAATTCAGGTGCGATAGTAATACCAAAGGTGTACGTATCGGCGGTTTCTTCATGTAAGTTTTCGTTACCAACATTAGGTGAATAACCATTGTTTTCATCGTTGAACTCACCTTCTAACGCAATAGCATCAGCAATAGTTGGTTCTAGTCGACAGTTATCATGACCAGCGCCATCTGAAGTCGCTGTAACGCCATCACAAATATCATCGAAACTATCGTAATCACCTCTAGGTGGCGACATTAGCTCAGTGATAGTAGGCGCACGCTGTGCCCTAGCCCAGTTAGCTCTGATCAAGTAACCGTCTGTTGGTTCCCAAAGTAAGCTAGTGCGGTAACTTTCAACAAGACCAGTACCGGACCAGCTGTAGTCAGCAACACGGGCAGATACTTCAGCCGTTAAGCTTTTTGCATATTCTTCGTTAACAAGTAATGGAAATGCAGCTTCTGCAAAGGCTTCATAAACGCTTACATCGCCTGAAAAAGTAGGAACATAGTTAAAAGAAATACCACCTTCTTTTGCGCCACCGCCCGCTTCAACGCTTTGCTCATCTTTGCGATATTCAAAACCAAATGCTGTTGCTACAGGACCCGCAGGCATTTCAAATAAATCGCCCGCGATATAACCGAGTACAGTCGTTTGCTCAATGTTAGTGGTAATGCTTGGGTTTGCACGAATATAGTCTGCAGCTTCAGGGGTAATAGAGCCTTCGCCAAATAAATTTAACGGCACACAACCATCGGCACGCGCTTGGGCGTCAGCACATTGAATAGTCACGCCATCAGCAGCATATTCAGCATCTAATGCGTATGCGGCTTTAATGACATTTATCTCGTTTAGTCTAAGTTGCTTCTGTTCAAATTTACCGTAGCCTACGGATAAATCCCAATCCCATTCACCGTCAAAAGCGGTGCCTCGGATACCTGCCCAAGAACGAACTGTGGTACGTTCGTTATCTGTAACAATATTGCCAACTTCAGCAAAGTTTCTATCCCACTTGATCCCCTTGCTGCTCGCTTGTTCGTAAATTTCAGTAGGCACGTAAGGGTTATCTTTTGGAATTCTACCGATACACGTTTCACCAAACTCACCAGTTGCTGGGTTATGCGTTAAGACAGAATCACACTCGTCTTCACTTTCTGGTGCTTTATCATTCACCGACTTGTTTGAAGAGTACTGAACTTGGAAGTAAGCTTCTAAATCATCGTTTAATTCATAATCGACTTTGAAAGCTGCAGTCGTTGCCTTATCAGGTACTTTTAGCATCACAAATTGATTAGTGTTGATACCGTAACGTTCTTCATGCCAATCATTTCTTAGTCCATTTTCGTCATACCAAAAACCAGAATCAGGGCGATAGCTGCTACTTTCGTCAAAAACGCCTCCTGGTATTGAATCACTTAAACTGCGCCAATCTGCTTGCGTGATATCGCGCATACATTGAAAGTTATTCTCTGTGAGCATCATGTTACACATTTGCTCGTCATCGTAAGTCCATGCGTCTTGTTGTTGCGCGCGTTTTCTATCCCAAAACGACAGACCTTTTTGTTCTTCGTAACTTCCTGAGAAAAAGAAATAGCCTTTGCCTTGGTTAAATTCACTACCATAATCAAGGTCAAAAGTGTATTCATCACCACCACCATCGTGAGTGGTACCACCGCGTACTTTTATTGATGCGCCTTCTTTATCCTGTTGCGTGATAATATTTACCACACCAGCAACCGCGTCTGATCCATAAGCAGCAGAAGCACCACCAGTGATCACTTCAACACGCTTAACCATACCAGAAGGGATTGTACTTAAACTGACGTAATTACCGCTATAACTATTAGAAACAACTCGACGGCCGTCGATTAACGTTAAGGTACGGTTGGTACCCAACTCGCGAAGATCTATCGTCGATAAGCCAGTATTTTGAACACTAGATTGTGAGTTAGAGTTACTGCTGCCTTCTGATATTTGTGGTAACTCATCAACAAGAATTTCGGATAAAGAGCCAAGTCCTGTATCTTCAATAGCATCTTGTGTCATTGTTGCTAATGGTGTAGCTACACTAAAACTGTCTCGGCGTAAGCGCGAACCTGTAACAGTAATTTTCTCTGTTTTATCTTTTTTTGCCTGAGCTTGCTCAGATGATGTGTTGGCTTCTGTTGTTGAAAGCGACTTTTTTTCTACCTCTGCCAAGTCTTGTTCGGCATATGCTATTGGGGTAGCAGTTAAACTCGCGCTCAACACAGCCGATTGAATCGACAATGTAAGCAAAGATTTTCTCATGTTGTTTCCCTTATGATTTAAGCAGTGTCAAAACAGCAACGATTGTTTACTTTTATTTAAAAGTCAGACTGGGTGACTTACAGTTACTGTTCGAATACAGGCGTTTTCTCGTTTTTGTTACCTGCCCTTTGTTTTTATAAAATCGATTGCAGAACAACAATCGTTTGGGAGTCTTTTCTACATCTATTTAACATCTATTTATATTAAGCAATAAAATTCAATAACTTATAAAGTACAATTCGAATTATAGTTTTAAATAATCTCATGTTGATAGCAAATTGTATCTAGCAGAAAACACGAGAATATGGCATTGTATCAAGGCATGTAGATAGCTATTATCAACGTAAAAAAGACCAAGCGGTCAACTAAAGAAAAATAACTAAATATTTCCCATACAATGAAAGAACAGCCTTCATACCGAATAGGTTCACACAAAATAATTCCGATGGAGAATGCTATAGAGTATTCAACTGGTGAAAAACAAACGATCCAACCCAAGTTTGTTGAATTGTTAACTTACTTGGCTGACAACTACCCAAGAATAATTCCACGAGAAGAGTTAATAGAACATGTATGGCAAGGCAACCAATACGTCGGCGAAAAAGCCTTAACCAATGCGGTTTGGCATTTGAGGCAACTCTTTAAACAAAGCGATGAAGACCAAGAGTTTATCGAAACAATTCGCAAGGTTGGATACAGACTAAAAATAGCGCCTCAATTCGAACAAGCAACACTTGAACCGACAGAAGAAACACCCCAAGATAAATTCGAAAAGCCCAGTCATCGCCGGCCTGTTAATATTTTATTACTGTTGTTCATTGGCGTTATTACGGTTTATTTTATGGCAAAACCTAATAACCCGGTCTACCAACCACAAACGATAACACCAATAACTAAACTTCCCGGTAGCGAGTTGTTTGCTGCTCCTTCGCCAAATGGTCAGTTTATCGCATACAAATGGAATGATGGGCACGATAAAAACCATTTATTTGTGACAGACAGACAACAACCGTCTTTACCCCCCAAGCAGCTAACTTTTGGCGACGACTCTGTCGGTCATTCCGTATGGAGCAAAGATGGTGTGTATTTGTACTACTCACAAAAAAACAAAGCCAAAGGCTACTGCCAAATTATTCAATTGAATGTTCAAACCCAACAACAGCGTGCTGTCATTGACTGCCCTACCAAAGGTGGCTATTACTACTTAGATATATCACCTGATAATAAAACCTTAGCTTTTCACGGCTTTCGAGAACCCGCCGATAATAGCGGTATCTATTTTTTCGACTTAACGTCTGAAACTGCACAACCAGTGCGCTTTTCTTGTGCCCACCGTTGTGGTTATAAAGAACGAGATGTCGCTTTTTCACCTGACGGAAAATATGTCGCTGTATCACGTCGCTTCAATCGCTTTAAAGAAGATATTTTCTTGGTCAACCTAAACACAAGGGAAGAGACACGTTTAACTGATAACGAAGAAGATATTGTCGGTTTCACTTGGCACCCTGACGGTGAAAAACTCATTTTTGCCTCACAACGATCTGATACTCGCGAAGGCTTTATCGTTGACATTGAATCAAAGAAAATAACGCCTTTGAACATATCTGGCTTTAGTTATCCAGCTTTTGTTACTCAAACAAGAGAGCTGTTTTTTCAGCAAAGAAACGAGCGCTATTTTATTTCTGCTCTGCCGCTAGATGAGCAAGGGTTATCTTCTCCCTTCCCGGTACTCGAATCTGAATTTAGCCACCACTCTCCTCATTATTCAGCCAAGCAAAACAAGTTTGTTTACGTCTCTAATGAATCAGGTTATTACGAAATTTGGTTAATGACTGCTGATGGCCAATCTCGAGAAAAACTCACCTCATTGGAGTTAGGTGTTAGATATCCGAGATGGTCGCACGATGGTGAAAAAATTGCCTTTTTGGCCCCTGTAGCTAATGAACCAGAAAGCGAACGCATTTACATTTACGATTTAAATTCTCGCCAAGTTAGTATTGTGCCTAGCCCACATAAAAAGCATAACAGGCCTACATGGTCTTGGGATGATAGCGGCATCATTTCGGCTATTTATGAAAGCGAATATACTGATTTACACCTAATTGACATAGAATCAGGTAACAGCACGCGACTTACCTCAAACAGCGCACGCTTTGGTGTAATGACGTCTGCAAACACGATGATTTTTGCAGGTGTCGCGAAAGGACTATGGCAAATGACTCTAGAGAATAACGCCTTAACTGAATCAGAGCCTCAAAAGCTTATTGATAGTAACGACTTTAGCGCAGTGTATTCTTGGGCGTATTTGGATAACAGCATATACTTTCGCAAAAAATTTAGTCGCTATAACGTGTTAGCAAAGTATGATTTACGCACGGGTGAAAGCAAAAACTTGATAAAGTTACCTAAACAAGCGTTAGCTTCTAGCTCAACTATGACGGTGATTCCTGAAAACCAGCAGTTATTATTTACTCAAGCGAAATCGCCGCAGTCAAATATAAAACAGCTAAATCATCCTTTGCTCCAGTAAACATCAGAGCTGATTAATACAGCAAGCAAAGCATAGCCAAGCTTGCTGTATGTAACCGTCTACTACTAGCGTTCAGTGTTCCAGTTAAAAAAGTACGCACCTAGCACTAGAAACACAACCGACATAATAGCCATTACACTTAAGTGATAACTAATATCAGCCAGTGTTGCTCCTTCAGTAATTATTTTACGAGCACCAGTAACCAAATGCGTTAACGGCAGAATGTCTGCAAATTGCTGCAGGGCTTTGGGCGCACCTTCTAAACTAAACCAAACACCTGAAAGCATCATCATTGGCCAAGAGGCTAAGTTAAGAAGGCCACCTGTAAGCTCTTCACTTTTGGTTCGTGAAGCAACAAGAAGACCTAAAGTAATTAAACTAAATGCGCCGAGTAAACCAACAACAAACAAGTGCCAATAACTTCCCAACATGTAAAAATCAAAAAAGAAGTTACAACCAATGTATATTAATGAAGATGTCGCCATCACGATAAAAGCGCGAGAAACCATTTGCGCAGTAACAAATTCAAAAGCCGTTAAAGGCGTAGCCTTTAAACGCTTAAGAACTGAATTCTTGCGATAGCGAACAATTACATAGCCTACCCCAAATAAGCAACTAAACATCATATTCATGCCTAAAATGCCAGGAAGTACCCAGTCAACGTACCGTATTTTTTTGCCACTAGCGGTTAATTTTTCAAACTCACTATGGGTAGCGAGTAATAGTTTTTCGACAAAATAACCGTTCGGAGAATCACTATTTACCCAATATTTTTCCTCTTTAAAATCAATGAGTAAATCAATACTGTGTTGCGTAAGCTTTTGCTCACCTTTGGCCTGGTCTTGATAATCAATAAAATCAATAAACTTAGTCGAAACAAACTCAGATGATGCGTTTTCTAGATCTATAACACCAACTTTGTAAGCGGACTTACCTTCCCCAGAAAAAGCAAACGATAAAACCACAAGCAAAATGACTGGGAAAGCAATACTCCACCCTAAGGAAGACTTGTCTCTAACAAATTCAATATTTCTTGCTTTAACCACAGCTAAAAAACGTAATAAATTCATGTTACTCCCTCAGCGAGTGACCAGTAAGTTTCAAAAACAAATCATCAAGATTAGCCGATTTAACCTGTAAATTTTCTAGCGGAACTTGTTTTTCGATAAGTAGCGACATCGTTTGCTCAACATTAGTTGTAGCAATACGCACTCGCTGCGCTTCTTGTAACCATTGATGCTTTTCGATTAAAGATGCAGGCACTTGTTCTGTGGGCAAGTAAATACTCAATCCAGAAAAGTGTTCAGCTAATAATTCGCTTGGCGAGCCTCTTGCAATAATTTTACCGTGATCCATTATGGCAATATCATCACAAAGTTGCTCTGCCTCATCCATATAATGTGTCGTCAATACAATGGTTTTATTACGCTTCTTAATATTGTTAATCAACTGCCAAAAATTACGCCTTGCTTGAGGGTCTAACCCTGTTGTAGGTTCATCCAGAAAAACAATGTCAGGGTCATTAATCATAGCGATCGCTAACAATAGGCGCTGTCTTTGCCCGCCAGACAATAGCCGATTGTCTTTATCTAAAAACTCACCCAGATCACATACCGAAATTAACTCATCAAGCGGGACTGTTTCGCGATATAGAGAAGCAAAAAGACCTAATGTTTCTTTAACCGTTAAGAAATCTTGTAAAGCGGTATGTTGAAATTGAATACCGATTTGTTCTGAAAGCGGCTTGTCGTCAGAAACATTTTGGTATTTTATCTCTCCGGAGCTTGGCTTAATGATGTCTTCTAGCATTTCAATTGTCGTTGTTTTTCCAGCACCATTTGGACCTAACAAGCCAAAACACTGCCCTCTTTTAATTGAAAAGCTAATACCGTCTACGGCTTTTACTTTGCCAAAAGCTTTCGTTAACGATGTAACATCGATAACTTTCTCTGTCATTTTTGCACTCCTTAGTTAGCTTATTTATTTTCTTATACCCAGCCCTATTTTCATACTAAACATACAAAACCAACAAATAATAATAATTATCATTTGCGTTTAAATGATAGTTTGCTACATTTTGTACATAACATGAAACCCAATAGGAGTAGTAATGACTTACCGTCAACTTTCTCAAGACGATAATGATATGGCAAAAGTCGCAATATCTAAACAACTACTTACGCAATTGCTTATCCAAGGACATATTCACGGTGAACAATGTTTGTGCCTCAATAGCACGGCAAAAAGCACCATGTGGAAAGCGTTACTTTCGAGTATTGAACAAAGCGGATAAAACAAGAGTGAATGATTTAACGGCAAAAGACATCAAGCAATTAGAACAATGGTTAACAGTGTTGTTAGCAGCTTACTCAACTAACCCTACTGTAGGTTTGGCTAAAATTATACATCATCATGTTGAGAGAATTACTTTGTCTAACATCGACAATAACGACAGTGTTAAGAATATTCGCACTTGCTCCGCCCTTAAATATTGGCGTTGGCGGAGTTGCTTATAGTCAAGCTAAGTTTACTTTGCTCGCTTTGTTAATTTAACTCGGAAAGCGCAATGTATGCTTCTCGAAGCGCCGATGCTACCTGTTTCTTTCCTGTTAACCGCCATTTTTGAGCTAATGATTTATCATTTAGTTGCAAAATAAGTTTGTCAGCTAATAACTGTGCAGGTTCTTTTATCGCCATTTCTTTAGAAGCGTTAGCTAACAGCGTAGTAAACCATTTGTTTAATGCATATGCACTTTGTGCAAACTGACAGTTTCCTTTTTTAAACGCTTCTAACAAGCGTAACTCTTGCTGCTTTAATTCAACCTCAGCGTTGTTTCCGATAAGTAAGCTTAAAACTAACTGAGAATGCATATCTTGGTGATACCTTGGGATGTTAAATGCTAACGACTCATCAAAATGGTTCATCAAAGGTGCAAAAACGCCTTTAGCTTCATCAAATAAAGGGTTTAACATAAGTACACTGAACTCACCGCTTGCATTATCTTTATTTACCCCTAAACGCACGGGACGGAAGCCATTATCGGACCAAAAGTGATACAAAGAAGCAGACAAGCCAAAGCTTGTTCCCAATGTATGAACCTCTGATTGCCGTGCCTGCTCGTTAACAAAATTAAGTAACTGAGAGCCAATTCCCAACTGCTGATATTCAGGCACCACAGCAATACGCATTACCCGCCAATATTGCCATTCAAATGCTTCTTGGAATGCTAAATGTCTCAATAGAGACTGAGGAATAAACTGGTTTTTTAACTGCGACTCACTAGCAATTACTTGTTCGCTTCGCTGCTTAGATAAGCTTACACTGGATTCACTATTTCCTTCTTCAGCAATCAAAGCAACCGCTAATATATTGTTAAAGTTCGCCTCATAGCCAACAAAAATGTAAATACTTGGGTTATCGAGTAATAACTTGAGATCACTTGGAGAAGTTTGATAATGAGCCGTTACTAAAGTCGCAAACACTTGCTCAAGTAAAGCCTTGTCATTTAACAACTCGTGCTGTTGCACTTGTCTGAAATTGATTGAGTTTGGCGAAATGCCACTTTCTCGCAATTGCTGGCAAATTGCCGTTTTTGCCGAAAGCAAAAAGGCAT
Source organism: Thalassotalea coralli (assembly GCF_055786205.1). Lineage (NCBI taxonomy): Bacteria > Pseudomonadati > Pseudomonadota > Gammaproteobacteria > Alteromonadales > Colwelliaceae > Thalassotalea > Thalassotalea coralli. The sequence goes on along the minus strand of NZ_JBVVBK010000001.1, from coordinate 841,900 downwards.
CAAAGGTAAATTGTTCCAATGGATCGCCTTCTCTCCACCTAATTGGAGACATTAAATGCAATTCACTTGTTTGCTTGTTATTTTCTTTTAGCTCTTTAACAAATTTATAAGTAAAGCCCCTTCCTGCCCCTTCGTAACCATGCTGAGTTGTAGAGAAAACAAGGCGCGAGAATTTTTGCGTTAATTGTTTTAGCAAATAGATAGGTATCGCTGCGGCTTCATCCACAAGAACCAAACTTGGACTAGCCATGTCGTTAAACTCGCCTTTTAATAAAACATCGATTGGCATATAGCTAATAAGGTGCTGGTCAACTTCAAAACGTGTTCCCTTTAGCTTTCCTTCTGGAAAAAGTCGTTGTAAATGAAAAAATAAAATATCAACTGCAAACTGGTTAGGTGCACAAATTGCGATACTTTGTTTCTTGTCAACAGAGTTAAATAGTTCATTGCAAGCTAGAGCTAACGCAGTTGATTTCCCACGACCACGATCTGCGGTTATTACCAGAGGCCGTTTGCTATGGCCAGTGGCGACTTTTACGATTGCCTCTACAGCGCTTTGTTGATCTTCAGTCAGTGCGCCATATTTTCTGGAAGTTTTCTGTTTAGTACCTATTTTATTCGAACTTTCGTCAAGCAAATTAGGAAGCTCAACCGGTTGCCCCTCTTTTATAGAGACGACGCTTTGTGAGCTATTTACTTGTTGCCAAATATGCTGGATAAAAGGGTCAGGTGCATGCTGCTGATACTCAGATGGCAGCCAAATTAACAAACCTCCTACTTTCAAGGTTCCTGATAACGCCGCAAAAGCATCCGGGTGGAAAGCATCATCGTCAAACACCACGAGATTCGTTTCTCTTCCCAAGTGATGGCGATAATTTTTAGCTACGCATAGGCAACCATCAATGGCTTGATTCCAAGACAGGCCGATGAATCGTTCACTCAATAAACCTTGATATGACGACACAATGAATTGTGTTACAGAAAGTTGAAAATCACGCTCACCAGCTACAATGACTAAACGCCTCTGCTGAAGTTCCGTTAATTGTTCAATAAAAGACACTATATTCTTGAGCATGAATTTCTCTAAATCTAAGACACTAAAATGATTTTTTCTAAACTTTGATAATTTTATCAGGCAAAGTCAAAAAGCTGAACTACACTTATTCACGGGGCACTTTTTAAACAAAATTTAACATTTCTTGATTAAAAGCTTGTTTTAAATCAACGAAAATATAACAAAAACAAGAAATGATATATACAGAGCAAATTAAGGGTAACTGGCATGCAAGAACAAGAACTTGAAAGTAATGCCAAAAAGCATGAAAGGAATGTATTTATATTTCTCGTTGTCTTTTTGGCCCCGATATTATCTGTAATCATTGTCGGTGGTTACGGGTTTATGATTTGGATTTCTCAAATTATTTTTGGTCCACCTGCAAGCTAGGCTTCTTCAATGGCAATGGTGGAAAATCCATCACGCAGAAGGCTTTTTCGTGGCAATTTTGCAAAGCAAAAGCCTCAATTGCGTTTACCTTGGATAAAAAGTGAAAAGCATTTTATTGAACATTGTACTCAGTGTTCAAAGTGCATTGACGCATGTGAAACGTCTATTATTAAGCACGACGATTCGGGCTACCCATCAATAGACTTTTCTAAAGATGAATGCACTTTTTGCATGGCCTGTCACGATGTTTGCGAACAACCTTTGTTTCAAGAGTTATCAGAGCGCTCTGATCAAGCTTGGGTGGCAGCGATAGCGATAGACGAGAGGTGTTTAGCAGCAAACGATATTTATTGTCAAAGCTGCCAAGATGTCTGTGATCAAAGCGCAATCAGCTTCCAATATACTAAGGGCGTTATTCCACAACCTGCTCTTGATTCTTCCGCCTGCAACTTTTGTGGTGCTTGTATAAGTACTTGCCCACAAGATTCAATCGAAATAACACCTGAAAAATTAGAAAAAGAGGTGATTAATGGTTAACTCGGAAACAGTATCAATTTACGAGCCGCAAAAAGATGTTCCTTTAAAAAGTGACGAATATCACGTTGCCAGCTTTGTTGCTCACGCACAGCTTGATTTAGTTGATTTGGTTAAATCTGATATCAGCCAAATAGACGGAGCAGAAATCCATGCCGATGACGGCAATGGAAAAATCGTTTTTACTATTGAAGCCTCGAGCCAGGGGCAAATCGGCGCTTCAATTGACCAACTTAAATACCATACCGGCTTGTATAGCCTTTCGCCGGTTTACCATCAATTTGTTACGGAAGAATAAGGTGACACCATGAGCATTAATCGCAGAGAATTTATAAAAGCTAATGCGGTAGCAGCTGCTGCAGCCGTTGCAGGAGTGTCTGTACCAGCATCAGCTTCCAACCTAATCACTAGCAGTGACATTACTAAACTGAAATGGGACAAAGCTGCATGCCGCTTTTGTGGTACAGGCTGTAGTATTAACGTTGGCGTAATGGATGGTAAAGTTGTTGCTACTCATGGTGATATCAAGTCGCCTGTTAACAAAGGCTTAAACTGTATTAAAGGCTACTTCTTATCGAAAATAATGTACGGTAAAGACAGGCTTACAACTCCATTGCTACGTATGAAAAACGGTAAGTACGACAAAAATGGGGATTTCACACCAATCAGTTGGGATCAAGCTTTCGACATTATGGAAGAGAAAGCAAAGAAAACACTCAAGGACGTTGGACCTACAGGCGTTGGCATGTTTGGTTCAGGTCAATGGACTGTAATGGAAGGGTATGCTGCTGCTAAGTTGTACAAAGCAGGTTTTCGTTCAAACAATATTGATCCTAATGCTCGTCATTGCATGGCTTCTGCTGTTGCAGGCTTTATGAGAACGTTCGGTATCGATGAGCCTATGGGTTGTTATGATGATATCGAAGCGACAGACGCATGTGTGTTGTGGGGCTCGAATATGGCAGAAATGCACCCGATTTTATGGACTCGCATTACTGATCGTCGATTAAGTGCACCACATGTGAAAGTTGCGGTATTGTCTACGTTCAGGCATAGAAGTGCAGATCTTGCTGACAACAGCATGATCTTTACCCCGCAAACTGATTTAGCCATTCTTAACTACATTGCTAACTACATTATTAGCACTAACCGCGTTAATAAAGATTTCGTTAATAAACATACGAAATTTAAAATGGGAAACACAGATATTGGCTATGGATTACGCCCAGAACATCCAAAAGAAAAAGCAGCAAAAAACAACAATAAAGCAGGTGGCGCAAAAGAAATAAACTTTAGCGAATATGCCAAGTTTGTTAGTACTTATACTGCTGAATATACATCTGAGCTTTCAGGTGTACCTGTAGATAACTTAAAAGCTTTGGCTGAGCTTTACGCTGATCCAAAAACTAAAGTCTGTTCATTCTGGACCATGGGCTTTAACCAGCATACTCGAGGTGTTTGGGCAAATAACCTTGTTTACAATATTCACTTACTAACAGGTAAAATATCAACGCCAGGTAACAGTCCTTTTTCACTGACTGGTCAGCCTTCAGCTTGTGGTACTGCTCGCGAAGTTGGTACCTTTGCTCACAGATTACCGGCTGATATGGTTGTAGCAAACAAGAAGCACCGCGACATTTCTGAGAAAAAATGGAAAATCCCAAGTGGTACTATCCCTCCTAAGCCTGGCTACCATGCGGTATTACAAAACCGTATGCTTAAGGATGGAAAACTTAACTTCTACTGGGTTCAATGTACAAACAACATGCAGGCTGCCGCAAATTTAAATGAGGAAGGCTACCCTGGCTACAGAAACCCTAAAAACTTTATTGTGGTTTCAGACCCTTACCCAACGGTTACAGCTCAAGCTGCTGACTTAATTCTTCCTACTGCTATGTGGGTCGAAAAAGAAGGTGCCTATGGTAATGCTGAGCGTAGAACACAAGTTTGGTATCAAATGGTTGAAGCTCCAGAAGGGGCAAAGTCGGATTTATGGCAATTGGTTGAATTTTCAAAACGCTTTAAAACTGACGAAGTTTGGACTAAAGAGCTACTTGACAAAAATCCTGAATACAAGGGTAAAACACTGTTTGACGTATTGTATGCCAACGGTCAAGTAAACAAATACAAGTTAGATGAAATTCCTGAAGATAGACTTAATGATGAATCACGCCACTTTGGATTTTATCTGCAAAAAGGCTTATTTGAAGAATATGCAAGCTTTGGACGTGGAAAAGCTCATGATTTAGCGCCTTACGACAGATACCATCAAGAACGAGGATTACGTTGGCCTGTGGTTGATGGTAAAGAAACATTATGGCGATTTAGAGAAGGCTCTGACCCATATGTTGAAAAAGGAACCGACTTCCAATTCTACGGCCACAAAGATAATCGAGCTGTTATCTTCGCTTTACCGTATGAGCCGCCTGCTGAGGTTCCTGATGCAGAGTACGACTTATGGCTTTCTACAGGTCGTGTACTTGAGCACTGGCATTCAGGCTCAATGACGCAGCGTGTACCAGAATTGTTTAAAGCGATGCCTGATGCGCTCGTTTATATGCACCCTGACGATGCCAAAGAGCGAAATATGCGACGTGGCGATAGAGTAAAAGTTATTTCTCGTCGTGGTGAATGTGAGTCACGTATAGAAACAAGAGGAAGAAATAAGCCACCAAAAGGCTTGGTTTATGTTCCTTGGTTTGATGCTAGTCGCTTAATTAACAAAGTTACATTAGACGCAACAGACCCTATCTCAAAAGAAACTGACTTCAAAAAATGTGCAGTTAAAGTGGTTAAGGCCTAAGGAGATGACGATGAAATACTTTAAAAGAATAATCATGACGGCTAGCGTTTTAACAACTTTGGTTTTTGGTAATGTTATAGCTGATGACGATATAGCAACACTGCGAGGCAAAGCAATTCCAGAGCAAGCTAAAACCAATCCGATCCCTAAGATCATCAATGATGATATTAAGCAAGCTCGAAATTATCCGATGCAACCACCACTAATTCCTCACAAGATCAGGAATTATGAAGTTAACTTAAACACCAATAAGTGTATGTCTTGTCACAGTCGTCATCGCACTGAAGACTCACAAGCGCCTATGGTGAGCGTTACTCACTATATGGACCGTGATGGAAACTTCTTAGCGGAAATCAGTCCTAGACGTTATTTTTGTGATCAATGCCATGCAACTCAATCAGACATTAAGCCGTTGGTAGAAAACACTTTTGTCGACATGCAAAAACTGATGAAAGCTAAAACCACTGAAAGTAACTAGGAGTTTGCGATGAAAGAAACAATTAAAGCAGGCTGGAGAACCCTCAAAAGACCTAGTGCTTATTTCAGTTTAGGCTTCTTGGTCATCGGTGGTTTCATAGGTGGTATCATTTTCTGGGGTGGTTTTAACACGGCTCTTGAAGTGACTAACACCGAAGAGTTCTGTATTTCATGTCATGAAATGGAAAACAACGTTTATGAAGAAATGAAAACAACCATTCACTTCTCTAATCGTTCGGGCGTTAGAGCAACTTGCCCAGATTGCCATGTTCCACATGATTGGACCAACAAGATAGCGCGAAAAATGCAGGCGTCAAAAGAAGTCTGGGGAAAAATATTCGGTACAATTAATACTCGAGAAAAATTCCTCGCTAATCGTAAGCGACTCGCCCAACATGAATGGGCAAGGTTAAAAGCTAACGACTCCTTAGAGTGTCGTAACTGCCATAACTTTGATTACATGGACTTTACCGCGCAAAGTGCACGTGCATCTGCTCAGCACTCTACGTCACTCGCTAATGGCGACAAAACTTGTATTGATTGTCATAAAGGTATTGCCCATCAACTTCCTGACATGGCAAACGTAGAAGGCTGGTAGTTTTAAAACCCTATTAAACAATAGGCGATTGCAACTGTTTGTAATCGCCTTTTTTATTTTCATCCAACATTCATTTGACCAAATTTACTTCTTTGCCTATTTTGAAAGTGTGTAGTGAAAATTCACTCCTGTTTCCAGATGGCTTGCAAAGAGGTTTCGCACATGTCCTACGACAATTTAGATGGCTTAGATAACAGCGCTAAAAATACTTTAGATGACGAAGCAGATGTAAATATTGCACCGAGTGAAGATAAAGATCCTAAAGTAAGAAAGCGCATCGACGAGTTACTAGAAAAAAAGCGATTACGTGCCTTACTTGATGACAGCGAAGACTGGGAAGTTTAGTCGCATTACTTAGTTTAAATCAAAACCATTCGACAATATGTGAACCATCGATATTAAATTATCGTAAGACTTGCTACACTCTCCTCAAAATTTTAAAGCAATGACAAGATCATGACCTTTTTAGAAAAGTTACGCTGTTTATTTACTTTTGGTCAGGGAGTCGCCCTACCGTTACCGCAACTCTCTGAAAGTAGCTCTCCATATGAACTATTTGAAAGTTGGTTTGAAGACGCCAATAAATCAGGGATTTTATTACCTGAATCCATGTCGGTGAGTACAGTAAATAGTGATGGGCAACCTAGCTCACGTATGGTGTTACTAAAAGATTTCGATGAGACAGGCTTTGTTTTTTATACAAATTACGGCAGCAGAAAATCCAGTGACTTAGAAAATAACGGTAAAGTGGCATTGCTATTTCACTGGAACGTCCTACAACGACAAGTACGTATTGAAGGCACGGTAGAAAAAGTGTCAAAGCAAACGTCAGAAAAATACTTTCATAGTAGAGACCGCGGCAGCCAAATTGGTGCCTGGGCCTCAAAGCAGAGCCAAGAGATTCAGACCTATAATGAACTAGCTGAGCACGTAAAATATTACGAAGAAAAGTTTGAGGGACAGCCTGTACCTTTACCGCCATTTTGGGGAGGCTTTAAAGTGATACCTCACCACATAGAGTTTTGGCAAGGACGTGCAAGTCGATTACATGACAGACTATGTTTCGATAAATCAGACGACAAATGGCAAACCAGTAAACAGTTTCCGTAAGCTGCCAATTCAGTCGAACACTTACATTGAATAAAAATAAAGGCTTGCAATGCAAGCCTTTATTTTGGGTTATTCTCAGAAGCAATTATTAGCTACTAGCTTCATTTTCTTCTACAGGCGCCAGACCTTCTTCGCCAGCAAATTTATCCACCCAAAGCGCGATAGCACCATCGCCAGTAACATTACATGCAGTACCAAAGCTATCTTGTGCCATATAAAGAGCAATCATTAACGCAAGTGCTGCATCAGTAAAGCCAAGCATACTCGCTAATAAGCCTAGTGCTGACATTACTGCGCCGCCCGGAGCACCAGGAGCAGCAATCATAGTTACGCCCAACATCAAGATAAAACCAATCATAGCACCAATGCCTGGAAGCGCTAAATCAGGCGTTAATAACATGACTGCTGTCGCACAGGTAACGATGGTAATTGTAGAGCCACTTAAATGAATAGATGCACAAAGTGGAACAGTAAAGTTAGCCACGCCATCACTCACTTTATTGGCTTTGTTTGCACGTAACGACACAGGGATTGTTGCCGCACTCGACATAGTTCCTAACGCAGTGAAATAAGCTGGCATCATATTTTTAAGTAAGAATAGCGGTGACTTACCAACTGCTGTACCGGTAATAACATACAGCACGGTAATCCAAACCCAGTGCATAACTAAAGCAAGGACTAATACAACACCAAAAGTTTTAAGCGTACTAAACACAGAGCCGTCTACTGTCATCTCAGCAAACACACCGGCAATGTAGAATGGCAATGCTGGGATAATCACCTTGCTCAAAAGCATTTCGATAATATCTTTCGCTTCGTTCAAGTTAGTTCTAAGTGACGTTGCATTGGTGGCACTAATACCTATGCCGAAAATAAAGGCAATAGTAAGCGCTGTCATTACATCAAATAGCGGCGTGACTTGTAATTCAATAAAGCCTTTTAATTTTTCACCCGATGCATTTTCAACTAAGTTTTCAGCGGTTAACCCAGGAAGAACGTTGCTCGCTACGGTATACGCTAAGATGCCTGCGACTATTGTAGAGCCGTAAGCAAGCCCAACAGTTTTCCCTAGCAACGAGCCAGAGCCTTGTGGTAAAGAGGCAATACCACTAGCAATGTAAAATAAAATGATAAGTGGGATGGTGAATTTAATTAACTGACCAATTAAATCTTTGGCAGTGAACAGTAGTTGAATAACAAATTCTGGCGCGAAAAAGCCAATCAACATACCTGCCGCAATACCCGCGATCAGTTTAATGACGAGATTCATATTAACTCCGATTATTATAATAATTTAAGAGATTAGCCTGTAACACCAATTACATTAAATTGGTGTTAGCCAATCGATGAATTTATTCTAACCTGACTCGGTATTTTCAAGCCAGTAAACATTTACCGTAACTGTTCGTTCTCTTTCTACAAATGGCTGACAAACGAAGTAGCCCGCTAATCCTGCGAACTCACCATCTACATATATTTTAGGGGTGCGAATTCGCTGCCAACTTGGTATGCCAAGTTCTTGAAAAACTTTTTTAAGCTCTCGGCTTTTCTGGCGATAATCCGGCAAACATTTAGGGTTGTCAGCTTTGAAGCTTAAAATTACCTGCTCGCAATTTAAAACTATACGTAGTGGCTTTCCTATTAATGTTGACCCAAGCTTCTCTGGTAGCTCAACTGTCGAAAATAACACAGTACCCAAGCTATCAGGTAATTCAACGCAAACCTCCGTCTCAAATGCCAAAACATTTACATCGACAGAGAATTCCCAGCCAGAAACGTCTTGAAATTCGGTTGTTAGTTGCAGATACGATTTCGATTCCCGTAACCACACTTCACCTAATTTAACCTGTGCCTGCCCGCTTTGCGCCTTTAACTGCGAGTACAACTGTTCAAGCTGTGCCAAGGACGGCATTAATTTGTTATTTTCTGCTAAAAAGCGCCTGATCACTTGCTTAAACACTGATGGAGGTAGTTTTTTTAACTCCGAAAGCGCTAGCTGGTGCCTAGACACCCAACATGCTTGATACTGGCTTTGCAGCAAATCGTCAATTAACGCTGCGCTATCTCGACAATGCGAGGCAGAACGTGACACAGCTTTGGCAAAACCAGGCCAACGTTCACTTAACAAAGGTAAAATTTCTTGCCTTAAAAAGTTACGATCAAACTGTGTATCAACATTAGAATCATCTTCTACCCAGTCTAGGCCATGAGCTTTAGCAAAAACTATGACGTCAGCTTTACTCACTGATAATAATGGACGAAAAAGTTGTTGTTGTTCACTCCCAAAAACCATCTGCTCTGACATCGCGGACAAGCCCGTTAAGCCAGCGCCACGTTTAAGGGCAAGCAAAAATGTTTCTACCTGATCGTCTTGATGATGTGCCGTGACAATAACAGCGTTTGATGGTGCCAATGCTTCCAGCGCATTATATCTAGCAACCCTAGCAATGGCCTCTAAGCTTTGGCGTGCTTCTTTCTCAAGCGTTACCTTTTGGCAATGAAAAGGAATACCGTATTGCTGACAACTCTTTCTAGCGAATTCTTGCCATTCTTCCGCGTACTGGCTTAATCCATGATTAACATGACATGCACTAATATCTAACTGTGGATATTGCTTTTTAAGTTGTGAAAGTGCAAACAGAAGTACCTGAGAATCGACGCCGCCAGAGTATGCGAGCCAAATAGGTTTATCTTGAAAGGGTAGAAGTTTTTCTTGAAGAGTAGAAAGTAAGTCCACAATAAAAAATGGCTTGAATATCTCAAGCCATTCTCATCAATTGATTAACAGTAGCCGTATGACATTAAGCGTTGATAACGCTTTTCAATCAGCTCTTCGTCAGACAAGCCTTCTAATTCTGCTAAGTTAGACTTCAATGCTTGCTTTAACATAGCTGCCATTTGGTCTACGTCACGGTGTGCACCACCCATAGGCTCTTCGATAACGTTATCAATTAGTTCTAACTCTTTGATGCGGTTTGCCGTAATACCCATAGCTTCTGCAGCTGTCGACGCTTTCTCAGCCGTTTTCCATAGAATAGACGCACAACCTTCTGGTGAAATTACCGAGTAAGTTGAGTATTGAAGCATGTTCACGCGGTCACCAACACCGATAGCTAGTGCACCACCTGAGCCGCCTTCACCGATCACAGTACAAATAACAGGAACGGTTAAACGTGCCATCACTTGTAGGTTCTTCGCAATCGCTTCACTTTGACCACGCTCTTCTGCACCAATGCCAGGATAAGCACCTGGAGTGTCAATGAAAGTGATAATAGGCATTTTAAAACGCTCAGCCATTTCCATTAAGCGAAGTGCTTTGCGGTAACCTTCTGGACGAGGCATACCAAAATTACGCTTAACTTTCTCAGAGGTAGAGCGACCTTTCTGATGACCAATAACCATAACAGGACGGCCATCTAAGCGCGCAGTACCACCGACAATAGCTTTATCGTCTGCATATGCTCTATCACCAGCAAGTTCATCAAATTCAGTGAAAATACGTGACAAGTAGTCTTGCGTGTAAGGGCGTTGCGGATGACGAGCAACACGAGCCGTTTGCCAAGGATCTAAGTTGTCAAAGATCTTCTTAGTTTGCTCTTTATTTTTCTCGCGAAGTTGAGCAATTTGCTCTTCTAAGTCTAAGTCGAGCTCTTGACCTGTGTTGACTAATTGTAACTCTTCAATTTTGGCTTCAAGCTCAGCAATCGGCTGCTCGAAGTCTAAAAAGTTTAATGACATCTGTTTAACTTACCTATGTTTTAAATTCGGTTTTAAATACGGTTTCAAATTCTGTTCTAGTTCGCTGTAATCTAACCGACAAGTTTGATTAAACTCGCAAGCGATAGCGACTTTCATCACGCTTAAGACATTTTAACTAGTATCTTAAAGCACAATGTAATTAATTACTTAAATTGTAAGGCAATATTCTCATCACCGAGCACTGATTTCAATTGATTTAACAGCTTATCTGATGGCGTCACTCGCCATTGAACGCCCAATTCTAGCATAGCTTTCGCTTCTTCTCGCTGATAAAAAACGCGTACAGGACAAGTCCCGTCTTTGTATTCCGTTAGTATCTGCTCAAAAACATCAATAAAATCATGACCTATCGCACTTTTGTCGACTTGAACGTCCATGGAGGTGACAAAATTTTCGCGAGCTTCAGTAATGGTCATAATATCGCGGGCGGTCATTGTATTACCTCCAGAGTAATCATCAAAGCTGACCTGTCCGCTACAGACTAAAATACTGTCAGTAACTAACATCTCAGCAAAGCGATCATAATCATCTGGAAATAGCCTTACGTCCATGCGGGCACTTTTATCGTCGAGGGTGACAAGTGCCCAGCGACGACCGCGCTTATTTACTAAAACACGAACACCAATCACTAAACCAACTGCTGTTGCAGTGCGATCTTTGCCTGTTGGCGTCATGCCTACTAAACGGCTCGAAGCGTACTTTTTAATTTCTTTTAAGTAACGATTTATTGGATGACCTGTTAAATACAAGCCTAAGGTTTCTTTTTCACCATCCAGCCATACTTCTTCTGGCCACATAGGTACATCTTTAAAAGACTGACGAGTATCTTCTGGCTCTTCATTAATCAAACCAAATAAGTCATCTTGACCAATCGCTTGGGCTTTGTTGTGTTGCTCAGCAGCTTTAATCGCTTCTGGCAAGGTTTCGAACAATGCAGCTCGATGAGGGCCTTTATCAGTTTTAGGGCCAAGTGCATCCATCGCGCCTGATTTAATTAATCGCTCTAGCACGCGTTTATTGGTTTTCTTTAAATCGACGCGCGCACAAAAATCGAATAAATCAGCAAACGGGCCGCCTTCTTCTCTTGCTTGAATAATAGCTTCAATTGGGCCTTCACCAACGCCTTTCACAGCACCAATACCGTAAACAATTTCGTTGTCATCATTAACAGTGAATTTGTATAGTCCAGAGTTCACATCAGGCGGTAAAAGCTTGAGGCCCATGTTGTTACATTCATCTACTAGCGTAACGATTTTGTCGGTGTTGTCCATATCAGCAGACATTACCGCTGCCATGAATGGCTCGGGATGATGCGCTTTCATCCATAATGTTTGATAAGAAACTAACGCGTAAGCTGCAGAGTGCGACTTGTTGAAACCGTAACCGGCGAACTTTTCAACCAAATCGAAGATTTTCATGGCAAGTTCGCCATCAACACCCTGCCCTATTGCGCCCTCTTCGAAAACGGCACGCTGTTTCGCCATTTCTTCTGGCTTTTTCTTACCCATTGCACGACGCAACATGTCGGCGCCACCTAATGAGTAACCAGCAAGTACCTGAGCGATCTGCATTACTTGCTCTTGGTACAAGATAATACCGTACGTAGGTTCAAGAACAGGTTTTAACCATTCATGTTGCCACTGCTCATCTGGATATGAAACTTCTTCACGACCATGCTTACGTTCGATAAAGTTATCTACCATCCCTGAGTCAAGTGGACCCGGTCGGAACAAGGCTACCAGTGCGATAATATCTTCAAAACAGTCAGGCTTTAACTTTTCGATAAGCGCTTTCATTCCTGACGATTCCAGCTGGAAAACCGCGGTTGTTTGCGACGCAAGTAAAACTTTGAAAGACGCTTTGTCATCTAATGGAATTGCCGCGATGTCGATTGGCTCTTTGCCCGCTTTCAGTAGCTTTTCATCGGCCATTTCAATAGCCCACTGCAAAATAGTCAGTGTTCTAAGACCTAAGAAGTCAAACTTAACAAGACCTGCATCTTCAACGTCATTTTTATCAAATTGGGTAACAGGGTTTTTACCTTCGTCATCACAATAAAGCGGCGCAAAATCAGTAATGGTTGTCGGCGAAATTACAACACCCCCCGCGTGCTTACCGGCGTTTCGAGTCGTACCTTCTAAAATACGACACATATCGATAAGATCTTTTACTTCCGAATCTTGCTGATAAACCTCTGGCAGCTTAGGCTCCACTTCAAAAGCTTTTGCTAACGTCATACCCGGATCGCCCGGAATGAGTTTAGAAATACGGTCAACAAAACCGTACGGATGGCCTAACACACGGCCCACGTCTCGAATAACGGCTTTTGCCGCCATGGTACCAAAGGTAATAATTTGTGATACCGCATCACGACCATAGAGCTCAGCGGTATGATCGATAACCTCGTCTCGACGATCCATACAAAAGTCGACGTCGAAATCAGGCATAGAAACACGTTCAGGGTTAAGGAATCGCTCGAAAAGTAAGTCAAACTCTAACGGATCAAGATCGGTAATTTTAAGCGCATAAGCAACTAAAGAACCCGCACCTGAGCCTCGCCCTGGTCCAACTGGAATATTGTTATCCTTACTCCACTGAATAAACTCCATTACGATCAAGAAATAACCTGGGAATCCCATGTTATTAATAACATCGAGTTCAACTTTTAAGCGTTCATCGTAAGGTTTACGTATTTCGGCAAAATCATCTGCATCTTTATCAAATAAGAACTCTAGGCGTTCTTGCAAGCCCTCTTCAGATACTTTGACTAAGAAGTCTTCTATCTTCATTCCTTCCGTTGGAAAGTCTGGCAAGAAGTACTCCCCCAAGCGCACCGTTACATTACAGCGCTTAGCTATTTCTACACTATTTTCGAGAGCTTCAGGGATATCAGCAAAAAGCTCGCACATTTCTTCTTCTGTACGCAAATATTGCTGATTGGAATAATTTTTAGGACGACGCTTATCATCTAAAGTAAAACCATCATGAATAGCGACACGAATTTCATGAGCATCGAAAAACTCTTCAGAGAGGAATACAACTTCGTTTGTCGCAACAACAGGCAATTGCTGTTCTTGTGCAAAAGCGACCGCCATATGAAGATAATTTTCTTCGTTTTCGCGACCCGTTCTAATAAGTTCAAGATAATACCTATCAGGAAAATGCTCTTGATAAAATGACGCCAACTGCTGAGCAAGTTCATTGTTTCCCTTTAGCAATGCCTTACCAACATCACCGTCTTTCGCGCCTGAAAGAAGAATTAAGCCTTTGGCGTATTTAGCTAGCCAGGCTTTATCGATAACTGCCTTGCCTTGAACGTGACCACGTAAGTATGCTTCAGAAATAAGTTCAGTTAAGTTTTTGTAGCCATCGTTATCTGATGCAATTACAACAATGCGAGATAGCTCGTCTTCAAGCTCATCGCAACGCATCCAAAAATCCGTACCGATAATAGGCTTTATCCCCGCGCCGTGACACGCGTGATAGTATTTAACTAGACCACATAAATTGGTTTGGTCTGTAAGCGCAATGGCTGGCATTTTTAGCTCTTGCGCTTTAGCTATAATGGGTTTGACTTTATTCAAACCATCAGACATAGAAAAGTCACTGTGCACCCTAAGGTGAACAAATTTAGGCGGAACAAATGGGATTTCTGACGTTTCTATTTCTTCTGTCATAATAATTTTTATTTTTCTAATACAGCAGCGACAGGCTTAAAGCTTTTACGATAACAATCTAACACGCCATGTTCGACAATTTTTTCTAAATGAAGTTTCGTTGGATATCCTTTATGACTAGCAAAGCCGTATTCAGGATGTTGTTCATCTAAAGCTATCATCTCATGATCACGAGCTACTTTTGCCAAAATGGATGCTGCACTTATTTCAGCAACACGCGCATCACCTTTGACCACTGGCTGACTTTGAATATTTCCATCTGCCCCAACAAAGGTGGGCGTTCTATTACCATCAACAAGCACATGATCTGGTTCTACTTCTAAGCCCAATACCGCGCGTTGCATCGCAAGCATAGTGGCGTGAAGTATATTTAACGTATCGATTTCTTCAGGTGTTGCCCGTTCAACGCACCACGCTATCGCCTTTTCTTTAATTTCTTCAGCAAGTGCCTCTCGCTTTTTTTCAGACAACTTTTTAGAATCCATCAAACCTTCAATGGGATTATCTGGATCTAAAATAACCGCGGCAGTCACCACATCACCAACTAAGGGGCCTCGCCCCACTTCATCGACACCTGCAATACGATAAGCAACGGGATATTTAAATGGAGGTAGTTCTTTTTTAGCCGCTGGCATGAGCCACCTCTTTAGGTTTTAGTGCTGCTGGCAATAAATCGATTACGGCATTAGCCGCTTGTTTACTTGCGTCTTGACGAAGTGCTACGTGAATATCGGTAAAATCTTGGTCGAGTTGTGATTGATCTTGGTATAAGCGTTCTTTAATCAAAGGTACGATATTGTCCGCTGTGACTTGACCTTGTAAGAGCTCCGGCAATAGCTCTTTGTCGGCTAACAAATTAGGTAAGGAAAACCACTTCACATTCACAAAACCTTTAAACATATGATAAGTGAGCGGATTAAATTTATAACATATCACTATAGGGCGTTTAATGAGCGCAGCTTCTAACGTTACTGTACCAGAAGCACTTAACAAACAATCACTTGCTGCCATCACTTGCTGTGTTTTTCCAGTAAAAATCTGAATATCTAACTCAGGCGCTATACGTTGCCACTGCTCAGTGAACTGTTTAGTTCGCTTGTCACTCACCATAGGCACTACAAAGGATAAACTCTTGTCTTGTGCATATAGTCTTTTAGCAGTTTCAAGAAAAACTGGAGTTAATCGCTTTAATTCACCGCCACGACTACCAGGCATTAACGCTAACACTTTATCAGTTGTCGTAAGCCCGAGTTCAGCTCTAGCTTCTTGTTTATCAGACGTCATGGCGATATCGTCGGCTAAAGGGTGGCCCACGAAAGTACAAGGCACCTGATGCTCATCGTAAAATTGTTTTTCGAACGGCAATAGACTTAGCACCATGTTAGTGGCTTTCTCGATGGTAAAAACGCGTTTTTTACGCCATGCCCAAACACTAGGGCTAACGTAATGTACTGTATTGATCCCCTGTTCCTTTAATGGAAGTTCTAGCCTTAAATTAAAGTCTGGGGCATCAATGCCAATAAAGACATCTGGTTTGTTCTGTGTAAAGTGATCAACAAGTTGATCACGAACATGAAATAGCCGACGTATACGCCCTAGCACTTCAAAAATTCCCATAACAGCTAATTCTTCCATATCAAATAAGCTGTTAAAGCCAAGCGCTTTCATTTTAGGACCGCCAATGCCAACAAACGTAGCATCGGGGTAGTGTTTAAGAAGTTCGGTCATTAGGCCTGCGCCTAAGGTGTCGCCAGAGTGCTCTCCGACGACTATACCAAATGTAGGATTGGTATCTTGCATGTTATGCGTTTCCATTAGCAAGAATTAGCGAATAATGCCTCTGTCAGAGTGGCGAATAAATTCTACAAAGTGCTGAACTTCAGCAACATCCGGGTATTCTTCATCCAAAGACGCTGTTGCATCTTCAACGGTAAGACCATCGCGATAAATTTTTCTGTAAGCTCGTTTAATTAGTCTGATAACGTCGCTACTAAACCCTCTACGTTTTAACCCTTCTGAGTTAAGACCATAAGGTTTTGCAACATTGCCAGAAGCCATTACGTATGGAGGGACATCTTTTAGAATAAGCGACGTAGCTGCGACAAAGCTATGAGCACCAATTTTACAGAACTGATGAACACCTGATTGCCCACCTAAAATGGCATGATCGCCAACATGAACATGGCCAGCAATTGATGCATTATTGGCTAAAATACAGTTATTCCCAACAACACAATCATGAGCAACATGGGTATACGCCATAAATAGGTTATTACTACCAATTATGGTTTTGCCCTCATCTTGGATTGTTCCTCTATGAATGGTACAACACTCTCTGAAGGTATTGTTGTCGCCTATGATAAGTTCAGTCGGCTCACCATCGTATTTAAGATCTTGACAATCTTCACCTATAGTAGCAAATTGAAAAACTCGATTTCCTTTTCCCATTTTCGTCGGTCCATTGACGACTACATTCGGACCAATATGACAATTATCACCGATTTCTACATTGGCCGCGATATAAGTCCATGGACCTATTGTGACGTTGTCGCCAATAACCGCGCCCGGCTCAATAATTGCTTGAGGGTGAATCAAATTCTTTGCTCCTATCTTTACATTTTACGTCGTGCACACATTAAGTCTGCACTACAAACTACTTTACCGTCTACTCTTGCTTCGCCATAAAACTTCCACATACCACGACGCTCTTTAACAAACTCAACGTGCAAGTGCATGGTATCGCCCGGTAAAACAGGTTGTTTAAACTTGGCATTATCTATAGAGGCAAACAGATACATTTCATCTTCTTCTCTAGCTTCAGTACTTTTGAAGCCTAAAAGGCCTGTTGCTTGCGCTAGCGCTTCTAAAATCATTACCCCTGGGAAAATAGCGAGCTCAGGAAAATGACCAGTGAAAACAGGCTCGTTAATGGTAACGTTTTTAATAGCATGCAGCGTTTTACCTGGTTGGTAATCAAGTACGCGATCAACTAGCAACATAGGATAACGATGTGGGATAAGTTGACGAATTTCTTCTACATCTAAAGTATTTTTCTGTGCGTCCAAGTGTCTTTCCTTATAGGTTATTCTCAGAACTGTCGTTAAGTTTAGCGGTTAAATCAGCTAAACTTTTTTCCAATTCTTTTATTTTAGCATTAGTTGCGTCCAGCTTTCTAATCCTTGCGTTAGTTTTATGCCAATCTTTATTTGGCTGACATGGCATACCCGATGAATAAACACCTGGCTTATCAATTTGTTTTGTCACCATTGTCATACCTGTAAAGACGGCACCATCTGAAACAGAAATATGACCATTAATACCAACTAAACCAGCAATAGTACAGTTTTTCCCAATCGTTGTACTACCAGCAATAACGCTGCATGCGGCCATGGCTGTACCTTCACCAACAACAACATTATGGGCAATTTGAATTTGATTATCTAAAATAACGCCATCGTGTATTTCAGTATCACCTAAAGCACCTCTGTCTATAGTTGTACTTGCACCAATTTCAACGCGATTACCAATAACAACACGACCAAGCTGAGGAATTTTGTGCCACTTACCTTGATGAGGTGCATAGCCAAAACCATCAGAGCCTATAACGGTGTTTGCTTGTACTAAACAGTCTTCCCCAATAATCACTTCATGGTACACCACTACATTGGCCCACAACGCAGTATTTTTGCCAATTGTCGTGTCTTTACCTATGAAGCAATTAGCACCAATCGTTACACCTTGTTCAAGTCGTACACCTGACTCAATCACAGTGTTTTCACCAATAGACACACCCGCTTGCATTTCAACGCTTGGATCAATAACCGCAGAGCTAGCAATACCACTTGAAGGTTTAGGTGTTGTGTCTAGCAACTGAGCAACCATGGCATAGCCTAAATATGGATTGTCCATCACTAAAGCATTTGTTGGGCACTCATCAAGGCAATCTGCGGGAATAATTACGGCTCCAGCATTGGTAGAGCTCAATTGTTGTCGATATTTGCTGTTTGAAAGAAAGGCGATATTGTCTTTTGTGGCACTCGCTAGCGTCGCAAGTTTATCAACAGTTATTGTTGAGTCGCCGTGTACTTCTGCACCAATATGCTCAGCAATAGCGGCAAGAGAATATGTCATGTTATTTACCCTAGTGGGAAGTAAAACTTTTTGTCTATTTACAGTATAGGTGACTATGTATTATACCTAGCACAAGATCCAGAAAAGCCCTGAAATTATCAGAGCTTTTCTTTCACATTAAGCGGATAAGTTCGTTATTATTTTAACTTACTTACTTGCTCAACTACCTTTGAGGTAATAACCGCATCAGGCTTAGCGTACAGAACAGAGCTTTGCTCTAGCACTAAGTCGTATTTATCTTTTGCTGCGATACCGTCAACAGCTTGACGAATTAATGCAACTAATTTGTTCGTTTCTTCATTTTGACGAACACCAGCTTTTTGCTGTAACGCTTGTCCCTTTGTTTGGTAAGTTTGGTAAGCTTCAGCAATCTTCTTATCAAGATCTTCAACTTCTTTCTTACTCATTATCGCTGAGTCACGCTTTTTCTTCTCTTGGAAATATTTAATGTCTTTTTCCAGTTGAGTTAGTTCTGCACGTGCATCTTTGAATTCTTCTTCTAGCTTTTGACGAATATCATCTGCTTGAGGAATAGTTGCCATAACTTCTTTAAAGTTAACAACAGCAATTTTTTGATCCGCTGCTAATGCGCTTCCAGATAAAAGAGCGCTTGAAGCGACAGTTGCTAACGCAACAGATTTAAATAACTTTTTCAATGTTTTCTCCTAAATTCTTCGACGCACCCGTCAATAATAATTTAAATACGTTTCTATAATTGTTCTAAAATGTTTTACCGATGTTAAAGTTAAAGAACTTAGTATCATCGCCTTCTTCTGTTTTTAAGGTTTTAGCTAAACTAAATATCAAAGGCCCCATCGGTGATAACCACTGTACGGATAAACCTGCAGAAGCTCTGAATCGACCAGGATCAGAGTAATCTTCAATTTTTGCAAACTCTTTATCCGCTAAATCGCGATAATCGTCAACACTAAATTCTGTATCCCATACACTACCAGCATCGACAAACAGGCTAGATCTTACACTGTTGGCAAAACTTTCATCTAAGAACGGTGTAGGGAAAATAAGCTCAATACCGGCTATAGCTAGCGCATTACCACCTACCGAACGTGTCGATATTTGTATTACATCATGATCAGGCCCTAAACAGCAACCACCAGTGCCAACGGGATCAGGTGTACCTGGAATTTGCGTTGGATATCTATAAATTGCTCTCGGACCTACGACGTTAGTTTCAAAACCTCGTAATGTATCTGAGCCACCACCAGCGCGGAAGTTCTCCCAGAATGGTAGCATTTGATCGTTACCATTTATGTCGCCATAGCCGTTACCATAGCCTAAACGGAATGATGTTTTAAAGCTCCAGCCTCGAGCAATTGGGAAGTACCACTTGGTATCAAGATTAGCTTTAAAATAGCTAGTATCTGAATTAGGCGTCGTAGCTTTAATACTAAATGTTTGTTGCGAACCTGCAGTTGGGAAAGTACCACGGTTTAAAGTACTTCGTGAAATAGCACCAGTAAGTTCAATATTATCAAACGCTAAACCAGCATCAGGGTCGTTAGGATCAGCATATAACTCATAAAACTTTTGAATTTGCTCGTAAGTACTCAGTTGAGTAATTTCGTTATGTCTGTAGCCGACACCAAAATTCAGTCTTACATATTCATTGATAGGGAAACCTAAGTTTAGGTTTACACCGTATGATTTGTTATTGTATTGAACAAGGTTTGCGCTATCAGCGTCAAATTCATTATAAGAAATGCTTCCACCCAAAGATATCGCATCCTTGGTAAAATACGGATCTGTATACGAAATATTTAAAGAGCGAGAGTAAACATTCGTATTAACGCTAAAGCCAACTCGATTACCTGTACCCAAAAAGTTATTTTCCTGAATACCAGCATTTAAACTCAGTTTTGTCGAATCACCATAACCAATACCAGCAGTGAAAGAGCCTGACGGTTGCTCTTTTACCGTGTATGTTACATCGACTAAGTCTTCTTCACCTGGAACCTGAGTAGTTTCAAATTCAACGTTCTCCATATAAGGCAATCGTTGTATCCACTGCTTAGAGTTTTCAACTAAACTGTTAGATAACCAAGCACCTTCCATTTGACGTAATTCGCGACGAAGTACGTTATCAGCAGTAACATGATGCCCTTTGAAATTAATACGATTTACGTAAATACGTTTTCCTGGATCGACAGAAATAGTTAGTTTTACTGTTTTATCTTCTTCGTTAATTTCTGGAATGGTCTTCACTTGAGGGTAAGCATAACCAAATCGACCTAAAAACTGGCTAATTGCTTCTTCGGTATAGGTAACCTCTGCACCATTGTATAACTTCCCACCTCTTAATGGGTTAATAGCACGAATAGTTTTTTCAAAGTTACCCATGTTGCCGATAAACTCAACGTCGCTAACTTTATATTGCTCACCTTCAGTTACGTTTAAGGTAATATAAATAGCTTCTTTATCTGGCGTCATCGAAACTTGGGTAGAGTCTACTTTGTAATTGAGGTAACCGCGATCCAAGTAATAGCTTTCAATGGTTTCCATATCGCCTTCCAAGGTTTGCTTTTGATAGCGATCTTGCGCCATAAAGTTCCACCATGGAGAGTCAAATGTTAACTCAATCTTATCTAGCAGCTCAGCGTCAGTAAACGTTTCGTTACCAACAATGTTGATACGTTGAATCGCTGCAGCTTCACCCTCTGTAAAAACAAGTTTCAGGTTAACGCGGTTTCTCGGTAAACGCGTGATTTCTGTGGTAACTTTTGCATTGTACTTACCAACACTGTGATAGAAATCTTCTAACCCTTGCTCAAGAAGTGTTAATGTTGTTCGGTCAAGCGTTTCACCAACACGAATATTTTGCCCTTCAAGACTCTCGACAAGCTGCTCTTCTTTAATGTCTTTGTTACCGTCAAAAGTGATTTCGCTTATCGTTTCTCGCTCTTTCACTTTAAAAATAACGGTATTCCCGTCACGATAAACAATAATATCGTTAAAGTGACCAGAGCCATATAGAGACTTGATTGACTGAGAAATACGAAATTCCGTTAAGGTATCGCCTACATTAAATGGTATATGTGTAAGTGCCGCACCTAAGGCAACACGTTGTAATCCTTTAACCTGAATGTCTTCAACTTGAAATTCTTGTGAAGCTTCGGCTTTCGCCCCGAGTGTTGCTAACATTACCGCGAATGCTATTTTTTTCATCATCATAAAAAATTAAACTTAACTACTTTTTGTTATTTATAATCGCGATAGATCGTTAAACAATGCGATACTCATCAACCCTAATAGCGCTAGTGTACCAAATTTAAACCCTATTTCTTGTACTTTTTCTGAAACAGGCTTACCGGTAATAAGCTCTATAAAGTAATAAACTAAATGGCCGCCATCAAGTACTGGAATAGGTAAAATGTTAATTATTCCCAAATTAATACTAATTAGCGCCAAAAAGCCTAAAAAATAAACAAAACCATACTCTGCATGGTCTCCTGCACCTTGTGCAATTGCGATAGGACCACTTAAATTTTTCACTGACACGTCGCCAGTAATCAATTTACCTATCATATCGAAACTTAGCGCGGTTAACTGCCATGTTTCAGCTAACGCTTCTGACATTGCGCCAATAACGCCATAACTCAGTTCTATTCTGTGATTTTCAGGTAAAGGCTCTGCTTTAGTAAGCACCCCCAATACGCCAATAGTTTCACCATTTACGGTAGTACTTTTAGGTGTAACGTTTATGTTTACTATATTGCCGTTACGCAATACCCCTAACTCAACGGTTTGCTGTGGGTATTTTTGAACCTCTTTAGTAAACGTTAGCCAATCATCTTTTACTTTTACACTGCCAACATAAATTGGTTTATCACCAATTTTTAGTCCTGCTTTTTCTGCCGCACTTCCTGGACGAACTTCACCGATTTCATGCAACAATTCACGTTGGTAAGGCACTAACCCAAGGCTTGCTAAAGCAGATTGCTTTTCCGGCGCAAACTCCCACTTCCTTGTATCTAAATGAAAGACACTCGCTGAGACTGAATCAGGCACCTTAGCGCTAATTTCAAGTTGTTCTGCACCAATGTTCGCCACAATAGCTAAATTTACATCTTGCCAGTCCTTTACCTCTTTTCCTGACACTGCTGTAATTTCAGCACCTTGCATCAAGCCAGCTTTCGCGGCGATAGAGTCTTGCGTAACATTGCCTAAAATTGGTTTAACACTCGAAACGCCAATTAGGAACATGAGATAAAAGGCAGCAATAGCAAATATAAAATTAGCTAAAGGACCAGCTGCAACTACGGCAATTCGCTGTGTTACTTTTTTCTTATCAAACGCTTTATCTTTGTCTTCTTCAGCAACGTCTTCAATGCGCCCGTCAAGCATTTTTACATAACCGCCTAATGGTATTGCCGCCACGACAAACTCTGTACCGTGCTTATCTACTTTACGCCACAAAGGCTTACCAAAACCGACAGAAAAGCGATGAACCTTAATGCCATTTTTACGAGCAACCCAAAAGTGGCCATACTCGTGGATAGTCACTAAAATACCTAACGCAACAACAAAGGATGCAAAATTCCAAATAAACTCAAACACAACTAGCTACTCAACTCATTGTCTGCATCTTGCATAACGCGGTTATTCTTAATTAAACTTAAAGCAAACTCTCTCACTTGTTTATCAAGAGATAATACTTGCTCTATTGTTTCTACCCTATCTGAGACAAATTTATTCACAGAAGTTTCATTTATTTTGTAAATATCAGTGAATTTAATTTTTTCGTTTAAAAATGCTTCTACGGCAATTTCATTGGCGGCGTTTAACGCAGTGCAAGCTGCCTGCCCTTGCCTGCACGCTTCAATACACAGTTTTAAGTTAGGGTAGCGAGCATAGTCTGGCTGCTCAAATTCGAATGATTTAATATTGAAAAAATCCAACGGTTCGACACCTGCATCAATTCGTTCAGGAAACGCTAATGCATGAGCAATCGGTGTACGCATATCAGGGTTCCCCATTTGCGCTAGCACTGAACCATCGCGATATTGCACCATTGAGTGGATTGTACTTTGCGGATGTAACACCACTTGAATATCGTCAGGAGAGAGGTTAAACAGCCATTTGGCTTCGATAAATTCTAGGCCTTTATTCATCATGGTCGCTGAATCTACCGAAATCTTTCTGCCCATATCCCAATTAGGATGAGCACAAGCTTCATCTGGCGTTATCGAATCAAACTCAGCTAAAGGTTTAGTTCTAAAAGGACCGCCCGACCCTGTTAATAAAATCTTAGTTACTCCATGCTCATCAATATTATCGAAAGCAGCATTTTCTTGCATTTTTTGCGGCAAACATTGAAAGATAGCGTTATGTTCACTATCAATTGGTAATAATTGAGCTGAAGATTCTTTTAGCGCATCGATAAATATTTTACCCGATGTTACTAAGGTTTCCTTGTTGGCTAATAACACGCGTTTATTTGCTTTAATGGCGGCCAACGTAGGCAATAAACCACTGGCACCGACAATGGCGGACATCACTGTATCGACATTATCTAGACTTGCGATATCAGACAGGGCTTGCGAGCCCGATAATACCTCGATAGAAAGATCTGTTTGATTTAATTTAAATTGGAGTTTAGATGCAGCATCAGGACAAACCATTACTACAGTTTCAGGTTTTACTGTCAGGCACTGTTTAAAGATAATATCGACATTAGTGTTAGCCGCTAGAGCAACTATCGAATATTTATTAGGGTGACGAGCAACTACGTCTATCGTACTTTGTCCGATAGACCCTGTTGCACCTAAAATAGCGACACGATTTACTTTAGTCACTTACGACCAACCTAGTGTCGCATAACAAAGCGCAAATACAGGTGCGGTAGCCGTTAAGCTATCAATTCTGTCTAGAACACCGCCATGGCCCGGTAAAATTGAGCCGCTGTCTTTAATACCGGCCTGGCGTTTAAACATACTCTCGTTTAAATCACCCAGTACAGAAATAGTCGTAATAAGTGCAGTAATTCCTATAGCTAACAAATACTGCTCATTATTCCATGCTAATAAATAGCCAGCGATAGAGGTAAGAATGCACGCAAATATAACACCGCCGATAAATCCTTCCATCGTTTTACCTGGGCTAACGTTCGGCATTAACTTGTGTTTCCCTAACGATTTACCTACAAAGTAAGCGCCAATATCAGCACTCCAAACCATAATAAACAACGCCATAATAAGCTGCGCACCATGGTAAGGATCAGAAGCATAATGATCGCCACGCAACACCATAAAGGCTAACCAAGTCGGTACTAACGTTAACCAACCAAATACTCCTCGAACTGAGCGATGACTAGACCAAAACTTGCTATACCTTGGGTAAAGGAATGTTAATGCGGCAGATAAGGCCCACCAAGCAATAGCTAACCACAGAATGTACGTTACATATGGGTGAAGCTTGCTGGGTGCTACCCAAACATTGCTTAACGGCAGTAAGTACCAAAGTGCAGCAATTAATCCAGTCGTTGCGACAACAAACGCTATTCTTCTACGTTTGTTTTCAAAACCCATTAAAGGGCCCCATTCCCAAGCACCAATTGCCATTACGGCTAGAATAAATAACGCGAATTGCTCTAAAGACATATAAAATATCGAGCCAATCGCCAATGGCGCTAAAACCAAAGCTGTAATAATTCGTTTTATTAACAAAGGATACCCTTTTATAAAAATAGTTTGTGGAGATTTCCTACTTGTTCTTTACTTGATCACCGGTTTGACCAAAGCGTCTTTCCCTATCACCAAAACTTGCCAACGCTTGGCTAAAAGCTTCTTCTTTAAAGTCTGGCCATAGCGTGTCGGTAAAATAAAATTCTGCGTAAGCTGCTTGCCAAAGCAAGAAATTACTAATGCGGTAATCACCGCCGGTTCGAATTAATAAATCAAGTTCAGGTAGGTTACCCAAACTCGTATGTTGATGAAACACACTTTCATCAATTGCATCAACAGCTATGTCACCGTTAACACTTTGTTGGGCGAGTTGTTGGGCTGCGTTGACTATATCCCATCGACCACCATAATTCGCAGCTACTGAGAGTACCATTGAGCCATTGTCTTTGGTTAACTCTTGTGCTTGTGCGATTTTTTCCTGCAGGCTACTTGAAAACTTTGACAAATCACCTATTACCTGAAAGCGAATATCATTTTTATGTAGTTTTTTCACTTCGCGAGTTAGCACTAACATGAATAAATCCATGAGCACACTAACCTCTTTTTCAGGACGACGCCAGTTTTCACTGCTAAAGGCAAACAGAGTTAACGCTTTTACCCCTTTTTTACGAGCCGTTGATACTACAGCGCGAACTGATTCAACACCGTTTTTATGCCCAACAACACGTGTTTTACCACGTTGCTGCGCCCAACGACCATTACCGTCCATAATAATGGCGACATGCTCTGGTACTGTTTGAATCTGGCAGCTATTTTCTGTTTGTTGACCCACAAAAAATTCCTTCATGCATAAAATAATAAAAAACGCCGCAGCCCTCACTGCGACGTTGTTATTTTCCTAATGGAATTAAATTTCCATTAACTCAGCTTCTTTGTCAGCTAAGATAGCGTCAACTTGTTTTACATAATTGTCGGTAATTTTTTGCACTTCATCTTCCGCTTGGTGCATTTCGTCATCACTAATCTCTTTTTCTTTATTAAGAGACTTAATGTCTGAGTTAGCGTCGCGACGAATGTTACGGATAGCAATTTTGCCATTCTCTGCTTCACCTTTAACAACTTTTACTAAATCTTTACGACGCTCTTCGGTCAATGGTGGTAAAGGGATACGAATAAGCGTGCCTTGAGAAGACGGGTTTAAGCCTAAGTCTGACGCCATAATGGCTTTTTCAACTGCAGCAATCATACTTTTATCAAATACCGTAACAGCGATAGTACGTGCGTCAGGAATAGATACGTTACCTACTTGATTTAACGGCGTGTCTACACCGTAATACTCAACCGAGATGTTGTCTAATAAAGAGGTGTGAGCGCGACCAGTTCTAACTTTGTTTAAATTGTTTTTAAGTGCGTCAATGCTCTTACTCATACGCTCTTCAGCGTCTTGTTTAATTTCTTCTATCACAATGATATTCCTTAACGTTTCTCGATTATGCTAAATTTTCTGCGTGATCTATGGTCGTGCCTTCTTCGTCACCCATAATCACTGCTTTTAATGCACCTGGCTTATTCATGTTAAAAACACGAATTGGCATACTATGGTCACGAGCCAATGTAAATGCAGCCAAGTCCATCACTTTTAATTCTTTTTCTAAAACTTCTTGGTAAGTTAAGTGTTGGTATAACTCTGCTTCAGGATTTTTCACCGGATCATCAGAATAAATACCGTCTACTTTAGTTGCTTTAATTACCGCGTCAGCTTCAATTTCGATGCCGCGTAAACACGCAGCTGAGTCGGTAGTAAAGAACGGGTTACCAGTACCAGCACTAAAAATAACAACACGGCCAGATTTTAACAAGCTAATTGCTTCCGCCCAGTTATAAGTATCACAAACACCAGCAAGATCAATGGCTGACATTAAACGAGCATTTACAAATGCACGATGCAGTGCGTCACGCATTGCAAGGCCATTCATCACAGTTGCTAACATACCCATCTGGTCACCAACCACTCGGTTCATACCAGCTTCAGCAAGACCAGCGCCACGAAATAGATTGCCGCCACCGATAACTAACCCTACTTGAATGCCCATTTCTACAAGCTCTTTAATCTCTTGAGCCATGCGATCTAAGATTTTTGGATCGATACCAAATCCCTCTTCGCCCATTAAGGCTTCACCACTTAATTTTAAAAGGATGCGTCGATATGTAGGTTTAGGATTGATGCTCATACGATTTATGGTCCTGTTTTGCGCTATGGAAAATGTTATTAGGCATAGCAGCGCTAGCCGCGCGCTATTTTACTCGTTTTTTTCCAGTATCTAAAGGTTAAATTTGTATGATTGGCAGCAATAAACAAATTTGCTGTCAATTTACACTTTTTATGTCGATTAAATAAGTGAGTAATTTTGATAAAACAAAGGGAGTGTCGAGCTTTTTTACAATTAGAGTTTTAATACTAATCTAACCTATTGATTTTATTTCTCCGGAATATTGCTTGCATAAATTTCGCATTAACAGGGAAGGCATATCATTACAAGTTCATTCAACATGTTGGAGAATTTACCAATGAAAAGATTTCTCTTTTTATTACTACTTATGTCCACTCATGCGAGTGCAGGCTTAATCACAATTCAAAATGCCGGTTTTGAAACTCCGGATATAGGTGGAGGTAGTCAAGTTTGGTCATCAATTACCCCTCCAGGGTGGTCCGACATTCCCAGTGGACAAGCAGGCTTAGCCTTTGGTGCAACCTTAATTCACGATGCAGCAGAAGCTCGAAGCGGTAATCAGTTCTTACATTTTCAGGTTAACAATGCGTTTGGCAACAAACGCGTATTACAAAACTTGAGTGAGAACTTAATGTTCGGAAATGTATATAGCGCCTCCGTTTGGCTGGGCTTTGGTCCTAATAGCACCAATGCAACTCAAACAGGTTCGATTAGATTAACAGCTGGCGGTCAAGCTTTAGCAACAAATACGTTAACCCTTTCAGATAACCGTTCAAGCAAAGAATGGTTTTTGCTCACCGTTTATTACACGCCTACAGCAGCGGACTTAATGCTTGGGCAAACTTTAGGCATTGAACTCTTTCGTTCAAGTGCTGGGTTTTCAGCCGACTTCGACGATGTTAGCGCCAGCTATAGGAGCCTGCAGACGATTTCAGAGCCTAGCCTTTTATTTACTCTGTCGCTAGCTTTGCTATTATTTAGATGTCACCAACGTAAAACATCAAATGTTGGCTAATTATTCTAAAACAAAAAAGCCACTCAACAGAGTGGCTTTTCAATAGTCTTTTTCTAAATAATTCGGTTTAGTTCAAGGCATTTGAGCATTTTACCTTTTACGAGAAAATGGAGCATACTCAAGTATGTGCCCTAATATAAAACCGCCCTCTCGGACGGTTTTTAGAATACTTTTTTTAAGCTAAACAGTTGATACTTAGTCAAGGCGATTTATTCGATTAACGCTCAATTAGTCACTTCACACTGAAAACAAAAAAGCCACTCAACAGAGTGGCTTTTCAATAGTGTTTTTCTAAATAATTCGGTTTAGTTCAAGGCATTTGAGCATTTTACCTTTTACAAGAAACTGGAGCATACTCAAGTTTGTAGACCAATAAAAAAACCGCCCTCTCGGACGGTTTTTTAGAATACTTTTTTAAGCTAAACAGTTGATACTTAGTCAAGGCGATTTATTCGATTAACGCTCAATTAGTCATTTCACACTGAAAACAAAAAAGCCACTCATCAGAGTGGCTTTTCAATAGTGTTTTTCTAAATAATTCGGTTTAGTTCAAGGCATTTGAGCATTTTTCTTGGGGAGCATACTCAAGTATGTGACCCGAGAAAAAGCGGATAATAACGCCGAAATAAGCCAAATTATGACGAAAAAATTATTCGCCTTTAGCAGCTGCGATTTGCGCTTCTACTTCAGCAGCAAAGTCTTCTTCTTTCTTCTCAATACCTTCACCTACTTCTAAGCGAACGAATGTAGAAACAGAAACACCTTTCTCTTTTAACACGTCACCAACTGTACGCTTTGGTTCCATGATGAATGCTTGACCAGTTAAAGAGATCTCGCCAGTGAATTTCTTCATGCGACCAGTAACCATTTTCTCAGCGATTTCAGCAGGCTTGCCTTCGTTCATCGCGATGTCGATTTGGATAGCTTTCTCTTTTTCAACTACGTCAGCTGGTACATCTTCAGGGTTAACGTACTCTGGCTTAGAAGCAGCAACGTGCATTGCAACGTGCTTAAGTGTTTCAGCGTCACCTTCACCAGCAACTACAACACCAATGTTTGCACCGTGCTTGTAAGAAGCTAAAGTAGCACCTTCAACATAAGCTACGCGACGAACGTTGATGTTCTCACCGATTTTAGCAACTAAAGCAACACGCTCTTCTTCAAACTTAGCTTGTAAGTCTTCGATAGAAAGCTTGTCTGCAGCAGCAGCGTCAGCAACTTTGTTAGCGAATGCTAAGAAGTTGTCGTCTTTAGCAACGAAGTCAGTTTGACAGTTAACTTCTACTAAAGCGCCATCTTTAATGATGATTTGACCTTCAGCAGCGATGTTACCCGCTTTTTTAGCAGCTTTTGCTTGACCAGACTTACGCATGTTTTCAATTGCAAGTTCCATATCACCGTCAGTTTCCTGAAGTGCTTTCTTACAATCCATCATGCCAGCGCCAGTGCGGTCACGTAATTCTTTAACTAATGCAGCAGTAATTGCCATGAGTTAATTCCTCAAATATTCGAATAAGTGTCATTATACTGCCATAAACGTGTTAACAATTTATGGCAGTGATACAGTAGATAGGTCTGAATTATTCAGCTTCTACGAAGCCGTCTTTTTCAGCTTGAACAACGATGTTTTGTTCGCGGCCTTCAACAACAGCGTTAGCTGCTGAATCAGTGTATAGGCTTACTGCACGAATCGCGTCGTCGTTACCTGGAACGATGTAGTCTACGCCGTCTGGGTTAGAGTTTGTATCAACTACAGCGATTACTGGAATACCTAGGTTGTTTGCTTCTTTAATAGCAATGTGCTCGTGATCAGCATCAATGATGAATAGTGCGTCTGGCAAACCACCCATGTTTTTGATACCACCTAAGCTTTTCTCAAGCTTTTCCATTTCACGAGTACGCATTAACGCTTCTTTCTTAGTTAAAGCTTCGAAAGTACCGTCAGTGCTTTGTGCTTCAAGGTCTTTTAAACGCTTGATTGATTGACGAACTGTTTTCCAGTTAGTCAACATACCACCTAACCAACGGTGGTTAACGTAGAATTGGTCACATTTTAAAGCAGCTTCTTTGATTGAATCACTTGCAGCGCGCTTAGTACCAACGAATAAAACTTTACCTTTCTTAGAAGATACACCTGATAAGAAAGCTAGAGCGTCATTGAACATAGGAACAGTTTGCTCAAGGTTGATGATATGAACCTTGTCGCGAGCACCGAAAATGAACGGCTTCATTTTTGGGTTCCAGTAGCGAGTTTTGTGACCGAAGTGAACACCTGCTTTAAGCATGTCACGCATAGATACGTTTGGCATAATATTTTCCTTTTGGGGTTAAGCGTTCATACACCCAATATATTCGACCCTAACCTGCTACAAATGAGCTTAGTTGAGCACCCCGATATATCTTTTTAGATGTATGTGAGTTTATATTTATGCTGATTATTCAGCACTACGTTTAACTAAAATTACCGACGATTAAAATCAACAGTCAATTTTAGCGGCGCACTTTATACCATAAAGTCGCTTTATTAACCAGCTTTTAATGCCTTTATCTGATAATTTAACAATAAATAACTGACGAGCGGGTAAGAGTAAGCTAAAATCTCGTTTCAAATATTTATCCTGACTAATTCATCCAGATTAGTTCAACCTGTGTTTAGAGCGAAAATTATGTCTACCGAAGTGTATTTTATTTACGACAGTCATTGCCCTTGGAGCTATGCTTGCACCCCTTTAGTTGTAGCAATTAACAAAGCATTTCCCGAAATTAAAATACACTTGATGCATGCAGCTCGCTTTGACGGTGAAGCAGGCGTAGAACAAGAGACATTAGCTGAAGTTCAATCATTATCTGATGTACCATTTTCAAAAGCCTATTTAAGCTCAGCACAAGAACCTAAAGACTCAACGCTTGCTGCTAACCTTTTAAGCTGGGTTGAGCAAAAGTCTCATAAGCACAATTTGCCTCTATTACAAGCTATGCAACAAGCACATTTTATTGACAATAACGACTTAACAACGAAGCAAGATGTTGAAGCCATTGTTAATAACCTAAAACTTTCAGCGCCGGGTAAGTGTTTACAAGTTGAGAAATTTACTAAAGATGCAGAATATGCTTTAGCTGATTTAGCTGAACTTCAAGAGATGATTGGAACCGAAGCAATTCCTGCGCTTTTATTAGCAAATGAAGACGAATTAGTGATGCTTAATCATAATTTATACATAGGTAATCCAGCTAAAATTGTTGAAGCTATAAAACTAGAACTAAACACTTAGTTTAATTATTTCAAGGTGGAGGAATATGCACTTTCCTTCACCAAATTGAATAAAGTAAAACACCTCTATTCGCCCTGTTATTCCCTTCTATCTTTTCTAACATTTACTTACATAATCTAGACATTTTTTCTATTAAGTTATCTGGTAACTCATTTAAAATACGCCTGTTTTTTAGCTTTAGTGCTATGTTAGTTAGCACGTAACCAAGGAATTTAAGGTGAAAACACTTTCTAAAATCGTATTCTCAAGTATTTTCTCAGTATCTTTTTTATTTCCATCATCTCTACACGCAGAAGAACAAGCCATCGCAGACGATCTTCCGTTTAATGTTTACCTCGGTGTAGGAGGATTTGGCGATACCAGTAACGACAGTAGCGGATTAGCTGCAATAACAGGATTACGTTATAGCTTTACTGAAAATATCAAAGCTGAAATTGGCTATAATACTTCAGGTTCATTTAATTTATTTGGCTTAAATGGCGAAGATAAAATTTCTATCGAAGATCATTCAGGTTTGTCTGCTTCTTTAGGTTACTTTCATCAAATCAATAACCGCCACGAATTGTTTGCAAGTTTAGGTTACCTTCATGCAGACGTTGATTACATCGAAGATCTAGGAATATTTGAAACGACTGAAAATAAAAGTGAGAGTAGCTATCTTTTCAAAGCTGGCTGGCAGATGACATTCGATAACAAGGTAACTTTAGGTGCGCAATATAACCGCTATGAATTACTAAATATTGATATTAATAGTTATTTTGTCACCTTGGGCTACTCATTCTAAGGAACGTTATAATCAGGCGAACTCCCCTAATAAGTATAGGAGCAAGCAACCTACCGTTTGCTCCAACTCTCTTTCCTCTCTATTACTCTGGCAAACCTTTTCCTCATCTCTCGCCTTGTGATGTATATGACCCTCTTTACAAATAGGCTTTGATTCATTTGGTCGTAAAGCAATACCATTTCAAATTAACCGGCCAACCTGTACGTGACTATTTACAAATTATAAACAGTCAAAACACATAATTTTAAAATTCAACTTGACCCAAACACGAGCAATTCGCTACATTTTTGCTCAAAAATACAACAAGTTTAATACAGGGAATAATCGTGTCTAAATTACTCGCTACTATCATTCTTTCGATAGCTGCCCTGCTGCTATCATCATTTGCTGTTGTTACGAACGCTAACGAACAAAGAATTTTCACTCAAGATGTGGATACTTTTTGGTTAGCTTACGATGAAATTGTAAAAACAACTGACAGAGAAAAACAAAAGCAGTTGTTCAAAACTCTATACTTAGATAAAGGGACAATTGGGTTATCTAAATTACAACGCGCTAGAACCTATACCGTTGACGAATATGTTGATGCTATCAACAACTACCCTAAGTTCTGGCAAGCGATTCGAAAAGAAACAGCGAATATAAGCTCCCTTGATAATGAACTAAACAGTGCGATTGCTAGGTTTAAAGAGTTTTACCCTGGGTTGAAGCCTGGCAATATCTACTTTGCCATTGGTGCTCTAAGAACAGCTGGAACCCTACTTGAAGGGGATATATTGATTGGAGCAGAATTAGCGTTTGCCACTAAAGATACCCCTACATTAGAGTTTCCAAAAAGGCTGTCCAACCTGCCACCTTATTTTGCAACAAACCCCAAAGATGGTGTCGCGTTTCTAAATATTCATGAATATATTCACACGCAACAAGTTTCCTCAATTGGCTATAACTTGCTCGCTCAAACAGCGTTAGAAGGCTCAGCAGAGTTTTTAACGGAAAAAGTACTCAACGTAAAATCGCCTAACCCTCAAATTGAATTTGGTCGTACGATAGACGCCAAAATTAAAGCTGCTTTTGAAAAAGAGATGTTTTCTCTTTATTTGACTAACTGGATTTGGAATTCGCCCGATAACGAATTTGGTATGAGAGATCTCGGCTATTATGTGGGTTATCGCATTGCCGAAAATGTATATAATTCGTTTGAAGACGAACAAGAAGCTGCCAAATATCTAATTGAGGTGGATTACAACAATGAAGAAGAGTTAATAAAGTACGTTGAACGCTCTAAATACTTTACTACACCATTGGCAACACTTAAGGAGCAGTTTGAATCAGAACGCCCGGAAGTTACCTCTGTAAAAGAGGTATCACAAAACGAAAATTTGGTTGGCGTTAAAACATTAACCGTTAACTTTTCGAAACCTTTAGATCCAAACTTTAGACGATTTAACGTAGGTCCTAAAGGTATGGAACACCTAATAGAGATTATTAGTTTCGAAGGCTTTAGTAATGACAATAAAACGGTACAAATAGGTATAAAGCCTCTCGAAGCCAATAAGCATTATCAATTAGTGGTAACTGACTGGTTTCGTACTAAGTCGGGTCATCAGTTAAAACCTTACTTAATTGATATTCAAACAAAAAGCTAACATACGAAGGCTTACGAACCAGCGAACGCCATAGAACCGATAATTGGCGTTCGTTCACTGAATCCTTATTCTCTCTATTTTTTAACCACTAAAAACAGGCCGACAACAACTAAAAGCGCACCAATAACACGATTAGGCGTAATATCTATTTTTGGATACGCTAGCCAGCCATTTTGATCAAATAGTAAGGAAGCTGATATTTGACCAACGACTATAGATACGGCTAACACAAGCGCACCCAGTTTAGGCGCTAAAAATATCGACATAGCGATATTAAAGGCTCCTAACACACCACCTAGCCAAGCCCACCAAGGAATATTGGCGATTGAATTAGCTTTAAACCAAGGTTCACCTCGAGTAAATGCTATCGCTCCCAAGACTATGGTGCCAATAAGAAAGGAAATAAACGCTGCTTGAATGGGGCTACTAAGCGCTGTTCTAAGTTGGGCGTTAACGCCCGCTTGAGAAGCCAATGAGACGCCAATTAAGATACTAAGAGGAAGTAAAAAGTACACACTTGAATGAGTCATAATGGGTTCGACCTATAAGTTCCAAGTTGTTAAAAAGACATTTTACAGATATTTATTGTTAAAGAAATGAAACTTTTGATTATATAAGAGTATGTTTGGCTATTACTCTTATAAAAGAACACTATGTTTTCCATAAAAAAACAGCTTCCGATTGGGAAGCTGTTTTTATTTTAGATAATTTATAGGTAAAGAATTACTAACCTAACTTTTCTTCTAAGCTAGTTTTTCTTCTAACCAAGGTGTTACGCTGTCTAGTGCAGCAGCAACATTTTCTGGTTGGCTACCGCCAGCTTGTGCCATATCAGGACGACCACCGCCCTTTCCGCCAACTTGCTGTGCAACAAAGTTAACTAATTCGCCAGCTTTTACTGAAGACGTTAAGTCTTTCGTTACACCAACGATCAAACCAACCTTGCCATCATTTGCTGTAGCAAGCACGATAATACCTGACTGCATTTTTACTTTAAGCTCGTCAACCATGCCACGAAGCTCTTTACTTGCCACACCATCTAGTTCAGCAATCAACACTTTATTGCCGCCAATTTCAACGGCTTGGCTCACTAAATCTGAGCCTGCTTGTGCCGCTAGTTGCTGCTTAAGCGCAACAATCTCTTTTTCTAATTGCTTAGTACGACCGATAAGTTGCTCTACTTTATCTACGCTACTAGCAACATCTGATTTAACCAATTGTGCGATAGAAGATAACTGCTCTGCTTGTCCGTCAACAAACTTAAGCGCAGCTTCACCTGAAACAGCTTCAATACGGCGCACACCTGCTGCGATACCTGACTCAGAAACAATCTTTACTAAGCCAATGTCGCCAGTGCGTTCAACATGAACACCACCACATAGCTCGATAGAAAAATCACCTAAAGTGACGACACGAACTTCATCATCATATTTCTCACCAAATAACGCCATTGCACCACGCTCTTTCGCTTCATCGATTGGCATCAATTCCGTGTCGCGTGCATGGTTACGTCTAATTTCTTGGTTAACAAGTGATTCAATTTGATTAAGTTCAGCCGCGGTTACGCCCTCAAAATGAGAGAAATCGAAACGCAATTTATCGGCTTCAACAAGCGAGCCTTTCTGGGTAACGTGATCACCAAGAACTTTACGAAGTGCGGCATGTAAAATATGTGTTGCAGTATGGTTCTTAACAATTGCAGCACGGCGCTCAGCATCAATCTCAGCGCGAACACGAGCATTTAATTGAATATCTGTTTGCGCAATACCTTTATGGGCAAAAGCATTACCCACTTTAACGGTATCTGATACTTCAAAGTTACCCGCTTCTGTAGCAATAATGCCCGAATCACCCACTTGCCCACCAGATTCAGCATAAAATGGTGTATTGTCTAACACTACAACACCCTGCTCTCCGGCTTTAAGCACATTCACATTACCTTCTGAGTTAAATAGCTCGACAACAGTAGATGAATATGAATTGTTGGTGTAGCCTTTAAAAGACGTGACTTTATCAGACTTAAGTTGCTCATTGTAATCAGTGCCAAACTGGCTAGCTTGTTGAGCACGCTCACGTTGCAAGCCCATGGCTACATCAAAACCATTTTGGTCAATTCTTAATTGACGCTCACGGGCAATGTCTGCGGTTAAATCAGCAGGGAAACCATAAGTATCGTATAGTTTGAAAACGTCATCGCCAGCAATAGTATCGCCTTCTAAATTAGAAAGGATATCTTCTAATAACAACATACCACGATCTAGCGTGCGGCCAAATTGCTCTTCTTCGATGCGAATAATCTTTTCAATAATTGCTTGTTGCTCGACGAGCTCAGGGTATGCCTGACCCATTTGCTCAGCTAGAGAAGCGACTAGTTTGTGGAAAAATTGCCCTTTAGCATCCAATTTATGACCATGACGCACAGCACGTCGAATAATACGTCGAAGCACATAGCCCCTACCTTCATTTGAAGGCATTACACCATCGGCAATTAAGAAGCTACAAGAACGAATATGATCAGCAATAACGCGTAAAGATTTATTTTCTAAATCATTACATTGCAAAATCGCTGCGGCATCTTTAATAAGGCCTTGGAAAATATCAATTTCATAGTTGCTGTGAACGCCTTGCATAATAGCGGCAATACGCTCTAAGCCCATACCTGTATCTACTGAAGGTTTAGGTAGTGGCTCCATGGTGCCATCTTCATGACGATTGAACTGCATGAAAACTAGGTTCCAAATTTCAATAAATCGGTCGCCATCTTCTTCAGGCGAGCCCGGAGGACCACCCCAAATATGTTCACCATGATCAAAGAAAATTTCAGTACAAGGACCACAAGGACCAGTATCACCCATTGACCAAAAGTTATCAGACTCAAACTTTTTGCCGCCTTTTTTGTCGCCAATTCGGATTATACGTTCAGCTGGAACACCAATTTTTTCAGACCAAATAGCAAAGGCTTCGTCATCGGTTTCATACACAGTAACTAAAAGCTTTTCCTGAGGTAAGCCAAGCGTTTTAGTTAAGAATTCCCATCCATAACTAATAGCGTCTTCTTTAAAGTAGTCACCAAAACTGAAGTTCCCTAACATCTCAAAGAAAGTGTGATGGCGTGCCGTATAACCTA
Source organism: Thalassotalea coralli (assembly GCF_055786205.1). NCBI lineage: Bacteria > Pseudomonadati > Pseudomonadota > Gammaproteobacteria > Alteromonadales > Colwelliaceae > Thalassotalea > Thalassotalea coralli. Next base: position 804,651 of record NZ_JBVVBK010000001.1, on the reverse strand, counting down.
CGTTTTCCAAGTCATTGTGCTTTCCACCTGCACGAACACAGCGCTGAGAAGAAGTTGCACGAGTATAGCTACGCTTTTCTGCGCCAAGGAATACATCCTTAAATTGAACCATACCGGCGTTGGTAAAAAGTAACGTTGCGTCATTGCCCGGTACTAAAGAACTGCTCGCAACAATTTGATGCTGCTTGGATGCAAAAAAGTCTAAAAATGCCTTTCTGATCTCGGCACTAGTTTTGATCATAGCCATACCTAAATTTTCTATTAATTAAATTTTCTCAATTACCAAGCTTAGTCACTCAGTAATGTATAAACTTGTTCAGACGTAAAACCGCGATTTAGCATAAAGCGTATACGCTTTGCTTTTTCTTTTTCGTCCTTTATCGCCTTATAGCCATATTTCTTGCTGTACGCTTGCGCTGCAATATCAAACCAGTCAATATCAAGCTCACGTTCAACTTGGCTTACGGTTTCACTATTTACACCTTTTTGGCGAAGCTCTTGCGTTATGTAATACAAGCCATAGCCTTTGGTCGTTCTATGCCTGAAAATCATATCGGCAAACTTAACATCGCTAATATAATTTTCATCAATTAGGAACTGCATTACTTCATCTATTTCATCTTGTTCAAACTCTTTAGCGCACAACTTTTTATTGAGCTCATATACAGAGTGTTCTCGCCTAGATAACAAGTCGATGCCAAGATGAAGAATTTTCTTATTCAAAGGTGTTTAAATCTCACGCCAAAAAGGTCTTCAGCGCAATGTAATGTAATTCTTGTCCATATTCTACAATCAACTGACGAAAAAATCCTAATAGATGATTAAATTGTGATAAGTTTTTACTTTATCGCTAGAATCACGCAAAATATCGCGTATAAAAATAAAACTGATACCCGATCTGCATATTGGGTTTACTCATTAGGGAACTGTATGAAGGAATATCTAAATATCTTCTCTCGCTCTGTTGTTTTTTGCTTTGTTTTATTAATGTTGCAAGCCTGTGGCGGTGACTCTAAAAGTAACGAACAGCAAAAAAGCTTCCAGATAAGTGCTGACACCACAGCGATTTCCTTTAGTAATGAATTTCTGCAAGTCTCGGAAGATACCTTCCAAGTTAAGGTCAATTTTGTAGGTGAAGGGCTACTCGTCGGCTTTGCGCCAGACAGTGACACGGCAAGCTGGCTTAATTACTCAACGTCTGACCTTACAGATACTAGCGCAACAATAGAAATCAAAGTGATTAGTGCAGACCAACTTCCTCCAAATAACTATACAACTAAGTTGAGGTTATCCTCTGGTGACGTCAATACTCGAAACTTAGTTCATCACGATATTGACGTTTCACTACTAGTTTGGCATTTAGGTACCGACAAAGATCTTATCAGTTATGACTCTACACTTGGTGACCAAACCGTTGCTGCCCAGCCTTTAACAATTTCTTCGTTAGGCGAAAATAGTTGGAAAATTAGCAGCGATGTTGAATGGTTAAGTTTTGATGTTAGTGAAGGTACAGGAGAAGCAACGGTTAATGTTTCTGCAGATATTTCCACATTTAACTCACCAGAAAAATACGTGGGTAATGTCATTCTGACCGAAACGACAACAGGTGATAGCCGAATGGTGCCAGTTGAGGTAGGAATTGATAATGTCTATTTTTACGCCGAATCCTCTGGCGTGCTATTAACGCAAACACCAAATATTCAAGTGCCGCAAAAGCAGCTAACCATCCAAACCAATAGCTCTGGCGATGGAAGTTGGCTTGCAACAACGGAAACACCTTGGCTAGCCGTCAGTCAGGAAAACGATAAACTTACGCTTAGTTTAAAAGACACCGAAGCTTTATCTAACGGCACACATCAGGGTGTTGTGACTGTAACTAAAGCTAACGACAGCCAACAAATTTTGCCATTAACCCTTGAAGTTAATTTATACAAAAGTGACCAAGCAACTGAAAACAAATTAATAAACGAAGTACTCATTACTAGCGTTGATTATACAACCTCGCCTAAGTTGCCTAGGGTCTATCTAACTAAAGAACACAACTTACAAACGTATCATAGTTACACAGGTGAATTATTAGCTGAGTTACCGGTGGCTCCTGAGGGTAGTAGACTGGAGCGACTCATCATGCACCCTCAAGGTGATATTTTATTAGCAAAAGCCGTTGAAACCATTGTTAATGATGATGAAACAACCACAACTGAAGTGCACTTTTATAAAATAGACTTACTAACAAATGCTATTGAAGAGCTAGCACCTGATATCGAGTTTGATCCTGTGAAATTTGTGACTATCACAGGCAGACACTTCGTTGTATCACAAATACTCGAGTTAGCTGATGCTAATTTACAGCGTAAGTTTGGACCGATAGAAGGCGCATTCTTTTCAACCGTTATTGAACAAGCTTCAATAACACAAAGTTTATTCGCGCTAGACTTTTCAGATTCGTCAATCAATCGATTTGAATTAAGTGCAAATGATTTTACTACTGACACGATATCTCTGGTTGAAACTCACAGTTACATTCCTGAGTTATTATTAGCCGCGGAAGAACAGCAAGTTGTAACAAACATGGTGGTATCACCTCTTGAAACAGACATTTACTTAATCAGCCCAACAAGCGAATGGTTGAGTTTTGATGGCAGTACTTTTGTTGATAATGGTTTATTAGAGCAATCTGAAGACGCGTTAACCATTGATGTAGTTATTGCGCAAAACGGTCTCGCTCACTACACCAGATATGATGATACTTCTGGTTTTTATATCGACATTTACCAAAAGAATAACAAAACTAATACAGTGTTAACTCAAGGGCAACAGCCAAATACAGTTCAGCTGTCAGCCGACGACAAACGTTTAGTTATTCACTCTTCTACATTTCAAAGAATCGAACTTATTTCTATCGAGCAATTTGAATTATCAACTCAACAGTTGACGTTTGGTTCACATGCAAATAACGCTATCACTGAAACAGCAGAAGTAACCATTAACGGAATCAGCGAGCAATTCCAAATTAATTCAAGTGAAGAGTGGCTTAGTGTCTCTACAGCCTATTCAGAAGAAGGTGTTTTAACGCTAACGACTGCCATTGACGCGAGCAAGATATCAGGCTGGGGAAGATTCACAGCAACGATTAACGTTTACGACCCTGCGACAGATTCTACATCATCAATTTTAGTGACAGTCAATATAGATGAAACAAGACTCTTTTCAGATGGCTTACAAGCAGTCGCATTTAAAGACTTAGATGGATTAAGTCATTTAGCTCAAACACTTACTATAGCTAGTAATAATAGTGAGATGCCTCAGTGGCAAGCGACAGCAAACGTTAACTGGCTATCGTTAACCCCTAATCAAGCAGATAACACACTATCAATAGTAGCTGATGCATCAGGGCTGTCAGATGATATTCATTATGGAGAAATCACTTTAAGCTCAACTGAAAACGGCCAAGCGCTTACTCGTGTCATTCCAGTGAGCTTGTACAAGGAAAACATCGTCGCAGAAGAAGTAAATGTCGAAGATATAAGCGTAAACACTAACGGTTTAGTGTTAGATCCACTTCGCCCATATATGTACATTGCACAGGGCGATCAAATTAAAGTGATTCATATGTTTACGGGCGAGCTTGTTCACTCTATCGCATCTCCGCTTGCCGATATCGATTTAACTGATTTGGTTATACACCCTGACGGTTCAGTACTGTTAGCTTCTAATATTGAAGAATACCAAGACGATAATGATCAAACTCAAACGAGGATCAACCACTACCAAGTTGATTTAGCGACACAGACCATCATGCAACTTGATGCCGAAACAATCAGCATAGACACTCGCTACCGACCAGCAACAATAGCGCTGATCGACGGAAAAGCAGTCATTGTTACCCAAGTAAGAGAATATGCTGACTTTTCGCTACAAAGTTTATATTGGGATCTAGACAATGTGTTCTTTGTTAGCCAGTTTAACCACGTAGTCAGCAACAGTCAGTTATTAGCTTACGACCAAGCAAACAACACCATTGTTAACACTCAACTTGCTTATAACGAGTTTTCTGATAACAAAATTTCGCAAGTTTCTGAGGTTTCATACCAGAATGAGCTGTTTTCAGGAAATGGTGCAATTAGTAACATGGCCACATCAAAAGATGGCGCTAACTTATACACCGCAAGTTTGGGAGCAGAATGGGCTACTTTTGATGGTCAAGAGTATACCGATCAAGGTTTATTACATAATGCTGTGGTATTAGCGACAGTTGCGACGCAAACCAATGCAAACGACGAGCTATTCTTCTATCGCTTTGTCTTTGGAGTAGGTTTCGTGTTATCAAAGTATGACGCAAACCAACAAGTATTATGGGATGTCATTCACACCACTGGTTCAACTAACATTTTTATGTCAACGCAGTTCAATCGTTTGATGAGCCTAAATGAAGGTGTATTAAACTTAGATAGCATTCCTGAGTAAGTAAACAGGTTAAATGTGAAAAGGCCCTACTAGGGCCTTTTTAATTTAGTAGATAACCATTGAAACTTTTAAGCACTGAATTTTCAAAAGTTCGTATAATAAACGTCAATTTCCACAAAACATTATTAAGCTAAAATGGACAAAGAATTTAGCGCATTATCAAATTATTTAAACCAGGTTACTCGCTTTCCTGATGAAGAACTCGATAAGCTAAATGCTATCTCTAGCTTAAGGCACATCAAAAAGGGTGACTTTTTTCTCAAAGAAGGAGATAACCCCAATAGTTTTGCGTTTGTCTATGAGGGTTTATTTAGAGTTACTTACCTCCATGAAAAAGGCAAAGAGTTTACAAAAGGCTTCTTTCCCGAGAATAGCTTCATTAGCTCTTATAGCGCATTAATACAAAATAGAGAGTCTTACTTTTCAATAGAAGCATTAGAAAATTCAACGATAGTTGTTATAGATTACAATAAATTCAAGCAACTGATAGCCAGTAAAGACTATTGGAAAACTTTACTAATTACTTTGCTGGAAAAAGCATTCTGCATCAAAGAAGCACGAGAAAGAGAGTTTTTACTTTTTAATGCGAGCCAAAGATATCAATCCTTCTTAAAAAACTATCCGCAACTAGAAAAAAGGCTTAAGCAACATATGTTAGCTTCATATTTGGGGATTACTCCAGTCGCTTTAAGTAATTTAAGGAATCAGAATCGTTAATCTACTTTAATGAATCGTCACTTAGTACTTGATAGATTTTTGCAAAAACCAACAAGGACCTTTTATGCAAAAACTATTGCCACCAATCCTATTCGTAATGTTAAGTGTTTTAATCAGTATTCTAGACATTTTATTTATATCTGTAACGCTTCTTGCTTCGCCTTATAATCTGGCACTAGGAATACCATTAGTCGTTCTGGGGCTAGGAATTTCTATTTACTACAATCGGTATTTCCATCAGCACAATATTAATATAATGACCTTTGACGAACCTTCAAAACTGCTCACTGATGGAATGTTTAAGTATTCAAGAAACCCTATGTACCTAGGGTTATTACTAGCTATATTGGGCTTTGCTTTAATAAAAAACGGATCGATAATATCACTAACAGCCGTACTAACTTTCTTTGTTATCACTGATCGGTGGTATATAGCATTTGAGGAAAAAATGATGCAAGAAAAGTTTGGTGACGAATACACGAATTACTGCAAGAAAGTTAGGAGATGGATATGAACACCTCCTCTTCAAATAAGCCTACACTAGCAAGTTCGAATAGGTAGATTTAAAAAACGAGAGTTACCTTTTCCGAATAAGGTGTCGAAGATTTTAATCAAAGTAACTGTATATTTGGTAACTCTCGTGTTTAATTCTAGCGATCTACTCTTTGTTTAAGTCATCATAAAGTGTGGTTAACCAACGCTCTTCACTAATAAACCGCCAAGAATAGGATTTGTATTTCTCCCCTACCCCTTGTTTAATAATTTGTTCTTTGTTTAAACCGCTGGCTATCGCTTCTTCAACTAAAGCAATAGAGTTTTCAATCATTTCAGCAAAAATGATTAACTCCTGTTTATTAGTTAACTGCCCATGACCCGGTATAATAATCACATTATCACTAAATTTATCTATCATAAATTTAACGTTAGCTAGGTACCCTTTAACACTTCCGCCAGCTTTCAAATCAACGTAAGGAAAACGCCCTTGAAAAAATAAATCTCCAGTATGAAGAACATTAGCACGCTCAAAAAAGACAATAGTATCTCCATCAGTGTGGCCTGATGGGAGATGAGTTAATCTTACTGTTTCTTCTGCCAAGTGAATAGTGACACCATTGTCATACGTAACAACGGGTAAACTTGCGGTGTCATCCCCTACTCTTTGCTTTATTCTCTTGCGTACATTTTCATGAGCAAATATTGGAGCCTTGTGAGAGAAATAACTATTTCCTCCGGAATGATCGCCGTGGTAATGGGTATTAATCACATATTTAAGAGGTTGATCACTCAATCCTTTCATTGCGTTTTCAATCTTTTCTGCTAGTGGCGCGAATTGATCATCGACTAATATCAACCCTTTAGTTGACGCAAACAAGCCAATGTTACCGCCAGCGCCCGTTAACATGTAAACGTCGCCCTGCGCCTTAATTGCATTGATTTTCACATCGGCATAATCTTGAGCCCATCCATTGAAACTTAATATACCCATGAAGCAAAAGGCTATAGATCGTAGTAGTTTTCTCATAATTTTCTCGCTAAGTATTGTTAGTTTTATAGCGCTAACGTTAGTTGTTTGTTTTCTACTCTATTAACCTTACTTGAAGCAAAGCCGATGGACAAACCAACAAGGCGAATTTTACGGTTTTGAGCTCTTTCTATAGCGACTTCAAATAACGATTGAAACACACTAGATTGAATAGAAATCGCCTGACACTCAGCGGTTGTTTGGCAAAAATCTGAAAACTTCAATTTTACGCCAAGTTTAGCTATCGCCTTTTCTTTACTTTTACCGGTTGCATAGCGAGCTTTTAACTTCTCAGTTAAGGTTTCCATGATAGCTAGCACCTGTTCAATTGATTCTATATCTTTAGACAATGTTGTTTCTATCGCCAAAGATTTTCTTTCACGGTGAGTTTTAACCTCACTTTCATCTCGCCCATGACAGCGATTAAACAGCGAGTTAGCTTGTTTACCCATAAGTGACTGTAGTTTAGAAAATGCGTATTGCCTTACATCTTGTGTAGTTTCTAAACCATACTGACTTAAACGGGCGGCAGTTTTCGGGCCTACACCTGGAATTTTCGTTAATGGCAACTCCTTAACAAACTCCCCAACAGTTTCCGGCGTTACAACACATAATCCATTGGGCTTGTTCTCGTCACTAGCAATCTTTGCGAGAAACTTATTTGGAGCGACTCCAGCAGACGCCGTTAACTGAGTTTCTTGAAAGATGTCTTTTCTAATTTGTTCTGCAATTAGGGTGGCGCTACCACCAAAAGCTTTTGAATCAGTTACATCAAGGTATGCCTCGTCCAAGGACAAGGGCTCAATTTTATCGGTATATCGAGAAAAAATGTTCTGAACAACAAGTGAGACTTGTTTGTAAACCTCCATACGGCCATTAACGATAATGAGGTTTGGACAAAGTTTTAATGCCATATGGTTAGGCATTGCAGACCTTACACCAAATTGACGAGCAAGATAATTACAGGTAGACAGAACGCCTCGGTTACTCTTGCCACCCACAGCTATAGGGTGGTTTCTCAGTTCAGGGTTATCACGCATTTCTACCGCAGCATAAAAACAGTCCATGTCAACGTGAATGATCTTTCTCATTTTAAGCGCCAAAACAACTGTACATAAAAACAGTATATTTAACTAACCGTATTTCAGCAACAAATATTTTAATACTCAAGTTAATTACAAAGACAAATCATACAATGAGCCTGAATCTAAAATATAAGATTAATAAATAGTATGAAATTAATACATCAAATTTTTCAATACAAAACCCAATAAAACTAAGCATATAAAATACAATAACTTACATTTAAAAAGTTACTTTTCGATAACCAAATATAACTTTTTCAGATTATTTTTCTCGCACATTTTGTATATATTGTATACAGTATTGTTACTAAATTGTTTACATAACGTTAATCACCCCTGTCATATACGTAACATTTTAGTAAATCGACGAATTTGTGTAGACCCCACAAATCCGTCTTTCAATCACGAAAAGGTAACATTCAAATGAAAATAAAAAATAAGAATCGAACCTTACTATTGGCAACAGTTGTATCCTCATTTGCCGCTGTAAGTAATGTCTCGATGGCAGAAACATACAAAGCTCAAGCAGCCGTAAACTATTGTAACAGCAATGGTGGCGGAAACTATGAGTACATAGCTAATGTAAAAGTTGGCTCTATAGATAATTCATCAAGTGGAGCGTCTGCGTATACCGACTATACCAGTGTCTCCACTAACTTAACTCAAGGTACAAACAACACACAAATAACCCTTACCCCTGGGTTTGTAAGTGCTGCCTACACAGAGCACTGGGCCGTGTTTATTGACTTTAATCAAGATGGTGACTTTAGCGACAGTGGTGAAAATGTTTTCACTGGGAGTGGCAATTCAGCTGTATCTGGTTATATCAATGTACCTGCTAGCGCTACTCCCGGAAATACTAGAATGCGAATAGCAATGAAGTATCAAGTACCGGTATCGAACTCTTGTGAAAATTTTCAGTCAGGAGAAGTAGAAGATTATACCGTCAGTATTCAAGGTACCGGCGGTGGTAATCAAGCGCCTGTGGCTCGCACCGATGGTCCTTATTCAGGCACCACAGGGACCGGGATTGCCATGAGTAGTAACGCGTCGTCAGATGCTGACGGTTCAATCTCATCATGGAATTGGAACTTTGGAGATGGCACATCGAGTACTTCAGCTAATCCAAATAAGGTCTATAATGCAGCAGGCACTTACACCATTACATTAACTGTGACTGACAATGACGGCGCTACTAACTCGATAACCACTACCGCGTCTATTTCTGGAGGAGGAACCGATCCAACGGGTTATTGTGCAAATACCGGTGGAGGTAACTACGAATGGATAGCGGGTGTCCAAGTTGCCAACTTGAACAACACTTCAACGCAATCCAACTATGGAGACTACACCAATCAAACGGCTAACTTGGGTACTGGTTCAAATACCATAACCTTAACACCTGGTTTTAGCGGCAGTGCTTATACCCAACATTGGGCAGTTTGGATTGACTTTAATAAAGACGGTGACTTCTCTGACTCTGGCGAACAGGTAGTTTCTGGTTTAAGTGGTAATGCTGCGGTAACGGGAACGATTAACGTGCCTTCTGGAGCATCGGGTCCAACCCGAATGCGTGTCGCCATGAAGTATAATCAAGCACCCGCGGGCCCTTGTACCAATGTCGGTTCGGGAGAAGTAGAAGATTACACCGTGAATTTTAGTGGTGTAATAGATCCGCCACCACCAGGCGATTTACCAGATATCTGTGCGACCCAATCACCAACAACATCAACGGCCTTGGAAGACGGCGTTCCTGTTTGTGTACCTTCGGCAAGTAGCAGATTTTCATTTAGTATGCTTGGCAGCGGCAGCCCTACAAGTATTGCGATTTCCACAGCTCACGGTGTTGGAAACCTATCGTTATCAGCAAGTGCAACCGGTTGGCCTAAAGCTGGCGATAGTAGTGTAAGGTCTATGCATGTTGGCAATACGGAATGTGTGATTTTAGTCAACCCAACCTCTAACTGGAATTACATTAGTTTAGACGGCGCATTTAAAGGGGCTTCCATTGTGGCTGACTTTAATAAAACCTCTTGCCGAGTAACACCAGGGGCGCCAGATCAAGGAAATACGGGCTACAAGTACAATAAAGTACACGTAATTGTATTCCCATTTGATTTCCCTGATGCACCACTTGAATTTACTACAGCTCAGATCAACGAAGAGATGACGAAAACTCGTCAATACTACCGAGAACAGTCTTACGGTAATTTCGATGTAACATGGGAAATAAGACCTAAAATAACCATGGAAGATCCGAAATCAAAATATGACAACGACAAGAGTGCATGGGGTCCAGCCCATGATGCGAAAATAGAAGCCGCTGGCGTCGATCCCATTTTCCCTGGTGAAGGTGTTATTACTATGATTACCGCGCCAAAAATTGGACCAACACCAGCCACCTCGATTAATTCACAAGCCGCGCCTCCTTCAATGGAAATATATACTTATGCAGCAGGTACAATTGCCCATGAGATTGGCCACGCTCTAGGGTTAAGACATTCAATGTCAGTCGAGGGTGGTAACTCTATGCTTAACTCTGGAAACGATACTATTTCGAATTACGGAAACGTTTTTTCTATGATGGGTATGGGGGCTCATACACTGGAAGAATACAACTTAATGTACAAGAGTTACTTTAAAGATTGGATCAAAGACAGTGATGTGCCTGTAATTAACAGCTCTGGTACTTACCGAATCTATGCGTACGATCACGGTACACCTTCAGGTCATGGCGCTCCAGGTAATATTGGTATTCGCTTAAAATCTGGAAATGGCGAATATACCTATTGGGTTGAATATCACACCACAGCACGTGGAGAAATTGGTCAAAATGACCCTTTCCGTACACCATTATTACGAAACGGTGTGGTCATTAATATGCAAGGTTACTTGGAGAATGAAAGCCAAGCATCATTTTGGAACCATCGTTCAGCGATGATAGATACTACACCTAATTCTCAAAGCACTGCTAATTGGGGATTAGAAGATGAAACTGATGCGCCACTGCAAATTGGTAAGAGTTTCACTGACCCTTGGGGAGGCTTCCGTATCACGCCTATGGCAAAAGGTGGTACAGAAAACACAGCAAACGCTTGGATCGATATTAAAGTTGAAAAATTCTAATATCGCGAATGAAGTCGCTATTTAGCGCGGCGTCATTTTTATCAATAAATATCGACAGGGGTTAAATACACCAAGCAAAATAATAAAAACAACATTTTACCAAAACAAAACGCGGCCAATTGGCCGCGTTTTCATTAAAAATCTTTGTTTTACAGGTTTTTAATATCTATTTGTTGTTGCTCTTTCAGCTTTTCTTCTCGCTCTCGTTCTTGGCGACTTTCGCATGGGTTATCACAGTTACATTCTTTATCAATACCAATAGTACCTAAACCACCACAGCTACCTGCGAGTGACTTTTGTTGAAAAATATAACCGACAGCCATCGCGATAACGATCAATAAAAATACCGCGAAGGTAACAATAAACATAGCCATTAATGTTGCCCTTAAAATACCCGAATGCCCTTTTTAACACGGCTATTTTAACTCAGCCGCTTAGATATTGCCAAAGCAAGTTAATATTTTAACTGAATTAAATGCTGACAAGAAAAAGTCGAGCTTAATTGCTCGACTTTTTCTTAGTATGATTGACTGGTGAAATTAGTATTTTACCACTTCAACGTCTATCCAAGCGTTTGCAGTATTCTCTGTGCCACCTTTTGCGACAGGTGTAATTTTGAATGAGTTAGAAGGATCTGTCCAACTGCTGCCTATTTGCAGCGGTGCATCATTATAATCTTCTAGCGCCCAGCTAGAGCTGCGAGAGTTAGGTGTGAAATCAAGTAACTTAGAAATATGATTCCACCACAACCCTGGGTTTTCCTCCTCTTTAAACCCTTGAACATTAACTAACACCCCATTGCGTAATAGCGGTGTTCGAAGCTTAAGGTTATCAGCGGTATCATCTTCACCATGTGCTGATGTGCGATATTCAACCCAGTAAGTTAAATTTCCATCGGAAGACTTTAGTTTAATACCAATGATACCTGGAGTATTCGTTCCTGACGCAGAACCATGATCAAACGCATAGATTCGGTAAGTACCAGAGGAGGTCACCAGCGGAACCTGGGTATCGTTTATCCATCCTTGGAAGAAACTCTTATAGACTAGATTAAATTCTTCATAGTCATAGCCCCCCATACCCATTAAATCAAATACATTGCCGTAGTCATCTACCGTAGCATTGTCAGTGATGACTTGGTTTCCTGCATTAATTGCGCGAGCATGATGTAAACCAAAGCCATGGCCCATTTCATGTGCAATAGTACTTCCATTGTAATGGACAATTTCAAACGTTGAAGGACCACCAACAGAGTTCGCTAAATTTCCAGCAGGTCCATAGCGAGGAGCAGTAACCATGATCAAAGTTGCTTCATCTGGAAAGTCAGGATCATCGCCCATAGCTTCTATAGCCGCCCGATAATCAGGCTTAAACAAGGTTTTATCGTTATATTTTGACATTGGATAAGGAAGCGTTGTTCTTGGTTTGAGGTCCCAAGTCACCGTAAAGTTACCGTATGATTGCTCCGTAAAATACTCTTTAACTTTCTGCATCTCAGTATTAATCTGAGCGTTAGTAAACTCTAATTGAGTATCCGAAAAATTAAACGGGTAAATAACAACATTTACATTGTTGTAATTCCAGCCATTATTTAAAGAGCCGGGATCCGGCGCGCCTACTTGCTCGCGGCAAGATGTAGCGTTGAAGTCGGCTACGACACTGGTACCTTTAAACAAACCACTTAACTCAACATAGTTCCAACCGGTGTTGTTAGTATCAAGATTAGTTAACACCAAGCACTCGGTATTGCCAACGTGTTTTGATTCAATGCTGTTATCACCAGCCGTTGGCTGACCACCAGCTTTAGCGCGCATCGTCAAATTGCCTTTACCGTGTTTAGAGGTAAAGGCGATGCTAGAAACATCCGTTCTTAACCAAAGTGAAATTCCGAAGCTCTTTTTACCATTGGTAGTTGGCACACATACTGGTACCCCATCTGATAACGTTGTTGCAGTCGTAGGATCTTGTGTTGCGCACACATCTGGCAGGCTACCTGTTGGTGGTGGAGGATCTATGACTCCGCTAAATTTGACCGTATAATCTTCAACTTCCCCAGAGCCGACATTAGTGCAAGGACCAGCCGGTGCTTGATTGTACTTCATAGCCACTCGCATTCGTGTTGAACCAGTAGCTCCAGAAGGCACGTTTATAGTTCCCGTCACCGCAGCATTACCACTTAAGCCGGAGACTACCTGCTCTCCTGCGTCAGTAAAGTCGCCATCTTTATTAAAATCAATCCAAACCGCCCAATGTTGAGTATAAGCACTGCCGCTAAAGCCAGGTGTTAACGTAATAGCATTAGCGCCTGCAGATAAATTGGCCGTTTGGCTCGTATAATCACCATAATTAGATTGAGTTGAAGTGTTATTCACGTTAGCGACTTGAACACCTGCGATCCATTCATAGTTACCACCGCCAGTATTAGAACAATAGTTGGTAGGGTTAGTCCCTCCCCCCGTTATTGTCGCAGTAGTTGTCGTGGAATGTGTTGCACCATCATTATCTGTTACGGTTAACGTTACATTATAAGTTCCAGCTGCACTATAGGTATGATTTGGGTTAGCAGAGGTGCTAGAAGAGCCATCGCCAAAATTCCAGTTCCAAGAGGTAATAGAACCGTCTGAATCAGAAGAAGCATTACTATTCATGGCAATACCTGTTCCGACTGTGCCAGAGTATGGACCATCCGTGCGAGCTACAGGCGCTTGATTACCTCCTCCTGTACCAGGAATGTTAACTGTGTAGTCTTCGACTTCACCTGACTGAAAATTTTCACAGGCATTAGAAATAGCGACCTGATATTTCATTGATACTCGCATTCGAGTGTTTCCAGATACCGCATTAGACGGCACATTTATCGAGCCGGTTAGTGCTGAATTTCCACTACCTGAATACACCTTCTCTCCACTATCAGAAAAGTCACCATCTTGGTTAAAATCTATGTAAACGGCCCAATGTTCCGTATAGGAATTACCAGTAAAGCCCGGCGTAAGGGTAATGGTATTATTACCCGTAGCCAAGTTCGCGGTTAATCCAGTAAAATCGGTATAAGGTGTAGTCCCTGAAGATGTGTTGGCTACATTAGCCAGTTGCACTCCCGATATATACTCATACGAGCCTCCACCAGAACTCGCACAATAATTGACGGCAGATGCGGTAATACTTGGCATAGACTTCAGTTTTTTGGGGGCGGGTGGTCCATCTGGAACATCTGCATACGAAGACACGCTAGTTAAACACAACGCAGTAAGGCATGAAGCCAATACTAACCCTTTGTGTTTCTTTTGGTGTTTATCATTCATTTTTTTATCCTTTAAATGAAAGCCTTCTTAGTAAGCTTATTGCAAGCTTTTTGTTATTAGGCTCTGTTAATTGTTTTCAACTTCTTATGTATTGTCAGTGGAAAGGTACTAACTCACATCACGCGTTTACCAACAATTAACACCAATATTACACCCTGACTACAATAAATTGTATATTTTATGTACTATTTATTGCAGTAACTCGTGGGATAATCTTTGAAAGGCCTATTAATACATTGAATCTTATTAACTTTATTTCACGCCCCTCCGTTTATAACTATTAAGAATATAAAGTTCACATAGGGAATATTGATATAAAAGCATAAAAAAGCCGAGCGGTTTTCGCTCGGCTTTTAGTCAGTTAATTAACTAGGTTGTTTATTTAAGGATTTCTACGTTTACGTCAATCCAAGCACTAGCAGTATTTTCAGTACCACCTTTAGCTGTTGGCGTAATTCGGAACTTACCTGAAGGATCTGTCCAACTATTACCTATTTGCAATGGTGCATCGTTATAATCTTCAAGCGCCCAGCTCGAACTGCGAGAGTTAGGGGTAAAGTCTAAAAGTTTAGAAATGTGATTCCACCATAGACCTGGGTTCTCTTCTTCTTTAAAGCCTTGTACATTCACTAATATGCCGTTTCTTAGTAATGGTGTACGCAACTGATGCTCTGGTGCAGAATCATCTTCACCGTGTGCTGAAGTACGATATTCAATCCAATACGTTAAGCTTTCGTCATCAGATTTCAAACGAATACCAATTTGGCCAGCAGTATTGGTACCTGCCGCTGAGCCATGGTCAAACGCATAAATACGTTGTGTACCTGACGTAGTAACAAAAGGAACATCTGTATCTTTCAACCACCCTTGGAAGAAACTCTTATACATTAAGTTGTATTCTTCATAGTCGTAGCCGCCCATTCCCATTAAATCAAATACGTTTCCGTAATCATCTACAGTCGCTGTATCAGAAAGAACCTGGCTACCGCCATCAACACCTCGCGCATGATGTAAACCAAAAGCATGCCCCATTTCGTGCGCAATGGTACTGCCGTTGTAATGAACAATAAGGAAGTTTGAAGGGCCACCAACAGAGTTAGCTAGATTACCCGCAGGTCCATAGCGTGGCACCGTCATCATAATCAATGTCGCTTCATCAGGAAAATCAAAGTCAGCGCCAGTTGCTTCAATTGTCGTACGCGCATCAGGATTGAACAATGTTTTGTCGTTATATTTTGACATTGGATGCGGAATGGTCAATCGAGGCTGTATCTGCCAAGTAACGTTAAAGTTACCGTAAGATTGCTCAGTGTAGTATTGCTTAACTTTTTCCATTTCCGCGTTAATTTCAGCGTCAGTCCACTCTAATTGGGTATCTGAAAAGTTCATCGGGTAAATAACAACATTTACATTGTTATAGTTCCATCCGTTATTAGTGGCACCTGGATCTGGCTCACCTACTGTTTCTCGACATGATGTTGCATTGAAATCAGCTACAATGCTAGCCTCTTTAAATAGGCCTGTGAGCTGAACGTAATTCCAACCACTGCCGTTAGTATCAAGGTTAGTAAGAACTAAACACTCGGTGTTACCAACATGCTTCGACTCAATGCTGTTATCACCTGCACTTGGCTGGTCACCAGCTCTTGCACGCATAGTTAAGTTACCTTTACCATGTTTAGTAGTGAAAGCGATGCTAGACACATCGTTTCTTAACCATAATGAAATACCGTAACCTAAAGTACCGCTTGTTGCAGGCATACAAACAGGCACACCGTCTTCTAGTGTTGTTGCAGTTGTAGGTTCTTGTGTCGCGCATACATCTGGAAGCGCGCTTGGATTTGGATCCGGATCAGGGTCAACAACCGTTCCATCAAACTTAACCGTGTAATCCTCAAACTCGCCCGAGCTTACGTTTGTACAAGGGTCTGTAACCGCTTGATTGTACTTCATTCCAACACGCATACGAGTAGTACCCGATGCATCTTGCGGCACGTTTATCGAACCAGTTACTGCACTAGTGCCGCTTAAACCGCTAACAACTTGCTCTCCAGCATCAGCAAAATCACCGTCTTTATTGAAGTCGATCCACACTCCCCAATGTTCGGTGTAAGAGTTTCCACTAAAGCCTGGAGTTAAGGTTATCGAATTAGCGCCTTTAGCAAGAGTCGCCACTTGATTTGTGTAATCAGCATAATTTGACTGAGAAGAGGTATTATTTAGATCAGCGACTTGTACACCTGCAATCCATTCGTATGTACCGCCACCAGTTACCGAACAATAATCACTAGGGTTGGTGTTTCCATCAGTAATGTTGGCAGTTGTTGATACTGAAGATGAAGCACCATCGTTATCGGTAACCGTTAAAGTAACCGTAAAGTTACCAGCACTTGCATAGCTATAACTTGGGTTTTGTGCGCTACTGGTATTACCGTCGCCAAAATCCCATAACCATGTAGAAATGCTACCATCGCTGTCAGTTGAGCCAGCGCTACTCATTGCAACTGCTGAGCCTACAGTACCTGAATAAGGCCCTGTTGTAGCAGCTGTTGGTGCTTGATTTCCGCTACCTTGGATATTTACTGTGTAATCTTCTACTTCACCCGAAGCGAAGTTTTCACAAGAATTAAATGGAGCATTGCCATACTTCATGGCAATGCGCATACGCGTATTACCGCTAACCGCATTAGCAGGTACATTTATCGTGCCTGTTACTGCAGAATTACCGCTACCTGAATACACGTTTTCACCTTCGTCGGTAAAATCGCCATCTTGGTTAAAGTCGACAAATACAGACCAATATTCAGTATAAGAATTATTGACGAAACCAGGGGTTAACGTTATTGCATTACTTCCTGTAACCAAATTAGCCGTTAAACCTGTAAAATCGGTATACGGCGTTGTACCACTTGATGCATTGGCTAAATTAGCGACTTGCACATTGGCAATATACTCGTAATTACCACCACCAGAACTTGCACAGTAATTCACCGCTGAGGCAATTGCACTTGGCACTGATGTTAGTCTTTTGGGGGCAGTTGGACCACCAGGAACGTCCGCATGCGAAGGCACACTGACCAAGGATAACGTTGTCAGGTATGAAGCCATTAACAAACCGCTACGCTTGAACTGTTTATTATTATTCATTTTTTTTCCTTCTATAAGAAAGCTTTATTATTGAGCCAATAAAGGCCTTTTATTGTTGAGCTTTATTAATTGCTTTCAACAAGTTACGTTTATTGTTAGTTAATTTTGTTATTAGTCCGTACAAACAAATTTACTCGCAATTAACATTAATGTTACACAATTATTACATTAATGTGTATATTTTATGCACTTATTGTGATTAGAAATAGACTAAACTGAGTGCTTAACGTACACATATATATGAAATTCATATCGTTTTTGTCAGCGATGAAAGCCAAAAATTTTTTTGATTTAATGTGAATTTAGAAGTAAAACGAAAACATCTTTAGGTCTACGAATGGGTGTAAAGAAGTTAGCAAGAGTTAATTAGCGTCTAAGTCTCCTAATAAAAAGATTTGTTCTACTAGCTTTTATAAAAAACCGAAGCCTTTCAACCAAGTAATCGCTTCCTTTTCATTATTGAAAAACTGAAGCTTAATAGGTGACAACTTAATTTCTCGAAGAAAGCGGTCTGATTGATATTTTTTAAGGCCATGATCATCAACGACAACGGCCTCGTATTTTTGGTTATTTTCTACACACCATTTCTGAAATTCATCCATTAACGTTTCTGTCTCTGGGGTACCGACAACCCAATTAGTCGTAATAACGAGTGAGGCCCACTCTTTCTCTTTGATTAGATCAATATGCTTTTTAAGATCGGCTTGAAAATCAAGAACTGTACCTGCATCCCAAACTCCGTGAGGTTCGACTCGAATACATTGGTTTTTAACTTTGACAAGATATTTCATCGTTAATCCGATGTAACTTTTAAGCATGCTAATGTTTCATACGTATCGACAACAAAATGCAGATGACTAATCAGATACAAAGACTTAACAAGCGTAGAATAATAAAATTATAGATTAGGCCTGCTGCATTTACATAACAGATATGAGTCAAGTTATAAATATTAAGACCTATCTAAAGACTCAAAGATATTTGAAGCGTGTGATTACTGAGGAAAACAGCGAATTGATAATCAAGAGAGCTTAACTAATGAAAGAAAAAGAGAAGATAGCAATGGCGCTAGTAGTGTCTAACGCCGAGTTTAAAAACATGTACTATTTTAAATAAGGCATAAACGCTTTCGTTGTATGCTCAATAAACCCTGTATCACTTTTGATAATCAAATAGGCCGCCAGGTTATTTTGCTCAGCAAACTCAACCGCCTTTTCAGGGCCCATGACCATCATAGCAGTAGAAAGGCCATCAGAGGTCATAGACGAAGGGTGAATAACCGTAACTGACACCAATTTATGGTTAATTGGCTTAGCAGTTTCAGGATCGATAATATGTGAGTATCGTTGGCCATTCTCTTCAAAATATTTGCGGTAATCGCCTGATGTCGCAACAGCGTTATCTTTTGGAATAACGATTTGTTGCATTGCTCTTTCATGAGAAACCGGCTTTTCAATGGCAATAGACCAAAGCTCGCCAGTATGCTTGAAGCCTTTAGCACGTAATTCGCCACCAATTTCAACCAAGTAGTTGTGTGCACCGATAGAATCTAAATATTCAGCCACTAAATCCACGGCATAACCCTTTGCCGTTGTTGAAAGGTCAACGTATAAATTAGGAATACTTTTAGACAGCATATTCCCTTCTAAGTGCAAGTGTTCAATGCCTGAGCGATTTTTTGCAATGGCGATCTCTTCGTCTGTAGGCACTTTTTCAGGGCGAGCTTCTGGACCAAAGCCCCAAAGGTTAATTAATGGGCCGATAGTAACGTCTAAACTGCCGTCACTGAGCTTGCCCAAACGGATAGATTCAGCAATTACGCGACCTAGCCCTTCAGATACTTCTACTGGCTCAAGGGAATGATGAGCGTTAAATTTAGATAGTTCAGAATCTGCAATCCAATTGGACATATCTTGATTAAGCTGCTTTAAAATAGCTTCTATGTTCTCATGAACAATAACGTCATTTGGAATTTGCTTATCACCTTCGAGCGGCTGCTCAATATATTTTACATTGTAGGCAACGGTACCCATGGTAATACCTTGTAAGTGGATTTGTTTCTTATTCAAATCATTACTTGGAAAACACCCGGCTAACACCACTAGTGCTAAAGCCACGAAACCATACATCAATTTATTCATCTAATTTACCCAATTGACCTTCTCTACCCTTAGGAAACAAAAAAAGGCGGCCTAAGCCACCTTTTTATTCAACTTCTATATTACTAATTTTGAATTAGCCGCCGAAGTCATCTAGAAGTATGTTCTCATCTTCTACACCTAAATCTTTCAGCATGCCAATTACAGCAGCGTTCATCATAGGTGGACCACACATGTAGTATTCACAATCTTCTGGCGCTTCATGGTCCTTAAGGTACTCCTCATAAAGTACATTATGAATAAACCCAGTCAAACCATCCCAGTTATCTTCTGGCTGAGGATCTGAAAGAGCCACGTGCCATTCGAAGTTATCATTTTCAGCCGCTAAGCCGTTATAGTCATCTTCATAGAACATTTCACGTAATGAACGTGCACCGTACCAGAAAGAGATCTTACGCTTAGATTTAAGACGCTTAAGTTGATCGAATATGTGTGAACGCATAGGCGCCATACCAGCACCACCACCGATAAATACCATTTCAGCATCAGTTTCTTTCGCGAAGAATTCACCAAATGGACCTGAAATAGTTACCTTATCACCTGCTTTTAGGTTAAAGATATATGATGACATCTTACCTGCTGGCAAAGAAAGGTTATTAGGCGGCGGCGTAGCAATACGCACGTTAAGCATAATAATGCCTTCTTCTTCTGGGTAGTTCGCCATTGAATACGCACGTAATGTGTCAGTATCAACTTTAGACTCAATATCAAAGAAGCCAAAACGCTCCCAGTCACCACGATACTCTTCATCAATATCGAAGTCTTTGTATTTAACGTGATGCGCAGGTGCTTCAATTTGAATATAACCACCAGCACGGAATGGTACAGACTCACCATTAGGAATTTTTAATTTCAATTCTTTAATGAAAGTTGCCTTGTTATCGTTAGAGATAACTTCACATTCCCACTGTTGAACACCAAAGATTTCGTCTTCTAGTTCAATATCCATGTCTTGCTTAACAGCAACCTGACACGCTAAACGACAGCCTTCTTTAGCTTCACGCTTAGTAATGTGGCTTTGCTCAGTAGGTAAAATATCACCACCGCCTGAATGTACTTCTACACGACATTGGCCACAAGTACCACCACCACCACAAGCTGATGGAATGAAAATACCTTGTTCAGCTAATGCGCCAAGTAACTTGCCACCAGCACCAGTAGTAACCGCTTTTTCAGGGTCACCGTTAATTGAAATAGTCACGTCACCGTCGGCAACCAACTTTGATTTAGCAAATAAGATCACTAGAACCAAAGCGATAACGATTGCAGTGAACATGCTAACGCCGAGAATTATTTCCATCGACTTTTCCTTTACACTTCTCTAGGAGAAGGCTGTTGCGAGAACGCTAAGCCTTCTACGTTAATCTTATTATAACGAAATACCACCAAAAGAAAGAAAGCCAAATGCCATCAATCCAGTGGTAATAAACGTAATACCTAAACCTTTCAAGCCAGCTGGAACGTCAGAGTACTTCATTTTCTCACGTAAACCCGCAAGTAAAACGATAGCCAATGCCCAACCAATACCTGAACCGATACCGTACACAACTGACTCAGTTAACGTGTAGTTACGAGCAACCATGAAAGATACAGCACCAAAGATCGCACAGTTAACCGTGATCAATGGTAGGAAGATACCTAGAGCGTTGTACAACGGTGGGAAGTACTTATCTAAAACCATCTCTAGAATTTGTACTAGTGCCGCAATTACACCGATAAAGGTAATAAATGATAAGAAGCTTAGGTCAATAGTTTGAGTTGGGTCAGTAATACCAAATACGCTATCTAATGCACCAGGAGCCAAAATAGCTTGATAAATCACTTGGTTTACAGGAACCGCAATACCTAGTACCACGATAACCGCAATACCAAGACCAATTGCTGTACTTACTTTCTTAGAAACCGCTAAGAAAGTACACATACCTAAGAAGAAAGATAACGCGATATTCTCGATGAAAATCGTTTTAACTAATAGTGATAAATAATGTTCCATCGTGATTAATCCTTCTCAACTTGCTCTGGTTTCCATTGGCGCACAGCCCAAATGATGAAACCGATTAGGAAGAATGAAGAGAATGGTAATACTAATAAACCATTCGCTTGGTACCAACCACCGTTTTGAACTAAAGGTAAAATCTCGATACCAAAAATAGTACCAAAACCTAATAATTCACGGAAGAAAGCAACTGTGATAAGAATGAAACCGTAACCTAAACCGTTACCGATACCATCCATAAAGCTCACACCAGGCTTCTCTTTCATTGCGAATGCTTCAGCACGGCCCATTACAATACAGTTAGTAATGATTAGACCGATGTAAACTGAAAGCTCTTGAGAAAGCGCGTATGAGAACGCTTTAAGCACTTGGTCTACAACGATTACTAATGAAGCGATAATCGCCATTTGCACGATAATACGTACACTAGATGGAATGTGGTTACGAATAATCGAGATGAATAAGTTCGAAAACGCCGTTACGAAAACAACCGCCATGGTCATTACTAACGCATTCGCCATTGAACTTGTAACCGCAAGTGCAGAACAAATACCTAGTACTTGTAAAGCAATTGGGTTGTTATCGAAAATCGGTTTCGTTAAAACTTTATTAGTTTCAGATGACATTAGTTCAACCCTCCACGATTCTTCTCGATGAATGGTAAGTAACCTTCTTCACCGAACCAGAACTGAAATGTTTTTGTTACGCCGTTAGCCGTAAGCGTTGCACCTGATAAACCGTCAACTTGGTAAGCTTCCATTGGGTTACCAGCTTTTACGCCACCTTTAACAAGCTCAACCTTAACTTGGTTGTTATCGTCAAAAATTTTCTTACCAGGCCATAAAGCAATCCAGTTAGGGTTAAGTACTTCAGCACCTAAGCCCGGAGTTTCTTTCATGTCAGCCGTGTAAATAACGTTACGGATAGTGTTTAAGTCAGCTTCTACACCAACAAACGCATACATAAGATCCCAAAGACCTGAACCAACCATTGGAAATACTACTGTTTCAACCTTACCAGCACCATCACGTACTAAGTAAATTACCGCATCGTGAGAGCGACGGTTGATACCTGCAATATCATTCTTAGGCTTATCAGACTTGGCATTATCACGAGAGTTACGACGCTCGTCGAATAACTCAGGGTTACCATCGATAAACTCACCAGAATCTAAGTCGATCATTTTCGCTTCAACAAATTGTTTGAACGTTTGCTGAATTGAAGCTTTTGTGCCGTCAGTCATTTTTAAAATGCCCGCAGCTGTCAAAATTTTAGTTTGTTGATCAAGTAGTTTATTTTCTACTTGTAGAGGCTTTAATTGAACCGCTGAAATTGATACTAAGGCAGCACATGCTAAACACACTGCCATAACAAAACCAACCGTTTTACCAAATGTTTCTTTTTTAGCCGACACGTGCAAGCCTCCGTTTAACATTTGATTGAACCACGAAGTAGTCAAACAGTGGAGCAAATAAGTTAGCAAATAAGATAGCTAACATCATTCCTTCAGGGAATGCTGGGTTAACTACGCGAACTAGAACCACCATGATGCCTACTAACGCACCGAATAAATACTTACCTTTATTGGTAAATGACGCTGATACAGGGTCAGTTGCCATAAACATCATACCGAAAGCAAAACCACCAACAACTAAGTGCCAATGCCATGGCATTGCAAATAGTGCGTTTGTATCACTTCCAATAGCGTTGAATAGCGTTGCGGTTAATACCATACCAACGAACACACCTAACACGATGCGCCATGACGCAATACCTTTATAAAGGATATAAGCACCACCTAATAAAATAGCAGCAGTAGATACTTCACCAACTGAACCTGGAATAAAGCCCCAGAACGCATCCCACCATGCTTGAGTACCCCAAGAGTAATCAATTGCACCAGCTTGTGCAGCGGCACCAGCGGCTAAGTGAGTAGCACCAGAGAAACCGTCAACTGCAACCCATACTGAGTCACCTGAAATTTCTGCAGGGTAAGCAAAGAATAAGAATGCACGACCCGCTAAAGCTGGGTTTAAGAAGTTCTTACCTGTACCACCAAAGATTTCTTTCGCTACAACAACACCGAAGGTGATACCGATAGCAACTTGCCATAATGGAATAGAAGCAGGAAGAATTAATGCAAATAGAATAGAGGTTACGAAGAATCCTTCGTTAACTTCATGCTTACGAACCGCAGCAAATAATACTTCCCAGAAACCACCAACAATAAAGGTAGTTGCATATATAGGCAGGAAGAAACATGCGCCGTAAAGCATCATAGTAAACCAACCAGCATCTGCCGTGAGTTCACCACCAAACATGTGGAATAAGCCAACTTGCCATGAGTCAGGCAAAGCGTAACCAGCAGCTAGTGCTTCAGTTGCTTGAAAACCAATGTTGTACATACCAAAGAACATGGCAGGGAATACCGCTAGCCATACTGTGATCATGATACGTTTAAGGTCAATACTGTCGCGAACGTGAGTTTTACCCTTAGTTACATAACCTGGAGTAAATAAACCCGTTGCAATGGCTTCATATAAAGCAAACCATTTTTCGTGTTTACCGCCCTTTTCAAAATGCGGCTCGATATCTTCAATAAACTTTTTCAAAGCCATGACTAACCTTCCTTCTCAATTGTGGTTAGACATTCACGAAGCATAACGCCATAGTCTGACTTGCCTGGACAAACAAACGTACATAACGCTAAATCTTCTTCGTCTAGCTCTAAAGCACCAAGTGCTTGAGCACCATCTGTGTCACCTGCACATAAATCGCGAAGCAAAATAGTTGGTAAAATGTCTAGCGGCATAACTCGCTCGTAGTTACCAATTGGTACCATGGCACGAGAACTACCATTTGTAGTTGTCGTCATGTTGAATAATTTGCTTGGGAATAAATGTGACATGTAAGCACGTGTTACAGAGAACTTGTTAGGACCTGGGTACATGTAACCGATAAATTCTTTTTCGCGACCTTCGCGAAGCATTGCAACTTGCACGTGGAAGCGACCAAGGTAAGCGTGAACGCCAGCAGCGTGAGCACCTTGTAAAATTGAACCAGAGATTACACGAAGTTCTACATCGTTTGCTTCACCAGCTGTCAAGTCGTTTGTGCTAGCGCCAACTAAAGTACGCACTAAACGTGGGTTCTTAGCTTCTGGACCACCTAACGCAACTACGCGAGTGCTATCAAGTTCACCAGTAGTAAATAGTTTACCAACAGCGATAACGTCTTGATATCCGATGTGCCATACAAACTTTTCAGCGCCTACTGGGTTTAAGAAGTGAATATGTGTGCCAACAAGACCTGCTGGGTGCTTAC
Organism: Thalassotalea coralli; assembly: GCF_055786205.1. Lineage (NCBI taxonomy): Bacteria > Pseudomonadati > Pseudomonadota > Gammaproteobacteria > Alteromonadales > Colwelliaceae > Thalassotalea > Thalassotalea coralli. Next base: position 779,806 of record NZ_JBVVBK010000001.1, on the reverse strand, counting down.
CCGCAAACTCGTTAACTTCTTCTTTACCTGTAGTAGGAATGTCAGCATTAGGTGCTTTAGAAACGAAAACCTTACCTTCCGTTAAACGACCTAAAACAGTTAAACCATTTTTAAACGCTTCACTTTGATCTTTAATAATAACTGCTGGATCTGCCGCTAACGGGTTAGTATCCATTGCAGAAATAAAGATTGCGCTTGGCGTAGAGTCAACTGCAGGAGCTTTACTGTACGGACGTGTACGCAAAGCGGTCCACAATCCAGACTCAACCAAGTTATTTACAACGTCTTCACGCGCAATACTTGATAAAGCATCTTCTGCATATTTGGCGAAAGTTTCTTGTTCGTCGCCATCTACTTTGATAACAACAGACTGTAAAACACGTTTTTCACCACGGTTAATCTCAGTCACTACACCTGCGGCTGGAGCTGTGTATTTAACGCCAGGGTTCTTTTTGTCTTCAAAAATAACCTGACCTTTTTTAACACGATCGTCCACACGTACATGCATGGTCGGTCGCATACCCACATACTCTTCACCGAGTGTCGCAACGGTTTTGATGGACGGACCATCATGGATTACTTGCTGGGGAGCACCTTGTACAGGAACATCCAGACCTTTTTTTATTGTAATCATAAACACTTGCACTACTTTGACGGGAGTAACAAAACCAATTATTTACTCACCTAACGACTTTAAACTAGCGCCTAAAGCTGCTAAGTGAACAAACAAATGATTTCAGTGTATTCAGCAGAAAATCTTTTTATTGCCATAAAGGTAATAAAAAGCATCCACCGGCTCTAAGTTAAAAATATTCTGGCACGAATTTTAGCATAAATTTTGCAAATTGCGCTATCGAACCTAGATACTTTTCTTTACAATTTAATGCACTTTGCTGCTTTTTTAGACTAAAAACTCGATATTCACAATTTGTATACAAATAAAAAAGGCCTACTTTTAAGAAGTAGGCCTTTTTTCATACAGAATTTTTTCTAAAAATTAGATTAGGTTATTAATTTCTGCTAGTGGTGAAACATCAGCATCGTAATCAACACCATTGACACCAAAACCAAACAATTTTAAGAATTCAGCGTGGTAACCAACGTAATCTGTTAATTCATCAATAGTATCAGTATCTACTGTGTCCCAAATTTCTTGAACACGGTTCTGAACAGAGTCTTCTAATTCTTTGTAGTTCTGACTTAAGCGCCCTGCTTCGTCTAAACGCGGCGAATCGTTATATAAATTCTCGTTAAACAAGGCTTGAATTTGCTCGATTGTACCTTCGTAAGTGCCATCTGCCTTCATCACTTTAAACATCGCAGAGATGTATAAAGGCATAATTGGAATTGCAGAACTTGCTTGTGTTACAACTGCATTTAGTGAAGTTACATAAGCTTGGCCAGATAAGTCGCTTGTAGACTGATTAATCGCACCAGCAGCACGATCTAAATCTTCTTTTGCACGACCGATTGTTGCATGACCATAGATTGGCCAAGTTAATTTTTTACCAATATAAGTGTAAGCAGTTGTTTTAAAGCCTGACGCTAAAACACCCGCTTCTTTTAATGCGCTGATCCACAATTCCCAGTCTGCACCACCCATTACATCAACAGTTCCTTGAATTTCCGCTTCAGTTGCTTCTTCAACCGAAACAGAATCGATAATGCGCTTTGATGTATTAAGGTTTTTAGTCGTTACCGACTCACCAATAGGCTTTAATGTTGAAGAGTAAACTTCACCTGTATCAGGATCTGTGCGACGTGGTGACGCTAAGCTATAGATAACTAAGTCTACTTGACCAAGTTCTTCTTTGATCACGTCAATTGCTTTTGCTTTTAGTTCATGAGAAAAAGCATCGCCATTGATGTTCTTTGACCATAAGCCTTCTTTTTCCGCGGCCTTTTGGAACGCTGCCGTGTTGTACCAACCAGCAGAAGCCGTTTTCTTTTCTGTAGGCTCTTTTTCGAAAAACACACCTAATGTTTTAGCACCGCTACCAAACGCTGCTGTAATTCTAGACGCTAAGCCGTAGCCAGTAGAAGCACCAATAACTAATACATTTTTTGGTTTGTTTTCAGGTTGAGTTTGACTTTTCACGTACGCTATTTGTTCATTAACATGTGCCTCACACCCTACTGGATGAGCATTTGTACAAATAAAGCCACGGATTTTAGGTTGAATGACCATATAATCGCCTTAGGTAATAAATTTCTCGAAAAATTGCCGCATAGTTTACCCTTGTTATTCCAACAAGAGGTACGAGCAGTGAAAAAAAGAAGCAAAAACGCGTTTGCTTCTTTTAACTGGTTGTAAATTCTAGCCTAATTATCGTGCTTCGTAATAGGCTTTTAATGTTAAATTGTTGTATTGACGCGCGTTATCTAAAAACTCACTGTATGACGCCCATACTTTGGCGAACGACTCATCAGCAGCAACCTGCTCTTTAATCACTTCGTCAGTATACCCTTTAAGGGCAGCCATCACTTCTGGTGGGAACTGCTTTACAGTTACACCATGTTTATTAATCAATGTTTGTAATGCGTTGTTATTTCTTGCGTTGTACTCATCTAACATGTTTTGGTTTACGGCACGTGCTGCTACTTCAACAATTTTCTGTAAGTCTTTTGGCAGCTCAGCTAACGCTTTTTCGTTAACTATAAACTCTAAATTTGTGCCGGTTTCGTGCCAAACAGATGAATAATAAAAGTCTGCTGCCTGATGGAAACCAAAGGCTAAATCATTGTATGGCCCTACCCACTCAGACGCGTCAATAGCACCACTTTGCAATGAAGAAAAAATTTCGCCACCCGTTAAGGTTACAGGAACAGCACCGGCGCGCTTAAGCACCTCGCCTCCTAACCCAGGAATACGCATTTTCAAACCTTTTAAATCGTCAATTGAGTTAATTTCTTTCTTAAACCAACCAGCAAATTGAGCACCAGAGTTACCGCCAGCCATAGGCACTACACCAAATGGCTTGTAAAGCTCTTGCCATAACTCAAGGCCACCGCCAAAGTGAAGCCATGCATTGAATTCATCCGCCGTCATACCAAACGGAATTGCGCTAAAAATAGGCGAGGCTGGCATTTTACCTTTCCAGTAATAAGCGCCGCTATGACCCATTTGAGCCGTCCCTCTAGATACCGCATCGAATACTTCAAAACCTGGCACTAATTCACCAGCGCCATAGACTTTCACGTTTAACCTGCCGTCACTCATTTCATTAACGTATTCAGCAAACTTTTCAGGACCCAAACCTAACCCAGGAAAGTTCTTAGGCCATGAAGTCACTAATTTCCATTGATACGTTTTAGCCGGTTCAGCTGCACCTGTTGGCGTTGCTGCGTCTTTGCCACAAGCAGTTAAGCCAAGAGCTACTGTCGCAGCCACAGCTAGACGATGTAAAAATGAAAGTCTCATAGATAATATTCCTTATAATACAGAATTAACCGTAAATCTTTTCCGGTAACCAAGTCACTAATTCAGGCCATATTGCCAATGCAACCAATAATACTAATTGCATGATAATAAATGGTACAACGCCGCGGTAAATCGACGCAGTTTTTATCGCTTTATTAGCAACACCGCGTAAATAAAATAACGCAAAACCAAACGGTGGTGTCAAAAACGACGTTTGTAGATTAATAGCGATCATAATGCCCAACCAAATAGGGTCTAACCCCATAGCTAACAAAATTGGGGCGACTATAGGAACGACAACAAACGTGATTTCGATAAAATCTAAAATAAAACCCAGTAAAAATATCACGGCCATGACTAAGATAGTAGCACCTAGCACACCACCAGGCATTTGCTCAAAAAAACCTTGAACAAGCTCTTCACCGCCATAGCCCCTAAAGACCAAAGAAAACAAGCTAGCACCAATTAAAATCATAAAGACCATAGAGGTGATTTTTACTGTACTGTCCATCACAGCTTTTAAGTTTTCTTTCGTTAGCTGTTTTTGAAGCAATGCTAAAACAAGCGCGCCCATAGCACCTACACCAGCTGCCTCAGTAGGCGTAGCAAAACCGAATAAGATAGAGCCTAATACCGCTATTATCAGTGCTAGTGGTGGCACTAAAGCCGATAGCATGAGTTTTGACACAGAGCGGCCTTGGGCGATTTTGTCGATATCTTCTTGGCTTAGTTTAGGAACACTCTCTGGCTTAATTGTTGCGTAGATGAGGCAATAGGCAAGGTACATAAAAACAAGAATCATCCCAGGTATAACGGCTCCTGCAAATAAATCACCTACAGAAACAGTTTCAGGACTGAAAATGCCCATGCTGAGCTGCGCCTTTTGATAAGCGCTTGATAAAACGTCACCTAACAACACTAAAGCAATAGAGGGAGGTATGATTTGCCCTAATGTACCTGTTGCGCAAATAATACCAGTAGAGAACTCTTGGTTATAGCCGCGCTTTAACATGGTTGGCAAAGATAAGAGACCCATAGTTACCACAGTAGCGCCAACAATACCTGTACTTGCAGCGAGCAACATTCCCACTAGGGTTACCGCTATACCTAAACCACCATTAAAACGACCAAACAAAATTGACATCGCATTGAGAAGATTTTCAGCGATTTTGGAACGCTCTAACATCGCCCCCATAAAGACAAACAGCGGTACCGCTAATAATGTTTGATTATTTACAATACCGAACAATCGATTCGGCAAAGCCGTTAAATACGTAAAATCGAATATGCCAAGCCCTGCGCCAATGCCAGCGAAAATGAGTGCAGTTCCAGCTAAAGAAAAGGCAACAGGAAAACCAAGTAGCAATACAAAGCACACTACTACAAACATGCCTAGTGCAATATATTCCATCAATTAGATTCCTCAGATTGTGAAGATTTGATTATTACAATGGCGCGCGCAGCCTCAGCCAAGCCTTGAATTATCAGCAAGACTGGAGCAATCAACAGCAAGGATTTACTGATATAAACGATTGGAAGTCCGCCAGCCTCAGGCGATTTTTCAAGGATATGCCATGAAGAAATAACATAATCAAAACACAGGAAGAATATAGCAAAACACGTGGGGAGCAATAACAGCAACACACCTAAAAGATTTACCCACGCTTGTTTACGTTGGCTAAATTTTTGATAGAAAATATCAACCCGTACATGACCATCGTGTTTATAAGTGTATGCGGCACCTAACATAAAAACCGCACCATGAAGGTACAAAACGGACTCTTGCATGGCCACAGAGCCAATACTAAAGCCATAACGTAACAAGACAATTGCAAAGCTGAGAATAACGGTAACCAAGGTGAGCCATTTAATTGCCTGCCCTGTTTTTTCCGTCAATAGATCTAAACCCTTGATCACGGGATCAAGCGAATGTAACGACATAGTCAAACCACTATTCTTATAATTATTTGAGATATAAACCGCTAAAGCTTAACAGGGATTCAATAACAATTGAAATAGAAAAGCCATAATCTCTGGCGATAACTTATGGCTTTATTGTACGACTAATTTAACAGGCTTAAGAATTAAGCTCGCTGCTCACGGCGAGCGCCACCCAAGCATTTAGGTGATAAAGGTGTGTTGTCTGCGTAATATTCTAGCCACTCTTTTTCCGTGTACGTGTGCAGTGCAAGCGCATGAATATGTTCAGAAAGTTCTTCTGCTAATGTCGCATTTATCGCTCGATGACGGCGAATTAAGCGCTCTCCCTCAAAATGCTTAGAAACGATAATAACTTTAAAATGTGATTCACTTCCAGGTGCCACATTATGCTGATGACTTTCGTTTATTACATCTAAATGGATAGGTGAAAATGCCGACAAGAGTTTCTCTTCAATGACAGCCTCAATACTCATAAAGTTTCCCTTGTTTTTTCGTGTTATTCACTTTTAATTTTAGCCTTAATCACTAATTTAGCCACTCATTTACTCCATTTACATAAGTAAATCCAACTAACTTATTGCTAGCTAAAACAAAATAATTTGCGATTTATTTTACTGCTTATTAGGCGTATTTACACTAGGATTTTACGAAATGTTAGATTGATACGCTCAGGCGATTCTATTCGCGATTTCAATACAGCGTGTTGCCAATGAGCTTGTGTTTTTCCTCTCATAATCAACAAGCTACCCGATGGCAGCAATATTTTGTCACTGACTTTTTTCTGCTTATGTTTCAAGTGAAAATAACGCTCGGCACCAAAAGACAATGATGCAATAACGGGGTCTGTTCCTAACTCTGGTTCATCATCGCTATGCCAGCCAACCGAATCGTTATGATCTCGGTAACAGTTTGCCAATACTGAGTTAAAAGGTTCATGGCAAACATGCGTTAACTTATCTTTTAATGCCGCAAGTGACTGTGTCCAAGGCCTTGGTTCCATTTTAAGCCCAGAATAAGTGTAAGCGGTATTTTCATCCCCATACCAAGCTTGTAATCGCGGAATTTGCACTAACTTACCGTACATTTGAATACAATCTTGCTGCCATTCAAGTTCAGCCTTTAATGCTTTTGCGATCTCTTTACTCTCCGCTACAGGAATAAAGTGAGGTAAAAACTCAATATCACAATCGGGTAGATGTAATTTGATAACTTCCTCGACATTTGATCTGTATGATTTTGACAAATTTTGGCACAATAGCCTTCTTTTTGTCACCCATTCTGTATGCCATGCTAAGCCCTTTTATTATTGATGACCAAGCACTCACGCTTTACCGCTTCCCTGAAAACCAAGTTACTCGTAGCCTTCAGGCTTGGGATGCTACTGATGAGTACATCATTAATTATCTAAACGACAATCACAGTGATACCGTTTTTAATCACGCACTAGTGTTCAATGACAGCTTTGGCGCACTTTCGTTAAGTGTTCGATGCAAAAAAGTAACCAGCGTTTCTGATTCAAAAGTCAGTCATTTAGGATTAAAAGCCAATGCTGAGCTTAACGACAGGCCACTTGAAAATATTCAACTTCTCGATAGCCTTAGTGAGTTACCAAGTGACACAGATCTAGTACTTTACAAGATCCCTAAAAGCAAAAGCTTGATGTTAGAACAGTTAAGACAAGTCAGGCGCTTTTGCAGTGAGTCAACCATGGTTGTTGGTGGTGACAAAGCAAAAAACATTACCAGCGCCATGTTAGCCGATATAGAAAAGCTATTAGGCACAACTAAAACTTCGCTCGCGGTAAAAAAATCTCGTTTATTTTTCAGTGAGTTAAACGCCGTCCGGCAAGAGCAACCGTTTAATCAGGTAAAGTCGTGGCAAGCTGAGCCGATTAATGCCACATTGTTCAATTATGCGAATGTTTTTGCACGTGAACGACTAGATATTGGTGCTCGTTTCTTTTTGCAACACCTTCCAAAATTGAGCCCGGAACAATCCGTTATCGACTTAGGGTGCGGTAACGGTGTATTGAGTATTGCCTTACTACAGCAACAAAACAACATAAGCCTTACCTGTGTTGACGAGTCTTACATGGCAATTGCTTCTGCACAAAAAGCAATTGAAGAAAACTTGCCAGAATTAGTGGACCAATGCCAGTTTATTGCCAACGATTGCTTAACAGATTTTGACAGTAACTCCGCTGACGACATCGTGTGCAACCCACCCTTTCATCAACAAAATGCCGTGACTGACCATATCGCCTGGCAAATGTTCAACGATGCGTTTCGCGTGTTAAAACGCGGCGGACGATTAACTATTGTCGGTAATAGACAACTTGGCTACCATATCAAACTCAAACGCATATTCGGCCACTGTAAAACTATCGCAAGCAATAAAAAGTTTGTTATTTTGCAAGTAATTAAAAAGGGAAAATAATGCCTAACTATCTTAAAAAGCTTATGACAATTGCGCTGAGCTCTTCGTTGCTTGTCGCCTGCGCTAATGCTCCTACTTCCGTTGTAGTTTCTCCTGAAGTGATGATTAGTCAAAGTTCATTGAATGCCAATAAAGCTGCTACTTTAACTGTACAAGATATGCGTACAGCACAGCATATTATTGAAATAAAGAAAAAGGACCAAGCCGCTCAATTGCTAAGTTTAGGGAACTCTCTTACTAGTGCGATACAAACACCAATGCAAAAAAGCTTTGAAAAAACAGGGTTGCTAATATCAGGAAGCAGCGGCAATCAAGTAACCCTGTTTATTAATTCTGCATTGATTTCCGTAGAGCAAGAGTTAACTAAATACAGCTCAACTAGCCAAATAAGATTAACGGCGAAAGTTGAAAACAATAATGAAACGTTAACTAAAACCTTTAACAGCAAAACAACCAGCGAAGGTGTATTAAAAGCAGATATCGCCGTATTGGAGCGCGACTTTAGTCAACAACTTGCCAATTTATTAGGGCAAATCGCTCAAGACCCTGAAATCTCACAATACTTACAGTAATCAACAGGCCAACTAAATGACTTCTTCAATTTGTTTACGAAAGTTACTTACCACGTTATTTTCCTTCGCGATATTTTGCGTAAACGCACAAAACAAAAGCATTGATCCTGACAATCTCTTCCCTCAAGTTAAGCTTGAAACAAACTTTGGCGTCATTGTTGTCGAACTAGATCGCACTAAAGCACCATTGACTGTCGATAATTTTTTGAACTATGTCGTTAGTGGTGATTACAACAATACGATTTTCCACCGAGTCGAAAAAGACTTTGTCGTGCAAGGTGGTGGTTATAATACGGAGAGCGAAATAAAAGACTCGAAAGGCACTTTAGTCAATGAAGCAGGAAATGGCCTAAAAAATGATATGGGCACTATTGCGATGGCTAGAGAAAACAAGCCACATTCTGCGAACCGTCAGTTCTTTTTCAATCTAGCTGACAATAACGCACTTAACCCTGGACGAAAATGGGGCTACGCCGTATTTGGTGCAATAGTTGAAGGTGAAGATGTGTTAGAAAAAATAGGGGCAGTTCCTGTAGATTATGACGAGTCTTTAGGTTGGGAAAATGTCCCCGTTGAGCCTGTGATTTTGAAAAAGGCCACCTTACTTCCCGCTGCATTTTAAGCCAGTAGCGAATCTTAATATAAGCTAACGAGCTTATTAGAAACATTTCGATAACATTTTCCTATAAGTACTTCTTTGACAAGCACGCGATTTTCAACGATACCTAAGAGTAGTCGCGTGTTAGTCATCAATATAATAACAACAATCTCTTTTGCCTTTTTTAGTGCCCAGTGTTCTAGCATGCAGTGACCTTAGATACGGGGTAAGCAATGCGAATTGAGCAGTTTATTAATGAAAAGATTGTCCAGTCTACTGCCTATATAAAAGCAGTATTTAAAAAGAAGCTTCATTACACAGAGTTAGATAGGTTTGTTAACGACACCATGGAAGAATGGACGTTAATACAAGTTACCGATGAAACGCCAAGCAGCGCAAAAGAGCGCGTATTCTGGCATTTAATGCATGAGCTTTGCTTACACGGTAGCCAATCTTTGAATAACAACTTGTTTTTTCGCAGCGAGATAAAAACCTGTATAGACTTTTTTGACGGTAAGGGGAGCTACCCTATCGATTGTATCGGTTGGCGGCCTTTACCATAAGCAAGCCCTCAACATGAAATGTTAACGAAGATCGGTTTTAAACCGCCGTTTAAAGACGCTCAGCAATTAAATTACTACAACTCAACTGACTAATGAATCCACCATACAAATTCACCTGTTAACTATTTTCGCTTCTTTATTTTTGTATTAACTGTTACTCTCAACAAAAATACGAAAAACCATTATTCTGTGCATAGTTTTAAAGACACTCTTCGCTATTTCTACAATAGAAAACTTCTCACTATTTTCTGCTTTGGTATTGCCAGTGGCTTTCCTTGGGTCATGATTGGCTCGGCTATGACTGGATGGCTTAAAGATGAAGGGTTAAGCCGCTCCAGCATTGGTTTATTTGGCCTTATTTTCGCCGCTTATAGTTTAAATGTTCTTTGGTCACCGCTGGCAGATAGAGTAAAGATATTCTTCTTAACGAAGCGCTTAGGGCTAAGGCGAAGCTGGATATTCCTCACCCAGTTTGTCATCGTGATTTGCGCGATTCAATTAAGTCAATTCGATGCACAAAGCCAACTATCTATGCTGGCACTGTTTGGCCTTTTCATCGCATTTAGTGGCTCAACGCAAGATATCGCAATAGACGCTTATCGTATCGACAGCCTGGCTGATGAAGACAATCAAGCGATGGCAGCGGGCTCTGCAATGGCGACAGCAGGATGGTGGACAGGCTACGCTGGCCTAGGAAGTATTCCGTTTATTTTGGTAAGCAAGGATAACTGGCAGTGGCCAGAAGTGTTTTTAGTACTCGCTGGCATTATGGCGGTGCTAATGATAACAGTGCTAGTGGTGTCTGAGCCAAAATCTACCCGTGAAGAAACTATAGATAAAATTCAGCAAGCATATTTAGAAAAGCTCTCGGTGAAAAAGAACGCCTGTTGGTCGCTGCTCGCGCTTCTGCCGATGATCATCATTGCAATTTTCTATGCCAATATAGGCTACCCTGGCTGGCCTTCTGAGTTGATTGACGAAAGCTGGCGTTTTCCACTGTTAACCCTAGTTTGCGTGCTGTTAATTATGTTGTTTGCGGTAAAATTATCTGCGCTTGGTAAAATTGTTGACACAAGCCGCGCCAATCACGTTAGTGCGGCTATTAATGCTGGTGCTATGCAAAAAACTACCGCTTGGTTGTTAGCGACGATAGTTGCCCCAATTCAAGAGTTTTTCCAACGAAACGGCACTCGGTTTGCCATTTCAATCTTACTGTTTATTTTCTTGTTTAAATTAGGGGAAGCCTATCTAGGCCGTATGTCAATTGTGTTTTATCGAGAAGTGGGCTTTTCTAACGAAGACATTGCTTACTACTCTAAATTAGTCCATTGGGGCACTACCATCGTTTTTTCACTGCTCGGCAGTATATTTACTATGCGTTTTGGTATCCTAAAAGGCTTATTTATTGGCGGTATCGCTATGTCTGCCAGTAATTTACTTTTCTCGGTGATGGCGTTGGTTGGACCGAATAAAGCTTTATTTGCAGCCACGGTATTTGTAGATGGTTTTACTTCTGCGTGGGGCTCTGTTGCATTTGTTGCCCTCCTCTCAGTACTTTGTAATAAAACTTTTACTGCAAGCCAGTATGCGCTAATGGCATCATTAGGTACATTTGGGCGAGTCATGCTTGGCTCTTATTCAGGGATTATCGTCGATTGGTTAGACGGAAACTGGGCTTTGTTTTTCGTCTTAACCTCATTGATGGTTATTCCAAGCTTGGTGTTTTTATACAGTATTAGAAAGCCCTTGAACAAGTTGATAGAAGAACAAGGGCAAAAGTAAAAGAGGCTTACACTGCAGAGAGCGTTGCTTGTTGAGGTAAAAAGTTATAGCTAATTAATTTAGCCGTACAATCTTTTGCCGCTAGCGGCCTACTATATAAATAGCCTTGATACACAAAACAGCCTTTTGAGGAAAGAAACTCAACTTGCTCTTGAGACTCAACACCTTCTGCGACTAAATCTACTTCTAGGGCATGAGACATTGCGATAATTGCCGATACAATTTGATTTTGTTTTACTTCCATAGGAACTTTAGCAATGAAGCTCGCATCAATCTTAATGGTATCGAATGGCAACTGTGTTAAATACCCTAATGAGGAATAGCCAGTACCAAAGTCATCAATTGAACGCTTTACGCCAAGTGCACTTATTTGACCAAGCATTGCTCTGGCACTGTCCATGTTTTTGATAAAGCACCCTTCTGTTACTTCGATTTCAAGTAATTCACTTGGTAAACCAGTACGCTCAAGCGCTTGTTCAACGGTGTACACCAGATCATGATTAAAATGAATTGCAGATATATTGACTGAAATTGGCCCACAATCTATCCCTTGTTTAAGCCAAAGCATGCGCTGGCTACAAGCTTCGTTAAGTACCCAATTATCAATTTCAACGATAAGACCAGCTTCTTCGGCAAGGGGAATAAACTGAGCTGGTGACACCCTGCCCAATTCTTCATGCTCCCAGCGAATTAGCGCTTCGATACCGGCAACGCGATTATTTTTCGGCTCATATTTGAGCTGATAATGTAAGGTAAATTCATTTTTCTTAATGGCAGAGCGCAAGCTATTTTGCATAATGAGTCGCTCCATAGACACCATGTTCATCTCAGGTGAAAAGAGTTGAAAGGCATTACGGCCATTATCCTTTGCTTTATACATTGCTGCGTCAGCATGTTTAAGCAGTGTTTCTGGGTCTGTGCCATCTTCTGGGTAAATTGCCACACCAATAGACGAAGTTACATGTAGTTCACGAGATTCAAGCTCATAGGGTTCGCTCAGCACTTTTGATATGCGTTCCACAACCTTAACAATGTCTTTAGGATTGTTCATTTCTGTAAGCAAAACAACAAACTCATCGCCGCCAAACCGTGAAACCGTGTCACCTTCTTTAATACACGCTTGAATACGATTAGCCGTAAGCTTAAGCAACTCGTCACCTGTTTTATGGCCTAAGCTATCATTGATTTGTTTAAAACGATCTAAATCCAAAAACAATGTTGCCGTGTGCTGATTATTTCGGTGTGCTGTAGATATAGCAACTTCAAATCTATCATTGAAAAGTCGCCTATTAGGTAACCCAGTTAACTCATCATAAAACGCTAAGGCATGAATTCGCTTCTCGTTAAGCTTACGCTCGGTGATATCACTAAAAATAGCGGCGTAATACTCTTGGCTATCGTCTTCTGGTTCAGCTAAACGCACTATGGTTAGCCACTCAGAGAATATCTCACCAGATTTCTTTTTATTGAGTATTTCCCCTTGCCATGTGCCTTTTTCTGAAATTTCTTGCCACATTTCTTGATAAAAAATGTGGTCATGAAAACCAGAACTTAACATACTCGCGTTTCTACCAACTGCCTCCTCCGCTTCATAACCAGTTAGCAATGTAAAGGCAGGATTCACCGAAATAATGACACCATTTTTGTCACTTACCATAATACTGTCTAGTGACTCTTCGATGATCTTCTCAGCAATAGATAGGTTCTTTCGCGACTCCTTCAATGCGTTATCGCGCTCATGAAGTACCGTTTGTAACTTCTTCACATAAGCGACTTCTATATCAGACAAAATATGCTGAAGCGATAACGTTCCCACAATGCGCCCTTCGTCATAGACCACTAAGTGACGTACATCGTGCTCTTTTATCAAGCTGTAAGCATTAAACAAAGAATCGTTAATGTCTATGGTCAGTAAGGGCGAAGTAGCTACCTGCCAGGCAGTTAAGTTTTCTTTGCGATCGGCAATATGAAACAACAAATCCCGTTCTGTTACTATGCCATAACCATCACCTTCGTGTTGTGCAATAATTGCCGAAGTGCTTTTAAGAGATGCCATTTTCTTCGCTACGCGATCTATTGGCTCACAGCCAGCGATAACAGGCACTCTAGGGTTAAAGTTTTCTTTGATTTTTCTTAGTTGAAGGTAGCGCTCTACACCTTGCTCTTTAATTACATCTGTTTGACTAGTAATGCCGATAGGCTCACCCTTGTTATTAGTAACGAGTAAATGGCGAACATTGTGGCGATGAAATGCCATGATAATCTCTTGAACACTTAAATGCTGTTCAATAGATATCACTGGAGAACTCATAAAATCTGAAATAGGCTCATTTAACAAAGCCGTATTAGCAAAGCAGAACTTCGCACAATCAGCTTCAGTCCAAATGCCCACGATATTGCCACCTTGTTTAACTAAAATAGAGCTTGTTTTTCGTTGTTTTATTTTTCTAGCGGCAACGTACAAAGGCGTATCTGGCGAGCAAGTTAATAACTTCTTATTAGAGAGTTGTGCTGCATTTATCTGGTGATCTTTGTCATTCACTTAAGTTACTTACTCTTGGACATAAAAATGCAACGATTTTACTGAAAAACTTCTGTTACACATTTGCCCTAGATCAAACAATAGAGTTTCAGTTGTTAAGGCAATGTAAAATATGCTAAAACATTAAAAGAAAAGAACCTTGTTCAATGACTTTAACCACAGGAACAAAAATTTAATGATTCGACTGTTTTTTCTGCTTCCGTTTATTATGTGTGCAATTTGGTGGTGGTACCTAAATGGCCGAGGATATTCATTGAAGCAGGGCTTAAAAGGGTTTGGCTATATTTTTGTTTTTAACGCAGTAATCATCTTATTTTTCACTATGATGATTCACGTTACTCAAGACTGAGCTCGTTAGCTAAAAGTAAATTAGACTATAGAAAAGCTAAAACGACGAAAATAAAGATACGGCTAAAATTCAATAAAAAAGCGCATAACCCAATTAAGGCATGCGCTTTTTTTATCTAGTTAGATAACGCGAGGTAACTCGCTTCTATTTAGAAGATAGAACGGAAAGATGAACGACCGCGACGCGTTTTACGGCGATTTCTCATTCTACTATGAAGCTCACGGCGTTTAGCGTCTAACCAGTCGTCTGTTGTAATTACAGCATCACCTGCACGTTCTTGTTCACGCTCTCTATAGGCACAAAACTCATTGAACGCTTCAATATCACCTGATAGCTCTTCAGCAACTAATTCAATCATAATTGCATCATCTAGGTAACCTAATGCTGGAATATGATCAGGTACTAAATCTTCTGGATCACTAAAATAAGCTAGCGCAGTTAACACATCTGCTCTTTCTTCGTCAGGAATTTGCCACTCACTATCTTCTACCATAGCAACAAGCGTTTCTAATTTCACAATTCTTTCTTGTACAAACGCAGGAACGCCTGACTTAACATCTTCACTTAACTTCTTTGCATTCGACAAAATTTGCTCTTCACTTAACGCCTTAGCATTAGTTTGAGCTTTTCTCATTACATCGCGAAAATGGTCCAAATCTGAATCTGTTAATTCAAAAGTTACTTCAAAGGCCATTATTGTTCTCCCTCATTCGATATTATCGGCTTGTCAGCAATGTTGGTCGTTTCGATTATTGCTGTAAACTTTCGCAGTTGTTTATTGCGTTTTTATACTGCGTTTAAACTTAGCACCACGGCCAAAACAAGCTTAAACGCTTCGCAATAGAAAAACGCAATAAACACCGTCCGTAGGATCCGCTTCCATACCCCTTAACCTTTGTTAAGCCGCATTAAACTCGAACAAAATGCCTACTACAACATAAAACAACACCTAGCTAAATCTAACAGAACAAACGCTATTCAGCACGTTAAAATTGTAAATAATGATAATAATTTTTAATTTATCATTAATTAGACATATAACTAAGGTTAACAAAGCTTCAAGCTATTGTTACCATTAAACTAATAACAACTAAAACAACGTCGTTGATAATGGAAAAGTCGGTACAACCAGAGGAAACCACGCAGCTTTGTGAAAACTGCAACAGTGCACTTATTGGGCCTTATTGTGCAAACTGTGGTCAGCAAGCTGAGCCCACATTAAAGTACTTTTGGACAGTCATTCTTCATTTATTGGACGACTTCTTTAGTTTTGATTCTCGTGCTAACCGAACACTGTGGCCTTTAATGGTAAAGCCAGGCTTTCTTACTGCAGAATATTTTGAAGGCCGCCGAGTACATTATGTGCCACCACTGCGCTTATATTTATTTATTAGTATCATATTTTTTATTTCCTTAAACTTTTTTGCCGACTTTCAACAAGACGATAGCTTTAAAAACGCACGTGCTGACCTTCTAACAAAAATAGAGGAATTATCGACTGAGAGCCAAAATAAACTTGAAGGCGACGAACTTGTAAAAGCCTTAAAGTTGACTAGCCAACTATCTAATAAGCTTAATTCAATAACTGGCGCCAATACGTTAAACAACACAGCACTCTTCGATTTAGTCGAAGAAATTACCAATTTAAAGCTTAGTCAGCTAAAGAATGGAGAACTAACAGACGTTAATGCAGAGTCACTGAAGAAGAAATTGACGACCTGGCAAGCATTAATGGACGGCAATGAAGATGCATTGATTGTTGGTGGTATTAATTTTGGTAATGACGAGCAGGGCAACTTTACCTTTGAGTTTCTCAGTGATGATGCCAATAATAAGCTCAATGAGTTTACTAAATCGATAGAGAAAAAATCACAAAACTCTTCTTGGGATGCGTTATTTAAACAAACTGTGAGTAAACTCCCTCAGTTAATGTTTGTGCTTTTACCTTTATTTGCGGTAATCCTAAAAGTATTTTATCTATTTAAAAAACGCCTTTATTTAGAACATTTAACAGTGGCTCTACATAGCCATAGCTTTATATTCTTTGCATTTATGCTAGTACAAATATTCGATTATTTAAGCGGAGTATTTGGTAGCGAATATGCCTTTCTTAGCGAGGTTACAGACTATTTAGCTATTGGGGTTTTAGTTTGGATCCCTATCTATATTTTCATCATGCAAAAACGGGTATACAAACAAGGCTACTTTATGACGACGCTTAAGTATTCGTTGATAGGCCTAAGCTACCTGTTGTTAATTACTTTCACCTTTGTCGCCGCGATGATCTGGGGCGTCGCTGATATGCCAACATAATTAGAATTGTGAACTTTCTTTTAGACATAAAAAAAGCAACCTATTAAGGTTGCTTTTTTTTGGATAATTAAATCAGCTGTCGATTAACGACGTAGACCTAACTTGCCAATTAACGCAGTGTAGCGCTCAACATCTTTACGCTTTAAGTAGTCAAGAAGCTTACGACGTTGACTAACCATACGTAAAAGACCACGACGTGAGTGGTGATCATGGATGTGCTCTTTAAAGTGACCTTGTAAGTGGTTGATTTGTGTAGTTAACAAAGCAACTTGTACTTCTGGAGAACCAGTGTCACCTTCTTTAGTTGCGTACTCAGCTACAACAGCAGCTTTTTGGCTAGCAGATAAAGACATAATAATTCCTTAAATATTTTAGTGTTTCAAAATCGCGTCAAGCCGAACACTAAATCAGCAAGACGTTCCAAAGAGCGCGTATTCTAACAATTTTTGCTCAGTTTGCAAGTTTACTCGCCAGGGTTTACTACGGTAATTCGTTTCGGGGCAACTAAACCATTGTCGTCAATCACACCTACGCCAATAAATTCATTTACCTCATGGTCTTCAATATAGACCTGTACAAAGCCTTCTACTGGAGCATTTGCCGCTTGCACTGGATTACCGTTTCTCAGGTAGCTAGCACTCATCGCATCTACCGACACTTTCGGTAAACCTTCTACCGCCGTGTTCATAGGCAATAACAGTGAATCTAATCGCTCAGAGGGTTTTTCACCATTTTCTTTTGCTTTTTCAAGTAGCGCGTTTAATGTCTCAAGCGTAACCATTTTGTCGGCAGGATAGCTGCCGACAGCAGTACGGTGTAAAGCAGATACATGAGCACCACAGCCTAGCATTTCACCTAGGTCATCTACGATAGTGCGAATATAGGTACCTTTAGATACTCTTAGTTCAATATCAACTTCATCACCTTCAAAACGAAGTACGTCTAGAGAAAAAACTTCAATCTCTCGAGATTCTCGAGGAACTTCTACCCCTTCTCTGGCGTATTTATACAAAGGCTGCCCTTGATACTTTAGCGCTGAGTACATTGACGGCACTTGCTGGCTTTTACCACGGAAATGCTCTAATGCGTCCATTAACTGTTGCTCGGTAACGTTTACAGGCTTTTCACTAACAACTTCACCGTCGATATCACTGGTAGTGGTACGGATACCTAGTTTAGCAGTCACCTTGTAGGTTTTATCTGTATCAAGGAGGAACTGAGAGAATTTTGTCGCTTCACCTAAACATACGGGTAACATGCCCGTCGCGAGTGGATCTAACGCTCCGGTATGCCCTGCTTTTTGGGCGAAATAGATGTGCTTCACTTTTTGAAGCGCATGGTTTGAAGAAATGTCGTATGGCTTATCGAGTAAAACAATGCCATTAACCGGACGGCCTTTTCTACGTTTAGCCATCGTTTTCTTCACCCTCGCCTTTCTCTTCACGATTTTTTGCATCTGATGCAACCGCTTGATTTACAAGGTTAGTCATGCGAACACCTTCAACAAGCGACTTGTCATAAACAAAACGTAGCTCAGGCATTATGCGCGCTTTAATGCGCTTAGCCAAAATACCTCTTACGTAGCCAGAAGCTTCATTTAGCACTTCTACAGCAACATCTACGTTCTGGTCTTCAAGGGTAAAGAAGGTCACATAAACGGTGGCATAAGCCAAATCGCGAGTTACTTCAACTGCATTAACCGTTACCATGCCTAAACGAGGATCTTTCACTTCACGTTGAATGATCATCGCTACTTCTTTTTGAATTTCCTGAGCAACTCGGTCAGTACGAGAATAATCTCTGCTCATAGATACTCCTAATTCATTCTCTTATGGAGATAAAAACGGGGGCAACGCCCCCATTTCATTAACAACTTATATCTTAAATTTTCACTTTAATAATTTGCGCAGACAATTTCGTTTTTAGTTAGGAGGAAACGCGCAGCGCATATAGATACGTGAGCATTTCCGACAACACTACAAGCGAAAGAATCAAGCAAAAATTAAAGTGATCGTTTAACTTCAACAGTTTCAAAAACTTCGATCTGGTCGCCAACTTTAACGTCATTGTAGTTCTTAACACCGATACCACACTCAGTACCATTTCGAACTTCTTGAACGTCATCTTTGAAGCGACGAAGTGACTCAAGTTCACCTTCGTAAATAACCACGTTTTCACGTAATACGCGAATTGGGTTGTTACGCTTAATAATACCTTCAGTTACCATACAACCAGCGATTGCACCAATTTTCGGCGACTTAAACACGTCACGTACTTCCGCAAGACCAATGATTTCTTGCTTGAATTCTGGAGCAAGTAAACCACTCATTGCTTGCTTAACTTCATCGATTAAGTCGTAAATAACGCTGTAGTAACGTAAATCTACACCTTCAGCTTCGATAACCTTACGCGCAGATGCATCAGCACGAACGTTAAAACCAACCACAATCGCATTTGAAGCTGCCGCAAGAGATGCGTCAGTTTCAGTGATACCACCTACACCTGAGCCGATAATCTTAACTTTAACTTCTTCAGTAGAAAGCTTAACAAGTGCGTCAGAAATAGCTTCTAGTGAACCTTGTACGTCTGACTTAAGTACCACGTTAACTTCTGACACTTCACCTTCAGCCATATCTGAGAACATGTTCTCAAGCTTAGCTTTTTGCTGACGTGCTAGCTTAACATCACGGAACTTACCTTGACGGTAAAGAGCTACTTCACGTGCTTTACGCTCATCTTTAACAACTGTTGCTTCGTCACCTGATTGTGGAACACCAGACAAACCAAGGATCTCTACCGGAATTGAAGGACCAGCTGATTGAATTTGACGGCCTAGCTCATCACGCATCGCTCTTACACGACCATATTCTAAGCCACAAAGTACGATATCACCTTGGTTTAGCGTACCTTCTTGAACAAGTACAGTAGCAACAGGGCCACGACCTTTGTCTAGCTTAGATTCAACAACAACACCACTTGCCATCTTATCAACAACAGCTGTTAACTCTAGTACTTCAGATTGAAGTAATACAGCGTCTAATAATTCGTCGATACCTAAACCAGTTTTCGCCGATACGTGAACAAATTGTACGTCACCACCCCAATCTTCTGGGATAACATCGTGCTGAGAAAGCTCAGTTTTAACGCGATCTGGATCTGCAGTTTCTTTATCCATTTTGTTAACTGCGATAATAATTGGCGCGTCAGCAGCTTTAGCATGCTGAATTGCTTCAACTGTTTGCGGCATTACACCATCATCGGCAGCAACTACGATAATAACAATATCTGTCGCTTTAGCACCACGAGAACGCATCGCTGTAAACGCGGCGTGACCTGGTGTATCTAAGAAGGTCACCATGCCACCTTCAGTTTCAACGTGGTATGCACCAATGTGCTGAGTAATACCACCTGCTTCACCCGCAGCAACTTTTGCCTCACGAATGTAATCTAGTAATGATGTTTTACCATGGTCAACGTGACCCATAATAGTAACAACTGGCGCACGAGTTGTTGCATCACCTGCATCACCACGATCAGAAAGTACCGCTTCTTCTAAAGCATTTTCTTTCACCAAGATAACATTATGACCCATTTCTTCTGCAACAAGTGCAGCAGTTTCTTGGTCAATCACTTGGTTGATAGTTGCCATAGCGCCCATTTTAAACATAGCTTTAACAACTTCAGCACCTTTAACAGCCATCTTGTTAGCTAATTCAGCAACAGAAATAGTTTCACCAATGCGAACTTCTTTCGTTTTTGCTTCAACAGGCTTTTGGAAACCATGTTTTAAGCTTTGTGGTGCAGAAAGAGTCTTCTTCTTACCTTTGCCCATAGTGACAGGCTTGTCATCTTTCTTACCTTTTTTCTTCTTGCGACGGCGACCACCGCCCTCTTCTTGAGCATCAACTGCGTCTTCAGCTTCTTGTGCGTAAACAGATGAAGTTACGTGTACAACATCATTTTCATGGGCTTTACGCTCTGCTTCTTCAGCTTTCCATCGAGCTTCATTTTCTTCAGCAAGCTTACGAGCGGCTTCTGCAGCTGCTTGAGCTTCAGCTTCGGCTTTTGCTTTCGCTTCTGCTTCTGCTTGCTCACGAAGCTTACGAGCTTCGTCGCTCTCTTCTACTACAGGCTCTTTATCTTTCGCTTTTTCTATTTCAGCCGCTTTTTCTTTTGCCGCTTCTTTCGCTTTTTGCGCTGCAGCTGCTTTTTCTTTCGCAGCTTCTTCTGCACGTGCTTTTGCTTCAGCTTCTTCTTTCGCTTTAGCTTCTGCTTCTGCTTTGGCCTTAGCTTCTGCTTCAGCTTTTGCTTGTGCAGCTTCCTCTTCAGCCTTGATACGTGCTTCTTCTTCCTCTTTCGCCTTTTGTTCAGCTAATTGTTGCTCTTCTAAATCGCTACGCTTAACGTACGTGCGCTTCTTACGAACTTCTACCTGAACTTGCTTAGCTTTAGAGCCACTACCAACAGAAAGTGTTGTTTTCTTTTTGCGGCTTAAAGTCATTTTGCTAGGCTGTGCAGCTGAGTCATCACCGTGCTGCTTTTTTAAATGTTCTAATAACGATTCTTTTTCAGATTCTGAAATGTCGTCACTAGCTGTTTTATCTATACCAATATCAGATAACTGGGCAACCAATCTTTCGACCGGCGTACCTACTTCATTGGCAAGTTGTTCAACTGTTACAGATGCCATTATATAGTGTTCTCCCGGCGCTTATTCTTCATTAAACCAACAGATGTTACGAGCAGCCATAATTAGCTCACCTGCTTTTTCTTCATCTAGCTCTTCAATATCCGCTAGATCATCAACGCCTTGTTCAGCTAAATCTTCTAGGTTAACTACACCTTTGCTTGCAAGAACGAATGCAAGGTGACGATCTAATCCTTCTAGATTTAATAAATCTTCAGCTGGTTCAGCGTTTTCAAGAGATTCTTCACTTGCTAGTGCTTGCGTAGTAAGCGCCGCTTTTGCACGATCACGTAACTCTTCAACAATCTCTTCATCCATACCGTCAATTTCTAATAATTCATTAACTGGTACGTAGGCAATTTCTTCTAATGACGTAAAGCCTTCTTCAGCAAGTAAAGTAGCGAAATCATCATCGATATCTAATTTTTCAGTAAACAAGTTAAGCACTTTGTCGTTTTCTGCTTGGTGCTTAGCATTCATGTCATCTACTGTCATCACGTTTAGTTCCCAACCTGTTAGGTTGCTCGCTAAACGTACGTTTTGGCCATTACGGCCGATAGCCATTGCTAGGTTGCCCTCTTCAACAGCAATATCCATAGTGCGCTTGTCTTCATCAACAATAATTGAAGCCACTTCAGCTGGCGCCATTGCGTTGATAACAAATTGTGCAGGGTTGTCATCGAATAACACGATATCTACACGCTCACCACCTAACTCGCCAGAAACAGCTTGTACTCGAGAGCCACGCATACCAACACACGCACCTACAGGGTCGATTCGCTTGTCGTTAGATTTAACAGCAATTTTTGCGCGAGAACCTGGATCACGAGCAGCGCCGCGAACCTCTAGCATTTCTTCGCCAATTTCTGGTACTTCAACGCGGAAAAGTTCGATTAACATTTCAGGCTTAGTACGAGATACAAATAACTGAGCACCGCGTGCTTCTGGTTTAATTGCGTATAATAAACCACGTACACGGTCGCCAGGGCGGAACACTTCACGAGGAAGCATGTCATCACGGTAAATAATCGCTTCGGCGTTGTTACCTAAGTCTAGAATAACGCTATCTCGGCTCGCTTTTTTAACCACACCAGTAATTAACTCACCAACTTGGTCTTGGTATGAATCAACGATTAATGCGCGTTCAGCTTCGCGTACTTTTTGTACAATAACTTGCTTAGCCGTTTGTGTCGTAATACGGTCAAATTTAATCGATTCAATTTGATCTTCTACATACTCGCCTAATTGAACCTCAGGGTTATCGTACTGAGCTGCAGCTAAACCAATTTCAGCGTATGGGTTTTCTAAAGCCTCGTCGCTATCTTCTACCACCATCCAACGTCTAAAGGTGTCAAACTCACCTGTTTTACGATCGATACAAACACGAACGGCGATATCGCCTTCATACTTTTTCTTGGTAGCAGTTTCTAACGCTGTTTCCATCGCCTGAAAGATACTTTCACGCGGTAGCGCCTTTTCATTTGAAACGGCATCTACAACCAGTAATACTTCCTTACTCATGCTATTTAGCCTATCTGTTAATCGTTATCTTAAAATCGTTCAATTAGTTAAATTGTGGAACTAAGTTGCCTTTGTCGATATTGCTAATAACTAGCTCATACGACTCGCCGTCAACTTCCACAATTAACGTGTCATTTTCGATCGCTTCTAAACGCCCTTTAAATTTACGGCGTCCGTTTAGCGGCATATTTAATTTCACTTCCACTACTTCACCAATAATCGCTTCGTAGTGCGCTTTTTTAAATAGCGGGCGATCCATACCTGGTGAAGATACTTCGAGGTTATATTCTGTACTGATTGGGTCTTCAACATCCAATATCGCGCTGACTTGATGACTAACTTCTGCACAATCGTCAACGTTAATGCCATTTTCGCTATCAATATAAACGCGTAGGATCGAGTGTTTACCCGCACTTACAAACTCTATACCAAGTAACTCCTTACCTGTTGCCTCTACGGCAGGTAATAACATTTCCGTTAATTTGTCTTCAAATTTAGCCAATTAGCTTCTCCAATTTTAGGTGTTCAGAAACAAAAAAAGGGCCTAATGCCCAGCGATAATACATGCTGTTGTACCTAAAATCAGGCACAAAAAAACCCCATCACGGGGCATTTTTCACTGATACCCGCAATGTATGCTGCCTTCAAAGTGCAGCAGTTAAAACAAAAAAACGATAGATTCTACAATCATATCGCGCTCAGTGATATTTGCTTTAACTAAAGTTGGCGGGATTATATCCCGATATCAAATATAGCGCAAGAAAGTTCTGTTATAGAATATTGTAAAAAATAGTAATGCTATTAAGGTGTAGATTCACATGAAATGAATAAATTTACATCCTGTTAGCATTAGCTGAAAAAAGGTGATATAACATCAGTAAAAGGTATGTGCGGTAATAACTTACTGGGCTTTACTCGCATTTATTACTACAATAATTAGAGCACTATTGCTGTTTAAAGTGACATTTTGTAAGGGATATTATGAAGCGCTTCTCTCAACTTTTTATGCGTTACTTGCTTATTTTGTTACTCGCTAGCTTAGCTATAATAGCGACGTCTGCTTTCACGCTAAAAAAGCAAATCGCTGAAGAACAAAAGCATTTGGCATCGATTGTCCAGCACGGTATTCAATCAAACGACTTACTCGCCTTAGCCGAGCAAGGGCGCAGCCTCACCACCTCACAAGCTTTTCACTTGTTTACAATAATATCTGACGATGAAGCCGTTTTTCAATTCAAAGCTAACAACGAAAGTGCTGTGCCGTGGTTAACGCCACCGCCAACAAAGGTTTCTGTAAGTCAAAGGGATGTCGTTATTACACTACAAATATCCACCGTGCAAAGTGCAAATGGTTTATTGGTGTTATCAGTATCATTACTGATTATTTCCTTTTTATGCGCTGCTCTTTTTGCAAACAACGGCGTTAGCATACAAAAAGCGACCCTAGAAAGCCTTGTCCAGATTGTTGAAAAAACACTTAACTCTCAAGAAAACGTAAATCAAGAACAAAAACAAATAGTGGCAGAGTCTTCAGCGTTAAGCGAAACACTATCTTTAATAACCGCGAGAATAGCTGGCGAGCAACAAAATAGAACCAAATTAGAAAAAGAAGCTTACATAGAGCCGTTAACAGAACTAGAAAATCGCACACGTTTTGTCCAGTTTTTTGAAGAGAAAGAAGGTGTGATGGACTTTGGTGTCTTGACCATCACTCGCTGTTCTGAGCTGCAAACCATCAATCAAATTCATGGTTATCAGGAAGGCGATAATTATATTAGAAAAGTATCTGACATTATTAAGTCCGCAATTAGTCGTTACAAAGGTGCCAAGGTATTTAGATTAAATAGTTCAGACTTTGCTTGTATTCTTCCAAATACAACCATAAAAGACGCTGAACAATTTGCTGAAGAGTTAACGAATAAATTTAGCGACTACCAGTCTGCATCTGATTTAGATTCAGTTGGATTTACGGGCCTGGTTTCGTTTGACAAAGAAAGTCCTCTAGGTGAGTTACTCGCCTTAGCAGACACCGGGATAAGTGTCGCACAAACTCAACAAAAAAATGCCTGGTATTCTCAAACTGACACGTCGATTTTAGAAAGTTCAAGCGCCAGTTACGGCAATCAAAATTGGCGACAAGAAATTGATAGCGTATTAGAAAACACGAGAGTTAATTTACTCGTTCAGCACATCAAACCTAGCAGCCGAAATGCTAAAATGTACAGTGAAATCTTGGCGCGCTTCCTCAACTCTGATAATGAGTTACTGCCAACGGCATCGTTTATCGCCATGTCTGAAAAGCTTGATAAAATTATTGAAGTTGACCGCATGATAGTTGAACAAGCCATTGAGATGATCAAATCTAAAAATATGACAGATCAGCAATTTGGTATTAACTTAAGTGCCCGTTCTATTCATGATGAACATTTTGCTATTTGGTTAGAACGCAGGTTATTACGCGACCCTAACGTCAGTAGCAGCCTTATTTTTGAAATTACCGAGCATGGACTCCAACAAAATATTAAAACAAGCAAACGATTTATCGACATGCTTCACCGCGTTGGCGCTCGCGTAACAGTAGAGCGATTTGGCGTTGGATTAACTTCGTTCAAGTTCTTTAGAGATCTCAAACCTGACTATATCAAAATGGATAGTATGTACACACGAGATATAGACGAAGATAAAAACAACCAATATTTCCTTCGCTTAATGGTAGATCTAGCTCACAGGCTCAGCATTTCTGTCTTAGCAGAAAGTGTTGAAAGCCAAGAAGAAAAGTACACTTTAGAAAAGTTATTTATTGATGGTTGCCAAGGTTATTACATTGGCAAACCAGAATCGATGTGATCTAAATAACATTATCCTCAGTATAAATTAGCCATACACCAAATAAGGTTATTGCATAAGCAACAACCTTATGACATCAAATTGTTGTTATCTGCGACAGAAAGTCGGATAATACGATGAATTTTTTATTATCTTTTGTATTTCATGACTGACTACCTACTACTAATGGTTGGCACCGTTTTGGTAAATAACTTCGTTTTAGTGAAGTTTTTAGGCCTGTGTCCGTTTATGGGTGTTTCATCCAAAACCGAAACTGCAATAGGGATGTCTTTTGCTACCACTTTCGTCATGACACTAGCTTCACTGTTAAGTTACTTAGTACAAACTTATATTCTTGCGCCTTTATCTTTAGAGTTTTTAACAACGATGACATTTATCTTGGTTATCGCGGTGGTGGTGCAATTTACCGAAATGGTAGTCCATAAAACCAGCGCCAATTTATATCGTTCGTTAGGGATATTCTTACCGCTAATAACAACTAATTGTGCGGTTTTAGGCGTCGCTCTTCTTAATATGTACGAGCAGCATAACTTTTTATCTTCAATTTTATACGGATTCAGCGCAGCGCTAGGGTTTTCCCTCGTTTTAATAATGTTTTCGGCTATGCGCGAAAAATTAGCAAACGCCAATGTGCCAACTCCTTTTAAAGGTGCCGCTATCGCGATGATAACAGCTGGTTTAATGTCATTAGCCTTTATGGGCTTTACCGGATTGGTGAAAGTATAATGACAATATTACTGGCGATATTCATTGTTGGCGTGATAGGCCTGCTCTTTGGTGCGCTTCTCGGCTTCGCTTCAATCAAATTCAAAGTTGAAGGCGATCCTATTGTTGAGCAAATCGATTCAATCTTACCGCAAACACAATGCGGTCAATGTGGCTACCCTGGTTGTAAACCTTATGCTGAAGCCGTTGCTAATGGCGAAGCTATTAACAAATGTGCTCCAGGTGGTGATGACACCATTAAGAAAATAGCTGATTTAATGGGTGTAGAACCCGTGGCAATGGACGAAGCACACGAGGCTGACAATACACCAAAAGTTGCTTTTATCATCGAAGAAGATTGTATCGGCTGTACAAAGTGTATTCAGGCTTGCCCCGTTGATGCCATCATTGGTACAACCAAGCAAATGCATACTATTATCGCCGACGAATGTACCGGTTGTGACTTGTGTGTTGCCCCTTGTCCTGTCGATTGCATCGAAATGCGCCCTATCGAAACAACAACGCGTAATTGGCAGTGGGATTTAAATAGTATTCCTGTAGTTCAGGTTGAGCCGTGAGTGAGAGGTTTTTGTGGACTCAATAATTGATAGAATAGAACACGGCAACTTTTGGGAATTTCACGGTGGTATTCATCCGCCAGAAATGAAATTTCTGACGACTGACAAACCGATCAAAACGGCAGGTATTCCGCAGCAATTAGTTATTCCAATTCAACAGCATATTGGTGAACCTGGCGACCTAATTGTCAAAGTTGGCGAGCAAGTACTTAAGGGACAGCCTTTAACTAAAGCAAATGCACCTTTAGCTGTGCCAGTACATGCGCCAACCAGCGGCACAATTACTGCAATAAAACCACATGTAATTGCTCACCCTTCAGGCTTACATGAAACTTGCGTGTTTCTAACACCTGACGGCGATGATACTTGGCGTCAGAGACACATTACGCCAGACTACAAGCAACTAAATAAGCTAGAAATCGTCGAGAAAATAGTTGATGCAGGTATCGCAGGAATGGGCGGTGCGGGCTTTCCAAGTCATGTTAAAGTGAATACCGCGGCACAAATCAATTATTTAATTATCAACGCTGTAGAATGCGAACCTTATATCACCGCTGACGATTTATTGATGCGTGAGCTTTCATCGTCTGTCGTGGAAGGAATCGAAATTCTTGATCACTTGCTATCTCCTGCCTTCATTTTAATTGGCATTGAAGATAACAAACCGGAAGCTATTGGCGCTCTAAAAAAAGCCACAGAACATTTAGATAAAGTTAAAGTATGCGTTTTACCCACGAAATACCCTACTGGTGGTGAAAAGCAGTTAATACAAGCATTAACGGGTAAAGAAGTTCCTTCTGGTGTTCTGCCTAGTAGCTTAGGTATCGTGATGCAAAATGTTGCAACCTGCCATGCAATAGCAGAAGCGGTAATTTCAGACACCCCCCTTATAAAACGCGTTGTTACGGTTACAGGGCAAGCATTAAGCAAACCACAGAATGTATGGGCGCTTTTAGGTACGCCGGTTGGATACCTACTTGACCAATGTGGCTATGGTTCTCCAACAAAACGCCATATTATTATGGGCGGGCCTATGATGGGCTTTAGCTTACCTTCAGAGCAAGTACCTGTAGTAAAAACCTCTAACTGTGTCCTCGCTCCAAGCGAAAAAGAGATCCTTGAAGACCAACAAGAAGTTGAATGTATTCGCTGTGGTCAGTGTGCAGAAGCCTGCCCTGCTCAGCTTCTGCCCCAAGAATTACAGTGGAGTGCTAAAGCACAAGATCACAAACAACTTACAGCACTTAATTTATTCGACTGTATTGAATGTGGCGCTTGTGCATATGTGTGCCCAAGTCACATTCCGTTAGTGCACTATTATCGTGTTGCCAAAGCTGAAATTCGTCAACAAAAGCTGCTCGACATAAAAGCCGAGAAAGCCAAACAGCGCTTTGAAGCACGTAAACAACGCCTTGAAAGAGAAAAGCTTGCTCGTGAAGAAAAACACCGCAAAGCAGCAGAAGCTCGCAAGGCGAGAATGAATTCAGGTACTGAAGAAGCCAATAAAGAAAAATCTGCCGTAGCCGCAGCTTTAGCGAGAGTTAAAGCGAAAAAGGCTCAACAAGCGGGAGAATCGGCTGTATCTGGTGAAAATAACACGCCAGCAGATGATAAAAAGTCTCAAGTCGCAGCAGCAATTGCAAGAGCGAAAGCGAAGAAAGCGAAGCAAGCCGAAGCACCAGATAAAGAAGTCAACAATGCACAGGCACCTGAGCCTTTATCTAAATCTGATAGAGTAGCCGCTGCTGTGGCGAGAGCTAAAGCCAAAAAAGCCGCGAGCCAACAAAATATCAATACACCTTCTGAAGGTGACGCTGCACCATCATTACAAGATACATCGCCTGAAGACGCTAAAAAAGCGCGAATAGCTGCCGCAGTTGCCAAGGCAAAAGCGAAAAAGGCAGCCACTAATGACAGCGAGTTAAAAGAAAGTGCTTCTACGCCATTAGTTGCTGAAGACAAATCGGCCGCTGAACAAGAAAACATTGAAGCTACGAATCCGGTAGACGCTAAAAAAGCACGTATAGCAGCCGCAGTGGCTAAAGCTAAGGCAAAAAAAGCCGCTGTTAAAGCTGACGATGAGCCGAAAGAAGGATCTTCAGACTCTCAACCAGAGCTTCAAATTTCAACAGAAAATACTCAGACTGAAGAAGCGAGCGCTCAAGAAGCTAGCCCTGAAGATGATAAAAAAGCGCGCATTGCCGCAGCTGTCGCTAGAGCTAAAGCAAAAAAAGCTGCCGCTAAAACTGACAATGAACAGACGGAAGAAGCAGTA
Organism: Thalassotalea coralli; assembly: GCF_055786205.1. Taxonomy (NCBI): domain Bacteria; kingdom Pseudomonadati; phylum Pseudomonadota; class Gammaproteobacteria; order Alteromonadales; family Colwelliaceae; genus Thalassotalea; species Thalassotalea coralli. The sequence continues at coordinate 750,676 of NZ_JBVVBK010000001.1, read as the reverse complement.
AGCTCGCATGCCGCTCCACAAAATACTGATGAAAAAGCAGTAACAGAGAAAACTAGCGCTCAAGATGCTAGTCCAGAAGATGATAAGAAAGCACGCATTGCCGCTGCTGTTGCTAAAGCTAAAGCAAAAAAACTTGCCCAAAAATCAGGAGCAAATAACTAACTATGGCCTATTGGATTGCCAGCTCACCTCACGAGCATGAACAAAGTAAAACCTCAGCACTTATGCGCTTGGTTATCTATGCCACTATCCCAGGTATTGCTGCCCAATGGTATTTCTTTGGCTGGGGTAACTTAATCCATATTAGTATTGCAATAGCAGTTGCCATGGTCGCTGAATTTTTTGTGTTATCGCTACGCAATATGCCAATTAAAACTCATCTATTTGACGGCAGCGCTATCCTTACAGCGGTACTCCTTGGCATTAGCTTGCCTGCTTTCGCTCCTTGGTGGGTTACCGTTATAGGAATGATTTTCGCTATTGTGATAGTTAAACAACTCTACGGCGGTATTGGTCATAACCCGTTTAATCCAGCGATGGCAGCGTATGTTGTGCTATTAATTTCATTTCCAGTGCAAATGACATCGTGGCAACCACCACAAGAATTAATGGCTGCGCCGTTAGATTTTATTAACAGCTGTGCCGTCATTTTTACTAATTACACCATAGATGGTTACTCCATAGAGCAACTGCGTACACATGTTGACGGCTTTACCATGGCAACGCCACTAGACACATTAAAGACTAGCTTGACGCTAGGTCAAACCGTAGATGAAATCATGGTCAACCCGATATTTGGTGACTATTTTGGTCTAGGTTGGCAATGGGTTAATTTGGCTTTTCTATTAGGCGGTATCGTACTGATAGCCAAGAAAGCGATTCCTTGGGTAACACCGGTAAGCTTCCTAGCCTCATTGTTTTTGTGTTCTTTTATTGCCTTTTTAATAAGCCCTGACACTAACGCATCAACGATGTTTCACTGGTTTACTGGTGCGACTATGCTAGGTGCATTCTTTATTCTTACCGATCCGGTATCAGGTGCAACAAGTGTCAAAGGTCGCATTATATTTGCAGCACTTGCCGGCTTCTTAGTGTTTATTATTCGTAAGTTTGGTGGTTACCCAGACGCAGTAGCCTTTGCCGTTTTACTTTGTAATATGGCAGCACCGCTGATTGATCAGTATACCCGCCCACGCACGTACGGCCACGAGTAGAGGAAAGATAATGCGGCAAGCAATCGAAAAAAACGCCAAACTTCTAGCCCTCTTCGCCGTAGGTGCAACTGCTTTAGTTGCAACGGTGCACTGGCTAACCTTTGAGCAAATTGCGCACCAGCAGCAACAATACCTGGTTAAGACACTTGCGGAAGTTGTTAACCCAGATAGCCACGACAATGATATGACCAAGTCGTGCATCATTATCAATGATGAAGCCTTATCGCCTTCACCACAAAAAGCTTACCTAGCCTTTTTAAATGAACAGCCTGTTGCCGCCGCTATCACAACAGTAGCACCTGATGGTTACAACGGTAACATTGAGCTACTTGTTGCTGTAAATAACGATGGCCTCGTTCAAGGCGTTCGTACCTTAAAGCATAGTGAAACACCTGGCTTAGGCGACAAAATAGAGATTAGACGCAGCAATTGGATTTTATCATTTAACCAACAATCGGTTATTGATGAAAACGATCCTAATTGGGCAGTTAGAAAAGACGGCGGGATGTTCGATCAGTTTACCGGAGCAACCATAACACCAAGAGCTGTCGTAAATGCTGTTAAACGAACAACGCTCTATTTTAATAAACATAAACAGACGCTATTTACCCAAGCTACTCAATGTCAGGAGAGCAAGTAATGTTGACGCCAGAATATAAGGAACTTGCTTGGCAAGGCCTATGGAAAAACAATCCAGGCATAGTCCAACTGCTAGGCTTATGCCCATTACTCGCGGTAAGCTCAACAGTCGTTAATGCTCTAGGGCTAGGTTTAGCTACCTTGTTTGTCTTAGTTTGTTCAAATGCAACCGTCTCAGCGATTCAAAAATGGGTTCCGAAAGAAATTCGTATCCCTATTTTCGTATTAATTATTGCTGCCTTCGTAACCTGTGTGCAGCTGCTAATGAATGCGTTTACCTTTTCTTTGTATGAATCGTTGGGCATATTTTTACCATTAATCGTGACTAACTGTGCCATTATTGGGCGTGCTGAAGCTTATGCCTCTAAAAACCCAATTAAACAAGCCAGTTTCGATGGTTTGATGATGGGTATTGGCTTTTTAATCGTTTTGGTACTGTTAGGCGCAATAAGAGAAGTACTAGGGCAAGGTACTTTGTTTGACGGGGCAGACTTACTTCTAGGGCAGTGGGCTGCCGTTTTACGTATTGAAGTATTCGCTTTAGATAACCAATTTCTACTCGCAATATTACCGCCAGGCGCTTTTATCGCCATGGGCTTTTTGATCGCACTAAAAAATAAAATAGATCAAATGATTGCAGAGCAACAACCTAAAAAACAAGAGCAACAAATAGAGCGCGTTAGGGTTAGTTTCGATAACTAACCTACAGCAGCTCACTCAAGGGCAAGGCTATAAAAAATGAACAAAGAAAAGCGTTTAGAAATTTTAACGCGTCTTCGTGACGACAACCCAAACCCAACAACAGAGCTTAATTTTACAAATCCGTTTGAATTGCTAATCGCAGTTTTGCTATCAGCGCAGGCAACAGATGTCGGTGTAAATAAAGCGACAGGGCCACTTTTTGCTGTCGCAAATACGCCTCAAGCCATTCTTGATCTAGGGCTAGATAAACTTAAAGATTATATAAAAACGATTGGTTTATTTAACACCAAAGCTGAAAACACCATGAAAACGTGCCAAATGCTTGTCGATTTACATGGTGGTGAGGTGCCAGAAAGTCGAGAAGCCTTAGAAGCGTTGCCAGGTGTTGGCAGAAAAACAGCAAACGTTGTACTTAACACGGCTTTTGGTTGGCCTACAATCGCCGTAGACACCCATATCGACCGCGTTTCAAACCGTACTAAATTTGCCATGGGTAAAAACGTGGTAGAAGTAGAAAACAAACTGCTTAAAGTTGTTCCTAAAGAATTTAAGGTAGACGTTCACCACTGGCTAATTCTTCACGGCCGTTATGTTTGTACAGCCCGTAAGCCTAAATGTGGCGCTTGTATTATTGAAGATTTGTGTGAGTATAAAGAGAAGACAGAATAGATTATTATCCTTAGAGACTTTGAGTGTTAGAAATTAAAATCGCTCACAGCTAATTATACAAGGTGGCACCAATATTCGCTGTCCTTAGCAGACTATTGATGCCCCTATCTATTTAATACTCACTCGACTCCATGTTGTTAATAAATTGGGCCATGTTTACTAAGCGCTCACCAACGATGAACTGGATTGTATTTCTCACCCACGAAGTCGAAATATTGTTGTAATTCAATTTATACAAAACCCATGCGGAACAAACAAACAATAACACGGAAGATAATGAATAAAACCAAATCATGTGCGATTCCAAATGCTGAAACAAGTCGATACCAAACATTAGGTCAAAACCCAAAAATACATAAGCTAGATAAAAAGGCGTAGACATCAACAACAACTTAGTTAAATTAAGTTTATGTGAGCAAACGTGATATATACCTTTCTGCAATTCGCTAACGGGCTTTGAATAATCAACTTTCGAAATTAAAGCGATTTGTCCAATACTTCCTGCAAGCCCTATTATGGAAAACACTGTCAGTATAAAGGCAGAAATATTTACGGGTGATATTTCAAAGTCTTGAGCAATATAACGCCATAACAACACTGTTATGATGAAGAACACGACGCCTTCAACAATACGCGCCCACTTCATGTTTGCCAACTCCTGTATTTGTTTATTCACTTTCATTTCAGCTAGCATTTTTTGATCGATGTTAATAGACTTTGTACTGTTAGAATCTTGCTGCTTCCACATATTTTTCATTTCATCTATATTCATGTTAAGACTCCTGATTGTCAAACTGCTTTCTCAAAGCTTCTTTAATTCGGCCAATTCTCGTGGCTACATTCGTTTTACTTATACCTAAACTATTCGCTATGTCGTCGTAAGGCTCACTTTCTAAATAGAGCAACATAATCGCTTTGTTCAAACTATCTAGCTGACCGATAAATTGATACAGCAGCCTAATCTCTTCGCTTCGTTCTCCCTCTTGAGTTAAGTCGGCAATATGAACTAAACATTCTTCATTTGCATTCGCTTTGTCTTCCCGTTTACTGTCTTTGCGGTAATAAGAGATTGCTACATTCAAGGCTATGCGATACATCCAAGTTGAAAATTTATATTCTGGATTGTATTTGTCGAAGGCAAGCCACATAGTGGTTAATATTTCTTGTGCTAAGTCTTGTCGGTCATCTTGATGTTGGCAATAAGAGTTCGCGACCTTAAAAACAATCCCCTTGTTCTGTTCCATCAACTGAACAAATTGTTTCTTTCTAGTTGTACTCATTCAACATCACTCACAGATTCCTCATGTTTTTTAGCCAATTAACATACTAGTTTTATACTATCGGTACTCATTGACATAATCTTCTTATCTAATTATTCGCAGCTTCTTTGAAATAATCACAAAATAAATTTAAAAAATATTAAAAAAAATAGTTACTCTCTAAAAAAAAACGACTTAGGAATACCCTAACCCTTTGAAAATAAGTCGCTTAATATGGCGTCATTGATGTTAGCAAAACAGGTATATGTAATAGAATTTAAGTAGGACTAGAAACGCTTGAATTAAAATAAATTTATTAGGAAATGAGATTAAAGCTGAACTTAGTTTTAGCTCACAAAATGGAGGTGACTTATTTCATCATGAATGTTCAAAGGCTATTTCTTGCCAAGATAGCCTAGGCTAGCTAGTTTTAACTTTTAAGCGATTATTGGTATCACGACTTTTTCGAATCAATTCATCACCTTGATTAATAAAAGAAGATTTAGCAAGTCTGTCATAAAGAACAACATTTGCAGTTGCCGCTAGATTTAAACAATCTTTTGTTGGTATATAAACGACGTGATCTGCTTGATCAATAATATCTTGGCTAATTGAGCCATCTTCTGGGCCAAATATATACATAGCTTGTTCAGGGTGAACAAAGTCAGTTAGCGATGTGGCACCTACGCAAAGCTCTACACAAACCACTTTCATATTTTCGGTTTTCTGACTAACCAAGCACTCCACTTGAGTCAATGGGATGCTGTTTCTCGATTTATGCGTATCGGTATTGGTTTTTACTTCATATTTCGCTGCACGCGCATAACGAGCACCCGTATAAAGAACTTCATTAGCATTAAAACAACCTGATGCTCTCATGACGGTACCAACATTGGTTGGCCCTTTAGGGTTCACTAGACCAATAATTACACGTGACTGACTCATTATCTTAAATTTAGATATCTTAGCTATTTGATAGTGGGCGCTAGCATACGTGAAAAAATATTCTGTTCAACTAAATTAGTTATAGATACTAGAATGGAAGTGCTAAATTCAACTACGCATGTTTTAAAGTTTGAATTGCGAATAGAGAAGTAAAATCACACTAGCTTCGACTCTTATATAGCCAAAGCTAGTGTATAAAATGATTACATGCCAGCTAAGCGATATATTTCTTCAGGGCTTAATTGGCTTAACTCGACAATACCCTTGCCTGAGTTTTTCATTGCCGCCTTAACGACGTATGCACCTGCTCTATAACCAACAGCAATGCGTCCATCAGGATGAAACCCCATCCAATGTCCGTAGTTGGCATCTTTAGGTAATTGCTTTATCTCTTTTACCCACGCATCAAAATCAACGTCTTTAGGCATTTTGTTCATGTCTCGATGTATTTGCTGTTCGGCAAATACATCAGCAAGACCTTCATTGATGGCTGCTACATCAATTCCTTTTGGGAATTTGTTGTCTTGCATTGTCCAGCCTCTAACCGAGTGATGAAGCTCATGAAACACTAAGCCTCTTAGACCGTCACTTATAGCACCATCAAGTCCGTTCTCGTATGTCGAAGATATTGATACTTCGATAGCATCTGCTCTATCGGTTCTACCTGTAACCCCATAAACCGGCGATAAATCCCACTCGACAATTTTTACAGTGAAGGTAATTGGTTTAGCTATTGTAGACAGAACTGATTCAGTATCTTTTATGGTCTGCTTAACAATGCTTTTTACTTTTAATTTTTGTTGTTCGGTAATCTTCACTTTTTCACTATTTACAAATGTAAATTTTGCGACTTCAGTTTCCGCATAGGCTGTAGAAGCAAAAACAATTCCTGCGACAAACGCTGCTAATTTCATGTTTATTTATCCTTGATATTAAAACTATAAAAGAGCAAAAAACTGTCCAATAGTTTTTTTACATATATTTCAATAAATTAACCAAAAAACCAGGTTCAATCGCTAAATCCTTTTATTTATAAATTAGTGAAAAGCACTAGATAATAGCTAGATTGTTAATATTACCGAACCAATGAAAAAGGGAGGCCTAATAGCCTCCCATTTCTAACGTGAATTAATCACTCGTTCTTTATTTTTTTGCTTCTGACGTTTTAGGTTTTGCTTTTAAGTCTGCGTCGGTATCTGCAAACAAGTATATTGTCGCAGCATAGGCTGCCACATTTTGTGCTAACTCGTCAGGCTTAATCTTATCTAAAGTATCATCAGGTGTGTGGTGTAGATCGAAGTAATCTGTGCCCTCTTGGCTCAAACGAATCGTTGGAACGCCCATTTCCGCCATAGGAATAATGTCTGGTCCGCCGCCTTTAACATTTGAACCACCACGAATAATCCCCAAAGGTGCGATAATTTTAGCGATTTCGTCCACTAACTTAGTCGCTTCAGGGTTTACGTTTGAAACAATACGCCAAATATTTCTTGCACCAAAGTCTGATTCAGTGGCTAAAACATGGTTATGTAGATTGTTTTTATGCTTTTTAGCGTAAGCGATTGCACCTAATAACCCAACTTCTTCTGCACCAAACATAACAACACGAATTGTGCGTTTTGGGCGTTTAGGTAAGTTGGCAATAAGCTTTGCAGCTGCAGTGGTAATCGCAATACCTGCGCCATCATCAACAGCGCCAGTACCAAGATCCCAGCTATCTAAATGACCGCCAATAAGTACGATTTCTTCAGGCTTTTCACTACCAATTATGTCCAACACAACGTTGCCGCTTGTTACATCACCTTTCCAATCTGAGCCGGAGTGAAGCGAAATAGAAAGTGGCTTTTGTAAATTGTGTAAACGACGCAAGTGATCTGCATCAGGGTTTGAGATTGCAATAACCGGAATGCTCGCCCACTTATCTTCATTTTTACTCATCATGCCAGTGTGAGGAAAACGGTGAGAGTCTGAGCCGACAGAGCGAATAACTAACGCACTAGCACCACCACGTTCTGCATGTTTCCAACCAATTCTTCGTTTTTGATTTGACGGACCGTAACCAGCACCCGTTTGGCTTTTAACCATAGGCTCACCGTCAACAAACGCCACTTTACCTTTTAATGCGCCATCTTTAACAGCTGTTAATGCGTGAATGTCTCTAAAATAAACGATAGGAGCATTGATCTCTTTTTTACTTGGCGCTGCGCCACCAAGTGCAGAACCATATAATTCTTGGTTGTACGGAGATGTAAGAGCAATGTGCAAATGCCCTCTATCCCAAAATGGCATAGTAAATTCTTCTATCCAAGCCTTATCAAAGCCTAACTCTTTACCTAATTCTACCCCCCAATCACGAGCGCGTTTTTCGGCTTCTGAACCGCCTAAACGAGGGCCTATTTCTGTTGTTAATGATTCAACAATATCAAACGCTAAGTCACTTTTAAGTGCAGTGTCCATTAACTGTTGAGCGGTTTCTTTTTGATGTTTTGAGATTGGCGACTCAGAGGCCAATAAGGGCGCGGTAATTACACAGAATAATGCGCTGAGCGTAACTTTTTTTATTAATTTCATTTTTGCTCCATAAAGCGAAACTTTATTTAGTGGGGGTAGTGTTAAATACAACGTTATAGATTCTAAACGTAAGTTTTATTTAGTCTAGTGCTTTTATCGAACTATCGTCCAAAGTGAAAATCATCGCTCTTTTTAAAAATGAAAACTCTCTATCAATTCTTTTAACTCTCGATGAAAGATCACCAATTGCACTCTTCAAGTAAGTAATTAACTGGTTTAAACAAATTAACTTAACACTACATTTGATATTTGACCTGACCATGACTTGATAGTTTAGCCTTACATTTTTTATCAATTTGAGGAAATTTAACAATGCTTGACGATGCAGAATTCATAGAACAATTTGAAAACCTTACTTTAGCTGCGAATGAATTTAACCACTTGGGCCATTTAAGGATCGCTTGGCTTTATTTAAGTAAGCACACCTTAGACCTAGCGTTAAAAAAAATAACATCCGGTATATCTGCTTACGCTAAAAGTTTAGGGGCTGCCGATAAGTATCAACACACGCTAACAAGTGCCATTGTCTATATTATGGCTGAAAGACGAATAATAAATAACGGTATGAATTTTGATAACTTTATAGCAAGAAACAAAGATTTGGTCGATGAATTACCCACTATAGTTGGCCAATACTATAGTGCTGAGTTGCTCAATTCACCCCAAGCTAAAAACAAATTTGTTGCTCCTGACTTGCAGGCATTTCGCGTTTAGTTCAGCAAAGGTTAAACTAATTTTAATATCCAAATGATATAGCGCAGCTTTTATCATTTTATTATTGAGGAAAAGCATGCTCACCGTAAACCAACTGGGTAAAAAATTTAACTTATCTCGAAGTACCTTACTGTATTACGACAAAATAGGGTTACTAACGCCTTCTGCTCGCTCAAACGCTAATTACCGGTTGTACTCAACAAGTGACATAGAAAGAATGGAAAAGATCGCCACATTTCGTGAGGCAGGTCTGTCTCTAGAATCGATTGCAGAAATATTAACCTCTGAAAAATCTAGCGCAACAATTGTACTTGAACAGCGATTACTTAATTTAAACACTGAAATAAGTAAATTAAGAGAACAGCAACAGCTTATTGTAAAACTACTGGGCAAAGATTCACTATTTAGAAGTACTAAAACCATGAATAAGGATCAGTGGGTAAACATCCTTAAAGCTTCAGGTATGGACGAACAGGATATGCACAACTGGCATATCGAGTTTGAAAAAGACTTACCAGAGATGCACAAAGACTTTCTAGAGTCACTAGGATGCAGTGCTGAAGAGGTTCAACGTATTCGAGCTTGGTCAAAGCTTTAGCGTTCAATAAGACGATAAATTCAGCACTCAAAAGGTCAAAATTTCAGTTTATTTAGGCCTTGCAGTGAATCGTTAGCAAAATCAAACGTAAACATCACGATTTGATTGTCTAATGAGTGGTGGCTAAACAGCCTTTTTCCAGCAGTTTCAGATGGTACTGCAACAACACTTTGTGCTTGTGTCATGTCTAACGTGTCTTCTATTCCTGTTCGATTATTCACAAAAACAGGTAACCCTGTTTCGAAGGCACGCTTTCGCCATGTTTCGCCCGGTCCATAAAGCCCAGGAGCCCAGTTAGCTGTTGAAACAATCACCTCAGCGCCTTGCTGCTTAAGTAATTGACTATGACTTTCTGGCCAAGCGTCTGCGCAAATGAGTAAGCCAACATTTACTTCTGTATTATCATGCAATGATAATGACACTGTGGTAGCTTCACGCCCTTTTGTTGACCAAGATTCAGAGCCTGGAATGGTATTAATCTTTCTATGCTTTGCTAAGACTTCGCCCTCGCCATCGATAACAAATAAGGTGTTATAAGCTAATTGCGTCTTACTATCTTTTTCTAAGTGACTTAAAAAAAGAACGATATCTAATTCATCTGCTGTTTGTTGCAAATAACGAGTCCAACGATCTACTCCTTCTTCGAACCAGTCGATACCAATTTTATATTTAAATCGGTACCCAGTTAAACTCAGCTCAGGAGTCATCACCCAATCAGCTCCCTTTGCTTTGGCTTGCCTCATTCCTTGCTCAACTAACTTAACATTTTGCCAAATATCTTCTCGAGTTTCCGCCAGCTTTGGTGCTATATGTAGCATAGCAACACTAACGCTAGCGCTATTTTGTTCCTGTTTGTCACCTACTTCAACTACTGTGCTGCACGCTATCAGGCTAAAGAAGAACGTAAATACAACACTTGCCTTTAAGCTTTTTATTACCGCTTTATCCATCGTTATTATTACTCATCTAGCCATTTATGTTGCCAACCTAACGCAATTGCTTTGGTAAACAAAGCGATACTCTCTTTAAAAAGTTGCGCTTGATTTTCGCTCGTTACTTTATTTGAGTGAGTTGCTTTAGTTTCAGCGTTAGCTATGTTTTGTTTAGGGAAAGATAAAAGTTGCCAAAACTCTGACCAAAGCTCTGGTTTAGCAGACACTGCAACGGCAGCCTGTGAAGCTTGATCTCGTGTTGCTTCTCTTACTATCGCTTTAGGCAGCGCACCATATTGCAGTTTATCCAACAAATTAGCGAACGCGTAGGCACTCGCAACAAGGCGAGCATCACGCGAAACAATGGCTAAATTATGCTTAGCTAGCTTAAACTCCTCTTGAGAAAGGTGTTGCTCTAGTTGAGATAAAAGATACGCTTCGTTTAAACCAAAACGACTAAGTGCATGAAAAACACTACTTGTTTGGCTTGGCTCTAACTCGTTTTGCCAACGCAGTGCTTCAAGCACAGCTTCTTTAACGGTAACACCAACTAATTCACCTAACTTTAGGTGCCCGCTAGCGCTTGGTAACGGCACTGTTTTATCGCTCGCCGTCGCAATTGGTGTGGCGACAATAATTTGATCCGTTCCTGTGCCAGTCGCTAAATGTGAAGATTGCTTGCTAAAAATACTTAATTCAGCCAAAGCTGCAGACTTTGCTTCTGTCGTCAGCATAGCAATTTTCGTCTGTGCTCCAGGGGTAACAGCTTGATTAACTAAAACGATTATATTTATCGTTCCCTTATTATCTATTGGGCGACTTTCTTTAAAGCTAGGCACAGAATTTTTATCTGTTGATTTAATACTGTTAACTGACTTATTTACCACACGACCACTTTCTTGCACTTGAAACCAACGCGTATCATCGCCAGCCCGTTGTGCATTTCCTTTAACACCTGCGGTGGCAAAAACGGTAACAGTAAGGTCTTGAAAACTATGCTCGGCTTTTGCTAATTGTTGAATATTAGCAGCTGTGCCCATCAGAGCTAATTCATTTGGCTTAACACCTAATTTACTGGCTATCGTTTGATGATATTGCTCGCGAGTTTTCGCTAACTGAGCAAAAAATCGTGTGTTATCGCCTTTAGCCTCCATACTTTGATGATTAACCAAGTACTTTATATCTCGCAACTGGCCTCCGTTAAAAGCGGAAGTAGATAACACCAAATGCGGCGTTAAAAGCTGAGTGACAAAGAAGGTTCCTTGCCGCATCGCTTTATAATGTTCCGTTTGCGCTAAAACCGTAGCGCTTTTTAAGGCCAAAGGGCTAGATAAGTTCGCCGATCCACCTCCAGAAGAATTAACATCAAAATAGTCCCCTTCATCAATACTGACTCGTTCAAAAGCGTTAGCTGGAACACTTAGCCCATAAATTGCAGGTAAAATACAGTGAGCAAATATTGATAATTGAATCCCTACTTTTTTCTTAGTAAGAGCTTTTGTATTCTTCACAAGTTAGTTCCCACTGATCAAAATAAGCTTGCCGGTTTTTGGGTCTTTATACACTTGACCTAAAGAAGTCATCCCGTCAGTTTTCCCTTTCATACTCGACTTTATCTCTTCTGGTATTTCCACCAATTCATCGCCGGTGGTTACGCTTACCTTGTTCGACTTATCAGCATTAATGTTTAACCTTTCCTGTAAGTCTGGGCTTTGAGCAACTAGTGCTAGCATAAGCCCCAAAGAGAACACCAACATTACATCCATAATATTGGCAAAACCGGCTAATGGATCGGTATCTTGCTCAGTGAAATGAGATGATTGCCATGAAGGTTTGTTCGCTTTCATCATTCCCCACCCGCCTTTGCATTAGCAGCGACATTATGATCATCACCTGTAGAAACTAATCTAATACTTGCCGAATTTTTATGGCTTTCGTCAATCACTTGCCAAGTATCTTCATACCATCGTCGACGAACTCGTCCCAAAATATAAGCGACTAAGCCAATAAGTAACCCTAACACAGTAGTGTCGAACGCTACTGCTAGCGCTGTCGCTAGAATATCTAAATTTCCTTCACCAAGTGCTGTTAGGCCTGGCCCTAAGGGAATAAGTGTTCCCATTAACCCAAGAATGGGGCCAGAGCGCGCGAGTAAATCAACGCGTTCCAATCGTTTTGTCGCGTAAACTTGAAAATGTTTAGCTAGCTTTTCTTTTCGTTTAAAGGATTCGTTGTTAAATGTACCGCCGTCCTCTGGAGTTAACTCAATTTGTTGACGATAGGCTTTTAGCGTCATTAAACGTTCAGCGACACTTAAACCTAGTTCCCAAAGAATGAGCACGAGCAGTAAGCCCAAGGCGACAATAACGGGATAAAGCAGCCAGCTAACTAATTGATGAAGGCCACCAAGTAACATTCCATAATCCATGTTATTCACCTTTTATTTGTTTTGATTGTCGTAGACCACGGTAAAATCCACCGATAACAAATAGCAATAGAGCCAGTACAAGCCACCATTGCCACAATGGAATATCTGAAGAATCTGAGGCAGCTTCACCATTTTCATCACCAGCATTAGCTTCATTACTTTGATTATTTAGACTGTTATTACTCTTTTCTTCGCTTGATTGCGCTTTAGCTGCATTATTTAGTTCATGAATTTCAGTCACTCGATATTCTTCTGGGCTTTGTTGCAACTTATCTTGTTCACCTTTCGCCAATGCAATAACTTGGCTAAGTTGCTGCCATTGTTGCGCATCTAGATGTTGCTCTAACCAAGGTAGCATCGGATTATCAAAATCAGTATGACCACTTCCTGGCAAGCCATTTTCATTAACAAGCTCAGCAAATTGACTAGCAAGTTCTTGAGTCGTTTTATCAGAAGCCTGCCAAAACTCTTTGTGAATCGCGACAAGCATTACTGCTAACATATTCGCTTTTACATGGGCGTTGTGGCCTTGGCTTAAGAATTCATCTAATTGAAGATTATAACGATCATCCATATAAACAGACTTTACTTCTTGCCAAGCCCAGTCTCCCACTAGTGTAGGGTTAGTCACTTGCCAGCCCCACAAGTATTCTAAAAATTCACTTCCCATGGTACGCGCGCCAGCGTATCCGTGTTTCATTTGTCCTTTTAACCACTCAGGGTTTAAGAAGCGACCGCGTAACTCTTGCCTCAACGCAATACCTAGTGGACGTGTTTTCACTTGAGTAGGATCAGCATGATCAATAACAAAGTTGTTTGGTGCTGAACCGGTAATCGTTTCAATGGCTAAACTTAGACCACCTAAGTAATCAAAGGCGTCGTTATTGTCGATTAACCCATATAAATTACTAGAGCGACCAAAGTAAGTATTTTCTACACTAGACAAGGCTTGTTCAAACGATGCTTGTGACGGTTGACCAAAGTTGTTCAAACCATAGCTATGACCAATTCTTCGGATGTAAACTTGAGCAAGCTCTTCACGTTTTTCCCACGCACCAGAACGTTCTGCCAGTCGATTAATACCTGCGCCATAACTTCCTGGCGCATCGCCAAACACGCGATAAGAAGCCATTAAACCAGCGTCTTTTCCTGTTACACCTTTAGCTAAATGAGCTTTCGCTTGTTTTACCCAATGCGCCGCAACTTGGTTCTGCGACAACGGCTGCGTGCCGCCTTTAGCTTGCTTGCCAAGCCTGTTTAACGCTTCTGCAAGTGCCAAGCTTAAGGCAGGATAGTCTTGACGTATCACATCACTACTTGCATCTAACGCCATCAATACCGCTTTATCAAGTAGTATCATTTGTGAGCCGTACAGGTCTCTAAATAACCCTGAAGTAGTAAAAACAATGTCGCGGCGAATACTGTTCGCATTATTATTTCGTTCTTGGTGTTTTAATCCTTTAACTAACCCTCGGCTGTTCCATACCGGCTCTAAACCAAGCATATCCAAACCAAATGCGATCATGACACCTTCATCCCTAACCACATCAGACGCCCACAAAATTACCGCTTCACTTTTATCAATATTTTGCGGGTTATTGGCACGAGCTGTTTCAGCCATTTCTTTGCCAAGCTGCCATGCGATTCTGCTAGGAATCAACGAGCTGTCAAGCGCATAAAAATTTCGCCCAGTTGGTAAACTCGCAGGGCTACGAATAGGATCATTGCCTTGGCCTGGAGAAACAAAACCACCTGACAAACCGTTTAATAATGACGTTAGTTCAGCTTGTGGTGATGCAACTAAATTGGCTTTTATCTCTTCTGCTTTACCTTTATCAACCGTATCAACCGCAGCTAGTTCAGAAGTAACTTCAGTATCTAGACTACCTGTTGGTATAACACTTTCCTTGCCTTTCGATAGCATAGAATCAAGCATCATGTTAATTGCATCGTCTTGCCAATCTTTACCAAACACATGTAAGCCTAAAGGCATAAAACGTTCTTGTAAATCAGTTAAATAGTGTCCGACTTCATGCACTAACATGTCGTCATCTACCTGCTCAAAACTAATGCCCATCACGGCAAGTTCTGCAGACATTGCTTGAGCGAGCTCTTCTTTTAATTCAAGGGCGTCGACTTTGTCTCTTATTTGTTTTACTAAACGATCTGCAACTAATTCATTGTCACTACCATGGTTAGCTTCAAAACTCTCTATCAACTGACGTAGCTGTAATAACTCATCATAAAGTGGTGTGCTAGCTAGCGGTGGTGTTAAATGATCCACCATCACCGCTAAACCTCGTCTTTTTGCCTGAATACCTTCACCTACACCGTCAACTATGTATGGGTAAACGCCTGGAATATCGCCTGCAATAATTCGCGCATAATCATCTTCGGCTAAACCAACAGAACGACGAGGTAGGAATTCGTAAGTTGAGTGGCGGCCTAGGTGAACCAATGCATCCGCCTTAAATTTATTCTTTAAAAAATGGTAAAAAGCCAAGTATTGATGAGGTGGAGGAAAAGCCAAGTTGGCGTGAAGTAACTCTTCGTTTATCTCCCAACCACGCGGAGGCTGTGGACCAATAAACACGTTGCCAAACCGAATACCTGGCAACAATATTTCGTTATTGAACGTCATGACTTTACCAGGTGCTTTACCCCAACCTCCTAGACCTTCAATCCCTGTTTTCTTTATCGCGGCAATAATCGACGGCGCTTCTTCTAAGCAAGCATTATCAAGCTCTTTTTCTATTATGCCGTGGTAACAATGTTCCAGCTTTTCTAATAAAGCTAATGCTCTTTCTCTCCCTTGATGGTCAACACCTTCAAGTAAGTGATGCATCTCTTCAACAGTGTGATGCAGCGCTTCTTCAGCCATATCAAATTGCTTAGCTTCGATTGCTGCCGTTAACTGCTGATGCAATAAACCAAAAGGGCCGTGCTCCATTTCATGCTTGACCGTATCAGGTAAAGCTTCAAACCATGATTGGTAATCAGTAGCAGACATGGTTTCTATAGTGTTACTCATGGACGCTAACGCTGCAGAATCTCTTGGTAGATTAACGCCCTGTGCTTGCATCAGGTCTAAGAGTTCTTCTTGAGAATTAGGCAGCTTTCCTGTGTTGTAACCTTCAGCCTTCAACTTATTTAAAATTTGCCAAATCGACGCAGGTACGTCTAAGTTATCAGCGCCAATGTTATGTCTGCCCGGAGGGTGGTTGTAATAAACAATAGCAACACGCTTATCTTTATTTTCCTTAACTTTTAACTTATGCCAGTTGTTAATGCGTGTTAACACAGAGTTGATGCCACTCTGTTCAGCGATAACGCCTTGTACTTTTATTCCCGTGCTTTGATCGATAAAAGGTTTCCCTAAAGTAGCGACAACTAATGGTTGGCTAGCTCCTTGAAGTTCAGGCATGGCGATTTGGTAGTACACCTTATCTTGCGCTAAACCGTCTGATGAAAGTTGTCGTTCAATTGAACTGCGATCGCGCACTTTAATCGCTTTAATTACCGGAACATTTAGTTGCTGTAGAAATTCAGTGGTTTGTTCGCGCCCTTCACCGCCACCAATAACAAAATCTTGTAGCATAACCACCGCTGCTAATTTGTCTTTTAAAGGCAATAAAGCTTTAGCTGCTAATACGCCCGCTTCGCCCCAATAAGCTAATGCGGCGAGACAATGCGCGTTAAATTTATCTTTTGCTTGCAGACAAACTTGACGTAATAACTTAGCATCCGCGGGTCTTCCGCCGCCTGCATGATCGATAATGGCAATAATAGGCTCATTCACAGTCAATTTGTTTAAGTTTGTCTTCGGTAATTGATGATGAAATTCATCGTTAAAGTACCAACGAAGTTGTGGCGTCGGAAACGGGGGTTTTACGTCAGTACCATGTCCCATCTGTTCAAACATCCAAGCAAACAATTGCGCTGTGTTTTCAGCGCCAGCAGCATGCCAATAGGCTCTAGCCATCAACCATTCAGACTGCGCTGGATTGGCGTTAAGTTGGTCTTGTAAATCTTGTTGAAATGACTCGCCAGGCAAGGCTTTAGCGAGGGCTTTAAGTTGCTGTGAATTATCAAAAATTGTCTTTCGATTAAACTGGCTAAGCGCCACTAAACGGTGGTCACTGCTCATGATAAGTCGTTGTTGATTGTCGTTAACCAGCAGAGGTCTTAGGTTAGCGACACTTGCACCATAAAGGCCAAAGCCTAAAACCGCTTGGCTATTTTCGATGAGTGTTGCTCGTTGCTTGGGCGTTAGTGCCCATAATTGTGTATCTGTACGTGCGGTGATTTTAAGGTGACTGAATTTCGGGTTTGCCAAATAAAATAAACGAGCAGCTTCGGCAATGGTCTCGGCATTACGTTGAGAGGTTAGAATGAGTAAATCACTTTTACTTTGGGTTGCCCAAACAAAGTGTGAACTGCTCAGTAGCAGAAAAACAAAAAGAAAATAATTGCGCATGATTTCTCGCCAACGTCTTATAAAGCAATTGCGAGAACATAGACAAGAAGCTCTGAACAGCTAAGAAACCTGTGTCAAAAAACCACCTTGAAACTATATCGAGTATTCTCGCCCGAAAAGTAGTGTTTCTATGACATGTATCTGGCTCGTGTTGTTAAAACACTTACAGTTGCGAGTACAGCTCCGGAATTTAAATAAATAACTGACGATAGATATTCAGCACCGGATTCCATGGCGTTATCAATAAGCAATTGCTTTTTCAAACACATAGAAAACGCGAACTTTTTACAGGGAAAGGTTCGCAAAGTCAATTAATTGCTCAAAAATACAACTTTTATATTGTATTAAATGACGAAGTTATATTTGAACTTTCATTCGGCTGCGTCGGCAACGTTCTGAGCAGTATTTAACTGCGTTCCATTTGCGTTGCCACTTTTTTCTCCATCGAAACGGTCGTTTACAAACGACACAAACTTTAGTTGGTAAATCAAATTTCTTCATTACTGTCTTACGTGGCGACTTAATATTCGTTGCTTTTCTTGCACTACCTCTGGATTGTTTTTCCATGACCAAAGCAGCTGCTGGGCTTTCTTATAACTCTCTTCGAGATCAACGATTGGTGAAGGATAATCAACTCCTAGCTCAATGGCATACATTGCTTGTTCCATTACTGTGAGTTTCCAAGGCTGATGCACAAGAGTTTCTGGGATTTCGCTCAATTCTGGTAGCCAACGTTTAACAAAATAGCCATCGGGGTCTTTCTCCAGTCCTTGTTTTACTGGGTTATAGATTCTTATGGTATTAATTCCAGTTACACCCGCTTGCATTTGAAATTGGCTGTAATGTATACCCGGTTCAAAGTCTAAAAAAACACTTGCTAGATGTTTTACCCCAAGGCGCCAATCAACTTCTAAGTGATGACACAAAAAGCTGACTAGCATAGCCCTCATTCTAAAGTTAATATAGCCAGTTACGAGCAGACAGCGCATACATGCGTCAACCATTGGAATACCAGTTTTGCCTGATTTCCATGCAGCTAAACGAACGACAGATAGCTCTCCTGCCATTCTAGGCATGTGTTCATAGCCTTTATTAACGGCTCGAAACTCCATATCACTCTCACTTTCAAACTTTTGAATGAAGTGACAATGCCAATGAAGTCTTGAACTAAATGCAACCAAGCTACGTCGCCATCCTGGCTTTTTCCAATGAGACAAAAGGCTTTGATAAACTTGCCTTAGGCTAATATTACCCCAAGCAAGATAAGCACTCAGTCTTGAGCAATATACTTGGCTTTGTTCCGGTGAAGATAAGTTAAACGCATAGTTTTTACCACGTGTTGAAAAAAATGACTCTAATACCTGCCATGCCTCATTCTCCCCTCCTTGCTGCCAGTTAGTCTCACCAATATTAAAGTAAGCTAATAATTGAGCCGTCGATGCAACATCGCTTTCATCAGTTGTCATCCAATTCACAGTATTTGGGTCAACATTTTCAACGTTAGCTCTCATCACGTCGCTCCAGTGCTTGTCCCAACCAATTCTATTTGGTTTACCTCGAATAACAGCAGCATAATTAGCCTCGTGCCAGTGAACTTCATTGTTGTAACACCATGTCATAACGTCTTTATCACGCTGAAAGGTATTACTTAAGCCTACTTCTTGATGTGAAAATAAATAGCGAATGTCGAATTTTTCGTGGAGACTTGACAACAGCGCTAACATATCCTCATTCGCGCACAATAAAGAGCGACTAGGCAATCGACTCTGAATGTCTAAAAGTGATTGTGCGACGAATTGCCAATGCCTTTTACTATAGTGAGTGTCTTGTAATAGCATCGGTTCGAAGTTGTATATCAACAAAACGGGTAAGCCAGTGGATGAAGCCCACTTCAAAGGTAGGTGATCAGTCAAGCGTAAATCTCGCTTTAACCATACAATCGCGATCGACATACTAAACGGCCTTAGTTACCGGCCAATCGACTAAGTCTACCGAATCTAAAGGTTGATTATCTGACTCTCCTTGCCACTTTTTAATGAAGAAACCTTCGGGGTCATAAATGTTGGTTTGTTTCTCCAAATTAAAATGTCGCCCTCCTCTTGGGTCAGCCCCCACGCCAGCAATGTATTGCCAATTGCCCCAATTAGCGGCGACATCGTAATCAATTAATTGCTGCTGAAAATATGCAGCACCGTAACGCCAATCTAGACCGAGTTCATTGACAAAACAACTTGCTACTATTTGCCTACCGCGATTTGACATATAACCAGTTTCGTTTAATTGCTTCATACATGCATTGACCAAAGCAAATGGGGTATTTCCAGCTTGCCACTTTCTCAGGCGCTCTGGATAAAAGCTGGTTAACGGCGATTTTTTATCTTGCCCCCCGAAGGTAAATAGCGTTTTGCCTTGCTTGAGTGAAAGCCATTGAAAATACTCGCGCCACAACAATTCAAATTTAATCCAATAGGTTGAGTCATTTGCGACCGTATTGGCTTCATAGTCGTCAACCGCTCGCCACACTTGAGAAGGCGATAAACAGCCATGTGCAAGATATTGACTAAATTTCGTTGAACTACTCCATTCATCTAACGCGTTTCTGGTTTCTTTATAAGTGCTCGGAGATTTAGAGGAAAAGTAAACATTGATGTGTTCATTAGCTTGTTTGTGGCCACCACGAAAGTAAGAAAACTGAGCCAACTTCTCTAACGTAATTGATTGATACAAATAAGGCTGTAATCGTGCTTCTATCGCTTGCGTTATGCCGCTTTTAGGAAAACTAGCGTGTTGATTAGCTTCAGATGCGATCTCAAGCTCACTATTTTCTACAAACTTTCTAAATTTACTAAATGAATTGAAAAGGTTGTTTTGATTTAAGATATCCGCCAGATCAAATAAGGTGTACTGTTGATAACCGTTAAACGCCACATGACTATTATTACAATTGAGTGTGGTGATTAGTTTGCGCTCATCAAATCCGTGCTGCTTTGAAAAGTAAAATGCGTCAGGCTCAATTACATCGATAGCTAATTGTAAAACGCTATCAACTTTGCCCGATAAGACCAACAACTTATGCCCTAGCGCGGCCAAAGAGTCGTTAATTTCTCTCAAACACTCTAAGATAAACCTTTCTCTATGATGACCAATTGCTGCTGCTTGAAAACTACGTTTAACAAAATCTCCTTCATTGAACACATAAATAAAGCAAACTTCTTCAACTTGTTCACTTAAACCTACTAGCGCTTTATTATCTTTTAGGCGTAAATCATTGGTAAACCAATAGATGGCTCGTTTGTATTTCAAAGCTATTACTCTTGAACTCAGTACTAAGTAAATACATACGAACTATGACGATTCAAAGTTCAAAAAGCGCAATAATCGTAGCCTATCCAACCTAGATTCAAGTAGAAGTGCAGTACTTGTCTGAGCTAGCTTGCCCATCCACGTTCAATTATTTTATTAAATGTTGTATAGCGAGCAGGCAATTCTCGGTTTTTCTTTTTGATGAGATAAAGCGTTTCTATCACTGAGTGTTTCGACTCCATCACTGAGAGCAAGTGTTTTTGAAGAAAACTATCAATAACAGTTCGAGGTAAGATGGTAAACCCGATACCTTGTGATACAGGCTGAAGTATCTGACTGATTTGATTAACAAAACCAACAACTGGAATGTTTTTAATTTCAATTTGATTGATAGATAAATCAGTACTTTGGCCAAAATAAAGCGCTAAGTAATGTTCCGCATCTGGGTGCGAGATTAACCCAAGCTTCATCAGAGAGTCAGCAATGTTTCCGTCAATTATACAATTACTGGGAACGACTAAACACAGTTCTTCTTTTCCGATTTCAACCGCATCAAAAAGGTGCTTGTTGGGAATATCAGTCACTATACCTTGATCGATATCGCCTTCTCGAATATCTAATAAAATTTGATGGTTAGGGGCGGCTTTTAACTTCATTACCAAATTCGGGTATTTTAATTGATGATTAAGCATTTCCGGATAAAGCAAAAGAGCAGCCGAGCCAGAACAAGCCAGCGAACACTCCCCTGTATATGGATCATCAAAGGCAAGGTGTTCAATAAGCTTTTTTTCACTTAAAGCGAGTTCTTTGGCATGTTGATAAACTAGCCTACCTTATTCAGTTATAACAAAAGACTTTTTCTCACGCTTGATCAGTGCATATCCGCATGCGCTTTCTAGTTTGTGGATATGCTGAGTTACCCCTGGCTGCGTCATAAACAGCTTTTCAGCTGTTTTAGTAAAGTGACCAGTATCAATCAAAGTAACAAAGGTCTTTAACCAAACAGGGTTTAACATACACACACTCTTTCACTTTTAATCAGCAGAAGTAATAACAATTCATTATCAACATAATTATTAATGATAATTTTTATTAATCAATATCCAAACCTAAAATAGTCTCATCAAATTAATTAATGAATATCACATTAAGTCTGAGATTAAAGAAAGGTTGGAACGAGCTATGAAAATGAATCACGTTGGTATTATGGTAGGCGATATGGACAAAGCGGTAGAGTTTTACACCCAAGTTCTAGGCCTAAAGATTGTGATGAACAACACCAAAGTCGTTGAAGAAAGAGAAACTGCAATCGGTAGAATGTGTATTGCTGTTTTTGGCGAAGGCTTTGAGGGGTTTAACATTGCTCACTTAGTTACAAGCGATGGTATTGGTGTTGAACTCTTTGAAATGAAAAACCGAGACGAACGCCATGAAGTAAACTTCTCACGTTTGGGCATATTTCACTTTTGCTTGCAAACAGATGACTTTGAAAGTGTTATGCGAAAAACAGAAGCATATGGCGGTAAAGTTCGAATGGATATTATGCGCTATCACCCAGAAGATGACAGTAAGCCCGCCAAAATGGTTTATTTAGAAGACCCTTTTGGTAATTTATTTGAGCTTTACTCTCATACGTATGAAGAAACTTACGCTTCAGACTACGAATAACCGATTTCTTTATACGTGTAGTCCCCATAAGAATACGCAAAGGCAAAGTTACAAACTAGCCTTTGCGATTAAAACACAATTGCAACTTTAACGCCGAATAAACGAATTTTCTTCAATATTTTCTCATATCTATAATTTCTGCTTTACTTAAGTTATCTCTAAAAAAATTTTTACACGATTGTATGCCAGAGGCGCAACAAAAAACTCTAGTAAGAGCGCACATAGGCTCCCTCTCTGTCGATGAAATATTCAATGTCTTTCCTGACTTGATTTTCGTCTTAGATAAACACGCTCAAATATTAGAGTACCGCGCAGGCAACATGAATGATCTTTATATCCCCCCTGACGAATTTTTAGGTAAATCTATGTGTGATGTACTGCCTAACGAGGCAGCTCATATTATTCGACAAGCCTTAGATGACTCGATGATAAGCCAAACAGTTGAAATAATAGAGTATAAATTACCCGTTATGGAGGCAGTAAAATGGTTTGAAGCTAGAGTTTGTCTTTCAGATGGTGAGCGCTTTATCATGCTTGTTCGGGATATAACTGAAAGCAAAGTAAAAGAGGAAGAAATTACCTACCAAGCTACTCACGACCATTTAACAGGGCTTTACAATCGTGCTTTCGCTTTTGATTACATTAATCAAAAATTAAAAGAAGCCGAGAGACAGCAACTACCTGTCGCTATTCTATTTATAGACATAGATGAATTTAAGCAAGTAAATGACAATTTTGGTCATGACGTTGGCGACCAAGTACTCAATATGACAGCAAAAGCAATTAAGGTCTCTTTGCGAGACGAAGACATGGTAAGCCGGATTGGCGGTGATGAATTTTTAGTGATGATCACCGATAAAAACTCGCTGTTCAACTTAGATAAAATAGTT
Source organism: Thalassotalea coralli (assembly GCF_055786205.1). Lineage (NCBI taxonomy): Bacteria > Pseudomonadati > Pseudomonadota > Gammaproteobacteria > Alteromonadales > Colwelliaceae > Thalassotalea > Thalassotalea coralli. Next base: position 727,667 of record NZ_JBVVBK010000001.1, on the reverse strand, counting down.
ACCAAGATTCAAGATTCTATCGAGAAATTCACCTATTTATTGCACGAAGAACTGTCGGTATCAGCAAGTATAGGTTATTCGATTTGTCAAAATGGTAAAACATCGTTAGTTGAATTAATAAAACAAGCTGATTTGAATATGTATAAGTGCAAAAAGAACTAGAACTTTTAATCATTACACCTTTTTTTGTCATCTCATTTTTGTAGAATGTTCTAATCTAGCTTTTGAATTCCAGACATAACTAAGAAACTAACAATGCTAAATTATGACAACTTTGACGCCATTTTGTTTGATATGGATGGAACTATTTTCGACTCTGAGGTTGTTCATAGAGAAGCTTGGAAAATAACCGCAAATCAATTCAATCAAACATTTACCGACGAGATGTATTTGCACTTTATTGGCAAAACTACCCCCAATTGCGTCAAATTAGCCGTAAAGTGGTATAACAATAATATGTCTGTAGAAGATTTTTCTACTCGCTATTACCAAAACTTAGATTTGTTACTTAAAAAAGGCGTGCCATTAAAAGCTGGCTTCGAGCAATATTTGCAAACAATCAAAAAGCTTGGAAAGCCTTTAGCCATAGTCACCTCTAGCGCCGTTTATGGTGTTGAAAGTAATTTTGCTCATTACGATTTCTTTTCTGAATTTAAAGTGATAGTAACCAGAGACGACGTTAATGCTTTTAAACCTTCTCCGGAGCCTTATTTACTCGCTTGTGAAAAACTAAATATAGATCCGACACGAGCACTAGTCTTTGAAGATTCTAATACAGGCGCTGCTGCGGCAATAGAAGCAGGCTGCTTTACCGTGGGCATTCCTGACTTAGTGCCCTTTGATGAATTAACGGCTCATCGATTAAGGTTACAAATAGCGAGTTTTCACGACCTGCTTTAACTGTTGAGTGTAAGCAATTCACCTCAAACTTGTCAGACCAGTATAAAAAAACGTAAACTGTTAGCTCAAATTACTGACACTAGATATTGCTTAAATGGAAATTCGCCAAATACAAGGCTACATACAATCTATTTATTTTGCCGTTTACGACGACAAAATATTACTACTAGATGGTTGCTGCAAAGCAGATATTAGCCGTATTGAAGAGTTTGTCACTAAAGAATTAAATCGCCCTATTGATCACCTTAAAGCGGTATTTGTTACCCATATGCACCCAGACCATGCGGGGGCAGCGAATACACTCAAATCAAAATTCGGCTGTAAAATCATCACAAGTTCAGTGAATGGCCAGTGGTATAATGGCATTGACGGGTGGTTAATGTACTTAAGCGATATCTTACTCACCTATTGGGTTGCCAATCGACTTGGCCGAAAGCGCAAGAACATCTGGTACATGCCAAGGCTTAACGTGGATCATGCGTTAAAAGACGGTGAACCATTACCTGAATTTGAAGATTGGATAGCCATTGAAACTCAAGGCCATACCGATAGAGATATGTCACTTTTTCACAAACTGACTAAAAAAGTTTATATTGCTGATTTAGCAGTAAAGGTGAAAAACAAATTTATTCCCCCCTTCCCCGTTTTTTACCCGAACCGCTACAAAACGTCGCTAGAAAAAGTGGAAAAACTAAGACCATCTAGTGTTATTTTGGCGCACAATGGCGAAGTAAAAATAACCCATGAAGAATACCTACACTTAGTGAGTTTAGCGCCGAAAGTGCCGATGACACACTGGCGGGCGACTAAAGCAAAAATTAAAAAACTTTTTAAATAAAGCATATTCTCGGCACGAGTTACCTATTAACGCTCCTCTAATGCACCTTCCTAAACTCAGCAGGCGTCATATCCGTTTTCTTTTTAAAGATCCGACTAAAGTATTGCGGATACTCAAACCCTAACTTATAGGCGATTGCAGAAACACTGTCACTCGAATTTAACAACAGGTATTTCGCTTTTTCGATGAGCCTTTGATGAATAATTTCTTGTGCACTTTTACCCGTTTGGCTTTTGAGTAAATCACCCAAATAATTTGGAGACATATGCAACTCTTTTGCTAACAAACTAACGGAAGGCAGCCCGTCTTCATGGCTTTCCGCATGCTCTAAGTGAGTATCGACTAATTCGGTAAAGCGTTCCACATAATCTAGATTAAAAGTTTTTCTTGTTAAAAACTGACGACTAAAAAAACGGTCGATGTATTTAAGCATCAAATCAAGACTTGCTTGAATAATCTCTAAACTAAACTGATCTTGGTTTTGCTGAATTTCTTGATTTATCTCTTTGACTATTTTCGTCAAGGTATTTTGTTCACGGTCAGAAACGTGCAACGCTTCAAAAATATCGTAAGAGAAATAACCGAGGTTTTTAATTTCTTTGCCAAGTGGATGACGAAGTAATAAGTCAGGATGAAACATGATAAACCAACCACGCACCTCTCCTGGTTCATGCAATTCTTCAATTTCAATCACCTGACCAGGAGCATATGCCGTTAAGACGCCACTGCTAAAGTCATAATGCTGCCGGCCGTAACGTACTCTTCCACAAAAGCCCTCTTTTAGTGAGACACTGTAAAGATCCGAGCATATTCGAGTATTAACAAATCGCTCATCAACATGGGTTTCTGATAAATCAATAATATGAATTAGAGGGTGATCAGGTTTTGTTCCCATATAAAACTCGACCGCCTGACCCACACTTTTAATTGTGACTAAATCTGACATCACCCTCTCCTTTGTTTATTCCTAACTCATTCACCATAAACTTAACGTTAGCCAGCTTTAGCTAATATTGTTTCGGTTGTTTGCCACAATCTCTCTCGTAATGAAGCATCTGTTGCCGCTTTAGGTAAAGAGTTTAGCACTGGATAACCTCGAAAATTACTAAATCGCATTGGACCAAGATATTCTCCGCCAACTAAATTATCGTCAATTGCTGCTCGAAGAGTTGGTAGCACTCCCATAGTTATCTTCTGCGCAAACAATGCGTTCATGACAACGCCAGTAATGCCCATATGTTGCTGCAGATTTGTCGCTGTATATCCGGGATGAGCAGCTACTGAAATTATTTTACTGCCGGCTTCTTTTAACCTTTTTTGGAACTCTACTGCAAACATTACATTCGCTAGTTTACTTTGTGCATATGCAGCCATACTGTCATAGCTATTCGTGAAGTTAATATCTTCATAATAGATGTCTGCGCTTTTAAATTTTGCCACTAAACTGCTCAAAGTTACCACTCGAGGGTTTTGTGCTTTTTCCAGTAATGGAAGTATGCCCATCGTCAGTGCAAAATGCCCTAAATGATTTGTCGCCCACATAAGCTCAAAACCTTGCTTTGACTCGAGTCTCTTATCCATTTGCATCACGCCAGCATTATTAATTAGCACGTCGATAGTTTCGGATTTATTGAGCAGCTCAGTCGCACAGTTTTGAACTGAATTAAGATCAGACAAATCTAATTTAATGAGGGTTAAATCTGCACTCGGTACCACTTGTTTGATTTCTGCTAACGCTTGGTGGCCTTTATCTAAGTTGCGCACAGCTAAAGTAACTTTAGCACCTTTGATGGCAAGTACTTTTGCAGCCTCTAACCCTATTCCACTGTTAGCACCAGTAATTAAAAAGTGCTTACCCGATTGGTCGATAATATTCTCTGTTGTCCAAACCATTGAGATTCCTCAGTTGATGAATTTAACAAGGAAAATTATCTATTAGTTGAAGTGAAAGTGCGTTATACAAACTACAGGAAGGTGTATACAAATAACGAAAATGTATACCAATAGAAGATCATCCTTCCCGCAGTTCGATGCTGAATGATATGCGCTAAAGCGCCATTTAGTTTATTCGGCAACCTCTAAAATTACTTCGATATTACCACGAGTAGCATTAGAGTATGGGCAGACCATGTGTGCCTTTTCCACTAAAGCATTTGCAACTGATTTGTCTAAATCAGGTAAAGAAACGATTAACTTAACAGCGATGGCAAAACCCACTTCAATTGGCCCTATCGCCACTTCAGCAGTAATTTGTATATCATTACCCAACGCCACTTTTTCCGCTGCCGCAACATGTTTTAAAGCGCCGATAAAACACGCTGAGTAGCCTGCGGCAAATAGTTGCTCAGGGTTAGTACCTTCACCACCTGCACCGCCAAGCTCTTTTGGCGTGGAAAGCGCAAGATCTAGCTTGCCGTCATTTGAAGTGGCCGTCCCTTCTCTACCGCCTGTAGATGTAGCAATTCCCGTGTAAATTGTTTGTTGTAACTTGTGCATGTTCATTCTCCAAAATATAGTTTGCACGCAAACTATATTAGTAAAACCAAGCTTCTGTCAATTACTTTGCATACAAAATATATAATCAAACATTGATGAAGTGTTAATTTGCATGCAAAATAAGAAGGTAATTTATTGATAGAATCTAGTATGTCTGACGCGTTAAAACTTGAAAACCAGCTATGTCATCGCTTTTACTTAATTTCCAATGCGCTGACCAGAGCCTATCGCCCTTTGTTAGAAAAGCTCGATATTACCTACCCTCAGTATTTGGTTATGATGGCATTGTGGGAAAAAGACAAAATAACAATTGCAGCTCTTACGCAAAAAACTGGCATAGATGCAGGAGCGATGACGTTAATTTTAAAAAAGCTCTCGCAAAAACAACTAATAGAAATTGAAAAAAACGCAGAAGACAAAAGAGTTAAGCACGTAAACTTAACGATAGCAGGTCAGGATTTGAAAGAGTCCGCAGAAACGATCCCTGCGCAAATGTTCTGTAAATTCAATCACCTTAATGACAGCGAAGTAAAGCAGTTAGTCAACTTGCTAGATAAAATGACCATGTGTTTTTAAAGGGACAAGGTGTTTTGATGATCAATAGTATTAACTTTACATACACATTCAAATACAATTAACTAAATTAAAAATTAAAAAACACTCAATGCCTAAACCTAGCACGCAATTGTTAACAATGATGATGTTGTTACTTGCCTTTATCGGACAAGTAACAGCTATGTCTGCGCCTGCTTGTAATGAGGAAAGTAGCTTAACTGACTCTAGTGCTGTCACTGAACTAAACACTCATATTAGTGACATAAAGGCTGCTGAAACAAAAGAAAGCAACTGCTGCTCAACACTGTGTTGTGATCTAGGCTGCTTATGTTTGGTAAGCAACTGTGCATCTGTTGTTTATGTAAGTACCGACTTACCCCTTTATCACCACAATCTAACTACTGACGTTATCGACTTTTCTGAAACGTTATTACTCGACACCTCCCAATCTCTCGTTTATCGACCTCCGATTTTTGCGTAATACAGGATAATTGCGCCTATTTTTGGCCGATTATTCACTTCATTCAAAGTCACTTTTCAGTTACGCATTTAATTTGCGTGTAGTTAACATCAAGCATATTTTGAGGTCAAACGTGCTTAAAACATCATTAAAATTAACGAGCCTATTATTATTACCAACACTTGCCTATGCCAGTGATGATCATGACGATCACCACAAACATAAGCATGAACACGACAAAAAAAGCATCGAGAAAATTCAAGTAACCGCCTCTCGTCTGGGTAGAATCGTCACCGAGTCTGCCACGCGAACCGAAGTGATAAACGGGGAAGAAATCCAGGAAAAGGCGTTAATGCGCCCTGGCAATATATCCATGTTGGTGGCTGAAACCGGCGGTGTGCGTGTACAAACCACCTCGCCTGCACTGGGTAGCGCTAATATTAGACTTCAAGGTTTATACGGAAGATATACCCAGCTACTAAGCGATGGCTTACCCCTTTACGGCGGCCAAACCGCTTCAATTGGCTTATTACAAATACCGCCAACAGATTTAGCCAATGTTGAGATTATTAAAGGCTCAGCTTCGTCACTTTATGGCGGCTCTGCTTTAGGTGGGGTCATCAACCTTATCTCTAGAACACCTAGCGACGAATATGAAGGTGAAATTTTACTTAACGTCACGTCTAAAGACGGACAAGATTTAACCTCCTATTTTGCCGCACCGTTATCAGAGAATACTAGCGCGTCTATTACCGCGGGTGTTCATCATCAAGCAAAACAAGATTTAGACAACGATGGTTGGATGGATATGGCGGGTTATGAGCGAGTAACAGCTAGACCTCGACTGTACTGGCAAGGTGAAGACGGGACTAACCTTTATATGACTATGGGCTTTATGTCGGAAAATAGGCAAGGTGGTACATTAGAAGGACATACAGTGCCAGATGGAACCTCTTATCCGCTAAATCAAGACACTCAACGCACAGATCTCGGCTTTATTTTTGACCAGGCACTAACAGACGAGCTAAATCTAAACTTTCGCGGTTCAGCCATGCAGCAAGATCATGAACATACTTTCGGTATGGAATACGATGAAGATAAACACGAGAGCTACTTAATTGAGTCAAGTTTATCGGGCTTTAGTGATCAAACAGCGTGGCTATTTGGCATTGCTTGGCAATCAGAGCAATTTTCATCTGATAGTTATAGCGAATTTGATTACAACTTCGAAGTACCTGGCATATTTACCCAAGTAGATTATGAAGCAACTGATCTTCTGTCTATGTCATTTAGCGCTCGTGCCGATTGGCACAGTGAATACGGTACCCAATTTAGCCCTCGCTTATCGATGCTTTACAGCCCTGAAAATTGGATTATACGTGGCTCTTACGGTAAAGGCTTTTTTGCTCCTAGTCCATTTATCGAAGATATCGAAGCAGCAGGATTATCTAACCTAGCTCCATTGGAAAACATTGAAGAAGAAAAAGCGACAACGGCATCTCTTGATATTAGTTACGTGCAAGACAGCTTAGAAACTAGTGTGACGCTATTTGCTTCCAACATAGATAATGCCACCGAACTTGTTGAAATTGAGCCGCAATTTCAGGTGAACAACAAAGCAGTACAGATTGTTAATGCAGAAAGTGAAACCAAGGTTAAAGGAGCAGAATTAATGCTTCGCTACCGATGGCACGATATCAAGTTTACGGGAAGCTACTTGTACACTGACGCTACTAAACAGCCAGAATTAACCATGGGCAAAATGCCCCTTGCCTTAACCCCTGAGCACTCGGCAGGGCTTGTTGTTATGTGGGAAGAACATGGCAGTCATTTAGTGGGCTTTGAAGCTTACTATACGGGAAGCCAAACACTAGAAAATAATCCTTACAGAGACAAAAGCGATCCTTACTGGCATTTAGGTTTACTCGGACAGATTACAGTTGGAAAAATTAGCTATTTTCTCAATGCAGAAAATCTACTAAATATTCGCCAAACAAAAGGCGAATCACTTCTATTGCTCGAGCAAGCACCTAGTGGTCGTTGGACAACTGACATTTGGTCAAGAAACGACGGATTTACTGTTAATGCTGGTATCAGAATACAGTTTGGCCATTAGCAACTAAACAAGCTCTTAATTGCAAAACTGGCGATCCGCTAGCTTTAACTCTTAACGCTAGCGGATTTTTTGCGTTTAAAACTGAATCAATGAGGCGTTTGGTTTCGATACTGTGTTGGCGTTAAGCCCACTTTGTTTTTAAATAAACGAGAAAAATACTGCGGGTATTCAAACCCCAATGCATAAGCAATGGTAGAAACAGAATCATCTGAGCCTAAAAGCAAGTTTTTAGCTCGTTCTATTTGGTGAATATGAATATTCTCTAGTGCAGTTTTCCCCGTTTCCACTTTTAGCCCGTCGCTTAGATAACGCGGCGTCATCGCCATTTCATTCGCTATTTCTTCAACTGATGGGATATGATCAGAAGGCAAGCCTTTCAGCACATCATAGAAACGCTCTTCCAGTGAAGAAATTGGGCTTTCTAAACGTTGTTGAAACTGGCGCTGATAAAACCTTTCTGCATAAGTGAGCAAGGTATTAAGTTGCGACACCATAATGTCTTTACTAAAAGCATCATGGTTTTGCGAATATTCAAGCTCCAAAGTATCAAAGATAGACTTAACTAAATTTTCTTCACGAGGCGACAAGTGCAATGCTTCGTTTATCGCATAGCTAAAGTAATTAGCTGACTCAATAGTCTTTTGAATTGGCGTGCCACGAATAAAGTCTTCATGAATAATGATGGTTCTAGCGTCAGACTTTACGTTCACTTTACTGATCCTAACTACCTGACGTGGAGCAGTACAGATAAAGCTGCCATGGCTATGATCATATTTAGTTCGACCATAGAAAATTTCCCCCTCAAGTATATGCTTCAAGCTGATACTGTAAAAGTCAGTACTTAACTCAACTTCTTCTCCTATGCAGGATGCATCTGTTTTAACACCAGTTAACGAAATAAGCGGATGTTCCGGCGCTGGAAACCCAAGAAATTCGTGGTATTCAGCTAGGTTGCTAAAATGTCTTTTCTTCATATTTAATACTCATTGAAACGCAACTTATTGTGGCTGTAGCTCGTTATACAATGCCTACTTTTCTATTTGAGGGATCAACTCAAGTGTCGATGCTTCGTGCTTTTTCGTATTAAAAAATAACTTCATGATGGTATAAATAATACCGTATTTTTTCTTAAATGCTCGGTTTACCAACGGATTTACAGTATCTAAATCCTCAGGGGGTTTGCCTTCAATCTCAATTACCGAATCGCCGCACTTAATCTCACCCTCCGGTGTTTTTAAGAATGCACCATACCAGCTGTTTGGATTAAATTTATACTGACGAACGAAAAATCGTCCTTCAGTTTCAACAATAGAAATATCTACAAATCTATGGGTTTTCCCCGAACGAATTTGGTGAACTCGATAAGCATTAACTAACTGACTTACATCTGCGATTGATTTCATTTTACACCACGCTATTTAACTTTTAAGGTCATTTCAAAAAGGAGAAAAAGGGCTAATCACATAGCCCTATTTCACAGTTTTCCCTATACCACTGTTAGAACTGGACTAATGCTTTTTAAAGAATGCATCCATGGCATCTATGGCTTTACTAACAAATTGCTCTTTATCGTACAAATCAACGTGTGACGCACCTGCAACTTGAACAAATTTTTTCGGCTCTGACGCAGCGTCATAAAAGTTTTTGGTTAGTGGCCCTGTCATCAATATACCGCTTGCAGGATCCATCGCTTTTGTACCAACAATACCGATAAACGGAGTGTATAAATATGGAGCATAAGATTGCGCGTCAGCTAGCATTGGTGCTTCAAGCATAAACGAAGGCGATAAGTGACTATAATTAGGATACGTTTGAGCGCCAGCCCGCTCAGTCATGTAGTAGTCATAGCCCTCACTCGGTGTAGCGCCGTCTTTAATCGCACTTTCTTCAGCTGTCATCCCCAAAGCATCGACGTAGTCGATTTCACCCGTTTCGTAGGCTTTTTGACGTCCAGCATTTTGCATCGCTATTAACCCTGTAATAGTTTCTCTATCCATAGTTTCAAAATAGCTAGCTTTGTTACCCATCATACCGGATACCGTTGCAATCGCCTTTAATCGCTTATCGGTAGTCGCGACAAGCGCCATGTAACCGCCCGAGGCACAAACACCTAATCCAAATAACTGCTCTTTATCTACAAATGGCAAAGTTCCCATGTAACTTACGGCATCGCGAATACTTTCGATTTTAATAAAGGAATTTTCATTGTTACGAATATCACCTTCGCTATCGCCATACCCTAAGTGATCAAATACGATGGTTATATAGCCGCGTTTGGCAAGGTGTTCCGCATAAACAGCGCCGGTTTGTTCTTTTACTTGGTTAAAAGGCGGTGAAAATACAACACTTGGGTATGTCGCCTTACTATCAAACCCCTCTGGCAAATATAAGTGACCAGCCAATTGAACACCCTGAGACTTAAAGAAAACTGTGTTTTTACCTGCATGTAAATTGTGAGACTGCATATTCGTTACCTTACCTTTCAAATGATTAATAGTTTCGATTTTTGTCGAATTAGCCAATGCACCATGACTAAACATCAGCATTGCACTAGCGACACCAACTGCTATAAAGTTTTTCATTTTGAAGTGCTCCTTACTGTTATCTGAAAACTTGTTGAATATTGTATGGAGCGGAGAAAAGTAAGGTAATAAACAAAACTGCGTAAGTTGAACACAAAACCGTTTAAAGTAAACAAATCGGCTTGTGTTCAAACAAGAAGCGTTTAAAGAATTAGTCTTTAAACGAGAATTATTCTAAGTGGTGTAAAGGTGAAACTAGCCCTCTGGCATTGCCGAAGAATGATGTTCGATGATAAGCCAGTCTTGGCCACTAGCGCGATACACAAAACTAAAGCGCGCTTGCACTGTTGAATTATCACCAAACGTAAAAGTATAAATACCTGAATGAATAGCGATATCGCCAAACAAGCGAACAGTTGACTCATCAATAACGCCTTGTGGCTTGCGTGAAAGAAAGTCGTTGAAATAGTCTTCTCTTTCTTCTTGTGTTCTGCGCACTTTATTTGAAATGGTTGGTAATAAAACACCTTCATTATCATATAAACTGGCCACTTTTTTAGGGTCGCCCGTTCTCAACGCTGCATTCCACTTATCAAATAGCTGATGTATTTCTGTCTTTGTCATTAATTATATTTCCATTAATTCTACTATAGCCAAACACATTTGTAATGTTATAACATCACCACAATAAATAACACCAAACTTGAGTGTGTTTATCAGCTCTCATTCTCACGTTTAGCTAGCTTTTGGAAACCGTTAATATGTCAAATACTCTGATTAAAAATGCACAATTAGTAAATGAAGGTAAGATCGTTATTTCAGACTTGCTCATTAAAGGTAACCGCATTGAAAAAATAGCGGAAAATATCTCAGCATCTCCAAGCGATATTATTGTCGAAGCTGACGGCAAGTTCTTATTACCCGGCATGATTGATGATCAAGTACATTTTCGTGAACCTGGGCTCACCCATAAAGGCTCTATTTATACCGAATCTCGTGCAGCAGTTGCAGGTGGTATTACTAGCTTTATGGAAATGCCTAATGTTAACCCTTCTACAACCTCAATTGAGGCATTAGAAGCTAAATTCGAAATCGCACACAAAAACTCGCTAGCAAACTATTCGTTTTACCTAGGTGCAACCGAGAATAATTTAGAAGAAATTAAAAAGCTCGACCCATCTCGCCACTGTGGCGTAAAAGTATTTATGGGGGCATCAACAGGTGATCTATTGGTTGAACATCCTGAAGCATTAGATGAGATATTCAAACATAGCCCTACCCTAATTGTGACACACTGTGAAAGCAGCCCGATAATCGATGAAAACCTCCACAAGTTAAAAACAAAACTAAACGCCAATGAAAGCGACATTACCATTGTTCACCACCCGATTATTCGCGACGCAGAAGCTTGTTATGCATCCTCTTCTTATGCAGTAAATCTTGCGAAGAAATTTGGCTCTCAACTCCACGTTCTTCATATTACTACTGAGAAAGAGCTTAGTTTATTTGAAGCAGGAGGTATTCAAGGCAAACCGATTACTGCAGAAGCATGCGTTCATCATTTATGGTTTAATCAAAATGATTACGCTGAAAAAGGCAACTTAATAAAGTGTAACCCTTCTATTAAAGCACCGTCAGATCAACAAGCACTGTTGAATGCACTACATACTGGGCAAATCGATATTGTGGCAACAGATCATGCGCCTCACACATTAGAAGAAAAACAAACCGATTACTTACCTGCACCTGCAGGACTACCCTTAGTAGAAAGTGCTTTACTCACAATGTTAGACCACGCTCATGCAGGGCGTTTATCAATGGCGCAAGTGGTAGAAAAAGTCTCGCACAACCCAGCCATTAGGTACGGCGTTGAACAGCGCGGCTTTTTACGAGAAGGCTACTTTGCCGACTTGGTTTTAGTCGATGCAAACCAAACAACATTAGCGAGCCATGAAAAGACTCGATATCACTGTGGCTGGACACCATTTGATGGCCACACTTTCTCATCCAAAATATTACACACTTGGGTAAACGGTGAACGCGTTTTTAGCGATAACAAGATTATTGAAAAACCAAGCGCCAACATGAGACTTAGCTTTGCTCGATAGCAGTCAGTTAACTAAATTTTCACAGAATTACAGGCTTAGTTTTACAGTAGTAAAAATCTAACAAAATAATGGGATAACTCGCCGAAAAACAGCGGTAGTTTCCATTGGAAATACATGAATAAAACATAAAAATAAAAGAATCTATTATAATAGGAGTTATTAAATGAAAACCTCTCTGGTTGCAGTAGCAATTTCCTCAGCCCTACTGTTCACGGCATGTAGCGACAATACTGAAATGAACAATTCTGCTAATTCACAAACTGCTTCACAAGAACAAGCGAGTGAAGCTACGGCAGCGAATCCTTTATTAACGGCTAGTACTTTGCAATACCAAACACCTGATTTCACCAAAATTAAAGATGAACATTTTTTACCAGCTTTTGAGCAAGGTATGGCAGAGCATTTGAAAGAAATCGAAGCGATTGCGAATAATCCAGAGCCTGCAACATTTGACAATACGCTTGTTGCAATGGAGAAATCCGGTAAGTTACTTACTCGTGTTTCTCGCGTTTTCTTTAACCTGACTGGAACAGATAGCAACCCTGAGCGTCGTAATATTCAAAAAACGATGGCACCTAAACTTGCAGGCCATTCAGATAACATTAACTTAAATGCTAACCTATTTGCACGAGTAGAAAGCCTTTATAACACGCGTAACGACTTAGGCTTAGACGCTGAATCGATTCGTTTAATAGAAGTGAAATACCGTAATTTCGTTCGCGCAGGTGCCAAACTTACAGAAGAGCAAAAAACAGCGATTCGTGCCATTAACGAAGAGCATTCAACGCTAACGACTCAGTTTGGTCAAAATCTTTTAAAAGAAACCAAAAATATCCAAGTGATTGTAGACTCAGCTGAGGAGCTAGACGGTCTATCTGAATCACAATTAAAATCAGCAAAGAGTGCTGCTGAAGCTTCCGGATATAAAGATAAATACGCGCTAAGTATTACCAACACGACTCGCCAGCCAATTCTTGCGTCATTAAACAATCGAGAGTTACGCCAACGTGTTTGGGAAGCGTCAGCAAACCGCGCTCAATCAGGTGAAACTGACAACCGCCCTATCGTGGCACGTTTAGCTACTCTTCGTGCTGAAAAAGCAACCTTACTAGGTTTCGACAGTTGGGCTAATTATGGCCTAGAAGCACAAATGGCAAAAACTCCGGAAGCTGTTTACGACATGCTAGGTTCTATGGTGCCTGCAGTTGTTGCCAAAACGAATCAAGAAGCTGCCGCCATTCAAGAGATGATTAAAGAAAAAGGCGGTGACTTTGAGTTAGCGCCTTGGGATTGGGCTTACTATGCTGAGTTCGTACGCAAAGTACAATACAACATAGACGAAGACGAAGTTAAACAGTATTTTGAATATAATCGCGTGTTAAACGACGGCATGTTCTACACCATGGAGCGCTTATTTGGGATCCGCTTTGAAGAACGTAAAGATATTCCAGTTTATCACCCAGATGTAACCGCTTATGAAGTATTTGACGTAGATGGCAAAAGTATTGCCATTTTCTTCGCTGACCTTTTCGCTCGCGAAGGTAAGCGTGGTGGCGCATGGATGTCTTCATTTGTTGGTCAATCAGGCTTGTTAAATCAAAAACCTGTTGTGATTAATGTCATGAATATTCCAAAAGGCCCAGAAGGCGAACCAACATTGGTAAGCTATGATCACGTAACCACTATGTTCCACGAATTAGGCCACGGTCTGCACGGTATATTTTCAGACGTAAAATTCCCGTCTCTTGCAGGCACAGCTACATCTCGTGACTTCGTAGAGTTCCCTTCTACCTTCCAAGAAGATTGGGCTGCACATCCAGAAGTTATTGCCAACTACGCTAAACACTACAAAACAGGCGAAGCTATACCAAAAGAGTTACTTGATAAAGTTATCCGCTCTCGAAGCTTCAACCAAGGTTTCGATACGTTGGAGTATTTATCTGCCGCATTACTTGATATGGAGTGGCACTCAATTTCTGCTGACCAAGATGTATCTGACGTTAATGCCTTTGAACAAAAAGCGTTAGAAAAGCATGGTGTTAAGTTAACAGCTATTCCGCCACGTTATAAGTCAACCTACTTCTCACACTCAATGGGTGGCGGCTACTCCGCAGGTTACTACGCTTACATGTGGAGTGAGATCTTAGCCGCTGACGCCTACGCTTTTGTCCAAAAAAATGGTGGACTGAACATCGAAAATGGCATGAACTTCCGCCAAAACATTTTGGAAGTTGGTAACAGCAAAGATCCAATGGAGGCATACAAAGCCTTTAGAGGTAAAGAACCAACAACTGATGCCTTACTGATCCGTCGAGGCTTAAAAGTCGGTCTGTAAATAGTTTAACTGTTGATACTAAGCCGCTCTCTTTAGGGCGGCTTTTATATCCTGCTCACTTCAAAACTGCACAGCTTCTAACGCCGTTTAATTTCTTCCATTTCATTTCTAAACGGCCTTAAATCGAGTCTCTATTTTTTCCATCACCTGTTGATTTGTTAAATTTTTGTTAAGTGACTTTTTATTCTACAATGTAGTCAAAAAGCACACAATAAATGCAATTATAAAAATATCAGGTGACTTTCATGTTTAAACGTTTTTTCATCGCAAGCTTAGCTGGCTTGCAGCTGTTAGTACCTAATGCTACAGCCAATACAGAGAATATCCCGCATCAATCAGAAGTGGTTAAGTTTACAGATGTTAAATGGGGTTACCTGAACCCTCTTAGGGGGGATAAAAGTCCGGGTGCTGCAGATTTATGGGGAAATCGCAGCCACAATGAACAGACAGGAATGTTAGTTAAATTTAACAACGGTTTTGCCTCACCTCCCCATTTCCACAATGTCTCTTATCGAGGGATTGTAATTAATGGCCTTATTCACAATGACGATATGCTGGCAGATAAGATGTGGATGGACACTGGTTCCTTTTGGACACAACCTGCTGGTGGTCCACACATAACCGCGGCAAATGATAATAACAACCTAATCTTTGTTGAAATAGATTCTGGCCCATATCTTGTTCATCCTATCGAAAAGCAGTTTGATAATGGCGAGCGACCTATTAATATTCATAGTGCAAATTTAGTGTGGCAATCGTCTGCGGTAAGTAAATTAGTTACTAGCGACAAGGCTCAGATAAGTTGGCTTTGGGGAGAGCCTTTCGATAATCACGAACGGGGATTTTTACTGAAATTGAACGCTGGATTCAAAGGCAGTATTCTCTCTCACAAAGATGATATTAAGGCTGTAGTTATCAAAGGCGATGTTGAATACTACTCGTTAGAGCACAAAGATCGAGATATACTCGAACCTGGCAGCCATTTTCGCTCTGTTGGCCGATTTCAACATAATGTCGTCACCAGAGAAGAAGCTATTGTCTACATTAGAACAAATGGCGATGTAACCATTTATTCTTCGAAAAAATAATAACGGTATAAAAATTATTGAGTTAAAGGGCAAACCATGAAATTTTTACACACTATGGTGCGTGTCACAGATTTAGACGCATCTCTAGATTTTTACATAAACAAATTAGGGCTTATCGAGACAAAGCGCAAAGAAGTTCCCGCAGGAAAATTCACACTAATATTCTTGGCGACAGCTCACGGCGAAGCAGAAATCGAGCTTACTTACAATTGGGACTCAGAAGAAGAATATGGCTCAGGTAGAAACTTTGGTCACTTAGCATTTGAAGTCGAAAACATTTACGACCTTTGTCAGAACTTACAAGATAGCGGCGTTGTTATTAATCGCCCACCTCGTTGTGGTCATATGGCTTTTGTAAAATCACCAGACGGCATCTCTATTGAATTACTACAAAAAGGTGAATCACTCCCTCCACAAGAGCCTTGGGTAAGTATGGAAAATACAGGTAGCTGGTAACTAAAACTCAAACCAGCTATTCACCTGTACTTAAAACTAACTCTAATCCTAAGCATGGAAGCTTACTTTGAAGATTATTTAGTAACCTTCAAAGTAAGCGACTTGCGCAGGTTTAGACAGCGCTTTTGGCCTTATTGACTGCACCAAAGTCTTGGCTTCATCTTTTGAATAATCAAGTTCAACCAGCAATATCGCAATCATTAACCCTGTTCTTCCTGAGCCTCCCTTGCAATGCACAGCAAGGCTACCTTTGTTTTCAAGGAGTGCTTTAATGTCAGGTAATGACTGGCTTACTGCATCACTAAAATCATCGTTAGGTGCTGCATCATCAGAAAGTGGCAGTTGAAACCATTTTAGTGATAATCGGTCACAAACATCACCAATATTTTCGGCGTTATTATTTATTAATTCTTCATCATACATCAACGAAATAATGCCTTTAGCGCCAGCAGATTTAAGTTCAGCAAGCGCATTAACCACACTCGTTTCTTTAGTGCCAGGACAAGGCGTGAATATGAAGCTTGCGCCATTATCCAGTGTTAATTTATCAAAAGGATGAGACATCTTATTCCTTATTAAATAATATTTATCTTTGTTAATTGGTTTGATTGTCAAACCAATGATGTGTTTTATTTACGATAGCTACTAATGACAGCATAACCGGTACTTCAACCAGCACACCTACTACCGTTGCAAGTGCAGCCCCCGAATGTAAACCAAAAAGTGAAATAGCCACAGCTACCGCCAATTCGAAAAAGTTAGACGTGCCGATCAAACACGCAGGGCCTGCAATTTTGTGCTTTAGTTTTAGCTTGATAGCGATGGCATAGGTTATGATAAAAATGCCGTAGGTTTGTATGATGAGTGGGATCGCTATCAACACGATATCTAACGGTTGTGCAATAATAGTATTGGCCTGAAAGCCAAACAGCAGCACAACCGTTGCTAATAGCCCGACAATCGAAAAGGGTTTAATTCCAGCAAGAAAATCACTGATAGCTTGTTCGGACTTTGACGAACGATTTAGATATTGACGAGTTAAAACTCCTGCTACTAATGGCAGTAGCACGTACAGTACAACAGAAACTAATAAGGTGTCCCAAGGTACAGTAATATCAGTTACGCCGAGTAAAAAACCTGCAATCGGCGCGAATGCAAAGATCATGATAATATCATTTACAGATACCTGTACTAAAGTGTAATTAGCATCGCCTTTTGTTAATTGTGACCAAACAAATACCATTGCCGTACAAGGGGCTACACCTAGTAAAATCATACCCGCGATATATTGCTGGGCAGTCTCTGGTGACACTAAATCTGCAAATACCCCTTCAAAAAATAGCCAACCAAGAGCCGCCATAGTAAAAGGTTTAACAAGCCAGTTAACCAGCACAGTTAGTAGTAACCCTTTCGGGTTTTTGCCAACCTGACTTAGCGTTGAAAAGTCTACTTGAACCATCATAGGGTAAATCATGATCCAAATAAGAATCGCTACCGCGATATTAACGTGTGCATATTCCCAGTTAGCCACCAATTCGAAAAACTCAGGGATGACAACGCCTAAGCCAACACCAGCGGCAATAGCTAACGCGACCCAAACAGACAAATATCGTTCGAAAACACCCAAAACTGCCTCCTAATAAACTACTTCTATTAGAGAACTAACTCTCTAACAACACATGTTATTTCGTGCTGGTCTATCGCCCATTTTGTGCAAACGGGCTAATTCTTGTTCAACCAACTCAGGCGCTTCATTAGCTGTTGAGTGAATAACACTTTTCATCCACTCAGGTAATAGAGGGTTAATTGAATAAAATACCCATTGTTTTTGCTTTCGATCAACCAAAATACCTGATTTTCTGAGCAACGCGAGGTGACGTGATACCTTAGGCTGGCTTTCTTCAGCTAAAGCCACCATAAGTTCACACACGCATACTTCTTCTTCGCAAGAGATAATAAGCAAACTTTTCAAACGATTGTCATCACCTAACGCTTTATAAAAACTGGTAGCAGAAATGATAGTTGAATTGGTCAATGTAATTACCTCAATCTAGTCGGTAAGCAGAATCACTTTTCAGCTTATCTGTTAAACTCGGCTGCACTATATAACAAAATCATTATATACACTAACATTTATATTAATTAGTTGAGTTTTGTTTAATTGTGTTATTTCCAAAATAAAGTTTTCAAATTATTTTAATAACTCGAAGATGTTGCTCTTGCTATCTGTCCACACAATCGGGCTCCGCACATGTTGCCAAGAACTATCAAAGAAACTTGCGTAACTGTCGTTAAGAATCGTTTGGTTTTTTGTTAACCACACCCATTCAGTATCGTGCTGATGTGCATTCTGTGCTTTGGTATTAAAGTATTTCAACGACAAAGAATAATGCTCAGCTATTCCTCGCATTAACGGCAGCAAATCTAAATGAGTATTTGAAATATGAACAGCTATGGCACCATCTTTTTTGAGTACTTTTTGGTACAGGTTAAACGCCTCTACCGTTAGCAAATGCTGCGGAATACTGTCACCAGAAAATGCGTCCAACACCAAGATATCGTGTAAAGGCTCAGTGCCATTATCAACTAATTGTTGAATGGACACTCTACCATCGCCTTGGATAAAGCTCACCTCAGCCTTACTATTAGTTGTATAGGTAAAGTAGTTTTTAGCGGCAGAAATTACTGCGGGGTTAAGCTCATAAAAATGATAAATATCTTGGTTTCTGCCGTAAGCTGCAAGCGTTCCTGCACCTAAACCAATCAACCCAACGTTTAATGAACTATTTTCCTTGCCTGCGGCGTCCAGTAACAAGGCTACCCCCGTTTTATCGCGATAATAACTTAACGGTGTAGCCGCCATTGTAGCGTCAAGATATTGAGTACCATGTGAAGTAGTGCCGTCAATAAGCCTTCTTTCCCATTGACCATCAATCTCTACATCTTTAACACTTATCACGCCATAAAAGTTACGCGCCTGCATGACATCTGTCGCTTGGTACAACGAATTTAGATAGGTCAAAATGAGCGCAGTAACGATAGCTCCACTCGTGTACGCACCTACAAGTGACCAAAGTTTATCCTTATCAAGCAATGATTTTATCGCGAGTAAAATCAATAAACTCACAAAAGCTAACGGGAACTCTAAATACTGATTAAATGACTCGGTGGCAACAACAGAGACTAAAACACTACCAACAACTCCACCAAATGAAAGTGCTAGATAAAATTGGGTGAGATTTTCTGTAGAGGGCTTTAAATTAACAAGTTCAGCATGTGCGACCATACTCGCGATAAACATCACCACTAAGTACATAGACAATTGTGTAATTAAGCCGAATTGAGAGCCAATAAAATACATCATAATTGCGGTTATACTTGCTAATACTAGCAAAGCAAACCAATACCAAGAGGTATACCAACGCGTCGTTTGAAAACAAATAATAAAGCTAAGTAAATACAGGCAAAGTGGTGTCACCCATAAAAACGGTACTGGGCTTATATTTTGTGTCATCGCATTAGTCGTAGACAACAAAACAATAACACCTAGTGCAGAAAAGCTGATCCAGAGTATATATTGTGTGAGCGAAACGCGGCTTTTCACGGCGTTTGTCTCTAATACCAGCCCTTTTGTCTTTAATAAACCTTTTACACAAATAACCGCCATAGAGCCTATAAAACAGGCAAAGCCCAACCACCATAGACTCCCCTGCTGTTCCAGCGGAAACAAAGGTTCAAATAAAAATGGATAGGCCAATAAAGCCAATAAAGACGCAGCATTCGACCAGGCATATAGATAGTACGGAGTTTTGTTGTTCTGTAATTTGGCATACCAATGTTGAATCAAGGGGCCTGTGGCAGACAGCATAACAAAAGGTATTCCGATACTTTGAGCAAGTACGATAACAATCTCAGCGAAAGGTTGTTGCTGTTGACCTGTAAACGAAATATCGAAATTCAAAAACAACGTACTAACCGCTAACAAAGCAATATGAACAACAAATTGATAGGCTAAATTGGGCACCTTGGATAGTGCATTAGCGTAAGCATAACCAAGTAATAATGCCGACTGAAAAAACACCATACAAGCCGTCCATACCGACGCACCACCGCCATAATAAGGCAAAAGGACCTTCGCAATCATAGGTTGAACTAAGAACAATAAAAAAGCGCTGATAAAAACAGTAATTAAATAAGGCATATCGATATGGGACGATTTACAATGAGCGCTAATCTATCACAACTAAATGGTTTGCAAAGGTAAAATTGCAAGATATTATCGAATCGTTAAAGAGATAATTTTAATCTCACCAAAAACAAACAACAGGGAATCTCATGTTAACAGTTCGTACAATAACAATAATGGCTCTGCTTGCCTCTCCTTTGACATTAGCCAACACTTGTGAGAAAGCACTACCGCAGCAAGTGCTGACTAAATTAAAGAAAAATAACTTTCAAGTACAAGACGAGGCCAAACGAAACCAATTTGCTTTGAAGCTTCTTCAATGTCTTGACAGCACAGATCCGAATATTAGAGATGGTATAGTTTACGAAGCTAACAGCAAATGGCTTAGAGGCGAACTATTGTCGACTAAGACAGTACAGCAACAATTTACTCATCTCATCGAACTGTTAAGCCAACCAAACCAAGATAAAAACAATTTCGAACAGCCTTTTGCTGCTTTGCTGCTGGCCGAAGTGGTTCGTGTTGACCGTATTGCGCCTTATCTATCTGAAAGTGATCGCCAAAAAGCCGTTGAAACGGCCGCGAACTTTATGAATAGCATTGAGGACTTTCGTGGTTTTGACGAAAAACATGGCTGGCGACACAGTGTTGCTCATACCGCGGACATTATGCTGCAACTGGCGTTGAATAAACATACAACGGCTAAACAACACACACTAATGCTCAATGCGATTATTAGCAAAGTAGTACCTGAAAATAACCACTTTTATGTTTATGGGGAAGCCCGAAGACTTGCATTACCCTTTTTATATTTAGCGCTGCAAAACAAACTAACACCAGAACAAATCGAGCAAAGTATTAAAAATCTCGCTGTACCAGCACCTTTTGAAAGCTGGAACGCTGTTTATAAATCAAACCAAGGTTTAGCGAAGCTTCATAACACCAGAAGCTTTCTTCAGTCACTGGTTACAATTACTGCAGGCAGTGAACAAGAGGTGCTAAAGACAATTAATAAAATATCTTTAAGCTCACTCAAACAGCTTTAGCGCATCTTGTTTAGCGCTAATTCCGATGGAAAAATAAAAAATATAGACTAACTTCTATAATTAACACACTTGGGAGTTGTTCTATGATTTTACTAAAAAAAATAAGTTTGGGCGTATTGTGTGCTGCCTTTTGTATTTCCGCACATGCGAGTGATAAAGCTGGCAATTACGAAGTTAGTTTATATGCTGTTGAATCCGGTGATAAGAAACTGACTGGTGAAGGTGGCTCAAGTATAGACATTGATAGCGACGTAGGGTTTGGTTTAACCTTCGGTTATCACTTTAACGACCACTTTCTTCTATCATTTGATTTTATGAACAGCAAGCCTGATTTCGTTGCAATGACAGGTGCTGAGTCGACAAATGATGAACGCTCTACCATTGCTCATCATTTAACTATCCGCCATTCACAACTAAACCTCACCTACCATTTAATGGCAGATGACTTCACTCCGTTTGTTATGGCAGGATTAGGATGGACTTTTATTGACAGTAATGTTCAATCAGGCCCGCCTAGTGGCTCATGTTGGTGGGACCCGTTTTGGTGGGAATATGTATGTGACACCTTTTACCCTAGCTATAACGATACTAACTTTACTTATAATATCGGCGCAGGAGTTCGTTATGATTTTCAGGAAAAGTTTTTTGTCCGCGCCTCCTACAATAAGCTCTATAGTGAAATAGGCGATAGCAAAGACTTAGACATGTCTGCTATTAAGCTCGATATTGGATTTTTATTTTAGACAGACATAAAAAAACGCGCTAAAGCGCGTTTTTTTATGTTAATCAGAGCACTTAACCAATAACTTTAACGCTAAGCCCCCTGTACTTCCTCTAACGCCAACAAACTATTATCGGCAGCAGTTTCAATATTATCTATGGCATCCAGAGGACAACGGATTGATCTAACACCTATAGCACGATTTCTTCCTCGCTCCTTAGCTAAGTACAATGCTTTATCTGAAATCACTAGTAAATCATTAATATCTTTATCACTTTGAACGCCAGGCACGACGACATAACCAATACTAATCGTTATCTTCTCAGGGGAGTCATCAATGATGAACGGAGTTTCGGCAATAAGGTTTAATACACGCTCGATTACAATCTCTATTCGTTGCCTCTCAATCGCAGAAAAAACAATAATAAACTCTTCACCACCCGTTCTAACAATCTTGTCCATTGAGCGCACATCATTTTGTAAACGTGAAACGACTTCTTTCAAAACGTCATCACCAATTGCATGACCAAACGTATCATTCACCTTTTTGAAATGATCGATATCAAATGCAAGTACAAATACAGCATCGCCTTGTTCAGATGTTTTAAGCATCTCAACTTTTACATGTTCTTCAAAGTATCGACGATTAAAGCTATTGGTTAATGGGTCATAGAAGCGCTGACGATTGATCTCTTCATTTTCTGCGCGTCGCTCTCTAATAATTCGTAAAATACGGTTAATCAAGCCAATAACGAGTATAAAAGATAGAACGCCGATAACGGAATATAAAACAAGAACCTGTTGCTCTGAACTTTTCAACTCTTTTTGTTTTTCTTTAAGTTTGGCATGAGCAAAGTTATCGTCTTCACGCCATACATTTCTGTTCGCCTCATAAAACACGTTGTAACGATTAAGTTGCTGTTCAATCACTTGGCTTTGATTTAATTCAACAAAGGTTTCAAAAGCTTTTAGTGCTTCCAACTCGTTACCCATAACTTTAGCAAGTCGATAGCGTTGGTCCCATGCGCGTATACTAGGCTCTTGCCACTTATTTTTATTAAAGTATGCGATAGCTTTGTTAAAAGCTTTCTCTGACTGTTCTAATTTCTGCTCTCTCAACAGCAGAAAGCTCCTCATTAACGACACATTGTTGTGTAAATACTGATCATCGTAATCATCAGCATAACGTTGTGCACTATCAATTTTTTCTAACGCTGCCTGAGTATCATTTAATAACAACAGCGTAAAAGATAGATATAACTGAAAATACGGTACGTCTCGGTGAAGCTGTTTACTGCGCGCTTCTTTAATAGCCTGTTGAAAGTAAGATTTAGCAATATCGTACTCGCCTCTGACCACATGGATATGACCACGAGTTGCCAATAATTCTTGGTAGTACCAGTGACTTCCGAGTATTTTATATAGCTGTTGCGCAGCTTCATTGTGTTCCAACGCTAAGTCATACTGGTGAGTTAAATAGTAAATTTCAGCAAGGTGCTGACTCGTAACATAAGTACGAAAATTGTCTTGATTTTGCTGCGCTACATCTAATGCTATCAATAGCGCTTTTTCTGCGGTGCGATAGTCACCAACTTTTCTAAACAAAGAGTTAATATTGACGCTAATCCAATACCGCAGCGTAGCTAAATCTGCTTGTTGCGCGAATAAAAACGCCTTATTGATGGATTGCTGGTATTCATTTTGATCTTTTTTTAGCTGTGCAATGCTAGATTGACACAATGCTGTAGCCGCACGAACGGAGTAATTTTGTTGATGATCTACCGACAACGCCAAAAGTTTGTCTAAACTATTCTGAGCAAGCTGCGAGGCCAAATTAGAGCGTAATAAACAATCATAAGTGAGTAATAGAGATACTTCTGCGACAGACGCAGACTGGTGTTTGGCGATCAATTTTTCCATGTGCTCCAATACAGCAGAATTATCACCACTGTATGTATTCGCCACCGCATCCATTTCTAATTCAATAGGTGTAAAAATGTATTGTTTACTTTCTTGTGAGAAAGTAGGTAAGGAAAGTAAAATTCCTATCAATGCAATGGTTATAAAGGCGTACATATCCCCTCTTTTCATCAGCCTAGTCGAACACTTATCCATCATAGTATATATAACAATCTTGATGGTTACAGCCCCTGACTATAATAAAAATATATTCTTTATCAACTCTTTATTCATCGTTGAAACAATTCGAATACATAAGTTTATTACCAGTAAATAGGCTAAAGCTGAGAGGTTATCTAACGTTTAAAGAATAGCTTCCTTGTAAAGTCTTGTAATTTTTTGTAGTTTGACGTTCTAACTATTGAATAGTTATCCGTATACAAATTACGTTCAATTACGAATTGGCAACAAGCGAATTATGCTTGCTGCCACAATTTGTCACTAAATTCCTGAACTGACGTATTTTGCCCACTCATTAGCCAAGAAACTATTTCTTTTGCTACATCTGGCGTATAACGTTGTGGCTGCTGTGGTAAGTTGGTCAACCACTGCCAAATAACTTTGCTATCTAGTTCGGTCATAACCTGCCCAAAACCTAGTTGTTGAAGTGCTAAAGCATTCGACTGCTGCTCCATTTGTCCATCGATAGGTTTTGTTAATATAGGTACTCCTAGATGAATACATTCACTATTAAGTTCAAAGCCACTATTGCAGATAACTCCACTAGCACGTTTTAAATCGGCTTTAAATCCTTCGTAACAAGCCGTTCTCAAGTCAACGTTTCCTTGATGACCATTATCTAAGTCTTGTGAGTATTGAACAAAATGAAATTCAGGAAAATCATTGAGTAATTCGGTAACATAATGTTGATCTTCAAACGGTAAATAGACCACGATTGGCCCTGACTCTTTACTACGTTGCAAAGTAACATCGATAATCGGTGGCAATACGTTATTATCAAATTTTGACCAATGGAGTCCGAAAGATTGCTGCGCAGGTGCAAAGTTTTTCATAATAAACTTCGCAATAAAGTTTTCGCCTGCCACAGGCGTGTTAGGCCCAAACGCATACTGATGACCAATAGCTAATGACTTTTTCCCAGCCCTTTTAGCTGCCCACGCGGTAATAGGCTCAAAATCAGTGATAATTAAATCGTATTGTTCGACATCTAACGTGTAAATATCTTTAAAAAAGCTAAACACATTGTTGTGCTTTAACGTTTGCCAATAATCCATTTTACCGGCGCTTGTTATAAAAGTTAGTCCTTGTCGATATAGGTAATCACCAAAAATTTCCATATCGAAAAGTTTTTCTTTTTCTCTACCAGAAAATAAGTAAGTTACGTCAACATCGAACTGTTGTAAGTATTTTGCCATTACTCGAGAACGAGAAATATGTCCGTTACCTGTTGCTTGAATGCCATAGAGTATTTTCATATTGTTACCACAAAGTAAGCGATAGAGGTGCCGAGCAATGCGCCGGCTATAGTGTCTGTTGGGAAATGAACACCCAAAATAACCCGAGAGGCAGCTATCATAGTTGCCCAAATATATAAAGGCCAAGCAGCTACGCCGATAAACCATATAGCTAACCCAGCTAATAAAAATGCTGCCATCGTGTGCCCTGATGGAAAGCTAAACTGATCAGACGCACGAATAATGCTGGTGAAATCTGGGACAACCTCTGGTGGTCTGCGTCGTTTTAAACAATTTTTCAGAACGAAATATATAGGTCTTTCAATTGCGAACGCTAACAACGCCAAGAAAAAAAATTGATGACCCGTTTCAGGACTTAACAACCAATAACTGAGAGGAAAAAGCACCTGCATAAAGCCGTCGCCCGTACGCGATAATGCTCTCGTCATCGTAATAAATTGCGGGTAGTATCTCGACTTTCTGCACCAAAGCAATAAACGAAGATCTACCTGATAAATGCTTTCTAACATAGCCATAATGACAAAGGTAGAGGGGAAGTGTGACAGAGAGGTGACACATTTTTGTTGTTTAGATGACAAAATTTAGCCAAAAGCATCCTACTCGCTCGCACTTTCACAAATGGTGACTAAAATTAGTATCAACAGGTGAATATACCAACACTGGTGAAACGTTGTTTCTATATTTATTCACCCAATGGTGTATTCAACGCTTTATTTCTTCAATGCTTAAAAATGAAATACCTGTATAAGTGAGAATTCCTATGATGTTTCGTTGGATAGAGTATGTAGCGTTATTTTGGTTACTCCCTATCTTACTCATTATAAATCGCGAGTTTGTTGCTCAATATGCGGTCGCAATTATTGTTTTACTGAGTTGTTGCTGTACTTATGTACTATGGCAAAAAGGTGTTTTACAAAAACACTGGCAGCGTACACTTAATTTAAAAAAGGCAGATCTGACACCACTTCTTAAAACCTTAATTCTAGTGACACCAGCTTTGGTTGTACTAACATTAGTCTTGCTCCCCGAACGACTACTCTTTTTACCATTAGAGCAGCCTCAATACTGGTTGTTACTCTTATTGCTGTACCCGATATTATCTGTGATCCCACAAGAACTCGTTTTTCGTACCTACTTTTTTCATCGCTATAAAAAACTGTTCAAAAACAAATCTCATCGCGCTGTATTAGGTAGCATAAGCTTTGGATTAGCCCATTTTATCTACGGAAACTGGATAGCTGTCATGCTATCTTTTTTCGCGAGCTTAATTTTTAGCTTTCGGTTTATCGAATCTAAATCAACGGCAATTGTTGTTATAGAACACAGTTTAATGGGCTTGCTTATTTTTACTTTAGGGCTGGGCTACTACTTCGTCGCTCAACCAATCGCTTAGTACAACTTGCTTACCACAACATTTGATTGAAAAAAGACGATAGTTTGTCATTTAGCGATCATAATGTAGTCATCTATTAGTCATATTCAATCAGCAAACTGATGTAAAATTAAAATACTGTTTCCTTGATATGGCTGATTTAGCGACAACCTCTGTCAATTTCTCCGCTTCTGTACATGCAGATAATGCATTTCTATCGTCTTCATTATATGGCCATCTTTCAGCACTTTTGTCGATAGCGTCGATAACGCCAAACGACCTTGGTTGCCAACAATACTTAAATGACCAGCTAACTGCTCTCGGTTTTACTTGCCAGCAGTTTAACTGTCACGGAGTCAGTAATTTAATCGCTAAAATAGGTACAGGTAATACGAGAATAGCCTTTGCTGGTCATACCGATGTCGTTCCACCTGGTGATGAAACACTATGGCAAAACCCACCTTTTGCCCCAACAATCACCGGTGAAAAATTGTTCGCCCGAGGCGTTGCCGACATGAAAGGTGGTATTGCCGCCATGCTATCAGCTTTTGAAGAAGTGCTTCCTCAACTTGATCTTGCCAAGTATCAATTTTACTTTTTGATCACTAGCGATGAAGAAGGTGAAGCAATACACGGCACACAAGAAATTGTCGACCGCCTCGCCAGACAAAACCAGCTGCCACATTACTGTATTGTTGGCGAACCTTCAGCAAGTGCTAAAACGGGTGATGCCATCAAAGTAGGACGAAGAGGGGCGATTTCAGGCGAAATAACCATAAAAGGTAAACAAGGCCATGTTGCCTATCCTCAATACGCGCAAAATGCTGCGCACTTAGCTGCAAAATTTGCTTATTACCTGAGCGAACTAGAGTGGGACTCAGGCAGTATCGATTTTCCTGGCTCTAGCCTACAAATAACGGCAATAGAAACTGGGCAATGGACTGATAATGTTATCCCTGGCCAAAGTAAAGTTTGCTTTAATGTGCGCTACAGCCATAAACACACAATGCAACAGGTTATGCAGCGTATCGAAATGTGTTTATCTGAAAAGTTAACACCAGAGCTTTCGATGTCGATTGACTGGCAGCGCCCTTGCGATCCTTATTTTACTGATAAACAATCACAAAATGCCCAGTCACTTATTGCCGAAGCAGAGCAAGCTATTTATCAAACCTGTCATTTGTTTCCACGCCTTTCAACGTCTGGCGGTACGTCTGACGGCAGATTCATTGCCAGCGCTGGTTGTCAGGTCATCGAACTTGGTGTGCCAAATGCTACAATCCACCAAATCAATGAACATGTGAAAATTTCGGATTTAGTTACATTAGAAAGTATTTATCAGAAACTATTAATAAATTTGATGAAAGCTTAATTTTCAACAAAACGAAAAAGTTAATCAATCTCAGTTCTGTATATGGGTAGGTATTCAAACTGCTGATTTTAAATTAGTGAGCTCTTTCCCTCTTTACACTAAATAGTTATTTCAATAGAGTGACAAATCAACAAGTACACTTCAGTTTACGAGAAAGGTGAAGGAGTTAGTTATTAATTTAACCTTTAGAATTAACAAAGGGCACATATTTACAGAAAATAAACATGAGCCCTTAAATCATTTAATAGACAGCAAAAATTTAATCGTCAGATAAATACCTTGCACGCTTCTTCGCTTTTAGTTTCTCTATATCTAATAGCACTAAACCATCAATACAGTCAGCAAAATCAGCATCGACACCAAAGTCTAAAAATTGCACCCCACCCTGTTCAGTTAGTTCACTGTATTGCTTATACAAGGTTGGAACACTAGTGCCCATGTTGGCTAATAAATGCTTTAATTTAGTAAAATCTGCTTTGTAGTCATCGCCGACAAACTGCTCTTTTAATGTATCTACCACAGATTGTTGAATGGTAAATGGTGAACGTGATGGTGCTAAATCTTGCTCACCACCAAAATACAGCTTATAGAAATAAACCATCAACTCTTTCGCCGCTTGTGGCATATTATTACTAATACTCACAGGCCCAAACAAGTAGCGATATTTTGGGTATTTACGAATAAAAGCGCCAATTCCGTACCACAGGTAATCTAAGCTTCGTTTACCCCAATACTTTGGCTGAACAAAGCTTCGCCCAAGCTCTAAACCTTGCGACAGATAAGGGTTCATCTCGTTACTCAACGCAAATAGCGTATGAGTGTACAGGCCTTTAATGCCGTGTTTTTTCAATACTTCGTCAGTATCAGCTAGACGATATGCCCCGACTATTTCTAAATCTTCATCATCCCAAAGAATCAAATGTAGATAATACATATCGTATTTATCTATATCTCTTCGCAAACTAGAGCCCTCACCGACAGCACGAAAAGCTTGCTCACGTAACACGCCAATCTCGCGCATAATGGGATCACCTTCCGTAAAGCGATAAAGATAAATCTGCTTACCGTCTTGAGTTTCCCCTAAATGTTCACATTGCTTAATCGCTTTTTTCAGTAATTTTGGATCTTCACGATGCGCAATAGCTGATTGAGTAGCAAATATTTCAGACTGCCCTTTCTTTAAACGATATAGATGACGCTTGAACAGCT
Organism: Thalassotalea coralli; assembly: GCF_055786205.1. NCBI lineage: Bacteria > Pseudomonadati > Pseudomonadota > Gammaproteobacteria > Alteromonadales > Colwelliaceae > Thalassotalea > Thalassotalea coralli. The sequence continues at coordinate 698,492 of NZ_JBVVBK010000001.1, read as the reverse complement.
TAGTTTTAGTTTTAATATCAAACTTAGCTTGCTGATAGCTTTCATAGGGGATCTGCTTACCCACACGCATTGGGATGTCTTTGCACTTTTGCTTAAACATTTCATCAACCAACAACAATGTAGAGGCAGGTTTGTACATCATAGAAACGCCATAGAAAGTTGCTGAATTCTTTGCATCTATATAAACAGGAACAATAGGCGCTTTTGCTTGCTTAGCAAAACGTAAAAATCCACTGTTCCATTTAGTATCTCTTACGCCTGCAGGTCTTAATCGCGACACTTCACCTGCTGGAAAGACAATAATAGCGCCATCACTTTCTATATGCCGATTGATGGCTTTTAGATTTTCTTTCGGTGTCTTACCGCCCATATTATTCACAGGTAACAGTAAGGGCTGCAAAGGCTTTAGCGTCATCAACATACTATTTACGACGACTTTCACATCGCGGCGAATATCACTGACTAACTTAATCAAAGCTAAGCCATCCATAGAGCCTATTGGGTGGTTGGCAATGATAACAACACGACCTTGGCTTGGAATATTTTCACGTTCACAATCTCTAGCAGAGTAACTTACATCTAAGTGCTGTAGACATTGTTCGACAAAATCAAATCCGGTTAAATGCGGGTATTTTTCTTCAAATTCCTGAAACTTATTCTCATGAAGTAGAGACTTCAATACCGCTTTAACTGGTTTTTCTAACCAAGGTTTACCTTGAATATTAGGTAAATTTTGTTGGACAACTTCGTCGATTTTTATCATTTTTTCATGCTCCATTACTGCATTGTGACCACAATAATTAGAAACGATGACAGTTAGGTGACCCTGAGGTGACGCTTTTATTGCATCGTCATAAATGCGTAACAAGGAGTGCTAAAAAAACCTATAATTTACAGACAAATACAAAAACTAAGCTACACTAATAGCAGTAGTTTGTTACTTACGTTGTTACGCATAATTGGAAACTGGCTTTACTAATGAAACATCCATCAACGATTAAGCACATAAAAACTCAAGAAACCTTACATTATGACTACTTAGCTATCAGTAAAATCTCCAGCAAGGCCGATTACCACGAACAACTCAGTTACTGGCAAAAGCGTATGTTAATGGTGCAACAAGCCTATTATCACCAAGGTCACAGAGCTATCATTTTACTTGAGGGATGGGATGCTGCTGGAAAAGGAGGGCTAATAAGGCGTATAACTGAAAAGCTCGACCCAAGAGGCTTTAGAGTCTTCCCATTTGCAGCACCTTCACCAGCAGAGCAAGGCAGACACTATTTATATCGCTTTCAAAAAGCCTTGCCGCCACCGGGAAAAATATCGATTTTCGATCGCTCTCATTACGGTCGCGTACTAGTTGAGCGTGTTGAAGAGTTTGCCAGTGAAAAAGAGTGGCAAAGAGCCTACCAAGAAATAAATGAATTTGAGCGAACTCTCACAGATGATGGTGTTCGTATCGTTAAGTTATTTATGCATATATCTAAAGAACAGCAGTTAAAACGGTTTGTCGAGCGCTTAGAAAACCCTTACAAACGCTGGAAGTTAACCGAGGAAGACATTCGCAATAGAGAAAAGTGGCCACAATACGAACAAGCAATTAACGATATGCTAGTAAATACTTCTACAGAGCAATCACCTTGGCATGTTATTCCAGCAGAGCACAAATGGTTTGCTCGAGTAGAAGGAATAAAAACGGCTGTAGAAGCCCTAGAACAAGGCATAAACATTGAGCCTCCACCTATTGATAAAGACTTTGTAAAAATAGCTAAAGAAAAACTAGGTATCGAATCTGATACCTGAACTAATGATAAAACTAATAGCTAAATAGTTGGCTACATTTTTGATAGACTAACGACTATTCTCAGAAATTTAATTAATTGCTAGCGCATAATAATCGCGAAAGCATATCACTAGAACTAAATCATGAACCGCAAAAAGAAAGTCAAAACAACTTTGCTTGCAAAGAAGAAAAAAGCGAATGCTAAACTGAACAAAAGCAATAAGCCTAAATACATCTCCAAAGCCGAGAGAGCGAAACTTGAAGAGCAACAACAAAGCGAAAACGTGCAACCGTTAATAGAATAAATCTTAACTATATTACCTAAACCATACTTCTACAAAAATATCATCAATTATACCAATTTGATGAAGCTGGTATAATTTACTTACACATATTGTACTTTCTTACTGGTAATTTAGATTGTTCTTAATTAGCTGCTGTGTTTAAAATTAGCTAACATCATATAAATTAAAGGATTAATGTGTCTTCCCTCGTACAAAAAGTTTTTTCAAAGAAACGGTTTTATATCCCTGCAATCTTTATTCTCATTTATGTTTTACTGCGTGCAATAACGCTTTTTCAGCATAAAAACATAACACTGCCTGGCGAGTATTTTACCTTCCAAGACAAACAAGTAAGATATGTGTGTAAAGGACAAGGTGCGCCATATGTGTTCTTTGAAACAGGATTTGGCTCTGACTCTGAAGTCACTTGGTCTGCAATAGTACAAGAGCTACCGAAAAACTTTACTGCTTGTTACTACGACAGATTAGGTCATGGTGGTAGCGACGATGTACCCACGACATTTTCAACTGATGAAAAAGCCTTATTGCAAGAATCCCTTATCCAACATGTAGCAGGAAACGAGTCTGTGATATTAGTTGCCCATTCATATGGCGGTATTATTGCTCGAAGAACCGTTGCACGTGGCAACTTAAACTTATCAGCTTTGATTTTGTTGGACTCTGCTCACGAGAACCAACACGAAGTCATGCGAGGCAAACTCGATCCAATCCAAGACTCTGTAAAATTATGGCATTACGCCGATGCAACATTTGGCATTTCAGCTATCAAGAACATCTTTACCACTTATGAATCCCCTACCTCACAACGACTAAGTCAGTATTACACTAGCTTTAGCTATGCGCATGTACTTTCTACCTATCGTAATGAAAAAGGTTTTTACACACCATTAGAAGACTTTAATTATGATTTCGGCAATTTAAAAATGCTGGTGTTAAGCCATGACAAGCAAGCCTATGCGAACAACCCTCGCTTTGCAGCTGTCGTAGATGACTGGGAAAAAATGCAAAAAAGCATCGCTAAGCTATCTAATAATTCAGAACGCATTATAGTTAAGGGAGCGACTCACAATATTCCAGGAGATGCACCTAAAACCGTGATATCAACTATCGTAGAAACCGTATCACTCGCGTCTAGCAATAGCTAGGCACGAGTAAGATTTAGCTCTCGCGAAAGAGTCAAACTTAGGCGTTAATATTTAACGAACGCATCTCATCTTTAGTTTGACTCTCTAGCTCTTCCATCGTTTTACCATGAGGTGTTGGTAGCTTAGTTTCAGGGTCAACTTTTACAAAGACGATATCTTCTGCCAAACAAATCGTCTTCTTAGTTTTTTTATTGCGCACCATACAAGAAACAGTAATGGAAGTTTTACCTATTTTGGTGGTTTCTAAACCGAACTCAACTACATCACCTTGCATTGCCGGTGCTTCAAATGTAATTTCACCGATATGCTTGGTCACTAAGTAATTTGTTTCGAGCTGACAAATCGCGTAAATGGCCGCTTCTTCATCAATCCATTGTAAAGCGCGTCCACCAAATAATGACAAGCCATAGTTTAAATCGCTTGGCATTACCAAACGTCGTGATAAGAATCTCATGATAATTTCTCAAGTATCTCGAATCTTTTAGATTCAGTTATTGAAAGTAGTTAGTTAACCTAGCTAACTACCTGAGGTGTATGTCTTTTAACGATAATTATAGCAAGTAAACAATTACTTATATGCATCTAATTTATGATTTAACGACTTTTTCACTAACGGCCATTCAGTATTTAAGATTGAAAATACTACTGTGTCTCGAATCGAGCCATCTGGACTTATTTGATGGTTTCTTAGCACGCCATCTTGCTTAGCCCCTAACCTTGCGATGGCAGCTCGAGATTTATGGTTGAACCAATGTGTTCTAAATTCTACTGCTATGGCTTCCATTTGTTCAAATGCCAAGCCAAGCATTAATAACTTGCATTCGGTATTAACTGAAGTACGTTGAAAGCTTTTACTGTACCAAGTGTATCCTATCTCTACTCTTCTATTTTTCACATCGGCGTTACAAAGGCGCGTTGTCCCTATAATGTTGCCTGTCACCTTTTCAACAACGGCAAACGGTAAACTTGTACCATTCGCTTTAGTTTCAAAAGCCATCGCTAGATAGGCATCCACTTTTTCTTCATTAGGTACGCTAGTAAACCATAACTTCCAAAGTTCTCCATCACTGGCTGCTTTGACAAGCGCATCTCGGTGCTCAGGTACTAATGGAATGAGCTCTACTGTTTCTGATGTTAATTCTGCTAAATAGTTTGGTTGAAGATACTCAACAAGTGCTTTCATTATTCCCTCAAGTCGATAGTATTTTGTAAGTAACGTATAAGCTTGCCAGAGACAAGCCGGTAAAAAATAATGTGAAGATAACGGCAAAAAAGCCCAAACATTTTTGTTTTAAGCGTTGCCACCAGCCAGCGTTGTCATCTAACTGCGTTTTGGGATAAAAGCTGTGAGCTAAAACGAAAAACAATAGCGCCCATAGCCATGCTAACAAGGTCGTATTTAAATACTGTTGTTGAAGTTCAAGGCCTGCTGCCACCAGTAAATAGACGAGAAATAAAAAACAAGCAACACACAATAAGGTTATCAGTGGCCTTATCGGTTGTATCAGCGCTGCAATACGAAAGTAGAAAGACATCATTGTCGATAACTGTTTAAGACTCAAACATTTAATTAAGGCAAAATCTTAAACAGTTATACGCAATATTGCACATTCTTTTTAATTAATCTTGATAAGCTTTTTGTAACTTTTGATAAACATAGTTCACAGCTTTACTGTTATCGAGTAAGGAGTCTTGCCACTTATCTCTTTTTTCAATGCCTGCCGCTGTTAACGTAAAGTGTTGATCAATCTCCACGCCTTTTTCTGACAAGCACTCTTTACTGCAATGTTCTTCGCAACCATCGATTACGATAACTGAAACAGCAGATTCTAATGTCGACATTAACGACTGGTTATCTGCGACAACACCGGAAATATTAGACATCTCAGCTAAGCCGTCTTGGTCTAATGTTAAAGCGATGTCATGTGCCATTCGGCCAACATTAGAGCAGCCCATACAGGCATACACTACGGGTTTAGTCATGGGGTTCCTTAATTAGCAAACACAATGACTTTGCATGCTAACAAAGATAGCCCAGCAAAAAATTGATCTAGATCTAGGGCTTGGCGATATTTAAGATTTAAATAAGATATGAAAAAAGCGTTAAAGCTTTACCAAAAAACAATTGATTGCTGACTTAATATTGGCGATTAAAGTCGACTGTAGCTGGAAGTTCGCCCGAATCTAAATAGCGAACAATATTGCCCGTTACTATTTTACAAGCACTTTGTCTGTTTGTAGGTGCCGAAATATGCGGGAGAACGGTGATTTTCGAGTGCTGCCAATATGGATGTGATTTAGGTAAAGGCTCGATAGCAAACACATCAAGTACTGCATGTTTAACTTGCTCTTGTTCAAGCGCAGATAGCAAATCTTCATCAGAAATTATTGCTCCTCTTGCAAAGTTAATAAGCGACACGCCCTTTTTTAATTGGCTAAAAAGCGTTGAATTGAATAAATGATGTGTTTCATTTGTTAACGGCAACAAACAAACGACAATATCTTGCTGAGCGAGCATTTTAGTTAACGATTCCGTGCCAGAATAACAACTGACACCAGCAACAGTTTTAGCACTTCTACTCCAGCCAGAGACATTAAAACCATTGGCTAGCAATAGCGAGCAAGCTTGTTGGCCAAGCTCTCCTAACCCTAAAACGCCGACATTAACGTCACTTGTCAGCTTTACTTCATGTTGGTGCCAGCTTTGGTCTTTCTGCTGAGCCCGATAGATAGGCATATCGCGAAGTAAATAATAACTCCAAGCAACCACCGCCTGTGCCATAGTCTCTGCCAGCACAGGGTCTACTAATCTTGCTAACTTAAAGTTCGGGGATGGCAGTTCAGCTATCAATTTTTCTACCCCTGCCCATAAGCTATGCGCCCATATTAAATTGGGATAGTTAGCTAATTTCTGTGGGTCAGGGTTAGCAACAATGGCAATGGAAACGTGTGCTTTTTCGCCATCGGTTAATTCGTCATCTCGCACAACATGACACTCTTGTCCCACCGCATTAAACGCACTATTCAGTTCTTGCTGCCAAGCAAGCTGCTGCTCTTCAGCTAACTGGCTAATAAAGGCGATTGTTAGAGCTGTCATCATTTAGCTACTGCCACTAACTTCTATGTTTATTTCTTCAATGACAATTTGCCACGACCCGACGACTTTTTCTCCGGCGTTTCTTGCAGTTTGGGGTTGTTATACCAAATTTTTTCCGCTGGTATTTTTTTAGGCTTGCTCGAATCATCTCGATAAGATTTGGTCTTTCCAGATCCTTTTCCCTTGCCTTTACTTTGACCACGGTTTGACACTTGAATCGCCATCAACAATTTACGCAACACTTGCGATTTACAACGTCGATAGTTTTTGTGCTCAGGTTTACGGAAAAATGCGCTAAGTTCTGAAGCACTTATGGTCATTTCTTGGCTGGCAAGTAGCTCAATAACTTGGTCGCTTGTTAACGAGAAAGCGATTTGTATCTTCTTTAGCACGACATTGTGATTAATTTCGGCATCAACAGGCGGCAACTTACCGTCTTTTTTGCCGCGCTTATTCACGATCAGGCCATTAAGAAAATGTCCTAACATGTCATCTGGCATAGTGTTAAAACCTGGATCTTCATCAGCAGCTAACCATGCTGACACTTGCTGTAGACTAACGGAAATACCCACTTCGTTAAACAAGGCGATCATTTGCTGATCTTTAGCGTTAAGAATATATCTAAGGCGGCGGAAAACATCGTTGTTAGTCAATGGAAGCTCACTATTATGGATTAGTTAAAACCACCGTATTATAAAGGAAATCCGCTGATTGGAGAAATAATTGTGTTAAGTTCTATCAATGCTTAGGCGTGCTGCGGTAGAATCTGCCAACAGTTTTGGCAAAATTAACCCTTTAGATAGTTCAATGAGTAAACGGCATTCACTTCTTCAACCTGTTCTTACTAACCGACGCGGCGAAAAAGCAGATAAGAAATCTTGGCATCAATTACTTGGCTCAAGTTCATCTGTCGCTATATACCAAGCTGCACTGCAAGCAGAACAGCCACTACTGCTCGTTACTCATGACACGCCATCAGCTCTGCGTTATGAACAAGAACTGATGAGTTTAAACAAGGCTCAACTTACTATCTGCCTATTCCCAGATTGGGAAACATTGCCATACGACAGCTTCTCACCACACCAAGATATTATTTCTCAGCGGTTAGCGACCTTATATCAATTGTCGCGATTAGAGAAAGGAATTGTCATTGTCCCTGTTACTACCTTAATGCAACGCTTAGCCCCTAAGAGTTATCTCGACAGCAATAGCTTGCTCATTAAAAAAGGCGATAACAAAGACTTACACCAATTAAGACAAGAACTTGAAGCAAGTGGTTACCGCAATGTTGATCAAGTGATGGAACACGGTGAGTTTTCAGCTCGTGGTGCTATCCTCGATTTATACCCAATGGGAAGTAAAACACCGTTTCGTTTAGACTTTTTCGATGATGAAATTGAAGAAATTCGCCTATTTGATCCTGACAGTCAACGCTCCAGCGATAAAATTCCGGCGATCGATTTATTGCCAGCACATGAATTCCCAACGGACCAAGAAGGGATCAACACCTTTAGGCGACAGTATCGTGAAACCTTTACAGGTGCTATTAATAAAGAGTCAATATACCATCAGGTGAGCGATGGCATCATGCCAGCGGGTATAGAATATTACTTGCCGCTATTTTTCGAGCAAACCAATACCTTGTGTGACTACTTGGCGGCAAACACGCTAGTAATGCTTTCAGGGGATATAGAAAGAACCTGCAATAATCACTGGCAAGATATCGACTATCGATACGAAGACCGCCGCTACGATCCAACGCGTCCTTTATTAGCGCCTAATCAATTATTTTTATCAGCAGAAGAGATATTCTCTGCATTAAAGCCATTTGATCGCATTACCTTATGTCATCGCAAAGGTCATGAACAAGGTGCGCAAACAGTTGATGCAGCGCTGACTGAAAACGAAGAGCAAGCTGTTGGCCGAGGTCAAATTTACTACGATGTACTCCCGCTACCTAACATCGCGGTGGATCATCAATTAAAACAACCCTTTGATCGTTTAAATCAATTTATTGCCGACAAAGAAACACCTCACAAAGTGTTGTTTGTTGCGGAAAGCCAAGGCCGCCGTGAAAGTGTATTAGAACTACTACAACGTAACCAGTTAGCACCTAAAGAGTTTACCTCAATTCAAGAGTTTATTGAGCAAGATGAAGCCATAGGCATTACGGTAAACAGCCTGGCACAAGGTTTTAGTTTTCAAGTAAAAGGCGCTAGCGCGCGCAATGCTATTGCCTTGGTAACGGAAACGGAATTACTGGGTGATCATGTTCGCCAAACGAGGCGTCGTAACAAGCAACAAGATGCTCAAAACGATGCCATCTTTAAAAACTTAGCCGAGCTTAGCATAGGCCAACCCGTTGTCCATATCGAGCACGGCATCGGTCGTTACTTAGGCTTACAAACGATAGAAAACGGCGGCTTAAAAACAGAGTTTTTAACCCTAAGTTATGCCAACGATGCCAAACTTTATGTACCGGTAGCTTCATTACACCTGATATCTCGTTATTCAGGGACAGAAGCAGAAAATGCACCTTTACATAAACTTGGCAACGATACTTGGAGCAAAGCGAAGAAAAAGGCCGCAGAAAAGGTTAAAGACGTTGCCGCCGAACTTTTAGATATTTACGCCAAACGTGCTGCCAATAAAGGCCACCAATTTAAGCGAGATAAAGACGATTATCGCGCGTTCTCTGACAGCTTTGGTTTTGAAGAAACCTTAGACCAAGAGCAAGCAATTCATGCCGTCGTTAGTGATATGCTCTCTGAAAAAACCATGGACAGACTGGTTTGTGGTGACGTTGGCTTTGGTAAAACTGAAGTTGCAATGCGTGCAGCATTTGTTGCTGTTAACGACGGAAAACAAGTGGCAGTGCTGGTTCCAACTACCCTACTAGCACAGCAACATTATGAAAATTTTAAAGACCGCTTTGCAAACTGGCCCGTTACCATTGAAGTGCTTTCTCGCTTTAAAACAGCAAAACAACAAAATGAAGTGATTGCCAAAGTAGAGTCTGGTCAGGTAGACATTTTAATTGGTACTCACAAGCTTTTACAAAATACCATTAAATATCATGACTTAGGTTTACTTATCGTTGATGAAGAGCACAGATTTGGTGTAAAACAAAAAGACCAAATTAAGAAGCTTCGCGCCAACGTAGATATCCTAACCTTAACTGCGACACCAATCCCGAGAACATTAAACATGGCAATGGGTGGGATGCGTGATTTGTCTATTATTGCCACGCCACCTGCGAAACGCCTTGCCGTTAAAACCTTTGTTCGCCAGCGCGATAACGCATTGATTAAGGAATCTATTTTACGTGAAATCCTCCGTGGTGGTCAGGTGTACTTCTTGCACAATAACGTCGACACCATAGAAAAAACCGCACAAGAACTTAGTGAACTTATTCCCGAAGCAAAAGTAGTCGTTGCACATGGTCAAATGCGCGAGCGTGAGCTTGAACGCATTATGAGTGACTTTTATCATCAGCGCTTTAACGTGCTTGTTTGTACTACCATTGTGGAAACAGGTATCGACGTACCAAGTGCAAATACCATTATCATGGACAGAGCTGACAATTTAGGATTAGCGCAGCTTCACCAATTACGTGGCCGTGTTGGACGTTCACACCACCAAGCTTATGCTTACTTGCTAACACCGCACGAAAAGCGCATGACCAAAGATGCCAAAAAGCGTCTTGATGCTATCGCCTCCCTAGAAGATTTAGGTGCAGGCTTTACCTTAGCAACCCACGATCTAGAAATTCGAGGTGCCGGTGAACTATTAGGTGAAGAGCAAAGCGGCTCAATGACCCAAGTAGGCTTTAGCTTATACATGGACATGTTAGATCACGCGGTTAATGCCCTGAAGCAAGGTAAGCAACCTTCTTTAGACCAAGTATTGGCCACGCAAACTGAAGTAGATTTGCGCATTCCCGCTTTATTGCCAGACGACTATATTTTCGATGTCAGCTTGCGTTTAAGCCTATACAAGCGGATCGCCAGTGCAAAATCAAAAGAAGCTTTAGACGACATTCAAGTGGAGCTAATAGATCGCTTTGGTTTATTACCGCAAGCAACGAAAAATTTAATTCATATTGCAAAGCTTCGTCTGAAAGCTCAAGCAATAGGCATTGCTCGTATTGATGCGAGTGCCGCGAGTGGAGCTATCGAATTTAGTGACGATACACAAGTAGACCCTAGAGACATTATTGACCTTATCCAAAGCCAACCAAGTGTCTATAAAATGGAAGGGGCAAACAAACTTAAGTTCGTCAAAGCAAACGAAGAGGCAGCTGCCCGTGTTACCTTTGTTTCGGGGTTAATTTCCCAGCTAGGTAAAAATCGTCATTAACAGTAGTGAGATTTAACGGTATGATGCTCATAGCAATTTTGTCGCAATTTGTGGAAGTTGAATGAAAACCAAGTTAGGGTCAAAGTTAGGATCTACTTTAGGGTCATTAGTCACTGGTGCTGTACTCTGTTTCAGTACTCAAAGCTTTGATGCTCAGGCTAACACTAAAAGTAGATGGTCTGGCGACTGGTTTGAAATTGAAGTTATCGTGTTAGCGCACCTTAACGATAAAAACAAAGTACACGAAAAGTTCGACCCTACTCCACTTTCTATCCCCAGAAATGTTAGAGATCTGCTAGCTGGATATTTACAGCCCGATATTGCAACACTTAAACAGCAGTTACCTAATTGTAAGGATCCCGTATATCCGCCAACGCCTATTGAGCGAGGCGCGATATTGCCGTATATGTTGGCAAATTTAACGGCTGAGGAAATATCTTCGCTGCCGTTAACCGATGAATTGTACTTAAGACTAGAAGGTGAGCATCAAGCCAAACTGGATGAAATCGCCCAACAACAGGCACTAATAGCAAACCAAGAATCTAGTTTATCTTTAGCAGCAAGCGATTCAGAAGATGACTTTTTCGATCGGGTAACACCTGAAAATGTGCGCTTATCTGATACCAAACAAGACCCACAAAATAACAATCAAGAATCGACTGACTTTAGTCAACAAGCAACAAATAACTCTCCTATCAATACATTAGGAGATGCTAATAGTGACGGTTCAATAGCGACCTTAAATCAAGTTAACCAGTCTGACACACTGATAGAAGAGCAATTAACCGAAGAACAACTAGCCGAAATCAATAGCTTGGTATTACAAGCTGAGCAAGCCTTCCCAGAGCTGCCTTTTGCTTATAATCACTTACAACAGAAAATAGCAAAAACTTGGTGTGCTATTTCTGAGGAAGAGTTTATTGCATTAAATGCTAACCCTGAGCTTTATTCTTACCTTGGTTATAATGTTGATGAAATGCCAACGCGCATAGACAATGCCGAAGACCTTTATGCGTCAGTTCCTTATTTAATTAGCAAAGACTCTCTCAAGCTCGCCGATATCTTCAGAAAAATGCGCCTAAGTAAGCACTTCAGGCCGATGTTGCACTTTGGTTGGCGACAACAGGTTTTTGAAGAGAATAGAGCAATTCCAATGCGATTATATGCAGGCGATAACCTTGCACTTAATTACTTAGTAGAACAAAGCCAGTTTGAAGAAGAACAACAGCAAGCTTTAGAGCAAGAGCGCATATTACAAGAAGCACTGCAACTTTCTTTAGATAGCGAAAGTGCAACAGAACTAGACAGCGAGCAAGCGACAGAAAAAGAACAGGCCTTTGCTATACGCGTGCAGGATTTGATCGAACAGGTTGAGCAAATCAACCCACAAACTCCTATAGAACAAGTGACTGTGCAAGCTCAGCCATTAACCACGGCAAGTAATCAACTGATGTTCGACAAAGCCCCTATTGAGCCATTACAACCATGGTTTATCGACGGGCTACTCAAAGTTTATTTAGTCGGTAATTACTTGCATGTCGACGCAGATGTATCTGTTGTTGATAAAACTCTCGCAGAACAAGCGACACATAAGTTAACGTTTAATGATGCACCACAGTTACAGACTGTAAGACTGACGCAAAGCCGCCGAATGATCAGCCGGGAAACCCACTTTTTTGATCATCCATACATGGGTATTGTTGTGCAAATTAGACGTCATCACAGGCCAAAACCAAAAGAAACATTAGATTCAGAAGTAGAATAAAAGAGATTTTTATGGATAAAGAAATTGAAATTCAAGCTGCGGTATTCCGTCGCCTTTTACGCCATTTAGACAGCCGAAAAGACGTGCAAAACATTGAGTTAATGAATCTTGCAGGTTTTTGTCGTAACTGCTTTTCTAAATGGACAGTTGCAGAAGCCGAAAAGCTAGGTGTTGAAGTTGATATTGATGATGCGCGCCAGCAAGTTTATGGTATGCCGTATCAAGAGTGGAAAGAAAAGTACCAAAAGCCAGCGACACCAGAGCAGCTTGCTAAGTTTGAAGAATTAAATAAGAAGTAATATTTCAAGCTCTTTCGAACACACGAAAATACATAACTATTTTTACACAGAGTGGCTTCAAACTAAGCATCGTAAAGCAATCTCAACGTGCTTTGTGAACAACCACTCTGTTAATCATTAAAGACTAAAGATTAAACCCTTCAATGTAATGTTCTGCCACCTTATCAACAAATTGAATTGGTAAAGCACCTATCAAGTTAGTTAGCGCAACGATAGACACACCATCATCTGGATATACGATCATAGTAACCGCATTGCCTCCACTCGCACTGATCGCTTTATGATTTGCTCGGTCTATTGTTTGCCAGCCCATAGCATAACCATTTTCGTATTGATTAAACCCACCAGTTTTTCCAGTGTTTAATACAACTGGTGTCCATAGTAAATCGAGATTATTTACAAGCTTTCCCGATTGAAGCGCGATAATATACTGTGCAAGTTCACGAGCGGTAGAGCTCATACCTGCAGCAGTCCTCAATAAATAGGGAAATTCACCATAAAAATTTCTGTATTTATTGTTTCCAACATAGAAATACTGTCGCGCTTGATTAGGAATGGCGAATTCTAAATAATCAAACCCTGCATTTTCAGTAAGTTTCATTCCTGCGGCTTTAAATTGTTTTTGAGCGATGAAGTCAGGGAAACCATTTTCAACGTATTTATCAATAATTTTGCCGATAGCCGCGTACCCTGTCTGATTGTAATCAAACCTTGTATTTGATTCGTATCTAAACGGGAGCTTTTGCACTTTTTCCCATGAAGCATCTGGATCACCTACAACAATTAGGTCAACTAAACGACCACTTAAAATCTTAGGTAGGCCTGACGTATGAGCCATTAAGTGCTTAATTTTTAGTGGCTTCCATTTTTCAGGTAAACCAGATAAATGTTTACCTATAGGGTCATCAAGTGACAGCAAACCTTGTTCAACTAGCTGAACGAGGGCGACGCCAGTAAAGGCTTTGGTCATTGAATTAATAGGAAACACCGTTTCACTTGTTACTTCGATGCTATCTTGTAAATTAGAGTAACCGTAATTACCTTCCTTAATGATCTTACCGTCTTTGATAACCGCTAACTGCAAGCCGGGTATATTTCGCTCTGCCATCAGTTGCTTGATAAGTTTATCTGTTTTATCGGCGAGCGCTGATTTAGAAAAGCTCGAACTAACTAAAAATAAAGCTATCAGAATTATATTCAGCAAAGAATACTTAGTGTTATACATCAAATGTTCCTTATACTCTTTTTCATTTGGAATTAATGTGGTCTGTGATTATTTATCGTGTTTTTTATGGCAGCTCACTCATGATGTAACTGCCCAAAAAAATGGCCGGTAAGAATAGGTGACATTCGCACAAAAGCCAATTATTTTTTATTATATTAAACAAATCCTTATGATGATTTAGGGGGACATATTTAGTTAAATTCTAATAACAAACAGTATTGTTATACGAGCTTAACTCGGCCGTTTGAGATAATATGTCTAATAAGCTTGCGGGTTTTCTGGTTTTGTTAACGCTTTTTCTCGGAAGATAAAGATTGAACCCAAACTGCCCCAGCCTCATTCCCTTTCTCGTCATGGTTTGGCGAGCCTGCAACGACAACATCATTAGATAGTCCGATATTCCAACCGAATCTATCATCAGGTTGGCTATGTTTAGCGACGAATTTAGCCGAATACTGCCATTTATTCGTATTTTTTTGATAAACATAAATTGCGCCCGTATCTTTACCATTTGCGTCATGGTTCATCGCACTAATAATCGCAGTATCGCCACTTAATGCAACGCCACGCCCAAACCTATCATCGGCCTGACCATCGGGTGCTATTAGTTTCTTATGCTGTTTCCAGCTTCCATTGTTTCGAACAAAAAAATAAGCCGCGCCCGCATCTATTCCGTGTTTATTATCATCACGCCTCGCCGAGATAAGTATGGAATCACCAGAAATAGCCACTCTCACGCCAAAAATATCGGTATCGCTAGCATCTTCCGCCATCAACTTGGCTTCTTGTCGCCACAGGTTATCTTTTAAAACATAAGTATAAACAGCACCCGCATTGTCAGCTTTGGCATCATGTAAATCAGCGCCAATCACAATGGTATCGCCATCGATAGCGGCGCTTATACCAAACAAGTCACCAGCCATACCATCATTTGCCGTTATTTTAGTTTGATAAACCCAGGTATCGCCTTTCCTTTCATATATATAAGCAGCACCTGAATCATTCCCCTTTGAATCATTTCTTGGTGCGCCTATAACCAGATGATTTTCGGTTAAGGCGATACTTTGTCCAAACGCATCTCCGGATTTCGCATCTGGTGCTGTAAATATATGCTTTTGGCGCCAAACGTTTAATTGCCTCTCGAAAAAGACTACAGCACCAGAGTCTTTTCCCTTATCATCTCGCCTCATCACGCCTAGCATCGCCATGTCTCCTTTCAAGGCGACTTTCCCCCCTAAGGTATCGTCAGCAAATGCGGGAGTAGCTACAAGTTTAGCTTGCTGCTGCCAAAGATTGTCCTCCAATACATAAACATAGGCTGCACCAGCATCTGTAACTTCACCAACATCTACTTTAAACGCCCCCACTAAAGCGGTATTACCATCAATGGCAACGCCATAGCCAAATGAGTCCCCTACTTTGCCATCGTTTGCTAACAGAAGTTGTTGCTGTGCCCAACCACTAACACAAAATAAGGCTGCTGCTACACACAATCCTTTTTTAATCTTTGTTATAAGTTTCATTAGTTTCCTTTATTAAATGCTTTGAAATGGCTTATAAAAATATATGATCACCCTTTACGTAACTGCCAATACTATTGAAGCAAGCCGGTAATATCGTAGTAATGTATCGTTACCATACGCTCAGTAGTGATAAACGCCCAGTCCCACTCTTTAGTAAAGCGGCTAAGCGGATTTAATTCTTGAATTTCTCGTAAATCAAGACCTTGTTCGACTAGTAATTTTATAATTTGGTGAGTCTCACTAAGCATCCTAATCGTTGCTTTTAAATCAGTTATGGTGGCTATAGGCCCGTGGCCAGCGATAATTTTAGTCTCTTCGTTAGCTACTGCTAATATATTTTCAATACCTTTAATCACCCCTTTTACAGAGCCACCATTGTCTATATCGATAAATGGAAAGCGTTTATTAAATACCAGATCCCCTGCGTGAATAACGTTAGCTTCTTTAAACACGACAAAGATATCGCTGTTTGTATGAGCATTTGGCGTGTGGTACAGCTCAATACTTTGGCCATTCATGTTAATTGACGTACCATCGCTAATATCAACTGTCGGGTAATACTCAGCCGTAAACTTTGGTGCTTTACGGCCGAGAGCCTTCAATGCTTTGGGGTTAGCAAGGTAACGTTTTACATTAGGATGAGCCATAATCACCGAGCCTCGCTTCTTAAAATAAGCGTTTCCCCTAACGTGATCCCGATGAAAATGCGTATTTAAAATTAAATTTACTTCCTGATTACCAGACAACGACTTTTGCGCATTATCAATAAACTCGGCTAGATGTTCCATTTGCGTATCCACCATGAATACACCATCCTTACCGACTAACACCGCGACATTGCCTGAAAGATCTGTTCTGATCTCATATAGGTTATCACCAAGATCAGTAACTTTAAGCGTTATATCACTATTGTCGTCGTGGATTGGTAGGCTGTTTTGAGCAATTTGATTATGCGCGTTTGCAAAACAACACCAACACCCAATGGCAAGTAATTGTATTAATTTACCCATTTTCTAAGATCTCACATTTACTTTCTAAGTGCTTGTTTCTGAAACCATCTTAATGGGCAATTAAAGCTAAATATAATTTTAAAATGATATCTTATTCATTTCAAAAAATGATGAATCAATTAAAATGACAGGTCATACATAAAGATATATGATGAATAAAAATACTGATTCAGGATAATAATAGTGCGCCCTCATGAACTTAAGTTATTAGTTATCTTTGATGTGATAATGACGGAAAAATCGATCACTCAGGCGGCTGAACAACTATCGATGACCCAACCCGCAGTATCAAATGCGGTGGCAAAAATGCGAGTACTATGGAAAGACAAACTCTTCGTACCTGACGGCAGAAAAATTCAACCCACTAGCTTCGCCGAAAACCTATGGAGTAAAGTACGAGACTCTTTACACAATATTAATCAAGCCATCGAACCAGAAGAGTTCGAGGCAGCAAATGCTCGTAGGACTTTTAGAGTTGCGTTGCCTGACATCGCGCTCGATACACTTTGGTTACCATTAAGGAAGTTATTTGAAAAAGAAGCTCCCGGCTTAAATCTGCATGCGGTGCCTTATACAATTGCCAATACCAAATCTATGTTAGATGGCGCCGAAGTTGACCTAGTTATAGGCCAAAGTAATCGCTCACTTGAAAACATTTGCATTGAGCACCTCTTCGATACCAGTTATGTCTGCGTGATGCGAAAAGATCATCCGCTTTCAAAACAAGCCCTCACTGTGGAAACATTCTCACTTGCAGAGCATTTATTAGTTTCACTTTCCGGTGATATTGCAAACCCAACTGATCAAGCCTTACAACAACTGGGGTTAACTCGACGAATAGCTTTTACAGTAAATAAGTTTTCTTCTGCAATCCCAATTATCAAAGACACAAATCTTATTGCTATTTTACCGACAGACCTAGTTCACAGTCATGTGGCGAGTGGTGAACTAGCGATAACACATCCCCCTGTTGATATCCCTCATTCGTCTATCTCAATGTTGTGGCATAAACGACAAAATGCCGATAAAGGCTTACATTGGCTGCGCCAGCACGTAAAGCGAATCTTCATTGAACGTAGAACAGATCAAGTGGAAGAAGTGTTGAAATTTATAGGAGACTAATTATTAACTTACAAGCCTAAATCACTATAGTGTCCTTCAAGGCTACAGACATTTACCCGTCGTTAGCCAAGTGGCCATTATATCTTGGATGGTGCGCTTCAACTCCGCTGACCCCGAATCTGACATATCATTGTGTCTAGCTTCAGGAATTTTAACTATACAGCCATTAAACTCGTTAAGTTCTCTATTTGTATATAACACGCCGTCATCTGCTGGATAATCGCTTGCTCGAATCGATAATACGCGGATGGCTTTGTTTCTAGGCAGCGGTACTCGTCTGTGGTCTAGTGTAATGACCTGCTCTACATAGGTAGGTGCCTCATTAGCTAGCCATGATGAAATGTCACCACCATTAGAATGCCCCACTAAAGTTATCCTATTAAAGTCAGCATTTGAATACTTTTTAGCTAAAACCTCTCGAACAAATTTAAGAGATACGGTTCCGCGTTGCCAGTTTTCAGCTCGAGTTTCAAACAAGTTACCAGTCACCGATAACGGTGGATCTTGTTCGAGCTCGTGAGCAATCGACACGACAAAGTAACCTTGTGCTAATAGCGCTTTTTCTAAAAAAGAGTATTCGGTATGAGCAACCCCGTAGCCAGCGCTAATAAGCGCGACAGGACATTTAATATTTAATGTACACTTAACTTTAGCTGGAGCAGAAACTGCAATTGGAATTGTTCTATTTCTCTGTTGATCAAATACACTATTTTTAGCACTGATGACTCTTGCTTTAACACTATCTGATACCGACATGGATATAAGTGTTATAGCGATTATTAAAACTGTTAAATACTTTTCTTTGATCATACAAAACTCGGCAGTTTTTTCATTATATCGACTCTGAACTTGGATGAGGTGAGTCAGCCAGTTTAATACCACCGCTTTTCGCGGTTTTTCGCCACCAAGACGCCAAGATCGAACTATTAATATTCATTACAGGACCGAAAATAGCTGGGGCAATACCCATAGTGGCCGTTTTCCCCATTTCTACGGCGATGCCTGATGCTAAGCCAGAGTTTTGCATTCCCACTTCAAAGGCAATCGCGCGAGCAGATGCTTCATCCATTTTCACTAATTTAGCGACTAAATAACCCAGTGCTAAACCGAATATGTTTTGTAACGCGACTATTAAAATAATGGCGAAACCTAAGCTAAGTAAGTTGTCGCGGCCAGCCGCAATAATAATAGCGATAATTACCACTATGCCAACCATAGAAACGATAGGCATGGCTTTATCAATAATGGTAAACTTTCCATGCAGAAAATGATTAAATACCAGCCCCGCTAGCACGGGAAAGATAACAATTTTTGTAATACTCCAGAACATAGCAACTGCGTCTAATGGAATATACTCACCTGCCAACCATGTCATTAGAAGTGGTGTAACAAATGGCGCTAACAATGTTGAAAAGGCGGTTAAAGACAGTGATAACGCTAAGTTTGCCCCTGATATATAAGCCATTACGTTAGAGGCTAATCCACCCGGCGCACAGCCCACTAGAATAATTCCTGCCGCAATCTCTGGTGGTAACCCAGAGACAATGGCCATGGACATACCGATAAATGGCATAATGGTAAACTGACAAATTAACCCTACCGCAATACCTTTTGGCATTTTAGCAACACGTTTAAAATCATCGATTCCTACGGATGTTCCCATACCAAACATGATGATCATAAGAAGAGGCACGATTAATCCGGTTAACTTAAAGTCTCCAACCATAGTAAACATTTGTGGAAATGCCAGCGCCAGTGCGACAGCAATAAATATCGATATTGTAAATGCGGTGTTTTTAAGCATGGCTTGAAAGATCTTTTTTTAGTAGTTAACTTTTATTTTTTTATCAGTTAGTTATTAGCTAGTTAGCTTCATTGTTTTCAATAAAAATGCACACGGTTCGAATTGTCACCTACTTTTTACTCATAGTGGCTATCGAGTCAAAATCTTCAACATCCACTTCAACTTCACGTGCTCTAAAAAAACGGACGAAGCGCTTAGGGTACATAAAATACCCTTTATATCGGCATATTTTTCTTCGAAGTATATTAAAAGTAAGTAGTGATAAATAAGACAAATAAAATACAGGAAGTGAGCCCCAAAAAGTACTCTCTAAAACCTTCATGCCGATAAAATAAAGCGCAATTCCAGCAAGTAAAGAAAGTAATTTGTGCTTACCGTACCCCGGATATTGATGAAATTGAAAGTTATCAATTCGATTTAAATACCAGTTGCCGGTTTTACTCCCTGTTTGATTCTGGTATTTGGGTTCGCGAAAGTCTTTAGAAACCATAAGCTCGCTCCTGTAAAACTAAGCCTGACCTTCTAGTTTATTCACTAAGTTTGCGACCCGTTTACCTAAATATCGCGCAGTCGCTAAATCAATTTCATTCACTGTACCATCGCTTGATTGAGCAACAACACCTAGCTGACATCCTAATCGGTTCAAGCCAAGATCTTTACCTCCGCGAGGTAAATCGAGCCCAACCCAATACATGCCATGTTGATTCGCCAGAGTAATTAGATACTGTAAACTACTGGCCTGATCACCATTCAATGCACTACCACTAGTAAATCCGGCAGCAACTTTATTAGACCAAAATTGATCTGACCAATAGTCACTACTTGCGTCGGCAAACGATTTAAATTGCGCAGAAACGCCGCCCATATAAGTAGGAGACCCCATGATGATGGCATCACAGCTTTTTAATGTGTCAAACAGAGCGGGATTGACGAACCGCCCGTCAATAATTTCCTTTCCTTCAATCTTATGATCTACGATGTTATTGACACCACTTTCTTGAAGACCAGTTATAACAGCCTGCGCAAGCTGACCTGTCACATCTGTTTTAGTAAAATATACAACGGCAACCTTTGGCAATGCATTTTCCTCTAGGTAACTTTGACTTTAACTAACATAATACAGACCAAACGCTTAGCTGCAAGGATGGCTTGTCTATGAAATAAAGTAACTTTAGCGGCTAATTACACGTCCCTGTTTTAATTCAAGGTCACATGGCGCTTCAAATTTAGGCTCAATAAAATTAAACATCATATCTGTCACTTCAAACGCATAAAGTTCAGGGTCTTTACTTACATTGCGCTCTTTTACTCGCTGCTTACGTACGTCAACAGGCACATCTAAAAAGTGTAATTCCGTATCAAAGCTCAGTTCGTTGGCTTTTGTAGTAAAGTGTTCTCTCTGCGCTTTAGTGGTGAAACCAAGATCGAGAATAACGGTACCATTAAGGCTGAGTATTTGCTGACTCACATCCCAAATTTGTTCGTAACAGCGATACACCCTTTCCATCATCCAAGAGAAATCTAGAGACCTCATGTCTTTTGCATACAAAGTTTGCATCCACGGATCGATTGAAAACCTTACCGCCCCAACTTCTTTAGCAAGTGAAATTGAATAAGTGGTTTTCCCCGCCCCCGTTGAGCCACACACTAAAATTAATTTTGCCATAGCCTAACATCCAATGTTGAATTAAAAATGAAAGAACCATCATACCGATATAACAAAAAAACGCAGCTAAACCACTGCGTTTTTTAATTAATTCTTACAATTTGTATTTATCTAACTTTTGTTAATACTGGCGAGCATTACACTAAAGAGTATTCACTTATATATTGTGGCGAGTGAGTAATTTCGCGTAAAGCCAAATACAGCATAATGCGAGTAGCATTAACGCTATAGCACTCGGCTCAGGTACGTCAGTAGGGTTACGTATCTGAACTCCTTCCCATACATCACCAACACCATTGTTGCTAAAGTAAATTCTGACTGAGCTAACACTAAAAACTCCTGAATTTTTAATAACAGTGACATAAAATTGCTCGGTAACAGGAACAAACGCCAAAGAGTTACCAAATCCAAACCCTTGAACATCATCCATATTAACGTGCATATCCAGTACTTCAGCTAGCTCGCTGCCACCAGGCAAAGCGCCAATCAATAGATCAAATGAATCACCAATATCCATAAAGTTAGGGGCAAAATAGAAATGTGGTCCATTGGCTTCAGCGCCAACAAAATCGACTTCAGGTATTGCAGCATTATCAAACTCGAAAATTAAGTTTGCATGAGCGTTAATACTCGACATAGACAATAAACAAAGAACTAAAAGCAATCTAAATTTTAGACGAATATGCTGCTTAAACTCGTCATTAATATATTGGTTAATAAATTGATTTAAATAGTACATTAGATTTATAACTCCGCTTTATAAAAGGTTAGCAACTCATCGAATGAGTAACTCTAAAAACAGAGTAATAATGAAAGTATTCGTGGTAAAATTAATAATTCTAATCAGGTTATTAATTAAACTTTAATACTTTAAAAAACAAAGTATTAAATGAGTTTTAAGCAATTAATTTTTTAAAGATATCTCAGGGCGTTTTGTTGCAGCTGCTCAATAATCTGCTTTTGTAAGCTAGAAAGGTATCTATTCTTAATAAAGCACAACACGACAGGGCTTTTAAATTCCTGCTGATGGTTGATAACGTCAAAGCTTTGTTCTTGCTTAAGCATGTGCGCCGATACTATCGCTTCGCCAAATCCCATTCGCACACCATCAATAATGCCGTAAACGTCGTCATAAAAACCACGATCAAACTCAAAATCTGTTTTTCCTTGCGCTGCAAAGAAATTAAATGTAGTCATGTCGTGAACATCGTGATCTAAGAAACAAGGAGGCTCAGGTCGGTAATCTTGTGCTTTGTTTCGAATGTGTACAAGAGTTTCTTCACCTAACTTAATCGACTCTATGTCAGGGTCTTCAATAACTTTATCAGTAACGATAAAGTCGACCTCTCCAGCCACCAAAAGCGGCAGTAACTCCCGTAATTCACGAGAATAAAACTCTGCTTTTAATTGATGCGGAGAATTAATCAGCGGGATCAAAGAAGGCATTATCACTGAACGCATTACTGAACTAAATGCCCCTATACGCACGATACCATTTGCAAGGGCACTGCGACCGGAAATGTTATTAAGTACATCTTGCTCTCTCGTTTGAAGATCAGATGCGTACTCTAATAAAATTTTACCTTGTTCCGTTAACCCAATTCCCTCTTTACCTCGAATAAGAAGTTTACTGCCTACCTCTTGCTCAATTTTAAGCACACGTTGAGATAATGCCGACTGAGTAATACACAAAGTATCTGCAGCCTTACTAAAGCTTTTATCCATTGCCACTTGGTAGAAAGCATTTAGCCTGTCGGTGTTTAATCTCATCATAAGCGTATCTGCCTTATTTGACTGCACTTTTTGTGTCGATAAGTAAAATATACGCTAATTATTTTTTAAGGGGAAAGTAAATTGATTGATAGGCTAAAATGCATATGATAAGTCAATAAAAGGGGCGAAAAAATGAAATATAAAAAGCACTTTAAAGCCCCAGGCGTGACCTTGTGGTCTACAGGAGTTTACTCCCCCGCTTGCTTGCGGCGTGAAGCAATGTCTTTTTGCATTTCTGCTGCTAGCGCTTGAATTTTAGGCATAAAGTCTTGCAATAATTGCTGTGACATCGCGGTTGAGTCCTGCATGACTAATGGCATTTTTTTCACAAATGTTTGACCAATATCAGACTGATAAAAGGCAATAAGTCCTTGGATTTCTTCTTCGGTGAAGCGGTTAACGTATATCTCAACCATTGGTGCCTTTAACTTATCCCAACCCATTTCTTGTTTTAGTAGAGTTGAAACTTTCTTCATATAGCCGTTAAACGCAGGGCGCTCTTTTTCTGATATCCCCATTTGCTTAGACATGCCTTCAAACATGCCGGTGATTTGATCGTAGGTGGCGTCCATCATTTTAGACGTTTCAGTTAGTTCTAGTAACTTTTCAACGGATGCAGTTGAAGCTTTGTCTGAAGCTGAAACACTAAAAGCAAGGCAAAGGCTGAAGGTTAAAGTAAATAGCTTTTTCATTATTAATCCTTTATTGAGGTTGTATTTTGAGTTCATTAATCCTAACAAACAACAAAAGGTTAACACTCATAGCAGATGCAAACCAACTTAATCACCATCATAATCCCCATATAAAATTCACAACAATTCTATTAACACCGAGTTACATTCATCGGCAATGGCAAAAAGCGCCCGTGCAACTCCCCCTTAATCCCAAATAAATCACTTTGACTTCAAGTCATGAAACTCAAAAAGCTATCCAGCTCTTATTATGAGTACCAACATTAGCGGAAACTATTCTGGAACGATGCAATGTATCAACCAGTGTATTTATTTATATTCTCGTAATTATCTAATACACCACCTTGGTATTTTATGTGATAACATGTCTATTTTATATTGCATGCCAACATCATTACAGCGTAATAATGTTGGCATAAGCATTTGTTATATTGAGCTTTTAAACATTACCTACTTGACAGTCATTACGGAAATGTTCTGAATCGTTTACACCAGCAAATAACTTATGATTATTAGTTTTAAGATTTATAGCTGAATTGCGAATTTTAATTTGGTATAATGTATTCAATATAACTTTTAGACAAAGGAAATATAATGGAAACAAATAGTACAGATTGGCGTTATACCGTTATGCCAGCCGTGTTTACATGGTTAAAAGAGACAGAATCAGGCCTTGAAATTGATCTTGCTACAACACAAAAGTACGCAGCAGACATTTTAAGAGTTCAAGGTAAAGGCGGCACTAGAATGGGTGGTCTTGTTGGTTCAGGTACTCTGGGTGAGAACAGCTACCTTAGCTCTGAACAACGTCTTTCTTTACTTGGTGCTCTTTCTGAGGTTGCTAAAGAATTCAATGTTCCATTAATCAGCGGTGCTGCTGCCGAAACTAAAGAAGAACTTGCCAAAATCGTTACTGAATTGGCGAAAGTTGGTGTAGATACAGTAATGGTTATGCCACCGAAAACTGCAGAAGCACCTTCTGATGAAGAAATGTATGCTTACTATGAGCTATCTGCAACAGCAGCTAGAGAAGCAGGCGTTACCATTATGCCTTACAACAACCCTGATGCGGCTGGTTATCATGCGCTTTCTACAGAGCTTCTTAAGAAACTTGCAGCGCTTCCAGAAGTAACGGCTCTGAAAATTTCTACAACAGACGTTTCAATTATCGAAACACTAATGTTAGAAGACAAAGATTTAAAGATCTTAGCAGGTGTTGATACTGTTACTGTACACGCTGGCCTTGCTGGTGCATGTGGTGGTATTACAGGTGTAGGCTGCATTTTCCCTAAAGCTAGTGTGACAATGCAAGAGTACGTTAATGAAGGAAACTTTGCTGAAGCTAACAAAATTTCTCAAGCAATGAACTCTATTTCATACCTTGATGCCCAGCCATTACTTCTAGAATACCTTAAGTTCGCTTTTGGCATTCACCACAACGACGACAATGGCGGCCTTCGTACACTTGGTAAGAAACTAACACAAGCACAAATCGACGATGTTCGCGCAAGATATGTTCTTGCAAAAGAAAGACTTGAAGCTTTAGGTTTAGCTGAGTAACTCTTTCGAATTTTGAAAAAGAAAAAGCCCCGTTTTTGCGGGGCTTTTTTGTTAGTTTCGCACAGTAATTTACATCTAAAACAGCCTGTAAAGCCTAAATTTTAATTTGAATCGCTTGGCGCACTTGGCG
This sequence comes from Thalassotalea coralli, assembly GCF_055786205.1. Classification (NCBI taxonomy): domain Bacteria; kingdom Pseudomonadati; phylum Pseudomonadota; class Gammaproteobacteria; order Alteromonadales; family Colwelliaceae; genus Thalassotalea; species Thalassotalea coralli. The sequence continues at coordinate 673,231 of NZ_JBVVBK010000001.1, read as the reverse complement.
TCTGTCTTTTTCTGCTCGCGATTCTAGCCAGCGGCCACGCGCTTTTTCTTGTTGACGGCGATCATCACCTGAACGGCGTTCTTCACCCTGCCAACTTTCACTGTTTTCTGGCTGGTGTTGAACAGCAACGTCAGTTTCTTGTTCAGCAAAGGCTTTTAGGGCTTTCGCTGATTGGCGTGATTTCGGATGTTGTGATTGTTGCTTGCGATCTTTTGCTGCGTTTTCAGTTTTGTTTAAATAAGATGGCGGCAAAAGCTCTGCCAATACGTCCATTATCTTATACCTAAATTAGCGTTGTTGTCGTTATGTTCTGTTTAATTTATCGTCACCTAAAAGAATAACTTTAATAAAAATTGCTTGTTTTTTATCACTTTTATGCATAACAACTTTTTGAGCTGATTCAAGTAAAACTTTTTATCTCTTCTGGGGTTAGGTATCGCCATTCACCAATAGGCAGTTCGTCTAAGCTTACATCGCCTATTTGTTCCCTATGCAAGCCAACTACTTTATTGCCTACTGCAGCAAACATTCGCTTAACTTGATGGTACTTACCTTCAGTAATGGTTAACAATACCTCTCTTGCTTCGATTTGTTCAAGTTTGGCAGGTCTAGTTAAATTCTTCTCGCCTTGAAGCTGAACACCTTGTTCAAACTTTTCTGCGACATCTGCAGCCAAATCGTCTCTTAGCCATACGCGATAACGTTTTGGACATACTTTTTTAGGAGAAATAATATTATGTGACCATCTACCATCATCGGTTATTAACACTAAGCCAGTAGTATCAGCATCTAATCGCCCGGCTATATGAAGATCAAACGCTTTATCTACATCAATATAATGTAGCACTGACGGATATATTTCATCGACATTAGAGCAAATAGTGTCTTGAGGTTTATGCAACATAATATAACGTGATTCACGTGCTGTTAACGGATAGCCATCAAACAAAATCTCATTATTTTCATGTACCTGAGTAGCAGGGTCTTTAATGACTTCACCGTTTACTTTCACTAACCCCATTTTTAGAGACTTTTTAGCTTCACTTCTAGTGAGTTCGGTACTTTTACAAATAAACTTGTCTAATCGCATTTTTCTAACTTAATGATTTTACGCTTAAGAATTGATACATTAATCCTATAAGCGAAGATAAATTGAGCATCACAACATGCTGTTTGGCGCATAGTTTACTGCGCCTTGGCATTTTAACCAAATAGGATCAAATAAATGGATCTGATTTCAGGCATTTTAATAATAGCCAGCATTCACTTTTTAGCTGCGGCATCACCAGGTCCGGATTTTGTTTTAGTTAGTCAGCAAAGCTTAAAATACGGCAAGAAAACTGGTTTATTCGTGTCACTGGGAATTACCTTAGGTCTATCGATTCATATTCTTTATTCTGCTGTCGGCCTATCGGCCGTCATTGCCAATTCTGAAACAGCATTGTGGGTAATTAAAGTCTTAGGCGCAGGCTATTTGTTTTACTTGGGAATAATGAGCCTTAAATCTCCAGCCAAAGCTGCAGTTGAAATTTTTGAATCGACCAGTGACGATATTCCCTCGGCAAAATCCAGCCTATTTAAAGGCTTTTTATGCAATGCGTTAAACCCTAAAGCACCTATTTATTTTGTTGCTTTGTTTACCTTGGTAATCACCCCAGATACTCCAGCCGACCATTTAATGGTGTATTCCATTGTGATGATGCTTATTCAAATGGCGTGGTTTTCTAGCGTTAGCCTGCTGCTATCTAGACCTAGCGTAAATAAAGCCTTTCAGAGTATGGGACACTGGTTAGATAGGCTAATGGGTTTAGCTCTGATTGGTTTAGGGATAAAAATACTATTCACTAAGTTACAACCTTAAAGCGGGGTTCCGCAGGTAAAAGAATAGCGAGAGTACTTATGACAGATTCAACTTTTAAAAGCTTTGCTGAGTTTTATCCCTACTACTTACAGGAACATCAGCACCCGACATGTAGGAAGCTTCACTTTATTGGTTCGGCATTGGTATTGGCTGTATTAGCCATTGCTCTTTTAACTGGCAAATACAAACTGCTGTGGCTATTACCTTTGATTGGTTATGGCTTTGCTTGGGTTGGACATTTTATGTTTGAGAAAAACAAACCAGCCACCTTTCGCTATCCGTTTTATAGCTTAATGGGTGACTGGGTTATGTTTTATCAAATACTAACAGGAAAGCTAAAGGTGAACAGCTAGCGGTTACTGTTTACCGTTAAGTGCCTGTTCCTTTAACAGCGCTTTAATTTCTGCCAACTCAGCTTCTAATTTTTCAATTTGCGCACGGCTTGCAGGCTCCCCACCTTCGTTGGTTTCACCGTGTTGACGAGCTCTGTGCTGTTCATGCTCTTCTGTCATGACTTCTAAAATAGTACCGACCATCATATTCAAGAAGATAAATGCTGTTAAAAATATGAAAGTTAAATAGAAGATCCAGCTTAGTGGGTATACCGCCATGGTTTCATACATAACATCTGTCCAGTCTTCAAACGTAGAAACCCTGAACAACGTCAGCATGGAAATAGAAACATCGCCCCACAGCTCTTCATTTATTTGATGGAACAAAATGCTACCAATGGCCGCGTAAATGTAGAAGATAACAAACATGAGCAAGGCAATATAACCCATGCGAGGAATGGCTTTTAGCAGCGCATTAATCAGTAAGCGTAGCTCTGGCACCATAGAAACCAAGCGCAATACTCTGAATACTCGAAGTAGACGTGCTAATAGTACACCTGAGCCGCCAGCAGGAATTAAGCTACCAATAACAATTAAAGTATCAAATATATTCCAGCCGCTTTTAAAGAATTGTGATTTCTTAGGTGTAGCTAAAAATCGAATCACAATTTCAACCAAGAAAAATACCGTGATGGCATTATCCATGACCGCCAAGGCACCAACCATTGACGCAGGTAAATCGTGAGTCTTTGCGCCAATTAATAAAGCTGAAATAACAATGACGGCGATGACAATCCCTTGAAATATCGGGCTTGAATCAACCTTTTTTAATTTATCTTGTAATGATAAAACCAAACTACTCATGATTATTGTGCTCTGTCACCAACAAATGGGTTTGTTTGACGTTCATAGCCAAAAGTACTCATTGGGCCATGACCTGGAATAAACTGCACTTCGTCTCCCAAAGGAAACAAGTTTTCACGAATCGATTTAATTAACGTTGGATGGTCGCCTCTAGGAAAATCAGTTCGACCAATTGAGCCTTTAAACAGTACATCACCAACTTGTGCTAATTTCGATTCGCGATGGAAAAACACAACATGTCCGGGAGTGTGACCAGGGCAAAAGTACACTTCCAATTCAATTTCACCAAAACTTACTTTGTCACCTTGGTTTAGCCAACGTGTTGGTTCAAAGTGTTCAGCGTGATCAAAACCAAATCGAGTGCGCTGCTCTGGAATTAGATCAATCCAAAACTTATCTTCCTTATGCGGCCCTTCAATTGGCACTGCATACTTTTCGGCAACCGATTTGGTAGCGCCTGCATGGTCAATGTGCGCATGAGTTAAAAGCACTTTTTCTAAGGTTAAGCCTAACTGCTCAATGGCGTGAACAATTAATTCAATATCACCGCCTGGGTCAACAACCGCTGCGGCTTTAGTTTTATCACACCAAAACAAAGTACAGTTTTGTTGAAATGGTGTTACGGGAATAATTTTGTACTGCAACATAAATTCTGATCTCTGCAATAAAGTGGCGCTATTTTCCTTACTCCTTGCCCTTGGTGCAATCAATTTTTGTAACAATACTTTGAATAAGTTAAAACAATCGCTTGTTTATGCATAACAAACGTTGTTGTCGAAAATAAACACAGGTGTTAGCTATTTTTTACACAGGCTAGAAAAACCAAAATAATGAAATTTAAGAAATACCTTTACTTATCCGTTTCGAACTCGGTAAGCTCGAAGCTACATAAAAACAATAACGTTCAAAAATATGCAAGTTAGGGATTCTTTTCACTCGCGGATTGGCTTTGTTTTAGCCGCTGCGGGTTCGGCTATAGGTTTAGGTAATATTTGGGGCTTCCCCACAAATGCAGCTAATAATGGGGGCGGTGCCTTTTTATTCGTTTATTTAGTGGTTACTGTGCTGTTAGCACTACCAGCGCTTTACGCGGAAATTTATATTGGTAACCAAGCACAAAAAAACCCAGTATCTGCACTAGGTGATGCCTGTAAAGAGGTATCTGAAAGTTTAGGTAGAAAAGCAGGAATAATTGGTCTTACAGGCGCAATTATGATGCTGAGCTTCTACACGATTGTAGCAGGCTGGATGTTAGCTCATGCGCTTGCAGCGATAACTTCTTTAGTAGGTTTAGAGTCTTGGTCACAATGGCTTAGCACTTCAAGTACTGAACGAAATGTAGTGTTTACGCCTATCTTTATTTTGCTCGGTGCTGCCATTATTCATCAAGGCGTAAACAAAGGGATAGAGCGTTGGTCAACGCGTTTAATGCCTATTTTATTACTTATGCTTATAGGGCTCATCATCTATATAATGCAACAGCCAGGTGCAATGAAAGGTTTGGAGGTTTACTTAATTCCTGACTTTAGCCGCGTTACTGATCCTGATTTAGTCGTTTCCGCCATGGGGCAAGCATTCTTTTCGTTATCTATCGGTGTAGGCGGCATGATGGTTTACGGCTCTTACATGGCTAAAGATAAAGATTTAGGCAAGTTAGTACTTTCTATAACTGCGTTAGATACGGGCATTGCCTTTTTAGCCGGCCTATTAATCATTCCAGCGTTATTTGTTGCACAACAAGCGGGTCAACAGGTATTCCAAGATGGACAGCTTATTGGTGAAGGTCAGCTGATCTTCCATGTACTTCCACAATTATTTGAATCTATGGGAACAATCGGCTTAGTGGTTGCAGGAGGGTTTTTCTTATTGCTATCAATAGCTGCGCTAACATCAACAATCTCTTCGACGGAAGTACCAGTGTCTTACTTAGTTGAAGACAAAAATATCTCCCGCCGCAAAGCTACTTGGATGGTTTCTGCAATAGTGCTGTTTTTCTCTTCACTACTTATTGCATTCTTCGATGTTTTATTTGGCGCATTTATCGCCGCGTTAACCACGATATTGCAGCCGCTTAGTTGTTTATTCTACTTTATTGTCGTCGGCTGGTTATGGAAAAGAGGTAACAAGTTAAGAGATAAGAGCTTGCAAGAAGGACGCCCTTTCTTAGCTCACTGGGGCAACTATTTGCGATTTGTTTGTCCTGTGTTGTTATCGGTTGTTTTCGTAAACGTGGCAATTTTAAATTAACAACAGTGTAGTTTGGGATTTTATAAGGCGCTATTCTAGCGCCTTTTTTATTGAGTTGGCTTTGAGCTAGCCCCATGAATTTTCGCTAGCCCTATATCGAGAGCCCTAGCTATTTCTGCTGATTCGGCTTTTTTTCTCGACAGAGCAACATAAATATCACTACTATGATTCCTTGCCCCTTTAACAACATCGTCTTCAGACAAGTTTAACTTAGCAAGATTATAAGCAGCTACTTCGTCAAACATAATAGCTAAATCGACACGACCACTAAGCAACATTCTTATAATTTGCTCCTGGCTAGAGACACGAAACTCTTGAAAACGATGACGCTGTTTTTCATATTCGTTGCCATATTCATAACCGAGTATTAAACCAATACTCGCACCGTCTGGAATGTCATCGACCGAAGCATAATTTTTAACGTTTTTTGCGGAGTAAAAGTAAGAAGCATGAGCGACTAATAAGACTTGCTCACCGAACAAAAACTTTACTTCGGTATCCGATTGGCGTGTGACATTAAAACAACCGTGAACATCTCCATATTCCGCCATCTGAAGTGCCCTAGCATAGGGAACAGCAATAAACTCAGGTCGAAACTTACTGCCTTTAAGTGCCTGTTGAATAAGTGTTTTCGAAATACCATTACCTTGAGAATCAGCATATGGCGGCCAGCTGTCTTCCGCGGCAAAGATAATGACTTTCTCAGAAGCCGTGAGCTGAACACTAATGCTGAGAAGTATAAATGCGAGATAGATTTTCATCATTCAATTATAGCCCACAGGTTTAACGTGCATTGCACCAAAGCGCTTTCACTACTGACTAACGTTATTGCGCCCTTTCTTTTTCGCGCGATAAAGCGCTTGGTCTGCAACTTTAATGACTTCCTCAAACGTTTGCTTACTTTCTTTAGCGGCAACCCCAATAGAGATTGTTACGCTAACACTTTTTGATTTGTCAGGCTTTTTCGCCTGCCGTGATTTCTTGTCTTTTCTTAAAGGGTGCCTGATAACAATTTTATAATCGGCAATAGTTTGTCGTAAATGTTCTAGTTCATGTAGGCATTGCTCTACGTTCTTTCGTGGAAATATCACGGTGAACTCTTCACCACCGTAACGAAACACTTTCCCGCCTCCTCTTACTTTTGCCAATTTAGCACCAACAAGTTTCAGCACTTGGTCACCGATATCATGACCATAGTTGTCATTAAACTTTTTAAAGTGGTCTACGTCTAACATTGCCACAGTGTATTTTCGACCTAATGACAAAGCATATTGGTTTAATGCTCTACGTGATGGAATGCCGGTAAGTTCATCTCGATAGGCTAAATAATAGGAATCCACGATAACAACGACAATGTAGTGACTTAACAACATTACCGCTAGTACACTTAGTGGTAATGATATTTGCTGCTGATACAGCATGGTTAAAAGAATCAAGCTTGTTAGTAAAGATGACACCAACAAATCAGCATTTCGCAAACTACGATAAAGCACATAGAAGGCGATGACAAAAAGCGGGATATTAATGGGTAAGTGAACAAATAGCTCTTTGACTATACTTTGGCTTGCGAAGTTTTCCTGAAGGTAATCTATGCCAACAAGCCAACCATAGCCCACAGCTATACACCCAGCTATTGCGATTAATCGCCACACCAAATGAACTGAAAATAAACTTCGATCTTTTACTTTTGTTAAAAGTGCTAATAACAACAAGCCAGATAAATACAACCAATCTCTATTGGCTTGCAAATAACTATTGCCATCAACCACTCCTTGCTTAACGCAGTAATAAAGCAAAACAACAAGAATAAGAAGGTTATAACGCGAGCGATTAAACTGAGCACTGATAAAAAAGCTAGCAAGAAACAGCAACCAAACAGAATTTTCAACAAAGTTAATCTTCGCTGTCCAATAAGGTGTTGAATACGTGACAAGGGCAAACAATATGCTTACCAATAACCCAGTCCATAATGTGGACTTTAGTCCTTCTAACTTTTGAAGCAAAGATACCTCTCAGAGTGCGTCAGCTAATGTTGTTATTGTTACTGACGAATCGTTTCTAGTGTTTATTTTCTGCGCTTTTACTAGCGTTTTCGGTTACTTAACCGCGCCGAGTAATGGCTAGTTATCGGCACCATCTTACGATTCATTAATAAGATGATCAATTGCTTGGCTATTATCGGCTTGCAACTCGACTTGTTCTATCTTTTCAAATCGCTTGGTTATCTTATCTGCTGACGTATTGATTTGCTTAACATCGGTTGCCGCCTGGTCAATGTGCTTAGCAAGGTTGGTAAAACGCGTTTTAAATCGACCAAAATCCGACGATAGTTCCCGTAAATGCTGTTGGATCAAATGAACCTGCTCTTTAGTTGCTTCATCTTTGAGTACCGCTCGAGCAGTTGTTAAAATAGCCATTAAAGTTGTTGGCGAGCACAGCCAAACACGATGCTGGTTGGCAAATTCCACTAAATCAGGAAAATGTCCATGAATTTCGGCAAACACAGCCTCTGCCGGAATAAACATGATAGCACCATCTGCGGTTTCTTTATCAATTAAGTATTTACTGCTGATGTCTTGTACGTGCTTTTTAATGTCTTGCTTAAACTGGCGTTCGCCCTGCTTTCGTTCAATATCACTTAGCTCGACGTTTGTCATTACACGATAGCTTTCCAAAGGAAATTTGGCGTCAATGACTACATTACCTGTGGGCTCAGGTAACCACAAAACACAGTCAGCTACTTTTCCGTTAGATAGCGTATGTTGCAGGGAGAAATGTTGCTCCGGTAGTACATTACGAATCAAGGCGTTAAGTTGAACCTCACCAAATGCACCGCGCGAACGCTTATCGGCAAGAATATGCTGCAAGGAAACAACGTTTGTCGATAACTCAGTTATCTTCTTCTGTGCTTCATCAATTAGCGCTAATCGCTTAACAATATCATTAAAGGTCTTATTGGTTTTATCAAAACCATCTGTTAGACGTTTATCCACTTGTTCACTAATTGCTTTAAGACGCTCATCGGTTGTTCCTGTAAGCTCTTTTACTTTCTCAGCAATTTGTTCACTTGCAAGTTTTAACGCCCTTGCTTGCTCTTCTCGGTTTTCTTTACTGGTTTTATTAAGCACTGTCATCAGCTGCTCTAGCGTTTGGTGATGCTTTTCACTCAATGACTGCTGAAATTGATGCTGTTGTTGCTGCAACCTTCTAATATTCTCATTAGCCGTAACTAATTGTTTTTCATTATGGCTGGCTAACTCTTTTTGCAATTGAAGATTTAATTGTGAGAATTGCTGGTTAAACTGTTGGAGATCAGATTGCTGTTTTTCAATTAAAAGTTGAGAGACTTGAGCAAGCAATGCATTGTTCTTTTGGCGAGAAAATAGTAATACGACAAGCAATGACACCAAGCAAAGACTCGCTATAGCAAGTAATACCAGAGCAGTATTTTCATCAATCCAAACAAGCAAGTTTGCCATTCAACTCTCAAACAACTGTAAATATTTCCAGTTATTTAATCACAACCTAGGTAAATTGCCAACGAAAGAAAATAAAAAAGCGGCTTAGTTGCCGCTTTTTCAATAGGATTGCTTAGTAGGAACTAAATACTATGATAGCTTCTCATCTAGTTCTTCAATTTTCGCCTGCCAAATGGCAGGGCCTGTTACGTGTGCTGACTCACCCGTTGAATCAACCGCAACCGTTACTGGCATATCTTCTACTTCAAACTCGTAAATTGCTTCCATACCTAAATCTTCAAAAGCAACAACTTTTGCTTTCTTGATCGCTTTAGATACTAAGTATGCAGCACCACCAACAGCCATTAAGTACACAGACTTGTTATTTTTGATTGACTCACACGTTGCTGCGCCGCGTTCTGCTTTACCGATCGTACCTAAAAGACCGGTTTTGGATAACATCATTTCAGTGAACTTATCCATACGTGTCGCAGTTGTTGGGCCAGCAGGGCCTACCGCTTCATCACCAATTGCATCAACTGGGCCGACGTAATAGATAAATTTATCAGTAAAATCAACTGGTAGCTCTTCACCTTTGTTGATCATATCTTGGATACGTTTATGAGCAGCATCACGGCCCGTTAAAATCTTACCTGAAAGAAGAACTGTCTCACCAGTTTTCCACTCACTTACGTCAGCTTTTTTCAATTCGTCAACATTAACGCGGCGAACGTTCTCACCTACTTCCCAAGTTATTTCTGGCCACTCTTCTAACTTAGGCGGCGTTAAGTCTGCAGGGCCTGAGCCGTCTAAGTGAAAATGAACGTGACGAGTAGCAGCACAGTTAGGGATCATCACTACAGGCTTAGAAGCTGCGTGTGTTGGCGCTGAATTAATTTTTACATCAACTACTGTTGTTAAACCGCCTAGGCCTTGAGCACCAATACCTAGTTTGTTAACGCGCTCATAAATCTCTAAACGTAATTCTTCTTCAGCATTTTGCGGACCACGCTCTAACAATTCCTGAATATCAACAGGATCCATTAAGCTTTCTTTAGCAAGAACACCTGCTTTTTCAGCAGTACCACCAATACCTATACCTAACATCCCTGGTGGACACCAACCTGCGCCCATTTTAGGAAGTGTTTCAACAACCCAATCAGCTACAGAATCAGATGGGTTCAACATCACCATTTTAGTTTTGTTTTCACTACCACCACCTTTTGCGGCAATCATCACTTCAACTTCACCGCCAGCAACCATATCAAGATGCACAACCGATGGCGTGTTGTCTTTCGTATTCTTGCGGGTACCTGCTGGGTCGGCAACAATAGACGCACGTAAAGGATTATCTGGATTCATGTATGCACGACGTGTCCCTTCATCAACCATTTGTTGAACCGTCATGTCCGTTTTATCCCACTTAACATCCATACCTACTTTAACGAAGCAAGTAACAATACCTGTGTCTTGACAGATTGGACGCTTTCCATGAGCAGACATGCGAGAGTTAATTAAGATTTGTGCAATCGCATCTTTCGCCGCTTGGCTTTCTTCTTTATGGTACGCTTTCTCTAATGCTTGAACGAAATCCAATGGATGGTAATAAGATATATATTGCAACGCGTCTGCGATGCTATCGATCATGTCTTGCTGTTTAATAGTAGCCATGGTTGCCCTTTATAATTTTGCTCTGTAATTGCTCTATTTACACTCTGTCTCTAGTGAAATTCGTGAAACAGTTGAAAGTTATAATTTTGCCCGTATGATACCCTGCTTGAATCAAGCTCGCTAGCGTTAAAACACTATAGGTAGTCACTTTGTCTATTAATTGTAATTCAATTATTTCCGCTTCGCCTTTGCACTTTCAATTAGACGAAAGTAAAAAAGAGCATCAAGAAATTAAACCTGAACAGGTTTTTCAAGCATTTGCGGATATGCCTTGGGCAATGTGGTTGGATTCAGGACAAAGTAATCACCCTGATAGTCTGTTTGATATTATGGTATGGCAGCCAGCAGTAACACTTATTACTGAAAACAACGCTACTCAAATCTCAAATACAACAGACGGCTCTTCTAAATCAATCAGCAGTGCAGAACAAGACCCTTTAACTGTATTAGCGAACTGCCAACAACAACTATTCGCAGACACAAACATTGAGACAGATAGCGCTTTACCATTTTCAGGCGGTGCTTTAGGTTATTTTGGCTATGATCTAGGCCGATATTTTGAGCAGTTGCCAGAGCAAGCTCAAAAGGACATTAATCTACCAGAAATGGCAGTAGGTCTTTACCTTAAAGCAATTGTTTATAATCGTAAAACTAAGAAATACCTATTAATTTGCCCTCAAGACCAACGAAAAGCCACAGAAAAAGAAGTGAGTGAGCGTATTGCAGCGGTTGAAAAGAAAAACCCATTCAAGCTAACGTCAGATTGGCAACTACAAATAAACAAAGAAGAATACACTGAAAAATTTAACAAAATTCAAGCGTATTTGCGCTCTGGAGATTGTTATCAGATAAACCTGACCCAGCGCTTTTCAAGCCAATACCTAGGCGATGAGTATCAAGCTTATTTAGCGCTACGCAATGCCAATAATGCACCGTTCTCTGGCTTTATTCGCTTACCCGATGCAGCGATTTTAAGTGTATCACCTGAACGTTTTATTCAAGTTCAAGGTAAGCAAGTACAAACTAAGCCAATTAAAGGCACGCTTCCTCGTTTAACCGACCTCACCCTAGACCAAGAGCAAAAAGCCAAGTTACAACAGTCCCCAAAAGACCGAGCCGAAAACTTGATGATAGTGGACTTGTTGCGCAATGATTTAAGTCGCTCTTGCCAAGCTGGAACCGTAAAAGTGCCTAAATTATTTGAAGTAGAAAGCTTTCCAGCAGTTCATCATTTAGTCAGCACCATTACGGCGCAACTTTCAGAAGATAAAAGCGCAATTGATCTGCTAAGAGCAAGTTTTCCTGGCGGCTCAATCACTGGCGCGCCAAAAATTAGGGCGATGGAAATTATTGATGAATTAGAGCCGCATCGCAGAAGCATCTATTGCGGCTCAATTGGCTATATATCAGCGTGCGGCAATATGGATACAAGTATTACCATTAGAACATTAGCTGCTCTTGATAACACGATATACTGCTGGGCAGGTGGTGGAATAGTCTCAGACTCTACTGCAGAAAACGAATATCAAGAAGCTTTTGATAAAGTAAATAAAATACTGCCTATACTCAGTCAACTAAGTTAACCTTAAAGTTAGCATAGTTAGTTCAGGAGTTATCTTGAAACAGTCAGAATTTTTAAATCGATTTTTCGTTACTCCGTACCCAACAAACAGAAACGTTTTTAAATTACCGGAACACATTTCAGCAAGACCTTCAGCGGTACTCATCCCCTTGGTCGAGATAGGTGACGAACTACAAATCGTCCTGACTAAACGTGCCGCTCACCTAAAGCATCACGCGGGACAAATTAGCTTTCCGGGTGGGAAAGTGGAAGAACAAGATAAGTCGCTTATCGATACAGCATTAAGAGAAGCCGAAGAAGAAATAGGAATTCCGGCAAGCAACGTTAAAGTGTTAGGCGAACTTACCGCCTATCACACCATTACAGGCTTCTCGATAAAACCGATAATCGGGTTACTTCAACAAAATCAAAGTTACCTGCCAGATACGCAAGAAGTAGAAAGCGTTTTTCATGTACCGCTATCCTTCTGCTTAGCAAGAAATAACTTTTCCACCATAGACGTGAAAAGAAAGCAACTAGAGTACCCTGTTTACTTTATTCCTTATCAAGAGCATTTTATTTGGGGGGCTACTGCGGCCATCTTACACGACCTTGCCAACCACCTATCTGCATAAAAGCATCTATACTTTTTATACCTTATATATTTTTCCTGTATAGGCTAGCCTAAGATGTTGGGTCAAAGAGATTTTTAATTAAGTCTATTTCGGGTATCATACCGAAGAAAATTTATAACTCTTATAATTAAACAAATTTAAATTCAGGTTTAACGCATGATTAGTGTATTTGATATGTTTTCCATCGGTATTGGGCCATCGAGCTCTCATACTGTTGGGCCAATGAAAGCGGCAAAACTGTTCGTTGACCACTTAATAGAGCAAGGCAAGGTCGAGCAAGTAGATCGTATTAAGACCGAACTATTTGGTTCTTTAGGGCAAACGGGTATCGGTCACGGCACGGGCAAAGCCGTTATTTTAGGTCTTTTCGGTGAAACCCCGGAAGGGATCGCTGTTGAAGATATTGATCGAATCTTAGAAGAAGTGAACACCAGCGAAAAGATCCGACTGACCAATGGGCAAGAAGTCGACTTCCCTAAAGCTGACGCAATTATTTATCACAGACGTAAAACACTTCCTGCACATGCAAACGCGATGACTATCTATGCTTATGCCAACGATGAGCTAGTTTTAGAAGAAACCTATTATTCGATTGGTGGCGGCTTTATCGTTCAAGACTGTGATTTTGAAAAAGAAAAAGACAAAGCATTGTCTCTGCACACTAATATTAAACGCCCTCATGTATTTTCATCGGCCGACGAACTTTTACAACTAGCAACTGAAAAAGGTCTAAGCATCAGTACCATTATGATGGACAACGAAAAATGTTTAGCTGATGAAGCTACTATTCGCAAAGGCTTAGTCGACATTTGGAAAGCGATGAAAGATAGCGTTGAGCGCGGCATGAAAACCGAAGGCATTTTGCCTGGCGGGCTAAAAGTAAACCGTCGAGCGCCAGCACTTCATCGCTCGTTGTCAGTTGAGAAAAATAATGACCCATTAACCGCAATGGATTGGGTAAATTTATTTGCGCTAGCGGTAAACGAAGAAAACGCTGCCGGCTCTCGCGTTGTTACTGCGCCAACTAACGGTGCAGCTGGTATTATCCCTGCTGTTTTATGTTACTACGACAAATTTATCAAACCAGTATCAGACGATGACTGTATTCGCTACTTACTTACGGCTGCAGCGATTGGCGTGTTGTATAAAACAAATGCGACCATTTCAGGTGCTGAAGGCGGCTGCCAAGCAGAAGTTGGTGTTGCGTGTTCTATGGCAGCAGGTGCACTTACTGAACTGATGGGTGGCTCTCCAATACAAGTAGAAAATGCAGCTGAAATAGGTATGGAGCACAACTTAGGTTTAACCTGTGACCCTGTCGGCGGCCTTGTACAAGTTCCTTGTATCGAGCGTAACGCAATGGGTTCAGTTAAAGCAATTAATGCTTCTCGACTAGCCCTACGAGGCACAGGAACGCAAAAAGTATCTTTAGATAAAGTCATTAAGACCATGTGGGAAACAGGTAATGACATGAAAACCAAGTATAAAGAAACTTCTCGCGGCGGCCTAGCCGTTAATATTATCGAGTGTTAGTTCACTTCTAGCTATCATGGGCAACTTCTGTAGAGTTGCCCATCTTCTAAAAAACCTATCATAAAGTTCAAGTTAATCAATTATTCTAATCAATAATTTCCCCGCATAATTACCTTAGTTCGACATCAACAACTATATTTAACAATTTATCGCGAAGGAAATTTAACATGAATAACAACAAAGAAGGCCAAGCAGTTCCACAAGTAACTTTTGCCACTCGCCAAGGAGACGCATGGGTTAATGTTACATCCAATGACTTGTTTAAAGACAAAACCGTTATCGTTTTTAGTTTACCGGGAGCTTTTACTCCAACCTGCTCTTCTAGTCATTTACCTAGATACAACGAATTATTTTCTACTTTTGCGGAACATGGCGTCGACAGCATATTATGCTTTTCAGTTAACGATACCTTTGTTATGAACGCGTGGCAGCAAGATCAAGAAGCTGACAATATTCAATTTATTCCTGATGGCAATGGTGAATTTACCGATGGCATGGGTATGTTAGTAGACAAAAATGATCTGGGTTTTGGTAAGCGTTCATGGCGCTATAGCATGTTGGTGAAAAACGGGATCGTTGAGAAAATGTTTATTGAACCAGATGAGCCAGGTGACCCGTTTAAAGTATCTGATGCCGACACCATGCTTAATTACATTGCTCCTGATGTAAAGCTACAAGAGTCTATTGCGGTATTTTCTAAACCAGGCTGCCCATTTTGCGCTAAAGCAAAACAGCTATTAATTGATAACAATCTGAACTACGAAGAAATTGTGTTAGGTAAAGATGCGACAAGCGTTAGCTTACGTGCAATCAGTAATCGAAGTACTGTGCCGCAAGTTTTTATTGGTGGTAAGCACATAGGTGGTAGTGAAGAGTTAGAGCAGTACTTATCGTAATAACTCCAAGAAAATAAAAAGCCAAGCAATTAATTTACTTGGCTTCTTTCTGTAATATACGCTAGGAGTACTAACGAACAGGTAGCTGAATATCAGCAAACAATTCGTCTATTTCAGCATTGTTTTTCATCAATACCGCACGGGTGACTATGTCGCGATTTAAATGTGGCGCAAATCGTTCGATAAAATCAAACATATAGCCACGTAAGAAAGTACCGCGCCTAAAGCCAATCTTGGTAGTACTAGCTTTAAACAAGTGGCTCGCATCTAAGGTCACTAAATCACTATCTAGGTTCTTATCCATTGCCATTGTTGCGATTACACCAATACCAACCCCCATACGCACGTAAGTTTTGATAACGTCGGCATCTGTTGCGGTAAAGGCAATTTTTGGCTCAACTCCGGCAGATTTAAATGCTTCGTCTAATTCAGAGCGCCCTGTAAAACCAAACACATAAGTAACAAGTGAATATTTCGCAACATCTTCAATCGTTAACTCTTTTTTGTTTGCTAGCGGGTGATCAGGTCTAACGATAATACTGCGATTCCAGTGATAGCACGGCAACATAATCAAATCGTTGTATAAGTGAAATGACTCAGTAGCGATGGCAAAGTCTGCATCACCTTTTGTTGCAGCATCACTGATTTGCGCTGGTGTGCCCTGATACATATGCAAAGAAACTTTCGCATATTTTTGCATGAACCCTTGGATCACATCAGGTAGTGCGTATCTGGCTTGCGTGTGTGTCGTTGCAATACGCAACTTACCTTCATCTGGTTGCGTGTGCTCTCTTGCAACCGCTTTGATTGCTTCGACTTTAGATAAAATCTCCGTTGCGATATTAATAACTTCTTTTCCGGCGGAAGTGACATGTGTTAAGTGTTTACCGCTGCGTCCAAATATTTGAATGCCAAGTTCGTCTTCGAGCATTCTTACTTGTTTACTAATCCCAGGTTGAGATGTAAATAGGCTCTCGGCGGTGGCAGAAACATTTAGATTATTGTTTTGTACTTCGACAATATAACGGAGTTGTTGCAGCTTCATAATGTTTTTTCTATTTTACTTATGCAAAAAATATATACCCAAATAACAATTTATTCCATAGGTTTGTTGAACCTTGCGTAAAATTAATTCATAAAAATCGACATCTGCTGCGTTTTCGAAAGAATATTACTGCTTAAACTTTTGTTACAAAGTTAAATCCTTCTCGGTCAAACTAAAAATATCTAATTTACGCTCAGATTACCAATTTAATTTGTTATCATCTTGGACTATGCTTGAGCGAACATTTTTTGTAGACTGTTCAATATTAGCTAGTTTTTAGACTTATATAAGAGTCGCTTAGGTGGGTAAAGCACATGATTGGAATTATTATCGGTTTAGTGATTGCGCTGATCGTAGTTGTGGTAATTGTTAATGCAATTCAACAACATAAAGAAAAGCAGGAGCAAGAAAGGCGTGCTAAAGTCGCCGTTCAGAAAGCGGTTATAGATGAAACCGAAGAACTAATTATTAATCTTGCTCACTTACCTGCTAACCCGCAAGTCGTTGAAATTTTAAATAGAAGAAGCTTAAACGCCGCTAAACAAATGCAGCAAATAATGCCTGAAATGAAAGGTATTAAAAATCGCATTAATGAAATGGAAGCCCGTTTAGCTGCCTCTAAAGACATGTCAGCATCTAGAGGTGGTGAAGAGTCCTTTGTATTACCTGACAACGAACAACAACTAGTTGTAATACTGCAAACAATTAAAAAACTAAGGGCAACTTTAAAATCAGAACAATCTAAAGGTGCACTAGATGCTCAAACCTTTATGCAAGAAGATCAAAAACTTGATGGTATGCAGCTAAAAATTAATGTCGAGAGTTTACTAAAACGCGGCACACAAGCACATAATAAAGAAATGTTAGGCTCTGCACGCCAGTATTACGAAAAAGCATTACAGACGCTTACAGACCACCCTATCCAATCTGATTACTCAAGAAGTAAGCGTGAAGAAGTACAAGAACAGCTTGACCTTATAACCAACGCACTTAAAAACACTAACGCCGCAGACGCAGCTAAAAAAGCGAAAGCGGAAGAGGATGATTTGGATTTACTATTCCAACCAAAGAAAAAGTGGTAATGACCAGCTACTCTATAAAAAAGCCCGAACATGTGTTCGGGCTTTTTTTATGATCAATAATTTCCAAAGAAACTAGAATGGCATTTTAAAACCAGGAGGCATCTGCATGCCGCCCGTCAAAGAACCCATTTTTTCTTTGTTTTGTTCTTCTACTCGTCTCACTGCATCGTTAAATGCTGCGGCAACTAAGTCTTCTACCATTTCTTTGTCGTCTTCCATTAAGCTCTCATCGATATCAACACGACGAACGCTATGACTACCAGTCATTACAACCTTAACCATGCCAGCTCCGGCTTCACCAGTTACTTCCATATTTGCTAGCTCTTCTTGCATCTTCTGCATTTTGGCTTGCATTTGCTGGGCTTGCTTCATTAAGTTGCCCATTCCACCTTTCATCATAATCTTTACTCCAAATAGCTGTTGTCGCCAAAGATAGTGGCTAACAACGTAAAATTCAAGCCTCTATAGTGCTTCTATAGACTCTGGCGATAACTCTGCTTGAAACTTGTCCTGTAATGCGACGACAATTTCATCCTGTGCAAGCAGCTCTTGTGCGTATTCGTAACGCTTTTCGTTTATTTTACCTTGGATCTGCGCAGGATCGTCAATAGTTTCTTCAACGACTCTTATTTCCACACGCATTGGGCGCTCGAAATACTCTGACACAAACTCTTGCAGTTGATTAAAGGCATTTTCTGAGCGTAAATGCTTAGTCGACTGGTTCAATAGCAACAAAAAGTGATCTTCATCTTCACTTTGGCCTAGCGTGGCATTTAGTGCTAATTGACGTAACCTACCATTAAGCGCCATAGCATCAATAATATTTGCCCATTTATCGACCTGATTAGCTTTTTTCACTACAGAAGGGTCTATTTCCACTTCGGCAAAAGGCTGCTCAGGCAGTGTATCTAACTCTGGGACATCTTTAGGCTTTTCTTTTACAATTTCTTTTTTTTCTTGACGCTGCTCCGCGTCTCTAGACTTTTTTCCGTCTTTCTCCAATGCTTGTTTTTGACTTCTCAGCATATTGCGATTAGCAAGCACTTGGTTAATATCCGGATTACCTGTATTTTCAACTTCTACAGGCTGTAAAGGCTCGATTACTGGTTGTTCAGGTGGTTGTTGTTCAGGCTCAGTTTTATTTTCAAAGGCTTGATGGTTAGTTACCTGTTGTGGTTGCGCGCTACTTGCACTGAACATCGCAGGCTGTTGCTCTTTTAACGCTTCAGCACTTTGTTCTAACTCCGCAACTTCCTGATGTAGCAACGAGGCTTGGTCTGACGCTTCCTCATAATGACTTTCCCCGCTTTCATCAACATCACTACTGCCAGAATTTTCCAATGATAGATCATTGTCTTCGACCTGGTTAAGTGAATTCCCTTGCTCTAAAATCGATAAAGACTGACTTTCTATAGGTTCAGGTTCTATCGTAGATTTAACTATTGGCTCAATTGTTTGCTCAGCATTAGGGCTAGCGTTAACTTGTACTTTCTCTACCGAAGTAACCGGCAATTCAACATCATCGAAGTCTGTCAAAGATGCCTCCGACGACTCAGTGACAGCTACATGCGTATTTGCTTTTCGTTGTGGCTGGAAAGCCAATAAACGCAGCAAAACCATATCAAAAGCAGCTTGTTCGTCAGCGGCATAAGGCAAGTCTTTTCGGCCATTTAATACAATTTGATAATATAACTGAACATCTTCCGGCGATAGCGACTGACAGAATTTTTCTAGCAACGTATTGTGTTCTGGCTGGAGGTCAAAATGAGTGCCAACAACTTGTGTTAACGCAATTTGATGTAACAGCTGAATTAGCTCCGCCATTAGGCGACTGTAATTAGGCGCGTAGGAGGCAATTTGTAGAGACAGTTCCATTAATTTAGCACTGTCTTGTTTGATCAACAAAATGAGTATTTTATAAACCCAATTACGATCTATCCCACCCAACATCTGCTGTAAATTTGCGGCGGTGATATTGCCTTGTCCTTGAGCGATCGCTTGATCAGTTAAACTCAGTGAATCACGCATACTACCGCGAGCGGCTTTAGCCAGTAAAGTCAGTGCTGTCGGTTCAATTTGTACCGATTCAGCAGACAAAATTTCAGCCAGCTTGTCTTCTATTTGTTTAACAGAAAGCGCCTTTAAATGAAATTGTAAGCAGCGAGAGAGCACAGTAACCGGTAACTTTTGTGGATCCGTGGTCGCAAGAATAAACTTTACATGCTCTGGTGGCTCTTCAAGGGTCTTTAACAAGGCGTTAAAGCTACTTTTAGACAACATATGGACTTCGTCTATTAAGTAGACTTTATATTGACCTCTAGTGGGCGCATATTGAACATTGTCCAAGATTTCGCGCGTATCATCCACTTTAGTGCGAGATGCAGCGTCTATTTCTAACAAGTCAACGTATCTACCTGCATCGATGTCAAGACATGTATCACACTTGCCACAAGGAGTTGCAGAGATACCTTGCTCACAGTTTAAGCTTTTCGCAAAAATTCGAGCAATGGTAGTTTTACCAACACCTCGTGTCCCAGTAAACAGGTACGCATGATGTAAGCGCTGCTGATTCAATGCGTTAGACAGCACTGAGACCACATGCTCTTGTCCCATCAGCTCAGAAAAGTTCTTTGGGCGCCACTTCCTAGCAAGTACCTGATAGCTCATGAATATTTCCTATTCACCTTCATAATCTACTAAAGAGTGTACTGATAGCCCCAAATCGGTCAGCCTTTTTTCTCCACCTAAATCAGGTAAAGAAATAACAAATGCCGCATCAGTTGCTTGAGCACCAACGCGCTCGATTAATTTAAGCGTCGCTTCTATTGTGCCACCGGTAGCGAGTAGATCATCGATAATAAGTACTTTATCTTCACTTGTTAAAGCGTCAGAGTGGATTTCAAGGGTATCTGTACCGTACTCTAATTCGTAATCTTGAGCAAAAGTCTCTCTAGGTAGCTTTCCGGGTTTTCTTACAGGTACAAAACCTATCCCCATAGCAACGGCTAATGGCGCACCAAATAAAAAGCCTCTTGCTTCAGTACCAACTATTTTAGTAAAACCCTGGTTGTTATATTTCTCTTTCAAAAGCTCAATGGTTAGCGTGAATGCTTCGGCACTTTCTAAAATTCCAGTGACGTCTCGAAACAAAATGCCAGCTTTAGGGTAATCAGGAACAGCTTTAACTGCGTTTGAAATGATAGTTAGTTCTTTATTGCTCATCGATTAAAATAAATTGTATTCTTAAAAAACTAAGAATAAAGCAATTTCGATTATTTTGATATAGCAGAAGAAGTTGAATTTTCTGGAAGTGATTTGTTTAATTGTTCAATGAGCAGTTCAGCATTTATCGGCTTAGACAAAATTCGTTCAAAAATCGCTGATTCTGGTAAGGATTCCACCTCGCGAATGTCTTTTGTCGTAATAAATATAACTGGAGTCTTCTCTGTTTGTGGGTTCGACTTTAAGTTTTTAGTCAATTGAAAGCCATTCATCAAAGGCATTAGATGATCGATAATATACACATCATAACAAGCATTTTTTGCCTGCTCCAAGCCAGACAACCCGTTTTTACGCCAAGTTACAGAGTAAGCGTGGCCTTCTAGCAACTCAATAAGACTTGATGCTGTTTTTTCGTTGTCTTCAACAAGTAATATGCGCATATTAGCGATCATCCCAATGTTTTAGATTAACCTAAAACAGTAAACCAACCCATTACCATAGGTAATAAAGGTGCAGCTACTAAAGCTACTAGCGCTCCGAATAAGTGACGTTTAGACGAGCTATCTTTAAAATTATCATTGTGTGACATCATTAACTTCCTAATAAACTACAAAATGAACGGCGCGCATTCTAGCTAAAAATAGGCCATTTAGACAGCACTTTTTTGATCTAGATCAAAGTTATAACAATTCAGAAATCTAACAGACATAAAAAAACCAGCATAAATGCTGGTTTTTAAACATGTATGTCAAACACTTATTAGATTGGTTTGCCTTTACGTTGAGCTTTGTTCTTGATGTAGCTAACCCAAGTACGTGCTGTCTTACGCGTTTTAGGATCTTTCATAGCGTTTTGAATTGCATCATGCGCTTTTTTGTATTCACCTAAATAGTAATAAGATTCAGCAATAGCCATGTATAAACGGCCTGGGTTCTTAGCATTAAGAGCAAGTGCCTTATCCAATGCTACAACAGCTTTCTTAAACTGCTCGTCTTGCTTAAGCAACACACCAGTTTTACTGTAGTGCTTAGCTTCACCTGTTAACTGTGCAAGTTCAGCATAGTACTTAGCAGCTAAATCAATGTTTTGTGCCGCATGATAAGCGTTAGCTAACGAAGCAATGTTTTTCTCATCGCGTTTAATATCACCGCTATCAATGTGCTTCTGCAAAATTGAAGCACCTTTAAACGGAGCATCTTGCTGAGTATATAAACTTGCTAACGTTTTAAGCTGACTCTCTTTCGTTAAGAAACCCTGCTTATAAGCTAATGACAACATTGCCAAACCACGCTCGTAATCTTCAACCATAAGATAGAAGTTACCAAGCTGAGTCCAGAAAAGAGGCTCTTCTGGGAATAGAGGCAATACAGTTTCTAGTACTTTAATAGCATCGTTAAACATCTTACGTTCGTAGTAAGACTGAAGCTTAAGAACGTACGGGTTTTTATTGTGCTTATCACCGTAAGCAGCAATTGCTTTGTCCGCAGGTTCAATCATCTTATCAAGTTGTTTCAACTCGAAATAAGCGCTGGTAATTTTAACCCAAACGTCACCGTCTGATTTACCAGAAAACGCCATCCACTTGTTGTAGCTTTCAATTGCATCTTTATAGGCTTTAACTTGCATCTGCATGTCACCTAAAAGCTTCATTGATTCGTCCTGATCTTTTTCATTCAAAATATCAGGAGCCACCGCAGTCTTAAGATACTTAATCGCGTTTTCTTCGTCACCAGTAGTCGCATATAAGCGAGCTAAGAACATATCAACGTATGCACGGTCATAGTCTTTCTTCGCGTTAATATCTAAAAGAATTTGTAAAGCGCCGTTTAGATCGTCAGCAGAATAAAGTTCAAAAGCTTTAGCAACTTTCTTACCTACTGAAGGACCAACTAATTGCGTCTTACGCTTTTCTTTTTTCTCAGCTTTTGCTTCTGCTGCTTGAACAAACTCAGCAGTAGGTAACTGAACTAACGCGATGGATGCAACTAACATCAGAGATTTAGTAATCTTATTCATAATGATTAACTCCCATCCATATTAAAGTCTAATTGAACTGTTAAACCTGTACGTCTAACTGCTTTACCATCAACTATCTTCGGCTTGTACTTCCACTTTTTAAGTGCACGCTTCGCCGCTTTGTTAAAGATACGTTTTGGCTGTGCATCAATAACTTCTACGTCTTCAACACCACCAGCTTCGTTAATAGTGAAAGATAGTTTTACCCAACCTTCAATACCGTCACGAGCTGCTTGAACAGGATATTTAGGCGTGATTCGAACAATAGGAGTCGCATCACCATCTCGGCTAAATCCTGCACCAGGCGCTGACATGTTTGTGTTAGCACCACCAAGGTTTACACCCGGCATGTTAAACGATATTCCGCCAGTATCTGCACTAGTGTCAGGTTCTGGAGCAACAGGTTTTGGTGGCTGCTTTGGCGGCGGTGGTGGCGGAGGCGGAACACGTTGCTTAGTTTGAGCCTTTGACTCAGGTGGCGTTGTGTTTACCTCGATCACAATATTATCTAGCTGTTCTTCTTCTTTACGGTCAGTACCTGAAATCAAGTAAGCCATAAAAGAAAACAAACCAAATGTTACCGTTGCACCAAGTAGTATTGATACTAAAAATCGAACCATAATTACCCCCTAGCTGCCGCGATTGAAATACGATCGACACCAGCTTCTTTAATAGCGTCCATTACTTTAATAACAACGCCATGTTTAGCTGATTTGTCAGCCTGAATGATAATGACATCACTCGGTTGTTCAGCTAAAAGCTTTTCTAGATTAGGAGCAATACGTTCAACATCAACAGCTTTTTTGTCCATCCAAACTTCACCAGAGTCTCTAACAGCAATAAAGATGTTAGCTGCTTTCTGTTTAGATTGGTTAGCTGCCTCAGGTTTAATTACCTCAATACCAGCTTCTTTAATAAAAGAAGTGGTTACGATGAAGAAAATAAGCATGATAAAGACAATATCCAACATTGGCGTCATGTCTATTACCGCTTCTTCTTCTTCACGAATACGTTTACGGGCCATTATTCTCTCTCTCTAGTGATGAGGTAAACTGTCAATCAGTTTAGCCTTTGCTAGTTTAACCTTCACGTCTAAACGACTACTAAAGAATACACCTGATAATGCCGCTACCATTCCTGCCATTGTAGGAATTGTTGCCATTGATATACCAGACGCCATCAAACGCGGGTTACCTGTGCCTTGTTGTGCCATTGTTTCGAAAACAGCAATCATACCGGTTACTGTTCCTAGAAGACCAATTAGTGGACACATAGCAACTAAGGTTTTAATCGTTAACATGTTACGTTCGAGTAACTCTGCCGCTTCGGAGATCCATGTATCTCTAATTCGATGTGCATACCAAGATGTTGTATCGGTTCTGGCATCCCACTTAGAAACGATATCGTCTCTAAGTTTTGGGTAAACAGCCATCAAGAACCAATAACGCTCAATCATTAATATCCACATTAAAAAGAGCGCAACAGCGACAAAGTATAAAACGTTACCGCCAGTTGCAATAAAACTCCTGACAGATTCGATAAGTTCCATCAGGAATAACATTACTTAGACTCCTTCTCTGCGATTTCAGCAATTAAACCAGCACTTTGCTCGTCTAATTTGTGAAGTACAGATTTGCTACGACTTGCTGCGATACTGTGAGCAAGAATAAGTGGTAATGCAGCGATTAGACCTAGTGCTGTAGTTACAAGCGCTAGAGAGATGTTACCAGCCATGATCTTCGGATCACCTGTACCGTGCAATGTAATTGTTTGGAAGGTTAAGATCATACCGATAACTGTACCTAATAGACCCATTAGCGGAGCAATTGCCGCGAACATCTTAATTAGGTTAATACCACGGTCAATCTTAGGTGTTTCACGAAGGATAGCTTCGTCAAGTTTAAGTTCTAACGTTTCAGCGTCAGCATTCTTATTCTCGTTGTAAACAACTAATAAACGACCAAGTGGGTTGTTTTCGTTAGGTTGAGACATGTTCTTCTGCTGTGCTTTAATCTTAGAACTCACAGATGTAAGAACAATGAAACGCTCTAGAGCAATCAATAAACCAATGACTAACAATACAGTGATTGCGTAACCAACCGTGTCACCTTGGTGGTAGAATTGTTCTAGTGTCTTCTTACGCGTTTCAAGTGTTAAGTAACCGCCACGTGAAGGGTC
The DNA here is from genome assembly GCF_055786205.1 of Thalassotalea coralli. Lineage (NCBI taxonomy): Bacteria > Pseudomonadati > Pseudomonadota > Gammaproteobacteria > Alteromonadales > Colwelliaceae > Thalassotalea > Thalassotalea coralli. The sequence goes on along the minus strand of NZ_JBVVBK010000001.1, from coordinate 648,630 downwards.
AACGTAAAGGTCTGTATAACCTGAAGTAAGGTTAAAGAAGTTTTTAGCTGTATCTGCAATGAAGCCAGCTGGTTGCTTAGCAAGCGGCTGAACCTGGTTAACTTCGTCATTGAAGTTTAAGTAACCGTCCGCAGAAACAAGGTTAAACGTACCGATACGTGTAATTGTTTGCGTAGACTTAGTACCGTCTAGGTTTGTTACTTCGCCAGAGAACTGTGAAATTTCACCAGATTGCGTCATTTCAGTTTGAAGAGCGAACCATAATTCTTCTAGTTGCTCTAATTCAGGAATTTTAGTCGCGTTTGCGATAGCGTTAAGCTTCTCACCACGGCCTGGGTATTGTGCACTTACAATTGAAGTTGCGATCATACCGTAAGCATCAGCGGCAGCTGCACGGCTAACACCGAACATTTCACCTAGGTCGCCTTGAGCATTGTCTAGCTCAACTTCTTTTTGACCAATAGTAATTTCGTTTTGAGCAAACTCTTTGTTCAAACGTGCACTACGGTCATTTTCTCTTTTAAGCATAGCTTTTGCTTTGTTTAAAAGCGCTTGTTTGTCAGCACGTGCAGCCATAAATTCAGCTTCACGCTTTTTATCTAACTTAGCTTCAGAAATACGGTCATTTTTTACTTGCTCAAGCAACTTTTGTAGATCGTTAGCTTGTGCAGTTACCGTTAAGCCAGCTGTCATAGAAGCAGCAAGCAATACGTAATTAATTACTTTTTTCATTATTGAGCTCCTGCTGCAAATACTGGAAGTTTAGTTAAGTCTTTCGTTAACTGGCCACGAGCCATTTGAATACCGTCTTGAATAGGCTTTAAGTATTCGTCACCTAACTTATCCCAAGAGCGAGATTCGTTGTTCCAAACCCAAGCATTTTTCATATCAAGAGACTGTGCAACGAAAGAGATACGACCCATGTGTAAGAAGTCAGCTGTAATTTTTTGACCACCAAGGTCTAATTCTGCAGTGTAAGCATTAAATACAGTACCGTAGTTTGCTTCGATTTCATAAGCTTCTAAAACTAAACGGAATTGTTCTGCAACAGGTACGTTTGAATCGTCCATAATGTCACGTAAGCGTTCAACGCGCTCGCGACGAGATTCGATTTTAATTGGCACATCTAATTCAATGAATTTTGCTAATGTATCAATCATTTTGTACATCAATGGAACAACACCTTGCTTGGTTTTATCAATACCAGCAATTTGATCTTCCAAAGATTTAATATTTGCATTTTGACTATCAACTAGACGCTGAACGTGGTCATTGTACTGAGCTAGAATCTCTGCTTCGTCCACTGTATTACGATACTCAGCTAAAAGCTCAAGAGTTTGTTCGTAAATATTATCAATTTTAGCTTGCGACTTTTCAGACGCTTTGAAGATTTTTTGTTCGGCTTGCTGTAACGCTTTTAAGTTATCAGCTGAAGCAAATGTGCTTGCTGTTAACGCTAGTGAGCCGACTATCGTAGATGCGATAAGGCTTTTTTTGCTTAATATGGACATAGTTCCCAACCAATTGTTATTGAAAGTAGATAACAAATTTCATTTAACTTTTAGAGAAGTCTCAAGCTAATCTAAAAGTATTCAAGTTTTAATTTCTCTAGAATAAAACCATGCAATATTCCCAGACGACATACTTTATGTCAACTGGACATACTAAAAAGAAAGTTAAATTAGTAATATTTTTCATATTTATATGCTTTATGAAACACTAGGACATACATAGTTCTAATGCTCTTAACATATTTATAAGTTAACTTTCCTCTTAACATGTATTAAATATTGACCTGACATGTTTTACTAATTCATTCGTAGTAAGTCAAATTTAATTACATTTAAATGTCATTTTTTTGAATAGAAAATTTGATAACGAAATGTTAAACCAGCTTTAAAATCATGTTCCATAAAACTTTAACCCCATATTTATTAAGACTTTAATATCAAAGAACCATAATTAGAATACAGAACCAGAAGTTAAATTTTAGTTTTCTTTATTTAATATATTTTTGACTACACCTATCGTAATTGTATCTATATTGATACCATCTGTATTTATTGAAACAGTTAAACATAGCCTACCTTATGCTTTTTCGTTTACGTTAAGGTAAATTATTTATTTAAACGTAACCGATCCAGTATGCTATGATTTCGCCTCTTAAAATTCATACTGAGTCACTTGCGAGTAATTATCCCCACATGGAGCCTATTTTAGACCTAGAACTATGGATTACCCTTTGCAGTGTGGGTTTTATGGCAGGACTGATCGATGCAATAGCCGGTGGTGGGGGGATGCTTACTGTACCAACATTACTAACCGCTGGGCTTCCTCCTCATGTTGCTTTAGGAACAAATAAACTAGCCGCTTCATTTGGCTCATTTACCGCTTCATTGACTTTTTATAGAAAAAAGCTATTTGATCCCTATTTTTGGCGCTTCTCTATTATTGCGACGGCGATAGGCGCAGTAATTGGCACAATTGTCGTGGGCTACCTTTCAATTGAATTCTTAGAAAAAGCGCTTCCAGTGCTTATCTTGCTTACGGCCGTATACACACTATTCGCTAAGAGCACAGTCTACCAAGACAGCGAACTCCCCAAGGAAAGTACAAAATTAAAAGCTAAGCAAACTGGCCAAGGATTTATTCTCGGATTTTACGATGGCGTTGCAGGTCCAGGGACAGGTGCTTTTTGGACTGCATCCACAAGCGCTATATATAAAATCAACCTATTGCTTAGTTGTGGTTTATCAAGAAATACAAACTTTGTGAGCAACATCACTAGCTTAGCGACATTTATTTACTTAGGCTCTGTCAATTTTTTACTCGGTATTTCTATGGGCATTTTTATTATGCTCGGGGCTTGGGTAGGAGCCCATTGGGCAATAAAGTTTGGCGCGAAGTTTATCCGACCTATGTTTATTATTATTGTTATAGGCATGTCCATTAACTTGGCTTGGCAAGCTTGGGGTTAGACAATATGAGCATCCAAGCAAAACGCCTATTAGCTCGCTTAGGCTCGGTCATAGACCAATTGGAAGTAGACGCCAAACAAGTAGATAGCTTAGTACAATCGCAAAGCCAACTGACAGAAGAGCACCACCGATTTTTTTCATTACAGTTATTTTCCACCAAAGGAAAACTATACTCACTGTATGTAGTAGAAATTAAAAACCTTTTTGCAAAGTTACCAAACCTACTAAGTCATGAATCTAAAATGCCAGCCGAAGCAGCTATTGAAAAAATTGAGCAACAAATCGCGGCACTTTCTACAGCACTTGCTAGCTTTAAACTGCAGAAAAAACATGAACAATTTTTCACGAAGCAGGAAAAGAAGCAACGCTACAAAAAGTATACTCAAACGCTACTGCAGCCTACACATGATTTATACCAACAATTAGCTGAAACTCACGAATTTGAGAGAAGGCTTTTGCTAATGCTCGAAGAAAAACAGCAAGCGTTGAACACGTCTTCCGAAGCTAAGCGTCAGGCAAAACAGCAAGAAGTGCTTGTTGTCCATCAACGCTTAGGGCGCTGTCGTCAAGCCATTAGTAAAATAGAACGTCAGATTGAAATGGCTGAGAAAAAAGCACCCAGCGCTCGCTAATATTTGATAAAAACAACACAAATTCTAGCGCGTTAGTAAAAAGTGTGTCAGCATTAGTTTGTATGATTTTTATAGGGAGCGATCATGAAAATTTCTGATGACATTCATAACTATTATGAAAAGTTAGTCCTTCAACAGTTTACTACATTAAAGTTAGAAGAAAGGTATGATGCTGATTTCATCGCTGACTTAACCTGTGTTGTCCTTAACCAACTTCCTTCAAGGTATATTCGTCACGAAGTCGACATGGCCTTTTATCTACCCGCTTCAGAACGATTTGAAATGGAATCTAAAGTCAAAGACGCAGTCACAAAAGCGCTTGAATTTATGAAGTTACATAATAATTAAATTTATTAGCTACAAAGAACAAACATAAAACGGTCAGTCATTTAACTGGCCATTTGCAACTAGAGGTGTTGGGTGGCAACCCTAACAGCCACACTCCGGCACATGAGTCGTCTGCTGCGGTTGCTTCCTTCCGGACCTGGCCGAGTTCACAGAGTATCATTGCGAAGGGACCGAAAGGGTCACCATAGAAATGAGCACTATTGATAGTGCGCGTGGATTATCGCTAATAATGACATTGCATGCAAGAACTTGCTCGTCATTCTAATTTGTTCGCTCAATAATCCACCAAGTTTAACAATAAAGCAGAAACAATTATTCTTCGTTTCTTTCTCGAGCAAGTTTCTCACTAAATTCTAGCAAGATAGATTTAACCACTAACAAGTTTTCCTTCCCTAGTCGAAGCATTAGTTTGTCAGCATCGTCCATGCTTTCATAATATTCATCTTTATACTGATACATAACACTCGGTCGCACTAACTCTTGGCGCTCTTTTGGAATCTCCATATCCAGTACTTTAGTCATGGCATCCTGTAATATGTCAGTAAAATCTTCGTCTGGATAACCTAATTCACGGTAAGCTTCATCAATTAAAGGCTTTAACTCAAAATACCAGTTCACTAGCTCATCGCTGTCCAACGATCGCAGTAAATCTACATATAGGCTAAACCTTCTGGTAGACATTTCATCCCACTTAATCGTTACCTGACCATCCTGATTGATTTCTTTAGCCGTAAAGCCTGACGCTGGTTTGACTAAAGGGCTATGTTCATAAGCAACCATGCCTTGTGAAAAATTATCAGTAAATACAACAAAGCGGCGGATCATGTCATCGTCAATAACAAGTTTCAATAACTCTTTACGCCATGTAATACTAGGTAGTTTTTCTTTTAACCAGCCATCGCTTTCCGCCAAAGTAGGCAAAACGACTTCTGGTTCAACTGGCTCTACAACAGGTTCTTCGATAACTTCAGGTTCAATTGTTGGTTCTTCAATTATCTCTTCTTCTACAGGCTCTTCAATCACAGGTTTTGTTTCAACCACAGGAGCAGGAGTTATCACTTCTGGCTCCGGTTCTTCTTCACCCATTAATATCCATACACTTGCAGCTAAAACGATCGCAATAATAACAGCGATAACTGCCCAAGGCGTTTTCTGCGTTTGTTGCGTATTTGACATATTTTCCTGATCCATTTTCTTTTACATCTCGAGAATGATTGAGCCAGATTAATTAATGACTATTGCATCTCTTTTTCTGTTTGGATGCAAGCGCCAATTGCCGTTAGAAACAAATTATTTCACATAATTTATAATTTATTGCGCGTCCGGCTGATTTTCAGGTAGCGCCAATTGAAAAGCAGGAAGTGAATTACAATGTTCAACAATTCGCGTAATATTTGGAAATGGCGTCATATCAAGGCCAAATCGATTGGCATTGTAAACCTGAGGAATTAAACAAATATCAGCTAAAGACACCTGATCACCAAAGCAAAACTTTCCAGCATGTTTTGCAAGCTTAGTTTCAATCGCTTCAAAACCAGTTTTCATCCAATGATGTGTCCATGCAAGCTTAGCTTCATCTGTTTGATTTAGCTCTTTTACTAAATACTGCTGCACACGCAAATTATTAACTGGATGTATTTCACAGGCGATATCAAAACTAAAGGCTTTAATTTTCGCTCTCTGCTCTATGTCGCCAAAAACTAACGGACAAGATGGAAATTTTTCGTCGATATACTCCAATATGGCTAGCGACTGATTTAACACAAGGTCATCATCAACCAGTGTCGGCACTAAATGTGTAGGATTAAGGGCTACATAATCTGGTGTGTGCTGTTCGCCACCATTTTTAACTAAGTGCACACTTAAATTTTCAAAAGGTATGCTTTTTAAGTGCATAGCGATGCGTACACGATAAGCAGCAGACGAACGCCAATATCCGTAAAGTTTCATATTGATAAGCTCTAATTATTGATTGGTTTTCGACATGTTAACGAAATGAAAAAGCCCTAACAACTTAGGGCTTTTAATTGAAGAATATAAGGTTGTGCTTAATTCTTTACGCTGCATTTACTTATTACGAATTTTGACTAACTAGGTTTTTACCGTTTTCTTGTTAATGTCATATTCACGCAGTTTATTAGCTATAGCTGTGTGACTTAACCCAAGTTTCTTGGCAAGCAACCTAGTACTAGGGTAAGCAGGATATAATTTTCTAAGAAGGTTAGCTTCGAACGCTTTAACAGCCTCATCTAAAGTACCATCAAACTCTTCTTCCAAATACCCATGCTCACGGGTATAGGCAGGTAACTGCAAGTGCGAGGTTTCAATGACATTACTTTCCAATAATGAAACAGCCCTCAATAGCACATTCTCGAGCTGTCGAACGTTTCCAGGCCACGGGTAATGTTCGATAAAGTCACGGCAATCGTCCGACATGAAAAGCGCAGATTTACCATTTTGCTGCCCAAACTTAGTAATAAAATACTCAGCTAACGGGATAATATCTGAGCGTCGTTCTCGAAGCGAAGGAATATTCAAACCTAAAACATTCAGGCGATAATATAAATCTTCCCTAAACTTTCCTTGCTGAACCATAGCTAACAAATCATTATTAGTAGAGCTGATGATTCTTACATTAACCGTAATTTCTTTTTCATCATCTACACGTCGGAATATACCGTCTTGGATAACTCTCAACAGCTTAGTCTGTAATTTAGGTGACATTTCCCCTACTTCATCTAGGAAAATGGTGCCACCATCAGCAAGTTCAAATAAACCTTTTTTATTATTTGGCGACTCTGCGGTACCTATTCCAAATAATTCTGTTTCAGCAGCTTCATCTGGGAGTGACGCACAGTTTAGTGTCATAAAGGGTTTTGTCGCACGATCACTTGCGGCATGGCATGCTTGCGCAACAAGTTCTTTGCCAGTGCCTGTTTCACCAACAATGAGCATAGAAGAATCTAATAGCGCCATGCGTTTTGCTTCTCTGATAACTTTACGCATTGCACCACTACTTGCATGAATGCCTGAAAAGTTATTTTCATTGGTTTGTTTAAAAGCGCTAATTTGTTGTCCAAGCCTTGCTTCAGACTTTAAAATAAGAACAGCACCAGCTAACACTAAGCTTCCTTCATTACCCGCAACATGAATTGGAAGTGCGTCAGCAACATAATCGTCATCCATTAGCTTGATACGACGTGTTTGAGCCAGCACCTCGTCACCATCTAGCCAACGATTAAAGTTAAACCCTTTAAGCCATTGGCTAATTGGTTGACCAATAATTTCTGATTCAGGTAAGCCAATAATACTTGCAGTGATGTGATTAACAATACGAATATTGCCTTTTGCATCAATTGAGAGAAACGGATCTGGAAACGTTTTGATAAGAGTCGAAAGCTCATTCTTTTCACGCTCAGATGGCATATAAGGAGTTGTTTTAACATCTTCAACACCTTCAATTAATCGGAGTTGAGGCATGAAGTCTTGTAGTTCGGAAAACTCCAAATCAGGAATATTGATAAAAATTTTGCCTGGTTGCTTTAATTCAATGCCACGCAGATCAATACTTCTTTCAACAAAAATCTGCAATACATCTTGTGCAATGCCGACTCGGTCGTGACAACCAATCTCTAAACGCATAAAACTCTTCTCTTACTTTACATATTGCTATTGTAAACTAAATTTTACATCAAAAAAAAGCCCCCTAAGAAAGGAGGCTTCATTTGCTTTGTAACAATCTTTTTCGTTAGCAATAAATCGTTAACTGTTAACGCGAGTAAAGATAGAAGTAGTTGCTACAGTAAGGCGTCAGTTTTGGCGGCACAAATAAAGTCGTTTTTATGTAAGCCACCGATAGCATGTGTCCACCAAGTTACGGTAACCTTACCCCACTCCAATAAAATGGCTGGATGATGAAATTCTTCTTCAGCTAATGTTGAAACTTTGTTAGCAAATTCCCATGCTAGTTTGTAGTTTTTGAACTTAAACTCTCTCTCTAACATCATGACACCGTCTCTAACCTCAGGAACCCAATCAGGTAACTGAGACATGAATGTCTGTAACTCTTCGTCAGTAACTTTAGGTGCATCAGCGTGACACGCTTCACATTTTGCTATTGATAATTCTGCGCTCATTTTATTTTTACCTTAACTTGCTAATTTTGAATCTTTCGGTGGAAACTTTGCTTCAAATAAGCCTAACTCTTTCGCTTGCTCAACAAAGTCAAAAATTTCTTCAATTTCGTATTTTCTTATCTCGTCTAAGTCACTTACTTTATTTAACATATAGTAGATGGGCTGTAAGATGTCGATACGGTATGGTGTTCTTAATACATCAAGGATGTTATCTGCTGACAATGGCTTACGTTCAACATTTTCATCATTTAAGGCGTAAACAGTTTCGCTTGGCGACGAAATGATGCCCCCACCGTATACCTTAAGTCCTTTTGGCGTATCCAATAAGCCAAACTCGACAGTAAACCAGTAAAGACGCGCTAAAAATACACGCTGCTCTTTAGTGGCATTTAGGCCCATTTTTCCATAGGCTTCGGTATAACTAGCGAATGAAGGGTTCGTAAGCAGTGGACAATGGCCAAATATTTCATGAAAGATGTCAGGCTCTTGCAGATAGTCGAATTCTTCACGAGTTCGAATAAAAGTAGCGACGGGAAATTTGCGCTCTGACAGCAAACGGAAAAATTCGCCAAACCCTATTAAGGCAGGAACAGGCCAACACTGCCAACCCGTTTCTTTCATTAAGACTTCGCTAACTTCATTCAGCTGCGGAATACGGTCAGTTGGTAAGTTTAGCTTGTCTAATCCTAAAATATATTCGTCACAAGCCGTCTCTTTTATGTAAGAAAGCTGTCGTTCAATCAGATCTTTCCAAACACCATTTTCTTCATCGCTCCACGCGATATTGCCATTTTCATCAGGTGTTCTGGAAACATACTTAGTTGCTTTTGCCATGATGTATCCTTTAAAAATTTCAGATACGCGTTAATTGCTAGGTTATTAGTTTGCGATTGTATCGACACAACAATTTTTAAGGTAAAAATTACAATTAACCGTATCTGATTAGTTGGCTACATCTTAAGATAGTCGCTAATGAAAAATCACCAAACAAAATTCGGACATTTTTTATACACTTTAAATTTTCGTAAAGAATAAAGTACAGAAGATTCATAGCACATTGAAAGTATTTACTTTTTGTTAGCCAAATTCTTTACTTGCTCAACAACTTTTCCGCGAAGTTGTTTAACTTTAGGCGCATTTTGATTGTCAAAAGGGATTGGGCGGCACATATACATAGTCTGTAACCCTAAGCGAGCTGTTAGCATGCCCGCTCCTAAACCTTGTGCTAATCGAGCCGAAAGTTTTCCAAGTAAATCGGCGCCTATAATATCGGTGCCTAAATCGGCGATCAGTTCGGTCGCTCCCGTTAAAACCATATTTTTAAATACCTGTTTGATCAATCGGATGCGTGACCAATAGCTTAATCTTAAACCATAGAGGTTAGATATTTCGTTAATCATTTTCATGTTACGCCAAAAAACAATCAACATATCGACAAAAGCTAATGGACTTAGTGCTACCAACACCACAGATTCTGCCGAGTGTTTACTGACTTTTTCCAACGCTAAGTCATCGACTTGAGATAACACTTGCTTAGAAAACAAAGTCACTATCTCTTTGTCGTTTAAAGTATCTGGAATTCCAGCGGACCATTTGCCTTGCTCTTCTATCGGCAGGTCAATCGGCAGTAATTGATAGATATCGTCACAAAGTGTATCAACTGCTTTAGCTGGTTTATCCTGAAGCGCGCTTCTAGCCTGCTCCCTTAATCTATTACGTTTTTTTAATGAACTTAATCCTCGCAATTCACGCCATGCGAAAGAAGCCGTAGCAGCGACAAATGCTGCTAATAGTGAAGCATACAAAGCTGCAATAATCGGCTCACTTTGAAAGCCTTCGATGAAAAACTGCACCAACTCAATAGCAGTAAGTACCGCGACGAGAGTTCCAATAATTTTCCAAGTCCACGACGATTTGCTTTTTTCAATACCTTCATCAACAACCTCGGTATCGACTAATTCATCTACTTCGGTAAAGGCACTATCATCAACAATAACTTGGCTAACTAATGCATTGGCATTGTCTTCATCAGTTTTCGTGTCTAATTCTTCGAATAGAATTTGTTGTTTGAATTCTTTATTTTCTAAGGTCATTTTAATTTATCTCCCAACAAAAACTCCAAAGCTTGATCCATGCGAATATGCATAAGCGCGTCATGAGGGTTACTCATGGCTTGCGGCGCAAAATCTATAAAGTCAAAGGGGCGCTGTTGCCAAAACGCTTCATCAGGCAGGCTATCAGGAACGCTCCCTGGGTAAAGCGTAACAACTTTATCACTGGCGAGCCTTTTTCCTTGAATAACTTGAATTTCTTGTCCTTTATAATCACTTTTTCCAGCTTTTGTTGCTCTTATTGATGCCATCACCAACGACTCCATATTGACGGACTCGAAGTTCACCCGTTGTTTTATTGGATACATTAGTTGCTCTAACAATAACTGAAGGTTACCGTGTTGATCAGGCGTTATATGATCGACCTTTGTCGCAGCGAAAAGCAATTTATCAATTTTAGGTGAAAACAAGCGCTTTAGTAGATTTGATTTTCCGTAATTAAAGCTTTCGGTAATCAAAGTAATGGCATGTTGTAAATCATCAAAGGCGTATTTACCTTTATTCAAGGGCGTTAAACAGTCGGCAAGAATAATTTGTCTGTCAAACTTAACAAAATGCTCTTGATAGAACTTCTTAATAACACGCTCTTTATATTCAACAAAGCGCGCTCTCAGCATACCAATACAGCTGTTGTCGCTCGCATTTTGATATTCATCTTCGTCAATGTCATCGAAGCTAGTAAATGGGAAGAACTGTAAGATTGGCGCACCTGATAACTCGCCAGGTAAAATAAAGCGCCCAGGTTGAATGACGCTTAAGCCAAGGTCATTTCTGCATTGATGCAATAGCTTGGTGTAACTCTCTGCGATCTCCGCGAGCAATTCTTCATCAGCGCTTTCAAAAGGTTGAAGCTTACTCACTTGCTCAAAAAATTCTTTACTTAGTTCGTTTCTCGGTGCTTGACGAAATAAAGCAGACGTATAGCGACTCCACTCTTCATAGGTCTGATTTAACATAGGTAAATCAAGGAGCCATTCGCCTGGATAATCAGTGATATCAACAAACAAAGTTGCACTGTCTGTCGCATATTTAAGGAGTGATTGTTTTGGCTGATAACGAATGGCTAATCTAATTTCACTTATCCCAGAGGTTGGAATAGGCCATGCAGGTGACTCACTGGATAACTGTTCTATCGCTTTTTCATACTCAAAGCGTGGAATATGTAAATGCTGCTGCGGAACACGTTTAGTACCTATTAACCTTTTTTGTGAACTGGCATCAAAGAAGTCAAGTTGGGCACCATTGTCGTGATGAAGTAATTGATTAACAAAGGAAGTGATAAACGCCGTTTTACCGCTACGACTTAGCCCCGTTACCGCAAGGTTAACATGTTGGTCGATTGCGCGATTTTTAAGATCTTTTGCCTTGTCTTTAATTTTAGATAAGGTTTCTTTTTCCAGTATTGCCATTACTCAATTTCACTACTTGAAAAGCTATTTTGACATGTTAGCGAGAAACACAGCCAAAATTAAGTGCTTATATTAATTGAATTTACTATTTTTCGATTTAACTGGTACCTATTAACCTTCAGCGTTTAATTTTCATTCAAATTAAATAGGTTCTGGTTCAACACGATGTGATAAACAAAGCTAACCTCATTGTCAGTTTTGCCGCTAAAGCGAAAGCCTAAGATGTAAAAAAAGCGGCTTATGCCGCTTTTCCTTATAGTCTGCTGATTTCCCGCGATACGGTAAATTCAGGAGAAGTGACGTATCTTTCTATTTTCTGTAATTCTTGTTCAAGTGTATTGAACTTATTACTAATTTCATGAAACGCCTGTTTAGGTGGTTTCCCTGCCTGCCAAATACGTGACTTAACCTTGATTGGTTTAGAGGACAATGCATCTTGCACCTCTTTGTTTAACGTACCGGCATTAAACTGTTTACTTTCCGTTCTATCTGGCGCTGGCTTTTTATCAAGTATAAACCAAGCTGCAATATAGATAACAATAAACCAGCCCATTCCTAAAAGCACACCTGATACAATAAGAATTCTTACTAACCAAGTTTCCCAGCCGAAATAGTCGGCTACACCTGCACAAACACCCGCTAACTTCCCTTTACTCGGGATTCGAAATAACTCCCCGCGGCGTTTGTTCATACTTTATTCCTCCAGTCAGGCGTTTCAGCGTCTAATATAGCCTCCAAAGTTTTAATTCTGTCTGCCATTTTATCTGCCAATTCAGACAGTTCTGAAAGCTGATTGTATTCTTCTTCTGACAAACCTTGGCTGATTTGTCGCTTACTACGGTAATGTAATATTAACCAAATTGGTGCAACTAAGATCATAAAGATGATCACTGGTGCCATGATGACTTCTTCCACGATACTCCTCCTTTGCTAAACTCTGGAATAAAACGACAAACTTACTCTGACTTTGCAGATTTATCTTTACCGCTGATTTTAGCCTTTAATTGCGCTAATTCATCATCTACGTTTTCATCGTTTTCCAATTCAGCAATTTCGTCAGCCAAGGACTTACTGCCCATATCGTATGATTCTACTTGCGCTTCAATGTCATCAATCTTGCGTTCGTAACGGTCAAATCGACTTAGTGCATCATTCACTCTATCACTATCAATGTTACGTTTAACTTTCAAACGCGAGCTAGCTGTTTTTTCACGCATGATGATCGCTTTTTGGCGAGCTTTTGCGTCAGCTAATTTTTCCTGTAGTTGCGAGATTTCATCTTGTAACTTTCCTAAGTGATCATCTACATGATTCAACTCGTCTTTAATAGATTCTGCACTTTCAGCGCTCTTTTTCTTTTCAACTAAAGCTGCGCGTGCTAAATCTTCTCTTCCTTTACTTAATGCCAGTTCAGCTTTTTCCTGCCACTGAACAGCGTCTTGTTCAAATTTCTCAGCTTGGCGCGTTAATTCCTTTTTGTCGGCTAACGTTTTCGCAGATGATGAGCGTACTTCGACTAAGGTATCTTCCATTTCCTGAATAATCAGGCGTACCATTTTTTCGGGATCTTCGGCTTTATCAAGCAAGCTATTGATATTTGAATTAATAATATCTGTAAATCTTGAAAAAATACCCATGTTTTTACTTCCTCACTCTAAAAGAAAATTGTGGTCTGCTTAAGTTGTATTCACAATTTACGCCAAGTTTATTTTTGTTTTTAACTTACTGTTTTTAAATAATTTATTAAATATTCAAAAAAATCTTTTCAGCGCTCGCTTAATAAAATACACTATTTGTTAGCGAATTATACTAATAATTAGGATAACGATGTCCAGATTCAATCAACAAGATAATTTGATCGGCCAATCTAATAGTTTTTTAGAGGTATTGGAACAAATTTCTCAAATTGCTCCCCTTAGCAAGCCAGTGTTAATTATTGGGGAGCGAGGTACTGGTAAAGAGCTGGTCGCCGCGCGATTACATTACTTATCTAAACGCTGGGATCAAAATTACTTGAAGCTGAACTGTGCTGCGTTAAATGAAAACTTATTAGAAAGTGAATTGTTTGGGTACGAAAGTGGCGCATTTACAGGCGCTAACAAACGCCATGAAGGTCGCTTTGAGCGTGCAGATAAAGGCACATTATTTCTCGATGAAATTGCAAATACCTCCGGCTTAATTCAAGAAAAACTATTAAGAGTGGTTGAATATGGTGAATTTGAACGTGTAGGTGGTTCTCGCACGATAAAAACCAACGCAAGACTAGTCGCTGCGACCAATGAAGATTTACCGTCGATGGCGGACGCGGGTGAATTTAGAGCAGATTTGTTAGATAGGTTAGCCTTTGATGTTATTACCTTGCCACCTCTTCGCGAACGGGTGGAAGACATTTTAATGCTAGCAGAACACTTCGCGATAAATATGGCGCGAGAATTAGAATTTGAGCTTTTTAGCGGATTTACGGAAAAAGCAAAACGTGCCATGTTAGATTATCATTGGCCTGGAAATATTCGTGAACTTAAAAACGTTGTCGAGCGAAGTGTTTATCGCTGCAATAATCCGCACCTGCCCGTTCACGAACTCGTGATAGACCCATTTGAATCTCCATATAGGCCAACTAAACGTGTTAAGACACAAGACAGAGTTGCTGCGCCAGCACCTGTTGTACAGCCAGTTGCAAATGTAGAAAGCGCTGAACTATCTACGATTCAAAGCAATGAACCATTAGTGAAGCCTGAAATTAAACCTTCTTTCCCTGTAAACTTAAAATCATTGTCTCAAGACTACGAAGTTGATTTAATTCAAGCAGCGTTAAAAAATTGCCAGTATAATCAAAAGAAAACAGCGGATGCACTTGAACTAACCTACCATCAATTAAGAGGTTATTTGAAAAAGTATAATTTGCTAGATAGTCAAAACGTTGAAGATTAACCTATAGGCATGAAAAGTTTTTTTCAGCAATTACAATCAGGTAAAGTATTACTAGCCAGTATACTGGCATTGAGTGTATTTGCTTGCGATAACCCGAATAAACAGTTACTCAGTGAAAGAAGCTTAATTTACTGTAGTGAAGGCTCACCTGAAACGTTAAACCCACAGATTATCACCTCAGGTGTAACTGCTGACGCTACATCTAAGCAATTATATAACCAGCTTATCGTTTTCGATCCTAACGATAACAGTATTGCTCCTTCACTAGCAAAGTCTTGGCACATCACCCAAGACAATAAAAAGATTACTTTTTATTTGCGTAAAAACGTTGCCTTCCATACCACAGATTATTTTACGCCAACCAGAGCGTTAAATGCAGATGATGTGTTATTTAGTTTTAATCGAATTTTAAAAAGCGATAATTTATTTCATCATGTTTCTGGTGGGAAATACCCGTACTTCCAAAGCGTCGGTTTTTCTGAATTAATTGAAGATATCGAACGCATTAACGATTACACCATTAGATTTACTTTACGACGTGCTGACAGCTCATTTATGGCAAATTTAGCCAATGATTTTGCGGTTATTTTATCAAAAGAATACGCACAATCATTGGTATCAAAAAATAAGCTGACACAAATTGATAGTTTCCCTATTGGAACCGGCCCATTTAAATTTAAAGAATATCGCACAGGTGCTTATATTAGATATCAACCTCATCAAGAATATTGGGGCGAAAAGTCGTCGTTAAGCCAATTAATTTACGATATATCACCAGGAAACAGTAGTAGGTTAACCAAGCTTTTAGCTGGCGAATGTGATGTAATTGCATACCCTATCGCCCATGAAAAAATTAAAGCTAACCCGAACCTAGTGTTAGAAAGCGTAACGGCGCTAAATATTGGTTACCTCGGCTTTAATACGGCAAAGCCACCATTTAACAATAAATCAATTCGCTTAGCAGTGGCTCACGCAATAGACACGCAAGCCATTTTAAATACCGTGTATTTTGGTGACGCAGAAGCTGAGCCTGCTCACAGTTTGTTACCCCCTTCATCGTGGGCACACGAAAGCTCAATTACTGCGCCGACCTATGATTTAGAAAAAGCTAAAGAGTTGCTTGAAGAAGCAAATATTTCATCGCCTATAAAAATTGATTTATGGGCAATGCCGGTACAACGCTCGTACAACCCCGATGCTGTAACCATGGCAAAACTAATTCAGGAAGACCTTAAGAAAATTAATATTGAAGTGAATATCGTTTCTTATAACTGGCAAGAATTTTTAAGACGCTTGTCATTAGGTGAACACAATGCAGTGCTCTTGGGTTGGTCTGCCGATCACCCTGATCCTGACAACTTTTTAACACCTTTACTTAGTTGCGCGTCTGCAGAAATCGGAAACAATCGAACTTTTTGGTGTAACAATCAATTTGACAGCTTGCTCAAAAAAGCCCTTGATACAGCAGACGTAAAGCAGAGAAAACAACTCTATAGAGAAGCACAAAAAATAGCGGCTCAAGAACTTCCGCTTTTTCCGATAGCACATTCAAAACGCTTCCAAGCCCGTAAAAGCAATATAGAAGGACCTATTTTAAGTTCTTTTGGCGGAATTACTTTTGGTGAGGTGAGAAAAGAATAATGCTCATTTTTACTTTAAGACGGCTAAATTTATTCTTTTTAACAATGTTTTTGTTAACGATATTGACGTTCGCCCTAAGCTATTTATTTCCAGGTGAACAAATCGTTAATGTGTCGGGGCGAATCCACGCATCTCCAGATCAACTAACGTTAATTGCGCTAAATTATGGACAACATGAATCGATTGCATGGCAGTATTGGTATTATCTCAATAAACTGTTAAGCGGCGACTGGGGCGTGTCGATGACATCTCAACTACCAATTGCTGACGAAATCATGGCCCACTTACCAGCAACAATTGAATTAACACTCGTTGCTTTGATTTTAGCCATGGCGTTTGGTATTCCAATAGGTTTTCTCGCAGCGATTCACCATCGAAAAAACACAGATAACATGATTCTTTCAATGGCGATGATCGGCTATTCAATTCCTGTTTTTTGGTTAGCAATTTTATCGATTCTGGTATTTTCAGTTCAGTTAGGTTGGTTGCCATCAGCAGGACAAATCAGCTTAATTTATGAAGTTGAACAAGTCACCGGTATTTTGTTTATCGACATTTTGCTTAGCGACAATGAATACAAATGGCAAGCTTTCCAAGATGCATCCGCGCATATTATCTTACCAGCATGTGTTGTCGCGTTAGCGCCTGCTACAATTTTTATCCGCTTGGCACGAACGGCCATGCTCTCAGTACTAGAAAGTCACTACATTAAGGCCGCAATGGCGAAAGGGTTAAGTTATACGCAGATAATTCTGCGTCACGCCGTAAGAAATGCTTTTATCAAAGTAATACGAGATGTGGGTTTACAATTCGCCAATATTGTGACACTGGCAATGGTGACAGAAATCATTTTCAACTGGCCAGGTATTGGTCATTGGCTTATTCAAAGTATTTATCAACGTGACTATACGGCAATACAAGGAGGGCTTTTAGCACTATCTAGTTTTATATTTATTGTCCATATCGTCATTGATTTTATTTATGCTGGGTTAAACCCGTTAGCGAGGGAGTCCCGTTATGGCGCGAGATAAGATTTATCAGGAAGAGGAATTTCCATCTCCTATCGCTCAGTTGTGGCTTAACTTTAAAAACTCGCCTGCGGTTGTTATTGGCTTTAGTTGTTTTATCTTCCTAACTATCATGGCGATTTTAGGGCCATTTATTGCACCCTATTCACCAACAGAAAACAACCTTGAGCTTATTCTTCTGCCACCTGCCTGGCATGATGAAGGTAATGTGAGCTTTTTACTTGGCACCGACAATCTTGGCCGTGATATGTTATCTCGTCTTATCCACGGAACTTCATTAACGTTTGGTTTAAGCTTTATCGTGGTCATCGTTTCGCTAATTATCGGGGTAGTAATAGGTTCATTAGCTGCGCTAACCAAAGGGGTAAAGTCGAGCTTTCTAAACCACTTTTTAGATTTGATTCTATCTATTCCTTCACTGTTATTGGCCATTATTATCGTCGCTATTTTAGGTCCAGGATTAAGTAATACTCTATGGGCGATAGTAATGGTGTTAATTCCTCAGTTTATTCACATTACCCGAAACGCTGTAGCCGAAGAATTTAAAAAAGATTACGTACTTGCCTCTCGACTCGATGGCGCAGGCTCATTGCGTATTCTTTATTATTCAATTTTCCCCAATATAACTGAAAAGATTATTTCTCAGGCGACGTTAGCGCAATCAGCCGCAATACTAGACATTGCAACACTTGGTTTCTTAGGACTAGGAGCACCTATTCCAATGCCAGAATGGGGGGCTATGTTAGCCAATGGTTTAGATTTGTTTTATATCGCGCCCTGGACAGTATACTTGCCAGGATTAACCATTTTATTTGCGGTTGTAGTAACGAATTTAGTTGGTGAAGGTATTCGCCATGCGCTAAAACTTAGGAAGGAACACTAATGAATCTACTCGACATTAGAAACCTCTCTATTCAGCTGATGTCTGCTACATCCCCTATATTAGCGGTAGACAGAGTGAGCTTGACTATGAAAGAGGGGGAAGTTCGTGGTCTAGTAGGTGAATCTGGCTCAGGTAAATCTCTGCTCGCACAAGCCATAATGGGGGTACTCGACGACAAATGGAAAGTCGACGCTGATAGGTTTCATTGGCGCGGACAAGATTTAATGCGTTTAAGCCCTGATGAGCGTAAAGCGGTTATTACTAAAGATGTTGCTATCATTTTCCAAGAGCCAATGGCGTGCTTGGATCCAACAACAACCATTGGTGAGCAATTAGATGAAGCCGTTGCAGAAGACTCAAGTAAAGGTAGTTTTTGGCAACGCAGAAAAGAAAGAAAGCTGGCAACAGCTAACTTACTGCACAAAGTTGGCATTAAAAATCATGAGCTGTGTACGAAGAGCTACCCTCACCAATTAACAGAAGCTTTGTGTCAACGAGTGATGATCGCCATGGCACTTGCAAGAAAGCCATTATTACTGATAGCCGATGAACCCACAGCGGCAATGGAAAGCACCAATCAAGGACAAATATTTAGGCTGCTCGCTAGTTTAAATCAGCTTAAAAACATGTCTATTTTGCTGATTAGTCATGACTTAGAAAACGTAACGCACTGGACAAATACCATTACGGTAATGTATTCAGGGCAATTTGTTGAAGCAGGAACCACAGAACAAATTTTTGAAACGCCTTTTCACCCTTATACACGGGCTTTAGTTGATAGCAGTCCCAAAGCGAGCAGAAATATACCGGCGAAATCTAGATTGATGACTTTGCCTGGCAGTATTCCTATTTTGCAGCATTTACCCATTGGTTGTCGATTAGGCCCTCGTTGTCCAAAAGCCCAGCAAGCTTGTGTAAAAGCACCTAATGTTAAAAACTATCATGGCCACCAAGTAAGTTGTCATTATTCACTAAAGGACACTTACTAAATGACAGAGTTATTAAAAGTTAGTAATTTAAGTAAAACCTATCGCATAAAAGGAGAATGGTTTAAGCGAGAATCTGTCGTTGCCTTAGAGCCTTTATCTTTTGCATTAGAAGCCCACAAGACATTAGCTATTGTTGGAGAAACAGGCTCAGGAAAGTCTACGTTAGCAAAGTTACTTGTTGGCGCCGAAAAGCCAACGACAGGAAACATCAAACTTAACGGACAAGCTTTACAACACGGGAACTTCAAACAACGTTGTCAGCATGTCAGAATGATTTTTCAAGACTCAGGAACTACATTAAATCCAAGTTTAACCATCCAGCAATTGCTAGATGAGCCACTAAGCCTCAATACCTCTTTAACAGAGGATGAAAGAACTGAGCTTATCATCGCGACACTGAAAAAAGTTGGACTGTTAGCTGAGCATATGAATTTTTATCCTCATATGTTTTCAGGGGGACAAAAGCAAAGAATATCTCTAGCGCGAGCGATCATCCTAGATCCACAAGTGGTGATTTTAGACGAGGCACTTGCCGCTCTCGATCCGTCATTACGTTCACAAATGATCAATTTGTTGTTAGATCTTCAACAGCAAATGGGACTCGCGTTTATTTTAATTTCTCACAATTTGGGAATCGTAAGGCACTTCAGTGATGAAATCATGGTGCTATGTAATGGCCAAGTCGTGGAAATGGGACAAACTCAAGAAATTCTGAAGAACCCAAAACATAAATACACCAAAAAGCTGATCATGAGCCAGCACTTTTCACTCATGCATAGATAGCAGCAATCACTCTGGTTCACGTTGATAATAATTTACTTATAAAAAAAGCCGCATAAAGCGGCTTTTTTTGTAATAGTTCTAGCTTAGTAGCTTATTCACCACACTTGCTTTTTTTCTTACCTTCGCCGCACTTACCTTCGCCGCACTTGCCTTTTTTCTTACCTTCGCCGCACTTACCTTCGCCGCATTTGCCTTTTTTCTTGCCTTCGCCGCACTTACCTTCGCCGCACTTGCCTTTTTTCTTGCCTTCGCCGCACTTACCTTCGCCGCACTTGCCTTTTTTCTTGCCTTCGCCGCACTTACCTTCGCCGCACTTGCCTTTTTTATCTTTGCCTTCGCCGCAAGAATGATCTTGGTGAGCGTCATCAACGTAGGATAGCTGAACATTTTCAACTTCAAATGGGTTATTGTTAGCTTTCGCTGGCATTGAAATGAAACTCATCAATGCAAAAATAGCGAATACCAAAGCTAGAGGTGATTTGTTAAATGTCTTCATCTTGTTTCCCTTATTAATAAAAGTAAAATTCAGTTATCATACAACTCTAAATAACTAGACCCGACAAGCCATAATAAATTTCACTAAAAGTGATAATTTTAACTCTATGACAATAAGTTAAACTTGTCTAATTTCTTCAGTTTGCACATGAAACAAAATATTACCGTTGAAAAAATCGTTCTAGCACCAATGGAAGGTGTCGCAGATGCATTAATGAGGGAGTTACTCACGTCAATAAACCACTACGACTTATGCATCACAGAATTTGTGCGCGTAGTGAAAGGAAAAGTGCCTAAACATGTCTTTAAAAAAATTGCACCAGAGTTAAATAACAAAGGCTTTACTTCAAGCGGTACACCTGTTCGAGTGCAATTGTTAGGACAAGATCCTCAGTGGATGGGAGAAAACGCTATCCGTGCGATAGAGCTAGGCTCTCAGGGGGTTGATATAAACTTTGGTTGCCCGGCCAAAACGGTTAATAAGAGTAAAGGTGGAGCTGTATTATTGAAAACGCCTGAAACCATTTATCAGGTAGTCAAAAGCGTTCGCGATTCAGTGGCAAACGAGCATATAGTATCTGCTAAAATCCGCCTAGGATTTGATGACGCAAGTAAATTTTCAGAAATTGTTGACGCAGTCTATCAAGCAGGAGCGCAAGAACTAACCGTTCATGCACGCACCAAAAAAGATGGCTATAAGCCCCCTGCATATTGGCACCATATAGGCGAAGTCGTCGACAACTACTCAATGCCGATTTGCGCAAATGGCGAAATTTGGGATAAACAATCTGCATTGTTGTGTATCAAACAATCTAAAACTAACAGACTAATGTTAGGGCGAGGTGCTTTAGCGATGCCAAATCTTGCAAATGTGATTCGAAATAATGAAGCACCGTTGCCTTGGCTAGAGTTATGCTCGCTATTAAAACGCTTTGCAGAGCTAGAACTTAAAGGTGAAAAAAGCTTTTACTTTTCAAGTAGATTAAAACAATGGTTACGCTACTTAAAACTGCAATACCAACAAGCAGACGAGCTTTTTCTTGCTATCAAAACACTCAATAACAAAGACGAAATATTAGCGCAGCTAAACAAATTTATCTCTAATGCCGAATAACTTTATACGAATTTCGTCTTTTGGCTATACTAGAGATAAAGTATCGAAAAGAGACGCATTTTGAAGTGTATTTTAATACTGCTACTCATCTTAATCTCAACAAAAAGTAGCGCAGAAGAATTAAAAATAGCTTTACCTTTTGCTGGAAACCCTCCTTATTCCTACGGGGCATCTTTGCCGCCGCAAGGCATATATGTTGATATGCTCAACGAAATTTTCGCGCTAACGCCATACACACCAGTATATGTATATCTGCCAAACGCAAGAATTAGAGCTGCTTTTAAAGCAGGCGAAATAGACATTGAGTGTTGTCCCATTCCAAGTTGGCGACAAGAAGAGCAAGCTATATCTCATTACACTTTCAATTTTTTCGATACGACAGATTTGTATATCAGCAAACATAAAATACCTAGCGGCAAATTGAACGCAACTCCTATAGGCACTGTACGAGGATATGGATATAAGCAACAAGAGCAGTTTGCACGATTTGATGTTGAAAGCGAATTAGAAATTTTGCAGCTGATTAACAATCAACGAATTCAAGCTGGCATTGTCGACCAACAAGTTGCCAACTACTTAATAAAACAACATGGATTTGACTTAGTTGACAGCGGCGTTCACGATAATATTAGCCGTCGGCTAAGGGTACACCACAACAAACAACATGTTATTTTTAAAATAAATGAGGCGATTAACGCCCTAAAAAAAACACAAACATTTACTCAAATTCTCAACACCTACTTAACAAAAACACCAGCTAAAGAAAAATAACTAATTTATTGCCAATTCGACTAGTCGTACCCAAGATTTTTAGCCGTAATAGAGTTATTATACTGCTTTTCCAGCTATTAAAGATGTTTCCACGTGGACAAGAGTTCTGAATTAAGAGCGCGTTATAATGACGTAAATCGCGGTGTTTACTTTATCGGTACAACGCCACCTAAAAGTGATACACCAATCGAAAAAGTTGATGAAATAGCGACTAAGCTATTAGAGCGCGTAAGCGATATCGACTTTGACGGTTTAATTGTTTACGACATTCAAAATGAAGATTCTAGAACCAATAAAAAGCGCCCTTTTCCATTTAAATCAACACATGATCCACGACACTATTCCGCGTTACTTAACCAGAAATCGTCTCGTCCTGTAATTACCTATAAAAGCGTCGTACAGTCAGATGTTTCTGACTTTGAGAAATGGGCCAATGAGGCATGGCAAGATTACGGTATCCGTGACGTCGTGTTAGTTGGAAGCCCTTCTAGCCAAAACAATGTATCGCTACCGTTGGCTGATGCTTATAAAGCGTTAGTTGACAACGCACACCCTTTTTTCATCGGTGGTGTAACCATAGCAGAACGTCATGCGAAAAAGGGCACTGAACACGACCGTTTAGTAGAAAAATTCCATCAGGGTTGTAACTTTTTTGTATCACAAGCAATTTACAACCCACAAGCAACTATAGACATGCTAACTCGGTATGCACTTGAGTGTAAAAAGCAAGGCATTAAGCCACAGCGAATTATTTTAACCTTCTCGCCATGTGGAAGTGAAAAAACACTCGAATTTATCGAGTGGTTAGGCGTAAGTGTGCCTGAAGCAACAAGTTTGCGTATTTTAAATGCAGAGAAACCGCTTTATGAATCTATTCGCATTTGTGCTAACAGCCTTCATCAAATACTCGACGCAGTGCTTCCCTATCAACTTCCGCTTGGCTTAAACATTGAAAGTTTAACCAATCGCAAAGAAGAAATTGACGGTTCGATTTTGCTTTATAAATTGTTACGCTCTACTATGGATAACTATCTGGCGAAACAAGAACTGCAACATTTGATTGTATAGGAGGCGTTATGACTGGCACGACAATGGTTGTTCTTATCGTATTGATTTCGGTAGGTTTTGGCGTTTTGTACGATATGTATAAGAAGCACCTAGAATTTAAAGAGAAAACCTTAAAATATGAAGCAAGTACGACAGAAAAAACTAACTCCATGAGCCAAAAAGTTGCGCAACTTGAACAACGGGTACAAACGTTAGAAAAAATTGTGACCGATGAAGGTTATCAAGTAAATAAAGATATTAATAACCTTTAGTCACTATAATGAAACTAATTATGAGGTCTGAGTTTGATAACTTACGCAATAACGATGCGCACAGTTATCAAGCTGACAAAAATGGCGATAAACAAGTGGTGAAAATTTTTCGAAACGAAATTCTCATAGCTAAAAAAGTCACCGTAAAAAAGTCTATCCGTTATTTTGGTATAAAAGGATATCAAGAGTTTTTAGAATAAAAACTTTCGATCACCACTCTCAGCCGAACACCAACCAACTAAAATAAAACTGTCCACTTATGTGGACATTACAAGTTATTTCCAAAAAGTTACAGTTTGCTACAAATTTTACAACTCCTACCTGTACAATTTATACTCAACAGATAAGAGTAACGTATAGAGAGTTAGTATGAAAAATAGTATGTTAGTTGTTTTTTTCATGTTCTTCGTTGCAGGGTGTGCGTCGAATGGCGATGTAACACATTGGCAAGGGGAGTCGTTAAGCGCACTCATTGAAAAGTACGGTACGCCAGACTCTTTTCTTAAATTAAATGACGGTAGCAAAGTGCTTGAATATGACAAAGCTACTTCTAGAAATTTAGCTGGAAATTTTTGCTCGGTTACCTTTATGGTAGACAGTCAAAATAAAATTTTGGGTGCTAGTCGTCAAGGAGACGGTCAAAACTGTACTCCTTAATTGCCCTATCAACGAATAAATAGCCAATAGAGTGTGTTAAGCACTCTATTGCTTTACTTACCAAATTATCCTTTTCTAAAAAATAAATTTCCCGGTAGTTCAAATAGATAGCTTTTTTTTCGAATTTTTTTAAACTTTTCTGAACTTTTTTACGTTTTATAACGACTAGATAGGTAATAACAGCGTTAAGGAAAGCAAAATGTCAAAAGTAACCGGCTTTAAAATTTTACTCGCCATAGCCAGTAGTGTTGTCTATTTAGGATTGTTTAGTTTATTTACGCCGCAGGCATCAGCCAGTAATAAGCTAAACATGCAATCAATTGGCACGAGTCACATAGAGGTTGTTCATTCAGAAGCGTTTTCACTTGCAGATACAGGGTTTAAAACGGTAAGCCCTAGTGTGGAATCTTTGTGGGAAAGCGCGAGTATTCTGAAATTAGTGAAAGCGGAAAGAGATAGGATTCAGCCATTTAAAGAATACCTAGAAGCGAGCATCAAGCAAAATATAGAGTCTAGCGAGCAAATTGTTAGATTAGCTGACGAGCTTTTGGCTATCTCTCAAACACAAGACTAGCTCAATGACAGGGTCTACTTTGTACCTTAACCAGCATAAAAAAAGCGCCTTAGCTCACAGAGCTAAAAGGCGCTTTTTACTTAGATACTTCTCTTAATCAGCTGGTAAAATAACAGCCTCTACTTTACCAAAGCCAATTCGTTTTGCGCCCTCGCGCTCACAGAAGCCACTTAAAATAACATTATCGCCATCTTCTAAGAATGTTCTGCTTTCACCATTTGGTAATTGTACAGGTTCACTTCCAGCATTAGATAACTCCAATAACGAACCAGCTTCTTCAGGGTTTGGACCAGATTGAGTACCAGAGCCAAACATATCCCCCGGCTTTAAATTACAACCATTCACTGTGTGGTGCGCAACCATTTGAGCAACAGTCCAGTAGCTATCAATAAAGTTTGATTGAGATAACTGTACCGCCGGCTCTGATGCGTTTCTCATTGATTCGGTTTCAAGCAACACTTGCAATTGAATATCAAAACCACCCGCGTCGCGGTTTTGCGCAGACTCTAAATACGCTAAAGGTTGTGGATCGGCTTCGTCACGTGTCCAGGATGCTCGGTAAGGCGCTAACGCTTCAGTTGTCACAATCCATGGAGAAATAGTAGACGCAAAGTTCTTCGACAAGAAAGGTCCTAGCGGTTGATACTCCCACCCTTGAATGTCACGAGCAGACCAATCATTGAACAAACATAAACCAAACACATGATCTTCTGCATTTTCAATAGAAATAGCTTCACCTAATTCATTACCTGAACCGATAAATATACCTACTTCTAGCTCGTAATCTAGTCGCTTACATGGACCGAAGCTTGGTTCAGTTGCTGTTGGTGCTTTGGTTTGCCCTTTTGGTCTTTTAAAATCACTACCGCTAACTTCAATTGACGATGAACGACCGTGATAGCCAATAGGCACCCACTTGTAGTTAGGAAGCAGTGGATTGTCTGGTCTAAATTTCTTACCTACCGATGTAGCGTGATGAATAGAGGTATAAAAGTCAGTGTAGTCACCGATAGTACATGGAAGAGCAAACTCTGCCTGAGCTTGTGACACTAAGCAAGCTGATAGAGCCGATTCTAGTTCTGAACCTGACTGTAAAGCTTTAGATAACGCAGCTCTCAGCGTAGACCAAGCTACTTTTCCCATAGCCATATAATCGTTTAATTGCTCTTTTGCACAAGCAGACACTGCTTCTTGAACGTCGCCATCAAATATCTGAGCATTTTTTAACGCCAACATATCCAAAATTTGATCTCCAA
Source organism: Thalassotalea coralli (assembly GCF_055786205.1). Lineage (NCBI taxonomy): Bacteria > Pseudomonadati > Pseudomonadota > Gammaproteobacteria > Alteromonadales > Colwelliaceae > Thalassotalea > Thalassotalea coralli. The sequence goes on along the minus strand of NZ_JBVVBK010000001.1, from coordinate 622,575 downwards.
TAGCAACACCACCGCGAAATGGTTGCTCACTACCTTTTACTCGAAAAACGGCAAATGGTAAGTTTTGAATAGGAAAGTCAGTTCCTTGTTGGTTTGCTGACTCGACCCAACTCGTTAATGTTGGGTTATGGGTGTCGTTGAGTAACGCCTTATTAGTCATTAATTCTATGCTCCAAAATCATACTAAGACCTAATATTCTTAATAGGTTAAGTAAATTACATTAGGCTAAAAACGCAAGCATTATATCAGCCAACATTTTAAAGGAAACGCTTCGCCCTAAGACAAGTAATTCAATAGCGTATAGCAAAGCGGACAAATATCTTTACACTCAATGTAAAAATAACAAGTAATTTACGAAAGCAAATTCAACAAGTTAAAAGTAGCTTGTATAAACTGGATTTTTGGTAATTTCACATCGATTTGCTATACCTAAAGTATAGACATTAAATCTAGCCGTTAAGTAGGTAGAATGCCGTTATCTTTTCTCGCTAAAGACAATAAGCCAACTCTTCCTCCGTGGAAAGTACTAATTGTTGATGATGAAGCCGACATACACGATATAACCACATTAGCGCTTAAACGCTTCAGTTTAGATAATAAATCGCTGCACTTTTTGCACGCTTATTCAGCAGCAGACGCCAAATCTATTTTGAGTGAAGAATCAGATATAGCGCTGATTTTTCTGGATGTTGTTATGGAAACTGATGATGCGGGGTTATCACTTGCTCACTGGATTCGGAAAACACTAAACAACCATTTTGTCCGTATCGTGTTAAGAACTGGCCAGCCGGGTCAAGCGCCCGAAGAACAAGTTATAGTTGACTACGACATTAACGACTACAAAGAGAAAACAGAGCTCGATCGCAAAAAACTGTTCACCACAGTATTTTCTTCTCTTAGGGCATACAGAGATATCATTGAGGTAGAAAAAGCACGAAGGTATCAAGAACAATACCGAGCAGGCTTAGAACGCGTTATAAGCTCTACGAGTAACGTTTTAGAAGGACGCTCTTTAACAGAATTTTTCAGCGGCCTGTTACAACAGATAATGTCTTTACTGCAATTGAACCATAATAGCTTACTGTTACAGGTCACGGGGCTTGGTGCAATCTACTCAGAGAACGATTTTCAGATTATCGCCCAAATTTCAGATGATAGTGGCGATGACGCCATTGACGCGACTGCATACCAATATTTAAACAAAGCGATTGAGCAGAAATCGAGTATTTTCGAAGATGATATTTTAGTTGGCTACTTTCCCAGCCAAACGGAAAAAGTCAGTTTACTTTACTTAAAAGGTATTCAAGAACTATCTTCTATCGATGCTAAGTTGTTAGAGATATTCTCAGGCAATGTCAGTTTGGCTTTTGACAACTTGCTATTAAACAAAGAAATAGTAGACACACAAGAAGAACTTATTTATCGCTTAGGGGATGTTGTAGAGTCTCGCTCGAACGAAGCGGGAAACCACATTCGCAGAATGGCTGAAGTGTCTTATATGCTTGCCGAAAAATTAGGACTCTCTGCTGAAGACGCTGAATTGTTAAAACAAGCAGCACCTATGCACGATATTGGGAAAATAGCTACCCCAGACAAAATACTGCTCAAGCCAGGAAAATTAACAGAAGAAGAAATGGAAGAGATGCGTCGTCACCCGGCTATAGGCTTTGATATATTAGACGGCTCGAAGCGCCCTATTTTACAAGCAGCGGCCACTATATCTCAGCAGCATCATGAAAAATATGATGGGACAGGCTACCCTTCAGGGTTAAAAGGTGAAGAGATTCACATCTTTGCTCGTATTGTTGCCGTAGCCGATGTATTTGATGCGTTGAGTCATAAGCGTTGTTACAAAGAAGCTTGGCCAACCGAGCAAGTCATGCAGTTTTTAGCTGAAGCAGCAGGTGCTCATTTAGACCCTGTAGTTGTCGAAAAAATGCTAGACAATATTGACCTTGCTATTGCGATTAACAACCTTTATAAAGACGACTAAATAAGCCTTAACCACTATTTTGCTAGCACTAAGCTATATACCAAACATAAAAAAGCCCAGCATTTGCTGGGCTTTTTAACAATAGCGTTACTATTAGAAGTTGTAACTTGCTCTAATATAGTATTCTCTACCCGCTAAAGAGAACGGGAAGCTAGTCCAACCATATTTAAATCCTAACTCAGTAAATGGCGTACCTTCCTCTCCCCACTCATCTGGCATCTCATCCGTTACGTTTAAGATACCGGCATCTAGTGTAATTTGGTTTGTTACTCGCCATTGACCTGTGATATCAAATAAAGCTTTAGCACCCCAGGTATTAGCCGGCGTGCCATAAGAAGCAGTCGTCACTTCACCGTAGTGAGTCATGCGACCTGTTACAGACCACATATCCGCTTGATACATTGCAGATAAGCTAAAACGATCTTCTGGTTGTGCTTTCTCTACTAACAGAGCTTGTGACTCGTTAAAAACGATATCGTTAGGCACTATGCTAGAGGATGTATTAATACCGTCAATGTCATTAGTATTATAGCTATACGAGAATTCGTAAACCATTTGCCCGCCAGAGGCTAAATCTTGCGTATATTGGTTTACCCAATCAATACCGAAGGTTTCAGTATCAATCGCATTAGTAAACAAGGATACATTTTTAACGCCATCTAGTTGACCACCAGGTACTGCATACTTGGCAAAAAATGCTTCAACTTCAGCATTGATACCTGCACTGATACTACCTGAATAAACAATGCGATCTTCGATGTTAATTTGATAAGTATCTAACGTCATTGAGTAGCCGCCAGAATTATATATCACACCAAATGATAAACTGGTCGAAGACTCTTCTTCTAGTTCATTAAAGCCTAGCTCTTGTGCTAACGGCTCATGAGGGCGCAATGTAACAAGGTCAGCCAATTCACCATTATCCAAAGAAATCGAGCGTTGTGTAAAGTTAGCTTGTTGCATACCAGGAGCACGGTAGCCAGTCGACGCTGATGCTCGAATAGAGAGATTGTCAGATATAGAGTAATGCGTGGCTAACTTTCCAATTAAAGTATCACCAAAGTCATCGTAATCTTCAAAACGCGCAGCAACACTGACTAACCACTCTTCGGTAATTTGTGTTTCAGAGTCGATATAAACAGCGTAGCTATCCCGCTCAGCATCTATAACCATTTCAGGGCTGTAGCCTTGGAATCCTTGCATGCCTGGCGTAGTAACCGCGCCACCACAATCTGTCATAGACGGGTCGCCGGTAGGGTTTACGCTTTCTGCACACAGGGTATCACCACGTGCATAAGACACTTCGTCACCCGCTTCTTGCTCGAAGCCGTCAGTACGGAATTCAAAGCCAATAGCAATTGACGTGTCAGAATCAAAGCCGAAATCAACGTAGGTGACCGCATCAACATTAAACGTTGTTTGAGAGAAAATGAGTGCACCGTCATAAGCGGTTGTCGGGCTATCAGGACCATAACTAGCGTTTACCGATTCTAGGTTTCTAAACTCAAAGCGGTTTTCACCTGTTACCACGCTAAAGTCTAATTCCCAATCATTAACTTCTGTTCGGTAACCAATCGCAAAAGACGTATCTTCTGAGTCGGTACCAAGTTTTGGCGTAACACCTTCAGGAAATAATTGTGACCAAACACGGTCATCAGCAGCACCACGATAAAAACCAAGCGACTCACCTTCTTTTTGGGTCATACCACCAAAAGCATACAACTCGCCTTCACCTATTTCATAAGTAAAGTTCCCCCAAAAACTTGTCATTTGCGTTTCGGCTTCACCAATTAACAACAGCTGACGAGGCTCGTCAATTGCTCCAAACCAAGTCGTTGGCTCTGCACGGTTCATAACGTCGTTGTCAGCATGCTCGAAGGTTAGATTTAGCATACCTTTGTCGCCAATTTCGAAACCATAATTAAGGCCAACTTGTGTTTTTTCACCGTCACCTTCAGCAGTTTCGCCATATTGCACCCAGCCATTTCCGCCGGCTTTGTCTTTAAGTATTAAATTAATAACACCCGCAATTGCATCAGAGCCATATTGAGCTGCCGCGCCATCGCGAAGGATTTGTACACTCTCAATGGCCGTTAAGGGAATTGAACTTAAGTCGGTTCCAGCACTACCACGACCAACGTTTTCTTGAACAGCAACAACCGCCTGTTGATGACGTCGCTTACCGTTAACTAATACCAATACTTGGTCAGGCCCCAAACGACGTAAAGTGGCAGGCCGCATTAAATCTTGACCATCAGAAGTCGTTGTATTGTTCATGTTAAAGGAAGGTGCTAACGCTCGTAACATTTCAGGTGTACTCGTAACACCTGAGCTTCTGATTGCATCGCCAGAAATAATATCAACTGGAGCAGGACTTTCTGCCACAGTTCTATTTGATAGGCGAGTACCTAGCGTAACGATTCGTTCGATATCTTCGACTTTTGCTTTGTCTTCTTCTGCAAAAGTTTGAGGGGCGTGTAATAAAGCTAAACCGACAGCTACAGCTAAGCTACTCGTTTTAAAAGATGTAGACATATTGTTATTCCCTATTTTATGTTTTTATTTCTGCTTTTTATTGTTGTTTGCTCTCAAGCAGTTTTAGCCTTAATTAGGCTAAATTCATAGAAAGTTATAGGTTAATGAATAGGTTATTACAAGTTGTTAACGTAACAAAATTGCAACTTGTGTAAATTTAGTAACATTTCCGACTACAAATTAGTCGATTTAGGTTTTTCCTATCATTTCTTTAGGTAAGGTGACGAGGTAAGCGAGTCCTTTATCAATTTCACTTTTTACCTTTATTTTTCCTTGAAGTGACTGAACTAAGTTATAAATCAAATGAGTACCTAAACCACTGCCGCCTTCACCTCGTTTGGTAGTATAAAATGGCTCAAAGAGCATATTGAGAGAATCTGCAGACATGCCTCGGCCATCATCAGCGTAATGAATGTTTACCGAAAATTCTTTTTCTTGGACTTTGATCATGATTCGCCCTTGCTCTATACCCTCGAATCCATGAATAAGCGAATTCATAATCATGTTACTAACGATTTGCGACAGGGCACCTGCATTTAGGGTCATTTGAAGTGCAACCGGACATTCGATTTTTATCGTATGTTTTGTTCTTTTTAGCGTAGGCTTTAACGACATCACAATTTCATCTAAGTATTGCGCTAGATCTATCTCTCTAACTTCATTTGATGATTGGTCAACGGCAACCTGCTTAAAACTTCTCACTAAGCTTGTTGCTTTTTGCGTATTACTAAACAGAATATTTAAGCCTTGATTAAGATCCTCAAAAAACTCCACTAACCGCGATTCCGTCAAGGTATTATTGTCAATTGCAGCTTTTGTATGTTTAATTTCTTCCATTAAATGACTTGCACCGGTAACACATATTCCAAGCGGCGTATTGATTTCGTGAGCGATTCCAGCCACTAGTCCACCCAAAGAGGCCATTTTCTCCTTTTGTACGAGTTCCTGTTGAGTCTTCTCTAACGCTTCAATAGAATTATTTAGCTCGGTATTTTGCTGTTCCAACAAGCGGTGTTGTTCCGCGAGGCGTTGTTGTGCCTCTCGCCGTTGTGACTCATTAAAATTATTTTCCAACGCATTCGCTATTTGATTGGCTACAAAATCTAATAAGCGCACGTCACGCTCACTGTAACTGCTACCTTCTTCATAATTTTGCACAGTTATAACACCATGAAGCGTGCCCCCATTAATCATAGGTGCACCTAACCAGCAGCTAAAATCAAATGACCCTTTTACATCTGCTACTTCGCCTGTTTCAACTAAATCCCTCACCTCTTTCGAGGTACACAGTTTAGGTTTTCTACTCCTCACAACAAGGGAAGTCAGCCCTTCCCCTAATGGCATAGTAAAGTTAGTAAGATCTTTGTCTCCTTTATCCTTTTCATCGACAAAATAAGGAAAGTGAATCGTTTGGGAGTCTTCATCAAAAATGGCGATATAAAAATTTTTAGCGTTAATGACTTCGTTAACTATTTCATGAATTTGCCGGTACAGATCATTCAAACGTACATCAGCATGAGAAATTGAAGCAATTTTATAAAGAGCGTGTTGTAACTTTTCGCTGTATTTTAATTCTTCAACTTGTTTTTCTAGTATCGCTATATAAGAAGATTTACCTTGCTCTGACATTGTATAACCCCCTTTACCAACCTTAGTTCACTTTAAATAAAAACATCATTGTCTATTGAATAGCTAACACAACAGCCTACATCATCAGAAGATGTATAAAGTGCCAGTGTTTTAGATTGCCAAGTGGCTTTAGCAACAAAAGATCGTTCTATTTTTCTTAGGTGAGCAGAAAAGCTTGAAAAGGAAAGTGCTAAACAGTGGAAAATAAATGTCGTGACTTTAGAAAGGTTCATTCGATAACCACACACAAGAAATAACTTTAACTATGGTTAACAAATTGAATATTATCAACAAGGTGATTGATAATATTTAGAGTTCAAAATCTCCAAAATCCATATCAGAAGATTTTTCAACTTGTGTTGGCGGGTCGAAAAGAGACGCTTGTTGGTTTTCAGCGTCTGGCGCCAATTCCTTTGCTTTTACTCCCTTTCCATCTTTACGTCTTTTACGCTGAATACAGCGCTTAATTACTTTTTGTTTATCATCTGTGGTGAGCGATATCCAGTTTTGTCGTTCATCGCGTGTACGCATACAGCCCAAGCAATAGCCTTTCTCATCGGATTGGCATATTCCTATACAAGGGCTGGGAACATCAAAAAATTCTAACTGCATCTTTATCGCAAACGTAATCGCCTATAAAGCTACTATAACCCATAGGCGATATAAACGAAACGTTAAGCAAGCTTATCGGTAGCAATATGGTAATCTGGGTCCTCAACCACATTAACTTCCACTAAGTCCCCTGCTTTTTCGAGTAATTGTAAACACTCTTTACTTAAATGTTTGAGGTGAACTTTTTTACCACGAGAGGTGTATCTTTCAGCAAGGGTATCAATCGCTTCGATAGCTGAATGATCAGCAACTCGCGAGTTTCTAAACTCGACGATAACATCTTCGCTGTCGTTATCCATATCGAACTGATCAAGAAAATGAGTAACAGAGCCAAAGAATAATGGGCCGTTCACGTCATAAACGGTAGAGCCATTTTCATCTGTAGAGCGTGTTACTTGAACGTGTTTCGCATGTTCCCATGCAAAGACTAATGCAGAGACAATTACACCTACCACAACGGCAACAGCTAAGTCGGTTGCTACTGTAACACCTGACACTAACACAATAACAAACGCGTCAGCTTTAGGGACCTTGCTCATAATACGGAAACTTGACCATTCGAAAGTACCTATCACAACGATAAACATAACGCCGACAAGCGCAGCTAATGGAATTTGTTCAATTAAATTTGAAGCAAACAAAATAAAGCATAGTAAACCAACTGCGGCAGTAATACCCGATGCTCTGCCACGCCCACCTGAGTTAACGTTAATCATAGATTGACCAATCATGGCACAACCACCCATGCCGCCAAAGAAGCCGTTAACCGTGTTAGACACACCTTGCGCCACACATTCTTTGTTTCCTCGACCGCGCGTTCCAGTCAGTTCATCAATTAATGTTAGTGTTAATAAAGATTCAATCAAACCAATAGCAGCTAAAACGATAGCAAATGGGAAAATTATTTTCAGCGTTTCTAAGTTAAACGGTACTTGAGGGATACTAAACTGAGGCAAGCCGCCAGCAATAGAAGCAGCAGGATCATTAGTCATGTCTCGTACGTAATCAACAACGGTACGAGCGTCCAAATCCATGCTTTGTGCTAATACTGTCACCACAATAATTGCCACCAACGAAGACGGTACCGCTTTTGTTAGTTTTGGTAAAAAGTGGATAATCGCCATTGTTAAGACAATTAACCCCACCATAGTGTATAGCTGGTTACCTTGCATCCAGACAAAAATGCCTTCGGCATTGGCAACTTTAAATTGCCCTAATTGAGCTAAGAAAATAACGATAGCTAGACCATTAACGAAGCCAAGCATAACGGGATGTGGAACCAAGCGAATAAATTTCCCGAGCTTAAAAATACCCGCGAGAATTTGTAAAACACCCGTTAGCACCACACAGGCAAACAGGTATTCAACACCATGCAAAGCAACAAGAGATACCATGACCACGGCCATCGCGCCAGTTGCCCCAGAAATCATTCCTGGGCGACCGCCAAACACTGAGGTAATTAATCCCACCATGAATGCTGCATACAAGCCAACTAAAGGCTCTACACCAGCGACGAAAGCAAACGCTACCGCTTCCGGCACAAGTGCTAATGCAACAGTAATGCCTGACAAGACATCGTTTTTAAGGTTGCCAACTTTACTGGCTTTTAATTCAAACATGTGAATCCCGCTATTTTGAGCTGTTATTACATTGCTAGCGTTTCGACTAGCAAAGAATGTGCTTTCCTTCCTATAAGCTTAGAAGAAAAATATGAACAAAAAATAATAGGAGGGAAAAGCGCGGGAATACTATAGATAAGTATAAGAAATGTCAATCACTGCCTTACTTTAAGCTCTTGAATAAAGAGGCATAACTAAGGCAGTGAAATTGCAGACTATAAGTTCTCGCGTTGCTGCAAAAACTCTTTAATTTCGTCTCTTGAGCCAAGAATATGCTGTTTGATCATTGCAACGGCACCATCCACATCACGCGCTTTACATAAACGTAATAATTCATTGTGTTCATGTTCAGCTTTAGAAATTCCACCGGCCCACAATAAATGCATACGAATATAGCGATCAGCGTTCTTGTTTAACGTGTTAACAATTTCTTGAGTTTGTGGGCGATTTGCCCCCGAGTATAAACAGTTGTGATAGTTTGAGTTTAACTCACTCCAAGTGTTAGCACTGTTCTCTTTACCTAACGCTTTGTCTAATTTATTTAATAACTCAGTTGCTTCGTCCAACTTTTCATCACTAATTGACGGAATAGAAGCAGCCAATAAATCAGCTTCTAAGATAGCACGTAGTTCAAATAACTCATCGACTTGATCAATATTAAGTTCAGTTGCAGTTGCACCTTTATGCGGTTCGAAAGCAACTAAACCTTCCGCTTCTAATTGTAATAATGCTTCACGAACGGGAATACGACTTACATTTAATTCCTCAGCTAATGCAGCTTGACGTAATGGTTGACCTGCTTTTATTTCGCCACTGAGAATCTTCTCTCTTAACGTCTCAACCACAAGTTGTGTACGTGTTTTATAAACTATGCTCATATATCTTTTCCTACTCAAGTTGCAGACCATTATAAGCATTTCGACATTAAAAAAAAGGAGCTTATTAAATTAGCTCCTTTTTTCATCAATTTATATGGTCTATTTCGCCTTTATTAGCTTTTTAGTAAAGCTGGCAATAACTCATTTGGCATGTTCTGATAACAAATTGGGCGTTGGAAACGTTTAATCGCTTCGCTGCCGACAGACGTTGTTCTTAAGTCTGTAGAAGCAGGGAATGGACCACCGTGGTTCATAGAAGCACATACCTCTACACCTGTAGGCATTTGGTTATAGATCAGACGGCCAACTTTGTGAGCAACCAATTGAGCCAAAGCTTGGCTATCAGCTAAATCAGCATCAGTTCCGTGAATGCTTGCAGTTAAGTTACCTTTAAGTAAGCTAACAAACTCTTGCATTTGTGCGTTATCGGCTACACGAACTAATAATGCGGTTGAACCAAACACTTCTTCGTGTAGTTCATGATTATTCTTGAACGTCTCGAAATCAGTAACAAACAAGGCCGCTTGGCAGAAATGTTCTACACCAGCTTTACCTTGAGCAATCATTTCAACGCCATCGATAGCTTGCCAGTTTTTAACAGCTTCTTGATAAGAGCCTGCAATACCCGGAGTAAGCATAACACCTGCTTCCGTTGCATTTACTGCTTCAGCAGCAGCTTGTTCAAATGCAGCAGCTGAGTCATCATTTTGGTAAACCCAAATACCAGGACTTGTACAAAACTGACCTTGACCCATCATTAAAGAAGCAACAAGTGCTTGTGCTGTCTCAACACCTTGAGAAGCCATTTTATCAGCCATAAGGAATTGAGGGTTTACACTACCTAACTCACCGTAAAATGGAATTGGTTCAGGACGCTCGTTAATTTGACGTTGTAAGATCATACCAACACGCTCAGAGCCAGTGAAACCAACAGCTTTAACTAATGGGTGAGTAACGATTTGGCTAGAGATAGCGTAATTTTTACCTTGAATTAAAGAAAATACGCCTGCATCTAATTCACAAATTTCAATCGCTTTGCTAATTGCACGAGCAACTAATTCGGCAGTACCTGGGTGAGCAGCATGCGCCTTCATTACTACTGGACAACCTGCTGCTAAGGCAGAAGCAGTATCGCCACCAGCTGTAGAGAAAGCTAATGGGAAGTTACTTGCAGCAAAAACGCCAACCACACCTAAAGGAAGGTAGCCTAAGCGTGTATCTGGCTTAGGAAGCGGCTGACGCTCAGCATCTGCTTGGTCGAATACTGGTTGATATTCACCACTTTCTAGTAAATCGGCAAATAAGCCTAACTGGCCAACAGTTCTGCCACGCTCGCCTTGAATACGCATTGCTGGCAAACCTGTTTCAGCCGTAGCCATATCAACAAGTTCATCGCCTAGCTCTAAAATTTGCTCACCGATAGTGCGTAAAAATTTGGCACGTTCCGCTGCTGGTAATGCGCTGTAGCTTGCAAAAGCCGTGTTTGCACGACTAATTGCTGTATCAATTTCAGTTTCAGTTGCATCGGCAAATGTCGCTGACATTTTTTCGTTATTTACTGCGTGAAACGCTGAGAAACCACCTTCAGGGTTACCTGACCATTCGCCAGCGATTAGATTTTTACCTGTAATAGACATGATCACCTCATTCTCTATTTAAAAAATTAAAATAATTAAGCGACTCGGTTTACTTAACAGTAAAGCCAAATGCATAAGGGTCGTCGTCATCAATCGTGATGCAATTCTTACCAAAAACTTTTGCCCAGCCTTGTATGCTCGGCTTAATGGCTTTAATTTTGCCATTAGGTGTATCTAGCTCTACAACTTCTTCCACTTTACCGATGAATTGACTACCGATATAACTTTCGTGAGTAAAAGTTTGACCAACATCTAATTGGCCTTTCGCATAGAGTTGCGCCATTCTCGCACTTGTACCAGTGCCACACGGTGAGCGATCAATCGCTTTGTCGCCATAAAAAACAGCGTTAGCCGCGTCAGATCCTTCAGTTTGCGTTTTTCCAGTCCATAGAACATGGCTTACGCCGTTAACAGTAGGATCTTCAGGGTGAACGCAATCTAATACTTCACTCGCGATTTCTCTCACAACAGGGCTCCAACGAAGGATATCGCCAGCTGTCCATTCATCAATGCCAGGGAAGTTTTCTTGAGGTTCAACGATAACGTAATAGTTACCACCATAAGAAACATCCACTTTGAGCTTGCCTAAGCCCGGAATGTCTAATTCCACGTCAGAATGCGCCAAATAAGCCGCTACGTTATAAATTTTTACCGAAGAGACTTTGCCGTCTGCCATTTCGTATTCAAGCTGAATTTGACCGGCTGGGACGTCTAACGTTAATTTCCCCGGCGTTCTTGGGTTTAGCAATCCAGCCTCTAAAGCCGCAGTAACCGTGCCAATGGTACCGTGACCACACATAGGTAAACAGCCAGAAGTTTCAATAAACAAGATAGAACCGTCAGCATTTTCACTGCACGGTGGATACAAAAATGAGCCTGACATCATGTCGTGGCCGCGTGGTTCGAACATTAAACCTTGACGAATCCAATCGTAATTGGCAAGAAAGTCTTGACGCTTTTCACTCATGGTTTGCCCTTTCAAATTAGGGTGTCCACTTGTGACTAATCTCACTGGATTTCCGCATGTATGAGCGTCTATGCAGAAAAATGTACCTTTAATCATTTACGTCCTTCATTAAATCGCTTAGCAGCCCTAATTCTTCCTGATGGGCTTACTTTTGTTTTTTTGATTAAGTAAGCAACTTTTAACATCCACTTGCTACTTACACTTGCTATATTCTCTGTGGGCAACATGACAAAATTGCAAGTGAAAAAAACATTGCACTTATCAATTTTCAATCACCACAATTGCCGCATTTAGTATAGGTCGAAGACTTTTTTCAAAGTATTCGTAGAATTTTTTTCGCATATTGTATACAATAATTTTAAACAAACAAGTAAAATATAAATAAAATCTTGTAAAGGTAATTGTACATGAAGTTTAACGACAGTAATTTTAATAACTATCAATCAATTAAAACAATTGATGCACATACTGAGGGCGAACCATTAAGAATAATCACTGAAGGTTACCCGGAAATTATTGGTTCCACAATTCTCGAAAAACGCCAGTATCTTACTGAAAAATTAGATCACTTACGACAACTATTAATGTATGAGCCGCGCGGCCATGCAGATATGTATGGTGCGCTTATTACCGAACCGTGTACGGCAGACGCAGATTTCGGCATTTTATTTATGCATAACGAAGGTTATTCAAGCATGTGTGGCCACGGTATTATCGCCGCTGTTTCTATCGGAATCGAATCCAAATCATTGCCAATGCCAGCCAAGGGTGAATATATAGGGATTGACTCTCCAGCTGGATTTATTAAAGCGTATGCAGAGGAAGAAAATGGCGACTTGAACGTTAGTTTCGATAATGTTTCGTCATTCGTTGAAGTACTTGACCAAACCGCAGAAGTAGAAGGATTAGGCCAAGTAGAATACGACATTGCCTTTGGTGGCGCTTATTATGCGTATGTTGACGCCGATAAGCTTGGCATTTCCTGCACCCCAGACAACCAACAGCAACTGATTAACGCAGGTAGAGCCATCAAGCATGCGGTTATGGCATCTTACCCGCTTAACCACCCTGTTGAAGAAGACCTAGGCTTCTTGTATGGCACGATCTTCTATTCTAAAAACACACAAGATCCAAATGCTCACTCTAAGCATGTGTGCATATTTGCTGACGGAGAAGTTGATCGCTCACCAACAGGGACAGGCGTTTCAGCGAGAGCTGCGCTACTTCGTGCGAAAGAAGGCTTAAGTGTTGGCCAAAGGGTAACTATAGAAAGCATTGTTGGTGGTAGAATGATAGTGTCGATAGTAGATGAGCATAACTTCCACGACAAAGATGCCGTTACACCGCGTGTTGAAGGACGCGCTTTTGTGACAGGTGTGCATCAATTTTTACTCGGTGAACAGGATATTTTCCCACAAGGGTTTTTCTTAAGGTAGTACGATAATGACAACCCCCTCTTCTTCTAATAAAGGCACTGTAGGTATTATTGGTGCTGGTATTGTTGGTATTAATTGCGCATTGGCGCTACAAAGCAGAGGCTTTGACGTTACCCTTATCGATCGCGAGCAACCTGGTGAAGGTTGTTCTAAAGGTAATGCGGGTCATTTTGCAACAGAACAAGTATTTCCACTCGCTGAATTTAGCGTGTTATGGCAGTTGCCGAAAATGATGTTAGATCCGCTAGGACCAGTAGCTATTTCACCTACATATTTTCCAAAAGCCATCCCTTGGTTTTTACGCTTTATTGCTAATATGTTTGCGAGTAATCGCACTAAGAATACTAAAGCGCTGCGTGGGTTGAACGAACTTGCAATCGATGCTTACCGCCCTGTATTGGCCCAAGCAAATGCCGAGTACTTGTTTGTAGACCAAGGTAGTTTGTTAGTCTTTGAATCAACGCCGATAGAACAAGTAAAAGCTCACATGGCGGTGTACCAAAGTGAAGGAGTATCTACCAAGCTGTTAAACCGAGAAGAACTAATGGCTTTAGAACCAAACTTAGCTGACGGTATTCAGTACGGGATATTTTTCGACGAAGTCGCGCATACCATTAACCCGCTAGAGCTTAGTCAAAAGCTTGCTGAGCATGCGAAAAATATCGGCGTTAAGGTCATTCAACAAGAAGTGACGGAAATTGAACATTTTGAAAATAAAGTTACCGTTTCTACTGACCAAGGTTTAACGAGTTTTGATCAAATCATTGTTGCAACAGGCGCTTGGTCTGAAGGTTTACTGAACTCACTCGGTTATAAGCTACCCATTGAAGGAGAGCGAGGGTACAGCTTAGATATGCCCGAGCACACAGCTAATCAATTAACGCGACCAGTAGCATCTGCGGAGAGAAGATTTATCATCACACCAATGAAGCAAGGTTTGCGCTTAGCAGGAACAGTTGAATTTGCCGGCCTAAAACGCAAAGCGAATATGAAGCGTGCTGAAATGCTGTACAAAAATGCACAACATATCGTTAAAGATATGCCTGATAGAGACGAAGTGAAAAACGAAGGCTGGCTTGGTTTTAGGCCCTCATTGCCTGATTCTCTCCCTGTCATTGGCAGAGCACCGCAGCACAACAATATCGTTTTTGCGCTAGGTCATCAGCATTTAGGACTAACGTTAGGTGCAATTACGGGCAAAATCATCGGTCAAATTTTTGATAATGAACAAACTGATGTTGATATTAGTCCATTTTGCATTAGTCGCTTTAACTAAAATGAATCTTAAATAAGATATTCTTTAACAATTATTTTTCCTTCAAAAAAGGTTTATTGATATCCATCAATAAACCTTTTTTTCTATTCGCTACCATAGTCCTTACTAAAACAATTAACGAGCTTAGTTTCACAGTAACTAAGTGAGTAATAGGGTAAGCAAACAAAGTTACAATGCCTCAACAATTAACTATTTTTCTCAAGTCATTGCTTGGAAGTTGCAAAGATCTATTGCCTATAATCTTGGTGATTGCTTTTTTTCAATTTTTTGTCCTGCAGCAACCAATGCCTAACATTTTCGATATATTTATCGGCTTAGTGTTAGTCGTTCTCGGGCTTACTTTTTTTATATATGGCTTGGAAATGGGTTTGTTTCCAATTGGCGAATCCATGGCTAAAGCCTTTGCCAAAAAAGGCAGCATTTTTTGGATAATTGCTTTTGCATTCTGCCTGGGGTTTGGTACAACAATCGCCGAACCAGCCTTGATTGCCGTCGCTAAGGAAGCGGCGAACGTCGCTGCTACCGGCGGTGTAATTGAACAAACGGAATCAGCCCAACAAAGTTATGCTTCTGGATTAAGATTTACCGTTGCCCTTTCTGTTGGTTTAGCCATTGTGCTTGGTGTAATTCGCATTATTCGCGGCTGGCCTATCCATTACCTTATTATCGGCGGCTACATCATGGTGGTTATAATGACCGCTATGGCACCTAAATGGATTATAGGAATCGCCTATGATTCTGGTGGTGTTACCACTTCCACTATAACCGTACCATTAGTTACAGCGCTTGGCGTTGGCTTAGCGTCTTCAATCAAAGGCAGAAACCCTATGATAGATGGCTTTGGTTTGATCGCATTTGCATCTTTAACCCCTATGATTTTTGTCATGGGTTATGGCATGTTTATCGGGGCTTAATATGGATATTTTACTTGCATTTATCGACACCTTATTAGCAACGGTATTAGATGTTTTACCGATACTAGCGATACTTATTTCTTTTCAACTATTAGTGATCAGACAACCAATCCCTAAAATGAAGCAAGTAGGATTTGGTTTTATCTACGTATTAATAGGCTTAGCACTATTTTTATTAGGTTTGGAAAAAGCACTATTTCCTCTCGGTAAAATGATGGCAGAGCAATTAACTGCCCCCAGCTTCATCTTTGGAGATTCGCTGCCTACAACCACTGCTCATTGGTTTGATTATGCTTGGGTTTATGTGTTTGCGGCTGCGATAGGGTTTAGTACAACCATTGCTGAACCCTCTCTTATTGCTGTAGCCATTAAAGCGCAAGAAGTATCAGGTGGAGCAATCAAAGCCACAGCGTTACGAATTGCCGTAGCCATAGGGGTCGCAATAGGTATAAGTTTGGGCACATATCGAATAGTAGTAGGCGATCCTATTCACTACTACATAATAGCCGGTTACATAGTCGTTGTTATCCAAACACTTTACTGCCCTAAGTTAATTATTCCACTCGCTTATGACTCTGGCGGTGTTACCACATCAACGGTAACTGTGCCTCTTGTGGCCGCTCTTGGTTTAGGCTTAGCAACAACAATTCCGGGTAGAAGCCCGCTCATTGATGGCTTTGGTTTAATTGCCTTTGCCAGTTTATTCCCAATCATCACTGTTATGGCATATGCTCAATTAACAGAGATGCGAAGCAAAGGAAAAATATAAGGTAGCTCACTATGCAATTTAAACTCATTATTGCTTTCGTCGACGATGAATCTACCGATGAAGTAATGAAAGCAGCGAGAAAAGCCGGTGCGACCGGCGCTACAGTAATTAACAACGCTCGCGGCGAAGGCTTGAACAAACAGAGAACATTTTTCGGAATGCAATTAGAAACTCAGCGAGATGTCATTCTCTTTGTCGTTGAGGAGCACCTTTGCAGAAAGGTTCTTGAACGAATTTCTGATATCGCAGGGTTAGATGACAACCCTGGCAAAGGCATAGCATTTCAGATAAACATTGAAGACGCAGTAGGCGTTGCACATCAAGTCGAACGACTTAAAAATACAGTTGAGGAAGAATTATGAGTGGCCCTTTAATTCAAGTAAAAGATGCGATGAAAACTAACGGCTTTTATTTTGCGGACGGAATGCTCACTGTCGCTGAAGGCATGAAGTTAGCTAGAGAGCACCAAGCATCAGCTTTGATCATCAATAAACGTAACGAAAACGACGAATTTGGTATGGTCATGTTGGCTGATATTGCTAAACAAGTCATTGCTAAAGATCGGTCTCCAGAGCGCGTAAATTTGTATGAAATTATGGCTAAGCCTTTAATTACAGTACCACCAACAATGGACGTTAGATATTGTACTCGCTTGTTCGAAAACTTTGGTATTCATACCGCGCCAGTTCAAGACAATGGACAAATTATTGGTATGGTCGATTATACAGAAATGGTGCTGGCCCACGTATAAGGTCAGCCAGCAATATGCTAGTCAGATGGTGCCTGCTCAGTCGTTAATTCATGTGCGATAGGCACCTTCACTTGGAAGCAACACCCTTTTTCGACATCTAAGCATTTAATTGTCCCGCCTAGCTTAGCTGTCACTAAGTTATAAACAATATTCATGCCTAAGCCTGAGCCACCCTGCCCTCTTTTAGTAGTGACAAATGGATCAAAAATTCGATGTTTAATATCGTCTGAAAGGCCTTTCCCATCATCAGTGTAGGTTAACGTTAAAAAGCCATTGTTTTCTTTGAAATCTATATGAATCTCACCTTTTTCACGTTCTTCAAAACCGTGTACGTGGGAGTTAGTCATAAAGTTAGTTAGAATTTGGTTCCAAGCACTTGGGTAAGTCACTAAATTAAGTTGCTCATCCACAGATAAATTAATTGAGTACTTTTTACGTTTAAACAAGGTTTTAACTGTGTTTACAACATCGTTAACATGCTGAGCTAAATTAATTTTTAGCTCGGGATCCGTATGCTGCTCAACAGCAACCGATTTAAAGCCTCGGATCAAATCTACAGCCTTGTTTAAGCTTCTTTCGATTATCTGCTGGTATTCCATTAACAAGGTTAATGTATTATTTAGCTGTGATTTAGTTAGGTTTTCTGTTTCTACCGCTTCAGCTAATACCGCAACTTTTTCTTTTAACGCGGTAATAGAAGTAACGCATATGCCTAATGGCGTATTAACTTCGTGCGCTACACCTGCCACCAGTTGACCTAATGATGCCATCTTCTCTGACTGAACAAGCTGATCTTTTGCTAGTGTTAAATCGTCAAGAGATTGTTGAAGTTGCTGATTACTTGCAGCAAGTTTCGCTGTACGGTCATATACCTTAACTTCCAACTCGCCGTTCAATTTAATAAGGGCATTTTCGGCTTCCTCTAACTTGACGATATCGTTTTTAAGCGCAATACGCATGTTATTAATAGCGTCAGCTAAATCATCTAACTCATCGGTATTATCGGTTCGATTTTGCAGGACCAATGGCTTATCCAAATTATTGGCGTTTATTTGTTGAGAGTAAGCGGTAATGCGATAAAGATGTCGAGTCACTGTCCAGTGAAAAACCACCATAATGCACAAAGCGACTAGAAATATTTTAATAAACTCAGAAGTAATAATAAAACCTGCTTGTTGCCAAATATGGTCGTATATATCTCTAAAGTCAGTTGCTATGTGGATTACACCTAAGTCATTTTCACCATAAAATATAGGATATTCCACCACACGTTTGGCTTCGACTTGCTCGTCACCGTATTGGTACACTTTACCAAAGCCCGTGGTTATTTTTACAAAGCGAATATCAGGTAAATTAACAATTCCTTGGATCTGTTGCTGTACTAAAGACTCATTAAAATCCCATAAGCTGGTAGAAATCGATTGGATATAGCTCGTTTCAATATTGTCTAATTGCTTATCTAAGCGCACCAGATCGTCTTGATAAGCGATATAGAGTTGGATAGAGGTTGAGATCACCGAGAAGACAGAGCTACACAGCAAAATATAAATCAAGACTCGTCGACTTAACTTATTATTGAAAGAGACTGCACCGCTCATTAAATAAAAAACCCTTTGCGCTTTAATATTCTAATTAAAAGCAGCAAAGGGTCGATTGTCAATAAATAACCGCTACTATTACAGTTTTTATCTTTATTTATGCAGTTTTTATCGCAAAAACTAATTTGCTAAGCACCAATGTGGCTAGCAACCAGCTTAGCTGCAGCCAAATCTTCAAGAGCATGACCAACAGATTTAAACACGGTTATTTCTTGTGCTTCACGCTCAATAGTGAACTCACCACGACATAAAGCAAAAAGATCAGCTTCGATTTGCTCACGTTGGATCACGCCTTCTTTTAAAGGAATGGCGATATCACCCGTTTCACGCAAAGCGCCTTCAAAGTTATCAACAAATATACGTGAGCGAGTTAAGCACTCATCGTCCATTTCACGCATATCTGGTCGATATGCACCAACCATGTCGATATGCTGACCAGGTACTAACCACTTACCAAAAACAAGCGGGTCTTGGCTCAAGGTTGCGCAGGAGATAATATCTACTTTGCCTGCGTAATCTTCAATACTGTCAACAGCTACTGTTTCAATATCCAAATGAGCAACTTGATCACATACTTGCTGAGCTTTGTCGATGCTACGTCCCCACACATATACTTTATTGATAGGTCTTACACTTGCATGCGCAGCGATCAATTGTGGAGATAAAGTCCCTGTTCCAACCATTAACATTGAGCTACTGTCATGACGAGATAAAAGAGAAGAAGCTAAAGCCGAAGCTGCAGCGGTGCGCTTAGCCGTAAGCATAGGTGCGTCCATCATCGCTTTCATTGAACCAGTATCTACATCTAAAAGTAAGTAAGTGCCTTGAATAGATGGTAAGTTTTTCGCGCTGTTTTCAGGCGCCACCGTAACTAATTTAATTCCTGCGACATCGCCTGCTTGCCAAGCTGGCATCATGAGCAATGTTGTTTCACGGCTTGCTTTTGGATTTTCCATATCAAAGTGCAAACGCGGTGGGACAGTAACGTCAGACGCGAACGCATCTTTTAGTGCAGGAACTAACGCTTTAAAATCTAGTGCTTTTTCGACAGTTTCAGCAGAAACAGTTAACATGGTAATACATCTCTTATGTTGCCTTTCGTGACATTATTGCATAATGTATACAGATATAAAATACTACCTGTAGTTTCTTTCCCAGTTTACATTTAATTTTAAAGTTTTTGTCACACTTTGATAACTTCTCACTCAAGGGCTAGTGTCGTAAACTAACGTATTGGCTAACTAAACGGAGCTAAAAATGGAAGATTTAAAAAACCCGTCTCTTTTTCAAACAAACTCTTTTATTAACGGGCAGTGGTTAACTAGCGAAAATAAATTCAATCTATACAACCCAGGTAATGAATCGCTAATTTGCCAGTTAAGTGAAGTAACAGAAGCTCAAATAGAATTAGCCATCGCATCAGCTAAAAACGCACAAAATGCCTGGCAGAAAAAAACGCCATTTGAACGTGCTGAACTTATGCATAATTGGGCAGCGCTCATCGATGAAAACAAAGATGATTTAGCCTTAATTATGAGCCGAGAACAAGGTAAACCAGTATACGATGCATTAGGAGAAGTGGTTTACGGCAACACATTTCTTACTTGGTTTGCTGAAGAAGGAAAGCGCGTATATGGCGATGTTATGACGTCGCCATTACCTAACAAACATATCCAAGTGATTAAGCAGCCTGTCGGCGTTGTTGCGGCAATAACACCATGGAATTTTCCAAATGCGATGATCACGCGAAAAGCGGCTGCTGCGCTAGGAGCCGGATGTAGTTTTATCGTAAAACCTGCGGCTGAAACTCCACTAAGCGCCCTGGCACTTGCTTATCTAGCACAACTAGCTGGTTTACCTGATGGGTTAATCAATGTCGTTGTTGGTGAAAATGCGCCAGCTATAGGCAACTTATTAACAACACACCCTGACATTAGTAAATTTACTTTCACAGGCTCTACCAGAGTTGGAAAAATTTTAACTGCTCAATGTGCTTCTACTGTGAAAAAAGTCACCATGGAATTAGGCGGAAATGCTCCATTTATCGTTTTCGACGATGGCGATATCGACCTAGCCGTTAATGCACTTGCCAACGCAAAAATTCGCAACAACGGCCAAGTGTGTACTTGCCCTAATAGAATTTATTTACATGAAGCAATCGCCGATGAATTTTCGAGAAAGCTGGTTGATAAGTTAAGTACAGTAAAACAAGGCTACGGCGAGGATGAGGGTGTTGAAATTGGTAGTTTGATCCACAACACAGCCGCGCAAAATGTGCATCGCCTTGTCGACATAGCGAGACAAGAAGGTGCCAACCTTTTGTTAGGCGGATTGACCGAAGCCCCAAAAAACAGTGTGTACCCACTAACGGTGCTTTCAGGTGTTTCTCACGGTGATTCTATTACCCGAGAAGAAATATTTGGCCCTGTTTTTCCGATAATAACATTCTCTGATGAGCAAGAAGTTATTAAGTGTGCAAACGATGTTGAGTATGGGCTTGCCAGTTACTTTTATACCAACAACATTCATCGTGTATATCGCGTTGCGGAGCAGCTTGATTTTGGCATGATAGGCATAAATGACACGCTAATATCAAATGCTGTTGCGCCATTTGGTGGTATCAAAGAATCTGGTTACGGTAAAGAAGGTTCAAAATATGGCCTTGACGACTACCTAGTAGTTAAAGCACTTACCCTTGGTATTCAACAAAATTAACTTCGACAAAGTAAAAACGATATTTTTTAACCTTTTTACAAACAGCCATTGACAATCTTGTCGATGGCTGACACTCTAACCACCTATTCACTATTCCTTGGAGAGCAAGACAATGAGCAAGTCACCTTATTCTTACATCGCTATTGTTGATAATGTATCTTCGGGGATCTCGTGTTGCTCCCCTCTCGCTTAAACACTTAAGCATTGCAAAAATACTTTTTTTAACACTTTAGCGTTTGGCAAATGCTTTAAAGCTGTGCCGTTCGCAAAAAATTCGCAATCGCTGATGTAACACTTGTCTGTCGACCTTTGCTGGTTGGCACCTGTTTTCCTGCTAGCTTAGCAGTTCACACAAGGTATTTATTGTGACGACATCAAAAACAACAAACGTTTCGAATAACGAAAATATAGAAAAACTAACGAATTCAACTGAAACACAAACAGAAACTAAACAAGAACAACTTATGCAAGAAAATACAACAGAGGAAAAAATCGGATTTTTCCAACTTTTTCGCCGTGCTTTACGTGGTGAACAAAAGGACTTTACTACAGGCTCTATCGGAATCGCAGCCTTTATGCTCGCCGTACCTATGGTACTAGAAATGCTAATGGAATCGGTATTTGCGATTACCGATATTTTTTTCGTCTCAGGTTTAGGTGCAACCGCAGTTGCCGTTGTTGGCTTAACTGAAGCCGTGCTTACTCTTTTATATGCTTTGGCTATTGGCCTGAGTATGGCGGTTACGGCGACGATAGCCCGCAGATATGGCGAAAAGGACATTGAAAAGGCCAATGAAGTTGCAGGTCAAACCCTATGGATCGGCATGTTAGTCGCTCTACTGGTAGGCTTTGTTGGTCTTAATTTTGCGGAAGACATTCTAGCATTAATGGGCGGAGACCAAGCACTAATTGAACAAGGCAAAAGCTACACGAGTATTATGCTTGGCGGTTCAATTACCATCCTGTACCTATTTCTAATAAACGCTATTTTTCGAGGTGCTGGTGACGCATCAATAGCCATGAAGTCATTATGGATAGCAAACGGTATTAACATTGTTCTTGATCCTATGTTGATATACGGCATCGGTCCATTTCCAGAAATGGGACTAACCGGTGCTGCGGTTGCCACAAATATCGGCCGAGGTGTCGGTGTACTTTTTCAACTTTACTATTTGTTCGGAATGAATGGCCGTGTCCAAGTGGCGTTAAAACATTTGGCCCTCCACATAGAGGTTTGTGTAAAACTACTAAAAGTATCTTTTTGGGGAGTCATTCAGTTTATTATTGCAACCGCTAGCTGGATTGCACTAGTGCGAATCGTATCTACATATGGAAATGATGCTGTAGCAGGCTATACCATTGCCATCCGACTCATCATGTTTGTCATATTACCAGCGTGGGGGTTAAGTAATGCGGTAGCCACTTTAGTGGGCCAAAATCTAGGTGCACAGCAGCCTGAGCGTGCGGAAATGTCGGTAAGGCGAGTTGCCAAATACAACGTATTTTATTTAGTTGCGGTAGCCATTGTATTTTTACTTATACCTGAACAAATAGTGGGATTGTTTACTCAAAACCCTGCTGTAATTGCCTACGGTGCTGATTGTTTGCAGCTCATTAGTTACGGAAATGCCTTTTTTGCATTAGGTATGATTTTAGTACAAGCATTTAATGGCGCGGGAGATACCATGACACCAACGAAAGTAAACTTCCTGTGTTATTGGTTAGTACAGATACCACTTGCCTATAGCTTAGCTAAGCTAATCGCATTAGGACCAAATGGCGTGTTTATTTCAATCACCATTTCGCAAGGGTTATTTGCAATCGTCGGTTGGTATCTCTTTAAAAAAGGAGCGTGGAAACAACAAACCGTTTAAGGTAATTCACGTATGGCCGCTTTCGCCATGGAAGCGGCCTCTTCAATATGAACTAAGCTAAGTTGCAAAGCACTGGTTAAATAATCTACTATAAATTTTACTGAGTTGTACCGAACTCCCCTACTCATAAGGATGTGATATGTCCGTATTAAACGATGAAAATTGGGTTGAGCACGCAATTGCAGTTGCCGATGCCCGAATAGAGCAAGCTAGAAGTACCTACCCTGAACTTGACGATAAACGCGACAATTATGGCTTTTCCTCGATTGTTGATTCTGAGACAAACCACCAATATGTCGATATCGTTTTCGAAGGTGGCGGCATGCTTGGCATTGCATTAGTTGGTTACACGTATGCCTTGGAAGCCTTGGGGATTCGATTTAGATCCGTGGCAGGGACTTCAGCAGGTGCTATTAACGCTGTTTTGCAAGCAAGTGTTAATCCCTCAAAAGATGGCACCAAGAGTAAAAAACTGCTCAATATTATGGCCGATACTGTATTCTTCGACTTCGTCGATGGCATCGAGTCAGGCGCTAGAAAACCTCTTGTTCAAGAATATGTAAATGGCGCACTCAATGGTTCATTGACACAACAGTGGCAAGATAAAGGTATGTTCGGTAAAGCATGGATGGCTTATAAAAAACTGGACGATATCAAGTCACTTTTTGGTAATGTTAAAGGCCATTTTGGTTTAAATAGTGGAAATGCATTTGAAAACTGGTTAGCTGATATTCTTTATAATGAGCAAGCTCATACCGTTGGTTTGTTAAAGCAGCGATTAAATGACTTGCCTGAATTTTCATTTTGGGACGGTACAGAGTTAATTCCTATTTCATCAAATGATTTAGGTGCAGAGTTGAAAGTTATCGCTTCAGACATTACCACCTCTAGTCGCGCTATTTTCCCACAGGACGCGCCTTTGTATTTTAATAAAGGTGATGAAACATCTGTCGCTAAGTTTGCGCGTGCTTCGATGGCGATACCGTTTTTCTTTACGCCTTTAGTTGCCTCGGAGCCATCTCAAGACCTTGCCGATTGGCAAACCTATAGAAAGTTTGGCAAAGAAGAGTTACCTAGTGGAAAGCCTCCGAGTAAAGTGCATTTTGTCGACGGCGGGTTAATTTCAAACTTTCCTTTTGACGTATTGCATTCACCTCCTCCTAATAAACCTAGATTACCTACCTTCGGTGTCAAGTTAGAGGTCGACTATCGCTTTTCAGAAGTCGATAGTCTCGGGGCTTTTTTAGGTGGCATTGTTGGCAGCGCCCGCAGAGCACTCGACAACAGATACACAGACAAATACTACCAAGAATATCGTGCATTAGTTGAAGAAGTTCCCATAAGAAAAGGCATCTCTTGGCTAGATTTTGACATGTCGCCTACGCACAAAAAACAACTATTTGAGGACGGTGTAATAGCGGCGTTGAACTTTGCGAGACGCTTCGATTGGCAAGAATATCAGCAAATGCGTTGAAGCAATAAATATACAGAAACATGAGTACAGAATAGAAAATGCTAACTTAAAGCGCGAAATCTAAAACAGGCACTAAATAGTGCCTGTTTTTTAAGGATTAACCTTTCTTATCCTGTTACTTAATTGGTTCTACTCAGTAGATGTTTGGCTACCGCTAAACGAGTTTCTTCATCTAAATAATCTTGTGGTGGCATTTCAGGATAGTCATCACGCTTTTTGGTTGGCTTAGCAATCCAGTCAGCAAGCCCTTGCGGGTTATCCATATATAACGCTTGGATTATTTGAACTGGCGGACCAATCATGCGACCAGTATAAGTATGACAGCCGGCACAAATGCCCATATAAACAACCTTTCCTCGCTCAGAAGGGTCAATCACACGAGCAGGTACTGGTTCATCGAGAATGTAACTATCAATTGAAGCCGTATTAGTAAAACCACACTCTTTCCAGTCTGAAACCCCAACGGTAACATAACGGTGGCGATTGATAATACAACTGTCACGGCTAGTACCAACCCGAATAATGTCTGGATTACCTTGCTTAAACTCTGTCAGCATTAACGCCTTGGCTTCATCAATTGTATCGTAGCCATTATTATCCATAAGGTTATCTAAAATCATGACTTTGTCTGGCGCAGGATCAGATTCAGGATCAATCGTGGTATTTGGCGCATTTTGGTGGTCGGTGATAATTATACCAGCTGTTTTATTGCCCGTAATGATGTTACCTTCAACAATGACTTCATCCGCTGCCATAATCAAGATACCCGTACCCGCTGGAATACCTGCTACTGTAGATCCTGGCGCACCAAAGTTAGCCGTATTGTTATTAACAACGAAGTTATTTCTAAGAATAACGTCATAAGTGGTTTTTATGGGCAAACCTGGAGTGATGAAAGCTAGGATACCGCCAGTGTTATTGTGAACATAGTTATTCTCAACAATCGCATGGCGAGAATTTTCTATTTCGATACCGGCGACACTATCAAAAACTTCGTTGTGGGCAACGTGGATATTGTCGCTCATCCCCACATAAATCGCCGCATCTTCGATACCAGAAATAATGTTGTGCTCAACAATACCGTTCTTACCTAATTGAGGAAAAATACCATAAACACCGGTATCTACAATGATGTTGTTACGAATCTCAAAGTTGTTTCCTGCTTGCCCCATAATGGCATTGCCTTTGTATTTAGTAATAAGTAAGTTTTCAACAACAATGTTATTACCTGAATACAAAATGGCATCGTTCAATGTGCCTTGTCCATCTAATGTCGCTCGCTTACCTTCTTGGATGACACCGCGAATACGAATATCGTCTTTATCTATATATACAGTCTCGTGGTAAGTTCCTGGCATTATCTGAATCGTGTCACCCGGGTTTGCAGCTTTAACTGCCGCCATGATAGAGTCGCCTTGCTCAATAACATGGACTTTTCCTTCAACGGTGCGCTTAACTACCGCGCTTTTGCCTGACACTGTTTGCTGATCATCAGCTTTGTTATAACCGCCACTATAGCTTGCCCCTTCACTGCTACTGGTAATAGTTGGCGCAGATTGATTTCCGCTACCTAAGTACATGCCAAATGCAAAGGCGCCAATAGCAATAGCTATCGTCACTGTTTTTTTAGAGCTCATATTATTCCCCGTTCCCACTTGCCTGTTGATGGAATTGTAAATGTTGTTGTTTTTGTAATACGTGTTGTTGCGTTTCCAATTGCTGTTGTCTTATCTGATATTTGCTGTCGACAACAGGTAATCCGGATGGAACCGATTTCGGAATTTCAGGTGTTAAACTCTCGTCAGTTAACGTACCTAAAAATTCCACTATCAGTTGAATTTCTTCCTTGGTTAAATTTGGCTCCCAAATATGCCAATGCAGTTGCATCTTCTCGCCTTCGGGTACGGCATGTCCTCGTCCTTTGGTATAAAACTCAACGGTATCAAATAGGTTTTCAAATTTTCCTGAGTGCATGTAGGGCGCTGTTTTGGCGATATTTCTTAAGGTTGGCACTTTAAAGCCACCACGTAACTTTTCTGCATTAAAGGTTTTTTGTGCACCAATATCTCTTGGCAAACCATCTGGCTCAGGTGTACCGATAACGGCTATTTGGTTATTCGTGAAAAGAGGCGGTTGATGGCATTCTGCACAACGTGCCACAAAAGAGCGAAATACATTCATACCAGCGATTTCTCGCTCAGTTAGTACATGATGAGCACCATGGGCATATCGGTCATACCGACTGTTAAGTGAAATAAGTGAACTCTGAAATGCCGCTAGTGCTTTAGCCACTTGTGATAAGTTTATGTCAGTTGAATTAGGAAAGGCTTTTTTAAATAGTTGTTGGTAAATAATGTTGCTGTTCAAACTATATAAAAGCTTTTCCGGTGTATTGCCCATTTCTTTAGGGTCAAATAATGGCCCTATTGCTTGCTCTTCTAACGTATTGGCTCTGGCATCCCAAAAGAACTTGTCTAAGAACGCCACGTTCCAAAGTGTAGGAGCTGAACGAGCAACCTTTTCACCCGTAATGCCAATACTTCTATCTAAGTCGTCACTAAAGCCTTTATCAGGTTGATGACAACTCGCGCAAGAAAGGCTGCCATCAGCCGAAAGTGCCGGATCAAAAAACAAATAGCGACCTAGATCTATTTCCGCTGGTGTATAACCATCCTTGTGAGCTGGTAAAGCAGTTTGCGTACCGCCAACACCTCGACCTTGCACCGAATCGTAAAATTGATACAAATTGACTAAGCGGCAAACACCCGCTTCTGTCAGTTCAAAACTAGCAGGGCAATTTTTTGCCAAAGAGAAGCCTTTCTCGCCCAGACTTGTTTCTACACTAAAAGATTGCGAATGGATGGCAAAGTTAGCTGACAACATCAGTAACAATGCAGTGAATAGATTAATGGCTCTCATATACATTCTTACTGTTGTTTACTGATATAAAATAAGATGTCGGCAAGTTCTTGTTCATTAACTGTTTTAGCCATCATTGCCATCTGTTTACCAAATGTGTCTTGCGCATCAGCACCGCGAATTCCAGCGGTAAAATTTTTCATTTGGCGTAGCAAATAATCGTTATTTTGACCTGCCAATCTAGGAGCATTAAAACTAGGGTTTCCTTCAGCTTTACCACCATGACATGCACCGCATTTTGCTTGGTAATAGCGACTGCCATTTTTCATATCACCATTGAGATTATTATTGATAAATACAGGTTCTAGCTTCGATATATAGTCAGCTAACTCTTTTATGTCACTCTCAGATAAATTCTTAGCAAAAGCATTCATTTGCATGCCTAAAATATCTTTTGAATGGCTTCCTCGAACGCCTTTAGCAAAGTGTTCTAGTTGGCGAGTAACGTACACCTTAGATTGCCCAGCAATAGCAGGAGATTTTACTGCTGCATTACCCTGCCCTTTTATTCCATGACAGGCGATACACTGTTTAAATGCTTTGGGCGGGGTTTGAGTGGCTTGAGATTGTCCTACCACTAATAGCGAGGTCGCGATTAGCGTTGTAATAGTAGCGATTCGTTTAATAGGCACAGAGAACTTCATTTACTCACCAAAATAATAGGTCGATGTATTGACTATAAATGGCAACATTGAAGGATGCTGACGAATAATAAAAAAAAGCTGACGCATTCTAAAAATACGTCAGCTTTTCTCTACGAATTGATTAACTTTCAGTTAGTTACAAATCAGTTGTTTTCTTAATTTTAGATTTCACTTAGGTGTTTTTTACGAAATTCTGTTGGTGTAATACCGTGAATTGTTTTAAATGCTTTATTAAAAGAACTTAAACTTCTAAAACCACTTTCAAGAGCCAAGGTCAAAACAGGCGTTGATTTAAATTCAACTTTAATCAGTGACTCGCTGACTTCTTTGATGCGGTAATGGTTAAGAAAATCGTTGAAGTTTCGATAGTTTAATTCACCGTTGATCAAGTTTCGAAGTTTATACTCATGAATCGCTAAATGCTTCGCAAGTGCCGCGATTGTCATGCCATCTTGTTGATACAGTTTCTCTTGTTCCATTGACGCCAAAACTTTTGCCAGTTCTGGAGAATTTTGTTCTATCGAAGGCTCATTAATTTTAACGCTGGATGACAACGAGAACAATGAATCAGGTTTTACTTTGAATAACAGTAAGTTAATGGTCAACATTAATGCCGCAAGACAAGCACTTTCGACAAGGTCAATCCAACCACCTGTAATGTTAAGTAACTGCTCAGTAACGATAACCAACATAATATAAACGGCCGCAAATGAGATTACCCCACCGCGCATATATCGGCGATTCTGCACTAAATCATCGCGCCATTGCTTGGCCGCAATATATAAACCATGACCGATCAAGCCTAACTCTAACATCAAGCTAGCATTTTTTATGTATATATCGAATGCAAAAAGTTGCTCAGCACCAACCACTAGCCTTAGTGCTTCAATCACAGTAGGAATAATTAGCGTTAATGATGCAATAGCTAAGTGTTTCTTTTTAATCACCTTACTATCACCAAAAACACTCAAACATACGAGCCAAAATAACCCAGGTAAAGCGTTACCACCTATGTGGCCTAACCACCAAAGTACAGAATAATTTGCGATTGGAGAAACCAATTCACTGATTAGATAAAAACAAGCTGAATACATTAAGGCGATAAATACCTTTACAGAAAAATCGTCCTTTGCCGCAGGGATTAATAGCAAGGCACACAGCAACATTTGAGAAAAGGAAAAATGGAAAAATAGCTCTGTCATTTGATTGTTATCATTATATAGAAGCAGTAACTCAGTCTAAACACTCTGATTTTAAAAAGAAAGCTGCTTTCAAAGATAAAAAAGCCAGGAATTATCCTGGCTTAGTTTTTTAAAAGTTAACTGATTTAAAAAGCAAATTTAAAATCAATACCCGCTTCAAGTCCTCGATTAATCCTTCCTTGTGGAGTACCTAGCACGTCAGCAGTTAACCCGCCAATGCTCAGCATATAGCGGTTATCTAACAAGTTTCGTCCCCAAAGACCTATTTCGTAAACATCGTTATCATCTGTCCAAGAAATACGGGCATTTAAAAGCTCATGATCTTCAAAGTATTCATCAACTGCTAGCTTATAATCTTCTAAGCCTGGTTGATCGCGATTAGTGTTCTCTCTAAACACGTAATCTATATGAACATTTGCTTGACCCACAGATACCTCTGGCATCCAGTTCAAGGTAAATGTCATATTCTTCTCAGCATTTGTCGACGTTTTTGTTGCTTCGATAAGCTCACCCTCACCATTATAAAATTCTGGAGAGTAATTATCAGTTGAGCGAATTTCTGTTAATACATGGAACTCAAGTGAATCTGTTGCCAACCAACGCAAATCAATTTCGATGCCAGTAATTTCACGATCTTCATTAATAATTGTAGGAACGGCCTGTGGAGAGCCTGGCGGTTTTGAATCGACAGACCTTTGAAGGTTATCCAGCTCTAGATAGTAAGCACTTACATTAGCAACCAATTCTCCCCATAAAACCGCTTTATAGCCAATTTCATAGTTAGTGGTATCTTCCGGCTCGAAAGATTGCATACTTGGCGTAAGGGAGTCGAAACCACCCGATTTGTACCCTGTCGAAAACGAAGCAAACAACATTTGATCGTCATCCACTTGGTAACTGGTAACTAAGCGCCCGGTTACCTTATCCCAAGTATCAGAGGCCGCCATATTTACTTGCGGGAATAGGAGATTACCAACGCCCGGTCGCACAGCAGCAAATGATGTTTCAGGAATAAACCAGGTAAAATCTTTTTCATCTTTTGAATAACGTAAGCCGCCGATAATGTTCCATTTATCATCAATCTTATAATCTACATCGGCAAAAATACCCCAGTTGGTAAAATCACCTGTGTTATTCACGCTTTCTTCCCAAAACTGACCGGTAAAACTAGGGCCAAATATCTCTGGAAAGCCAAGCTGGCTCGCGACGATATCGTAAGTAACATCGCCAGTCATGGTAACAATTTCAGGTGTTAGCGGCACACCAGGCATGCCAATTCCTGCCATGATGTCATCTGCAAAACCTAAGGCATTTAATGCTCCAGCCCATTCATTTGCATCCCAAATATGGGTCATTGGAAAGCCGTTTAATTCGTAAAACGTATCTACAGCGCCGTCAAACGTAACACCAGAGCCAAATGCAGCTTCAGCATGAGCATCGGTATTACCACCGATCATGGCAGCAACCTGCTCAGCTACACCACCATAAATAAAGTTGTTTACTTCGCCAGTGACCAGACGCGCTGCGGTATCAGCCGTCATATTCAACTCACTGGTTTGCTTCACTTTTTCCTTTGAATAAGAAAAGCCGGCAACCGCATTAATTTTGTCCGTTAAATAATTAATCTGTAGCTCTGTATATAGAATGTCTGAATCTTCATTATTGGATGTGTCGAAATAACGCGTAATATCCGCAGTACCATCTTCATCTTGGCGATTTTCAGTTTCCCAATCACGATAGGCGAGAACGTATTTCATTGACCAATGTTGATCAAAGTCATGGAAGAGCTTCGCCGTAACGCCATACATATCGCGTGCTTCGACACCTTGCCTAACATCATTTTCCGCCTTTGAATTAAAAGGCGTTTTTCCTTGATTATAAGCGTACTCACTTACACCAACAGCCATTGGCGGGCCTTGCTCTAAATCATCCCAATCGTATGCGAGCTGAAACTGAGTAGCTTCACTAATATCCCACAATAGTGATACGCGCGCAGCGTTATGGCCGCGCTCTCCGAGGTCCCAAATTTTATTGTTTTGATTCCACTCAGGTGACGCCACATTTTCAACGATACCGTCTTGCGCATTCGTTAAAAAGTTAGCTCGCATATAAATAGAATCTGATAGCGGCAAGTTAACCATGCCTTCATATTTTTGTAGATTATCCGTGCCGATTGTCGCTTTAATGAAACCCTCAAAGTCTTCATGCGGAGACTTAGGTACCATATTTACAACGCCCATTGCGGCATTTCGACCAAACAAGGTCCCTTGTGGACCCTTTAAAACTTCGATGCGCTCCATATCAGAAAACAGGACATTTTGTGCAGCGCGCGGCATATATACATCATCATAAAAAGTTGCAGAAGAAGGGTCACCACCTACGCTGATATTGGGGCTAGAGATGCCGCGCATGGTTATGCCTGCTTGGGTCATATTGCCATCGCTAAAATCAAAGCCCGGAATAAATTTATCGATATCACTCAAATTAACTGAACCAGACTCTTCAATAAGGTCTTCACCTACCGTGCCAACAGTCACCGGCACTTTTAAGATATTCTGAACACGTTTTTGCGCGGTAACTGTAATGACTTCAATTTCACTTTCAGTTGCTTTTGTCTCTTCGGCAAACGCAGCTGGTGCTGAAAATATCAAAGAGGTAATAATGGCTTGGGCTAGTGGACTTTTCTTGGTGGTGAAATGATTTGTGTGAGTTGCTCTACTCTTTAACACTCGTTCGAGCAAATAGCGATTTGCCATACTCTCTCTCCCCTTATTGAACCGATTATTTATAATTTTTATCTTTCCGATAACTTTTCAATAGCGTCAAACGCGTTATCGATAGCTTCGTTTTTTTTATTATCAAAATCACTATAGGTGTCCACCACAACAAAAGCTTGTTAAAAGCTAAAAAAACACTGACGAAATCTTAAAATTCACTGAGCAATTCCTTAAATAGCGTTTATTTTTCGCTAACTACACCTAGTGAAGCTTTAACCACCTTGCAGATGAACAAGTTGAAAACCTGTGTATTTTTTTACATTCATGTCGTAATTTCGCCAGTTTTTCTCGACAAATTCGTTATGCTAATTTGCAAATCACATAGGTATAATGACCGTTATGAATCAAGAATTAGATGTCGCGGTATGCGAACAAGCAAGGTTAAGCAGAGACGCTAGATTTGACGGAAAATTTTTTACCGCAGTTCTAACCACGGGTATTTTCTGCCGACCTGTTTGCCCTGCACGGCCACCAAAACCTGAAAATGTTCAGTACTATTTAAGTGCAGAGCAAGCGCAATTAGCAGGATTTGCTCCATGCAAACGTTGTTTCCCCGAGCGCGCAGCGAATAAAAGCCTGCCTGTAGACCTGAGATCTGCGCTGGGTCGCTTCGATGCCAGCCTGCAATCACTAGATGATTTAGCAAATATGTTAAACATTGGCCCGCGTCAGCTACAACGGAAGTTTTTGCAGCACTTTGGTGTCTCCCCAAAGGCGTATTTTCAGCAACAAAGGCTACTCCAAGCAAGAAAGCTCATTACTACCACGAACTTACCTTTTACCGACGTTTGCTACGCCAGTGGCTTTAACAGTGTTAGGCGATTTAATGAAGCAATAAAATCTAACTATGGCAGTACACCTAAAGATCTAAGAAAAGGCAAAGCACTAGCGGATACACCAAGCATTAAAATCAGTTTAAGTTATCGACCCCCTCTTGATTGGCCATTAATGCTGTCTTTTTTCCAAACCCGACAAATTAGTGGCTTAGAAAAAGTTACCGATACAAGCTACCAACGCAGCGTTCATATCGACAATTGTACTGGCTGGCTTAAAGTTACTCATGACGAAAATAAATCGGCACTAAACCTTGAGGTATATTTGTCTGATTATCGACATTTAAACCAAGTAATTTTGCGTGTTCGACGTATGTTTGATTTAGATGCGGACATGGCGATTATTCACGAAAATTTAAGCAAACACCCAATATTAGCAAAAGCTATCAATAACAACCCAGGATTACGATTACCTGGAAGCTGGGATACGTTTGAGTTTTCTATTCGTGCCATTTTGGGTCAGCAAGTTTCGGTTAAGGCGGCAACGACGCTCGCTCGTCGTATCGTTGAAAAATACGGCGCGCAAGATACATCATTACCCGAAGAAATGAGTTATAGCTTTCCGTCACCAGAGAAGCTACACCAACAATCCTTTGAAGGGCTAGGGTTAACAGGCTCGCGTATTAGCACCTTACAAAATTGGGTCGATTTTTGGGTTAATCATCCCGACTATTTTAATACCAATAGAACACTAATAGAGCTGCAAAATGACTTATGCCAGATAAAAGGCATTGGCCCGTGGACAGTTAACTATTTAGCAATGCGTGGCTTAAGTGACCCTGATGCGTTTCCAGCTGCGGACTTAGGGGTTATTAAAGCGTTATCAAACGAAGAAAAACGGTTAACCCCAAAAGTTATTGAAGCCATGTCTTTGCCGTGGCAGCCATGGCGAGCATATGCCACCATGCATTTGTGGTATTCAAAGACCAAATAACAAAGAGATTGCACATGAAAAACACTTCAATTTACTATCAAACAGTGATTAATTCGCCTTTTGGTAAGATTCACCTGACTTCATCTGAACAAGGGTTAACTTCCTTAACTTTCGTTGATGATGACTTTAGTTGCCCTGATAATATAAATACCGTTATTGAAAAAACCGTGATGCAATTGAACGAGTATTTCAATAAACAAAGAACAGCTTTTGACATTCCATTAGATGCAGGTGGCACTGCGTTTCAACAACAAGTTTGGCAAGCTCTTACGGAAATCGAATGTGGTACAACAACCAGTTATGGTTCGCTAGCAACAAAAATTAAAAACCCTAAAGCGGTAAGGGCTGTAGGTTTAGCTAATGGAAAAAATCCTATTGCCTTAATTGTACCTTGCCATAGAGTGATAGGAAGTAATGGTAAGCTTACCGGATACGCAGGAGGGTTAGCATTAAAGGCGAAACTACTAACTCATGAAGGCGCAGAGTTTATTTAGGAATAAACTCTGCTAGGTAATAACTCTCTGCAGAAACAAACTATTCTATTTCCCACATTACGCGTTTTTCTTCGCCTTCTCGAATAAAGAATACTTCGACTTTGTCTCCGCGTTCGTATTCTCTCAAACGATCAATAATAGTAACAACAGAGTTCAGATCTTTTAGAGGCCTATTGGCAATTTTTATAATGATGTCACCACCTAAAAGTAGTGGTCGTTCACCAATCATCACATTCAGGTGCCCACCTCGAAAACCCATATGATCTGCAGCTGTACCAGGAATAACTTGCTGGATTAGTAAACCAAAACCATAAGGATTGTTTATTGCTTTTGATTCCTGGTCTGTTAATAGGTGAGGAATAAAACCAGCAAATGTGCCTGGATCACTCTCGATAACTTCATGAACAGAATCAATAGAGACGACAAAACCTAATCCTTGGCTCCCGCCTGATTGAGAAAGGATATAACTCACTACACCGATGATTTCGCCCTTTTCATTAAACATAGGGCCGCCTGAATTACCGGTATTTATCGCGGCATCTGTTTGTAAAAAGCGTGGCGCTATACCTCCATCAGTTACTGCCTCTTCATCGCGAATACCACTTAAATAACCTACCGACAAACTGTGACTGATCCCGTATGGTGCACCAATAACGACAACTTGGTCACCAATTTGATAATCACCTGCTTTAGCGAGTGGCAATGCTGGAATTTCTTCTGGCTTTTTTGCCGCTTGAATCATGGCTAAATCAATTAACGGATTAACCCAAACCACGTGACCTGATGTTTCTACACCATTGGCGTAAATAACTTTTATTTTGGTTGCTCTGTCAACCACATGTGCTGCGGTTAAAATTCTACCTTTATCATCAATAACAGAGCCTGAGCCCAATGAGTTGAAAGTAGTGGCCTTATAATTAACCTGTCCAGGCTTAGGCTCTGCAAGTGATCTGACATGCAATTCAACGACGCCACTGTTTACGGACTGGTATAGAGACTTTACACTATTAGCCATTGCGCTAGTGCTATTTAGCATTAAGATAAAAATTAAAAACGCTAACTTGTACATCTGACTTTGTTTTCCTTTTTTAAAGGTAGAGTTATTTTATAAGCGGTTGCCACTGAGCAGGCCTATTACACTTAAATAATTTTCAAGAAGTTGGAATTTAGCATATTTCTCGATAGGAAAAACATGGAAATTATTAGCCTTATTGCCATCACTTTTTTAATTTGGATGATATGGCAGCTATATCGTGCCAAGCAATTTACTCAATTTAAACGGTTTATTAATGAAGAGATGTCGAAAAAAGTGCTTCAACATGTTGAAGAAAAACTGACTACGGAGCGCTCAGAGCTTTTTCCGAACAATGACGAACACATAAAGGCAGCGCAATTCTATTGGACACAATACCCAGTGAGAACATTGCAATATGCACTTAATTTTCAATTAATTTCTAGCGAACAATTAAAAAAGAACGGTCAATATCGACATAGCCAACACCTTTTTCATACACAAGGCCATTGGCTACATCAATTTTCTAACGAAGAGGAACTAGTCGATTCTAGAGAACTGTAAATCCCATACGCCATGCCCTAAGCGGTGACCGCGATCTTCGAATTTAGTTAACGGACGGTTATTTGGGCGAGGAACATAGTCATTCGTTTCCGAAAGATTTTTATAGCCTTCTGACGACTGCATATCTTCTAACATACATTCAGCGTAGTTTTCCCAGTCTGTCGCCATATGGAATACACCGCCAACTTTCAATTTTTGTCGAATCGTTTCCACGAATTCAGGCGATACAATGCGACGTTTGTGATGCTTTTTCTTATGCCAAGGATCAGGGAAGAATAACTGAACCGTCGTTAAGCTCGCAGAAGGAATACAATCAGCAAGAATTTCAATTGCATCATGCTCGTATACGCGTAAGTTTTCTACGCCTTCTTCTTTTGCTAGCGCGATACATGCACCCACACCTGGGCGATGCACTTCAACACCAACAAAATTTAGCTCAGGGGCATTTTTCGCCATTTCAACAAGTGACTTACCCATGCCAAAACCAATTTCTAATACCACTGGATTGTCGTTGCCAAACACTTTGGTAAAGTCAACTAAGCCATCGGTATGATTTAAGCCCATTGTTCCCCAGTAAAGCTCTAAAGCTTTGGCTTGCCCTTTGGTTAAGCGCCCTTCGCGTTTAACAAAGCTGCGTACTTTGCGGATATATTTACCTTCTTGCTCCGCCTGCTCAATGGTTTTATGGGTTCTTTCACTCATAGCTTTTCTTTAACTGATAAAAATTAATAACATTTTAGGGCGCGTATTATCCTTGTTTATGGGTGGAAACTCAATCAAGGATGCTATAATAGAGCTTTTACAGCTAATCCATTTACATCACTATGATAAAACGCCCTTTATTATTAACTGCTTGTTTACTTTTGCCGCAGCTTTCTGCAAACGCAGACACCTTATGGTCTGATTTTAGTTTAACTTTACTAAAAGGTGATAATTACCAAGTTGGCGATAACGAACGTACTGTGGCGACATTTGAATACGCTTCTGGTCACAATTGGGGTGACAGCTTCTTCTTCATGGATAGATTAGAGTCAGATAATGGCGATACAGAAACTTACGCGGAATGGTCGCCTAGAATTAAGTTTTCAAACACAAAACTCGGCTTTATCGAGAATCTATATTTTGCTGGAACAGTAGAAATTGGCGATGGTTTTACCAACTACTTATACGGCGTTGGTACCGATTTTAAAATTCCTGGTTTCGATTTTTTCAAAGCAAACGCCTACATTAGAAATAATGACGGTATAGATAACGGCTCTCAAGTAACCTTATCTTGGGGTGTGCCTGTAGGCCCGCTTTATTACGATGGCTTTATTGATTATGCCAGCTCAACGGACGACACCGAAACACACATGAACTTCACGTCTCAGTTAAAGTACAACTTAGCGCCTGCTTTAAACTTAAAAACAAAGCTTTTTGTTGGTATTGAGTATGTTTACTGGAATAACAAATTTGGTATAGACGGTGTCGACGAAAGAAACGTTAATGCCCTTGTAAAATATCACTTTTAATACTGAAGCATTCGCTTATAAACGCTAATTAACAAAAAGCCGGATAACGATAATCGTTATCCGGCTTTTTTGATAAAATATTTGTGCAGGTTAAGCGTCGTTGCCCGCCCACCAGATATCGTATAAGTCGCTTACAGATACTGCTGTTGCGCCATTACTGCTTAACCAGCTTTCTACTGCTTTACGATGTTCTTCAGTACAGCTTCCTAGTTTTTGTGTACAAATAAGGCCATGCCAAATAGTGTCACCTTCACCAGCAAAGCCAAGCCCGTTAGGCTCAATCGCTTCAGCAAAAAACTTATCGATAAACGCATCTAATGTGTCGCCATCAATACCATCTTCAAGTTTCCAGGCAACATCAAAACCTAACTCCTGAAACTCATCAACTCTTAATTTTTTTCTCAGACGTCTATTTCTGTTTTTCGCTTGCGCTTTCATAGTAAGTCTCGCTTAGTAAATATCGCCGCCAATATAGTGATTTTTAGCGCAAATATCCATAGAATTTTAATGAATTTGTTCAATGAATTGGCTACACTGCGCCGTTATGAATATAACAACACATCTATCTGCAGCCTCGTGCAAACAATTTGGTGAACAAGTTGTTTCTTGGTATCACGAGCAAGGGCGAAAGCACTTACCTTGGCAACAAAATAAAACCCCTTATCGCGTTTGGATTTCTGAAATCATGCTACAACAAACGCAAGTAGCAACTGTTATTCCGTACTACCAGCGATTTATGGAAAGCTTTCCAACCGTTGTTGATTTAGCAAATGCGGACCAAGATACCGTATTGCACCATTGGACAGGGCTAGGCTATTACGCTAGAGCAAGAAACCTACATAAAGCCGCACAAATAATTAGAGATGAATACAAAGGTGAGTTTCCAACCGATATAGACCAAGTTATTGCCCTTCCAGGCATAGGACGTTCTACTGCTGGAGCTATATTAAGTTTGTCTCTAGGGCAACATCACCCTATTTTAGATGGTAATGTAAAGCGCGTATTATCTCGCTTCTTACTGGTAGAAGGTCATAACGGGCAAGCTAAATACGAAAAAGCGCTTTGGCCAATAGCGGAGGCGGTTACGCCAGCTAAAGAAGTTTCAGCGTTCAATCAAGCCATGATGGATTTAGGTGCTACCGTATGCACTAGAACAAAGCCAAGCTGCCCACTTTGTCCGTTGGAAAAAACATGCCTAGCTAACTTAGGCTCTGAACAAGCGAACTTTCCACAGAAAAAACCAAAGAAAACCATCCCTGAAAAGCAAACTTTAATGGTTATTTTTCAACATCAAGACAAAATTCTGTTAGAAAAGCGCCCTCCTTCAGGCATTTGGGGCGGACTGTGGTGTTTTCCTGAAGCAAGTGAGCAAGGTGAAATCGAAAAATTAGCTCAAGCGAATAACTTAACGGTTCACTCAACAACTAAATTAGAGACTTTCAGACACACCTTTAGCCATTACCATTTAGACATTACCCCTATGATTGTCTCTGTAAAAACAAGTGGCTCACAGGTACGAGAAACGCAAGATGTGACTTGGTTAGCTCATCACGAAAATTCCGAGCTTGGTTTTGCAGCGCCAACAATAAAACTATTAAAAATTGTAAAAGACCACGCAATGTTTAGCTAAAACACGAGCATTGCTTCACTCATATCGCTATAATGTCGGCCATTATAGCTTTATCATTTTAGAGAGTTCCCATGAGCAGAGTTGTTTTTTGTCAAAAACTTAAAAAAGAAGCACCAGGTTTAGGTTTTCAGCTTTATCCAGGTGATGTTGGTAAGCGTATTTTCGACAATATTAGTCAAGAAGCTTGGACAGATTGGCAGAAGAAACAAACCATGCTGATCAACGAACATAAAATGAATATGATGAACCCTGATGATCGCGCGGTATTAGAAAAAACAATGGTAGATTACTTGTTTAATGATATCGAGCCTAAAATTGAAGGCTACGTTCCTCAAGGTAAATAGTGGATTTTTCTTTTGATTGGCGTATTTTCGTCACAATATTTGCTTCGGTATTTATCGCTGAATTAGGTGATAAAACCCAACTTGCGACTATGTTATTTGCTGCCGATAAAGAGGTAAGTAAATGGATGGTATTCTTTGCGGCATCAGCTGCTTTGATTGTAGCGACTGCGGCAGGTGTTTTAGCTGGAACTTTTTTAAGTGAATATATCAGTGAAAAAGTTTTATCTTATATTGCAGGAATCGGCTTCATCGCCATTGGCGCATTTACCCTATACAATGCCTAATGGTTTTAAGGAAATTTAGCCAGATTTCGAAGTATAATCCAACAATCCGAAGAAAAAAGCGTCAAACGATAATTTTTTCAAAAAAAAGTGTTGACCTTGTTTGAGAAAAACAGTTTAATACGCCCCGTCTTCAGGACAACGCAGTTTTTCTGAAAGATGCCCAGATAGCTCAGTCGGTAGAGCAGGGGATTGAAAATCCCCGTGTCGGTGGTTCGATTCCGCCTCTGGGCACCATTATTTTGAGATATTGAGACAATCAATATTTCGGTGCCAAGATAAACACATGTTTATCGCACACAAGTTTCGTGTGCCGACTTAGCTCAGTTGGTAGAGCAACTGACTTGTAATCAGTAGGTCGCCAGTTCGACTCCGGCAGTCGGCACCATTTATCAGATAAGCCCAGCATTAGCTGGGCTTTTTTGTTTCCACTCCTGCCCTCGTCTTCGATTACAATTTACTTCCATGTAAATTGCCCTTCGGGCCACACAAGTGTGTTCAAAATTGCTCCTGACAATTTTGTCCGGCAGTCGGCACCATTTATAAGAAAGCTTCAATAGCAATATTGAGGCTTTTTTTTCATCTCAATTTTAGAGAACTGCCCTACTGATGAATCAGTAGCTAAGTAGATTTGGCAGTTCGACCCAACCGTTGGCACCATTTATCAGATAAGCCCAGCATTAGCTGTTTTTTGTTTCCGCTCCTGCCCTCGTCTTCAAATACAATTTACATTCTTTTTAACATCTTAATCTCATTATATTTTTGCAAAAAATGCTAGTTGTGTTACCTTCTGTGCTGCGCTCAAACCTAGCAAGATTAAAGGAAGTTTTCATGCCATTTAAGTACAAACCCTCTCAAATAAAATGGCGCGCAATATTTGCAGAATCTGCGTTTATCAGCGCAAGTATATTATTAGCATTCGCCCTACAAGACTGGGATGAAGACAAAGATATAGAACAGCGCACTATGATCGCTTTGTGTAACGTAAAATCTGAGCTTACCTTCAACCGAGGGTTGCTTAAAGACGACTATATTCCGCGCCAGCAAGGCATGCTTTCCTTATCTGAAGCTGCGGTTATCGAGCTTCAAGCTCAGTCTGAAACCCAAATTAAATTAAGCCAATTTCAAGACATGTTGCTTAGTGAACCTTTAAGGTATTCGGCATGGACACTTGCCGGCGAATCAGGCTATTTAGTTTATGCTAATTTTCAGTTAGCAACTGAAATAGGCGCGCTCATTGATTACCAAGAAGACAGATATAAGAAGATCGTTGAACGTATGAATAACACTGTCGTAGACTTAAAAATGTATGGCGAAAAAACGCCATTAGCAAGTTATAAGGCGTTGACTGACCTTACTAATGCGTGGATCAGCCAAACCCAGTATTTGGAAGCAAAATACGATGCGCTTTTTCAACGCAAAGACTTTATCGCGCTGTCCTGTAGCTAATCAATAAGCATTAATTAACGGTTATGTGTAATTCGAGTTAACCCTTTATTGGGGCAAAACGTATAGTTATTGTCACTATTTTTTCCCTTACCTTTGCCAAGAGTCCATCTAAACGTTAGGCAGTCTTTCTCATCGCTAAGCTCTAGGATTTCAATTCGCACCGGCTTCTTTGTACCGTAATGCCTTACTTCACCTTGCTGCCAGTATCCAAGCGGAAATTTACTACTCAAACCACTGTAAGTTCTTTCGCCCCATTGTTTACGTTTATCGTAAATTCTGACTAAGCCATCTTTAGAATTGTTGATAGTAAAGTGTGAGATAACCTCACCTCGGCTGGGAATGAAAAATGTTCTCAAGTAATAAGTAAGCTGCTCACCTGCCCAAGCAATTTTAGTGTTGTTTTCTTTTGTCTTAAAAGGTCCTTTAATATGGTATTTATCACACTGCTTACCATCAGCAGATGCACAAGTAGTCGTTGAAACGCTGTTTAGCTTCAGTTCGTGTTTTCCATCCCACTCTGCACCAGTAAAAAGCTCAACGGGGATAAAACGGCGATTAGACTCAGCCGCTTGCTGCATAGGTTCACTAGACGTCGCTATTTGATCAGCAGCGACTTGGAGAGGCAATAACAACGAAAGACAAGTAAGAGAGAAAGTGGTGAGTAATTTCATTGATATCCTTTTCTATAACAAACTTTGTTTGATTCATTAATAAGAGACATCAAAGTTAGAAAAGGTTTAAATGTATTAAAATTTATATTATTCGGGTATTTAAATTCAAAGCCATAACCCTTGTATTGAAAAAGCTTACTCGTCTTTACCACCGCGAAGCGGGTTTACTCTGCCGCCAGTAACTTTATCAGCGCGCCCTTCCTGTTTGGCTTTTTCAGCGCGGCGTTTGCGCACTTCTTTCGGGTCGGCAATAAGTGGACGATACACTTCAATACGATCTAAATCGTTCACTTCATCTTTTAACTTAGCAGCACGGTTCCAAATACCAACTTTATTTACGGCTAAATCAATTTCAGGAAATAATGAAATAATGCCTGATTCGTTGATCACTTCTTCTACGGTTAAACCCGCTTTAACTGAAACTGTGAGCAACTCTTGGCGAGTTGGCGTGCCGTAAACGACTTCCACCTGGATATTTTCAGACACTTGAGAACCCTCAGACATTTGCCGCTCCGTAAACTTCCTTCGCTCTGTTAGTAAATGCTTGAACCATGTTATTGGCGATGCCGTTAAATACTCTTCCAAACGCTAAATCTAACA
Organism: Thalassotalea coralli; assembly: GCF_055786205.1. NCBI lineage: Bacteria > Pseudomonadati > Pseudomonadota > Gammaproteobacteria > Alteromonadales > Colwelliaceae > Thalassotalea > Thalassotalea coralli. The sequence continues at coordinate 580,032 of NZ_JBVVBK010000001.1, read as the reverse complement.
TTTTGTTTGAAAACTCGTAGTCCAAGTCTAACGTGACTTTACACGCTTCATCCGACAACGGAATTAAGTTCCAAGTGCCCGTTAAATACTTAAAAGGGCCATCCACTAACGACATGGTAATTTTTGAATTACTTTCTAATTGATTTTCTGTGGTAAACCACTTCTTAATGCCGCCCTTTGCCACTAACAAAGACGCAACCATTTTAGAATCTTGGTGAGAAATAATTTTACTGTCGCCACAATCAGGTAAAAACTTAGGATACGACAACACATCATTGATTAATTGATACATCTGCTCAGCGGTATGCATAACAAGCGCATTTCGACTAATTGTAGGCATTTATTCCCCCATAAATAACCGCGCTATCATACCAGAGGTAGTTCAATTGGCATAGGCTTACGCTAATTAACAGAAAAATCGTTTCTTTCCCTGATTCTCTTTGTATAATGTGCGCCGTTAAAGATGGAGCGATAATGGCTAAAAAGAAATCGAAACAATCTAACAGTAATACCATAGCGCTAAATAAAAAGGCGAGGCACAACTACACCCTAACCGACAAGTTCGAAGCAGGTATGAGTTTGCAAGGATGGGAAATTAAGAGTATTCGCAGCGGTAAAGTTAATATCTCTGACTGCTACGTAATGCTTAAAGACGGCGAAGCTTACCTAGTAGGTTCGGAAATCCTTCCGTTAAATGCAGCCTCTTCACATGTCGTATGTGACCCTGTTCGCTCAAGAAAGTTATTGCTTAATCGCCGAGAGCTAGACCGTTTAATTGGTTCAGTAGAACGTGATGGCTATTCACTTATTGCTACTGCGATGTACTGGAAACAGTGCTGGGTAAAACTAGAGTTTTACTTAGGTAAAGGTAAGAAAACTCACGATAAGCGTGCAGATATTAAAGACAGAGAGTGGCAAATTGATAAAGGCCGCTTGATGAAAAACAAGAACTTGAATAACTAAACAGCACAATTTGGTTAAAAATTACCACGTTGTGTAATTACGCAATACGCAGTAAAATGTGTGTTGCTAAGTCATAGACTTAACAAACTTTGGGGCGGATTTAGGATTCGACGGGATTCGCGAAACCCAAGGTGCATGCCCAGGGGCGGTTGGCCTGGTAAAAAGCCGCAAAACCATAATTGCAAACGACGACTCGTTCGCACTAGCAGCTTAATGCTAGCCATCCTCTCATAGACTCGCCTATTGTCTAGAGATGCCGATGGTCACCCCAAGTAGGCTAGCGAGGGAACCTTGTCTGAGGGTGAACCGCGAAACAGTATCAGACTCACCAGAAAGTAGCCTGTCGTTCGGCGACTGACTGGTTAAATAAAAGAACGACTAAGCATGTAGGACCGAGGATGTAGGTTTTTCGGACGGGGGTTCAACTCCCCCCCGCTCCACCAAATCCCATTTTGGCGAGAGCCAACAAAATCAAGCTGCGGCCTTTGATAATAAGGACTGCGGCTTTTTTGTATCTAAAAGCCAAGTAGTCTCAGATAGTCCTGATTGGGCTTCAAAATGGCACTGTGGTGACACTAATTTACTCCAAGCCATTTCAGAAATCGGTACTAAAGAATGTAGTGCTTTCCGAAACCGAATATTTTCAAAACACCCATATTTAGCAAAAGCCTTAGCCACCCAATATCTCAAAATCGCAAACAGTCGCGAATATACTGAAGCAAACTTATTCTTAGGCAGAATTGATAAAGAACTTCAATTCAACGATTTAAATTTATCTGAATCCAGTGAAGACATTAAAAAGTTCTGCGAAGAAAAGTCTAGAACTTGCCAATTGGTGATTGCTGAATTGGGTAAGAATGAAATTGCTTACGCCACCTGTCGAAAACTAGCAACCAAATATAAAATAGAAGTCCCTCTGCATCAGGAAATTACATCAATTGAACCAACATTAAATAAACTCAGTTGCTCAAAATGGTGGTTCAAGCAGATCAATGACCTTCGCTTAACTCATATAGAGCAAGTCCATCGAAAATTAAATTTAGTCAACAACGCTGCCAGCACGTATGCCAGCAATTTCGCTTGTGAAAATCGCAGAAACCAATTAAGGAATTCTTATGAATACTTGATGGAAAATCAAATAATCAATCAATACGGACAGTCGTACACACTTCTAGAGCTATTTAAGAAAACAGTCGCCAACCCTAAAGTCCGAAAGTCCGAATTAATGACAAGAATTAGAGGATTTGAGGAAGTATCAAAGGAACTTGGACATGTAGGAGAGTTTTACACTTTAACAGCCCCCTCTAAAATGCACGCCGTAATAAAAGGTGGGAAGCCTAATACTAAATATGAGGGTAAAACACCTAAACAAGTAAATGATTATTTTAATTCAATTTGGCAACTAATACGTTCGGCTCTTCACAAGAAAAACATTCATCCATATGGCTTTAGAGTAGTTGAACCACATCATGACGGAACACCTCACTGGCACCTCTTACTTTTTATGCACCCTGATGATGTCGAATTGTCCCGCAGTATATTTGAAAAATACGCTATGAAAGAGAGCGCATATGAACAAGGCGCTAAAAAGCATCGATTCAATTTTAAGAGTATTGATCCAAATAAAGGCAGTGCAGCGGGCTATATTGCCAAATACATATCAAAGAATATTGACGGTTCAAATATTGATGAAGATCTCTATGGTAACAACGGTAAATCAGCTGCAAATAGAATAGATGCATGGGCATCAACTTGGAAAATTCGTCAGTTCCAGCAGATTGGTGGACCATCAGTCACAATTTGGAGAGAGCTACGTCGCTTAAAAGAAATTAAGCAAAAAGAGTTAGGACAACCCTTTAGGGCCGCTGACTCTGGCGACTGGGCTGCTTACGTGTTAGCGATGGGTGGCCCTGTGCTTCCTAGAAGAAATAGGCCATTAAAACCCGCTTATGAAATAAAAACCACAGAGCAAATAGATACTGAAACAGGTGAAGTTTTAGAGAACAAACTCACACGTTACGGTGATCCTAAAAAGCCATCTGTCATTGGTTTACTTTGTAACGGCATAACTACCAGAACTCGCCTTAACATTTGGACTCCTTATACGGAGCCGATGACAACGTGTGGTACTCGTGAGGAGGACCACACGGTGGAATTGGCAAATATTAACCCCTTACCAACATGATTGAAGCGCTTTGGCGACGACGAGTGCGGAGCCTGAGCGACGAGGAGAAGCGCGAAGCGCTCTTGGACTTGTGTAAATAACTGTACCACCCCTTATCGGAAACTGGACTTATGAAAAATGAACATTGAACAATTCGGATTTACAGAGCAATTCACCATAGAAGAAGCGGTTGAATTGCTAAATAGTCACGTCATCAAGAAAGAAGACGCTCACAAACACCACTTAGAGATTGAAGATATAGCATTTGTTGCTGGTGTCATTACATTGAATGATGAAATTGAAATTATTCTTAAGTTTTCAAACGAGTTATTACAAGTAACAAAGCTCAATTTTGAAAACAATTTTTCGCTATTGGGTTAACTCCAATAGCTCTCGCTCTTTAAAAATTTGGATTTCTTTTTTTAGGTTTTCACTTTTAAAACCTAATAGAGTTGATGGTTACGTTCAAGTATTTCATTCATTAAATCTACGTTGAATTTTTTTGCCCTTGATTTGATAGGAGGTTTATTCAAAACAACGTCCCTATTTAACATTTTCTCTAAGAGCTCCAATTTAAAGCTCTTTATAGATTGCTTTCCTTCAATAATAGTTATCAATTTTTCTTTGTATTCGTCCTGATTATAGCGATATTTGATATCAAATAGCTCTATATTGCGCTCCAATTTCTCTTCTTGCTCAATCATTAAAATTGCTACATCAGAAACTTCGAGCGGATCATAGGCTTCTTTCACTACACCAATTTCATATGAGAATAATGGAGCATTATCAACTCCTTGAAGGAACGGCATAGCATATTCTTGCGTATAGGTGTCTAAGCTTTTCTTTCTGTTCCCATTACAAAAATCACATGAAGGAATTAAATTGTATAAAGACAATGCTAAAAAAGGATATTTTGACTTAGGATAAAAATGGTCCAAACTAGGTTTATAACATCCATCCTTTATATGAAGAGTGTTTTCGTTACAATAAGGACAGACAACTATATTTGTAAAGCCTACGACTTTGAACGCTACCTGGCTCTGCATAGACTCATAATCAAAAACTTTTGCAAGTTCTCTAACCCATAAAGGAAAAACATTATCTTCCTTGATTGTACCTGACATGGATGACTTCAAACGCTTAATAATCATTTTAGATTCACTAGGGTTTGATATATTTCCTAAATTGTTAATCGCTGAATCAACCAACAGAGAATTCGGAAAACGTTTAATCAAATCTTTTATGTAGCAATGTAAATGCCCGTCAAAATCTTTTTTATCCAACTTATTTCGAAAATCAAAGCTTTGATATTTAAAATCTGGAAGTTTAAGGTTAGAAAAATATAATGTAGGCGCAAAATATTCGATCACCTCTGGAAAACTTTCAAAAACTCGATTGATAAGCGGTTTAAAAGATGTAGGCTTAGCAGATATATATGATTTAATTGTTCTTGAATTCCAAAATAAAAGTATCTTATTTCTATAATCTTGATCGGTAACTTGTTCTAAGACTTCTTTAAACTTTTCTAACCTTTGTTCCAAGAACGAGTCAAAAAGAGACCCGATATAGTCATTGATAAATCGAGGTGAATATTTATGATTTAACTTGATCATTATTCAATAACTCCAAGAGCTTTTCTCTTACAAAACGATCACCAATTCGCTCTATTAGTAATTTATCTTCACTTGAGACCTTATCAGTATTGATAGTTTCAAGTATACGTTGAAGTGATTCCCTAGAATATTCTCCTATAGAAGACTCAAGAGCAAAACTCTTAGCATAAAGTTGATTAATACTTGCTCCAAAGCCTATACTTTTTTCTACCACGAATGTTCTACCATTTCTTTTCACTAAAGTTATTATATCTTCTGGTAAAAAATCACTAGCAATGAGTGGTGAGTGAGATGACAAAATTATCTGCACCTTTCCGAATTTATTATCTAAAGACTCTATGAAAAGTAATAACCTTTTTAACAATGACCTTTGCCATTCGGGGTGAAGATATAAGTCAACTTCATCCATTACAATTACGACGGTCGAATGAGGAGTTTGCTCACAAATTTTATTTATTCCATATTGTAATCTTGAAAACATCTTTATAAGAGCAGATTCTCCTGAACTAAACCCAGTCCAACCAAACTCAACATTAGATATTAGGAAATAATTTAGTGAGTTAAACAAATCAGTTAGTTCAGTAATAATTTCCTCATTTTCTACACTGAAGGTAACACTATGGTTCTCCACGTAAAGCTGGATACCGTTCTCGTCTATTAGTGCAGAAATAGCAAGCAATAATTTTGAAGCATCGAATATTAAATCATAAACAAATTCAGGCTCTTCCAATGAGGTGTGAAGTTTTTTCGGAATATAGTTGGTTCCATCTAATGAAATATTTGATAAATCGCTAAATGTGTAGATCAATGTCGCGAGATAAAAGTGGTCTCTTTTCAATTTATCTGTATAAAACTCATTCGCTGTTTTCCAAAATAAGTCACTTAAAAAGAATATTGTTAAATTCCAAAATGAATCTATTGGAGAGTCACAAATACTCGTGTATATGTCTCTATTAAAAATTGTATCAACAGCATTTTTGACTTCATATTCAAATATTTCCTGTTTTGTCTTTTTAACTTCAGACTTGAAAAAAAGGTCTGTCGGAAATTTATCGGCCCTACTTTTTCTCGCTGCTTCATTTATGGAGTTGAACATACTATTTCTATGAAGTCGGTCCCTAAAGACTGATACTTCAAATTCTAAATCTTTAGCTAACTCCGGATTAGCGTTAATAACATTAGTGGCTCGTTTTTTCTGTGGGATTGGGATAGAAAATTGATATTTTGGATTAGGGTTTCCGATACTATCCAAAAATGTTGTGTTTCTCTTGAAAAATGCTAGTTCTCTCCCGATTTCATTTTCAAATACCTTTTTTCTGGAGCTTCCCATAATTGCATTTGGTGATATGTTCAAATGCATCTGACTTTTATTCTGCTTTTCGCCAAAAACATATTTACTAATATCGAATACATTATTAACAGATAAAATCGACCCAATACGTTTATCCTTCTGTTCAATGTATTGAACTTCTCGGTCAAACTCGAAATTTGGTTCAACTGAAAGGTTTGAAATGATGCTATAAGTATTGCCATTTGAAAAGACGGCAAAACCTTCTCCCTTCATTCCAGAATATAACCCTTCAATAAACTCAATAATGCTAGTTTTTCCTGTGCCATTTTGGCCTAGTATTAAAGAAAATGCATTGCCTTGATAATATTGACCCAGCTCTGAGCCTTGATGACTTAAACGAAAAATACGTCCATCGTATTCATGTAAATAAGAACTGTTCAAACTAATGAATAGGTTTCTCAGGCTCTTATACTCATATATGAATATTGCTACTAGTTCCATTTTACTTTTCTAACTCTGTCTAGTTGATTCGTTTTCTTGATATAGTGCTAACCGTGACTTTTATCGCGCTATGATACATGTATCGCGATTTAACAATTAGAAATACTGTTTCCTATTTGTGTTATATGATCAAAACTGAATATATGTTCTCTTGGTGATTCATCACATACACCAATAAGTCGCCCTTTAAGCGCATGCTCTCCGTTTTCGATGAATACCTTGCTACCACAAATAGGGCACACTCCTTCATATACTACGCATTCAAGCTTTCTGTAATTGCGCCCGTTAGGCCTGATTTTATCAAGTTTTACTGATTCTAGTTGTGCATCTCCCTGCCCCCAACGAATCATCCAATCGGGAGCCATGGCTATTCGCTTAAAAGACGCTTCATAAAAAGGCTTCATTAAGGTCCATGCAATAAAAGCAACAGTTACAAATGATGTTAGCGCTAGAATTGATTGACTACTTAACAAAAATGCGACAGACGTGAACAACATAAACCCAAGAAAAATTCCAGCTATTGGTAAAAATAGAAATAACAGCCTTCGCCATCCAGTTAACTCTATCGACAAAAATGGTTTAGCAATCCACCGAGGACTTGGTAATGCTACCGCACTATAAATAATATCATGGCTTTTTTGATCAGATTTAACTTTATCAAACGTGCCCTCTGTGCTTTTAAAGCTAAGCAGGTGAAACTTCTTGTTCCTCGCTCCACCTTTAGACACTGTTTCAATAAGTTCGATGCGAACAAAGTCGACAAAATTAACTTGTTGAATAGCACTAAGCAGTATTTTTGCTTCTTCGTAATGATCTGACTTGAACTTTTTGGCTTGTGAAGTTGAATACGTTCCTGTTTTAACAAGTGATATCAATTCACTTTGTTCGAACATAATATCTTCGATGTGATCACCTTTATCAATTCGACTTTTAGTTTCCTCAAAAAGCCTTCGAAGTAGTTCTTTTGGTGTTGGTTTCGAATAATCACTATCGTCTATAACCGAAATAGCATATTCACATGCCTCTTTTATCAATCTGACATCCATATCACAACCATTTGAAATTTATAAATAAGTAACAGTTACGTATCAGTTACGGTCCTATTTTTTCAACATACTACGCCACAAACTCCACACAAGTCCAGTACAGACCAAAGGAGACAAAATGAACTGGGTAACTATTAAAAAGCTTTCGCAACTATGTGGCTATAGCGAAGAAGCGATAAGAGCAAAAATCAAAAAAGGCCAATGGCAAATAGATAAACAATTTAAGAAAGCCCCAGACGGGAGAATATTCATTAGCATTAGCGAGGTAGAAAAGTGGATAGCAAATTAACAGGCATCACAATTAAGCCAAATCACGTTCAGATATCTTTCATGTACAAAGGTGTTCGCTGTCGCGAATCCATTAGAGTTAAAAATCCAACATCAACACAACTCAAAGAAATTCAACGTAAGAGAGACGTAATTCTTTACGAGATAGATATGGGAAAATTTGATTACCTGTCACACTTCCCAGAGAGCAAGTTAGGCGCACGAATAACAGGTCAAGATAAGCTAGGCCTCACTATTAAAGATATTATTGATAGCTGGTTTAAGTTAAAACAAAGTAACTGGGAGTACTCAACAAAACGTGGCTACATAAGCAAAGTAAATAATCACATAGAGCCTGTTTTCGGAGCAATAAAAGTATGTGAATTTAAACCTAACATCTATCTTGACTGGGCTTCTACCGTCAAACTTTCAGGTAAAACCAAAAATGAAATTCATTCAATAATGAAAGCAGCTTTTCAGCTAATCTATAACAATGGTGACATTGATGAGAACCCATTTAATAGAATAGAGAGATCAAAGCATACCAAAAAAGAGCCAGAGCCATTTAATGCCATAGAACGAGAAGCAATCCTAAATCAAATGACAGGAATGGTTAAAAACCTGTATGGGTTTGCTTTTTGGACAGGCCTACGCACTAGTGAACTATTAGCTCTACGCCGACAAGACATCGATTTAGATCGAGAAGTGATTTTTGTTCGTCAAGCACTTGTTCATGGTCGTATCAAGGGGACAAAAACCAAGTCAGGTGAACGTACACATGAACTTCATCCAAACGCACTGAAGGCGTTACAAAAACAGCTTTCTACTATTCCTAAAGGTGTTGAACGTATATTTCTAAACCCTAAAACTATGCAGCCTTGGAGAGATGATAGACAACTATATAATCAATGTTGGTGTCCTACCTTAGTTAAATCAGGTGTGAGATTTCGAAAGCAATACAATACAAGACATACATACGCATCTACAATGCTCAGCGAAAACAGGCCTGTAGCTTGGGTTGCCAAACAATTAGGGCATAGTGATATAGGTATGACTTTAAGTGCATACGGCAGATGGGTTGAAAATTGATTTATTCGTCGCCAAATCATTGTTATATTAAAAATAGTTCATATAGTTTTGTACAATTACGCAAGATGCTGTACAAATTTTAACATAAACAACTTGCACAAATTTAACGTGACGTTAAAATACCGCGGATTAAAATTTTAACGTGACGTTAAACTTGGCTTGTAATTTTTATAAGTTGCATTAATAATTATGAGTAATGGAATACAAAATCCCCATTCTTTAGAGGAAGCGACGAGAGTAATTAATGAATATGCTTTCTCTGATAAAACCGAGTGGATTTACTCAGTTCACGCTGAAGAAAGAGCTGAGGAACGACTTATTTGTAATGATTGGATCGAAAAGACACTGGAAAATGGCTCTGCAGTTGCTGTTAGAGAACATAGATTAAGAAGTGGAAAGGTTCAGTATAGGTATAAAGTAAGATACACAAACGTAATTGGTAAGACAGAAGTCATTACGGTTATACCTTCAGAATACAAATTAGTTATTATTACAGAATGGTAATATAAGGAGTGAACCATGCAATGCCCTGTGTGTGAATCAGATGCTATAGAAACAACATACGAAACTATTCAGTTAGAAAATATAGGTTTAAACCGTGTGTTTCTTGAAAATGTCCCTGTAACTTATTGCGAAGATTGTGGACACGTATCTAAATCTTTGCCGAAACAAAAACTAATTAAAAAAGAAATTGCAGAGTCTCTTTGTTGCATAAAAAGGCCTCTTTTATCTCATGAATTTTCTTTTTTAAGAAGCTATTTGAAATATACAGGTCTTGATATTGCTCAAATGTTAGGAGCAACTAACGTATCTGTTAGTCGTTGGGAATCCGGCGAGCATGCGATAAACCCTCAAGCAGATAGATGTATCCGTGCACTTGTATTGTCAAACCTAAAAAGAACTTCAAGTTTGAAAGAAATATATAAAGCCATATCGCTAAATATTGAAGAAGATATAGTGATAAATGTGGATAGATATGCTCATCAAGATAGGTATCAGTTTAAAACTTGTTACACTTTTGGAAATAAACCAGCTTGGGTATTTCAAAACATCGTAAACCAATAATGCTTTGTTAAATTGAAAGGATAAATTTAATGGCTAAATATTTGGCTCAATGTTCGCAACTAGCAAATATTTGTTTAAAGAGCTCATTTTTTGAAGTAACTGACGAAGATGTTCAAGAAGGTAGTTCTCTTGGAATATCTATTGCAATAGACCATGAGTTCAAAGGTGAAAAAGAAAATCCATCTTTTGTATGCGATTACTCTTTGGATATTGAGGGGCTTAATCCAGAAAAAGAAAGCATTTTTAGTTTGAAAATGGTATTTCAAGCAGTTTATGGTCTTTCTGAGATGTTAGATTGGTCAGAAGAAGAAGTCTCTGTTTTTATAGATAAGTGTGTAAATTTTCATGTATGGCCATACGCTAGGGAGCATGCTCATTACACATCAGCAAAAGCAAACATTCCAACGGTATTATTACCTTTGCTACCTAGTTCAGTTACAAAACCTCATGAAAGTGACTAACAGAGATGTATAAAGTTGAAAATAAAGAAGAAATAGAGAGTTCAACTCCCCCCCGCTCCACCAAATTTAAGCCTTTGTAATCAACAGATTGCAAAGGCTTTTTCGTTTATTGACCCAAAATTGACCACCCCCAAATACCACTTTAGTACCACACTATTCTACTTAGGGTCGAATAAATTAATAAATTGGGGTCTGTAATTCTCAAACACTTATACTTACACTTTAGCTAAACATAGCAAAAACAAACCAACGCAGCGTCTTTTTCAATATGTTATATTGTTTCATTCAGCAGTATTTGAAATGCCCTTACATAATGACCCGCACTTGCATCTGTTCACTATTATTTATCTCTACTCTCTTTTTCAGTAGTGGCTTGTTCGCTAATGGAGAAAACAACAGATCATGCAAAGATTCAGTCACTGTTAGTGTTGCAAACAACTGGCCGCCATTTTCTTATCTAGAAGATGGAGAATACCATGGGCTCGATATTGAGATTTTGGAGCTCATTCTGCGAAAGCTAAATAAATGTCCCGAATATGTGTTTTTCTCCTCATCGAGCAGAGCTTTTAAAGAATTTCAAAAAGGTAACATTGACCTAATATTTGCAGCGAGTAAAAGCAAGGCCAGAGAAAGCTTCTCCGTTTTCTCTATGCCTTACAGAATGGAAAATATGCAGCTGTTTTCACACACAGATAGAGTTGACGTAACTACAATTTCAAATTCTGACTTAATCGCCATTAATCGAGGAAGTGTTTATGGCGAAAAATTTGAATTACTCAAAGAAAACTGTGAAGAATGCATTGTTGAAACTAACTTATTAAAAGAGCGCATAGAGTTAGTTAAACGTAAACGCGTAGACTTCACTATCGAAGATCAATTGGCAGGAAATTACTATATCAAACAAGCGAAATTGGTAAACGAAGTAAAATCCACCAATATTTCAATTCACTTAAACCCAGTCCATTACATGTTAAGACCGAGCTATTTTTCGCCATCAGAAATAGAAATGTTTAACGGTACAATTGAGGCAAGTCAAAATGAAATAAAGCTACTTGTTGAAAAATATACCAATAAGCTAAGTAAATAACCTTGTAAGTTCTTCTTTCTGTTCTGAAGTTAACCCTTTTACCGATTTAATCGCCTCTTCTAGCGCAACTGCTGCTGCATCAACTAGTTTAAAATGCAGATATGCCTGTATTAGTGCCTTGTGCGCACTAATTGATTGAGGGTAAGTTTGTCGATTCCATGTAAACAAAGCTAAAGCATCGTCTTGGCGGCCTAAATATTGTAACCACTGCCCGTAACCATTCGCTCTATCTTCTGGAATTAACATGGTTGTCCCAAGCATCTTAGACCTAGCATCATAAATAGCCTGTAAGTCGGTTAATGTTTGAGGATTACTGGGAATCGCCCAACCAGAAAACAAATGCTTTAAACCGTAATATTGGCCCAATAACGTTGTTGAATCATGGCTTTCATTGGCAAAAGTTTTCGCAACTAGATTAAGTGATGTTGTTGGATATTTATTTGTTAAGTCTACAAAGGCTTGGAACGACTCTGTCATGATTGGCTGTTCATCTGCGATAGAGATAAACAAACGCCCTTTTAATGTCTGCTTGGTTAACGCTTGTTCCATTAAGCCAAGTAGTTGATTGTTATTCCAATATAATGATGGGCTGATAGCAATCACACCATCAAATAAGTGAGGCTTTTTAATCAATGCGTTTATTGCAAATTGACCTCCGTGAGACGTGCCTGATAAAGCTTGATAATCTAAGGTGCGATAACGGCTTTTAATGAAAGGAATAACCTCTTTCTCAACGAAGGCCAGAAACCTGTCTGCACCTTCCATATTTTCAGAAAGTTCTTTATTAACCTTCGCTAAGGTTAAGTCACTATTTCGTTTATTTCTTGGATTAACTAATCCAACGACAATCATGTTTGGAATTTGATCAAACTTTGATAAATAATCGATAGAGCCTGCGGTATGAGGGCCTTGTATGTCGCCGTCTGTCATGTATAAAACAGGGTAACTCTGCTTGTCATTTTCGTACCCTGCCGGCAAGTAAACAACTAACTCTCGCTTTTCGCCTAAAACTTTACTATCGATAGTTGTTTCTTCAACTTTACCAAACTTTGTAAAAGCACTAACGCTCAAGTGAGTAAAGCACAGCATTACTAAGACTAATTTGGCGATTATTCTTTTCATTATATTTCTTATTATTGATTTCAAGTGTTCACTTAGATGGATGTGCTCGGGGAATGGTTTAAAGCATTAGAAAGAATTTGAATCTTTTACTCAATTGAAAACGATAAAATTTAGTTAATTTTCCTTACATTCAAACTATTTCCCTACCTAAACCGACTTAGTATATTAATAATAAAATTTAAGGATCGAATTCATGAAGCTAAGCATTATATCCTTTGTAGTTACAGGGCTTTTATTAACCCTTGCTTCTGGTGAAACCCATGGCCGAATAAGCGACATCAAGAATGTTGAAAGCGAAGCTACAAAAGCGCAGCTAACATTTGAAAATAGTGTAAGAGGTATAAACTGGCTTGGCTCAAACAGTCGCAAGAAAAGCACTTTACTTGCGCGAATGGAAAAGCATAATGTGCCAGGTGTTAGCATAGCTGTATTTGATAATAATCAGATTATTTGGTCGAAAGGCTATGGTTATGCAAACAAAGAAACAGGTGAAAAAGTAACACCTGCTACCATCTTTCAAGCCGCATCTATTTCTAAACCCGTTACTGCGGCTGCCGCGTTTCAAATGATAGATAACGGCTATTTTTCTTTAGACGAAAATGTAAATAACAAGCTAGTAAAGTGGCAAGTACCGGAAAATAAATACACGCGAAATCAGAAAGTAACCCCTAGCAATATTATGAGTCACACCTCAGGTTTGGGTGTCTCAGGTTTTGCGGGCTACAACAAAAACGCAGAGATCCCATCAATTGTTCAAGTACTGCAAGGCAGCAATATCTCTAACTCAGATCCAGTTCGAGTATTTCAAGAACCTAACAAATCAGAACGCTACTCTGGTGGAGGCACTTCTGTTCTCCAGCTACTCATGGAAGATACAGCAAAGCAGCCATTTACCGAGTTAATGCAACTAAGAGTGCTAAAACCGCTTGGTATGACTAATAGCACATTTGCTCTACTGCCAACTAACCTTGCTTCTTCTTCAGTTGCCTATGGTTACGACAATGATGGCGACATGATCAAAGGCGGTTTTCATTTATACCCTGAAAAAGCAGCTGCGGGGCTTTGGACGACCCCCACTGATTTAGCCAAGTTTATGATCAAATTAGGCCAAGCTTATCGAGGTGAAGATGAAACCTTGTTATCGCAAGAGTCTGCTAAGACAATGATGACCAGAGTACCTGATGCTGGAGGCATCGGCATAGGTATTGACGGTGAAGGTGAAGCCTTTCGGTTTAGACATACCGGTGGTAATGCAGGGTTTTCTTGTTACGCTGTTTCATTTGCGGATACTGGTCGCGGCTTTATCGTAATGACCAACTCAGATAATGGCTTTGCGCTCCTTCATGAAATTAGCCGCGCTATGTCTGATGCATATGATTGGCCAGCCACGTGGATGCGTGAGTAAATGGTTAAGTATTGGTGAGATTAGGGGCTAGAGCGCAAAGCCCCTGTTTCATTACGACTAAGTGAATTAATTTCACTTATCGAGTAAATTTCAATCGTTTGTCAAAACAGTTCTCATCACTTAAATTTCTCCTATCCCTTAATTGAAGGGACAATTGAAGGAGAACAGACATGAAACTTAATACCCTCGTACTAATGTCATTAATCACATTAACAACTGCTGCAAAAGCTGAAAGTGATACCTTTAAATTCTTTCTCGTGAAGAAAAGTGCACCGCAAGAATTCAGTGAAAGTAAAAAGTACTATGAAGATTTCTTATCTGACTGTTTATCTTTAGCTAAAAGCAATGCGCATAGCGAAGCGGAGCAAGCTTGCAGCAAAGCCATTCGAAGTGCAAAAAGCGAATTTAGCATTAACTCTACTAAAGCCATGGCTTACGCATACAATAACAGAGCAGTTGTTAGAGTGTTGGCAAACAACAAAGTAGGCGCTTTAGATGACTTACGCAAAGCCAATAGCTATCAAGAACTTGAACTTATTCAAAGCAACCTAATCATGCTTACCGAGCAAATTAACCAAATAAACTAAACATGAACTTAGCGATAACAACAAACGTAACAACGATTTTCGAAGCTGTCTTTACTTTTAGTTAACGACAGCTTTTTTTATTGCACTTGCTACAAGTATTCAAAAATTCCGCCTTTTCAAAAATATGTCTTTAAAAAACCATTGTTTTAATGGTCGGACAAGATTTATACTGGTTACAAATAAAAAACATAAAAACGCAGTACCCTTATCATGTTGTTAACATCTCGCACTCGCGGCTTTACACTTATTGAACTCGTTGTTGTTATTGTTATTCTTGGTATTATTGCAGCGACAGCAGCACCTAAATTTATCGACCTCTCTACTGACGCTAAGGTGGCTACCTTACATTCAGTAAAAGGTACATTGGAATCCACAATTAATCTGGCCAAGGCGAAAGCACGTGTTGAAGGCCTTAACCCTGTATCTTCTAACCCAGGAACTGCGCAATCAGAATACGTCGTAGATTTTGGTTTTGGCTCTGCCGAAGTCGACTTTAGAAACTTATGTCCAGAAAGCAGCGCTGAAATGGGCGATCAGCTGGATATGAAAGACTTTCTACAAATTGACTCCGAAGACTTTGAAGCCACAGTCACCACTAACCAATACACATTTATTGGTTATGACATTCCAAGTAATAGTTCGCCAGTAACAACTCAAGGTTGTTATGTTATTTATGACTCTTTCGGTGAACCAAATTGCACAGTAACAGTCGTCACTGCTGACTGCTAAACCCCATAAAGTGAAAAAGGGTTAGATTTCACTAACCCTTATTCTATTTCTTTCCCTTTTCTGTTGTATTTATCCTAGGCTCTTAAACCTGACTATTTTACGAACGACTTAAGCTTAGTTAAGCCATTTAATCTTGTTTGTTTCGTTTATTGTTCGATATTGTGCTCATTCGAGAGCCAACCAAACTTGCAACAAGTATCGCTAGATACAGCTGCCCTACAACAGCTTGTGAATACACTAAGTATCGAGACAAAGGTAAGGTTGGTGAAATATCACCAAAGCCTAAAGTTGTTAGGGTAACAAAGGAAAAATAAATAAAATCAGGAAAAACTAAGTACCATTGTGTAGTATCCTCTATACCATCAAATGCCCCTATAAAATTAAGATGGACTAAGGTATACAATAAAGCCCATATCAAGCCAAAAAGTAAGTACATACAAATGGCTCCCAATAATTTATTACCGTCAATCTCCCCAGAGAACATCACTTGTTTAGATGTTTGATACGCTGTGCTAATAAAAAACACCAACATCAGAACAAGGTGAAGAAACTCTAAACCAAGTACATCTAAATAGTACCCAGCCAATGAGCTAATAATAATAGCGAGTGGAAAAATAAACGCCTTGGCAAAAATGAAGTCATCTTTTTTTACCCCCCACACAGCAACTAACAAGGTAACAACGGTTACAGACTGCACGAATCGCTGTGCTGATGGATCGAAAAACTGCTGGGCAATCGCGGTACTCAACAGCAATAAAATTAAGGCAAAGGTCAAATAGATGAAATTGTCGTGATGACTCATTTTTCTCAAATGTGCGCGCATAACTCCCCTTAAAACAATCAAGTAATCTATAGAATCTAATAACGACCTTAAATCTAACGAATATTTCCCAAAAAACAAAGCTTAGGGTGCAGAGTTTCACTGAAGAAATCATTAGAATGAGATACTTTACTTTTAGAGTTATGACATTGCCAAGTAGCTACGTAGCCTCTACTACAACATTGATTAGCATGTCATCTTCAATTTTGTGTTTTGCAAGCAGTGTAGAAAGTTCAGGCTTGCATGAGCCGCAATTCGTACCGCACTTTAACCTTTCACCCAATTCATTAACACTTTTAGCACCTTGCTCTATTTGATTAACTATCGTCTTCTCTGACACATTAAAGCAACTACAAATTTGCTTACTGGCGTCTTGAAGCTCTTTGTTAAGCAATTTACTAATGGTTGTAAACGAAACCACGGGCTCTGCAAAAACATTATCTAACTCATAACTAATGTCTTTCACTAAGGCTGTACTCAAATAAACAACAGCTTTTAATTGCCCATCTGCAATCGCCACTGAATAAGTTTGGTTTGATTCGTTCCCGCTAAATGTCATCCATTGCCAACTTTTCTGGTCGTCGCACAATTGCTTTAACCTAAGTTCAACCTCAGCAGCATCACCTTTGGCAGCGATTTGATAAAAATGACTGTGTTCAAGCTTATTGGTAAACCAAAAGTTTTTCTCATTCGACATTTCTAAAGCTTGTTTCACGTATATTTCACCATAAAAGTCATAGTGCTCTGGCACAATTGCAACCGCAGTTTGCTTACTCTCTGGCTGCCCCGAAATTGAGTCCACTACACTTGGGTAAGAGAAAGATACACTTGAGTTAGCACTAAACGACTGGCTCCAATGAATTGGCATAAAGCACTGGCCTTGAGCTAAATCTGAAGTGATTCGAGCAATTGCTGACACTTTGCCAACTTGAGATTGAATTGACACCACCGCTTCGTTTTCAATGTCAAAACTCTTAGCATCACTAGGATGAATATCGATATAAGGCTTTGCCGTGTGCTTATTGAGTTTTGCCGCCTTTGCGGTGCGCGTCATGGTATGCCACTGGTCGCGAATTCGGCCCGAATTAAGAACTAAAGGAAACTCAGCGTTCACCTTAGCATGCGGTAATTGCGGCGTTATTGAAATAAAACAGGCTTTGTTATCTGGCGTCGAGAATTGACCGTCAGCAAATGGCCGCTCAATTTGTCTATCGCTAGTCAAAGGCCAGGCGGTAGGCAACAAGCTGTTGTAATCTTGCGCTGATAAATTAGACATTTTAGTTAAATCTAATAACCTACGACCTTGATTAGCGACACCGGTTAATGCCGCATATTCATTAAACACCTGATAACTATGGTTAAATTCAAAGCCATCAAAGCCCATTGCACGAGCTACATCGCAAATAATTTGCCAGTCGGGTTTGGCGTTACCTGTCGGCGGCATGATAGCGCGTTGACGAGACATACGTCTTTCAGAATTGGTCACCATACCGTCTTTTTCCGCCCACGGCGTTGCTGGTAACTTAATATCTGCAAAACTAAGCGTATCGTTTTGCTCAACACAGTCAGACACGACGACTAGCTCACATTGCTTGAGGGCTTTTTCTATTTGACGGCGATTAGGTAAGCTCACTACAGGGTTAGTTGCCATTATCCAAATGGCTTTTATTTTTCCTTGTTCAATAGCGTCAAACAACTCAACCGCTTTAAGCCCTTGTCCTGTACAAATATCAGGAGATTGCCAAAATGCTTGCACAGCACTGCGATGTACAGGGTTTTCTATATCCATATGACAGGTAAGCTGGTTAGCAAGCGCACCTACTTCTCTCCCGCCCATCGCATTAGGTTGTCCTGTAATAGAAAATGGGCCACAACCTAGCTTACCTATCTTTCCAGTCGCCAAATGGACATTAATAATGGCATTACATTTATCCACCCCTGTCGACGACTGGTTAATCCCCATCGAATAAAAGCTCACAGCCTTTTCGCTGTCAGCAAATAACTGATAAAACTCGATTAATACATTTTGTTCAAGCTGACAAAAACTAGCTACCTTATCTAAAGTCCAAGACGAGACATTGTCTGTTAACTTATCGAAACCATTGGTGTGAGCGTCAATATAGGTTTTATCTACCCCTTTGTTCTCGATAAGATAATGCAACAGACCACAATATAGCCCCGCATCAGCTCCTGGGGCGATTGGTAAGTGTAAATCTGCTGACTGGGCCGTTGGCGTTGTTCTTGGATCAATAACCACAAGCTTAAAATTTGGGTTAATACTTCTAGCTCGCTCAATGCGTTGAAAAAGAACAGGGTGCGTCCACGCAGCATTTGAACCCACCATAACCAATAAATCTGCGTGTTCTAAATCTTCATAGTTACAAGGTACGACATCTTCACCAAAAGCCCGTTTATACGCACTGACTGCCGAAGACATACACAAGCGAGAATTAGTATCTATGTTAGCTGTGCCGATATATCCCTTCATCAGTTTGTTGGCGACGTAATAGTCTTCCGTTAACAACTGGCCCGACACATAAAAAGCGACAGATTCTTTACCATGTTTCGCTATGATTTGTGAGAAGCGTTTAGCCACTTCAGCGGTGGCAGCATGCCAATTGGTGGTTTTTCCATAAACTTCTGGCTCAAGCAATCTGCCGGTTATATCAACCGTATCAAGTAAGTGAGAGCCTTTTACACATAAACGCCCAAAGTTTGCCGCATGCTCAGGAGTACCCGATAACGATTGTGGGCTATTATTTTCTACGTGAATATCTAGCCCACAACCAACGCCGCAATAAGCACAAGTACTTTGTACTAATCGTGAGTTTTTCTTTTGTAATGAGCTTGCCCGAGCACGCGTCTGAAAGTCTCTGGTATCGTTAATTCCCATCTCATCTCATCCTATACCACTGGCTTATAACAAGAGCTGCACTACGTCTTCAGTTATTCTTGCTTGATATGCTGGCACCTGTGCTTCTTCTTGTAAGCACTTACCTGTCGTCAGCGAAAACTGCTGCTTATACAAAGGAGAAGCTACGACTAACTCTTCTTTATTAGAGCCAACAATGCCGCGGTACAAGACATTCGCCTTACCTATTGGGTCGTAATTACCGATAGCGAATACTTGCTGTTCTGTGCTAGGAATATTAAACAGGGCTACTTGGGAATTATCTGACAGCAAAGCGCATACGCCAGAGTTCTCGACTAAATCGCTCACGTGACAAACGGTTTGCCAAGTTAAGTTTTCCGCTAAAGACATTAGGCTTCCTCCTCTGTTATTAACTCTTTTTCACTTTTATCTAAGGCTGGTACAGAAGCGGAAGTTGAGACTGACGACTGGCTGCTCGCATCGATTATTTCCACCACGGAAATACGTTCCTCTTCTCTTGCTGGACGAACTTGCTGACGCTCCTCCACAAACACAATATGGCTATCGGTTTCGTCTGAATTAACAAATTGTCTAAATCGTTTGAGGGCTTCAGGATTTTCTAGAGTTGTCTTCCATTCGCATTGATACTTACCCACTAGAGAGTCCATGTGTTGTTCTAGTGATGCAGCGATACCGAGGCTATCTTCGATAACCACCTGTTTTAAATACTCCAGACCACCTTCTAAATTCTCAAGCCAAACAGAGGTGCGCTGTAACCTGTCCGCTGTTTGAATATAAAAACTCAAGATGCGATCTATGTATTTAACCAAAGTGAGATCATCTATATCTGTGGCAAACAAATCTGCATGACGCGGACGCATACCTCCATTTCCACACACATATAAATTCCAGCCATTATCCGTTGCGATAACACCTATATCTTTACTCTGAGCTTCAGCGCATTCTCGTGTACAGCCAGACACTGCCATTTTTATTTTGTGTGGTGAGCGAATGCCTTTATAGCGATTTTCAATATATATGGCCTTTCCGACACTGTCCTGCACTCCGTAGCGGCACCAAGTACTACCAACACAAGACTTCACGGTACGCAATGCTTTACCGTAGGCATGACCGGTTTCGAGACCAGCTGCTATCAACTCTCCCCAGATATCAGGCAGCTGGTCTACGCGAGCGCCAAAAAGGTCTACCCGCTGACCCCCGGTAATTTTGGTATATAGATTATATTTCTTCGCAACTTGGCCAATGGTGATGAGCTTATCTGGTGTAATTTCCCCTCCTGGAATACGCGGTACCACTGAGTAAGTGCCATCTTTTTGCAGGTTAGCGAGGAAGTTATCGTTAGTATCTTGCAACGCGACTTTATCGGTTTCTAAGATATAGTCATTCCACACCGATGCCAGTATTGAACCAATGGTTGGTTTGCATATTTCACAGCCTAATCCTTTGCCATGGGATGACAATAGTTCTTCGAAAGATGCTATTTTTCCTAATCTAACGATATCGAATAGCTCTTGGCGTGAATAAGCAAAATGCTCACAAAGATCCTTTTTAACCTCAACGCCACGGCTTTCTAGTTCTTTATCTACAACGTCTTTTAGTAGTGCCGCACAACCACCACAACCAGTACTTGCTTTCGTGCATGACTTTACATCGGCAACAGAACAAGCGCCTTGGTCAACAGCCGTAATAATATCGCCTTTGGTGACGTTCAAACACGAACAAATCGTGGCAGTATCTGGCAAAGCGTCAGCGCCTAGCATTGGCTTGTCAGCCGCCATAGGTAAGATTAATGCCTCTGGTGTTTCGGGCAGTTCAATCTTGTTTAACATGTATTGCAACAAACTATCGTATTCTGTGGTATCACCAATCAGAACGGCACCTAGCAAAGACTTTTTGTCATTGGAGACAACAATTTTTTTGTAGATACCCTCCGGCTGATTTTCATAGGTATAAGACAACGAATCAGCGGTTCTGCCATGGGCATCACCAATAGAGCCAACATCGACTCCCATTAGTTTTAGCTTTGTGCTCATATCGGCGCCACTAAATTGCATGTCGCTTTCTTGTTCGCTGCCCCCACTAACAAGGTGATTTGCCGCCACTTTTGCCATGGTATAGCCCGGCGCAACTAGCCCGTAGATCATGTTTTGATAGAGCGCACACTCGCCAATTGCGTAAATATTTTCATCGGATGTTTGGCAATAATCATTGATAACAATACCGCCACGATCACCGACAGTGAGATCAAACTCTCTAGCAAGGTTGTCATACGGTCGAATACCGGCAGAAAATAATACTAAGTCAGTTTCGAGTACGTCACCATCGGCAAAAACCAGTTTGTATCTTGCGCTTTCTCCAGCTTCAATAACTTGTGTTGCTTTTTCCGTGTGCACCTTAACGCCAAGCGCTTCAATTTTATCTTTAAGGATGCGTCCGCCACCCGCATCTACTTGTACAGCCATTAATTGTGGGGCAAATTCAACAACATGGGTTTCCAACCCTAATTGTTTTAACGCGTTTGCGGCTTCAAGCCCTAACAGCCCTCCACCTATGACCACGCCAATTTGACTTACTTCAGCGCTGGCCTTAATCGCCTCTAAATCTTCAATGGTACGATAAACTAGGCAATGCGCTTGATCGCCCCCCGGAATAGGAGGAACGAAAGGATAAGAACCCGTCGCTAAAATTAATTTGTCATAGACATAACATTGGCCATTAGACGTTGTCACTTCATGGCTATCGCGATCAATCGCCACTACTTTAGCGTTCGTGTAAAAATTCACCTGCCAATCGTTATACGTTTGTTCACAAGTTAAGGCTAAGTCTTTCGCACTCTTACCCGCAAAATACTCAGATAGATGAACACGATCATAAGCTAAGCGCTGCTCAGCAGATAATACGGTAATATTAACGTCGCGCTTGCTATTACCCTTAACACTAACAAGTTCATTTAGTTGTTCAACGAAATGATGACCTACCATTCCATTACCAACGACAACAACATTTAAAGGCTGTGACATCTGTCTTCCTCTCTTTGCTCAAAACCTATATAAGGCATACGAATTTTTATTTGGCACAAAAAAAGCCCACAGTGCGCCGAACTAAACCGGCCACTTGTGAGCTTCTTTGCAAAACCTTGTTCTCTACGCCATTGCAGACTGAGGTTTGTACCTAATTGTTTAAATTTTTATTTCTATCTATTTGATACTTATTAATACAAGTTAAGTGCCAAACCTTCCAGAAATCACATATATTTGTTTTTATTAATAATTAATATCTAAACACAACATCCAACAGCGCTTAGTCCTCGCTATTGCATCATAATAGCGCAAAGCGCTAACTAGTTTGGTGCTGATAAAAAATAAAGAGAAAGTGTAAAGTCTAGAATTTCGCACTCACCCATAACCAAAGTTTATCGGTATCAACTTTAGCTGCTGCTTCATCGCCAGCGGAGTAAGCTGCATACTTAAATCCGGCAGAATATGTTTTAGCAAATTTTCGACCGTAAGAAAGGTTTAGCTCACTACCTAAATCATCTACCTCAACACTGTTTTCATCTGTTGAAAAATCATGATAAGTAACTGCCCACTTACCCGACATTACCTTGCCTGAAAAGGAAATGTATATATCACTTAACCCCTGCTTAGGTGTTGTAAGAAATTGATCAGACCAACCATTAAATTTATGAAGTGTGGCTAACGGTGTTGAAAAGCCATACTGGCCATTGTCACTTCCTAAGATTTCGATACCCGCTTTAGCAGTCACTTTACCCAAGCTATACCCAAGCTCTGCCATTAAATAATCGGCGTCATAACTGTCTGCAGTAGTTTTAGATTCTTGCATGGCATATTCTGCGCTATAACTAAGTTTGTCTTTTTTTCCAGCAAAGCGAATTCCAAAAGTATCTAGAGAATTACTCGTATCGTTATCAACTTCCAGCAGATAGCCATACGCAGTTAGCTTACCAAATTCTGTTTTATACGCGGCATTAAACAAATGATCCTTTGAATCTATATCTTTTTCTTGGCCAAAAATTCTATTGCGCTTGCTCAAGTAAGCGTAATTCACAGAAAACGCCTTAGAAGCTTGATAAGAAAAACTTGCGGCATCAAATGTTTGCTTGTCTTGACGCCAGCCAACATGACCAACAAACCTATGGTTATCTAAGGTAATAACTTGTCGGCCAAGTTTGGCGACAAAACCATCTCGCTTATATTGCACATATCCTTGATCTAATTCAGTCGTTTCAGGGTCGGCAATAACCGAGTAATCACCGCCGTTACCATTCGTGTCGTTATAATCATCAATACCCGCTACAACACGCGAGTCTTCAAACTCAACGACACCACTAAAGTTGTTATAGCTTGTAGTTTTAAACGTTAACAGGGTACGAAGTGTTAACGCATTCGCATCTTTTTTCGCGTTATCTTGATCTACCGTTTCGTATCGAAGACGAAAGTCTAACGTTGCACTGCTTTTATCTTCTGAAGCCACAGCGCAAGTTGTCGTGGTAGCCATTAGTGCCAATAAGCTTTTGGTAAATTTGCGTTTCATTATTATTCCTTTCTGTTTCAAGTTTTACTAAAGCATTAAGCTACTTCTGTATTTTGTTGGTCAGAGCCACTTTGCTTTGCTTTAGCCTTGCTGTTTTTATTGTCTTTATCTGAGGCCGAAATAGTTTCGACCTTGCGTTGCTTTTCATATAAAAACGTGAGAACAGAAGAACGTAAACGATTGTATTCTGGGTCTTGAGCTAGAGCTAAACGATCCCTTGGTCTAGGCAGATTCACGTCTAGAATTTCACCTATTGTGGCTTCTGGGCCATTGGTCATCATGACAATTCTATCTGACAGCAACACCGCCTCATCAACGTCATGAGTGATCATAATGACGGTATTATTTAGCTCGTCTTGGATCTCCATCAATGAGTCTTGCATATGAGCGCGAGTCAAAGCATCCAGTGCACCAAATGGCTCATCCATTAACAAAACTTCCGGCTGCATTGCTAAGGCTCTAGCAATGCCAACTCGCTGTTTCATACCACCTGAAATTTCATCTGGTCGCTTATGCATAGCATGATCCATATGCACAAGTTTAAGGTTATGCTCAATCCAATCCTGCATTTCTTTTGGCTGCATTTTCTTTTTGAACACTTGTTTAACCGCTAACTCGACATTCTGGTACGCTGTTAACCAAGGCAATAACGAATGGTTTTGAAAAACCACTGCGCGTTCAGGCCCAGGTTCAGTAACTTCCTTATTATTTAGCAAAACACCACCACTGGTTGCTTGGTGTAAGCCTGCGACAACATTGAGTACCGTTGATTTACCACAACCTGAATGACCAATAAGAGAAATAAACTCCCCTTTTTTGATCTTAAGATCTACATTATCAAGTGCTTTAAATCGACCTTTAGGTGTTGGAAACACCATGTCAATATGACTAATTTCTAATAAAAAACTCATGAATGATTCTCGCTTGTTTCTTTACTGTTTCGTTGCCATTTATCGCTGAGCGCTAGATTTGTCCCAAGAGACAACACGTTGAATTTGCAGCATGATGCGGTCTAGCAAAAAGCCGATAAAACCAATAACGAAAACAGCAGTCATAATTCGGCTTAGCGATTGTGAACTACCATTTTGAAACTCGTCCCAAACAAACTTTCCAAGACCAGGATTTTGAGCCAGCATCTCCGCGGCAATTAACACCATCCACGCAATGCCCAATGACATACGCATTCCCGTAAATATCGCTGGGATAGAAGCAGGTAACACAATTTTTCGCACATGAGTTAAACTCGGTAGTCGTAGCACTTGGCTGACATTGACCCAGTCTTGATTGATCGCTGACACACCAACAGAAGTATTTATCACCATAGGCCACAGACAACATAAGGTCACAGTCACCATAGAGTTGATAAAAGACTTAGCTACTATCGGATCAGGTGAAATATAAAGTGCACTCACCACCATAGTGACCAAAGGCAACCACGCCAAAGGCGAAACAGGTTTGAATATTTGGATAATCGGGTTAATCGCAGTATTTAATCCTTTACTCAAACCAATCGCTATCCCTAATGGAATGGCTATTAGTGCCGCTAAAAAGAAGCCCGACAACACGGTAATCAAACTAGTATTAATCTGATCAACAAAGGTTTCTTTACCGGTATAAGCTCTAATTTTTGGCTGATAAGTAGGATCTAACGCCATGCGTTTTTGATTACGTGCCTCTTGGCGTTGATAAAAAGCCTGAGCTTTTTCTCGCTCTGCATTGTGCTCCTGATACAAGTTAACCACTTGTGTTGCAACGGCAGAAGGCCCAGGAAACTTCCCTAATGAAGTATCGATACTGCTGGCAGCAATCGACCACAAAACTAAGAAACTCAAAATACCAATGGCAGGCAAAATAAGTTGGTAACCAAAAGATGAAATCGATGTTTTCAGCCGGCTCCCCATGCTTTTGCCATTTTCTAGATTAAACAGTTTGCTTGTAAATGTGGTCATGATTACTCCAAAAATCGTTTACGTATTCTGTTCGTGATTAGTTAAATTTTTTCGCCTGCTTTTAGGCCGATGGCGAACTTGTTGATGTATTCATTTGGTTTCGTACCATCGAAAACTATGCCATCAATAAAGTGGGTTTGAGGCGATCTAAAGCCGTCCTCTTCACCCAAGCCACTCACGTCTGAAGGCGTTAGCAGTTTTTCCGCAACTAGCGAGTTGATAGCAGCCATATAAATATCTGGGCGATAGACTTTTTTGGCGATATCAAAGTACCAACTGTCAGGCTTATCATCGCTGATCTGCCCCCAACGACGCATTTGTGTTAAGTACCAAACAGCGTCAGAGTAGTAAGGGTATGTAGCGTTATGGCGGAAGAAAACGTTAAAGTCAGGTACTGATCGCTTATCGCCTTTTTCATATTCAAAAGTACCTGTCATCGAATTAGCAATGACCTCGTAATCGGCACCGACATAATTAGATTGAGACAGTATTTTTACCGCTTCAGGACGATTAGCGTTGTCGTTCTCATCTAACCATTTTGCTGCACGAATAAGGGCTCTCGTTAAACGAATAGTGGTATTAGGATACTTTTCAGCAAATTGCTTAGTAATTCCAAACACTTTTTCAGGGTTGTTCTTCCAGATTTCGTAGTCGGTCACCACAGGAACACCGATACCTTTAAATACCGCTTGCTGATTCCAAGGCTCACCAACACAATATCCATAAATAGTGCCAGCTTCTAAGGTCGCTGGCATTTGTGGTGGTGGAGTAACTGATAACAAAGCATCTGCGTCTATTTGACCAGAGGTATCACCTTTATGTGGCGCGTAAAAGCCAGGCTTAATTCCGCCCGCAGCTAACCAATAACGTAATTCGTAGTTATGGGTAGACACTGGAAACACCATGCCCATATTAAAAGGCTTTCCTTTTGCTTTAAAACTCTCGACAACAGGCTTCAAAGCATCGGCTTTAATGGGGTGTTGAGGCTTTCCGTCCGCACGCTTTGGAATATGTGGCTTCATTTGTTTCCAAACGTCATTGGAAACCGTGATACCATTACCATTTAAATCCATTGAAAAAGGCGTGATTATTTCTGCCTTTGTGCCATAGCCAATAGACGCAGCAATAGGCTGCCCTGCCAACATGTGCGCACCATCTAAACGACCATCGATGACACCATCTAAGAGTACTTTCCAATTCGCTTGCGCTTCGATAGTGACATACAAGCCTTCATCTTCGAAAAAGCCTTTTTCATAGGCTATAGCTATTGGCGCCATATCAGTCAGCTTAATAAAGCCAAAAGTAAGTTCTTCTTTTTCCGGATAACCTAACTTTACAGGCTCAGCAGAAGCTACCGATAGTGACAACGACGTTATGCACGTACCAACTAACGCAACTTGTGCAGTAAATCGCTTTGCAACTGCCAAGGAAGACGCTAAGTTTTGGCAGAGTCTTTTACTGTTTTTTAATGTGTTAAATAACATAAGTTTTCTCCATAAAAAAAGCCCACGGCGAGCTGAAAATTGTCAGTCGTCTCGTGAGCTTCGATGCCAAACTAATTGTTACTACGCCATTGCAGTTTAATTAGCAGCTTATACCCAAAAGGGTAAATTCATTCGTGTTAGTTGGTACGCTTTGCACTCTTTGCTTGATACCTGAGCAGTTTAATGTGAATTAAGTCACACTCACTCGCTAACACAGCTTTTATCTGTTTACATGAACTGGTTTACTTGTTCTTATTAAACAAGTTCAGTGCCAAATAGGCATTTTTTATATTTTCCTTACAATTACAAGCTCTTATCGATAGTTGAATTTTATTCAACTATTACAACTAGTTAGGCTTGCATCAATTTAGCGCATTAAAGCGCTAAAACAGTGCTTACTCGAGCCTTTCATGTTGGCGTACCTGATGCTGCATTTGTTGGTTTAGCATGGCTTGTTCAAAAATATCTTGTCGATAGACCTGCTTTATTACCTGCTCAATATCTGTGTCAGATGCTATGTGCTTATGCTGACGCATTTGGTTTAACAACCATTCACCGTGAAATAACTCCGGTTTATTAATATTGTCTGCGCCAGTGCTCGAAAATCGATTGTATTTAGGCACATCTCTAGGCGACTCCCCTTGGCGTATTAAACAACTACCAATTAAAGACGGTGCAATAACAGAAAGAGGCAAATCCAAATAATGATGTTGAGCAAGAATGCGCGCAGCTTCAAAACGATTCGCGACACTTTCAAGCCATTGACATGCTTGGTATAAGGCGGCAACTAAGTCTAGAGTCGCGTCTTGATTTTCATCATTCCATTGACGCTTAATCGCTAGCACTTTTTCCGGCATATCTGGCCAAATATCGCAAGAAGTAAGCACTGTTACCCCAATACCATCTCGCACCGCTTTTGCATTCCAAGGACCGCCGACACAAAAACCATCAATGTCTTCACAAGCTAGGGCATCTACCATATTCGAGGGCGGGATCACTTTTATGTCGATATCTTCTAAAGCAATATTATTCTGTAAAAACCAAGAAGTTAACTGATAGTAATGACAGCTATATGGGTATACGGTGGCAAATACTAGCTTTTTCCCCAGCCTTTTCCGGTGGTTGATAACGCCTTTTAATAGCGCGGCACTAAGCGGAATATCGAGGCTTTTTAGTTGATTAACAAACTTTATTTCTTCATACAATGCCGTGGATAACGTGATGCCATTACCGTTTTGACTGAGAATCAATGGAGCTATCACTTCCACTGGTGCGCACCCTAAACCCAAAGTACTAGCAATAGGCATAGGAGCAAGAAACTGGGCACCATCAAGAACACCAGCGTGTAACTTATCCCGCATTGTCGCCCAAGAGCTTTGCTTTTTAAGTGAAACACTGAGGTTAAAATGTTCAAAGAACCCCTTTTCCTGAGCGATGACAATAGGGGCACAGTCGATTAACGGCATAAAGCCGATATTAATCTCCGTTAACGAGCTTACTTTCGATTGATTCATGAGCTCGCCTCCAGCATTTGCGCTAAAGACAAGATGTTCTTAGCGACATCTTCTAACTTCTGGCCATTGTCCATCGCCATTTTTCGAATGCTATGGTATGCGTCTTTTTCCGAGAGCCCTTTGGTTTGCATCAACCAAATCTTAGCTTGTTCAATTGTTTTTTGATGGGTGAGCTTTTCTTTGGTTTTAGCTAGCTCTTGCTTTAATTGTTGGTATTCACTAAACCGTGCGATAGCAGTGTCTAGAATAGAACGCACTCGATTAATAGCGACATCTCCTACCATGTATGCGCTAACCCCTGACTTTATTAATTGGTTAATCATTTCCGTATCGCCTTGTTCAGAGAACATCACGATGGGCTTTGGGTTATCTACAGAAATGATATTAAGGCTATCTAATACATCTCTATCTGGCGCTTCGATATCCATAATAATCACATCAGGTTGCATACGTTCAACGACAACTAACAAAGGGATGGAAGATTTACTAATGTGTTTAATCACATAGTTGGTATTGTCTAACACGTCGATAAAGGCATTTGCTTTATCTTGGTCATCTTCAATTAACAGTACTTGCAGCAAATTTGGGGTCCTTACATCAGGCTAGCTAACCGCCAACAGTTGTTTAACAAACCTAGATACAAAATACAGACCAACTAACTTTATGTATTATTTTTCAGAAAGTTAGAGAAATACCGTTCTGATAACAAGACAAAACTTAAATAACTTTGCCCCATTTTAGCGCACTCAAAAGTAAAAAAGCGGAACCCAATTCAGTTCCGCTTCAATTACGTTATTTCAATATCGCACTAATTAGCGTATCAACATGGAACGTTTCCACACATAATTGGACCAACGTTTCTTGGTGTTACCGTTTTCGTTGATGTATGCGTATAACCATCGTTGTCAGTTACCTTAACTTTAACGGTGAAAGGTACCGTACTATTAACCATGGTGTAATTGCTTGTTGCGGTTCTGTTTGGCTTTTTAACACCATCGATCCATAACTCTGTTTTTACTACATTACCGTCATAATCTTTACCAGATACACGAACATATGTTTCCCAAAACTCATGTGGACTCGCAGAAATAGAAGAGACAGGCTTATAGTCACACTGAGTAGTTGTCACATTTGAATAATGTGAAAATGGCACGCTTGCCAAACAGCTACGAAAGCTTCCCTCAGAGTATTGATGAATAAACACTACTGACTGTGGCGTTGGTGATACATATTGTGAAATAGGGAAATTGGCCCCAGGAGGAGTACAATAAGCCCAACCTGCATAAATTGGTAATTGAGAGGTAGTGCTTCGACAATTTACTTTTTCGCCAAACTCATCGCCAGCGTTTGCGGTAAAAGACAAGCTTGCCAGCAGCAAAGAAAGTAACGCTATATATTTCATTATAATTATCCTTAATTTTTAAATTAAAAATGTGTTTAACACCAGACTTTAGATCGGGTATTCAACACATCTGAAGCAATTCACTTCGCTCCAAATACTAGAGTTAAATTTAAGTCAAAACATCCATGTGCTATCAATTAGCATTGTTACCTTTATTATTCCCAAAACATTTAAAAAACAAATTCAATATAACAAGCAAATAAGAAAAATAATTTCAAATATAACAAAAATAAATAAAGAAAACTCATTTACCCCTCAGCTTATTACATTTGCTATTTTTAAATTTTCATTCTATTTATTAGTGAGTTATAAAGAGTTTATTACATGGAATATTTATGAAGGATCATCAGCACATCAAGCTTTTAACTTTAGCTTTTACCTGTTGTTTATATACAAGCAATACTACAGCAAAGTGCGAACAGGAATATAAAGCGCTTCAAAACCAACAAACCTTGATGAAAAAAGGCCATAGTGCTTCAACAATGGAATGGTTAAAAACTAAAGAACACAAGCTTGCTAAGACGTATCAAAATTGTAGATCAGGTAAGAATCGTTCAGCTAAAAAGAAAACTAAAATCAATAAGCAAACCTCCGCCTCAAATAGCGCTAAAAGTAAAGCTCAAAGCTACAGAAAATTAATATCTAATACAAAAAACTCCACCTTCTCTCGCCCAATAATGTTTAAAACTAAATTTGACGGCGACAAGCAAAAAGCATGGATTGCCCACTACAAAACACCGAAAATTTGTTTAAAACCCAAGTCTACAGCTAAGTTTGCCGAATGCATTCAACATCGAAATGTTGCAGCTGAACAGTTTAGTCAACAATGGGAGGCTACTAACAGAATGAAATAAATAGCTTTTTAAAGTTCACATAGCTTAGGTAATTAAACTAAGATGAAAGCAATAAAGATAAAAGCCATCGGATAAAAAACGAGAACTCAATGCTACTCAAGCACTTTAGTAAAACACAGTTTCCTCAGCTCCTCTCATTTACTGTTTTACTTCTTGTGTTAAGTGGCTGTGCTCAGCTTCCTGATAATTCTAAAAAAGAATCGAGTTACGCCATTGCAGATGATGTTCCTAGTCAGCTCGCTAATGATGTTCAGGTTAGTAAGTTAAAGCATAACGTTTCTCCCTCGAAATCTGGGGTAATGCCGCTAGCAAATGGCATTGATGCTTTTGTCGCTCGCGCGGCAATGGCAAAGTTGGCCGAAAAAACCTTAGATGTTCAATATTACCTGTACCACAGTGATTTAACAGGAACCTTATTCACAGCGACTTTGTGGCAAGCAGCAGAGCGCGGCGTTAGAGTTCGAATCTTATTAGATGATATGGACATGGGTGACCGCGATCGCGCGTTAGCCGTACTCAATGGCCACCAAAATATTCAAGTGCGACTTTTTAATCCGTTTATTCGTGGAAAGCTTAAAGCGCCGCAGTTTGTGACTCGCTTTGGCAGCGTAACTAGGCGCTCTCATAACAAAGCTATGATTGCTGATAATCAACTTGCTGTCCTAGGTGGAAGAAATATCGGTGATGAGTACTTTGCCGCTGATCCTAACTTATCCTTTGGCGACCTTGATGTATTGGTCACTCAGCCCGCAACTAACGAAGTCTCTAAGCAATTTGACCTGTATTGGAACAGTCCTTTAGCTTATCCAGTAGAGAGCTTAATAGACCATCAACCTAGCAAAGAAGAGCTGAGCTCCATTGAAGGCTACATACAATCTTTCTACAAAGAAAATACCAGTACTCAATACATTGAACGATTAAAACAAAGCCCGTTATTAAACAAAGAGTCAAAACAAAATAGCAATTACTTCTGGGGAAAAACCGACGTTATCTATGATCTTCCCGAGAAAATTTCCGCAGATAGAGATGAAACTCACCTTCATTTATCTCCGCAACTCGCCCCTTATTTTAAGGCGGCAGAACAAGAACTGCTGGTAGTTTCCCCCTATTTTGTGCCAGGAAAAGAAGGCGTTGAGTTTTTTCGAACGCTACAAGAAAAAGGTGTTCAGGTTAAAATCCTTACCAACTCTTTAACGTCAAACGACGTCCCTATTGTCCATGTTGGCTATTCGAGATATCGAAAAGATCTATTGGCTGCTGGAGTAAAGTTATACGAACTAGACAAAAATACCTTGGGGCCAAATTATCAACGAGAAAAAAGTAAAACAACACGCGAGGGAAGATCGGGCTCCAAAGCAAGTTTACACGCTAAATACTTTGTCATTGATAACAAATATACCTTCATTGGCTCGTTAAATTTAGACCCACGTTCCGTTATCGAAAATACAGAAGTGGGCGTAGTTATCCACCAAGATAAATTAGCGTCTCTTTTACATACTACCTTTGATAGGCAAATTCTCAAGCACGCTTTTGAATTGCAATTAGTGAACAATAAACTGGTTTGGCGAAAGCATCAGCCCAATGGACAGGTTAAAGAATATTATTCAGAACCCTACAGCAGCTTCTGGGATAAAATAAGCCAATTCTTTATGAGTTTATTACCCATAGAGTCACAAATATAATGCAGGTATTAATGAAGAAAAAAGGCATGCTAAGTACGAGAGCAACTTAACATGCCCAAAAAGGTTTTGAATTATTGAGAGGATTTACGTTTAATGATCACCATTGACAGTAAAGCCATTAACATGATGAAAATCATCAAAACATTTGGTTCACTCACTTGTTGAGGGTTAGCAACAGGAGCACCTGTTACATCACCAGCAAAAATAAGCTGGGAAGACAAAACAGGTGTCGCCTCTGAGTTTGCCGTTAATGCCAACTGACCAAAAACAAAGGTGCTATCTGGAACTTCGCTAGCGTCAAACCAAATACTAAATAGATTTAATTGGCCACTACCTAGGTATTGGTTGTCAGTTAAAAACGCTGATAAAAACACGTCATTTGAAAACTCAAAAGAATCAAAAGTAAATAAGCTATCGTCAAATAGTAGGTCAAACTCTAGCTCAGCTACTTCCGGATTTACGTCATTAATAACAACATCAATAACAACTTGTTGACCGGCTGAAACCGTCCCCGCAATGTTAGGCTCAAATGTAATTAAACCCGCAAAGCTTTGTAGTGAAATCAGCGCTAAAAATACACTCACTATTTTTTTCATTTTTCTTTCCTTGTTATCTTATATCTGCGTTAATTATTCAGTGGCACATCGGCTGCGAGTGCACAGTGCCATCAAACTTCTAACATCACGACGATCTACCTTGTTGTCATTGTTAAAGTCATAAGCACTATCTAACGGACCGCCAGCCATAATCATGCTGTTAAAAATAGTGACGTCGTTTTTGTCAACATCTTGGTCTTGATCGAAATCGCCCGGTAGCGCTTGTTGAGCATCTAATGTTAAATGAACAATGATAGGGTCATGATCCGATGAACGATACGCATCTGGAGAAAAGAAGTTAGCCTGTTGAGACGCACTCTTATTCTCGGTATTGTAATCAAGTACACGAGGTTCATCAGCGTTAATATGCCAAACATGTGCAGCTTCAATTACGGCCTGCATCTGAGTATTCGCTAAAGCATGATCTAACTGACCTAATTGGCCGCCATAAATGTAGCTATAACTCTCGCTTGGTAAAATGCTGTCAAATCCTTGCGAAGCTAACATTGTAATAGGGTCTTCTTTTGCGTATGCATTTAAGTCACCTAAAATTAGCACTGGAGTATCAGCATACTGTTGAGTAATAAACTGCCCTATTGCATTTGCCGCACGAGTACGGGTTTGGTTACAGTTGCCCTGTCCGTCACCCAAATCTGGGTCGTTTAACGAGTTACAGTTACTGCCTTTAGATTTCAAATGGTTTACCGCCACAACAAAAGCTTGCTCGGCTCCTATGCGAGTAAATTTTTGCGTCAACATAGGACGGTTTTTATTGTCTAAAAATAAAGGCCCTTGTCCGTCACTAACAGAATTTGAACTATCTAAAATCGCTGCGTTTCCAATAGGTTGAACGACTTGATGGCGATAAACAATGCCAACGGTAATATCATCATCACCTATTTGTGCTGCACTTGGATTTAACACACTGTATTGATCTGAACCCACCAAAGCATTTAAGCCTGAAACTAAATCCACAATGGCTGAATGTTGTCCATAGCCATCATTTTCAATTTCCATGAGTCCTACAATGTCAGCATCTAGTGCGGCAATTGCAGCAATAATTTTAGTGCGTTGACGCTCAAACTCATTAGCATTGTGTGCGCCACGTGGAGTCGGGAAGCCTGCACCTTGGCCATTACCGTTAAAGTAATTAAGTACGTTGTAACTAGCAACGGTCACATTCGCTTGATCCGGTTTAGCAGGAGCTGCCGTTCTAGCGTTAGACTTTTCAACGTTAAGCACAGATATTGGCATTAACTGGTATTTACCGTAAGCAAAAGCTAATACGGCATCAACATTGATCACTTTATCACCGGAACGAATTGAATTAGTACCAGAAAGAGCAGGCGCCGGATAAGGCAAGCTCTCAGGGTTTTGAGATGTTTCAACATCATCTAACCAAATAACTTTCGCTGCATTTTCCGCTGCTAATTGCTGTGCTGCAGCACCTGGAGCAACAACCTGTGTTGGCGTCATCAATCGTTCAGAGGCTAAACCTAGTTGACCATATCGACCATAGTTATATGTGTCTGTTACATATAGAGGTTGGGTAAAGGTAACACGCATACCTTCAGCAGCTTCTTTTTGACTATCTGATAACGGTAAGGTTAATGGTAGTGCTGCTGGCAATGCTTGGTTTGACGAACACACGGTAAGCTGTTGAACGCTACTTAACTGAGTTTGATCGTTAAATTCGCCAGCCGTTGCTTGAATACGAACACGATCACCTGCATTGACTGCATTGGTTGAGTCATAAACAAATAATGCTTCTGACGTGCTAGCGTTATCGTCTTTTTCAGCATCTGCACTTTGAATATAAAAACCACGATAGCCACTCGACTGAAAGTCTGCCGTTACTATGCCTTCCACCCATACAGAGCTTCCTGACATATTGGTTGAAAGGCCACTACCTTGGATAGTTGAAATAGCAGTGAATGTCTCACCACAATTATTATTGCCACCTGAGTCACCACCACCATTATTTCCACCATCGTCTCCGCCGGAATCGCCGCCACCATTGTCGCCGCCACCTGAATCACCGCCATCAGCATCTATAAATTCACCGGTAAACGTGTGGTCACCTAAACCCGTTAATGTGTCTTTAGCAAATCCTTGCCACTGGCTAGAAATTTCAAACGCCGTGCTGCCCGCATTAATTGGCGAGTGCCTTACAATAGAATTGTCTTTAGTGCTCTCTAAGCCACTTCCCCATTGGCTACCAGGATCGGTTCCTATTTCACCAATGATATCTATCAACTCTGCACCGCGATAAAGAGCAATCGCATCGTCGCCATTGTGCTTTAAAGAGCCCGTTTTAAAGTCGACATGCGCACTACTACTGATTCCAGTATTCGCAATAACGTAAGTTTTTCCTGAATCAACAGAGCCACTAAGTGAAATAGTGTTACCTGCTGACGTCTTACCGTTGTAATACACTTTTAACTGATAATCACTTAAATCAATCGAGCCAGTCGTCGGATTGAAAAGTTCAATTGCTTTGTTGTAACCGCCACCTTCTACATACTCTGAGATGAGCAACTGCGCGCTAACGTGCAGCGGTAAACAACAAGCCATCGCTAAAACGATCTTGTTTTTCATTTTTATTTCTACCGTGTTGTGTGAATAAGAGAACTTACTGCAACGACATTAAAACAATAAGTTGACCAAATAGTAAGTATTATTTGTTAAAAATTTATGACCATAAATTTGAACATAAATGAAATTTACTCGACAGATTTATTAAACACCTTACCAAATGGTTAATTTTCAATTCTTTCGTCACCTAGCATTATGTAGGGTATAGAAACAGACGAAAGTATGGGGCAGCACACACTAATAGCCGTCTTGTTCAGCCTTGTCACAAGAATACAATCAGCCTTGAATTCACGAGTTACGGTAACGCAACCCAATAGCTAGCCCGTACCTCATTCACTATCAAGGAGCTAGATAATGACTTCAAACCACTTTATGGGAAAGCACCCTATTCATCCCTCTAAGGTTGCAGCAGCCCTGCCCATTCCTGCAACTAATTTAAATATTAGTTCAGTCGTTCTTTCGCAGATCTCAGTTGATTTAGCGATAGAACTTGGGTTCGGTAGCCTATTCAACAATAGTACGAATGTTAATTACACCGCATTTTTAGTAGACGTAGTCGCCACTATGCCAGAAATCCAAATGCCAACGAACGGCACAGTATTTGATGGTAACGTTTATGGTACAGGGTTAAGAGCCTGCCTCTCGGCAGTAAATTTCGATACGAAAAATACATTGTCCCTATCAGGAATTACTTTTGAGATGCAGTCAAAAGCGATAACAGCAAGTTGTGATGTCCAAATATTTGGTTTGCCTCAAGCAGTTAGTGTTGATATTGCCACCTACTTAAACCTTGCCAGTATCGACTCTCACTTTATGGTGAACTTCGGTCGAGCGATCCAATTAGTTATGGACGCACTTTCAACACCCAATGCTTCACTAGAAGCATACCCTTTGTACAATTTGCCAGCATCGACTAGTGAATTAATGATACAAGCGTTAGCCGCATCTCAAGGTTATGCACTACACCGAATAAACAAGGGTGATAGCTTTGACGAAGCCATGACACGATTGTCGAAAGCACCAAAGCTAAACAAAGGCTATCCATATAATCTAGTCGATGAATTTGTGACCAGAGGGGTTTACTTCAACATATTGGCCACCACAGACGACAACGCTAAGCCCTCTAGCTATGACAAAAGTGTCGCAAACGATATTGCTAACCTGAAAAAATAGCTGACATAAAAGGAGTTTTCCCATGACAACGATGAAAATAGATGTTTCACCCTACTACATTAGCAACACCAACTCACCCGCAACAGCAGTCATTGCATGCCTCGTACCTTTGCTTTCAGAAAATTCGAGTGATCTGTCACTAATTTCTGCTTCCCCTATCGAATCAACGATAGACTTCGGCCCAAAACTTACTTTAACGAGTAAATCAGTTTCGGTAAATACAGCAGCTTCGATGGGATTTTCTTCGGCCATGGTAAGTGCGGATGTCGATTACTCTTATGTATTGGTTGAGTATAATTGGGACGGATTAGAGCAAGCCAATACTGTTCCTAATAGTGCCATTTTAACCACTTATTACAAAGCAGGTATGCGAGCATTAGTGAAGTCAATCAACGTAGACTCTAAAAACAGCGGCAATATCTATGGTGTTTCTTTTGACGTACAAGGTAAAGGCGCAAGCGCACAAATTGAATTTCAGTTCTATGGTATCCCTAATTCAGAACTTTCTGAGATTTCAAATCTATTAAGTACGAGTACAGGTGAATTTAATTTCAACTCTATGACGATTCTAGGGCAAATATGTGAACTTATCGATAATATCGATATAGCAAAGTTAAGCCCAGAGTTATCCGCCGTCGAAGTAGATCCAGCGTTGCTATTTGCTAATAGTTACCAACTTTCGACAACTTCATGTTATGCATTAAATGAGATACAAAAGGGAAAAAGTGTCGCCGATGCCATTACAGATAGTAGCAATTTAAAATATAGCGACAAAATACCCGTTGATTTACAAACTATCAATTCGGGAGTTTTACAAGATATCTATTCGTCGGTCGTACCTTCTCCACCAGTAAATAGCAATGACAAAACCTTAGCAAAGCAATTGTTGTTTTCAGGTGAATAGTCAGGACTAATGATCTGCCCCTTCAATAGTAGTTACTTAACATTAACAATAAAAGAAGCTCTCGTATCCCTAGAGCTTTTTTTATTGCTTTAACGAGAACTTAGCTTTCTTTCCTAATCTAACTAATACAGACTTTAGTCGGTATAGCACTATACTATTTTCTATCTTGTACCATCACCTAAACCATTTAACATTGAGTCAGTTTATAACTTTAATGAAAGGACTCAACAATGCGTTCTATTAATAGAAATAAATGGCTTATAGCGCTAATTACCATGCTCTTTGTCAATCAAGCATTTGCTACATTAATTGGCAGGGAAACAAGTGACATTTATACCGACTATACCTACAACAACGAAGTTATTCTTGATGTTGTTGGCGAAGGAGATAACCGAGAATTAGTCGGAGCATTTAATATCAACATTGGCGGTACCTTATGGGATGTACGTTTTTTAGATGCAACGTTAGCTGATTTATTTGGAGACGCATCTGGACTTGATGCTGTTGGAGAAGCAGAAGGGCAAAAATTTTCCAACAAACTTAACCATCAAGTGCTGTATTACAAATTTTCCGGTTATGGCTATTTTTCACAAAACCCTATGGCCATTCGGGGCTGCGGCTTTTATCGTCAAGATGTTAATCAATGTTTACTCTTGACTCCTTATAATTATAACGAAACCACACATGAATTTTTGTCAGCCGGCGTTGAAGCCCGCCCACATGACATCTCGCCTTATGGTAGAGTAACTGTTACTAAATCGCCTTCACATAGAGACTCGCAAGGATACATTAATTCTAACCTTACAACGTTAGTTGATTGGGCAACCGCTGAGTCAGGAGAATTTAGACAGTCATCTGTCCCTCCTCAATTGCCAGAGCCATCTGTGCTATTACTGCTGTTGTTTGTTGTTCCAACGTTGATAAAACGAAGTTCCTTCCAGTCAAACATCTAAAAAGGGCTTATAAACTTCATTTAACCGCTTAACATTAGCTATTCGATAGCTGATGTTAGGTCATGTTCTTTCAAGTTAAGCAGTTTAGATTTATGATGAAGTTACCCTAGATAATGGAATATCAATGAATGAGCGACCTATCTTCCAACGAGACGATTTTGCATGCTCGTATTACAGCTTGTTGTCGACCTCATTATGAGATATTTTTTTCTGCGCTTTTAGCTATTGTTTTCGTTATTTTTCTATCGATGCCGAAAGCTGAGCTATGGTTAGTGTCAACTTGGGCTATTGTTTCAGTTGCAATTCTACTGACTCGCTTTTTATTCATCCTTTATTTCAACCGTTTACCTCAAGAAAAAATAACGAGAACACATGGTACTTCCTTTACATTAATCATGCTGATATGGGGTTGTTGTTGGGGCGTCGCCACCTTGTTATTTTTCTCAGCGTTAACCACGTTAGAGCAAGCCGCTTGGTTTGCCATGTTTATGGTGATGATCGCTGCTTCAGCCTCCTCTCACGCTATTTACTTACGCGCCTTTTATGCTTTCGCATTACCTTATTTTACCGGGATATTGTATGAAGTAGCGATGAACTACCCGAGTACTTATCACATTAATGCAGTTATTTTGTTTTTAGTGATGGTGACACAAGTGGGCGCTGCTAAAAAGGCTAAGAAAGTAATGTTAGAGTCACTAACCTTACGTTTTGAAAACATTGCACTTATTGATCAATTACGAGAACAAAAAGAGCAAGCTGAAACAGCTAATTTAGCAAAGTCGAAATTTCTCGCTGCCGCTTCACACGATTTAAGGCAACCTTTACATGCCTTAACCTTATTTTCCGCATCGTTAGAGCAAGCCGCGAACAATCAAGAAAAAACGCTAGAAATTGCCAGCCAAATTGGTAAATCAGTAGATGCATTGCAGAGTTTATTTAACGCCTTACTCGACATTTCTAGATTAGACGCAGGCACACTGGAAAACCAACCTTGCCATTATGATATTACCGATCTACTGTCTAAACTCGAACAAGAGTTTAGCTCTATCGCTCAAACAAAAGCATTAACGCTTGAGTTGCCACAAAGCCCATCCATCGTCTTTTGCGATCAAACCTTAACTGAGCTAATGCTGCGAAACTTGTTAAGTAACGCCATCCGCTACACGGAAAAAGGTAGTATTAAAGTTCGCCTCAACAAAGAATGTAATAATGTTTGGGTCGAAATTATCGATACTGGTATTGGCATTGATGAAAGCGATCAACAACAAATATTCGATGAATTTGTGCAGCTTAGTAATCCAGAACGCGACAGAACCAAAGGGTTAGGGTTAGGACTGTCTATTGTTAAACGGGTCGCCAAATTACTCGACTCAACAATTGCACTAACTTCAACCAAACAACAAGGCAGCACCTTTGCATTCACCCTTCCCATAGGCGATAAAAACTTAGTTCAACAACAACCAGCACCTATTCAGTCACTAAATAATAAAAACTTACCCTACGTAGTAGTTATCGATGATGAAGAAACAATTTTAATGGCAATGGAAACCCTGCTGACGGGGTGGCACTACCAAACAGTTTGTGCACGTTCTAGTAGTGAGGCACAGCAAGCGATAAGTAATTTTCAAGGCTCCCCATCGTGTATTATTGCCGACTATCGTCTTCAAGAAAACAAGTCTGGTATTGAAGCAATTGCTGATATCCGCACACATTTTCAAAAAAATATTCCCGCTCTGATAGTGTCTGGTGATATAGCCAAGGAAAGAATTAAAGAAGTAAAGCAAGCAGAGCTTGCCATGTTACACAAACCAATAGCTCCAGCAAAATTAAGAGCCTTTTTAAATAACCTATAGCGCAGTTATATTCCCAATTCTTTTATTATCAAAATGCAGCTACATTAAGCTGAGAAAGTTTAGCAATTGCAGAGGTTCGATTATGGACATTAAGCTTTTCATATACGGCGGTTAAATGCATTTTTACGGTCGCTTCCGACAAATTGAGC
The DNA here is from genome assembly GCF_055786205.1 of Thalassotalea coralli. Taxonomy (NCBI): domain Bacteria; kingdom Pseudomonadati; phylum Pseudomonadota; class Gammaproteobacteria; order Alteromonadales; family Colwelliaceae; genus Thalassotalea; species Thalassotalea coralli. The sequence continues at coordinate 539,267 of NZ_JBVVBK010000001.1, read as the reverse complement.
TTGTCAGCAATAATTTTATTCGGGTGCCCTTGAGTTACTAAAGAAATGACATCTAACTGTCTTGGGGTAAAACGGACTCTACTCTCTGTATTAGCGCGACGTTCCGCATGCATAATCTCATAAGGTACGTAAACTTCGCCGGCCATAATTAATTTGAGCGCATTGTGAACCACAGATGCTTTTGTTGATTTGGAAATAAACCCTAAAGCACCTAAAGCTAATGCTTTATCAACATCACTTCTGTTTGTTGAAGCTGACAAAATAACGCAAGGTAAAGTCGGGTAATGTTTAGATAGGTGAGATAGAACTTCAAAGCCATTGTGTACAGGCAAGTCTAAATCAATCAACACAAGATCCAATGAAGTATTATCTTCTACTTGCTCGAGGGCAGAATCAAAAGATCCTGCCTCGCATATAACGATATCAGTATCGATAAGTTGCAATGCGCACTGTAATCCTTCACGAAATAAAGCGTGATCGTCGATAAGCAAAATATTCAAATTGATCGCAGCCGTTTGAAATCCCTGTACTGGTTTACCAGATTAGTCAAACATCCGCATAAAAACAATGCTTATCGACACTAACAATAACCTAGCAAGGTGCAATTTCACTATTTTTACATCCTCTAAGTATAGTCTCCTTATGCCTCAACACCTTTTTCTGTTGAAGTCGTTGAAGATTGAGTAACTTCGCCATCTTCTCGTTTAATCAATTTTTTCACTCTAAACCCTATCAATGCACAAGCAATACCAATTAACGGACTTAACCAGTTAAAGAAGCAGTAAACGGCAAATTCAAGAGGGTTCACCATCAGTACCGACTGCATATAGGCGCCACAGGTATTCCATGGCACCAATACAGACGTGACTGTGCCACCATCTTCTAAGGCACGTGATAAGTTTTCAGGCGCAAGTTCTTTCTCTTGATAGGCTTCTTTAAACATTCTGCCTGGCATCACAATCGCAATGTATTGATCTGCGGAAATCACGTTAGTACCGAAGGCAGTAACAATAGTGGTAGAAATAAGAGAACCGGCTTTTTGCGTGACCGCATACAAGCTTTCAACTAAGCGTTTTAACAGGCCGACTCGCTCCATGATAGAGCCAAAAGTCATCGCACAAATGACTAGCCAAATAGTATTGAGCATAGAGCCCATACCACCACCACTGAGTAAATCATTGACCATCGCATTATTGGTATTAATTTCGATACCCGCATACATCACTTGCCATACCGTTTTAATGTTGGCCGCTAGGCCATGGAAGCTATCACCGGCCATATCAATGACTAATTGTTGTTGGAATAAACAGGCAAACACGCCGCCGACTATCGCGCCAATACCCACGGCAGGAAAAGCAGGCATTTTCTTGTAAGCCAAAAACAACACCAATAACAAGGGCACAAGTAAATACCAAGCAATGGTAAATTGCGCTGATAAGTCTTGAAGCAAGGCATTGATTTGCTCACTCGATACTGCAGTGTCGTTATTAATACCTAAAAAGAAAAACAGAATAAGTGCGATGCTATAAGCAGGCACAGTGCTCCACAGCATGTTCTTAATATGAGAGAACAATTCCGCGTCTGCTACCGCTGCAGCTAAGTTAGTTGTATCTGAAAGTGGTGATAGCTTATCGCCAAAATAGGCACCACTGATAATTGCCCCCGCAGTGACTGCCAACGAGGCATTTAGCCCCGTTGCTACCCCCATTAAGGCAACACCTATGGTTGCTGCAACTGTCCAGCTACTACCAATACACAGTGCAACTAAAGCACAGATAATGCTACAACTTACATAAAAATAATCTGGAGATAAGATCTGCAAGCCATAATAAATCATAGTGGGCACAGTACCCGCAAGTAACCAAGTTCCGATTAAAGCGCCAACGGCAAGCAAAATTAAAATAGCGCCGATAGTTATACTAATACCTTGTACTATGCCTCGTTCAAGGTCTTTGCGTGAATGACCATTTTTAATGCCAACAATGGCCGCGATTCCAGCACACAGTAGTAATGCTATTTGATTTGGCCCTGATGACGAATCGTCACCAAAGAAGAATACCGCTAATGAAAGCATTGCCAGTAGCACGACTACCGGAAACATTGCATCAAACATGCTAGGCGATTTTTTATTTTTCATTGTTGCCCTCCCCAGAAAGAAAAAACCCCCAATAAGCTTTCACCTATTGGGGGCTAACACACTTAAACTAAGTGGTTTTTGTGATGAACTTTTTCACCCAAGTTAGCTAGCTTATCTAACCAACTGTTAATTTGACTTGCTTGGTCAGGCGCTGCACTTACACCTGCGCTTATCTCACCTGATAACACCGATTGAATCGCCAGGCTTACCGGTAAAGACACTAAACGAGCCATCGCTTGACCTTTATCGTTTCCAGCTTCGTCAATAGTGTAGCTTTTGTGCCAAACGGTATTATTGTCGCGCTTAATCTCTAGCTCTACCGCCATAACTACACGGTCTGGCTCACCTTCATCATAAGCATACTTTTTGTCTAACTCAGCACTTATTTCAGTTAATCGTGCTTCGCTTTCTTCTGGCGACATCTTTTCAATTTCATCGAAGAGGTACTGCCAAGCATCTGACCAGCCGTCTAAGCGCAAAGTGCCGCGAACAAATTCTTGAACATCCCATTCTGGCGCGAAGTGATATTGCTTTTTAAATGGCAATGAATCACGGTTTGGATACGCTTGAAACGTTTCTTGGTAATCACCAAAATCCACTGAGTACCGGCTTAGCGCTTCCCAAGGGGCACGAGACGTTTTCGCTTTACCTTCACTTTGCCATTGAGCAGGAGACTTTAACGCCTTTAATACGCCCAGTGGCGACCAGCTAAATTTGTACCGGAAATCATTAACAATTTTAGGAAAACCGCCACAGTACGAGCGAAAATATACTTGGTTATCTGCGCTGCACTCGTCAGACGCTTTGTAATCTTCCACTAACAAGTGTGCGAGCAAGTGATCGATACCCGGATCTAAACCCACTTCATTGACGAAGCATAGTTCAGCTTGCTTTGCTTTCTCATTTAAAGACTGCATTTCAGGAGAAATGTAGCTACTAGAAACAAAGTGACAGCCATGGCGCAAGCAAAATTCAGCGATTTCAATGTGCTTCGTTGCAGGAAGCATAGACACAACGATGTCGCCAGCACTTACGGTTTGCTCTAATGCATCGTAACTTAATTCACGAATGTCGATCTCTGTACCCGCTAACATAGCTTGAGCTTTTGACAAAGTACGGTTCCAAACAATCAAAGCGTGACCTTGTTCGGCTAGCGATTTGATACCTGGTGTTGACGATAAACCGGCACCAAGCCAATGAATCTTATTAGTCATAAATATCCTCTAAATTTCCGCCGTCTTCTCTTGGAAAACGTTAAATGCCCTAGCCCAAACACCTTGTGTTAAATCGTCTAGAGTTAATAAGTGAGGCAATAATTGCGCTCCATAATCTTCACTACTTTCTTTAGGAAGTAGCGATGGCAAGTGATCGATTGCGATCAAGTCCAATAATTTTTCATCGTTTAGGCGTAAACAAGGTGCGTCAAAGGTCGTGCACTCATTGTAAACAGGAACAGGATTGTAACTGCCATACGGATCACAACTTACATCAGCAATAACGGATAATTGTCTATCTTCTGATGCCAACAGCTCTTCAGTGATAAACGGAGGCAAATCTTGATTAACCAAAACACAGTTAACAAAAATATCTGCTTCGATCACTTCCTTAAACGGCCCACCTTTAGCTGTTTCGGCCATATCCCACTCGATAGTCTCTAACCCCAAAGACTTAGCAAGGTCTGCCGCGCCACTACCACTACGTCCTTTTGCCCCAATAACCATTAACTTAGGCTTTTTAGCAAATGGTGCTAACAAATCAGCTAACTCATTAATCAAAAGCGATTTATCTGCATAAGCTGTTACTGGTGATAACGCTGGCGAACTGGCATTGTTTTGCTGATTAGCCCAAGCCTTAACCGCAAGCGCAGCTCCAGCAAAGCCAGCCCAATAACCAAACGCAGCAATACGTCTTTGATTTTCATCGACCAGATACTCAAGATCAAAAAGCTCACCGCCACCACGGGTAAAGCGAGATAAGATATCTTGCCAACCACTTTGCTCTTTGTAGGCATGAGCAAAGTAAATATGCTTGTGCTCAAGTGGGAATGTCGCTTCAGGTAATTCCTTTAAGCCAAGAATAATGGCTGATGCAGGCGCAGAGACCCAAGAGCCTTCTTCTGCTATATCCGCACCAATTTCTTGATATTGTTCAATTGGAAAAATAGACTGCTCAGAGCGCTCTATCGTTACCTTGAAACCTGCATCCAATAAGGCTTTTGCACCTGCTGGAGACAAAGCACTGCGCTCTTCGAGAGGCTTACTTTCAGCTCTCAACCAAATATGAGTTGTCATGATGTTTTTTCCTAAACTGCTCAATAAAGTTTGTTTGCGATGTATGACGAATAGTGACTTTACGAAAAATTTGTTGAAGCGGGCGAGGATCAACCCGCTTCACCTATATTTACCACCACATGGTGTACAGTAATACTAAGATGATAGTCACACCTAATGCGGCGATGTTGAAACTGCGTTGAGTAGTAAAATCAACTTCATCTAAGCTCACACAGTTGTCAGTATCTTTAGTATTGTCTTGGGTTAGTAGTGACACGATAACCATAGTGGCTAAACATGTTAAGAACACAAGGCCCATGCGATCCATGAACGGTAATCCAGCCCATCCCCACTTTAACGCGACAGAGAATATTGCCGAGCCGATTGCTGCAGACAACGCGCCCATAGATGTCGCTTTTTTCCAGAACATACCAAGTAAAAAGATAACCACGATACCCGGCGTAAATACGCCAGTAAATTCTTGAATGTACTGGAATGCCTGATCAAATTTACCTAGTAATGGTTGTGCCATCACTAAACCAATTGCTAACGCGATAAGGGTAACAACACGACCAACCATAACGTAATGGTGCTGGCTTTCTTCTGGCTTGATTGGACGATAGATATCCATGGTAAAGATGGTAGAAATACTGTTGGTCATCGAGGCTAAAGAAGAAACGATGGCAGCAACTAATGCTGCAAAAACTAATCCTTTGATGCCCACCGGCATTAATTCAATCATTGACGGGTAAGCTTGGTCTGCTGCACTTAAGTTAGGGTACAAGATAACCGCGGCAATACCTGGTAGCACAACAATAATTGGCATAAGTAATTTTAAGTAAGCAGCAAATGCAATACCTTTTTGCGCTTCTTGAATGTTTTTCGCCGCTAATGCACGTTGAATAATATATTGGTTAAAACCCCAGTAAGATAAGTTCATTACCCACATACCACCAACAAGTACCGAAATACCAGGCAGGTTCATATACTGTGAATTATCTTCCGATAAAATCATATCAAAGTGAGTTGGCACTTGAGCGGTTAACATCGAGAAGCCTTCAATAACACCGTTACCGCCAGATATAGCATCTAATGCTAAGTAACTCAGCATTAAGCCACCAAATATCAACAACACAACTTGAATAATATCGGTATAAGCAACCGCTTTAAGGCCACCATATAATGAGTAAGCAATTGAGAATACAGCAAGGAATAACATACCGTGCCACCAGCTAACACCAGTAACTGTTTCTATCGCCAAACCACCTAACCATAAAATGGCAGTTAAATTAACGAAGATGTATACCAGTAACCAGAATATCGCCAACGTCGTTTTTACACGGCTGTCAAAGCGCTGCTCCAAATATTGAGGCATGGTAAAAATCTGGTTTTTAAGGAAGATAGGTAATAAATACTTACCTACAATGATCAGCGTAATGGCTGCCATCCATTCGTAAGAGGCAATTGCCATACCTACAACAAAGCCCGATCCAGACATACCAATAATCTGCTCAGCTGAGATGTTTGACGCAATTAACGAGGCACCTATGGCCCACCAAGGAAGTGCTTTACCAGCTAAGAAGTAGTCTTTGGTGTCTGCACCTTCTTTTTTGTCACTTCTAGAAATATATAAAGCGACTAAAATCAGCGCTATCACATAGACGACAAATACGCCGATATCAATGGAGTCTAGTTTCATGGAAATACCTATTTTTATTGTTCGTTTTGGGTGAATTTACCTGCATTCCAGTTTACAGGTTTAATCGAAGACAACCATAGTATTGAATACGTTTTCAATACGCTTATCATTTTTTAACATTATCTGCCCTTTTCCTAATCTACTTAGGGTACAAAGGGTGACAAGGAAGTCCGTTTCCGAGTCGATGTCATTCGAATTCAGGCATTAACTTCACCCCTTTTAGATACTCTTTTTCAATATCCTTTAGAGGTACACCAGTTAACCGCACCTTACACCTAATACTATTTATACTACAATATATTTTATCCCAAAGAAAAGCCCTTAATTTAATTTGCCGATAAAAAACACTATCAACAAAACTTAAGAGCTTGACTTTATTGGCTTTTTATCAGCCGACTTTTATGCTTTTTCTTTTTCGAGCTCTAATTTTTCGATTTGCTCATTAACAATTTGCATCGTAGCTCGTTGTGTTATCTTAGCGGCATCAAATGCTTTTTCAGGTGCCTTTTGTTTAATAAACTCATAAATATCAACATGCGCTTGATATTCTTCTTCCGTTACTCCTTGAGCACGCTCAGTAAACCTTAAATTTACTTTCAATGCGGTCGCTATAAAGTGCTTTAATTGAATAAAGAATGGGTTAGTACTGGCAACCAAAACACTTTGGTGAAATTCTATATCTGCCTCATGGGTATCTTCAATGCTGCTAGACGCGCCTTTCATTTTTGCCAACGCATTCTCTATAGCAACCAAGTCTTCTGGTTGTGCATACTTTGCAGCTAAAAACGCAGCTTCAGGTTCAATAGCAAAACGTAACTGTAGGAAATGACGCAATAAATATAAATCGGGCTTACCGAGTAAAATCCATTGCAGTACATCTATATCAAATAAATTCCAAAATTTACTATCAGCAACACGTATGCCTTGTCGTGGTCTTGAGGTAATTAATCCTTTCGCCGTTAACATTTTAACTGCTTCACGTGTTGCCGTTCTGCTAATGGCAAACTGAGCAGAAAGCTCAGCTTCTGAGGGAAGCTTGTCAGCAACCTGATATTTACCCTGCATTATTTGCTTGCCTAACTCATGCACCATCTGTTGAGTTAGGTTGCGATGTATTGAATCCATATAGACCTACTGCGTGTTTTTAATATTTATATGATAAATGAGCAATTACAATTTAACTAGCGATATTTTTCGACTGAATTTTTGCCTTAATTTAAGCAACGCCGTGTCTAACCAATTTAAAGCAAAATTCAAAAAAACGGTTGTGATTGACAATATCCACTAGGCAAGTCGCAAAATAATTTGTAGTATAAATATTACTGTATACTAATAAGTTCTATCACAATGAAGTCAGTACTTACAAATTTACTTGCCTGTAGCGCAGTTTTATCCGCTTCAGTTTTCGCAAATGAGCGTCAGCCTTGGGAAAATCATCAAGTATTTTCAATTAACAAAGAAGCGCCTCACGCTACCCTATTTCCTTTTGAAAACCAACAGGCCGCTTTAACTATCGATAAAGAAGCCAGTATCAACTATATGGGCCTTAATGGCCTGTGGAAGTTTCACTGGCGAAAAAATCCGGCTGACAAACCTAATGGATTTGAAGCACCAAGCTATGATGACAGCGATTGGTCAGTGATCCCAGTTCCTGGCAACTGGGAAACCAATGGCTTTGGTCGTCCTATATATTTAGATGAACGCTTTCCATTTACAACAAAATGGCCTGATGCCCCAAAAGAATACAACCCAATTGGCTCGTATCGTAAGTCTTTTTCTTTGCCAGATTCATGGAAGAACAAGCAAGTTTTCTTGCATGTTGGCGCAGCAAAGTCTTCTTTAGACGTTTGGCTAAACGGAGAAAAAGTAGGTTTTAGTCAAGGCTCAAAAACACCAGCAGAGTTCGATATCACGCAATATTTAGCAAAAGGCGATAACTTACTTGCTTTTCAATTAAGACGCTGGACAGATGCAAGTTATCTGGAAAGCCAAGATATGCTGCGTATTTCAGGTATCGAGCGCGACGTCTACCTCTACGCAACACCTAAACAGCACGTGTTTGACTTTCACGCTAAACCAACTCTGTCTGATGACTTCAAGCAAGGTAAATTTACCTTAGATATTGATCTTAAAAACTATGAGTCTCGTGACAAGAAAGTCATCGTGGAAAGCCAACTGTTTGACCCTAGACAAGGTATGAAGGCGATTGTTACCAAAAGCCAAACCATTAACTTAGCAAGCAACAGTTCTAAAAACGTATCTTTTACAGCGCCGGTTAAATCACCTGCACTTTGGTCTGCAGAAAGCCCGTCTCTTTATACCTTAGTGATCAATCTTAAAGATAGCAGTGGCAAGGTTATCGAATCCATTAGCGATGACATTGGCTTTCGCCGTATAGAGATTAAAAATGGTCAACTACTGGTTAACGGCAAAGCCATTTATATTCGCGGGGTAGATCGTCATGAAACAGATCCTCACAAAGGGCACGTTGTAGATAAAGCCTCTATGGAAAGAGATATTAAATTGATGAAACAATTTAATATTAACGCTGTACGTTCGGCTCATTACCCTAACAACCCTTACTGGTATGATTTAACAGATAAATATGGCTTATACGTTGTCGATGAAGCCAACATTGAATCTCATCCGCTTGCTATTGATAAGAAAACACAAATTGGTAATGAAAAAAGCTGGATTCCTGCCCACTTAGATCGCACCAAGCGTATGTATGAGCGAGACAAAAACCACCCATCTATTATTATTTGGTCTTTGGGTAACGAAGCAGGTGAAGGTGTTGTTTTTGAAACCACTTATAAATGGTTAAAAGAACAAGATAGTTCTCGTCCTGTGCAATATGAGCCTGCGGGTGAAGAGCATTACACTGATATTTTCGCACCTATGTACCCATCTATTGAGCGCTTAGTTAAATATGCAAAGAAAAATCCTGAGCGCCCAGCAATAATGATCGAATATGCCCATGCTATGGGTAACTCAGTAGGTAACTTAAAAGATTACTGGCAAGCAATTGAACAGTACCCTGCCCTGCAAGGTGGGTTTATTTGGGACTGGGTCGACCAATCTTTAGAATACGTAAACGAAAATGGGGTTAAATACTGGGCTTACGGTAAAGACTTCCATCCTGATTTACCAACCGACGGTAACTTTTTAAACAATGGCTTAGTAAACCCTCATCGCGTACCTAACCCACACGCTTATGAAGTGAAAAAAGTATATCAACCTATTCGTTTTACAGCTGCAAACGCTCAAGCAGGCCAATTTACTATTGAGAATAAGCACTTTTTTATCGGCTTAGACGACTACCAGCTTCATTGGAAGATTGAAGCAAATGGTGAATTAGTTGCCAAAGGTCAGCAAGCGTTTCCAAAGGTTGAGCCACAGCAGTCAAAACCGCTGTCGATTAAGCTACCAACGCTACCAACACAAGATTCTCGTGAGTACTTCATCACGCTTTCAGCTGTTATCGATACGCCACAACCTTTGCTAGACATAGGTCATGAGGTAGCATTTGAACAATTTCCACTATTGGTTAAGCGCGTTGCTGCGCCAATAAAAGATAAAGGGTTACAGCTTGCTAACGTAAAAGAATCTGCTGGTAGCATCATTTTCAATAATGGTGAAACCCGTCTCGAGTTTGATCAAAAAACCGGTTGGTTAACGCAGTATGTTCACAAAGATAAGTCATTATTAAAAGCGCCATTAAAAGCTAACTTCTGGCGCGCGCCAACGGATAATGATTTAGGTAACAACATGCACAGCTGGGCGAGCATCTGGCAAACGGCTGCCGATAGTTTGTCGCTAAAAGATCTCACCTATAAAAAGAATTCTCAAGGCTATCAACTAACCGCTAAATACATTTCAAGTGTATTCGATGGCACTTACCAAGTTGATTACAGCATCGCACACAATGGTCGCGTTCAAGTAAACGCCGCTATTAACTTTGCTAAAGGTCAAAAGTTACCAGACTTACCACGTTTTGGTATGCAGACTGTGCTAAACGGCGACTATAAGAACTTATCTTGGTTTGGCCGCGGTCCTCACGAAAGCTATGCTGATAGAAAAACCTCAGCAGCAATTGGTTTATTCCGCGCGCCAGTGTTAGAACAAATTCAGCACTACCCTCGCCCGCAAGAAAATGCGAATAAAACCGATACTCGTTGGGTTGCCCTAAAAGATCATAACTCTGTTGGCTTACTTGCTGTTGGTGATAAACCACTAAGTGTCAGTGCATGGCCTTATTTACAGCAAGATATCGACTATATCGCAGGGAAAGATGGCAGCGCATCAGCGTCAGGCTTAGTACCCCTTACCTCGAAAAAAGGTGCTGAAGTGCCTATTCGCAACTTAGTTACCTTTAACATAGACGCTAAGCAAATGGGTGTTGGTGGTGATACTTCATGGGGTCGCCCGGTCCATAAGCCTTACCGTATCCCAGCGAAAAATATCAACTATCAGTTTACCTTAATACCGTTTGACGCCACTTCTGAAAAAGAAGCACAATTGGCAACAACGGTGAAGTAAAACATCAATTTAGCCACAGCAGATGAGTGCTGTGGCTTTTAATGAGGCGAATATGACCAACCAGACAGTGTCGAAGTTTTCCGTCGAACAAATTCACGATTTGTTGGCTACCCACTACCAATTAAAAGGTCAACTGACCGAGTTACCGGGATATTGCGATCAAAACTTTCAATTTACCGCTGACAATGGCGACAAATTTATCGTTAAAATTGCCGGCAATGGCGAATCTAAGACTGAACTTGACATGCAAAATGCGGCAATGGCGCATCTAACCGATTATGGCTGCAGTGTTCCAAATGTTTTAACAAATACCAATCGAGCAGGTATTACAGATGTTGAACAACACGGAGTAACTTATTTTCTCCGTGTATTGAGTTATTTGCCTGGCGTATTTTTAGCAGATGCTAATCACAATGAAACACCCGACAAACTCTGGCACTCTATCGGGACATTTATGGGCTCAATTCAACAACGTCTGAGTAACTTCGAGCATGTTGGCGCCTTTCGCTATTTAGAATGGGACCTGGCCAATGGTTTAAGAATTTGCCAAGCCAAAAAGCACCTACTTGAAGGAAAGGAATTAGCGCTTGTTAATCACTTCCTTACTCATTATCAAACTCACACATTACCAACGCTACATCAGCTCCCTGTCGGTGTTATTCACAATGACGCTAATGACTATAATTTATTAGTAAATACCACGGTTGCTGCCGATAGAATGACAGGTTTGATCGACTTCGGCGACATGGTGCATTCGCAGCTAATTAATGAATTAGCTATTACCGCCGCTTATGCTTTAATGCACGGTCCTCAGCAACCTCAAGCAGTGCTATCACGCTTATCGCACCTAGTAAAAGGGTTCAATGAAATTCGCCCGCTAGTAGCTGAAGAAATCGCTTCTTTGTATTCATTAGTTGCCTTGCGATTATGCACCACGGTTTGTAATGCAGCCAAAGCGATCAAAGAAAATCCAGATAATGACTATTTACTCGTGTCGGTAGCACCTGCATGGACATTGTTGAAGGTATTAAAGAAACTAAATCCTACTGCAGTTATTAGCGCGTTAACTGCAGCCTGTAATGATAACGACTTAAACGACAAAGAAGACATTATTGCTTTTCGTAAGAAACATTTGGGCAAAACGTTAAGTTTAAGCTACCAACAACCACTTAAAATTGTACAAGGCCAAGGTGCTTATCTGTTTGATGAAACAGGCACACCTTACCTAGATATGGTGAATAATGTCTGTCATGTTGGTCACTGTCACCCAGATGTGGTTGCAGCAGGTCAAGCGCAAATGGCTAAACTGAATACCAATACGCGTTATCTACACAATAACATTGTCAATTACGCGGAAAAGCTTTTAGCGACCATGCCAGAAAAACTGTCGGTGTGTATGTTGGTTAACTCAGGTAGTGAAGCAAATGAGTTAGCCTTTCGTTTAGCTCGCAATTACAGCAATTCAAAAGAGTTGTTAGTAGTAGACGGCGCTTATCATGGCAATACCAATGCTTGTATAGAAGCAAGCCCGTATAAATTTGATGGTCCAGGCGGCGAAGGTGCGCCAGCACATGTTCACAAAGTGACCTTACCTGATCCGTATCGCGGAAAATATCAAGGAAGCGATTTATCAGCAGGTAAAGCCTATGCTAGTGACGTAAAAGATGTTATCGACTCGCTAGCTGCGCAAGGCAAAAAACCAGGCGCTTTTATTTGTGAATCGCTACAAGGCGTTGCTGGTCAAATCATTATGCCTGAAGGGTACTTACAAGCCACTTATGAACACGTTAGAGCAGCTGGTGGTGTATGTATCGCTGATGAAGTTCAGGTTGGCTTTGGTCGCGTCGGCACACACATGTGGGCTTTTGAAACACAAGGCGTGGTACCTGATATCGTTACTTTAGGTAAGCCAATAGGCAACGGTCACCCTATGGCAGCGGTTATAACCACCCAAGAAATTGCTGATGCGTTTGTTACTGGAATGGAATATTTCAATACCTTTGGTGGAAACCCTGTTTCTTGTGCCATTGGTTCTGCAGTGCTTGACGTAATTGAAAAAGAACAGCTTCGCCAACATGCCCTAGAGACCGGCAACTATTTTAAAGGGAAATTAGCAGCATTAGCAGACGAATTTTCTCTGATAGGTGAAGTGAGAGGGTTAGGTTTATTTCTAGGTGTTGAATTAGTAGAAAATAGAGAGACTAAAAAGCCTGCGACAGATAAAACAAGTTGGCTGGTAGAGTTTTTCAAACAACACCATATTCTTCTGAGTACAGAAGGTCCGTTTTACAACATTTTAAAAATCAAACCGCCGCTAGCTTTTGATAAATCTGATGCAGACAAGTTTATTGAAGTGCTAATTAAAGGATTAACCCAGCTACAATCAGCGACAAAATAATAAGCTTTAACGCTGTAAAAGTTTAATGTTCACCCCAAAGTGCTAATACCTAGGGGTGAACTTTTTTAGGTGAAGCAATCGCTGAAATCATCGACTTTAAGCTTCTACGCCAAACACTAACGCTTGAGTTTGAGTCAACTGACCATTTTCAGGCAAGGATAAATTTGTCATATTTTCAAACGACAATGCTGCATGCAGAGGTAATGTTGCCGCCCCTTTAATGCCCACACCTTCAACATTAGGCGTCTTAATCAAACGAACGACTTCTCTTTCACCATGTTGTGCGATAGAAGGAATATAAGGTCTTAATTGCGTGATAAATCTATCTAAAAACCACGAATCAACATCGCCAGCAAGTATAATTGCTTGGCAGTTTAAGATACTTTCTAAGGTGTGAATAGCGATACGCATCGGCTCCGCAGCATTTTCTATCCATGCCATCACCTTGTCTTGATGCTGCTGACAAAACTCAGTAAAACTGGCATGTGAAGACAATGGCTCACCGACAAATTCCTGTAATGAAGATAAAGAAGCAAAGTCATTTAATCGACCAAGCTCAGCCGTTTTTTCATCGGTTTCCGGGGTAACAAAGGTTTCCCCAATCGCGCCCATCAAACCATTTTGTCCCATTAAGATTTGTCGGTCATAAACCACAGCAGATTCTACGACTTCCGATAAATGTATGTAGATAAAACTGTGTAATTGCTTAGCTTCACCGTAAAGCATTTGATAGGCTGAACATGCCGAAGCGGTGGTCTCACCAGCAACTGGTAGCGACAGAGACTCAGCTAATTGCTGCCTTATCTGGCTCGATGCTTGATAACTCTGTAAGCTGTAATCTTTTGCTACAGCAAAAGAGACCCCTGCCCCCAATATAGCTTGTTCAGGAATATTCGAGCTTTCTAACATTTGATGATAATGGGATTTAATTTGCGCAACTAATTCATCAGCTTGCGAATTTTCTTGCTGATACCCTACTTGCACTTCACTTATTTGCTCACCTAGTAAAGAAAAGATGCCGAGATGAATTTGGGTAGGTAGCACACGAATCGCTAAACTAAATATCTTTTCAGGGTTTATCGACAACATTTTAGAAGGTTTGCCGACCGCGCCTTCTTTTTTTACACCGGTTTCAATAACAAGTTCGCACGCTAACAATTCTTCCACCATATTGGTAATGGTTTGTTTTGTTAAATGCGTTGTGCGTGAAATTTCAACTCGTGATATTGGCGCTTTACGCACGATTTCTGAAAGAACGAGTCGAATATTCAAGGCCTTATTTTGTTTGGAGTTAGAGCCTTTCAACTGTTATCAACCTTTTTATTATTATCTCAATAGTTCATTGTACTTAGTCTGGGATAACAAAGCACTTTTTATGATCTATTTATGACATAAAACCAATCAAAAACGGAAGAAAAAATATTAAGTCAAAATGTTTGACATAATATTTTTACTCACTAAGATAGAAAACATACAAAAAATATACAGGAAGTTTTCTCATGCAAGCTAAAAGAACAAACAAGGCAATTATTCAATTATCTATGTGCCTTAGTTTATTCGTTTGGTCTACATTTTCTCTGGCAAACAAAGGCTATGATTTAAGCAAAGCTGTGGCTGCCGAAACTGTTTCACTAAATCCTCAACAAATCGCAACGATAAAGGACAAACAACTTACTGCCGCATTAGCTTGGCACGGTGCGAGCCCATGGGTCAGTGCAGTGACAAAAGGTGCTCAAGAAACTTTTGAACAGTTGGGCATCAAAGTAATAGCAGTAACAGATGCGCAGTTCGATCCAGCAAAACAAGTAGCCGACTTAGAGAATATTTCCGCGTTAACCCCTGATTTACTGCTTTCCCTTACTGTAGATAGTGTAAGCACCAAACACACCTATGCTCAAGTCGTTAAGCAAGGAACAAAACTCGTCTTGTTGAGTAACCCAATTCAAGGATTTGTCCACCAAAAAGATTACGTGGGCATAGTAACCGACGACATGATAGGCATGGGTAAAGCGGCGGGTGCTGCGTTAGTAGAGGCGACACCAAGCAAGGCGAGTATAGGCGTTATTTATCACGATGCTGATTACTTTATTACCAATACCAGAGACAAAGCTTTCAGAGAATCTTTATCAACAAACACCTCGTTAAGCGTTGTTTCCGAAAAGGGTTTTATTCGTGAAAGTGATACCAACGCTATTGCCGCAGCCATGGTGCTACAACATCCCGACATCCAAGCGATATATGTATCATGGGATGCTGCTGCCGAGGGCGTCATCGAAGCTTTACGCGCTTTAGATCGTCGCGATATTAAAGTCTTTACCCATGATTTAGGCGTCAATAATCTACTCGATATGGCCACTAATGGTAGTTTGCACACAACTATTTCAGACCGACCATATGATATAGGAAAAACAATGGCGTTGATGGCGGCAGGCGCTACTTTAGGTGAACGTTATCCGCAGGTAACTTTGGTGCCATTTGATACGGTAACAAAAACCAATATCGCGCAGATTTGGCAACAAGCTTATAAGTCACCATTGCCAAAATTACTTAACCAAGCATTAGCGCAATAAGGAAATCTCATGACGGTTCTTAGTATGTCACTTCAAGATATTAAACAGCGAGCGTTTAAACGCGATGCGTTCATTTATTATATATTTTTGTTTGTGTTAGCTTTTTTCGCCATCGCATTGCACGACACCGCATTTTTAAGTGTCGCCAATTTCATGAATATTATTAAGCAAACCACACCTATTACAATTATGGCAGTAGGATTAACCTTTGCTTTAGCAGTTGGCCATATCGATTTATCTATAGGCTCTGTCGTTGCTTTAAGTGCTTTAGTAGGCGCTCTATTGCTGCAGCATGTAGGTATTCCATTAGCGGTTTTAGGCGCAATGAGTGTCGGCATTATTGTTGGTTTAATAAATGGCTTATTGGTAGAGCGCCTTCAGGTCTCCTCATTACTTATCACGTTAGGCACCATGGGTGTCGTTACTGGCGTTGCAAGACAACTAACGAACCTTGAGTCTGTGCCTATTATCGACCAAACCTTTACTTTTGTATTTGGCGCTGGCTCTATCTTTGGTATTCCCGTTTTACTTATTTGGACAGTGGTCATCACCCTTATTGGTTATGTAGTACTAAATAAACTGTCTGCAGGTAAACACTTACTAGCCGTTGGCGGCAACCCAGTCGCTGCAAGGGCAATGGGGATAAAGGTAACTCGAATTCGTGTCTACGCCCTTCTCGCCTCCTCGTGCGCCGCAGCGCTTGCTGGTCTTTTATATGCGGGTAGGTTGCATGGCGCTCGCTATACACTAGGTGAAGCTGATTTACTCACGGTTATTGCTGCCGTTGCCATTGGCGGAACCAGCTTGTTTGGCGGTAGAGCTTGTATTGTTGGAGCTATATTGGGTTCTTGGTTAATGGGCATGATAAATAACGGCCTTATTCTTTCAGGCTTTTCTACTAACGAACAAATGATAGCTCGCGGCTTAATTCTCATTGTTGCCGTTGCCATAGGTGTAAAGGAGTATAAAAATGGTTAGAACCGCACTAGATCAAAAAGCGTTAGAGCTTAGCAATATCGCGAAAAGCTTTGGCGGCGTCAAGGCGTTATCAGATGTTAGTTTCACAATTAACAAAGGCGAAGTTGTTGGCCTTTTAGGTGACAACGGCGCTGGTAAATCTACCTTAGTTAAGTGTATCGCCGGTATACATAAACCTGACGCGGGTAACATTGAAGTTAACGGTGAATCAGTTTCTATTAGCTCACCAGAAGATGCACGTATGGCTGGAATTGAAACCGTTTTTCAAGATTTAGCCATTATTCCTGAGTTTGACATTGTACAAAACCTTTTTCTCAATAGAGAAATAAAACACAAAAACCCGCTACTGAGAGCACTCGGCTGGCTAGACACAAAAGCTATGAATCGAAAAGCGCGAAAATCCTTAAACAGGCTCAATACGCGTATTCCATCCTTAGATGAAAAAATTATTAATTTGTCGGGTGGTCAGCGGCAAGCCGTTGCTATAGCTAGAGCAGTTAACTGGGGCGCCGATATCGTTATTATGGATGAACCCACTGCCGCACTTGGTGTTGAGCAAAGTGCCCAGGTTAATGAGCTTATTAAAGTTATCAGCTCGCAAGGCGTCGCGGTTCTATTAATTAGTCATAACATGCAGCATGTTGTAGAAACGTGCGACCGTGCTGTTGTCCTTTATCAGGGGCGCTCTGTCGCAGACGTAGCTGTACCAGATGTTACCAAGGAAGACTTAGTTGGACTAATTACAGGTGCTAAAAGTGTTGCGGCTTAATCAAGCAAGCCGACAACGCTAAAAACACATTTAACTCCAAAAATTAAATACAGACGAAGATAGTCAGTAAGTACCTCTTACTGAAGAGGCTTTCTATTGCCTAAATTTAGCAAGGATATGTAATGAGTGATGCAAAAAAGATAGCTCAGTTGATCGACACATTGAGCATAGAACAAAAGGTAGGACAATTATTTGTTCTCGCCTACGCCGGTGAAGATAGTGACTATGCACATCATTTGGTAAAACAGTTTCACATAGGTGGTTTTTATATCACAGATGACAACGCTCACTCCTGTGACAATGCCCGCCAGTTAGCAACATCATTGCAAAAAGCAGCAGCGCTAAGGGCATGTGATGCGCCCCTACTCTTAGCAGTTGACCAAGAAGGCGCGTGGGGAATTTTAACCCAAGAGACTGACTTAGGCCCAGGTAATCTGGGTTTGGGTAAAGCAGACAATCTCGATGACACACAAACCATGTATCGAATTTTCGCCCAACAGATGCAAGAAGTTGGCTACAACACCTTGTTATCTCCTTGTGCGGACGTAAACAGCAACCCTGACAACCCAATTATCGGACAGCGTTCTTTTGGCGTTAAGGCTCAGCACGTTGCACACCATGTATCCGCCGCTGTTAATGGTATAAAGTCAACAGGTAACCTTTCCTGTGCTAAACACTTCCCAGGTCATGGCGATACTGCACAGGACAGTCATCGCACGCTACCAACCGTCGATAAACCGTTAAATGAATTGATGGAAAATGACCTACTTCCCTTCAAGGCAGCCATTGAACAAGGCGTTAGTTTAATAATGACGGCGCATATTAATTACCCGCATATTGATGCAAACGCGCCAGCGACCCTTTCTTACGCAATATTGACAGAACTTTTAAAAGAGCAACTTGGCTTTAGAGGGTTAATCATTACCGACAGCATGAATATGTGGGCTATGCGACGTCACTATGACCCAGTTGATGCTGCGATCCGTTCATTAAAAGCCGGTGCACACTTGATCATGTTAAGTGAAGAACACTATGAAAATGAAGCAACCGACTATAAGCAAGTTCAGCAAGACACTATTGCCGGCGTTATTAAAGCGGTAAAAGAGGGACAGCTTAGCGAAACCTTGCTCGATGAGCGATTACACACAGTTTTAAGCTATCGTTATCGGCATATTAAGCCCTACTCACTAAACACGCCTTTAACTAGGGAGTTTTGCCAATCACACTCTGCACAAGTTGCTAATAAAGCGGTAAAAATCCTTCGAAATCAGCAAGCCTTGTTACCGCTTGCCCACGAGCCATTCCAACTTGCATTCGCTTGCCCCCCAAGCAACTACAACAAGCTTGTGAATAGCCGAGGAATTGGCCCGAACGACGCAATCAGCGCAGGCGAATATTTTCGAAATACGCTGTCTGCTTTAGGTGCGAGCTTTACCGTTATCGAACACGATACGTTAACTAATATATTGTCAAATTCGATTGATTTAAACCAACGAATCCCTCTGGTCATAGTCACGGAAGATTACCCGTTACCGGGAGAGGACATTGATACCGACATTCAAATTTCGTTAGTCAAAAAGGTCATAGAACTTGGCCATGAAAAGCTTGTCGTCGTTGCCCTTAGAGGAGATGAAGAACTTAGACATTACTCCAAATTGGAGACTTACATTTGTAGTTATTCAAGTCGAAAAGACAGCGCTATATCAATTGCTAAACAACTGATAAAGCAACGTTAATATTTTTTTAATAAAAAACGGTTGACATTTAGTCAATTTGATTGATTAATAGTTAGTAAAAACATTTTACATATTTATAGAAATACAAATTAATTATAAAAAACATAAGGCTTCACTTTGTCGCTGGTTTGAAAAACAAGGGACAGTTTGTAAAGCGAAAGCCAAATCTAGAGGAAAGGAAAAGTTATGTTAATTCACAGTCTAAAACGAACACATCAACAGTCGTTAGCTAAACCAGTTTTTAGCAAGCCAAACATGCTAACTTGCTGCTCTTTAGCGGCTATGCTTGGCATGAGTGGCCAAGCTTTAGCGACAACACCTGAGCCAAGCGCTAAAGACGAAAAAGTTGAAATTATTGAAGTTAAGGGGATTCGAGGTAGCTTAAAAGCTAGCCTTAACAACAAACGTTTTTCTGACACCGTTTTAGACTCTATTTCCGCCGAAGATATAGGTAACTTTCCAGATAAAAACATTGGTGACGCGCTGCAACGCGTGCCGGGTGTCATGGTAGTTCGAGGTTTTGGTGAGGTAAGTGGCGTGACTATTCGCGGTACTGCACCACAACATTCGATGGTGTTATTAAATGATCAAAACGTTGCCAGCGTGGGTTGGTTTGATTTAGGTGGAATTAACCGAAGCTTTAACTTTGAGTTACTGTCTTCAGAACAGATTGCTGGTTTAGATGTTTACAAATCGGTGGAATCAAACATAAACGAAGGTGCGATTGGCGGTACCGTTAATTTAAAAACCCGACGCCCTTTAGATTTGGAAGCAAACACTATTTTTGGCTCAGTTGAAGGCGGATATAGTGACGCAGATGAAGAGTGGGCACCGGCTTATTCAGGCCTATACAGCTGGAAAAACCAAGAAGAAAACTTTGGTATTTTGGTTGCGTACTCATACGAAGAGCAAAATATCAATCGTGAAACTTTGCGCTCATTTGCCGAGCCAGGTGCAGTAAACATGAAAGATGAGCTAGGTAATGATTACAACCTAGCATGGGGCCTAAGCTCAATTTTGTTTGATGAAGAACGTGAACGTGACTCCACGCAAATTACTCTTGAATACTCGCCAAATGACAACTTAGTGGTGGCTTTAGATTACAACAAGTTTAGCTTAGACAATAAGCACACCAATTCTGCGCTATTTTCAGTACCTTCAATGAATGGCGTATTGGACTCTCAAACCGTAAAAGTTAACAGCAAAGGTGCTGTCACATACGGTACCGTGGTACCGGTTAGCCAGGACAGTGACGTGGTCCCTGTATTTAACAACTCTGTTCTTAGAACGCCGAAAATGGAAACAGATGTGCTTAATTTAACCTTAGATTATCAAGGAGATAATTGGACAGGTCATTTCGTTGTCGGTAAATCGGACGCCAAGTCAAGAGCTCTGCAAACAAGTACCTGGTGGGGCAATTTAGACGACAAAAGCAAAACAGGGTTTACCTTTGATTTAACAGGTCCACACGAAATGATCATGACTCACCCGGATTACGTGTTAGATCATTCACAAATGCAGTTATATCGCGAGTTTACTTATGTAAACAACAAACGTGACCACGAAATAGATTATTACCAAGCCGATTTTTCTGTCGACCTAGATTACGGTGTAGTTAATTCCGTAGAGTTTGGCGTCAAATACCAAGATCAAAACTTCTCTGCGTCTGTTGACGATACCAGCTTAGATATTAATGCCGCAATGGCTGATGGCCTAACGTTAGCCGATTACAATGGTGGATTCGCAGAAGGCTTACACGATGCTGAAGGCCGAGCGGGTACGCTAAGAAGATTTGCCATCATCAACGAAGACATCTGGGAATATGGCCGAAACCATCAAGGGCCACTAACAGTAACAGGTGCCTTCTCTATTGAAGAAGAAATTACGTCTGCTTATGCAAAAGCAAACTTCTCTGGCGACGGTTTTCGCGGTAACTTCGGTATTCGTTTAGTTGATACTGAAGTACTTTCAAAAGGAACAGTAGACGGCAGCCCAGCTCAAGATACAAAAGAATACACCAAGTTCCTTCCAAGCATTAATATCGTTGCCGACTTAGCGCCTGATTTACTCATGCGTTTTGCCGCCGGATCTACTATTGCTCGCCCTGACTATGACCAAATGAAAATGGCCGTGTCAATTCAACAACAATTAGGCGCAGCCACCATTGGTAGTCCAGACATAGACCCTTATAAAGCGGATCAATACGATATCGGCATTGAATGGTATTTCGATCCTTCGTCTTTGATGAGTGCTACTTTTTTCCAGAAAAATATCAGTGACTACATTGAAACGACAACGGCCGTTGAATCATTAGCAGGCTGTTCTGAAACTTGTTTTGTTACTCGTTCACGCAATGTTGGTACTGCTGATGTAACAGGGCTTGAACTTCAGTATCAGCAAGATTTCGGTAA
This sequence comes from Thalassotalea coralli, assembly GCF_055786205.1. Classification (NCBI taxonomy): domain Bacteria; kingdom Pseudomonadati; phylum Pseudomonadota; class Gammaproteobacteria; order Alteromonadales; family Colwelliaceae; genus Thalassotalea; species Thalassotalea coralli. The sequence continues at coordinate 517,760 of NZ_JBVVBK010000001.1, read as the reverse complement.
CGGCTTTGGTTTACAACTTAACTATACCTATACCGACTCATCCGTCACAGACTCAACAGGTAATGAAGTGAGTGTCCAAGGGGTATCAGACAATTCATACAACCTTGCAGCATATTATGAAAATGAAACCATCAGTGCACGAATTGCCTATAACGGCCGCGACGAGTGGACAAGTGTCGGCAGTAATACCACGGTAGTAAATGAGCCCTACGATCAAGTTGATGCCTCTATTGTGTGGCACTTCTCAGAAAACATCGATTTTTCACTTGAAGGCGTAAATTTATTTAACGAAGCCATCGTTTCAACACTGCCGCAATGGGATGTTATTCACAGTGTAGATGAGTTTGGCGCTCGTTATTACGTTAGTGCGAGTGTTAAGTTCTAGACGACTTATCGTGGAGGTTTACACGTACACCCTCCACATAAGCATCGCTGCTAATGTTGCACCCGGTAGCGATGAAGAAAGGAATCTCACCTTTCATTGCGCCAGGTTGTTTCCCAGCCTGGCCTTTTTTAAACCTAATTGCTCGTTAAAACCATTTCATAGGGGAATGATTTGTAGTTTTCAAGCGTAACTCTTGTCAATTAAGAAGTTTGACACCTATTTAAACTTTTAGATACAAGGAATAAACATGAAAAAGCTCTCCCTCTTGGCCGTGTTAACAGCAACATTATGCCAACAATCAGCCTCAGCCAACGGTAGCATTCAAGACTTTTTAGACGCTGTTCGCAACTTTGAATCAGGTATCAACCCAGCACTAGCTGACTACTACTCACAAAACTTAGACACTCCGGTGTTAACCTACGCTAAAGTTACTCAGCCGGGGCGACTAGTGAGAGACTGCAATACCGGCTCTATGGTGTCTGAACCGACAACAGTGCGTGAGTTTTTTAATAAATTGGGACTTGGCAATATTTATAACCCAGCCACACCAAACGATGCAGCAATGTTTAAGCAAATGCAGTATAACTCCATGAATGCATGGGGATTTGTCGGCTACCAATTGGGTGAAGCAGTACTTATCGACGCTGGCTACTATAGCCCTACAGTGGTTAATGTTAACGGCACAGACTATGACAGTTTCTATATGTTTGTTGACGACAGCACGTGGATCGGTTGTAAAACAGAAGCGTTAGCGGAAATTCCAGGATCAGGTGGTAATCAGGTTTACGTTACCGATGTAAACAAGTGGGAAGGTAATTTTACAGGTAGAAATGGTGTTAACACATTTAACGATTTATTAAACCCTGACAAGCAAGAATTGGTAATGCGCGATGCAATGCGCTTTAACTACAATGTCATATCTGGCTTATTAGATAACGCCAATATGACATGGGCACAAGCCCTTGCTAAATCTTGGCCTGATACTGATGACAACGGTAACCCTGTTACTGTACAAGCCACTATGTCTGGAATTCTTGCCGCAGCTCATTTGCGCGGCGCTTGGGGTGTAGGCGACCTGTTAACAAAAGATCAAATTACTTGTGACGAACTTGGCACTTGTATCACAAAGTACGTATATAAATTTGGTGGTTACAATACAATATTCGATACACCAGCCAACGATACCATAGAAGGTTCAAGTTACAATGAAACGATTTCTGCTGGCTGGGGTAACGATACAGTAATCACAGGTGGTGGTTCAGATTCAATTGAGCTAAACGAATCGAGTGGCAGTCAAACCTTGGTCACTGACTTCACGGCTGGCGACGATAGAATTATCTTACGTGATTGGACTAATTCTGCTCCGTTATCCGGTTTAAGTGTAACCGATAGCCCTAGTGGTGCCGTTTTATCTTTTGCAGGTCAAACTGTTACGCTTCAAAACGTAACGGCAACCCAAGTGTTGGCTGATACCAATGCGGTCATCGCCAACTCAAAAGTATATTCGATTGCATGGCAGGGTACGCAAACTGTCAGTGGATTTGATCCCGCTATCGATCAAATTCGCGGCACTGCTGGTATTGGCTTTAAACATTTAAAAGCTTATGAATCTGACACAGGTGTAGTTATTGGCGTTCAAGCCGCAGACGGTGGAATCTACAGTTCAATAACGCTAACAGGCTTAGGGCTCGATGATTTACACGCCGATATGTTTACTAACGTAACCGGGACATTTGATCGCCTAGGCTACATAGTGCTACTTGGTTATCAAAACTGGGGGTGGAATAAAGAGATCACTATCAACAGTTTTTCTGTTGAAAAAACAGTGATAAGTATGGGCGCGTTCAACTACAGCTACAATGTGTTAGAGTTAACGCAAGAAGGCAACGACGCAGTATTAAGCTTACTAGATAGTGTATCAGGCGGCGACAATAAAAAGCTGACACTGAAGAACACCCAAGCAAACTCATTAACAGCAGATAACTTCGAGTTTGTTAACGGTAACTTCTCAGACTTGACCATAGACAACCCTGTATTTCACACCATTACAGCGACAGTATCTGGTACAGGAGGCAGTATTTCGCCAGTGCCTAATGCTAACAATCAATTATCTGCAAAAGGTGGCGCTGATTATACTGTCACTTTCGTTCCCGACTCAGGTTACCGTGTTGCTTCCATTACAGTTGATGGTCAAGCGGTTGCGACTGCCTCTAGCTACACATTTGCTAATGTAAGTGGTGCTCACTCTATTGTTGTAGCTTTCGAACAAGGTACTAGCTGCCCTGCTCCTTGGGATGCTGCGCAAGTTTATGTTGCCGATGACAAAGTCACGTATACCGACGCAAATGGCGTGACAAAAACTTTCCGTGCTAAATGGTGGTCACAAAATAACGTGCCGACTGCTGGCGATCCGTGGGAAGAAGTCGCTAGCTGTAACTAACAAGCTACTCTTTAGATAAAAATTGACAGAAATACACTAGCTACCTTAGAAAATAGGTAGCTAGTATTTTCAATTTTATCAACTTAATTCATTAGTATTCTTTGGAATAAATGAATTGCCTCTTATTAAAAATTCTTTGTAACATGCTTATTTTTAAATAATTTTATCGCTTTCAATATAAATTCAGCTATATTTATGCCAAAGGATAATATGACGTTAGCTGATAGAGATGCCTGAAAATTTTAGTTTGTTCATCTTGGACGATGATCCACAATATGCAGAATTACTCGCTGAAATAGCACAAGATCAAGGCTGGCAAGTTAGTTACTCTACTGACCCTTTAGAGTTTCTTGAACAAGAAATTACCGATAACACTATTTTAGTATTAGACCTTATCTTACCTAATATTGATGGTATTGAGGTTATTCGAGCCTTAGCAGAGAGAGAAATATACTGCCCTCTTATTCTGATCAGTGGCTTCGATGAGAAAGTGCTTCATTCAGCACAGCAATTAGCCGAAGCACACAAAATGCCAGTCATTGATACGCTAACTAAGCCGTTTGAAATCAAGCTATTTGTTTCTATTCTAGAAAACATGCAAATAAACTTGCATCGAGAAACCTCTCAGTACCAATACAATATTAATTTTAGTAAAGAAGAACTCATTCGAGGATTAGAATCGTCAGAGTTTATATTACATTATCAACCTCAGATCAGTTTAACTGACAACCAAGTATTTGGAATAGAGGCCTTAGTTAGATGGCAGCATCCACATATTGGGTTGGTTTACCCAGATAAGTTCATACACTTAATTGAAGAGTATGAGTTAATTAATCAACTCACCAGTAATGTATTGAACTTAGCCTGCAGTGACTTACGACAATTAAAACAAATACACCCGCAACTATTGTTATCAATAAACGTCACGGCAGATAATATTGTATCCCTTGTTTTTCCCGAGTTATTAAAAAACATTACCGATAAAAACAGCATTTTTCCTGACAGCATTACCCTTGAACTCACCGAAAGTGCGGTTATGGGACACTTAACTTCTTCGTTAGATGTACTAAATAGATTACGTATGAAAGGCTTTCATTTATCGATTGATGATTTTGGCACTGGCTACTCTTCGTTAAGGCAACTTTATCAGGCACCATTTAACGAACTTAAAATTGACCGAACATTTACATCCAAGATGCTAGAAGATCAGGAGGCTATGGCTATAGTTAAAATATGTATAATGCTTGGGAAAATGTTGAACATGAAAACGTTAGCAGAAGGTGTAGAAAACGCAGAGATTTTAGCGACATTAAAAACGTTAGAATGTGACTGTGCTCAAGGGTATTTTATTAGCAAACCTAAGTCATACCTAGAGCTATCTCAATGGTTAACAGACAACCAAGGCCGTTTTACGCCTAAACTATAATTACAAACATGAATGATTATCCCCTTTAATCGGAATGCGAAATAACTCAATGGGCTGCTGTTATATATGAAATTCTTTTTACTTTGTATTTTCCTTGTCTCCTTTCAATTAAAAGCAGCTTCAGAAATAACCGCGGTTACTGAACACTTGCCCCCTTACCAAGCTATTGACGACACAGGAAAAATATCCGGCTTTTCAGTGGAAGTTGTTAAAGCGTTAGGGAGAGCGGTTAACGACAATATCGATATTGAAGTACTGCCATGGGAGAGAGCCTACCGCAAAGCATTAAGCGATGAAAACGTGATGATTTTTTCTATTTACCGAATCCCTGCGAGAGAGCCTTTATTTAACTGGGTGGGCAAGGTTGACGAAAACATTCACTATTTTTACTCGCTGAGAGAATCTACTAGCAATCATGTTTCTTCTCTGTCCGATGCGCGAAAGCGTATTGTCGCAGTAACGCAAAATGCATTCGAAGACAAACAGCTAACAAAGCGTGGCTTTAACAATTTAATGAAAGTATCTAGCCCAAATCAAATGGTTAATATGCTGTTTACTAAACGCGTTGATTTACTCTTTGGTAGTGAAATTGCGATCACTAACTTAGCCAGACAAGCAAATAAATCACCTGATGAAATGATTCGACTGTTTACGATTGAAAATTGGGGACAAGGCTTATGGATAGCTTTTAGCAAGAAAACAAAGCCCGACGTTGTAGCAAAGTATCGCCGAGCTTTTAACCAATTACAACAAACGGGCGAGCTAGAAAAAATTAAAGAAAAGCATTTAAACCTAAACTTTATCCGCCCTTAACTCATAGACTAAAGCCAAGATCTAATTAGTCATTAATTAATACGGAGAAAGCAGTCTGAAATGCGCCTTCTTGGAATTTTTTCAAACCTGTATCACGAAAATCAATCGACATAGGCGCTTTCGCTAATGTTGATTTAATATGACTTGACCCCAAAATCTCGCAATTTACATTATCGATAAGCTGAATAGCAGCTTCTAACTTAAAGCCTACAGGACCACCAGCAAACTTACCTTTTAACGCACGACCTTTGATCGCGACACGATCTATTTGATAATCTTCTAGTAGCTTTTTAAAAGTAAATTGAAATTTCTGCATTTGCTCACTGTCGCCAGCATCTTTAATAGAAATTTTCGGCACTCGAATATGACTAATATCAATGAGCCCCATGCTCTTTGACATTACACATAAAATTGCGTCATTACCCTTTAGCTCTACACCACAAACTTTCATTATCTATCTCTAAAAATTTTTTTGTCATTATAAAGGATTTATACAACATTTAGGTAATAAAAAAGCCGAGCTTATGCTCGGCTTTATCTATTTCTTTAAACTCAATTAAATAGCACTACTTTTTAACAGCTTGTTTAACTTTAACCGACACTTTCGCTTCAATTCTTCTATTTGCTGCATGAGCTGCTTCAGAATTACCTGACTCTAGTAATTGATTCTCACCGTGACCGTATGCACTTAAACGGTTTGAAGAAATACCAAATTTGTTTGTTAGCATATCAACAACCGCTTGTGCTCTCTTTTCAGATAATTGCTGATTATAAGTAGCATCACCACGAGATGATGTATGACCATTTATCGTTACGTTTACATGGCTATACTTGTTCATAAACTCAGCAAGTTCAGCAACTTCACTTTCATACTTAGGCTTGATGATGTCTTTGTCGTTGTCGAAGTTGATCGAAAGAGATTTAGTTAACTCAACCGACTCAAATTGAGTACATCCTTGGCTATCTACGCGATCTGACACGGGTGTATTAGGACATTGGTCTTTGCTATCAAACACACCGTCGTTATCGCTATCTTTTTCTTGAACAGTTTTTACTGCAACCGCAGCAGGCGCTACCGCTTTAGGCTTTTCAGACTTACGTGATACAGGCTTATTGTTGTCACCAAAATAATAAACAAACCCCAATTTCGCCAAACCATGTTCGTAACTTTGGTCAAGCTCATATACAGCTTGCGCTTCAAAATAAACAGATGCACGATCACTTAGGTGATAGCGGTATCCTCCACCTAAACCCAAGGCATACTGAGAGCCTTCGATATCAAGAACATTCAAACCAGCTAATACATAAAAACTCTCTTGATACGGGAAATACAATAGGTCAAAAGCCGCATTGTCGCCGCTAGGAACGTTATAGCCTTCTTTCTCGGTATCTATATTTAAATGTGAAAAACTTAGACGAAGTTCCGACCAAGCTGTGGCACGATAACCTAATTCAAAACCTGCACCAGAGGCATAATCAAGTGTAGATTGATACTGGTCTGGCTTAAATCGACGATCATCGTCAATATTGATAAAAATCCCGTGACCACCAACATAAACGTTACCAACTTGTTTCTCACCAGTCGTTTGCGAATCTGCAACAGCACTCGTTGCAAACGCAACCGAAGATACTAATGCTAACGCGAGTTTTTCAAAAGACTTTAAGCGCATGAGAGCTTCCCTATCATTGTATTATTGTAAATTAATTTAACTTTCTGTTAATTAGAGAAGAATTTTATATTAAATCTGAGCAGATGCCAGTTTTATCGTATGAAAACCCAATAATTTGCGTTTATGCTTTTTCTTTTTTTAATTTGATAATTAAATCGATATGAGGAATAAGCTCTTCTATCTCACGAATATGGTCACGTAACGATTGCCATTGGTGGAGTTCAAGCTTACCCGAGTCTAAAATTGCTTGCTTTAATTCATGTACTAAAGAGTTTTCGTCTTCCTGTCCAATAAATTCATTAATTCGCAAGAGTTCATCAAGGTCTTGCTGGCTAATAATGTTAATTTCTTTACTCACGTTCGCCTTCCTAAAAGTAAAAATAGAAACAACTTCCACAAGTATAGAACAATTATAAAATTTATCTGTTATAGAGGTTTGCACACAATCATGCGCTATGTTTATTGCTCGAATCGATAACCAGCACCGTAAACTGAATGAATACATTCATGCTCTGGAGCAATTGTTTGCAGTTTTTTTCTTAGCTTTTTCACATGGCTATCTATCGTGCGATCACTAACTATGCGACTGTCTTGGTACATGCTATCCATTAATTGTTGTCGAGAAAAAATACGCCCTGGCTCCCTAGACAATACATCGATTAAATGAAACTCCACAGCTGTCAGTTGTAATACGCTTCCTTGGTATGCCACCTGCATTTTGTCACGATCAATTGTTATACCGTCAGTACTTTCTAGCTCTTGCGGTGTCGAAGACACTCTTCTAAGTACAGTTTTAACTCTCGCAACTACCTCCCTTGGACTAAAGGGCTTACAAATATAATCATCTGCGCCTAATTCTAATCCGAGTAATCTATCAACCTCTTCCACGCGTGCCGTCACCATTAAAATAGGTACTTCGCTGAAAGAGCGTATTTCTCGACAGAGTTGTAAACCATCTTTTATAGGCAACATCACATCTAGAATAATAGCGTCCACAGGTTTACTTTTTACCCAGTCGATGACGTTGCCACCGTCGTAGAGGCAATCAGCTTGATAATGTGCAGCTCGAAAATAGTCAGCCAGTAAATCGGCAATCTTTCGCTCATCTTCAACAATTAATATTTTCTCAGACATATACTTCTCTCTAACACGGTAGGGTAATAACAATAGCTAAGCCGCCTGCTAAGCTCTGCTTGGCCACTACACTACCATTGTGACCTTGTACAATATGGGAACAAATAGCTAAACCTAACCCAGAACCATCTAGCCGCCCTTGGCGGGCACCATCACCACGAAACAAGTGTTCAAATAACAAGGGCAGCTGAGATTCTTCTACACCGCAGCCATCATCTTCAACAACTAGCTCAAGCTGATTGTTATGTTTCACAAGGTCCGCTCTAATAGTTAACTTACTCCCGCCTTCAGCATACTTAACGCTGTTGCTCACAAGGTTTTCTAAAAGCTGGCAAATTCGCGTGCTATCAAAATTCAACACCACCGGCTCTTTCGGTAATTTTAACTCTAATTCCCACCCTTCATTAGCCAAATAGCATTGAATGCGTTGGCTTTCATGATGTAAAAACTCGATCAGATCGCCTGATTCTTTGCGAAAACTCATTCCACCAATATCAGCACTAGTCAGTGTATGTAAATCTTCTATCAAACGCTGTAAGTGACTTACCTCTTGGTGGCAAGAACTTACTTGTTGCTTTGATAAAGGGCGAATGCCATCTATCATCGCTTCTAACTCCCCTTTAATAATAGCGACAGGGGTTCTAAGTTCGTGAGAGATATTGGCAAGCCACCTTTTCCGCGCAGCTTCAGTTGAATCTAGTGTTGTTGCCAGTTGATTAAAATCACGCGATAACTGCGAGAATTCATCTTTACGCTTAAAGTTAAGTCGTTGCTGAAAGTCTCCCTTAGTCAGCTTTGACATGCCATTAGCTAGCGCTCGAATAGGGTTCAAAAAATGCGTTGCTAACGGCAAAGTAATGGATAACGTCACGACTAACACGCCAATGGCAAACCACCATAAATGCTGGCGTTGCTGCTCGATAAAATCCAACTCATATCCTGCAATTACATGCTTTCGTTTGGAGACTGCCAAGTAGCCCACCAATTCTTGGTTATGATTTAGCTCAACAAAATTAAATCTTTTATGCGCCGGATAGTCCCCTGCTATACGCTGTTTGTTTACATCTAAAAGGGCAAAACTAATCATGGGTCTTTTCTTTGGTAATTCACTTGGGCGCTCTCTTGGCGGTAAATTGCTCCCCACCCTATTAGGCGCAACAGATTGTCCTCGTTCATGTGGCCTTGGTGGCTTTCGTCTTTTATCTTTATGAGGCGGCCTAGGTGGCGGTGGGGAAATAACATCATTACCTTGCAATGACTGGCGAATTATTCGATCAAATCGCCTTGGATAATCAGCAAGCACCTTCCAACTGCCTACTTGAGTGAAGTGTTCTTGCAAAGAATCCTTCACAGGTGATAACGCTTCAACCTCTTTCTGATTAACATAATCCACCATGCCACTATTGATAGACCATTGCATAGCGAACACAAGCACTAACACTAGTCCAACAGTAAAAAAGGTAAAAATGCTAAAAAGTTTTTGCTGTATTTTCATCGTGAATAAAAAACTGTCATGGCGTTAATAACGCTCTGAAAAACAAATAGGCTAAGGTGCCTGAATGCAGCCATTTACTCTACGCTGGCTGTATTTAAACCTTACTATGTCGACGCCAATTTCCCTAGCAAATCGAACACTATTGTCAAAATTTGACTATTGTTTGCACATTTGCTGCACATTTGCCTTTTAAAGTGTAACTAAGACGTATCAACAAAAAGAGTATCAAGATGAGTAAGCCAGTATCTACTTTCGTTACCTTTGTTTTAGTATTACTGTCATTTAGCAGCACATTAGTGCCTGCACTTGCGCAAGAAGCACGACCTAACCCGCCACCTAGAACACAACCTAGACCTCAGCCGCCAGCGCCTGCGCCAATTATAGAAGAAGACCTTGACCAAGAGCTTGCAGAAATAATATTGCAACAAGGATTACAAGCAATTGACACCTCAAGCCTTTCGGTACTGCCAGTTACCGATCCTAAAGTTCAGCTAGGCAAAAAACTGTTTTTCAGTAAAAATTTGGGTGGCGAACAAAGTGTGGCTTGTGTGAGCTGCCACCACCCGTTGCTTGGTGGTGCAGATGACCTTTCTTTACCGGTTGGTGTTGCAGCTGTTGATATGAACAACAATAGCGCCCATAACTTGTTAGGTTTAGGCCGCTTCAATGGCTTAAACAATATTCCTGTTGTACCTCGAAACTCGCCAAGCATTTTCAACCTCACTTTGTACGATCGTGGTTTATTTTGGGATAGTCGTATCGAACGATTACGTAACGGTAGAATTGCAACTCCAGACTCGATTATTGATGATAACAATCGACGTCGTCCAGATGAAAACATCCCGCAAAATGCCAGCCTAGTTGATGCTCAAGCAAGATTCCCCGTAACATCTGTTGAAGAAATGCGCGGTACTTTCATGGTGGACTCTGAAAATAGTGAATTGCGTCAAGCACTAGTATCCCGTCTTAATGACGATATAGCATCAATTGCTTCTAGTTGGCCAGCAGAATTCAGCTCCGTTTATCAGCAAAGTACCATAGATCAAAATCAAGTTTTTGATGCGATAGCAGCCTACGAAAATTCACTGGTATTTGTTAACTCGCCATGGCAACGCTACTTGCAAGGTGAGCAAGATGCATTAACCGTGAATCAAAAAGCTGGAGCGGCTTTGTTTTTTACGCCTACTCAGCAAGGTGGTGCAGGCTGTATTGCTTGCCATAACGGTGATAACTTTTCCAATGAACGCCATCATTTAGTTGGGTTCCCTCAGTTTGGGACTGGTAAAGGAAACACAGGTGTAAATGGCAGCGACCAAGACTTTGGCCGTGCAAATATCACCAATAATGACGCCGACAAGTACCACTTTAGAACACCTGGATTACTTAACATCGAAATGTCGGCACCTTATGGACATACGGGTGCTTATCAAACATTAGAAGAAGTCGTTGCTCATTATGTTAATCCACGAGAGTCAGTATTAAGATTGTTTGGTGCTAATGACGTACAACCGCAAATTGCTGAAGACTCACCTTATTGTCGCCTACCGCAAATAACACGATTAACGCAGAAACATCAAACAAGTTGCGAGCAACTATTCCCTAATGCATTGGCAAACTCCCTTGAAGTTGTTGATTTTCTCGAAGCAGGTCGAAGAAATGATATTGAAACAAGAGCAGCTTTTCGTGCGAGAGTTAGACTATCACAAGAGCAAATAGTGCAAGTAGCTGACTTTTTAAGAGCCCTTACCGATCCTTGCGTGAAAAACAAAGAGTGCATGTCGCCTTGGCTTCTTAGTGTAGAAGATATCGCTAACTTTCCAGATGACCAAGCGTTAGAAGCAGTCAATGAACAAGGTGACTTGTTATAAATTATAACTTTTCAAAGTCACTGCTAAACTTGAGCGCAAATTTCTAGCTTTGCGCTCTTTTCACCTAATTTATTGCCTTAGCTTTTTGCAAAGTTGACCAGCGTATCACCCGACATGCGATAACCTATCCACTCACTTTGAGGCTCTGCGCCAAGTGCTTCGTAAAATTCTCTAGACGGTGTGTTCCAATCTAAACAACTCCATTCAAACCGACCACAGTTATTTTCTAGCGCTATATTTGCTAATTTCTTCAGTAAAGCTATGCCTGCACCTTGACCTCTATACTCTGGCGAGACATATAAATCCTCTAAATATAACCCTGGTTTAGCCAACCAAGTTGAGTAATTGTAGAAATACACGGCAAAGCCAATTGGTTGGTCATCAGCTAAACAAATCAGACCATGGACACCAGATTGTTCCCCGAACATCGACGCTTTAATCGAATCTACCGTTGCTAAGACTTCATGCTCAGCTTTTTCGTAAATAGCAAGCTCGCGTATAAAATGTAAAATTAGCTCTGCATCTGATTCAACTGCAGTACGGATTTTAATAATAGTCATAATTCACCCAATCACCAAAAAACAGAAACACAGTTAATTACTTACGTAACAACTGTGTAGGTTAGCGTAGCTATTAAGTGTATCTGTTTTATGGAACCATTAACCAGTATAGTGTTCATAAAACTCACTCTTAGTTTAAGTTTAAGGAGAACTTGTGAATTTTCGCTTCCCCATGACGGCAATATCTTCAATCGCATTAAGTTTAACCCTCAGTATGTCTGCGCATGCGGCACAATTGACTAAAACCGCAACCGACACTGCAACTTATGCTGTTAACCAATATTCAGACGCTATGGTGTCTAGTTTAGCTGAACTAGTTAAATACAATACCGTGGCGGTAGAGGGAATTCCTTCGCCGAAGAATCCTGAACATATCGCCTTTAAAAACGCGCTAAAAAAGCAAGCCAATGATCTCGGCTTAGATTATCAAGACAAAGGCTATCTCGTTATTATTGGATTAGGTGAAAGTAACGAGCGAGTAGGCATAATCACCCATGGCGATATTCAGCCCGCTAATCCAGCAAAATGGGCGAAATCCCCATTTGAATTAGATCGAGAAAGTGAGCCGGGAAAATTAATTGCTCGAGGAACCGAAGATGATAAAGGTCCTATTTCTACAGCGCTTTATGCAATGAAAGCAATAAAAGATAAAGGCATAGTGTTAAAAAAACGTCTTGAGTTATATGTTTATATGGCTGAAGAATCTGATTGGGCGCCTTTACAAGAATACGTGAAAAACAATGAGTTGCCGCAAACCAACATTACTATTGATGCAGAATACCCAGTAGTAACTGCAGAAAAAGGCTATGGCACATTAAAATTCGCTTTTGAAAAAGTCAAAACCATTTCCATTGACCCTTATGTTAGTCACTTTGAAGGCGGCTATTTTGGTTCACAAATTCCTGAAGATGCAAAAGTTATCATTGAAAACGCTTCCGTTAAATACCTGCAGCAGTTAATGGCAAAAGCGCAAACGATCAAAGAGATTAACTATGACTTTAATCTTGAAGGCACGCGTCTCACGATTTCTGCTTTAGGTAAGTCGGCTCATTCTTCAAAACCTCAAGAAGGTGTTAATGCCATTCCTTATTTAGCCCATTTACTCTCAGATAAAAGATGGCCAAATAATGGTGCGGGCACCTTAGTTAACTTTCTTAACGATAATATTGGCTTAGGGTTAGAAGGCAAGAAATTTGGCAACATTGCCTATCGCGATGACTTTATGGGACCAATGACAGTATCACCAACCGTTATAAAACAACATGACAATAATGTTGAATTAAACATTAACATTCGTCGGCCTAAAGGCAAATCTGGTGTCGTTTTACACCAAGAAGTCACCGATGCTGTCGCTAAATGGAAATTGAAGAACTTAGCGAAAGTAAAAGAGCTTAATCATTATATTGGCGACCCATTCGTGCAAAAAGAGTCTGCCCATATCGATACGTTACTGGCTGTTTTTTCTCACTACACAGGTATTAAAGATGCAAAACCAATTTCGATTGGTGGCGGCACAAATTCCCGACTCTTTCCAGGTGCTGTTGCCTTCGGTCCATCAATGCCAGGAAAGAAGTATACTGGGCATTCTGAGCACGAATTTATTACCGAAGAACAGTTTGTGCTTAACTTAAAAATGTACACAGCAGCTTTTGTCGAGCTTGCACAATAAGTTATCAACCATTAAAAAGGCGCTTGGTTAAACATAAGCGCCTTTTTTAATTAAACGCTCAAGTATGTTAATAAGGACCGCTACCACTATCAGATTGCCCCCAGGTGCCTTGCCATACTCTTCCTTGATGAATGTAATAAATAGAATCACTTACTATCAGGCTTCTATCATACCAACTGCCACCAGACCAATTATTCGGCTCATCTTTCTCCGCTAAAATCAAGCCTTTGTCTAGCAAATTAGGCGAAGTTCCATTTAGATTGACTTCAAACATTGCCAAAGAGTTCTCTGAGAACCAACGAGTATATTCTTCATTTTCGTCTTGCACACTTTCACTTAGCCAACGCTCAATAGGCATAGCAAATCGCGTTGCACCATCTGTGGTTTTTAACACCGATAACGCTCTATAGTCGTACTCGGCAGGCGTATACGCATCTGCAAATACTAGCGTGTTTAATTCACGAGGAAATTCGCTATCTGAAATATCAAACAACGACACCTTAGCGCCCTGAATAGTAGGGTTCGCATTACCTCCTACCTGACCAGCATTTACTTGTTGCCCTATTCCCAGCAGCAGATTTTCATTAATTGGGTGCAAATAAGCCGAATAACCCGGAACATCTAAAGCGCCCGTTATATTAGGAGTAAATGGATCTGATAGGTCTATTACATACAAAGGATCTATTCTTAAGAAGGTGACAATAAAAGCACGCTCACCAAAATAGCGAACTGCTTCAATATCTTCTTGCACCAAACCATTTTCATCAACTTTTCCGATTAAAGTAGGGAAAGTATCGTTAGGCAATTGACTGATCACTTTAAGCTCATCGCTATCTTGCCTAAGCGTATATAGCTTATGATTAAATCCTGGTCCTCTGTGACCAGACGTAGTGACTACGCGAAGATCATTGTTGTATTCACTAAACCTTAAATTTGACATGTGCCAATTAAATCGTCCATCAACCAACCCTGACGCCTGATAACTGGGTAAGCTGTCATTTAGGCTAAACTTGTGAATGATTGATTGCTCAGTTTCTTGTTCATCAGTAAATTCATATCGCGTGCTATATAGATACAGCGCATTTTTCGCACTATAAATACCTTGTATATCTGAGTTAATACAAATGCTATCTACTTGAGTAGGGTTCTCAATATCTAGCACGGTAATATTAACCATGCCGTCAAAACCATCGTTAATTTGCGTAGAAACAGGTAACAAACAATTATTATTATTTACCATAGCTTGCTCTTGGCCGGTGTCGTCGCGATATTTAGGCATGATGTCAACTAAATCCGTTTGCATGATCCGGTTATATTTATTGACTTGTTCTTGCTGTTTTTCTTCATAAGTAATGTCGTCTAATTGTGGAGTGTAACGACTTACTAAGTAAATTTTGTTGCCTATCCTACGACTATCAATTAGCTGGCCATCAAACTCCCAAGCAACCTTTTCAGTGCTATCCGAGCCATTATTCACATCAAACAAAGTCACAGAGAAATTTTGCTCTTGTGGCCAAAAGCAATCAGCCGCAAAACATTCTAAAATACCAATACTGGCTTCACTTGCCAGCACAGCTAGCGTATTGTTGTTCAAATAAAGTTCATTGATTTTCTGCTGCTCAAAAGGTACTTCTATGCGGCCTACTTCCTTCATATCGCCATTATTCGCCCTGTGCATTACACGAACATCAGAATAAGTGTGCACCAAGACATCAGCAGCAACCATAGAAGGCACTTCCTCATTGACGATAAATAAATGCTCACCATCAAACTTCACTCTGTCGCTTTCATCAACGCCGTTTTCTTGTACATTGGTTGTTGAGAACTCGGAACTAGAATCAACAGCTTCTGGCTGCCCTAAATAAATGTTTTGATATTCATTTTGACTCCGCAAATAAATCCCCTGCTTAACATGACGTTCGAATTGCCATTGAGTCGCAGTTTTTAATTTTTCAGTTTTCACTGATGAACTATTCAGTTCAGGTACTTGACTAACGGGTATAAAGGTTTCACTGCTCGTTGCGCTATCTGAGCCGCATCCAACTATACTAAGTGCTAACACAGCTAACCCCAAATGACTTGACTTCATTTTTCACTCTCCTTGAATCGTTGTAAATTTAATCACAATCTAGACTAGCGAAACGGGTCATTTTTACCGTTGCCAAATGCTATCAAATGTAATTTTGTGTAATCAGCTCTAGTAACAATTGTCATCAATGGTAGAGTATCCATCAGAACATAGAATGAAGTCGTTTTCCCTTTGAATAGATCTGTTTTAATTTTTGTAACTTTTTTGATCACAATACTTGCAAGCACTCCTAGCTATGGCCAATGCGCTGAAGCAAGTGAAGACTGCGCGGCTATAGGCGAATGGGAGATATCCGTTGGTTTAGGTGCTGGAACACTAACAAACCCACTAGTAGGTGGCAGTAACTTTCCTTTAGTTGTTCTGCCTTATATTCATTACTACCAAGAACGCTTTTATATTGAGAATAACCAAATTGGTTATTCTTTTTTTCAGCACCCTAATATCGTTGTGAGTGCAGTTACGCAACTGAATCGCGAAAGTGCTTTTTTTTCTGACTGGAGCCCTACTCACCTCTTACTACCCAGCGTATTCGAAACAGTAACGGATCAAGCTATTCCGCTATCGATCGACATTCAAGATGTAAGTAATAGAAAATGGGCACTTGACGCAGGGCTGCAGCTAAATTGGTTTATTGGCGAAAAATCAGAAGTAAAACTACAAATACTGCATGATGTAAACTCTGCCTACAATGGTTTTAATGGTCAACTCAGTTACTATTACAACTGGACACCCTCTTTCATTGCTCATAGCCAATTTCGCTTTGGTGCTGGTGTGCACTGGCAAAGCAAGGAATTAATTAATTACTATTACGGTATTGGCGCAAGTGACAATGTGGACCCTAGTTTCTATTATCAAACTGAAAGCGGATTAAACCCTTTTATATCAATTAACTTTGCGAATCATTTGTCGACTAACTGGAAACTTCACAGCTATATTCGCTATGAAAAGCTTTCTAGCGAGGTACGAAATAGCCCTCTGGTCAACGACTCAAATATCACCTCAGCATTTTTAGGTGCCGTCTATGTTTTCTAAAGTCAAGGGATTTTGGCTTATTCTACTTTCTAGCGCATTGCCTTTTAACGCTATAGCGTCAGCTGCTAATTCGAAGAGTACAAATGACGCAAGAGTGCAGTTAACCATTCAACCGCTCACCTGTGTGGTTAGAAATCAAGGCGACAATTGTCAAATGACGATCAACGCAAAATGGCAGAGCGAGCAAGCGATCGATGTTTGCTTCTTTCAAGATGATCAGCTGTTATTATGTTGGCAACGAAAGAACTATGCTGACCAACAATTTGATGTTAGCTTAAATTCAGACATGATTTTTTCGCTAAAATTAGCAAATGGCGAATTAGTTGCACAACAAAAAGTACAAGTGAATTCAAGTTCTTCAACGCAATATCGTCGCAGATTACGGGCGCAATGGAGTTTTTTTTAAATGAAGCATATTGTCTTAGTTGAAGATGACTTAAAGCTTGCAGCTTTAATCGAGAAGTTCTTGAGTCAAAATGGCTTTAAAGTGACAGTGCTCAACACTGGATATCAGGCACCAGAGAAAATATTAGCACTGTGTCCTGAACTCGTGATTTTAGATATTATGCTGCCTAAAATGGACGGATTTACTATATGTAAAAACCTTCGCCGTTATTATAACAACCCCATTATATTCTTAACGGCGAAAGACAGTGACTTTGATCATGTTTTAGGGCTGGAAATTGGGGCAGACGACTATATTATTAAGCCCGTTGTCCCTCATGTATTGTTAGCGCATATCAATGTTGTGTTAAGACGAATCAGTGCTGAAAAGCCCGTTGAAGCTGATTCAATTTCGTATGGTGAACTTACCGTTGAAAGAACAGCACGTAAAGTCTATTACCGCCAACAATTACTCGAGCTTACTACCCATGAATTTGACCTTCTTTGGCTGTTAGCAAATAACGCGGGAGAGCCATTAAGCAGAGACTACATTCACAAAAAAATGATTGGTCGTGAATATGATGGTTTAGATAGAAGTGTTGACGTTAGAGTATCAAGATTAAGAAAAAAACTAGACGACGACACCGCTAACCCATACAAAATTATTACTGTCTGGGGCAAAGGCTATCAATTTAGTACTACGGCTTGGGGCAACGAAAGTGAAATAGAACCTACCTGATGCTCAGACTATTCTTAAGCTTATACCTAGTCATTATTTTAGGGATTTTGTTAATAAACTGGACAGCAGAGCAAGTATGGCAAAGCATTCAGCAAGAGTCCAACAGTGAACTCGCGAACAGTAAGTTAATGATTCAACGCGTTATCATCCCGTTAATTAATCAGCAAGCACAGAGCATTGACGATAATTTAGGGACAATAACGATGAAGTCACCACAAGATTTTGTCTGGTTACCTGAACAACAAAAACAGTTAGACAACGGAGAAGTTGTCGTTAACTTTGATTCTAGTGGTAACGCCTTATTCTATTTTTACCATTCTCGTCTAGATAAACTCATCGAAATAGGTCCATTTGAACAATTAAGCCCTTCAGAAGGTAACGTGTGGTTACTTAAACTACTATCTTATGGATTATTAGCGATTGTAATTGCTCTGTGGACACGCCCTGTTTGGCGAGACTTAAATCAACTAACCACGATATCGCAACGCATTGATAATAATGATTTTAGCCCGCAACCGCTAGCTAAACATCATTCTCCTATTTACCCTATAGTACGAACAGTAAACAAAATGGCCAACAGGATCAGCCAGTTATTAAGCGAGCAAAAGTATTTGGTTAACGCTGTTTCTCATGAACTTAGAACACCGCTATCACGCCTTAGGTTCTCACTAGCATTATTAACAAATATCGAAAAAGAGCAGCTAGAAGACATTGAAAACGATGTCGAAGAAATTGAGCATTTAGTGCAAGAAATGCTTGATTACGCTCGATTGGAACATGTTGCTGCACAACAAGCATTTGCTGAAGTTAATATCGTCCAATTACTTGAGCAACAAGGTCTAAAACACGCTAGAAGCAGTAACGTTAAAATAGACATTGCAACTTCTCAACAAAGTATTTTTTGGGTGTGTAACGCACAGCTAGTAGAACGAGCCTGTCAAAATTTAATTACCAATGCTTTACGTTACGCTAAATCTATAGTCAAAGTGTCTGTGATAGAAGAGAACCATTATTTAACCATTGTCGTAGAAGACGATGGGTCTGGGATTGACCAAGATGAGTGGCCTCATGTTTTTGCCCCCTTCTCCCGCGTAGACAAAAGTAGAAACAAACAACAAGGCGGCTACGGTTTGGGGTTAGCAATAGTAAAAAAATCGAGTTTGTGGCACGACGGTGATTGTGAGGTAGGAAGTTCTAATTTAGGAGGTGCTAAATTTACGATTCGTTTGTCTGATAAAAAGGGAAACTTTTGACGTTAATAGTCGACCTTTTTAGAACTCAAAAACTCGCGAACAAATGGCACTTCACTTTTCGTTAAAAACCCTTCCAAAATAAACGCACCAACAATAAACATAATAGTCGCGAAAATTAAATTAAAATTAATAAATATGATAATGGCTGGTAGCAACGCTGCAGCAAGTACAAGTAGCTCACGCCCCAAAAAATCGACTTGTTTATCTTGTTTGAAAAGGCGAACAGCAGCGGAAATCGCATCAAACTTCTGTGACGGAGTCAGCGATTCAAGTTCTTTTGCATTCCATAAAAAGAGGTAATGAAGCATAAACTGTCCTTAGCTTATTGAAAATATTGATTAAATCTGATTAGTTCACCTACTAACGGAACAACACTAACAGTATTAAGTGTATGACGCAACTAAAATAAAACAAGAATTCGTACACTTTATTTTAAGAAAAAATTGTTTATTTTTAATCTGGTCAATCACTTTCAAAGCTTTTTGCTATTTGCTCAAAATCAAGTCAGCAATGTTCGAGTATTTATTAGCTGAACATTAAAGGAGCTAACATTACCTGAGCTAGTTGAACAGGCATGCGAATAGAATCATTTCAATGTATGATGACAAAAAAAACGACGAGTACTCAGAAATGACAAAAAAGGTGTGCATAATTACCGGTGCAAGTTCTGGCATTGGAGAAAGCATCGCATATAAACTCGAGCAAGATGGGTTTAACATTTTCAACCTAGACATAAATCCTGGCAAATACGGTTCATTTAAGCAGTGTGACGTGACTAATCACCAGCAAGTTACAGATACTGTTAATTCGATTGTACAAGAATATGGTGGTATTGACGCCTTAGTATGTAATGCTGGCATTCATTTTTCCGCAAATATTGAAAACACCTCGGAACAAGATCTATTAAACGTATTTAATATCAACGTTAAGGGTGCTTTTTCTGCGATACAGGCAAGTGTTCCTTACATGAAAGCTAAAAACAAAGGCTCTATCGTTATTGTTTCTTCTGATCAGGCCTTAATTGCTAAAGGAAACTCTTGTGCTTACAACATGAGCAAAGCCGCTTTGGCATCACTTGCTAAAACTACCGCCATCGATTATGCGCCGTATTCGATTCGAGCAAACGCGGTTTGCCCAGGGACAATTGAAACGCCCCTGTATCACAAAGCGATTAACAATTATTGCCAACGTTCGGGAGCAGACAAGCAGCAAGTGCACCAAGAGGAAGCAGCGCTTCAACCGCTAAACCGACTAGGTAAACCAGAAGAAGTCGCAGAACTAGTCGCCTTTCTAGCCTCAGATAAGTCGCAATTTATCACAGGTAGCTTACAGGTAATCGATGGTGGTTATACCGCACAATAATTGCTGAATGCACAAGACTATGACAACAATAAATATCATTGACCCGCACCTTCATTTGTTTGATTTAACACTTGGTGATTATGGTTGGCTTAAAAATAACAACCCACCCCATTGGCCTGACAAACCCTTAATCGCGAAAAATTTTGACCAAGGTCATCTAAAGTTACCTTTACCACTTAATTTAATGGGCTTTGTCCATATAGAGGCAGGATTTGATAATACCTGCGGAGAACGAGAACTTTCTTGGTTAAAAAATACGGTTAGCATGCCGCACAAAGCGATTGGTGCTATTGATTTGACTTTACCGCCAGCTGACTTTAAAAGCCGATTAAATAAGATGCGAAAGTTAAGTAACTTTGCTGGCGTTCGACATATTCTTGATGAAGACGCACTTTCTATCCTGAGTCATAAAAATTGCCACGCAAACTTCACTGAACTAGCAAAGTTTAATTCAATTTTCGAATGCCAATACCCTGTTGGCAACCTTGAAAATAGCCAACAAGTGTATGAATTAATTTCACAACACCCTGATGTTACCGTTGTTTTGAACCATGCCGGCTTTCCGCCTGAGCATTCGGGCTCTGACAACTGGAAGATATGGGCTCAGCAACTCAATAGATTGGCAACGTTAAAAAATATTGCCATCAAATGCTCTGGCTGGGAAATGACCAATAGACAATATCAACAAGACTGGCAACAGACGGTCTTATCGCATTGTTTACAAGCTTTTGGTGATCATAGAGTGATGATTGCAAGCAACTTTCCTTTGACCTTATTTTCCACCAGTTATCAAGCGTATTGGCACTCTATGGTTGAACTTATCGAAAAAATTGACACAAAGCTCGTAAAAACATTATGTTACGACAATGCGCGTCAGTGGTATAAGCTCTAGCAACTATTCCAATGACATCAAAGTAACGAGCTGCAACCTATTAAGAGCCAAGTAACACATGGATAAATTTGATAAAAAGATTCTATCGATACTACAGCAGGACGCAACGTTATCAGTGAGTGATATCGCCAGTAGAATTGGTTTATCGACTACACCTTGTTGGCGTCGAATTCAAGCCATGGAAAAAAGTGGTGTTATTCGTGGCAGAGTAGTACTGGCTGATGCAGAAAAGCTCAATGTGGGCTTAACCGTCTTTGTCATGGTGCGCACTAATCAACATAATCCACAATGGTTAGATGAATTTGCTAAAACTGCACAAGAATTTCCGGAAATCGTTGAATTTTATCGAATGAGCGGTGATGTTGATTATTTGCTACGTGTAGTAGTGTCAGATATGAAAGCGTATGACAGCTTCTACAAACGGTTAATTGATAAAGCAAGCTTCGCCGATATTAGTTCAAGCTTCGCCATGGAAGAAATCAAATATACGACTGCCCTTCCTGTTGATTACGTAAAATAAAGCAAAAAAAGGTGAAGCTTTCTACTTCGCCTTTTTCTCGAGAACTTTGTATTGCTAGGGCGTGTTGATCTATCATGGTTGAATTTTGTTCGAATTAAATGCATTTTTATCGCGGCACTTGTGATACGCATAGTTATTCTACGCACAGAGCAAGTAACAATGAGAAAAGTGCATTTAAACGAATCCAAAGGACAGCATTTATCATGCCTTTCTACTGCGTTATCGCTTATTTATGTGGAATAACCACATGGCATAAGCTCTGTCTTGTATAAAAACATGATAAATTGCTGCAAAAACAGCCTAGAAAGATCAACACCCCCTAGTTTAATTACTTAAGCGCTTTAACGGTTACATTAGGCGAACGCTTAACAACTTCATCATTTAATTCAATACCAATTCCCGGCGCTTCAGAGACTTGGAAAATACCATTTTTCGGCTGTGGGTCTTGAATACATAATTCACGATTCCACGCTTTAATAGCGTATGTATGGTGTTCATGAATAAGGAAATTAGGAATAGCTGTTTCTAAGTGCAAAGAAGCTGCCGTTGCAACTGGACCACCACATACATGGGCTTGAATACGAATATCGTAAGTATCGGCGTAGTCACAAACTTTCTTCGCTTCAGTAAAACCACCACATAAACCAACGTCCGGTTGTAAAACATCAATACTTTGGTCTTCAAAATACGGACGAACATCCCAACGATGGTATAAGCGCTCTCCACCGGCAATAGGGACATTAACGCGGTCAGACACCTTTTTATGCACTTTCGAATTCAAATAATTAACAGGCTCTTCATACATCATGCAGCCCACTTCTTCGATCACTTCACCCATTTGAATGGCAGAAGCAGCGCCCATAAGAGAATGCGACTCAAAGATAATATCAACATCTTCACCGACTGCATCACGAATCGCGCGCAACCTGTCGCCAAATAAGCGCATTTGCGGCTTAGTAAATAACTTAGTGCGATCAAAAGAAGAGCTTCCATCTTGGTTATATACGATAGGATCAACTTTAACCGCGTCATACCCTTCAGCCATCGCTTTTAATGCAGCTTCAGCATACTCTTGAGGGTCTATCAACTTTTTACATTCTTTATCCCAGTCAAACTGTAATTGACTCGCATAAGTACGTAGTTTGTCGTTAACTTTTCCACCCAACAATTGATAAACAGGTACGCCTAATGCTTTACCTTTAATATCCCAAAGCGCAGTATCTATTGCACTCATAGCAGAATAAAGCACTGGACCACCACCTAAGCCCCAAAAGCTCTCACGTAGCATACGCGACCAAAGTAACTCAGTTTGAAAGGGGTCGAAGCCAATCAATACCGCTTCAGCAATCTCTTTTATCATCGCAGCTGCTGCGCTATGCCCCCAATCGTAAGCTAAGCCTGCTTCACCGACACCTGAGATGCCTTCATCGGTGTGAATACGCACAAAAACAGGGTTCCACGGTGGGCGCTCAGGGCAATAGATATCAAATATTTCAATATGGGTAATTTTCATCGAATTCTCTCAAATAGCCTTAACTGGCAAAAGATGGATCTAATCGGTAAGCACGTCTTAGCATGGCAGGCCAAGATTTCTGCCCGCCAGTTAAACCAGTGTGAACAATGTTGGCTTGTGCTTTTATTCCGTCAACAATGGCTTGTTCGACCATGATAGGTTCCATGCCTGTTGACATAATTTGCATTTGAACTTGGCATGCGCGGGTTAAATCGTACATATGCATAAATGCATCACCTATGGTTTGCCCTAATGTCAGGCCACCATGATTTCGCAATAACATAAAGTTCGCATCACCTAAATCTTGCTGCAGTCTTAGCTTTTCATCCTCATTCACGGCAAGACCTTCATAGTCGTGGTAACTCATCGACGCTAAAGCAAACATAGCATATTGGCTTAAAGGCAATAGCCCTTCTTCTAAGCTGGCAATGGCAATAGTCTCGTTAGTGTGTAAATGCAATACGCACATAGCGTCGTGGCGCGCTTCATGAATAGCACTATGAATGGTGAACCCCGCAGGGTTTATTTCGAATGGACTATCTGGGTCGACAATATTTCCAGCTAGATCAATTTTAACTAAGTTAGACGCGGTGATTTCTTCGAATGCCAAGCCAAAAGCATTAATCAAAAAATGCTCTGTACCAGGAATCCGCGCGGAAATATGTGTGTAAATTAAATCGTCCCAACCATGATAAGCAACAAGCCGATAACACGCTGCTAAATCAACGCGAGTTTGCCACTCGATATCAGAGACTTTATTTTCTAACTGTAAAGCGGGAATGTCGAACATAAGAAAACCTTTTGTGCATAAAAGCTCAAAACTAGTGGGCTAGATTGTAGTGAAAGCTGTTAGATATTAACAGAGAATCTTGAGGCTAAGGGGTTCTATGTTATGCAAAAGCTAACTTTAGTGCGCCGACAATTAACAGCACAAATACCAGTATTGTGGCAATTCGTGACAGTTTTTGTTGTTGCTCAGGTTCCATTGGTTTACCGAATCGCTCACCAAATACCACCATGAGGGCGACCCCTGCAAACACTAGACCTAATATAATTAATAGTGTCATATCAAAAAATCTAAATTTGCGATATGGTAAAGTTATCATAAAATATCAAGGTGTTAACGCTTTTTTTGGTTTCGAGGTGCTAATGACCAATCTAGATGACTTTCATGAGAAAAGACGCTTTATAATCAGGCTAGGGAAAGCGCTGCATAAATTCGGTACGCCCGCGTATCGAATGGAGGCTCATCTGCAGAATGTTGCCAACTTTTTAGGCGTATATGCCAACTTTATTGTAACGCCGACATCACTAACGTTTATTCTTTCTGATAACGAAGAAAACCAAGAATATAACCATATTGTTCGTGTGGTTCCAGGAGAGCTAGATTTAGGGTCTTTAGCTAGAACAGATGAGTTAGTTGACGAGTTAAGCTCTGGACAAAGAACGCTCCAGGAAGCGCTAGAACGTTTAGATGAAATAGCCAACAAACCTAACCCTTACGGAAGATTTTTAACCTTTTTAGCTTTCGGTGCATCAAGTGGCGCATTTGCTTTATTGATGAAAAGTAACTGGCATGAGGTATTTTGGGCAACCATATTAGGTATGTGGGTAAGTATATTTGTCTTTTGGTCAGAACGCTCCAAGCGTGTCACTGAAATGCTTGAACCTGTTTCAGCACTAACCTGTGCCTTGTTTGCTTCGGCGCTAACACTCTATGATCCCAGCATCAATGCCCCATTACTGATCCTTTCTGCGGTGATTGCCTTTATTCCTGGTTTGGCTCTTACTCTTGGTTTATCTGAGCTAGCTGCCCGTAATCTAGTCGCAGGAACTGCGCGTATTATGGATGCGGTTATGGTGATTTTTAAACTGTATTTTGGCGCAGTGTTAGGATTAACCATAGGTGCAAGTATCTGGGGGATGGCAGAGTATCAACCTACGCCTACGGTACCTGGCTGGACTGCTTGGGTGGCTGTTACGGCCCTGTCTATTAGTCTAGTCGTCTTGTTTAGGTCGCGTATCAAAGACGCGCCATGGGGCATAATTTCTGGCTATGTTGCTTATGGTGCTAGTGTTTGGGGTGCGATGTATCTCGGGACGACATTAGGAGCATTTGTCGGCGCGTTTGCCTTGGGAATTTATAGCAACGTATTCTCGCGAGTCATGCAACTGCCAACAAGTATAGTAAAACTGCTAGGGCTAGTTGTTCTTGTTCCTGGGAGTAAAGTTTACATGGGGCTAAACAATGCAGTGTCAGGGAAAATGATAATGGCAAACACTACAGATATTGGCTCCCAAGCGTTTTTAATCTTTATGTGTTTAGTGGCAGGCTTTATTTTCGCTAATGTTGTGGTTCCACCACGTAAAACCTTATAAGATCAATTAATGCTAAAAAAGTCCAATTATCATCATGGCGATTTACGCCCTGTACTATTAGAAACCGCGACCACCATGCTAGAGCAAGGTGGTTTGGACGCCTTATCGTTAAGAAAAATAGCATTAGAAATTGGCGTATCTCGTACAGCTGCCTACCACCATTTTAAAGATAAGCACGAACTTTTGTGTGCGATTGCTGCGCTTGGCTTTGAGCGTTGGCAAGAGGAAGCCAAAGAAATATTTAGTTCACAAGTGACAAAGGAACAGCAGGTTCGTAACTTCGTTTTTGGCTACCTATCATTTGCTACCCAAAACGCGCACCTCTACGACTTGATGTTTGGCCGGACTCTTTGGAAAGACCAAGGAAGCAATCAGTCTCTAAAAGACGCTGCATACCCTACCTTCCAATTTCAAGTTGAAATGATGAAGCACTGGCAATCCCTAGGCTTACTTTCCGATGACCATTCAGCTTTAAGAACTTCTCAAGTCATTTGGGGCACATTACATGGTATAGCTAAACTAATGATTGATGGCGTATACACTGAACAATCAAGTATTGAAGACATGTGTGAATGCGCCATCGATTTGTTTTTACAACGTTAAAGGTAGCAATGACCCTATATTGTCTTATCTTAAAATATCCGACATAATTTAAGTTACCTTCCACTTTAGCCGCGAACCAAATGACGACACCAACTGATAACACTAAGCTAGCGCAGTATGATGAGTTTTTTTCTATTGAACACAGGTTTACAGTCAATATAACCCCGATAGCCTCAGCACAAGTTACTAGCTTCAGTCAGTTTATAGAGAACATTCCTGGCTCCTTTAAAATGGCCAGTGAAATGGCTTCTTTAGATCAAGCCATGTTAAAGCCATTACAGGCTTTGTCCGGAGTTGCAGGCCAATTGGTTGACTATCTCAATCATCAAGGACAGAAAATAGAGTTGATGATGAGTTATATACTCAATCAAGAAGATACCGAAAATAACCGTAGAACGGGATTAAGTTTTGGTGGTGGTGGTTTAGTGTTTAGCAGTACTAGCCCTTATGAAGTGGGGCAATTTTTAGAAGCTAAGCTTTTTATTCGTAGCGATAACTGCGCTGTGTATAGCTATGTTGAAGTAATTGAAGTAAGCGCTATTGAAGAGGCCGGTGACTCTGACTATAAAGTTAAAGCCTTGTTTCACTTTATTCGAGAAGAAGATCGTGACGCGTTAATTCGAGCAAGCCTACATAAACAATCTCGCGATTTACATAAACTTGCTCAAGAGCGCCAGCAACAACAAGATGATAGCTAGCGCTAGTTTTTAGTTAGACACATACTCTATTTAGCGTTGTATCAACTTCTTCGGAAGTCGCTTTTTGCAATTCTGCATGCTCAGCCACTTTGTTTAAGCCCTGGTTAATATCGTCACTTAACGAGACTACAGCAGCCATATTGTCATTCATTGAAGCAGTTGCCTGTTGCTGCTCTTGAGTACCACTCGCTATTTGTGTTGTTAGCGAGTTAACTTCTGTGAATACTTGCCCAATTTGCGTCAATGCATCAACAACTTTTTCTGACTGTTCAAGACTGTCTTGCGTTAGCGCTTGGCCTTTAGTAATCGCATTTACTGCATTGTCAGACTTGTCTTGTAAGCCCTCTACCATTGATTGGATTTCAACAGTAGACTCTTGGGTTCGATGTGCTAACGCTCTAACTTCGTCTGCAACAACGGCAAAACCACGCCCTTGTTCACCAGCACGAGCAGCTTCAATCGCGGCATTTAATGCCAATAAGTTGGTTTGATCTGCGATACCACGGATAACGTCAAGTACGGTGCCTATGCGCGCACATTCCTCTTGCAATAAAGCAAGATCGTTGGCCATACCAGTCACTTCTTGCGCGAAGTTTTCAATCGTCTTTTGTGAAGTATCTGAAGATTGGCGACCTTGAGAAAGTAAATCTAATACTTGATTAGCAGTTTCACTCACTTCGCTGGCACTTTGCGATAATGCACCTGACGTCGATGCTACTTCATCGATTGAAGCCGCCATTTGGCTAATTTGCTCACTCGATTGATCAACAGCCATTACAGAATCACTAATTTGGCTAGTCAAAGAACCAGCACCTTGACGCAACTGCTCTGATTCTTTTCGAATATCAGCAACCACCCCAGCCAAACTCTCAACAAAACCACTTAGTTTATTCGTTAAACCAGCCAGTTCATCTTGACTAGCGTCAGAAATAGGTGAGCTAGGAGCAGTATCAGGGCTAATGACCTGATCCATATAACGGTTTAATTGTTGAAGTCGTTGGCTGATTTGTTGATTAAAAAACAAGAAGCTTGCGATAAGCTGAACACTCAATGTAGCAACTAAGAAAGTCACTAAACCAGTGGCACTAAGGTGTTCAATAAAAATCATGGCGACAATAATCGCTAACACGCCTACCACAGCACATGGTAATAACAATTTGATATGAAGTTGATTTCCCATAAAGTTCCCGTTGTATTTGTTATTAATCGAACCAGCAACCTAATAGGTATGCTTGGTGAGAAACGTACTTAAACTTACCGTTAATTGACAAAATAAGCGACTACTTTTCAACTTTTAAGTAAAAATAAAGTCACTTTTAAGGAAAGATAAAGTTATAAATAACCATCAAACAGAGGTAAAATTAGCAGGAACAACCTTTCTGGAGTTTTATGCTTAGGAGTATAAACATGCTATATGTAGTATTGGTATTAGCACTAGCCCTAATTGTCGGAGGGATATTGTTATTAAAACAATCGGCAAAAAAATTTCATTTAACCGATGAGCAAAAGGCGCGAATAAAAGCGAGAGAAGCAAGCCAGCAGAAAAAGGATCAGACACTTAAATAACAGCTCTTCATTCTTGACAAAATAACAGGTCACAATGACCTAAATAGCGGTTATATTTCTATACTTATTTACTATTGGCCGACTTCTTACGATCGATACAGCCCAAGTCTTTTTCCGGCGCAATCGCATCGCGAACAACTTGCTTTAATTCAGTAATTTCTGGAAACCTGCCCTGCTCTTTTCTCGACCAAACGCGCTGATTATTGGCGTATATTTCAAAAATACCACCAGTTCCAGGCAACAAGCTTAATTCGTCAATATCGCCTTCAAACGTCGTCAATAACTCTTGCGCCATCCAAGTAGAGCGCATTAACCAACGGCATTTAGAGCAATATTTGATATCAATTTTATTCATGATTAATAGGGCTTCTCTTTCGTAAAACGTTTGTGTGCTTTGTCTAAAATAGTTAACTACGGTAAATAGTTTGAATAATATGAAAGCCAAAGCGTGTTTTTACTGGCCCATGAAATTTAAGCACCGGCTTTTTAAACACGACATAATCAAAGGCTTTGACCATTTGACCACGACGAAACTCACCCAAATCTCCCCCTTTCTTGCCTGACGGACAAGTCGAATGCTTTTTAGCGAGTTGACCAAAGTCAGCTCCCTTTTCTAATTTCTTCAATAACTGGACGGCTAATTCTCTATCTTTTACTAATATGTGGCGTGCTGAGGCAGTTGACATGACATTTTCTACGATTAATCGACAATACAGTTATTCTACCTTGTCTGGTCTGATCTATGCTAATTGTTAACATAAGAAATTTACATTTAGCACCATAATGACATAAAATGTCATCAATTAAATTGAGGTACTAGTAAATATGAGCAATATCGACCACCTATTTGAAAACAATCGCAACTGGGCAGAAAAGATCAAACAGGAAGATCCTGAATTTTTTGACAACCTAGCGAAACAACAAAACCCTGAGTATTTATGGATAGGTTGCTCAGACTCTCGTGTACCGGCGAACCAATTAATGGGCTTAATGCCAGGTGAAGTATTTGTACACCGCAATATTGCTAACCAAGTTATTCATACTGACTTAAACTGTTTGTCTGTTATTCAATACGCAGTCGAATACCTAAAAGTAAAACACATTATCGTGTGTGGCCACTATGGCTGTGGCGGTGTATTAGCATCTATGGATAACGATAACTATGGTTTAATCGACAACTGGTTAAGACACATCGAAGATGTGTACCGTTTCCATAAAGAAAAATTAGACAGTGTTGAAGAGCATCAAGATAGGTTTAATACACTATGTGAGCTAAATGTAATTGAGCAAGTTGCGAATGTAACCAACACCACAATTATTCGTGATGCATGGAAACGTGAGCAGCCATTAACCGTTCATGGTTTCGTTTACAACTTAAAAGACGGTATTTTGAAAGATTTAGAAGTCTCTACTGACGGCTCAAATGCTTAATTAGTGAATTTAATTTTTCCATAAAAAAACCTCGCATTTGCGAGGTTTTTTAATTCTTATCTACTTATCAAACTTACATTTTTAAGGTGTTAAAGTACACCACGTTCAATTTGGTTAAGCTCAATAGACTTAAATAGCGCAGTAAAGTTACCTTCACCAAAACCTTTATCATCTACACGCTGAATCATTTCGATAAAGATTGGACCAAAAATATTCTTAGTGAAAATTTGTAGTAAATACGAACCTTCATTTTGGCTATCAACAAGAATTTGATGATCTTTAATTCGCTCTTTATCTTCTTTTACCCAAGGAATACGGTCGAATACATCATCATAATACTCAGGAACAATGTTTAACGTATCAATAATCGATTTATCGATTTTGTCTAATGAACCAACTAAGTCATCAGTAATAAACGCAAGATGCTGTACACCCGGGCCATTGTACTCTTCTAAGTACTCATCGATTTGGTTGTTGTTAGTACCTTTACCTTCGTTAATTGGAATAGAGAAATTTCCACAAGGCGATTGTAAGGCATAAGATACAAGCGCAGAACGCTCACCTTTAATATCGAAGTAACGTACTTCAGTAAAACCAAATACATCTTTGTAAAAGTTAGCCCAATGCTCCATCGTGCCTTGGTAAACATTATTCGTTAAATGGTCTACTGCTTTAAAACCTTTATCTTCAACGATTACAGGGTTGTCTAGTAGCTCAAAATCATCTTCATAAATAGAGCCCTTATCACCAAACTTATCGATAAAATAAATAAGGCTATCACCAATGCCGTAAATCGCAGGGTAAGGAAGTTTATTTTCTTCGTGCTGTGCTGATTTTGCACCGCGAGCAATTGCTTGTTCAAATGCAAAAGCAGCGTCTTCTACACGCCAGCCCATTGAACAAATTGCCGGACCATGGCTCTTAGCGAACTCGCTAGAAAAACCTTTTTTCTCATTGTTCAGTAAGAAATGAATATCGTTTTGATTAAAGTAAACGATGTCACGGCTTTTGAACCGACGAGTTTTTGAAAAACCAAAGCCATAAAAAGCTTTTTCCATGAAATCAGAATCTGGTGTTGCGTACTCAGTAAATTCAATACCGCATAATTTTAGTGGGTTAGTCACGTCAGTCATTTGTTATCTCTCTCGACTTGAATTGACTTTATTATTACGAGGATATTTTTTTGGGAAAAGAGCTAGCCCTAAAGCAGTAATTGAGAATACGTAAATGAAAATGTACGTTTATTTTGAGGATAGTTTAGTCGGATTGAATCCAGCCCCTACAGTGCCTACGCGACAGTTGTAAAAATATTTTTACACCCTTTTATCTTGCAACAAGAATATACCATTTTAGCCTGATTTCTGGAGGGAGCCCTATAAGGAATTCTTGCTAGTTTTTTCCTCTATACACAAAAAAACCCAGCATAAAAGCTGGGTTTTTCTTTAAAAGTAGTCGTGTGATTAGTTTAATTTAACACCACGTCTACCCTTGTCATTGCGCTTTCTCGCGTTCTCAGTTACTACAGGCGCCTGAGAAACCGAAATCTCTAGTGCTTGGCGACGCACACGTACACGCTTTAACTGTTTAAATACGTTGTCTGGCATACCTTTTGGTAACTGAACAAAGCTAAAGCGATCTTGAAGCTTAATTTGACCGATATAACCACTATCAAGTGAAATCTCATTGGCAATAGCACCAACGATATCACCCGGCTTAGCGCCATGCTCTGTCCCCACTTCAATGCGGTATGTTTGCCAATCAACATCTTGACGAGCCACTTTGCTCTTTCTTGGCTTATCGCCACGATCGTTACGAGAAGCACGTCTGTCATCTCTGCCATCGCGACCACGACGCTGATCTCTATCGCGAGATTCACGACGCGGACGAGGATCTTCTTTTGGACGCAGTGGCTGTTTAACTTGTTTTAAGTGAAGTAAAGCAGCAGCTAAATCCGTCATCGACAATTCTGCTTGCTCTGCCATACTTTCTACAATCTCTTTCATATCAGAAAGATCAGTATCAGCAATTAAGCCAGCAAGTTGTTCTTGTGTTTTAGCAATACGTGCTTGACCGATTTCTTGAATACTTGGTAATTCAAATGGCGAAATCTTGCCGGAAGTTAAACGTTCATATTGGCGAAGCAAATACATTTCACGTGGACGAACAAATGAAATCGCTGTACCAGTACGACCCGCACGGCCTGTTCTACCAATTCGGTGAACATAAGATTCATTATCGCCAGGTAAGTCGTAGTTAATAACAAGTGAGATACGCGGGATATCTAAACCACGAGCCACAACATCTGTTGCAATTAGAATGTTTGCCTTACCTGTTTTGATTTGGTCTACCGCTCTTTCACGTTGCGCTTGGTTCATATCACCATTTAACGCAAGAGCTGGGTAACCAGAGCGCTCTAACTTTTCAGCAACTTCAACAGTATCATTTCTGGTACGTACGAAAATAATAACGGCATCGTATTCCTGTGTTTCAGCAATACGCTCTAGCGCAGTCATCTTATTAATACCGCTCACTTTCCAAGCAAGTTGCTCGATATTAGCTTGTTTCTTTTTCTCAGCAGCGATTTTTACGTGCACAGGATCTTTTAAGAAACGATTCGCTACTTTGCGAATTTGAGATGGCATTGTTGCTGAGAAAAGCGCCATTTGAGTCTCTTCAGGCAAGTGCTCTAAAATCCACTCAATATCTTCTAAGAACCCCATATTCAACATTTCATCGGCTTCATCAAGCACACAAACAGAAATGTCTTTAAGCTTTAAGCTTTTGCGACGAAGGTGATCCATTAAACGGCCTGGCGTACCAACAACAACTTGCGCTCCGCGCTCTAATTGTTGGAATTGTGGTCCATAAGATTGTCCACCATATAGTGTTGCTACACGTAAGCCGCGAATATTTTTCGCAAAGCTTTCGATAGCTTCAGCTACTTGAATAGCAAGTTCACGAGTTGGCGCAAGTACCAACATTTGTGGTTTTCTTAAATTGGCATCAATTTTAGTTAACGCAGGTAAGCTAAATGCCGCTGTTTTACCTGTACCCGTTTGTGCTTCACCAAGTACGTCAAAGCCTTCTAATAACGAAGGAATTGTTTTCGCTTGAATAGGTGTAGCTGATTCAAAACCAAGTTCAGTAACTGCAGATAAGATTTTTTCAGGCAAGCCTAGGCCATCAAAACCGACAGCGGAATTGTCAATATTAAGCATTCGAATTGTCTTCCCAATGCGGATCCAAATAACAACATAAGATCCGATAAATACAACGAGGAAATCGCCAGGAAGACTTTAGGCACAAAGAAGCAAAAACTAGGTAAAATGTTTTCGCTAAACAACAAGTCTAATGGGATAACCCCACCTCTAAAAGTTTTCGTTGGAGGCGTTACCCCGACAACGAGGCGCGCATTATACAGATATTGACCATTTATACAAGAAATTTGTCCAATTTAGGGACAAAAAAACACCAACAAGAACTTGTTGGTGTTAAAAGTCGCGAGCACTAACGATTAATTTGCTTGCGTCCAGAGAGAAACTAGCTATTAACTATCGATTTTAAAATCGCCTTTTACGTTTTCTACCGTCAAGCCACCAGAGCCCGACTCAATAATGTCTAAACTACCCACAGTATCGACATAAATACTGCCTGAGCCATCATCTAAAGTAACGTCACCAGATACGTGTTTTACGGTGATTTGGCCTGAACCGTCATCTATCTCTAAATTACCTTCAATGTGTTTTGCGCTGATACTGCCAGAGCCATCGTCTATTGAAATGTCGCCTTCTATATCTTTCAAAGCAATTGAGCCTGAGCCATCTTTAATATCGATGTTACCTGTAACATTATTGATATCAACAGAGCCAGAACCATCGTGTAGCTCGATGCTAGAAAGTAGGTTTTCGATATCTATAGAGCCTGAGCCGTCTTTTACTTTTAATGCTAACGATTGAGGTAACTTAACCGTTAGGTTAATTTTCGGTGAATTGCCGCCCCAGCTAGAGTAGTTATTTTCAATATGTGAAACGAGTACTGCTTTTTGACCCTTTTTATTCAAAGACAAGTCAATCTCAGTTTTATCTATATTCTTCGCATAAATTTCCGCTGTTACTTCGATAACATCACCATTAGCAACCCCCTCAATTGATAAGCTACCAGCGCCAGCTTCAATAGCTAACATACGAATATCATTAACATCTAAAGATAGATGACTCTTACGATGTTCATCAGCAAAAGCTTGACCGCCTAATAGTAATGACGATGCACAAACAGCAGTTAATAGGCGTGAACTTTTTTTGGTTGGTAATTTATTAAAAATCGTTGTCATTATTTTATCCTTTAGTGATTCAGGCTTAGCTTATCTTTGTTATACAGGCTTAAGCGTTTGTCTCATTGCTACCCTATATCAATAATTCAAACATTGAGCCAAATATTTTTTCCTTATATTTCAATCAACTAAAACAGCAGACCAAAAGTGTTAGCTAATTTACTCATTTATTAAGTCGCAAAAGTTCAACATTTGGTTTAATTGACCAATAATTTTTTTCTTGCGCCTACTTAAAAGGAGAAATTGTTGAACCAAAAAATGAAAGATAGACTAAGAAGAAACCGCGCTAACTCGTAATCATAAAAAATTGTGTGAGAGAATCTGGGTATACACCCGCCCAAAGTGAAATAACAAGAAATACGAAAAGCGATGACGCCAACAAAGGATTTAACCTGTAGTGCCTTTTTGATTGCTTTTCTTTGTCTTTGAATAAACTAAAGACAATAGGTAAATAGTAAGCCAAGCTAATACCACTCCCTAAGATCAACGCAGCCAATACCCCCCATAACGACGCACTCGTTGCTAGCGCCATTAAGTAAAACTTACCAACAAAGCCTAATGTTAAAGGTAGCCCTGCTAAGCCGAAGATACCTAACAACATTAAACTCGCTAATATAGGCTGGTGCCAAAATAGTCCCCGCAAATCTACAAGGGTAATGTCAGATTTATCTGAGCGATGTTGTGCATGCTCAACAATGACCAATACTGAAAAAACAGCGATATTCGCTAACAAGTATGCTAGCAGGTAAACCAATGCCACCATTTCACCTTGTTGTGAGCTATTGTTAGCAACGAGTAGTAAAATGAGGAGGTACCCCAAATGTGCGATAGATGAATAAGCAAGTAACCTTTTCATTATGCTTTGTTTTATCGCCATGATATTGCCAAAAACCATGGATAGCACAGCAAAGCAACTGAGCACAGTTAATAAGACATTTTGCTGTAATACTTGCCCATAGCCTATAGAGAAAAAGCATTTAATCAGTACCGTCAATATCGCGATTTTAGATAAAGTAGCAAGCACAAACGTTATCGGGGTTGGCGCCCCTTGATAAACATCCGGCGTCCACATATGAAATGGGAATATCGATAATTTAAACAACATACCTGAAAGCAGCAGCATACTTCCAAAGAGTAAAATTAAGCTGTCATTATTAACAACAGTGATAGCACTTGAGAACGACAAAGTCCCCAACTGACTATACAAAAACGCAATACCAAGCAGCATAAAACTAGAAGCGCTAGCGCTAAGAATAAGGTACTTCATCGCCACTTCGACTTGGTGAGCATGAGCGCGAAAATAACCTGTAAGTGCAACAAGCGACAAACTCAGTAGTTCAAAACCTAAAAATAGCGAGGCATAATGGTCACTCACTACTAATATTGCGCCTCCGAGAGTTGCAAGCAGTAGCAACAAATAATACTCATCATGTACTTCAATATCATGACTAAGCGATTTCATGCTCATCAATGTGCTAACTAGTGCACTAATTACGATCAAGATTAAAGCAAGTCTGGAGAAATCATCGACTTTAATAAGCGGTGTAACATGTTCGCTGACAGCTCCTATTGAAGACATAGTAGCGATAAGTACAAGCCCTAAAACAGCTAAAGTAAAAGCAGCAATTAAGCCCTGACTGCGCTTCCAAGCAACTAATAGCATAGCCAAGACTATACCTGCCGATAAGACAAAATGTGGTGTTAGCAAGCTCCATGAAATATTAGCCATGACTTGCCTCCATTGACAGAGAGCCATTTAGGACAAGTTGAGGAAACAAGCCTAGTAATAATAACGCGATAAATAGTGCTAAACAGATAAGTAATTCACGTTGCGTTAAATCGATAACCTTCACTTTTGCGGGACCGTGAAAACTGCGCTGAAATAAGCGCATTCCGTAAACAGCCGACGCGATAATTCCAAGAACAGCGACGGAAACGAGTACAGGAAAACGCTGAAAAGCACCCAGTAAACTGAGAAATTCGCCAATAAAGTTTGCTAAACCGGGCATGCCAACGGCAGCTGCACAAAACGCTAGAGCAAAGCCCGTCATGACGGGCGCGCTTGCCCCTATTCCGCCCATATCAGTTAATTGGCGCGAGTGAATGCGGCTATAAATCATGCCAGCCATTGAAAACAAGGCAGCACTACTGATGCCATGAGCCAACATAGTTATCACTGCACCGTGGTAAGCACTCTGGTTGAAAGAAAACAAAGCCAAGGTAACAAATCCCATGTGGCTGATACTGCTATATGCAACTAAGCGTTTAAAATCAGTTTGGGAAAACGCCATCTGCGCGCCATATAAAATACTAATAACGCCTAATAACGCAGCGTACTGAGCAAACGCTGAACTTGCTTCAGGATACAAGTGAATAACAAAACGAATTAATCCATAAGCCCCCGTTTTTAATAAGATGCCAGCAAGCAACACACTGCCTGCGGTCGGCGCTTGAGTATGAGCATCAGGTAGCCAAGAATGCACAGGAACACAAGGTAATTTCACTGCAAAGGCGATAAAAAAGCCCAACATTAAATACCATTGCATATCTATCGGTACAGACACAGAAAGCCAGTCTAAATAGTTAAAACTTAGTACGCCAAATTGTGTTTTATGCCAATAAGCCATCGCGATAATCGCTATCAACATACATAAACTACTGAGTTGAGTAAAAATAAAGAACTTTATGGCAGCAAAGTGGCGATTCTCATGACCCCAAATGGCGATAAGAGCAGTAATGGGTAATAGCATTACCTCCCAAAAAAAGAAGAACAAAAACATATCGAGAGCAGAAAATACCCCGACTATTCCTGCCGTCGCAAACATAATATTTGCGTAGTAAAAACCAACCTTCTGATCACTGTCACTAGAAACTTGATTACCACTCATTTCTCGCCAAGAAACCATCAAAGCAATACCTGCAAGAAACAAGGTCAACAAAATCATAATACTAGAGAGGTAGTCACTACCTAAAGTAAAGTAGATATTAAAGTCGCTGATCCAAGCTATGCTAACGACTTCTGTTAATTGCTGATGAGCAAGCTCGCCCCCTTCAAGTGCTGTATATACACCAAATAGTGCGGCAATTAAGAAAATAGCACAGACATATTTAGCACTGCCTGCCGATCTCCCTTCAACAAACCAAGCTAAGCAGCCACCAAAGATCAATCCAAAAATCAGGGCGGTAAGTATCATATCAACCAACTCCCTATGGCTACGATTAAGCCCAGCGAAAAGGCCGTTGCGTACCAACGTAGCGAACCATTTTGCCCACTGAGTAAAACGTCTCGCCACATATTGGTATACCAAACATTAATCATTAATAGTTGATCGATAAAATCTCGTCGATTAATCCTACTAACCCATACTACCGGCGCAACGAAAATGCGGTGGTATACATAATCAAAGCCAAATGCACGTTTAGCAGCACCTGCCCAACTTGATGTTGACGCGCTAATTTGTTGTTCTTGCCCTGCAGTTTGCTGTTGCCAGTAGCGTTTAAATAAAACTAACGCAACGGAAATACCAATAAAGGGAGTCGCTATCGCTAACCAATGCGCCCAATGTGGAGAGGGTTCGCTTGCAGTTTGTACGGCTAATATTGATGATAAATCAACAGTGAACAACCCACCGATAACCGACAGTACGAGCAGTAAAGAGAGGCTAACTTTCAAGAACGGATGTTTTTGACTGTGCACCTGAACACTGGTTCGCGTTGTTCCCAAACACACCAAACAAAACAATCGAGTACTGTATATCGCAGTAAGGAATGCACCAATTATTGCAGCCCACCAAAAAATTGGCCCAGTAGTGCTGGATTGCCACAGCTCGGCAATAATAGCTTCTTTCGAAAAAAATCCTGAGCTACCAGGTAAAGCGATTAAACAATAAAGGCCTACACCAAAACAAACGGATTCAAAAGGTAACTTTTTCGCTAGCCCTCCCATTTTAAAAATATCTTGCTGGTGATGCATCGCGGCAATGATTGAACCTGCCGTTAAAAACAGTAACGCCTTAAAAAAAGCATGAGTCATTAAATGAAAAACGCCTGCACTAAAGGCTCCTGCTCCCAAGGCAAGCATCATATAACCAATCTGGCTCATGGTGGAATAAGCTAAAACGCGCTTTATATCGGTTTGCGCTAATGCGGCAAAACCCGCGAGCAATAAGGTTAATGCACCGACACAGGCAACAACTGTCATCACCTCTGGCAACGCCAAATAGACACCATTTAAACGAACAATAAGATAAACACCAGCCGTTACCATGGTTGCCGCATGAATTAACGCACTTACAGGTGTAGGACCAGCCATTGCATCAGGTAACCAAGTATGAAGAGGTAATTGAGCTGACTTTCCAACAGCGCCCCCTAAAAGTAGCAAGCCAATAGTATACTTAACCTCAGTAGATTCCAGCCAGTTTGTGCTAACAGCAGAGTTAATGTCAGTTATCGACAACGTATTTACCGAGTAAAAAAGCAGAATAAGCCCTAGAGCCATAGAGGCATCGCCAATACGTGTAACAATAAAGGCTTTACGCGCCGCTTTTACATTTTCTTCATCATGAAACCAAAAACCAATGAGTAGAAAGCTGCACAGTCCTACGCCTTCCCACCCTAAATAAAGTAAAACTAAATTGTCTGCCAAGACTAAGATCAGCATCGCCACAATAAATAAATTCATATAAGACATGAAACGATGAAACGCTGCATCTTTTTCCATATATGCCGCAGCATATACGTGAATCAAACAGCCAACGCCAGCCACTACGCAAGCCATGACCGCCGTTAACTTATCAAAGTAAAAGCCGACATTAACCCAAGATTTAGAGCCGTCATCTAGCACGATAGCGAACCACTGCCATAGATTGACATCAAATGCTTCAAGTCCAGATTGGTGAAGCGCGTAAGTCAGGTAAACTGCTGAAATGGCAGAGAGAAAAACACTACCGATACTTAGTAACGAAGCAAGCTGCCACGATAATCGTTGTTTTAAACCGATCAACAAAAGAAAGCTAATCAAAGGGTAGAATGGCAACGCAGCAAGAATTGTCATTGATTAGCCCCTTAATTCGCTTAACTTATCAATATCCAAACTGCGAAAACGCTTTTGCATTTGAATGAGTAAAGCAAGCCCTAAAGCAACTTCTGCAGCAGCCAAAGTCAAAATTAAAATGAACATCACCTGCCCGTCTGCTTGTTGCCAGACATTTCCCGCACCTATAAAAGCCACGCCTGTAGCGTTTAACATCACTTCTAAGCTCATCAGCATAAACAAGGTATTCTTGCGAACTATCACACCAACAAAACCAATCACAAATAAGATACTGGCAAAGATAAGCACATGCTCTAACGGAATTGCAGCCACGTTAATGCCCCCCTTGTGTTTCTGTTTTAGCAAAGTGATAGCCGCCAATAAGGCCCGCTAGTAATAAAAACGAAGCAATTTCAACGGCAAGAAGATAGGGACCATAAAGTAAAATGCCGACTTGCTTTGAGCTAACAATGTTTTGACTAAGCATTTGGTTTACATCAGGTTGTATCATAGTAAAGACTAACTGAGCCAACAAAATAGTCGCTAAAAGCACGGGCCCTATCCAATAGCTAATTTTTTGCCGTTCAGGTGCATATTTTGTTTCGTCTTTACCTAAACCAAACAACATAATGGCAAAGACAAACAGCACTAAAATGGCGCCGGCGTAAACAATCACTTCTAGCCCTGCGGCAAATGGAGCGCCCATTAAATAAAAGCAAACAGCAACTGCTAATAAAGAAACCACTAAATATAAAAGTGCATGAATAGTGTTTTTTCGGGTGATAACTTTAAGCGAAGCAATAACGGCAACCGCAGCCGCTAAATAAAACATGAGCACTAAAATATCAGCAGCGTTCATGGCATTAACCCCTTAATATCGATCGGTGGTTTCTCTTGCTCTCCTTCCCCTTTTTCTTTATTCGCAATTGCAATACCTGATTGTTGATAGAAACTATAGTCAGGGTATTTGCCCACGCCATTAATAAGTAAGTGCTCTTTCTCATAGACGAGGTTTTGCCTGTCATATTCAGCAAGCTCTACGTCAGGGGTAAGCTGGATCGCGTAGGTCGGACAAGCTTCCTCACAAAAGCCACATAAAATACAACGAGAAAAGTTGATGCGGAAAAACTCGGCACGCTTTCGACCGTCTTCATCTACTGTTTGCTGCAGGGCAATACAATCAACAGGACAAGCCACCGCACACAAATTGCAGGCAACACAACGCTCTTGACCATCGGGCTCTCGCGTTAATACGATTCGACCACGATAACGTGGAGCTAAATACGGTTTTTTCTCGGGATACTCATTAGTATCAGCTTTAGTAAAAGTGTGCTTTAACACCAACCACATGGTGCGAAATTGGCTCCACATTAGATCACCTCCAATAATGAAAGTAAGCCGGTGATTAACAAGTTGAAAAGCGCGAGCGGTAGCATCACCTGCCAACCAAAGGCAAGTAACTGGTCAAATCTGGGTCTAGGTAAAGAGGTTCTTAATAAAATAAAAAACATCACCAAAATTGACACTTTAGCAATAAACCAGAACAGCGGAGGCAACCAAGAAGCAAGAGGCTCTGGCATCATCCAGCCACCTAAGAATAAAACAACAGCCATTGATGAAATGAGGGTAACGCCTAGATACTCGCCTAGAAAAAATAGCGCGAATTTTAGACCTGAATATTCAGTATGAAAGCCAGCTGTTAATTCTGTTTCTGCTTCTGGTAAATCAAAGGGCAACCGATGGCTTTCAGCAATACCAGCAATAAGGAAGATAAAAAAACCAAGAAACTGTGTTTGAATAAACCAGCCATTTTGCTGAGCTAAGACGATTTCACGTAAATTAAAAGTGCCAGCAAGTAAGACAACGCCCATCACAGAGAGCCCCATAAATACTTCGTAACTGATGGTTTGTGCTGCTGCACGAATACCACCCAATAACGCATATTTAGAATTTGACGCCCAGCCAGCTAATACCACCGAATACACGGCAAGAGAGGCCATTGCTAAGAAAAAAAGCAAGCCAATGTTTAAGTTCGACACACCTATAGTTGGCGAAAATGGCATGACAGCAAAGCTCATTAGCACACAGGTTGCCCCGATAATAGGCGCTAGAATAAATACCCGTTTGTCACTAAAGGGCGGAATCCAATCTTCCTTACCTAAAATTTTCAATAAATCTGCCACCGACTGCAAAATCCCGATAGGGCCAACACGATTAGGCCCCAATCTATCTTGCCAAATACCGATCATACGACGCTCTACCCACACCAGCATGGCGGCAATAGGGATCAGCAACGCTATAATGAGAAAAATCTCTAACAGCTTAAATGCCATATCAAGCATCGTCTAAACCTCCAGACACAAGCCGTATCGGGATCATTTGATCGCGCTCTTTTAATCGAGCAATGCGTGCTAGTTTTTCTTGCTCGGCTATCTGTTTTTTTTGCTTAAGACGTTTTAGCTCTGCCTGAATTTGTGACTCTGTGGCAGGCTCTATATGGCTAGGGGTACCAGAATGAAAGTGAGATTCAATAGGTAGCAACCCATAAAGTTGATCGGTTTGTTGTCTATCAATCATCACTTGTGCCAAACAACTAAAATGCTGTTCACCGTTAGCTGCTTGCCACTCAATTTTAAGCCAAGTACCCTGCTGCCAATCATTCTTTCTCGCATCATCAGGGTTGCAATAAATGACATTCGCCGTGGTTAACAACCTAAATTCCGGGATAGGTTGAGTTAGTTGCTGCCTTAAATACCAAGGCCTAATCACAGCAATAAAGCCAGAATCATTTTCGCTTTCGGTCAATGCTGATTCTGACAAAGATGAAGACAGTTTAGTCAAAGATGACCAATTAACAGACAGAGGCAGTTTTGAATGGACAAGCGCGCCGTTAACACGTTCTTGAAAATGATGAATCGACTGGTTTGAATTCCAACCCGGCGCCCAAGTATATGGCATTTCGGAACTGCTAGATAAGTTTTCCCCTTCCATTGAAAAGTTAAACTCGTCTTGGCTTTTCGTTGTTTGTACTTCATGAACAGATTGATTTGCCATTTTCGCCGTTCGACCACTGGCGCGATGAGGCTCTCTTGGAATATTCTCAGTACTTTCATTTAGATTACTATCGGTTATTTGTCGCCAAACAGCTTCTGTATCCGCTAATACTTTGTGCAGTGCTTTTAAAGTATCAAATTTATCTAGTTGTTTACTGTCAATTAATACGCCTTGCGCGATTAGCTGCAACCAACGCCAGCTTTCTTGAACGGGTCTAGAAGGTGCTAGTGCTTGGTAAAAGCCTTGAACTCGTCCCTGGTAATTAACAAAATGACCATCAGATTCTGCATAAGTCGTTGTCGGCAGTACAAATTGGCACTCTTGATGAAGATCTTCTGACAAATGGGCAATAGCACACAAAAACCTGTCTGGATGTTGAAATATTTCTACTGTACTCGTTGTAAGCTCAGTACTTTGATTTTCTAATAAAATAAGTCCAGTTATTTGACCTGTTGCTGATTTACTCTCAATGTCCTCTACAGTCAAAGTTTGCTCGTCAACTAAAGCAGCCAAACCTAAGGAGTTTGCCTCTGGCGGTACGATGACAGATCGCACGCCCGAGTTTGATTTAGCGACCAATTCAATCAGCTTAGTGGCTGACTCTAATAACTCAGGCTTTTCACTGTCCCACCCACACACAATAAGTGGTTGTTTTGCTTTTAAAAGCGCGGCAAGTATTTTTCCCGATAAGATTTGTTCATTAATCTCAGCTTGCGCATTTATCAGCGCAATAATGTCATCAATTAATGCGTTAGACTGTGACGGGGTTTGCCTAACAAAGTCACTGGCGCAATCATCTAAGTCAGTGCAATGCGCTGATAAAATAGTTATCGGTGATTTATCGTCACCAGCAATAGTGCGAACAGCAC
The DNA here is from genome assembly GCF_055786205.1 of Thalassotalea coralli. Lineage (NCBI taxonomy): Bacteria > Pseudomonadati > Pseudomonadota > Gammaproteobacteria > Alteromonadales > Colwelliaceae > Thalassotalea > Thalassotalea coralli. Next base: position 474,554 of record NZ_JBVVBK010000001.1, on the reverse strand, counting down.
TGTCTTGCCATTTAGGTACACCGAGGCTAGCCGCTTGTTCTACCCCTTTATTTCGTGAAGCTTGCCTAACACTTAATGCAATTCTTGGCGCACTATGAGCAACGTCTTCTTGAATAATTAATACGTAATCACTTTGCTCTATTTCAGCATTCGAAACCGTCGGGTGGTCGGCAAGAAAATTGCGATGTAGTATCGCCATCTCTTGCTGCGCCTTAGTAAAACCACAACTAAAGTTTTCTTGGCCGACAATAATTTTCAGTAAACTATTGGCTTCCAAACTTGCGCTAGCAGAAGCTATTCCCGCTATCGTTTTTCCACGATACGGAAGAAATGCTTTCACTACATCAAATTCTGATAATGAAACAGGTGACTTTTGCTCAATACCTTTGCATGAGGTTAACCTTTTCTCACTATTAACAAACTCGATACCAAACCGCCCATGATCACAAATAAAATAGCGATTGATATCTGGGTTATAGCGATTCATCACACGGCGAACACTACCGTAACGCTCACCTATACTAACATTGCATCCTGTCGCACATTGGCCACATACAGATGGCGTAGATTGCAAATCCCATTTCCGGCTGTAATGAGCCGAAAAAACTTTATTCGTGAACACCCCAGTTGGACATACTTCAACTAAGTTGCCACTGAATTGGCTTTGCAGCTGTCCTTCTTGCTGCCGTCCAAAATACACTTGATTTTTTGAACCATATACACCGAAATCCGTTCCGCCTGCATAATCATTGTAGTAACGAACACAGCGGTAACAGGTAATACAGCGGTTCATATCGTGGCCAACAAACTGCCCTAAATTCTGATTAGTAAAAGTACGCTTTAATCCTGGGAAATGTCTCGCACTGTGACCCGTCATCACTGTCATGTCTTGTAAGTGGCACTCCCCTCCTTCTGCACACACAGGACAGTCATGTGGGTGATTTGTCATCATGGCAGCAATCACTTGCTCTCGAAACTCAGAGGAAGCTTGGTTATTTAACCCAATGCGCATGCCATCGCTAACAGGTGTGGTGCAGGCCATGACAATTCGGCCTTGTTCATCATTTTCATCTTGAAACTGGGTAACCGCACATTGTCGGCAAGCGCCTACAGAGCCCATTTCTGGGTGCCAACAGAAATAAGGCAGGTTTAGTTTTGCGGATAATACGCCAGCTAGCAGGTTATCAGCGGGATCTACCGTTATCGGCTGACCATCTATATAAATAGTAATGAACTGAGCGTTGGTATTATCGTCAGAGTTGTTCTTTACATTGTCATTTGACTGTTGTTCGCTAGACATACCATCATCCTCCCACTCGGTAGGAGCATGCTTTTTGCTCGATGTGTTCACTGAAATCATCGGCAAAGTACTTTAATGCCGACTTCAACGGTTCGACAGCACCAGGCGCGAGTGCGCAATGGGTTTTACCTATCCACATGAAATCACAAAGTTGCCACAGTTGTTCTATGTCTTGTTGATTGCCAACGCCTTGTTCAATACGTGTTAACAACTCAAGCGCCCACGGCGTACCGTCTCGGCATGGCGTACACCAACCACACGACTCTTGTGCGAAGAACTTCATTAAATTTTGCACCATAGCAACTGGGCAACTTTTATTATCTAGGACAATCAGACCGCCGGTACCTAGTCGACTACCTGCTTTTGCTATCGAGTCAAAATCCATAGGGGTATCTAAATGCTCAGGCAATAGAAAATCAGTAGAAGCACCACCGGGTAACAAACCTTTTAAAGAGAGGCCATCATGCATACCGCCAGCATAATCATTGAGCAACTCGCCAATACTTACGCCCATAGGCAGTTCCCATAACCCCGGCGTTTTTACTTTGCCACAAGCGCCATAAATTTTGGTGCCAGCATCACTGTCGGGAGACAAATCTTGATACCAATCTATTCCATGGCGAAAAATGTGCGGCAAATTACTCAGGGTTTCGACATTATTTACTATAGTGGGCTTACCAAATAAACCAGCCACTTGGGGGAATGGTGGTTTAGCACGAGGGTTAGCCCGTTTCCCTTCTAAAGCATTAATCAGCGCAGTTTCTTCACCACAAATATAGCGTCCGGCACTGGTGTGCAAATGAAGCGACAAACTAAAGGAAGTGCCTTGAATTTCATCGCCCAGCCAGTTGTGCTGATTAGCTTCATCGATGGCTTGCTGTAATCGTTTTGCTGCTAAAAAATACTCGCCACGCAGAAAAATGAAAGCTTTATTCGCTCCTATACAATAAGCAGCAATAATCATGGCTTCTATTAACTGATGTGGAACACCTTCCATCAACCAACGGTCTTTAAACGTACCTGGCTCCATCTCATCAGCATTACAAATAAGATATTTGTCTTGTCCCAAACGGCCATCGTTTTCATCATATTGCGGAACAAAACTCCACTTCATTCCCGTCGGAAACCCTGCACCACCTCGACCTTTTAAACCTGAGTTTTTGACAAACTCTAACGCTTGTTGCGTAGAGAACTCAGTGATAGCTTTGTTAGCACCACTATAGCCACCAGCAGCAATATAGCCGTTTAAATCTAGGGGTTCTGCTATGTCAATCAAATGAGTAAGTGGGTGAGTTAGCGCATTCATTGCTTTGCTCCACCATCAGGTATTTGTTCTAGGGGGTGTCGCTTATCTCGATTAGCTTTTAAGGTGTGAATAACATCAACTGCACTTTCTGGTGTTAAATAACAGTAGTGCTCTCCCGCTATCATCATCACAGGGGCTTTATCACAACCACCTAAACAGGCATTAGTTAGTAAAGTAAAATAGCCGTCTTCACTGGTTTGGCCAAATTCTATACCCAATGCTGTCTTTAAGGCATTAATGACGCTTTCATAACCTGTTAAGTGACAAGCAATACTGTCACAAACATGAATGACATAGTGGCCAACTGGCTGGCGATAAATCAAATTATAAAATGTCGCCACCCCTTCTAATTCAGCACTCGGCATGCGTAAATAACTCGCGATAGCAGACAAAGCTTCGTCAGAAATCCATCCTCGATTTCGTTGTACAAGTTTTAAGGCTTCAATACCTGCAGCTTGCGGACGACCAATTATCTTAATTTCATGATCTATTTCCGCTTTTTCTTCTTCGGTGAGAAAATCAAGGTCTGGTAATAGGCTATACATAGAATCAGTCATCTCATCACCTATCCACATCTGCCATGACGTAATCAATACTGCCAAGCGTTGCAATTAAGTCTGCCACCATTTGGCCACGAGCCATGACAGGTATCATTTGTAAGTGAGGAAAGCTTGGTGTGCGAATACGGGTACGATAGCTCATGGTCGAACCATCGCTCACTAAGTGATAAGCCATGATGCCTTTGGTTGCTTCAACAGCCACAGATACCTCGCCAGTAGGTATAGTTGGACCCCAAGAAACGTTGACAAAGTGCGGGATCAAAGTATCTATGTCTTTCATGGTGCGGGCTTTGTCAGGTGGTGTCGTTTGCGGATGCTCGGCTTTATATGGCCCTTCTGGCATGTTTTCCAAGCACTGTTTAATGATGCGAATGCTTTGGCGCATCTCTTCTACTCGAACACGGCAGCGATCGTAACAGTCACCGTTTTCTCCAAGCGGCACGTCAAAATCAAACTGATCATAGCCACTGTAGGGCCTTTGCTTTCTAACGTCCCAAGAAAAACCAGTTGCTCGCAATCCAGGTCCAGTAGCGCCCCACTCTATGGCTTGTTTACTGGTATAAGCACCAATACCTTGGGTTCGTTTCTTTAAAATGGAGTTTTGCATCACCATTTTTTCGTATTCGTCTAATCGGCTTGGTAAGTAATTGACGTATTCACGTACTAAACTATCCCAGCCTTTAGGAAGATCTGACGCGACACCACCAATACGAAACCAGCTAGGGTGCATTCGAGCGCCAGTAAAAGCCTCAACAATGCCAAATAGTTTTTCACGATCAACAAACATGTAAAAGATTGGAGACAACGCGCCCACGTCTTGGGCAAAAGTGCCATAGAAAAGTAAATGACTGAGAATACGAAACATCTCTGCCGTCATAATACGCATCACTTTGGCACGATCAGGAACTTGTATTCCCGCCAGTTTTTCAACCGCCATGACATAGGGAAAGTTGTTCATCACTCCCCCGAGGTAATCAATTCTATCTGTGTAAGGAATATAGCTGTGCCAAGATTGGCGCTCGCCCATTTTTTCTGCGCCCCTATGGTGATAACCAATATCAGGAACACAATCGACAATTTCCTCACCATCCATTTGCAGGACTATTCGAAATGCGCCATGAACACTCGGGTGATTTGGCCCAAGATTTAAAAACATAAAGTCTGTATCGTTATGTTGGCGCTTCATACCCCAAGCTTCTGGGTTAAACTTTAGTGCCTCTTGCTCGGCCTGTTGCTTAGCACTGTCTAGTGAAAATGGCGGCATTTCTGTCGCGCGTGCTGGATGTGTTTTTAGTAGCGGATGCCCTTTCCATGTTGGCGGCATAAGAATTCTTGCTAAATGAGGATGCTCCGTAAAACGAACACCAAACATGTCCCACACTTCTCGCTCATACCAGTTGGCATTTGGCCAGATTTGGCTAACACTCGGTAAACTTTTCTCTTCCTTGCTTAAGGCAACTTTAACGCGTACATCTTGATTTCTCTCATTGGAGAGTAAGTGATAACTTACGGTAAAGTCTCTTGCTAACTTAGGCTTATACTCTCTTCTAGTTTCATCTATTGCGGTAATATCAAAACACAAAGTAAATGGTTTTGTTAGGTCACGACCTAGTAGTTTCATCACTGCCAACACGTTGGATTTGTCTAACCAAAACGACGTCGTGCCATCACGAATTGCGTCATCATGTTGGCAAGCAGTTAACCTAACTTCAGGTAATGCCGCGCGAATTTCTTCGAGAAGTGCAGGATCATTTGATTCTTGCCAATCATGGCTTTGTGAGATATCAACCGCGGAACTCATACTGAATCTGGCTCCTGTAAATTGGTCACTTGAATTCGATTATCGTGTTTAATATCTCGTAAGGACGGCTTAGCGACTTCTCGGACCCCTTGCTCTTCAACCACCCAACTTAACGGCCTTGGTTGATGTGCAATCTGACGTTGTAGAAGTAATAACCCCTCAAGTAAGGCTTCAGGGCGCGGTGGACAACCGGGTACATAAACGTCTACAGGAATAAATTTATCCACCCCTTGCACCACACTATAGATGTCGTACATGCCGCCTGAATTGGCACATGAGCCCATAGAAATAATCCAGCGCGGCTCTAACAACTGCTCGTATAGGTGCTGAATAACGGGCGCCATTTTTCGAAAGCAGGTACCCGATATCACCATTAAGTCAGCTTGTCTCGGCGTTGCTCTGATCACTTCAGCGCCAAAGCGGGCTATATCATGTCTAGAGGTGAAACTGGTTGCCATTTCAACGTAGCAACAACTTAAACCGAAGTTGAATGGCCATACAGAATTTTGTCGACCCCAGTTAATGAGATCGTCTAATTTTGTCAGTAAAACATTGCGGCCGACCTCTTCCTCGATTTCGGTTTTACTTTGTTTTAGCTGCTCATCTAATTTAGCTTTGGTAAGAGACCACTCCATTAGCTGTCTCCTTCAGCTGATGACAAGTGGCTAGTTGCCTCGTTATCAAAAGATTGGTGTCGACGCTTGAGCTTAAAGGCACCTATGCGCCACAAATAGACAAGTGCAGCTAATAGAATAAAAATGAAAATACTGGCTTCAATAAAGCCCGGCCAACCTGACTCTTTAAAGGCAATTACCCAGGCAAATAGGAAAATAGTTTCTAAGTCAAAAATAACGAAAAATATAGCGTAGAGGAAAAAATGGTTGGTAAAGCGAGTTTTATTATCATTAACCGAAACAATGCCTGACTCATAAGGCAGATTCTTTGCCGGCTTTTTTGATTGTGGGCCAAGTACATAGGATAGAACCATCATGACTGCCAATAGCCCCACCAAAATGAGGAAATATGCAGCGATCGGCCAAAGCTCTGATAATTGCTCTGTCATTTCAGTGTTGCCCCCACACAAAAATAGCCAAGTAACTAGGCTCAATTCTTGTGACGACAGATGCCATGATTTAGTTAATAAGGATTAGTGGCTTCTTTGACACAGACCGCAATCGAACAATTTTTAATCATTTAATATTAAGCATACTCCAACAAAACAAATATGCAAATTTTCGTTATATATCAATAACTTTATAAATTAAAGGCACGTAATTATCTTGAGCGCCTCAGACTAGACACTCGAATAAGGAAGGTTAAGCGAACAACTAACTAACCATAGCTAGTACTGTTCTAAACTGCGATTGACGGCAGCATTGTCGATACATCTTTTAGTTTATTGTTATTATCTAAACATCAATCTCCTGTGCTGATTGGGTTAGCTATATTTGAGTAAAAACCGCTTTAAAGCCTATTTATAGTTTTAATAAGAGTTATCACTCATTTTGAGTATAGACAAAAAAAAGCTTTTGGTTGTTTTTTGTTCACCAAAAGCTTTCTTAGTTGTTATTTAGATTTTTTATTTAGGCAGCACGACTTAATAAAATACAGCGACTTACTCTTTCTTGTTATTCTTCTTCGCCATTCATTAAGTCAGATAAATTTTTAAGCTGTTCAAGAACCTGCGCATGTATCGATTTTCTTGGGTATCTACCTAAACTATTCGCTTGGCCCGCCGGAAGTCCCATCAATATTTCCATCGATTGATCAACATTATCCACCGCATAAATATGAAATTGATTATCAGCAACCGCTTGAATGACTTCTTGAGAAAGCATCAAATTAATAATATTGGTTTTCGGGATGATCACGCCTTGCTCTCCCGTCAAACCTTTGTCTTTACATAAACGATAAAAGCCTTCGATTTTTTCGTTTACGCCACCAATTGATTGCACTTCTCCGTGTTGGTTCATTGAACCGGTAATCGCTATGCCTTGGTCAATAGGCAATTGTGAAATACCTGAAATTAGCGCACAAAGCTCTGCCATTGAAGCACTATCACCATCAATATGGCCATAGCTTTGCTCTATGGCAATATTAGCCGAAATAGATATCGGAAACCCTTGACCATATTTATGGCCTAAATAGCCGGTTAGTAGTAAAACACCTTTAGAGTGAATTGATTTACCTAAGTCAACTTCACGCTCTATATCAGTAATACCATTGCTACCCGCGTAGACAGTCGCGCTAATGCGAGCTGGCGTACCAAAAACACTTTCACCAATTTCAAGCACAGTTAAGCCATTAACTTTACCTAACGCTTTTCCTTGTGTGCTAATAAGGACTTGCTGCTCTTTAATTTCATTTAACCAAGCTTCGCTGATACGCCCTGAACGACGTTTTTTCGCCTCCATCGCGCGTTCAACACAGCCTTTAGTTAACACTTGCTGATCTTCTTGAAGACGCCATAAATACACTGCTTCATCTAACAAATCGTTCACTTGCACGATATTGGTAGAAAGCTTGTGCTGATGCTCAGCTTTGCGCAAAGCAAAACGAATCATTTCAGCAACTGCTTCATTGTTAATTTCCGGGTAGTCATGTTTATACGCACGTTGCCTAATGAGTTGTGCGTATTCTTTCAAATTTTCCTCGTCATTCGTTAAATGACGATCAAAATCAGCCAATACCCTAAACAGTTCAGTAAATTCCTGATCATAATCTTGAAGCATGTAATAAATATCAGGGCTACCCAATAAGATAACTTTTACTTTCAACGGAATTTTCTCAGGTTGTAGGCTAAAAGCACCTGGCTGAGAAAATTCTGAGTATGGGTTTTCAATGGTAATTTGCTGCGTTTTCAAGGCTAGCTTTAAGCGCGACCACACCATAGGATTAGCCATTAATTTTTCCGCTTCTAGCAGCAAATAGCCGCCGTTAGCGCGATGCAAAGCACCAGGGCGAATCAAACGATAACTGGTATAACTTGCTCCCTGAAAAGTGCCGAAATCTACATGACCAAATAAGTTCTGAAATGTTGGGTTTTGTTCATAAACAACAGGAGCGCCTTCTTCAGGCTTTCTTTCCACCAATAGGTTAGGCAAAAAGCGCTCTTGCATGAGCTTTCGAGAGTCTTTGTCGTTAGGCTGCTTTTCACTGCTTTCATCAACCAGTATCTCTAACACAGCATCAACCACATGTGCTTTCACTTTCGACAAATATTTCAGCACGCCTAAGTTACTGGCAAACTCATGTTCAAGTTCTTTTAAAAACGGTCGAATACTTTGCTCAGCAGTATCGTATTTCAATTTACGTTTCTTGTCTGAAGAAATTCGTTTCCATTGAGGTAATTCAATCAACTGCTCAGAGAGAATGTTTTCCAACTTTTCCAACAAGTCGTAAAACGCATCTCGCTTCTCTTCGTCTAAGTTAGCAAACTCTTTATCATTTAACGGCTTACCATCAACGAGTGGCGCAAAACCAATTTCTCCCGCCTCTTCATAAAGGACAACTTCATTGGCCAATGCAATGCTTTCTACGTTCGCGATTGCTTCATCATATTTTTGATTAAACTCGCGATCGATCGCCGCCTTTTGACGCTGATAACCTGGGTTATCAAATATTTCTGGGAACAAGTCCATCAGTTCGTCAATAAAGGTATTAATACGCGCTAACAGTATTTTGCCATCACCAGGGCTGACATATAACTTGTAAGGAGCATGAACATCATCAAAGTTATTGATGTAACACCACTCTGCTGGTGTTTCTTCACTAGCTGCCATTTTGGCTAACATTTGCTTTATTAGCGTTTGACGACCAGTGCCATGATCACCCATTGCATAAACGTTGAATCCGCGTGTTTGCATCGACAAGCCAAACTCAAGCGCTTCTTTTGCTCGGTGATGTCCTAAAAAAACTTTCGATTGAGAAGGATCATGCTCTACGGTGTCAAATAACTGAGGGTCAAATTGTGCGGTAAGTTGTTCAGGCGCCAAGCGATATTGGCGGGTGTCTAGGGTCATATAAACTACCTAATAAATTCTGAAAGAAATGTAAGCCTTGGTAACACGCGAGATTAACTCGTCTGTTTAGCGCTAGTTTACTCTGATAATGCCTTGACAAGCAAAAGCTTATTAGCACTTTGATGTATATTAATATTATGGGGTTAAACTCAACCTTGAGAATTGTTCATGACCACAATGAACACATTCAGAGACTTGCGTTAAATGGGTAATGGTAAGCCTTTGATGGCAACTACGACAGCTTAACAACCCAAAACCTATCATATCACCTTTTTTGTAAATGCCGTCATGCTTAAAATCTTCACCTATTTCCGCCCACTCCACTTGCGAGCGATCTGTCAAATCTGCCAAATATTGCCACCAAGACTCTTCCAATAAACCCAGATAAACCGAATGTTTCGCTTGTTCTTGGTATTGCAGGTAAAACTCTTGTAAATCTAGCCTAAAATTATCGACAAACTGATTTACCTTGTCTTCAGGTAGTTGCTCTGCAGCGAGTAAGTATTGTTTACCCTGCTCGACAAATGTCACTAAATGGGTAATTTCGTGCTCGTTAACGCCTTTAATCCATTGTTCAATGTTCTGATAAAATTGAGAAAATATATCGTTTGCCATAAAAACATCTCATTTGGATCTGCCTTAATTTCATTATAGCAGTTCGTGCTTTTTTCGATGATTTATTACAATGAATAAATTAATAGCGGTGGAAGGTGGATTAAACTTGTCCAACTCCGGCTAAATCATGTATTCTATGGCGAAATTAAATCTAAGTATTCATGCGCAATTCGCGACACATCAAATTCGAGAAATCTATAAATGGAATCCATTTACAATCCTCAAGCTATTGAAGCTGACGTTCAGCAATACTGGACAGAAAACAAAACCTTTAAAGCTACTGAAAAGCCAGGCAAAGAAAAATTTTACTGTTTATCTATGTTCCCTTACCCAAGTGGTAAATTACACATGGGTCACGTAAGAAACTACAGCCTCGGTGATGTAATTTCTCGTTACCAACGTCTACAAGGTAAAAACGTGATGCAGCCAATGGGTTGGGACTCATTCGGTTTACCTGCTGAAAATGCGGCGATTAAAAATAATTCAGCGCCAGCAAAGTGGACTTACCAAAACATCGACTACATGAAAGGCCAGTTGAAATCTCTAGGTTTTGGTTATGACTGGGATCGTGAATTAGCCACTTGTACTAAAGAATACTACCGTTGGGAGCAATGGTTCTTTACTAAACTTTTCGAAAAAGGCTTAGTGTATAAGAAAATGGCGACAGTTAACTGGGATCCAGTTGACCAAACCGTACTTGCTAACGAGCAAGTAATCGATGGTCGTGGTTGGCGTTCTGGTGCCATTATTGAGAAAAAAGAAATTCCACAATGGTTCATCAAAATTACTGACTACGCAGAAGAATTACTTAATGATTTAGATCAATTAGACGGTTGGCCTGAACAAGTAAAAACCATGCAACGCAACTGGATCGGCCGCTCTGAAGGTGTAGAAATGACCTTTGACGTTGTTGGTTCTGACGACAGTTTCGATATTTACACTACACGTCCTGATACTGTAATGGGTGTTACCTATGTTGCGCTTGCAGCAACACACCCGTTAGCTTTAAAAGCGGCTGAAGGTAATGCTGAATTAGCAGCATTCATCGCAGAATGTAAAGCTGAAAATGCGACAGAAGCTGATATGGCTAACATCGAGAAGAAAGGTGTTGATACTGGCCTTAAAGCGATTCACCCATTAACCGGTGAACAAGTGCCTGTTTGGGCAGCAAACTTTGTCTTAATGGATTACGGTTCAGGTGCTGTTATGTCGGTACCAGGTCACGACCAAAGAGACTGGGAATTTGCTACTAAATACGGCATAGACATCAAGCAAGTTATTGCTGGCACTGATGAAGACGATATTAGCAAAGCTGCGATTACTGAAAAGAATACGTTAATAAACTCAGGTGAATTTGACGGTTTAGACTTTGACGCTGCCTTCAAAGCAATTTCTGATAAGTTAATCAGCCTAGAAAAGGGCAAGGTAACAGTTAACTATCGATTACGTGACTGGGGTGTTTCTCGTCAACGTTACTGGGGCGCACCAATTCCAATGATTAATTTGGAAAATGGTGACTCTGTGCCAGTTCCTGAAGACCAATTGCCTGTTGAATTACCTGAAGATGTGGTAATGAATGGTGTAACGTCACCAATTAAAGACGACCCAGAGTGGGCAAAAACTACCTACAATGGTGAAGCGGCTTTCCGTGAAACAGATACTTTCGATACTTTCATGGAGTCATCTTGGTATTACGCACGTTACTGTTCACCTTCAGACGATAGTCAAATGTTGGATCCAGAAAAGGCTAACTACTGGCTACCTGTAGACCAATACATTGGTGGTATCGAGCACGCGATCTTGCACTTGCTATACGCGCGCTTTTTCCACAAATTATTACGTGACGTAGGCTTAGTTGAATCAGATGAGCCATTTAAGAGCTTATTATGTCAAGGCATGGTATTAGCAGACACATACTACCGCGAAGCGGACAATGGCGCGCAAGAGTGGATTTCTCCAACTGACGTAGAAGTTGAACGCGACGAAAAAGGCCAAGTTACTGCAGCGAAAAGTAAGATTGACGGCGAGGCAGTTATCTCGGCAGGCATGAGCAAAATGTCTAAGTCGAAGAACAACGGTATCGATCCACAAGAAGTAATCGAACAATATGGTGCTGATACGGTTCGTTTATTCATCATGTTTACTTCACCACCAGAGCAAACGTTAGAATGGTCTGATTCAGGTGTTGAAGGTGCACACCGTTTCTTAAAGCGTGTTTGGAAGCTTGTTTACGACTATCAAGCAAGTGGCGATGCACCGGCATTAGCTGATGTAACATTAAATGCAGATCAGAAGAAATTAAGACGTGAACTGCACAAAACTATTGCTAAAGTAAGTGATGATATTGGCCGTCGTAACACTTTCAATACTGCTATTGCTGCCATCATGGAATTAATGAACCACTTAAGCAAAGCTTCATTAGAAACTGATGCAGACCGCGCTGTGATGAAAGAAGCGGTTCAAGCAGTTATTTTAATGTTGTCGCCAATTGTGCCACACTTAGGTCACAACCTATGGCAACAAGTTGGCGATGGCAGCACTATTGAAGATGCGTCATGGCCTGTTGTTGATGAGTCTGCTTTGGTCGAAGATGAAAAGCTAATCATCGTTCAAGTTAACGGTAAGCTAAGAGCAAAAATGACAGTTGCAGCTGATGCAAGTCAAGATTCGGTAGAAGCGAAAGGCTTAGCTGAAGAAAATGTTGCTAAGTTTATTGAAGGCAAAACGGTTCGCAAGGTCATTTACGTGCCGGGCAAACTATTAAACATTGTTGCTAACTAGTTTCAACTAAGAGTCAATATGCGATCTTATTTAACTCATCTATTCGTGTTGCTGTTAGCGTTCTCGCTAACAGCCTGTGGTTTTAAGCTTAGAGGCAATTACTTAATTGCCCCTGAATTACAAACCTTACATGTAAGCTCAGCAGATAAATTTGGTGAACTTACGCGAATTACCAAGCAACATTTAATTCGTAATCAGGTCAATATTGTATCTAGCTACAATAAAGAAACACCTGAACTTCGAATTTTAAAGGGTAAATTAGATCGCCGAACGCTTTCGGTATTTCCTAACGGGCAAGTAGCAGAATATGAGCTGATTTATACGGTTAAATACCAACTGGTGATGCCGAATAAAGAACCACAGGATTTTGAGTTTGAGCTTTATCGGGATTACCAAGACGATCCTGACATTGCTTTAGCGAAAAGTCGTGAGCTAGATCTTATGCTCAAAGAAATGCGTATTGAAGCCGCAGATCGAATTTTACGTAATTTAGCGTCAACACCTGTTTAACCGTTAACGCTTAGGACACGCTTATTCGCCTATGAAAAAAATCTATCACAGCCAACTTCAGCAAACACTTGCGCAATCAAGTTGGCCTGTGTGGTTAGTTTTTGGCGACGAGCCTTGGCAAAAGCAAAATAGTTTACAGGCAATAAAACAACAGTTGCAACAACAAGGCTTTAGTGAACTTATCCGCTTTACTGTTGACGATAAATTCGATTGGCAGCTAGTTCAACAAGAATACCAAGCATTAAGTTTATTCGCTTCACAGCGTATTATTGAATTAGAGCTAATGAGCTCTAAGCTTAATGATGCCGCGACGAAAGCTATCGAACATATTTGCCAACAGCTTCAACAAGACGTTGTGTTATTAATTCACGGCGACAAGTTAGATGCTGCGACACAAAAGCGTAAGTGGTTTAAGCAACTCGCAGAACACGCATGTTTTTTACCGCTATACGATATTGACGGTAAGCATTTAAATCAATGGATTCAAAAGCAAGCTAGGCACTACAAAGTCAATATGTTGCCTGATGTTGTATTTCTTCTTGCTGAACTGTTTGAAGGTAATTTAAACGCTTTAGACCAAGAGCTACAAAAGCTTTCACTGCTTTTTGGCCAACAGCTCATTACAACAGAGCAAGCACAAGAACTTCTGATCAAACAAGCTAAGTTCAACCCATTTCAATTGATAGATGCCATGTTAGAAGCAAATTTAACAAAATGCTTTGGTATGTTAGATCAACTGCAACACGATGGTACTGCCATTGGGCAACTTATTTGGTTTGTACATAAAGAAATTAAACAGCTTGCCACTATGCACGGCCGTATGAGCCAAGGCGAAGACTTCAATACCATTGCAAAAGAATTTCGTATCTGGGATAAACGTAAGCCACTTTATCAACAAGCCCTCGCCAACATTAGCCAATCAAATTTGAACATTGCGATTAGCCGCTTGGCCGATGTTGACCTCACCATAAAAACGGCTTCTGACTTTAACCCGTTTATTCAACTCGCCGACGTAATTACCAGTTTATATCAAGGTGATAAACTCAAACACTTAGCACTTAATTATGAGTACGCATAATCCCTCAACTTCAAACGACAAGTGCTTAACTCAGCCTAAAGATATTGCCATTTTAGGCGGTTCTTTTGACCCTATTCACCTTGGTCATATCAACATTGCTAAACAGACGGCAAAATGGTTAGCTGTAAAGACAATAACCTTATTACCAGCCTATTTATCACCACACAAAGCCAATAGCCACGCTTCTGCAGAACATCGTCAAGGCATGTTGACACGCTTAATTAGTGAAGACAATTCCTTCTCTTTAGACTCTAGAGAAGTCATTAAGCAATCGCCGTCATATACCGTAGACACTTTGCAGGCATATCGAAATGAACATCCAGAACATCGAATATTCTTCATTATTGGTATGGATTCCTTGCTTTCTTTTACTCGCTGGCATCGTTGGCAAGATATTTTAAAGGTCGCTAATCTCGTGGTTAATGTTCGCCCTGGATATTCTCAGCAAGAACTTTCCACTGAGTGCCAAGCAAAACTAGGTAATTATTTTAAGCAAGGCTCCCCACTAAACTTTACAGAGCAAACGGGAGGCATATACTTTCATCAACAACCTACTGTCGATATTTCTTCCAGTGACCTGAGAAATAAACTTGCTAGTGGTAATAAATGCACACAATGGCTAGCCCCTGAAATTATTGATTACATAAAAGAACACCAATTGTACCAATAATATTAACCGAATCCCTCACGTCTCCCTTAACCTATCAAATATTTGGTGTTATTATCAGGGATTAATATTTTGATAAAACTTAAGAGACATTAGATTGCAAATAGACGCCCTAGCTGCCTTTATCGCTGACAAAATTGACGATATGAAAGGCAGAGATATTACTACCATAGATATTTCAGAAAAATCCGATTTTGCAGATTTCATGATTATTGCTTCAGGCAACTCAAATAGACACGTGAAGTCTATTGCAGAAAATGTCACCTTGGAATGTCGCGCTGAAGGAATAGAACCTATCGGCGTTGAAGGTAATGATATTGGCGAATGGTCTCTTGTCGACTTTGGCGATGTTATTGTCCATGTAATGACAGACGAAACGCGCGACAAATACCAACTTGAGCAGCTTTGGGAATCTTAATCGGCCATGCGTATAACCCTGTATGCAGTCGGGACCAAAATGCCATCATGGGTCACGCAAGGTTTTCAAGAATACACTCGCCGATTTAGCCAAGACACGTCATTTCACTTAGTGGAAATTCCGGCAGGAAAGCGTGGTAAAAATGCCGATATTGCTCGAATTCTAGATAAAGAAGGCGAGCAAATGTTAGCGGCTATCCCTAAGGGAAATAGAATTGTTACGCTTGAAGTAACCGGTAAACCTTGGACAACTCCTCAATTGGCTCAACACCTAACCAATTGGCAACATGACGGTAGAGACGTCGCTTTACTTGTTGGCGGCCCTGAAGGGTTGGCACCGGCTTGTATTAAAGCATCAGAACAAAAATGGTCGTTGTCACCGCTTACTCTGCCTCACCCTATGGTGAGAATAATTGTTGCCGAAAGCCTTTACCGTGCTTGGAGCTTAAACCATAACCACCCTTATCATAGGGAGTAGTTTTTAACGTTATGGTACGACAACAACGAGTTGCCATTAGAAACCATTCCGCAGAAGCAAACCTATTTGCTAGACGCGCGTTTATTGCATTAATTTTCGTTGTAATAATGCTGTTGGTTTTGTTTAGTCAGGCATTTAATTTACAAATCAGTGCCTACGATAATTATCAAACCCGTTCTAACTCCAACCGTATAAAACTACTGCCAGTAGCGCCTAATAGAGGCTTAATTTACGATAGGAATGGTGTTTTATTAGCAGAAAACAAACCGATTTATTCTATTGAAGTTATACCTGAGCAAATCGAAGATTTACCAAAAACAATTGCCGAAGTAAGCCAGCTTCTCGGTATTTCAAAAGAAAAGCAAGATAAGCTATTTCGCTCTATGCGTTATAAACGTCGCTTTAAGCCAATTGAATTACAATCTCGCTTAAGCGACCAACAAGTGGCGTTGTTTTCTGTTAACCAGCATAAATTCCCAGGTGTTTTTATTGAAGCACGCCTTAAACGCTATTACCCCTTCGCCGACTTAACCACTCATACCTTAGGTTATGTAGCGCGTATCAATAGTAGAGATGCGATAAAACTAGAAGAGCAAGGAAAAGAAGAAAACTACGCTGCTACCCGTAATATTGGTCGCCTAGGATTAGAAAGGTACTACGAAGATACATTGCACGGCACCATAGGCCACCAAGAAGTGGAAGTGAATAACCAGGGCCGTATCATCCGAACTCTCAATTTCACGCCGCCTATTCCAGGTAAAGATCTAACGCTAGCGTTAGACATTGAACTGCAAATGGTCGCTAAGCGTGCGCTCTCAGGTAAACGTGGCGCTATTGTAGCGATTGATCCTAGAGACGGTGGTGTACTCGCCATGTATTCAAACCCTAGCTATAACGGAAATTTGTTCGTTCATGGCATTAGTAGCAAGAATTACAAAAAGCTGCTCAACTCAAAAAATCGCCCTTTGGTTAATCGAACGGTACAAGGCTACCCGCCGGCTTCAACTGTAAAACCTTTACTCGCCTTAACCGGCTTGGAAGAAGGGATAATTACGCCTGAAACTGAAGTGTGGGATCCAGGCTTTTATCAGCTACCAGGTATTGAGCAAAAACGCCGAGACTGGAAAAAGTGGGGCCATGGTAAGGTCGACTTAACGAAATCTCTAGAACAATCTTGCAACGTCTACTATTACGATCTTTCATACAAATTAGGGATATCACGTATTGCGCGTATGATGGAAAAATTTGGCTTTGGCGAATTTACGGGGCTTGATATCTACGAAGAGAATCGCGCCATTATGCCAAGTGTAGAATGGAAGCGAGCTCGCTATAACCAACCTTGGTATACGGGTGAAACCTTGTCTGTTGGTATAGGACAAAGTTATTGGACAGTGACACCATTGCAATTAGCACAATCTATGTCGATTTTGGTCAACAAAGGCCAAATCAAAGTTCCTCATTTAGTTAATGCGATGAGCTACAACCAAGTAGATCCAGAAAACGACAATGTCACTCATTACGTTACTGAGCAACTTGAGGTTGATGAAAAGCCGCCTATTGTGTTGAAAAATGATCGAAACTGGGAATACGTACTTGATGCGATGCACAACACAGTGCAGAAAGAAGGCGCGACAGGTTATAACGCGTTTAAAGGCAGTACGTATGATGCTGCTGGTAAAACCGGCTCAGCGCAAACCGCTAATTTAGGCCAAGACGAAAAATATGATGCAGAAACAACCCAAGAAAGTAAGCGAGACAATGCCATGTTTGTTGCTTTTGCTCCCTATGAAAAGCCAGAAATAGTGGTAGCGGTTGCGATAGAAAACGTGGCTAAAGGTGGTGGTGCGACAAACGCTGCACCTGTTGCACGCCAAATACTAGATCAATATTTTGGTAATCGAGTTATCGTTAGTAAGAATAAGCATATTATGCATGATGAAACTTACATGCAAGGCACTGATAACCTCTCTAGAACATCTGCACAAGGGCAGCATTAATCATGCGTTCGACAGGACAAGACCAACAAAAAAAACGCAGTATTTGGCAGATTATCCACATTGATCCGCCTCTTTTAGCTGGCTTATTATGTTTACTAATACTTGGTGTATGCGTCGTCTATAGCGCGAGCGGCGGCGATATGAATATGGTGATGGCGCATGTTAAGCGTATGACAGTTGCTTTTGTCGCGATGATAGTTGTTGCGCAAATCCCTCCTTTATTCTGGCGTAAATGGGCTGTTCCAGCGTTTATTGTAGGCATTGGTTTGCTTGTCGCCGTATTGCTATTTGGCCATGTTGGTAAAGGGGCTAAAAGGTGGCTTAATGTAGGTATAGCCACGTTTCAACCCTCTGAAATCATGAAACTAGCCGTTCCTATCATGATTGCGTGGTACATTAGCCAGTTCGATTTACCCACTAAATTTCGACATATTCTAGTCGCCTTTATATTAGTGTTAGTTCCTACGCTATTAATTGCTCGCCAACCTGATTTAGGAACATCGTTGTTAATCGCCAGCTCTGGTATTTTCGTGATTTTTCTTGCCGGAGCAAGTTGGAAGTTAATCGGTAGCTGCGCAGTACTTGCTTCTGCATTTACGCCTATTTTATGGATGTTTTTGATGAAGCCGTATCAAAAACAACGGGTACTGACTTTTCTCAACCCTGAGCAAGATCCCCTTGGTGCTGGCTACCACATCATCCAATCTAAAATTGCCATCGGCTCGGGAGGTATTGATGGCAAAGGTTGGATGCAAGGAACGCAATCACAATTGGAGTTTTTACCTGAAAGGCATACTGACTTTATCTTCGCTGTTTTTAGCGAAGAATTTGGCTTAATCGGTGTTGCTTTACTATTACTCGTATACTTAGCGGTTGTCATGCGCGGTTTATGGATTGCTGTAAATGCACAACACGCATTTACCAAGTTACTTGCTGGTAGTATTACCCTAACATTCTTCGTCTATGTATTTGTTAATATTGGTATGGTATCAGGCTTATTGCCTGTTGTTGGCGTTCCTTTACCTCTGGTCAGTTTTGGTGGTACATCTATGGTGACCTTAATGGCAGGCTTTGGTATCTTAATGGCTATTAGTACTCACAGGCGTTTTATTGTTTAATATGACCTTAAAATCTTTCACCTTAGTTTTAATTTCGCTTGTACTTACAGCTTGTTCTTCAAGTTCTGGTCGCTATAGCCAAAAATATGACAGCAAACCAACCCGCTTGCCAACACAGGTTGAGATGGAAGATCCTGTTCCTCGCGCAGAACAAAAAAGCAAAGGCGGCAACCGACATTACACAGTTCTGGGCAAGTCTTATAAGGTATTACCTCATGCGGAAGGATTTACGCAAACGGGCACGGCTTCTTGGTATGGTAAAAAATTTCACGGTCATTTAACTGCCAATGGTGAAATTTATAACATGTTCTCCATGAGTGCCGCCCACAAATCCTTACCGTTGCCCTCCTATGTAAAAGTAACTAACTTAGCCAATAACAAAACGGCAATCGTGCGCGTTAACGATCGGGGGCCATTCCACCAAAGTAGAATAATAGACTTATCTTATAGTGCTGCTTATAAACTCGATATGCTAAAAACGGGAACGGCAAATGTTAAAATAGAAGCGATTACCAACTTCGAGAAGTCGACCCCCATTGAGGTAGTCAAAAACAAAGGTCTATATATTCAAGTATTCGCTACTAAACGTAAGGATGTTGCCAATAATAAATCGGCAGCATTAACAAGCCTTTATAAAGCGCCAGCAAAAGCTCATTTTAATAATGGGATTTACCGCGTAAAGCTAGGCCCGTTAAGCTCTAAGCAACATCAATCAGACCTTTTATCCCAGTTAAAAAGTAACGGTTATCCAGAAGCATTTGCCCTTTCTTTATAGTCAACCGATTAAAACACGATTAGATACAATTTAGTGGCAAAAATGCCCGTAGCATTAAAAGGCAAAACTGGTATACTTTCGGCAATTATAATTTTGCGGCTCGTTTGAATATAGCGGGCCATTGACGATTTATTGTGCTTAACAAGGTAAATTATGCCGTTTACATTGCTTCAAAAAATTTCTAAAAAATGTAAAACGATTTCAGTCGTGGGATGCATTTC
This sequence comes from Thalassotalea coralli, assembly GCF_055786205.1. Classification (NCBI taxonomy): domain Bacteria; kingdom Pseudomonadati; phylum Pseudomonadota; class Gammaproteobacteria; order Alteromonadales; family Colwelliaceae; genus Thalassotalea; species Thalassotalea coralli. Next base: position 454,908 of record NZ_JBVVBK010000001.1, on the reverse strand, counting down.
TTTTTCTCTTTTTTCCACCGCTCATGCGAATACAATTATCCCATCGCCTCCGCAAGTTAATGCGAAAGGCCACATATTAATTGATTACACAACCGGTAAAGTTATCGCTCAAGAAAATGCCGATGTTTTATTAGCACCAGCAAGCTTAACTAAAATGATGACAAGCTACATTATTGGTTTAGAGCTAGAAGCTGGAAACATTTCTAATAAAGACATGGTAATGATTAGTGAAAATGCTTGGGCGACGGGAAACCCCGTACTTGAAGGCTCTTCACTGATGTTTTTAGAAGTTGGTAAAGAAGTTTCAGTACATGACCTTAACCAAGGCATTATCGTGGCTTCAGGTAATGATGCCTGTATCGCCATGGCTGAGCACATTGCTGGTAGTGAAGACGCCTTTGCAGATTTAATGAATGCTCACGCAGAGCAACTAGGCATGAGCTCTAGTTACTTTGAAAACAGTCACGGCTTAGACAGCCAAGAGCACAAAACTACGGCACGTGATATGGCTACGTTGGCAGCCGCTTTAATCCGCGATGTGCCTAATGAATACGACCTTTATAAACAAAAGTCTTTCACTTTCAATAATATCAAGCAATACAACCGAAATGGTTTATTGTGGGATAAAAGCATGAACGTTGACGGCTTAAAAACAGGTCACACATCGCAAGCTGGCTATAGCTTAGTGACATCTGCTACTAAAGGCGAAATGCGTTTAATTAGTGTGGTAATGGGCACTGAGAGCGAGCGAGCAAGAAAAGTAGAGAGCAAAAAGCTACTTAATTACGGCTTCCGTTTTTTCGAAACTTATACACCTTATAAAGCTGGCGAAAAATTTGCTGAGCACCGTGTTTGGATGGGCGATTCAGAACAAATTGCTTTAGGGATCACGCAAGACACACCAATTACGATCCCTCGTGGTCAGCGTAAAAACTTAAAGGCTAATTTTGAATTGTCTAAGCAACTTATAGCGCCAATCAAAAAAGGTGAAGTTGTAGGTAAAGTATTTTTACAACTTGATGGTGAAGATATCGGTCAATATCCTTTAGTCACTCTCGCTGAAGTGAATGAAGGTGGTATGTTTGATCGCTTAGTTGACTATATCAAATTACAATTTGCTGAAAACTAATCAACCACTGCTTTGTCAGACTACTGCTTGAGTCTGATTATTGGCCCCAAGTTATTTGGGAAAAACAATGCCCTTAATTGGGCATTGTTTTTATCTAGAGAACCTGTATAGCCTATGAAAAAGTTACCCGTAAATTGTTTGGAAACAAAAAACTTCTCGTTAAAGCGTTGTAGAGCCTCTTGGTTGTTATACCCTAAGGTCAATCCACAAAAATCTTGATTACAATGTAAAACAGGTGTCGATACACCGTCTATTGTCGCGGCAATATTCATGGCCTTTACCTGATATTCAGACATTTTAAGGCTCATTTGTTTTGATTTAGTGGTACTTTTTAAATACCTTACTAACTCAGAGAAATTGGTACTCGATAACACAATCGAAACTTGTGAAGAGATCAACCCACCACTTGTTTTATCAAGAACGATATCAGCAATATCTGCTTGAACATTAATAGAACAAGGATAAAAATTAGCTTCTAGTGTGCAAAGCCGTGCTTTGGCATTGTTGCCAAAATCTAACATCTCATTAAAAGTTTGTTGGCTAGTAAATTCTTTAAATTGCTTTGTAGATGAAGGTAAAGTTGACGTTGAAGGCAGAATATTAGAGAAATGAACAAAGAAAGCAATAAGCGCGATCAGTATAGTCATTAAACTAATATTTTTAAAAATCCTTTGTTTCATCCTGCCTCCTTAGTTGCCTAAGTTCACTACCTAAATTAGTTGCCTAACTTGGCCGTCCAATGTGGTTATCTTTCATAACAAGAACGCGCTATTAACCTCACTTACGTTTAGGCAAACAGCACAATATCGATAAACACACCGACAAAAATAACACACAAAATACATTTTGATAACATTTTTGCAACAAAAGCATTGCATTTTAAACTAACTCACTGGAATGCCTTAATTTCTCCGAGAATCCCCTTTCCAGCCATCTGCAAAAATCACAGACTTGAAAAATAGCCTACTCGACACCATGTTGCTCGAGACAAAACAATGGTAAAATATCCACCAATTATGTTGTGACAACACATAGTCATCACTAAAGAGCAGATAAATGAAAACGAAATTTGACGAATTATTGGAATTTCCTACGGTACTCAACTTTAAGGTAATGGGTATTGCCTGTGACGAGCTTCCAGATCTAGTTGTATCCGAGTTACAAAAGCATACACCGGGAGATTACTCACCTACAGTAAAGCCTAGCTCCAAAGGCAACTACCACTCGGTAGCAGTTAAAGTTCGTGTAACAAGTAAAGAACACATCGAACAAATCTACCAAACACTTTCTGCCATTGAGCAAGTGCGCTACGTGCTTTAACTTAATCGTTAGATTTATAATTTTTATGAATAAGCAGTATCCACTCGTTATCAGACAGTTATCTTTGAAGGACTATGAAACTGTCTGGCAAGCAATGAAAAATTTTACCGACAATCGCGATGAAAACACTCATGATGAGTTATGGCTAGTTGAGCACCCTCGCGTTTATACACAAGGGCAAGCTGGTAAAGAAGAGCACCTATTAATGCCTGGTGACATTCCAGTGGTAAAAGCCGATCGCGGCGGTCAAATTACCTATCATGGCCCAGGACAACAAGTAATGTATTTTCTCATTAATTTGCGACGCAGAAAAATGGGCGTTAGAGAGCTGGTTACTTTGATAGAAAACGGTATAATCGCCTCGCTAGCAGAGGTAGGCATCAAAGCTTATGCTAAGCCAGACGCACCCGGCGTATATGTAGATGAGAAAAAAATTGCCTCACTAGGTCTTAGAGTGCGGAAAGGGTGCTCTTTTCATGGCTTGGCATTAAACGTAAATATGGATATGGAACCATTTTTACGTATTAACCCATGCGGTTATGCTGGGTTGGAAATGGTACAGAGTGCCGATATTTCCTCTTTAGATTCAGTCACCGAGGCAGGTGATATATTAGTTAAGAAAATGTCAGCACTGTTAAATACGTCAGAATTAACCTTTGCTGCAGGGTTGGAGTCAGTCAATGACCATTAAATCGTCTCGCATTGAGCCGGGTACAAAACTACGTGACGCCGATAAAATGGCGCATATCCCGATAAAAATTGTTCCTTCAGAAAGAGAAACTATGTTGCGCAAACCAGAATGGTTACGCATTAAGTTGCCTCGCAGCAGTGAACGCATTGACAACATAAAAAAAGCACTTAGAAAGCATGACTTACATTCAGTTTGTGAAGAAGCGTCTTGCCCTAACTTATCAGAGTGCTTTAACCATGGTACGGCCACCTTCATGATCTTAGGTGACATTTGTACGCGACGCTGTCCATTTTGTGACGTTGCTCACGGCCGCCCGTTAAAGCCAAATGCAGAAGAGCCAAAGAAACTTGCGTTAACTCTTAAAGATATGGCGCTTAAATACGTCGTAATTACCTCTGTAGATAGAGATGATTTACGCGACGGTGGCGCAAGCCAATTTGCTGAATGTGTAAAAGAAATTGCCGAACTTGCTCCACATACTAAAGTAGAAATTCTAGTTCCAGACTTTCGCGGTCGTATGGATAGAGCCTTAGAAATTTTAAACGCTCACCCTCCACACGTCTTCAACCACAACATGGAAACAGCACCTCGTCTTTATACAAAAGCACGCCCAGGCGCTAACTATCAGTGGTCGTTAGATTTACTGAAAAAATTCGGTGAAGCGAATCCTAACGTTCCAACTAAATCGGGCCTAATGGTTGGTTTAGGTGAAACTAACGAAGAAATTTTAGAAGTGATGCGCGACTTAAGAGCACATGGCGTAACCATGCTCACCATTGGCCAATACTTACAGCCAAGTAAAGATCACTTACCGGTAGAGCGTTATGTTCACCCAGATGAATTCCAAATGTTTCATGATGAAGCGATGAAAATGGGCTTTGAACACGCAGCCTGTGGTCCATTGGTTCGCTCCTCTTACCATGCTGATAAACAAGCAGCAGGTGAGGAAGTAAAATAACCAAGGTGATTTTACTCGCCAGCGAAATTACTTCTCAATTAGGAAGTAATTTCGCTAGTCAATTTCAAAACTTCCTACCTTCCTTATAAGATTTGTTTTTACTCACCTAGTAACAAGATGTTACAGCCTTTTTTATAAAATCCGGCATTATTAAACATTGCTTTTTTACTATACTTTTAAGCAATCATCTACAAATACAAAATTCATAGGGTGGAGCAGACTTTAAAGCTGTTCATGTATGGAAAATAAAGTACAACAACATGGGTTTACATTAATTGAAGTTATTGCAGTAGTACTCTTACTAGGCGTACTTGCTGGCTTTGCCTTACCAAAATTTGTTAGCCTCTCGGAAGATTCAAAAGCTTCAATGTTAGAATCTATTGGTGGCAGTATGGAGAGTGGTTTAAATTTACTTTACGCAAAAGCGCTAGCCGAGGGCCAACATCTAGGTTCAGGCTCTATCCTTGTTAACGGCACGACCATTCCTCTGTATTACGGGCAGCCTTCCGTACGTGGTAGAGATTCATTTGTACAAATAAATAATCAAGTAAAAGCTTGGTTAGAGATAGATGCTGTCGATCGAAACACAGCTAGAAGAAACAGGCAATCAGCAACATTTTTCACCGACAAATCAACTGCTAACAACCAAATTTATATTTTCTTTACCGATGACTATGACGTAAAAGGGGTAAATTATTTATGTCACATCCGCTATGAAAATCCAGAATCCAACACCCCGTCAGGTCCAACGATAACTGTGCACACCAGTGAGTGTTAACGAAAAACAAATTTACTTGTCTAACGTCTAGGTACTATCCCTTCATTTGGCAAACGAGTGTATTTTAAATAACTAGAAAAGATATTATCGGTATCTACGCGCTCGATTAATGCGTCTAACTCGGCTTTTAACGCTTTTCCTTGTGGCGATTTTTTCACAGCAACACTAGCCGGCACTAAACCAATTGAACGGTAATGCACATGAGATATCTGTTTTTCTTGTAATAAGGTCATGACTGAAGCGCGTTCAAACAATATTGCATCCAGTCGCCCAACAATAAACATATCAACGAGCTGATTGAGGCTAGAAACCTCAACAAATTTATCCTTAGAAATCCCTAACATTTCAGCGAAAAAGCCGGCATTACCCAAGGTTGTTCCTAGCTTACCTTTGGCTACCTTTTTACTTTCTAAATACTGAACGTCAAATGCAAAGATATCTGCTGTCGTATCTATTTGCCAATCGAGTTCCTCTGCATACTGATAAAACTCTGATGTTTCATTGCCTTTTGGTGTATGCCCAGCTACGGTTAAGCGATTATTCTTAAGTTCATGCTTAGCTCTTGCATACGTCATGACTTCGACTTCAAATTTAAATGAAGATATACGCTCTACTTCTTTTAGCAAATTAATGGTAAGTCCTTTGCCATATTGGTCGACAAACGGAGGAAAAGGCTCGAGGCCAATAGTAATAACTTGCGCATTGCTGAACTGACAATTGAAAAAAAATAATAGAACTAATAGAAATTGGCTTAATAGACGCATACATCTCCAGCGACAACTGTCATCGCGTTAACGGCAAATCCTATGCTGATTGTTAAAGGTTATATTAAGAATAGTTATAGTAACGGCTTAGTAAAACAGTACTAAGTATAGATTAGCTAGACAACGAGGTTTTAGCTAGGTATATCTTTTCTTTTATTGCTGGTAAGAAAAATAGCAACAAGTGCAGATAAAAATGCAGCTGCGGCGGCCAATTGATAACTTAATTCCGCCCCTGCACCTTGCTGCCAAATCAATCCAGAGACATAAGCACCAATAACCCCACCGATACCATATACACCGGCAATATAGATTGCTTGCGCTCGATTTTGCTGTGCCTTGGTAAAGTGCTCTGATAAAAACTGAATCGAGGCAGAATGATACAAACCAAAACTTGCGGCATGAAGGCACTGCAGAATAATGAGGAATATCGCATTATCCGCTATAAGGCCCGTCCCCCACCAACGAACACTGGTTAAAGCAAAAGCAATAATTAGCAGCCACTTACAGCCAAACCTAGCGATAAATTTACCTGCCACGAGAAAAATACCGATTTCGGCAACGGCACCCAGCGCGATATAGCTGCCGGTTTGCAAGCTAGAATATCCCAAGTCATCGAGATATAGCGCAAAGAAACTGTAATAAGGACCAAAGCTGGTTTGCAGTAATAAGCCAGCAATAAAAAACAAAACAAAATTTCTATGGGTAAGTGAAGAAACAATGCTAACACTGCTAGTTGTTGTTTTTTGAGCTCTTCTTGTTTGTCTAAGCAGTAAACTTGAAACAAATAAAGCCGCGAAAATTAACCAACCAATAATGACAAAAACTTGTGGTGAGAAGCGACCTATCAACTCGCCAACTGCAATGACGGTAATGATAAATCCAATACTACCCCAAAGCCTAATACGGGCGTAGACATGGGCATTATGATAAATATGGCTTAAAGTCATCACTTCAAGCTGAGGTTGAATGCCAGTCCAAAACAAACTAAACATGGCTAACACAAACACTATTGGCCAGTAATCCGTCACCCAAAACATCAAGGTGAAAGACGCAAAGCTTAAACCTGCTCCCAAACGGATGACAGGCAGCGGCGCCGCAGATTTATCGGCACGATTTGCCCATAGTGTTGGACCTAAAATTTTAGCCGCTGCGAATACAGCTAACAGTTCACCAATTTCTCGAGAAGAAAACCCTAAACTATCAAAATAAACAGAAAGATAAGGCACAGTGATCCCTACTACCGCAAAGTAGCAGAAATAACTAAAAGAAAATTGGTAAAACTTTGGAGAGCTCATTAAGCCAATGAGCTCTTTATAAGAAAGTAATGATTATTAGCGGCTAATATCAGGCGTTTCACAATGTACATCTGCATTTTGACCACGATGACGTAGAAAGTGATCCATTAAAGTTAGTGCTAACATCGCCTCTGCGATTGGCACAGCACGAATGCCTACACAAGGATCATGACGACCTTTAGTAATAATATCTGTCGCATTGCCACTAACATCAATGGTATTGCCACTTACACCAATGCTAGAGGTAGGTTTTAACGCTAAATGAGCGACGATATCTTGTCCCGAAGAAATGCCACCTAACACGCCACCAGCATGATTGCTAGCAAAGCCATCTGGCGTCAACTCATCACGGTGCTCTGAGCCTTTTTGATTAACAACTTCAAAGCCATCACCAATCTCAACACCTTTTACGGCATTGATACCCATTAGCGCATGAGCAATGTCAGCATCTAAGCGATCAAAAATTGGCTCACCTAAACCAACAGGCACATTTGATGCTGTTACCATGACTTTAGCGCCAATAGAGTCCTTTTGTTTAATAATGCCGCGAAGCAATTCATCTAGTGCTTCTAGTTTCGTCGCATCAGGGAAGAAAAACGGGTTTTCTTCGACAATGTCCCAATCATAGGTCTCAGCAGTTACATCACCAATTTGATTAACACAGCCTTTAATTTCAATACCAAACTTTGCTTTCAGGTACTTTTTAGCCACTGCGCCAGCAGCAACTCGCATCGCCGTTTCACGTGCAGAAGATCGGCCTCCACCACGATAGTCTCTTAAACCATACTTATGCCAGTAGGTGTAATCTGCGTGACCAGGGCGAAATGATTGTGCAATGTTACTGTAATCTTTTGAACGTTGATCAGTATTTTCGATTATTAAGCCAATAGGTGTTCCGGTAGTTTTACCTTCGAAAACCCCTGACATGATTTTAACTTGATCGGGTTCGCGACGAGCCGTGGTATAACGAGACGTGCCAGGGCGACGACGATCTAAATCTACTTGTAGATCTTCTTCAGTTAATTCGAGTCCTGGAGGACAGCCATCAATAATGGCTCCTAAGCCCAATCCGTGGCTTTCGCCAAATGTAGTTACGGTAAATAATTTGCCAAATGTATTGCCAGACATTGCTATGCGTTCTCTCGCTGATTAAATATTTCCTGATATTGGTCAAGTTGTGCTTTGGTTAAACAAAACACACCGTGTCCACCTCGCTCAAAGGAAAGCCAGAGAAAATCAACTTCAGGGTAAGTCGCTTCGACATGAATTTGAGAATTCCCCACTTCACACACCAAAACACCATTTTCAGTTAAGTGTTGAGACGCTTGTGCCAAAATTTTTCGCGTAATATCTAAACCGTCGCTGCCGCTTCCTAAACCTATTTCTGGCTCGTGATGAAATTCAGCAGGTAAAGAATCTACGTCTTCTTGGTCAACATAAGGTGGATTGCTGACAATTAAATCATATTTTTGCCCTGGGATCGAAGAAAATACGTCAGATTGAATTGGAATAACTTGTTCAATTACGCCGTGATTCTCTATATTTATTTGCGCAACGTTCAATGCATCAACGGATATATCTAAAGCATCAACTTCTGCTTCAGGGAAGTAATGCGCGCATGCAATTGCGATACAGCCGCTGCCGGTACACAGATCTAGAATTCTGTTAACTGGCTGTTCAGCTGAAATCAGAGGTTCAAATCGCTTTTCAATCCACTCAGCTAGCGGCGAGCGAGGCACTAAAGTGCGTTCGTCTACATAAAATGGCAACCCAGCAAAGTAAGCTTGGTTAGTAATATAGGCTGCCGGTATCTGCTCGTTAATACGGCGTTCGAAAAGAGAAAGTACTAAGGACTTTTCATCGCAAAGTAAACGGCACTGCATAATATGTTCTGTTAACTGGCTCGGCAACTCTAATGCAAATAGCACCAATGTGATGGCCTCATCCCAGGCATTGTCATTACCATGGCCAAACCACAAATCAGCGCGATTAAATGCACTAGCGCCAAAGCGAATAAAATCACCAACCGTATGAAGCTGTTCAGTTATCTCAGCGAGATTAAAGTTCTGTTGAGTGTCTTGTGAGTCATGCATGTGTTGTAAACACCTAAGTAAATAAAGTTGAGCAATTGGCCGAGTCAATCAGTGCTACTCTCGCCCTAAGTTTTTCTTGTCATTTAAGCGGGATGCTTTAGACTTCGCCTATGAAATTTAAAGACGCCCTTTCTTCTCAAGAAAAACAGCTATTCAAAGACGCTATAGGCAAGGTTAAGCCTTTGGTGCAGGACACCATACACGGCAAGAATTCATCCATCAAGCCAAAAGAGCGCCAACAAGCTAAAAAAGCCAACAGGCACGCCGCTAGCTTTCATTTTTCTGACGAGTTCGAACCAAATTTACCTGATTCAGGCCCAATGCAATATGTCAAAGACGGTGCAAACAGCTATGAAGCTAAAAATTTGCGTCGCGGCATCTACCACCCTGAACTTATTTTAGATCTTCATGGGCTCAACCAACAAACGGCAAAACAAGAAATTGCTGCTCTTATACAGGCGAGTATTAAAGAACATGCTCAATGCGTCTGTATTGTTCACGGTATTGGCGGCTATGTACTAAAAAAGAAAGTGCCCCATTGGTTAGTTCAACACCCAAGCGTTATCGCCTTTCATCAAGCGCCACTAGAATATGGCGGTGATGGCGCATTATTGGTGCTATTGGAAATCCCTGAATAGGTCACATTACCTACCTGGTTTAACTAACATAAATCATAAGGTGAAATAAGCTGAATAAGCTCACCTTTCATCTTCTTCACATCATACTCAATCTGAGCAATAGCAGCTGTTTGAAATATTGGCGATTGCTTATCATTGGTTAGCTGTTCCACCAAATAACTCACCAAAGGCATATGTGAAACAATCAGCACTGAGCTAAGCTTGTCCATGCTAACAACACCGTCAATATAATCATGAACCGCCATGGCCGAACCCGATGGGGTAATAAAGTCTAACGTTTTACTCGAACAGTTAAGTTGAGCATCTTTATATACGGTTTTGGCTGTTTGTTGCGCTCGTTTGAAAGGACTAACGAACACTTGGTCGATTGTTATCTCGGTTTCTCTTAACCACTTAGCCATCAAGCTAGCTTCTAAAAAGCCCTGCTCAGTTAACTCACGCTCGGCGTCAGCTGCCCCGTATTGATTCGCCTGTCCATGTCGCATAATAAAAAGCTGCATAAATTAACCAACTAGTAAAAAAATTCAATGAATATACAAAATTGCCGCTATAGTAAAGGAAGATAAGCAATTGTTATAACATCAGTTAAGAATAAAATGGACTGGAGTTATTCCATAGGGTAATTTAAGCAACATAACAACAATAACAATTTCAGGTTTTTAAAGGCGGACAATTATGGAGCCAAGCGTGAAAGTAAGCCCACATGATCATAAAAAGTATCGTCCGACCACTTTAAAAAATGGGCTTAGAACGCTATTAGTACATAATAATGAAAGTCAAAAAAGTGCCGCGGCTTTAGCCGTAAATGTCGGCCATTTCAGCGACCCTAAGACTAGGCAAGGATTAGCTCACTTTCTCGAACACATGCTATTTCTTGGTACAGAAAAGTACCCTGATGGCAGTGAGTATCAAAAATTCATCAGCCAATACGGCGGTAGTAACAATGCATGGACAGCAACCGAACATACCTGCTTTTTTTTCGATATTCACAATAGCCACTTTGCTGAAGCCATTGATCGCTTCAGCCGCTTTTTCTATTCACCGTTATTATCTGAGTCTTTTGTTAACAAAGAACGTAAAAACATAGATGCTGAATTTAAATTAAAACTTAAAGACGATATTCGCCGACTTTACGACGTTCATAAAGAAACTATTAACCCCGAACACCCTTTCGCCAAGTTTTCGGTGGGAAATACCGAAACCTTAGCCGATAGACCCAATAGCGACCTGACTACAGAAGTGAGTCAGTTTTTTAACGATTACTACGTAGCACAAGCTATGACGCTTGTATTAGAAGGACCACAATCACTTGACGAATTGGCGGAGTTTGCAGAGCAATTTTCATCAATAAAGTCTGCCAGCAGTATCCCTAAACTGCCCGACGTGCCCTTGTACCTGCCGAAGCATCAGCAGGTAGCGATTGAAGTAGCACCAGTAAAAAACGATCGTCAACTTATTATTAGCTTTGCCCTACCGGGAATAGATCAACATTATCGAAATAAGCCAGAAAGTCTTATTGCCTATCTAGTAGGCCACGAAGGTCCAAACAGCCTTTTATCTTTATTGAAACAACGCCATTGGGCTATTGGCTTAACTGCCGGCTCTGGTATTAATGGTTACAATTTTAAGGACTTTAATATTAGTATTCGCTTAACACCTGAAGGCGACGAAAATACCGATGAAATTATAGCGCTAGTGTTTTCATATCTGGCGCTATTAAAGTCACACCCCATTCCAAGTTGTTACTATCAAGAAAAAAGTGCCATTGCCAATATAGCTTTCACTTACCATGAAAAAACTAAGCCATTAGACTCGGTATGCCAACTTGTCATTAACATGCAGCATTACCCTGCCGAAGACTATATTTACGGCGACTATGTCATGGAAGGAATGGATGAAAAACAAATTAACGAAATACTAAGCTATTTTACTACCAGTAATATGCGTTACACCCATATCACACAAAATGCTAAAGCCAATAAAACAAGTCGGTGGTATCAAGTCCCTTATTCAGTTAAACCAATAAAGCAAACCATACTTGAACGTTGCATTAAGGCAACAATTGTTAATGAGTTCTCATTACCTGACCCCAATGACTTCGTGGTGGCGGACCCAATCGTCCACCCCGACCAAGACAATAAATCGAACATTCCAGAGCGTCTTGTTGAAGAAGATGGATTAACGCTTTGGTATAAACAAGATCAAACATTCAAAGTTCCCAAAGGATATATATATTTAAGTATTGATAGTCCTGCGACTCTGGACACAGTTGAAACTATTGTAATGACACGGCTATTTGTAGATTTATACATGCATTCGGTTATAGAACAGCACTACGATGCTGAGCTAGCGGGTATTCAGTATCACCTATATGCTCATCAAGGTGGCTTAACGTTGCAAATATCGGGGATTAGTAGCAAACAACATGTTTTATTGTCAGCGCTACTCGATGAACTACAGAGTTTTTCTTACTCTGAAGAGCTTTTTCTTCAAATGAAAGAGCAACTTAGAACACATTGGATAAACTCAGAAAACAATAAATCGATTTCTCAACTGTTTTCGGCATTAAGCACTGCCATGCAACCTAAGAATCCAAGCGCAAAGGACATGGCCGAAGCAATGACAGAAGTTACACAACAAAAATTCAATCTATTTTGCCCAACCATTTTTAATCAAATCAATATTGACGTGTTGGTACATGGAAACTGGTTAGTTCAAGATGCATTAGATATTCATCAGGTCGTCAAGAATGCTTTTAGCGGCCAATATCAGCACAAACATAAAAGCAATATTCCAATATTAGATATACAGGGGTGCGGTACGGTGTCATACCCACTGCACTTACCCGAACACGATTACGCTGCCGTAACCTATTACCCCTTACCTGATCGCGAGTTAAAAACAATTGCTTTGTGTATGATTACCAGTCAGCTGTTGTCACCGGTGTTTTTTCAAGAAATGAGAACTGAAAAGCAATTCGGCTACCTAGTAGGTGTTGGTTTCGTTCCCATTAATCGTTACCCTGGATTGGCCTTTTATATTCAATCGCCTAATGTCGAATCTAAACAGCTGCTTTCTGCGATGGATGAATTTATCGACGCTTGCTTAGACAACTTGCAAGAGTTAGATGATGACAGCTGGCAACACTTACTGGCGGGATTAGCCAGCCAACTTCAAGAAAAAGACACCAGCTTACGGATAAAGAGCCAACGATTCTGGAGTGCAATATGCAATGAAGAGTTCAACTTTAACCAAAAAGCTAAACTTGTCGAAACATTAAAAGTTTTATCTAAAGACGATCTACTGACATTCATTGAACAACATATTGCCTGTGTTCCTGATACATACGATCGCTTCTGCCTATTTACGGAAAAAGAGTCTTGTACAGATTTATCTGAAACCGAAAAAATTCTAAAAAATTGCTCAACCAAATAGTTTATTGGACGATAAACTATATAACGCGCTGAAAATTCGACATGAATTCAGACGTAAGTACAGTTTTTTAGGTCAAATTGTTGACTTACAAGAGGGCATCAATTGTAATGTTCGTTTACACAACTTTAACGATTAGCCAGTTAGGTTAAATTTTCGTGCTTAGTTTTACCCAAAAAATAATTAAAAATCGAATTTCTACGCTAAGCATTTTTTTAGTCACGCTTTTGGCAGGTTTCGTGGTTGGCGCTCAACCATTATTCAGCAGCTCGACTGAAAACCCAATTACCTTTCCTAAATTACTTTCTGCTGAACAACTCAGCTTAGAAAATGGTCTATCACAAAGCTATGTTTACAGTATCGTCGAAGATCAAAATGGTTTTGTATGGTTGGCGACTGGCGATGGTATCAACAAGTACGACGGTAAACAGTTTACCTATTATCGAAACAATTCTCAAAACCCAAATAGCCTAGCCAGCAACTTAGTCTACATCTTATATAAGGATAGCCATGATGTCTTATGGGCAGGTACTGAAAATGGTTTAAGTAGGTATGTGACAGAACAAGATCACTTCATTAATTACCATGCAAGTTCAACTAGTACTGGCTTAGCAGACAGCAATATATGGAGTATCTACGAAGACGCCACACAAAATTTATGGATAGCGACAGAAACGGCCATTCACAGATACAACAAAGAAGAAAATAGTTTTATTCGGATTAAGCTAAGAAACCTTGGAGACAACTCACAAATTGATACTGGACGCGTATCCAAAATGTTTCAAGATCTGCAAGGAAATTACTGGTTGATGAAAGAAACGGGTAGTTTTCATATCATCAACAACAATCTAGCACCCAATAGCGTTTTAAAACAAATAATTACCAGCCAAACAGAAAGTCCAACTCTTGAAGTACACGATATAAAACTTAGTATCAAAAGAGATGCATACTGGGTTGCGACAAACAATGGGATTTATTTATTTGATTTAAATTTTAAATTGAAAGAGCACTTTTCAACGACTAACAATGGAACAAAAATTACAAAAATTACAAAAATTACAGAGTTAAGTATTGCAAGTGACGCCGTTGTCTGGGCAACAAATAGTGATAATATTTTTTCAATAAATCCTTTAACTAACGAAATAAAAACCCATCAATTTGAAAAAAGTAATGATAATTCAGGCCTTGCTCCTGAAGTATATAGCCTTTACACAGACAAACACCAAAACCTTTGGATTGGAACAACAGATGGCGCAAAAGTCATTAAACACAGTAAAAATACAGTTTCACTCTCAAGTCAAAATCACACTCAACTAAACCGCAGCGTAAATACGCTTGCAAGTTACAATGGTGATTTATGGTTCTCTATGGAAAATAAATTATTCAGACAGACCATAGGTGAGGCACCAGAATTAATTCAAGAGTTTGACTCTATTATCTATCAACTTCTTCCATCAAAAAATAAGTTATTCATTTCTCTCGCAATTTCAGCTAAAAACAGCGAACTTTATAGTTGGTCTGCACAAAAAAATAGTATTGAATTTCACGATTCATGGAGTAATGCTAATTCAGCCATATTAGTTGAACCATATGCTTTCAATGACTCCATCTTCTATATATCAAATGATAGCGTCTTATCAGAGTACGGGCCCGACGGGCAGAACCGCCCAGTAAGTGAAACATTAACAGAATTAGCGAAGACTTTTTATGTAGAATCTATTGAGTCAATTTTTATCCTTACTAAATCAGGTAAGCTTTTAAACTTAAACCCGCAAACGGATAGACTTGAGCAAATCAACTTTTCCAATACTACGTCTTTTGAACTAGATAAATCAAACAGCATTACTGTTACCGATAACCTAATTTTATTGGGCTCTGAGGCTCAAGGTCTTTTAGTGTTTAACAGAGAAGCCAAACAAACGACACATTTAAATGAACACAGCTTATTGTCTAACAATTACATCTCAGATATCGTGATTGATGAAGCTCAACGAGCCTGGGTTAGCACAAATAAAGGGATAAACCTTATCGACACAACAGGTAAGATTGTGCGAAGCTTTCATCGAGAGTTTGGTCTTGCCTCTACTGAATTTATTAGTCAAAGTGGCTCTTTAGATCCACATAATAATGTTGTATTTGGCGCCATCAATGGTTATTACTCATTTGCCCCAGAAAAGTTAATCGCGGAAATACAATCAATAGCCCCCCCTGTGCTAACGAAGTTACTAATTTCAAATAAAAAAATCCCAACAAAGCCTCGAGAAAACATACAAGAATTCACTTTGCAACGCGATATCAACTCAACATCGTCTGTTACATTAAAATACTTTCAATCACCTTTTAGCTTTGAATTTATTTCACCAAACGCAAAATTTGCAGATCAAGTTGCTTATCGCTACCGTCTCAAAGCCGGTGGAGACAATTCTCCTTGGTTAGAAACAGATATCGACAACTTAAGGGCAACTTATACTAACATTAGCGCTGGCTCTTATATATTTGAATTAGAAGCTTATGACAAATTTGATCCAGAGATAAGAGCTAGCAAACAGATACAGGTTAATATTCTTTCACCTTGGTGGTCTTCTAATAGTGCGATACTAATCTATAGTCTAGTTGCACTATTGATACTCGCGTACTTACTCCAACAATTTCGCCATAAACGCCTCTATCACTTACAAATTAAAGCCAGTGAAGAACGTTTAAAGTTGTCTCTTTGGGGAAGTGGCGACGAAATGTGGGACTGGAATATTAAGAGTGGCAAAATATATCGCTCCAATATATGGGGAGTATTAGAGTTCCCTCAAGACGGTAAGCGAAATTTAGGCAACGAAGGAAACAACGAAACCAACGTTAACAAAGCCGATATTGCCCGAATCTCCGAAGCGCTTCAGCAACACTTTGAAGAAAAAACCGAGCACTTTGAATCCACCTATCGTGTTAAAGATAAAAATGGCCGTTGGATATGGGTACTAGATCGCGGAAAAGTAGTTGAACGCGACGATCAAAATCGCCCTGTTCGTATGACAGGAACTTTAAAAGACATCAGCCAAATTAAAAAAGCCGACGAAAGACTGAAGCTTTTTGCTAAATGTTTTGAGAATATTTCTGACGCTGTCGTAATTTACGATCGTCAATTTAATGTGGTAGACGTTAATAAAGCGTTCCAACGCATTACCGGTAAGTCAAAAAAGGTGATGGTTGGCACACAATTAACTTTCCGCCAATACCCAGAAAATTTCACGGCTAATGTAAAGACTCACTTATTGACAAAAGGTGGTTGGCACGGCGAAATCGAAAGCCGTCGAGAAAATGGCGAGTTTTATTTAACCGACTTAAACATCGATATTATCCGCGACGAAAATCGCGCTATTTCTCATTTTGTTGGTGTTTTTTCAGATATAACCAAACGCAAAGAAACTGAGGCAGAGTTAAGAAAGTTAGCGAATACAGATACGCTAACAGGGTTACCAAATCGCTCGTATTTTCAAACGCATCAACAGCGCTTGGTCGAACAAAAAGTCCCACATGCCCTATTGGTTTTTGATCTAGATAACTTTAAAAAAGTAAATGACTCGATGGGTCATGAAGTTGGCGATAACCTGTTATGCCAAGTCGCTAACCGCATTAAGACCATAGGTAGAAAATCAGACACTGTGTATCGTTTAGGCGGTGATGAATTTGCGTTAGTTGTAGACGACACCAATGACATCCATACCATCACGTCAATTGCGAAAGAAATACTGCGTACCATCGCTCAGCCGCTAAAACTGAAAAACCATGAAATTGTGCTGTATTCAAGTATCGGTATTGTTTTATACCCCGAAGATGGTTCCTCGTCACAAGAGTTACTGAAAAACGCCGATACGGCGATGTATCACGCTAAACATTCTGGTGGTAATAGATATAAATTCTTTAATGGTTCTATGAACGAACAAGCCGTAAAGCGATTGCAAATTGAGGGCTTGATTAGGCATGGTCTTAAAGAAGATTACTTTTCTGTGTTTTATCAACCGAAAATTGAGATTAGCACAGGTAAAGTTGCTGGAATGGAAGCGCTAGTGCGCTTTGAAACGCCATCTAAGGGTATTATCTCGCCAGTAGTCTTTATTCCAGTCTCAGAAGAAACAGGACAAATCATTGACATAGGCGAAATCGTACTGAGAAAAGCCTGTTATGCAACCAAAAAATGGATTGATGAAGGCATGTTCAATGGTCGCTGTGCGGTAAACCTTTCAGCAGTGCAGTTTACTCAACCTAATCTAGTTGAGATGATATCGGGTATATTGAAAGAAACAGGACTCTCAGCCGCAAATTTAGAGCTTGAAATTACTGAAGGTACGGTAATGGATTCACCGCAACAAGCGATTGACACCATGTTGCAAATCAGAAAAATGGGTATTCACTTATCCCTCGACGATTTTGGTACCGGTTACTCATCATTAGCCTACTTGAAAAAGTTTCCGCTAAACACGCTGAAGATTGACAAAGCATTTGTCGATGACATTGAGATATCAGAGCAAGGTCGTAACATGGTTGCAACTATAGTGACAATCGCTCATAACCTTGGCTTACAGGTGGTTGCCGAAGGCGTAGAATCAAACCAACAACTCAGTTTCTTATCGGGTTTACGCTGTGAACAGTTACAAGGCTATTTATACAGTAAGCCTCTGGCAGAAAAAGACTTTTCAAGTTATTTGCTATCTCATCAAATTACCGACAAATCTACGACGTTTAATCGCTATAATTAACAAACTGACTAGTCAAAAATCTGACTGGTCACCAAAGATAAAGTTAAACGTCGACATTTCTACTCTAGCTCCCTATTAAACAAGCTAGCGACTAACCAATTACAACTTGGCACACATATCGCTTAATCCTTGTCGAATTACATTCACAAACTACAAGGATAATAAAAATGTTAAGTTCAGTTCTTTTATCAGTTGCAATGAGTATGACGCCAGCAGAAAGCACAGAAACTGTTGACAACGCATTTGCCCCAGTAATTGTAGAAGAAAAAACCGGTCGTAAAATCATTCGTGGTGTTAAACGCCCTGGTCGTACAGATGTATCAAGCTCTTTCGGTACATTAGTTCCGACGTTTGAAGAAGAAAAAACAGGAAGAAAAATTATTCGTGGCGTTAAACGCCCTGGTCGCGCTGATATATCGAGCGCTTTCGGTACATTAGTTCCGACGTTTGAAGAAGAAAAAACAGGTAGAAAAATTATTCGTGGCGTTAAGCGTCCGGGTTAAACAGCTTGTTAAAAAGCTTTTCAAATGTATAAGGGGAAAGAAAATGATTAAGTTAATTAAATCAATATTCGCAGCACCAAAAGAAAATGCCATTGCCGCATCTATCGAAATTAAGGAAATGCCTGCAAAGTCTTTGTGGTCGTAAACACCAACACTTAGGCTACATAAGTCAAGAAACTAGAAGAATCATCGCTACACGGACGTTAGCGCCTTCTAATACCTACCTAAACTATTACTCTCAATTAAGCTTTAAACAACGAGTAATTAAAACCAAACAGTCGATTTACTTTCATACGTTTCTGCATACAAAACATTGGCCATACAAGCGGCCCAAATAGCAAACCAGCAAAAGTCCAACGTTTTACTCCCATACCGCTTTTAAGCGCCTGACAATGATAAAAAATAGCAAAAACCACAGTAAACAACGGGAGAAGAAACAACATACTACTAAATCTCGTAAAGTTTAAATTTTGAAAGCACGCGCATTATACGCAATTAGAGTAATTATTCAACAGTTTTAGAGTAAAAATTCTACCCTAATAGCAAGGGTAAATTGCTTCTTTAATAAACTTAACTGAATTGAACGATAACAAAAAAGAGGCAAACAATTGCCTCTTTTTTGTCAAACGGCAAACCTAAATAGGATACAGATTGCCTAAGGGAAACTTACATCTTTAACTGGTATAGAAAGTTTTACCTTCAGTAGCCATGGTAACTAACCTTTCGCACGGCTCAAATCGCTCTCCAAATTCAGCTTTAAATTGATTAAGTTGTTGAACAACTTTATCAATACCTAAACTATCCATATAGCGGAACGGGCCACCTAAAAATGGTGGAAAGCCTATACCAAATATAGCGCCAATATCACCATCTCGTGCGTTACGAACAATACCTTCATCTAAACATCTTGCAGCTTCATTTAGCATCATAAAGACACTGCGTTTAACTGCATTGTCTTTATCCATTGACTTAGATGAGTCAATGGCAAGCAGTTTGTAAACAGATTCATCAACTTCTTTCTTTTTCGTGTCGTAACGGTAAAAACCTTTTTTCACTTTCTTACCTAATCGCCCGTCGTCAATAAGTTGACTAAAGGCTGCTGGAGGAGCAAACCTTTCACCTAACTCTTTTTGTAAAATAGGGCCAATTTTTGAGCCAACATCAATACCAACTTCATCTAACAACTGCATTGGTCCAACTGGAAAACCGAACTTCACCAACGCGCGATCTAGCTCGTCAATTTTTCCGCCTGATAACAAAGTAATCGCCGCCTCGTTCATATAAGGCGCTAGAATGCGATTAACATAAAAGCCTGCTTTGTCTTTAACAACAATTGGCGTTTTCCCTTGTTTTTTAGCAAGCGCAACGGTAGTTGAAATTGTCTCATCTGACGTGCCTTCATGAGGAATAATCTCTGCTAATGGCATTTTGTCCACCGGCGAGAAATAGTGTAAGCCAATAACTTGCTCAGGGCGCTCTGCACCTTCTGCTATCTGACCAATAGGTAAACTAGACGTATTAGATGCGAAAATAGTAGACTGCTGACACTCTTTTTCGATGTCTTTCACCATATTCTGCTTAAGATTTAAGTCTTCAAATACCGCTTCAATAACCATGTCAGTATCTTTAAAACCTGCAAAATCAGTAGCGCCAGTTATCATTGCCATCTGCTTTTGCATTTCACTGCTGCGCATAAAGCGACGCTTAACTTTTTTATTGAGTAAATCATATGAGTATTTAAAGGCGTTTTGTAATCCTTGATGACCTATGTCTTTAATGCGTACTGCAAGCTTTGCTTTGGTCGCAGTAACAAAGGCAATGCCGCCGCCCATTAAACCACCGCCTAACACAGCAACCTTGTTGACTTTATTTGGCTCGACTCCTTCAACGCCCTGCTCTTTTTTCATTTCGGTAGTAGCAAAGAAAATCTGCCTTAACTGAAATGACTCTGGCGTCATGACTAATTGACCAAATTGATCAGCTTCTAACTGATAACCTTTTGCAGGAGCCTGTTCAACGCCCATTTTTACGCAATCAATAATTTTTTGCGGCGCAGGATAGTTTCCTTGTGTTTTCTTAGCGACGGTTTTACCAGCTTGATCAAAAAGTACTTTGCGGCCAAAGGGCGTTTTTTCTAACACTTTACCCACTAAATTCAGCTTTACTGGCTTATAGTGATTTTTTCCAGCCTTTATTTTGCCCGACAAAATAGCCTTTTCAGCAACGTTAAGTAGCACGCTACTAGGTACGACATCATCCACCAAACCGGCTTTCAACGCTTGTTTAGCTCGTAATTGCTTACCAGTTAGCATCATATCTAATGCTTTTTGAATACCTACTAACTTCGGCAAACGCTGAGTCCCACCGCTTCCTGGTAGTAATCCGAGCTGTACTTCTGGAAGACCTAAGGCAGTTTTGCCACTGTCAGTACAAATACGTGAATGACAAGCCATCGCTAACTCTAATCCACCGCCTAAGCAAGCGCCATCTATTGCAGCAACTACTGGAATTGGTAGTGCGGCGATTTGATCAAACACGCGTTGTCCTTGACGAGAAAGTGCCGTAGCTTCTTCGGCCGTTTGACAGCTCGCTAACATGTTAATGTCAGCTCCAGCGACAAAAGAACCTTCTTTACCTGAATGTAAAACTACACCAACAAGTTCTTGATTTGATTTAAGTTCAGCTAAAATTTCTGAAATTTCATCGGCAAATTCTGCTTTTAATGTATTCATGGACTCATTAGGAACGTCCATTTTTAAATAGGCAACCTTATTGTCTTTTACCGATAGTTGAAAGGTTTTACCTTGAACATCCGTCATTATTCTGTCTCCACAATCATGGCTGCACCTAAACCACCAGCAGCACAAGCTGTTGTCAGCCCTGTACCACCGCCTCGACGGTTTAATTCATTAAGAAGCTGTACGATAAGTCGAGTACCCGTAGCAGCAAAAGGGTGCCCATAAGCTAAAGAGCCCCCCATTACATTGAATTTATCCATATCTATGTCGCCAATAGCATGAGATTGGCCTAATTTTTCTTCAGCAAACTTTTTACTACCGAACATTTTCATGTTAGCTAACGCTTGGGCTGCAAATGCTTCATGCATCTCAATAAGATCTAAATCAGCTAACTGCATGCCAGCACGCTTAAGCGCTATTGGAGTTGCGTAGCTTGGTCCCATCAACATATCCTGCCAAACATCGATAGCAGCAAAACCATAACTTTTTATATAACCAATAGGTTGATAACCTAACTCTTTCGCACGCCCCTCTCGCATTAACAGCACTGCAGAAGCACCATCAGTTAACGCGGTACTGTTAGCAGCAGTCACTGTGCCATGCTTGCGATCAAACACCGGGCGAAGTTTCGCGTAAGCGGCAAGCTCAGAGTTTTCACGAATACAATTATCTTTATCAATAAAGTGCTTGTAAGGCTCAACGTGTGCAGTCATTACCTCATCAGCTAACTTACCTTGCTGCCAACTTTCTGTTGCCAAGGTGTGCGATCGATGTGCAAGGGCATCTTGATCTTCACGAGAAATGCCATGAGTTTTCGCCATTTGCTCGGCCGTTTGTCCCATAGAAAGACCCGTTGAGTATTCAGCAACGGCAGGAGGAACAGGTAATAAATCTTTAAACTTTAACGCAGAAAATAGCTTCAAGCGCTGACCAAGTGTTTTCGCTTTGCTTGCATCTAATAATGTTCTAGCTAACTTTTTCGACACGCCAATAGGTGCTACTGAAGAAGAGTCTGCACCACCAGCGATACCGATATCAACCGTACCAGCCATAATAGACTCGGCAACATTTACTGTACTTTGAAAACTTGTCGCACAGGCTCTAGATACACTATATGCATCGGTATGAACGTTCATACCCGTGCCCAAAACAATCTCGCGAGCAATGTTTGGTGCTTCAGGCATTTGTACCACTTGGCCAAACACCAACTGGTCAATAAGTTTTGGGTCTAAGTCAACTTTGTTAATCAACTCGTTAACAACAATTTTTCCTAAGTCTACGGCAGGGACGCCATGAAACGCAGTAGCTTGTTTAGCAAAAGGCGTTCGTAATCCCGTAACAACGGCTATACGCTCACCATTGGCTGTTTGTAATTTTAATGACATGCTTGTTCCTCAATTTCAAGAGGTCTGACCTCTTTGTTTGAATTCATTCTAACGTCATCTGTAGAGAATTCAACCGTAATCCTAAATTGCAGCTTCAAAGCCAGCATACTCAAGAATAGTTCTAATTAATAAAAAATGCCTTTGCTCAAAAATGTTTACAAATTTTTTGTGGCACTTGAATTCTATTTGAGGAACCATATATCCAATAAAACGTCGAATAACTTCGATATTAAAATTGATAAAAAAATAAGATAAAAACGTTATGTCTATCGAGCATTTTTCTACTCTAAGAGAACATCTTTGCCAACAAATTATTGGACAAGAAGCACTTGTTGAAAACCTACTTATCGCCCTGCTTGCCGACGGTCACCTGATCGTAGAAGGGCCACCGGGTCTTGCCAAAACAAGAGCCGTAAATGCTTTAGCGCAAGGACTTGAAGCAGACTTTCACCGCGTTCAATTTACCCCAGATTTATTACCGGCAGATTTAACGGGAACTGACATTTACCGCCCTGAAGATGGAAGTTTTGTTTTCCAATCGGGTCCTTTATTTAGAAATTTAGTATTAGCCGACGAAATTAACCGTGCTCCTGCTAAAGTTCAATCGGCTTTACTTGAAGCGATGGCAGAAGGCCAAATTACAGTAGGCCGCAATACCTATCCGCTGCCAAAGCTGTTTTTGGTTATGGCAACGCAAAACCCGATTGAGCAGGAAGGTACCTACCCACTTCCAGAAGCTCAACTTGATCGATTCCTAATGCACCTGGAAATTGACTACCCTGACGCAGAGAGCGAACTCAATATTTTAAAGCTTAATCGCGGTGAAGCCCTAGCAACAGAAAAGAAAAGTGTTAGCGAGATTTCTCAAGACGATATTTTTGCTGCCCGTGAGCAAGTGTTAACTATTCACATGGCGCCAGCTATAGAGAAATACATTGTTGATTTGATCATGGCATCACGAAAGCCCGAACAATATGACGAGAAATTGAAACAGTGGTTAGCGTTTGGCGCAAGTCCTCGAGCAACGATTGCTCTCGATCGTTGTGCAAGAGCAAGAGCATGGTTGCATGGTCGTGATTTTGTTGGACCTGAAGATGTGCAAGCTGTCTTTCACAATGTATTACGTCATCGTATTTTATTAACCTATCAAGCAGAAGCAGAAGGTATTACTACTAATAAGTTGTTAGATCGTTTACTGAGCTTAGTTGCGGTAGGTTAATATTGTCGCTATGTGGTTATCGTCCAATAAAAGTAAGCCAAGTAATGTAAGTGAAGGCTTACTTTCCGAGTTAAAATCAAACGGTGTTGAGCTTTCGATTGATGAACTTATTGTTTATCAAAATAAAGCGTCTTTGATCAGGCTAAATGGCAGCCGTCAACTTCATGGTCACATGAGTGGCAACTATTTAGCACGGTCAAAAGGTCGTGGCATGGAGTTTGATGAAGTTCGACATTATCAAACAGGCGATGACATTCGCACCATTGATTGGCGTGTTACCGCTAGAACAGGAAAAACACACACTAAATTATTTAGAGAAGAAATAGAGCGGCCTGTTATTATTGCCACAGATTTAACTCGCAGTATGCTATTTGGCTCTAGACTGCTTTTTAAATCGGTTCAAGCAAGTCATCTAGCGGCATTAATCTCTTGGCATACCAAACAGCGTGGTGATAGGCTCGGTGGCATTGTTTTTAATGATCACACCCATACAGAGTTAAAACCAAGAAGTCGAAAGCACGGTGTACTGCATTACCTCCATGCTTTAGCTACTTGTCATCAATCGAGTTTACAAACGTCGACAGAAGCTCCCCTCTCTAAAGAACAAAGTGATCAATCGTTCGCAGAAAACTGTTTGCGCTTAAGGCAAGTATCTCGCCCAGGTTCTATGGTATACCTGTTGACTGACGGTCATAGTATTTGCCAAGACGCGATACGCCATTTAGCTAATATTAATCGCCACTGCGAATTAGTCATTTGTTTAATATCTGACCCTATGGAACACAATTTACCAACAGTCGATAATAAGCAAAATGTAGCGATTACCGACGGTAGCACGAATCAAACTCTTACCTTAGGCGACAAAAGCACAGAAGCAAAGTACCGAGAACAAGCTCAAGCCTTTATTTCAGATAAAGAAGCAAAGCTGCTGAAAACGGGGGCAAGAGTTATTCATTTCGATGCTGGTCAAACGTTAGAAGAACAACTAAAAGACGGAGTTGCATCATGGATCCGTTAGCACAATTAAAAGACATTCACCCACCCGAGCAAATCAGTGACTTTCCTTTTGCTATCGGCTGGTGGGTTGTCGCACTTTTACTTATAGCGATGCTTATTGTCGCTGTTTACAAGTACATTAAGCACCGCCGTTTGTCTCAAGCAAAAAAACAAGGCCTTAGTTATATTCAGCAGCAAGCCAATAGTGTTGAACAAATCGTTTCAGGCGTTAAGTGGCTATGTATGCAGTACTTTCCTCGTCAGCAAATTGCTGCTCTACACGGCGAACAACTACATCAGTTTTTACTCAGTAAGTTACCAGACAAGAAGCAAAACAAGATTGATAGCGACTTAGCTAAACATTTATCTAGCCACTACTCAGCGCCAAAACGTGAAGGCGAAGGTCACGGTGAAGATTTAAACCAATTAAAGTCCACCATAAGTTATTGGATAAATAACGCTCTTCCGCCTAAAGGCCAGTCAAAGGAGAATGCACAATGATCTCATTTGCCTTTCCTTGGGCTTTTGCCTTTTTAATATTGCCTATCGTCACTTACTTCTTGCCAGCCAAAAAAGCAAAAGAAAGCGCCGCGCTTAAAATGCCGACATTAATGTCGCACACAGGTATCATTGAACAAGACGGTAAGCGTCGTAAAGTTCCACTAATTCTGGTTATTATTACTTGGTTACTACTGGTTGTTGCTGCGGCACAACCTCAATTTCTCGGCGAACCAGTGAACATACCAACGGAAGGTCGCGAAATGATGGTTGCCGTAGACCTTTCAGGCAGTATGCAAGTTGAAGATATGTCGTTAAACGGTTCAACGGTTAATCGCTTAGAAATGCTGAAAGTTTTACTCAGCGAATTTATTGAACGTCGAATAGGCGATCGAATCGGTTTAATATTGTTTGGTGACGATGCTTACATGCAAACGCCAATGACTTATGACCGAGAAACCGTTAAACAAATGCTTGATGAAACCGTGTTGGGCTTGGTTGGCAAACAAACGGCAATAGGTGATGCGATTGCACTCGCTGTAAAACGGTTTGATGCGAAGAAAGAATCAAATAGAGTTCTCATCTTGCTGACAGACGGACAAAACACAGCAGGAAAAATTACCCCTGAACAAGCGCTCGAGTTAGCAGTAGCCAAGGACATTACCATTTATTCTATAGGTATTGGCGCTGACGTGATGATCCAGCGTTCTATCTTTGGTAAACGCCAAATTAACCCTTCAAGCGAGTTAGATGAAGAGTCTCTGCAAAACCTTGCCGACCAAACGGGCGGAAAATATTTCCGAGCGAGAAGTAGCGAAGATATGAGCGAAATCTATCAGTTACTTGATGACTTAGAGCCTATTGAACAAGATCAACAACAAATGCGCCCGTTAACCACCTTGTTTTATTACCCGCTAGGCTTGGCGTTAACCCTCGTATTTACCTATTTAGTGTTACTTTATTTAAGCCAATTTAGTTTTGCTCCTCGCCGCAAAATAACTGAGGAGCAATAACATGGAACAATTTCACTTTATTCGCCCTTTTTGGCTTTTAGCGGTATTTGTTTTAGCGATAGCGATTTATCTATTAAAGCGCTATCGAATCAGTCAATCAGGTTGGACAAACTTATTGCCGCCACATTTAGCTAAAGTTCTTGTTACTGAAGGCCAAGCGGCAAAACCTATGTCACTGACATTACCTGCCATTATCGGTTTACTCGCCATAATCGCGATGGCTGGCCCTACGTGGAAAAAACTACCTCAACCAGTTTATCAAATTGCCAAAGGCTCAGTATTGGTGATGGATATGTCTTATTCCATGTACGCGACAGATCTTTCTCCTAACAGGTTAACTAGAGCTCGCTACAAGGCCATCGACCTTCTATCAGAAATAAAAGAAGGTGAGATGGGGCTCGTTGCTTATGCAGGAGATGCTTTTACCATAAGCCCACTTACCGAAGATATGGGTAATATCGAGCTATTGCTACCTTCATTAAGCCCAGACCTAATGCCAGAACTAGGCAGCAACCCCCTAGCAGCGTTAACGCAGGCGAGTGAAACGTTGAAAAATGCAGGCCATTTAGAAGGCGACATTTTTTGGTTTACCGATGGCATTGAGCAAGAAGAAATTCAAGACATAGTTGAGTGGTTGAGAGAATCCCCCTACTTCTTGCATATTCTTGGTGTAGGAACGGTTAACGGCGCACCAATAAAATTAAATAATGGGCAACTCCTAAAAGATAATAGTGGCCATATTATTGTCCCTAAATTAACGGAAAAAGCGCTCCAAGTTATAGCTGAGCAGGGACAATCTAGGTATGTTCGCTTAAGTTCAACCAATGACGATATCGCGACTTTACTAGAGCCTAGAATTGTGAGTGAAGATGAAAAACACAAAGGAGAAAGCCAACAAACTGGTGATCAATGGCAAGATTTTGGCCCTTACCTTCTACTATTAGTATTGCCTTTAGCGTTAGTTTACTTCAGACGAGGCATTCTATTGTCATTCACACCAATGCTAGCAATAGGCTTAGTCAGTTTAACTTCACCGCCTAGCCATGCCGACTTTTGGACCGATTTGTGGAAAACCAAAGATCAACAAGGTCAAGCACTGTACAACAAGCAGGAATATCAGCAAGCCGCTAACACTTTCAACAATCCGCTATGGCAAGGCAGCGCACATTATAAAGCGGGAGAATTTGAAAAAGCGTATCAAGCATTTCAGCAAGATAAAACGGCTAATGGCTTTTATAACCAAGGGAACGCTCTTGCTAAGTTGCAGCAAATAGACCTAGCCATTGCCGCATATGAGCAAGCTATATCACTTGACCCAAACCACGAAGATGCAAAGGCCAACAAAGAGTTATTGGAAAAGCTGAAAGATCAGCAGCAACAAAATCAGCAAGATGGCGATTCTTCTGACGAGCAGCAAAATCAAGATCAGCAACAAGAACAAGATGGTGATCAACAACAAAGTGATCAGCAAAACAGTGAACAGCAGCAATCTGAGCAAGAGCAGCAACAAAATAGCGAGAACCAAGAAAGTCAAAATCAAGAGCAGAAAGAACAACAAGATGCTCAAAATCAAGAAAACCAAGACCAGGAAAAGACTGACGAGCAAAAAGCACAGGAACAGCAAGAGCAGTTAGAGCAAGAACAAAAAGAGCAAGAGGAGCAGCAGGCAAAAATGCAAGAGGCACAAGAAAAAGAAGCCAATCAAAAGCATCAACAATTGCTCAATAAAGTAACGGATGACCCGTATTTGCTGTTAAGAAATAAAATGCAACTTGAATACCAAAAACGTCGTCAAGGCCGCGCATCAGTGGGAGAGAAGAAAAAGTGGTAAGAATAATTAGTGTATTGTTAGGGTTACTCTTTACAGTACAAGCAGCAGCTGTCACCAAAGTTACAGCGACAATCGACAGAAACCCTGTTGTTGTTAATGAATCTTTTTTATTAACAGTAGTTGCCGATGACGACGTAGCAAGCAACGCCTTAGACACTTCGGCCTTAATGGCCGACTTCATGGTAGGCCATACCTCGGTAAGCTCTCAAACGCGAATGATCAACTTTAAAACCACACGCTCTACTACGTGGACAACAGAGCTTGTTCCGAAAAAAGCGGGTAAGTTGACGATTCCTTCCTTAACTATTGAAGGGAAAAGCACCGCTCCTATCAGCGTGATAGCTGTTGAAGCAAATAGCCGAGAAGCGGCCAGCCAAAAAGATATATTTGTCAAAGCAAACGTGTCTGCTAACGAGGTCTATGTTCAACAGCAATTAACCTTAACCGTTAAACTATACTTCGCTGTTGAATTAAAAAGAGCGAGTTTATTAGAGCCTGAATTTGATGGTGCCACAATTAGCGCTTTTGGTGATGACAAAGACAGCGAAGATATTATTGACGGTCGCCCGTACAGAGTTATTGAACGCACTTACACCATTAGCCCGCAAAAAAGTGGTCAGTTTGTCTTAAAGCCTCCCACTTTCAAAGGCCATGTAATGAAGCCAACAACAAGGCGAAATAGCTTTTTAAGTTACGCGGAAACTAAGCCTGTTACTGTGTTAGCAGATCCTATCGATATTACAGTGAAACCCGTACCTGACAATTTTCAGGGTACTTGGCTTCCTAGCGAAGTATTAACCATTCACCAAAGCTGGCAGCCTGAGTCGCCAACTTTCACCGTAGGTGAACCCGTTACTCGCGAAATTACGGTAACAGCGGCTGGTTTATCTGAAGAGCAACTCCCGAAGATTGAAATGAGCTTACCTGAAGGTCTAAAGCTTTACCCTGACCAGGCTGAAATGCACACAGGCTTAAACAACAATCGCTTAGTCAGCCAGAAGTTACAGAAATTTGCAATCGTGGCAAGTCGACCAGGGACTTATGAATTACCGGAAGTATCAATTCCTTGGTGGAATACCAGAACAAATAGAAAAGAAATTACTACCTTACCTGCGCAAACCATTGTTGTTTCACCAAATGAAGAGTTTACTCAACAAACAGCTAGTCAGGTTGAACCAACCAGTACGCAAAACCCGATTACAGCGCCTGAAGTAAAAACAGTCGTTGTCCAGCAAGCAAGTTGGTTACAATGGCTATTCCTAGCCCTATGGTTGTTAACTAGCTTAGCTTGGTTTGTCAGTGCACGTTCAGGTAAAAAAACAAAGCATTCAATAGTGACACCTCAAACAACTATTACTGATCCTCAAAAGCAGCTTATCGCCGCATGTAAAAGTAATGATGCTAACAATGCAGTGTCTTTATTAACACCTTGGTATAACTCTTTAGGTGGAGAGAAAGTATCTTCTCTCAACCAGTTAATAGCTGATTGTCGTGATGAAGAACTTGTTACAGCAGTCAATGAATTACAACAAACGCAGTACAGTGCTAATCCTCAGCCTTGGCAAGGAAACAAATTACTAAAAGCCGTTAAAGCATTTAATAAACAGGCTAGTCAAAATGCATCAAACAGTAGTTTCGCACTTAATCCTTAACTGAAGCCTCCTCAGAACAAGCGCCAAGTTTGATTAACATTCTCAAACTTGGCGTATTAGTCTATAAATATTAAATCTACCTGAAATTATTTTTACCCTCGTTAGGTCTATTAAACCATGGCGACAAAACAAGTTAGATATGAAGCACTAGTAAAAGCATTGCATGGCGATTTGTATCGTTACGCATACTGGCTAACACATGATAGTCAGGTTGCAGAAGACTTAGTGCAAGAAACATTTTTACGCGCATGGCGTGCTTTAGATTCGTTAAAAGATGAGAAGGCTGCGAAGTCTTGGTTAATCACTATTTTACGAAGAGAAAACGCCCGACGCTTTGAACGAAAGCGCTTCGAAATGGGCGAGTATGAAGAAGCAAGTATTTCTGATACCCAGTCTACAAGTACCGAACAGGAAATTGAAAACCATTGGTTACGCGAAAAAATATCGCAATTACCTTTGGAATATCGCGAGCCACTGGTACTGCAGATAATTGGAGGATTTACTGGGGAGGAAATTGCTGATCTACTCTCACTAAACAAAAATACGGTGATGACCCGTTTGTTTAGAGCAAGAAACCAATTAAAAGAAGCATTAGATGAAGAACCAAAAGCACGAGGTTTTCAAAATGGATGATTTGCAATTTAGACGCAGTATTTATGCAGATCCCAAGTCCACTGATCCGGATATCTTGGCTGCAAAATCTGCCGATCCTTCAAAAGCTAAGTTCGCTCAAGAAATTGACGAGCTTGACAGTAAAATCGCTCAGGCGCTTTCTGTTCCTGTGCCAGAGGAATTAAGTGAAAAACTTATTCTTAGACAGTCGATGGCAAGCCATCAACAACAGAAGCGCAGAAGTAGAATTAAATTAGCAATTGCCGCGTCTGTGACATTAGCGATTGGTGTCGTTGTTAATCAATTGCAGTTTTCTCACGCTTATAATTCAGTGTCAGATTACGCAATTGCGCATGTAGAGCATGAAGCCCATTATTTTACTAATGAAGACGAAGCAACTGTCACATTAGCTAAACTAAACAAAAAGATGTCTTCGTTTAACGGTGAGTTTTCCGACACTATGGGCGATTTACTCATGGCAGATTTTTGTCGCTTTGATGGCATGAAGAGTTTGCACTTAGTGTATCGAGGCGAAAATAGCCCTGTTAATGTTTTCATTATTCCGGACGTTGAACATATAAAATTCAGCCCGATATTTGACAACCAGCAGTACAGAGGCGTGGTGAATAAGTTTAACAATAGTCGCGTGATTATCGTTGGTGATAAACAAGAGTCACTCGAAAAATGGCAAGATAAAATGAATCAGGGCATTAGCTGGTCAATATAAACAGTCGTTTATATCAAATAAAAAAACAGGAGCTATGCTCCTGTTTTTTTATTTGTACTTCAGTATTGCTTACCCAGTAGCTTTGTCAAAAGTATCGCTTATTTCCTCGCTAGGCTCAGCAGTGAGCTTACTCACTAAAATAACGGCAATTGACGCAAATATAAATCCTGGCACGATTTCATACATAACACTACTCAAAGACTGCCCGTTAATCGTGACTGGCAAGTAAATCCATAGCAATACAGTCGCTGCGCCCACAAGCATACCCGCTA
Organism: Thalassotalea coralli; assembly: GCF_055786205.1. Taxonomy (NCBI): domain Bacteria; kingdom Pseudomonadati; phylum Pseudomonadota; class Gammaproteobacteria; order Alteromonadales; family Colwelliaceae; genus Thalassotalea; species Thalassotalea coralli. The sequence goes on along the minus strand of NZ_JBVVBK010000001.1, from coordinate 423,616 downwards.
AAGCGCCTTGCCAATTCATACGTTTCCAGTACAAACTCAAAATAATGACAGGACCAAAGGCAGCGCCAAAGCCGGCCCATGCATTACTCACTAAGGATAAGATAGAACTGTTTCTATCATGAGCAAGAAATATGGCTAATAAAGACACCACAAATACTGACATGCGCCCTACCGCCACCAATTGTTTTTCTGAAGCATCTTTATTTAGGAACGCTTGGTAGATATCACTCGTTAATGAACTAGACGTAACCAGCAATTGTGAAGAAATCGTACTCATAATTGCCGCTAGAATTGCTGCTAATAAAAAGCCTGTAATTAACGGATGAAACAGCAACTGTGACAACAATATAAAGATAGTTTCAGCGTCATTTAACTGAACCTGATGCTGTTCAATGTAAGCGATACCGACTAAGCCAGTCGCCATAGCCCCAATTAATGAAACGATCATCCAGCTCATCCCTATTCGACGAGCAGTTGGTAAATCATCTCGGCTTCTTATTGCCATAAACCTAACGATAATATGAGGCTGACCAAAATACCCCAGCCCCCAAGCCATTGCAGAAATAACTCCAATGACAGTGACACCACTAAACATACTTAGTAGCTCAGGATCGATAGAGTCGATAGTTTGAGTCATTCCAGAAAGGCCGCCAACTTCAGATAACGCTACAAATGGCACTAATACCAGCGCTAAAAACATAATGCAGCCTTGAACAAAATCAGTAAGACTTACCGCTAAAAAACCACCAAACAGTGTATAAATTACAACTACGCCCGCGGTAATAAATAGCCCCGCTTGATAAGGCAAGCCAAAAGAGCTTTCAAATAGTTTACCGCCAGCAACAACACCAGAAGAAGTATACAAGGTAAAAAACACAATAATCACGATAGAAGAAACAATACGTAACATACGGGTTTTATCGTGAAATCGATTCTCGAAGAAATCAGGCAAGGTAATCGAATCATTTGCCAATTCGGTGTAGCTTCTTAATCTTGGCGCGACAACTAAATAATTTAAAAATGCACCAATTACTAGCCCGATGGCAATCCAAATACTTTCCATGCCAGACAAATACATAGCACCAGGTAAGCCCATTAGCATCCAGCCGCTCATATCCGATGCACCAGCTGACAATGCTGTCACTGACGGACTTAAGCTACGCCCTCCCAACATGTAACCTGACACGTCACTTGTTGATTTTTTATAGGCATACCAGCCTATCGCAAGCATAACGATAAAATACAAGCCTAATGATATAAGTGTTCCAATTGCCAAATTGAACTCCTCTACATATTCTTATAATCAATGACACACATTTAGAAACAAATATGAAACAAAGATGAATTTAATAAAATGTTACTATACGCGTTTATCCATGCAGTATCATTTATTTCAGATAAATCCCCGAAAATATGCTATTAAATTCATCGCTATCTCCAAAAAAACGGGTGAAATCTATCGTTAAATTTTCTATATTCATAACTATAGTTACGTGTCGCTGTTTAGTTACTTTGCGATCGATTTAACGTTAAAATGAATACAACACACAACCCTAAAGCACGTTATTCTTCATAGCGAATAACCAATGCCACTAACTAAATAAAGCTAAAGGAAAACTATGTACTTTTACGCAGCGCGCCAACCTATTCTCGATAAGGATAAAAACCTTTTCGCTTATGAGCTGCTTTTTCGTGACAACATCGACAATGTCTTTCCCAACATAGATGGCGACGAAGCTACCAGCAAAATGATAGAGGCAAGCAAATTTAATTTAGGAATTAGTGAGTTTACGGGTAAAAAGCCAGCGTTTATTAACTTTACTCTGGAAACCTTGTCAAAAGGCTATCCAAAAATGCTGACCACAGATGAGCTTGTTGTTGAAATTTTAGAAACCGTTAAGCCGGGTAAAAAACTACTTAGCGCATGCCAAGAATTGTTTGAACTTGGATATACTATCGCGCTGGATGATTACGAACACCAAAGTGTTTGGGCTCACTTTTATCGATACGTAAGCATAATCAAAATCGATTGGCAAAATACCAGCATAGAGCAAATAAAGGAAATAAAGACCGCAATCAGCGATTACCCAAAAATAAAATTACTTGCTGAAAAAGTTGAAACTTATGAAGAGTATCAACAAGCATTAGAGCTTGGCTTTGAACTTTTCCAAGGCTTCTTCTTTGCCAAACCTGAAATGGTAAAAACCAAATCTTTATCGCCTTCACAAATGGCGATGGCAGAATTGTTATATGAAACGTCTAAGCCAGATTTAGACCTTGCTTCCATTACGCAAGTGTTTGAACGTGACGTGTCTTTATCATATAAATTGTTGAGATACGCTAACTCTGCAATCTTCCGTCGCAGAAACGAAATATCAACCATAAAGCAAGCGTTGGTAACACTGGGCTCTGGAGAATTAAAACGCTTTTTAGGTTTATTATTTGCAACAAACGTAAACCCAGATAAGCCGTCTGAACTAATAACCGCAGCAATGGCACGCGCTAAATTCTGTGAGCTAGTAGCAACTGAAATGAAGCCCCCAGTAGACACGTCTATTGCCTTCTTGACAGGTCTTTTGTCTCTTATTGATGCGATTCTCGACGAAAAACTAGAAAGCATTATGGAAAAACTGCCATTAGCGCCAGAAATTAAGAACGCCCTACTCACCCGTAAAGGCAGCTTAGCCGCATTGATTATTTTGGTCGAACAAATTGAGCACGCCAACTGGGATAAAACAGCGTTAGTGATAGATAAGCTCAAAGTGGACAAAGATACGTTAGCGAAGCACTATCAGGACGCTCTTACATGGGCTGATGAGCAATCTTCTCTTAGTTAAAAAAGAGTAATACCAATGACATTGGTATAATGACGACATAGTAAAAAAAATAGCGGCTAAATGCCGCTATTTTTTTATAAGCTCTCGCTTATTTATATCCATTTGGATTTTCAGATTGCCATCGCCATGTATCAACAATCATTTCATGCAAGCCTTTATCAGCTTGCCACGCTAAAAACTCATGCGCTAGGCTAGCATTGGCGTAGACTGTCGCTATATCTCCAGCTCTTCGAGGCACAATTTTAAAAGGAACCTCTCGCTCACTAACTTGCTTAAATTTTTCCACAATTTCCAGCACGGACGTACCATTCCCTGTCCCTAAATTAACTGCTTTGCACCCAGTCATACTATCAAGCTTTTCAATAGCTTTAACATGCCCTAACGCAAGGTCGACAACATGAATATAGTCACGAACGCCTGTACCATCAGCAGTGTCATAATCATCACCAAAAACACTTAATTCTGGTAAACGCCCCACCGCGACTTGCGCAACATATGGGAGCAAATTATTAGGTATACCATTAGGATCTTCACCCATAGTACCTGAAGCATGGGCGCCAATAGGGTTAAAGTAACGTAAATTGATAATTGACCACGCATCATCACTTTTCGCTAAATCAAATAGAATTTCTTCTATCATCAATTTTGTTCTGCCATAAGGGTTCGTTGCAGAAGTAGGCATAGTTTCTACTAAAGGCGAAGCATTACTTTCACCGTAAACCGTTGCTGAGGAGCTAAACACTAAGTTTTTAACGTCATACTCAGCCATTACGTCAAATAACGTCACAGATCCTGAAACATTATTATGGTAATAACTTAATGGGATCTGGTTTGATTCACCTACTGCTTTTAAGCCAGCAAAATGAACAACTGCATCGACTTTATTTTGAGAAAATATCGCCTGCATCGCAGATTTATCGCAAATATCAGCCTTGATAAACTGAGGGCGTTTTCCTGTGATAGCGGCAATTCTATTTAACACTTCTTCTGAAGAGTTACTCAGGTTATCAACAATAATAACTTCATGACCTAACTGCAGCAACTCAACTACAGTATGACTACCTATGTAACCTGTTCCACCTGTAATAAGTAGGTTCATTTTGTCCTCGATTCGATTAATTTAACTATAATATTGTGTTACGCGATCAATAAATTCTGATACCAGCTCTTGAGGTAATTGATTTACGCCTGCAGCAGCAGCTCTACCACCGCCCGTGTCAAAGCTTGCACAAATGTCGCCAGCACCTTGTTTGTTATTAAGTGGTGCACGTAAGCTCACAGTGTAAGTGCCATCAACATTAATCGTAAATACCGCGTGTGCTTTATCAGGAGACATATTAGCTAACGCATTTCCAAACACACCGCTTACTCTTCTTGCCCATGGTTCATCGGGCAAAACAACCACCTTACATTTAACGTTGTCCGCAAGAATTTCTGCTCTTTCGGCAAGCGCCATATCAGTATTATAAGCTGACTCTAGCTGCTGGTATAAACCATTTTCTTCCGCAATCAACGTTAATGGGTCAGCGTATTGTGTCAATTTCTTAAACAGCTCGTCAGGTGCAAAATGCAGATCTTCTACACTTCGCCCATAACCGTTATAATTAATGTACACACCTAAGTTGTTCAATAGCTGCTTTTGTTGCTGTGACAAACCATTTTCATCAGCGAGCACATCTGCCGATTTAACCATATTATCGCCATAAGCAGCGGCTATCGCCCAGTTTACATATTTATTGTTAAGCTTTTTATTTACTAACAAACTAGTACAAGTATTTGGATCAGTATCTATTAACACTTCTAAGTTGTTATTTGATGGGATATCACCTGGGCGATGATGATCACAATAAAAAACGTCAATATTCTTAGCTAACAACGGCATTAAAGCTTCGGCATTCTTCTCCATAGAGATATCTAACACTGTAACAGAAGTCGCCTTAGTTACATCGACCTGTTTTAGTAGATTAATGTCGCGTTTTACACCTGTAATTAACTTACTTTCTTTTGGCTCTGATAATCGCAGTTGCAATAGCGCTAAAATGCCATCTGCATCGCCATTAAAAACATCGTAATGCATAGCACAATCCCTTAAACGATATATTGTTGTTCAATAAGAAAATTAACAATTTGTTGAGCACATTCCTCAATGCTTTTCTCTGCGGTTTTCACATGAATCTCTGGTGACTCAGGAATATCGTAACCTGAGTCAATGCCGGTAAAATCTTTTATCTCGCCTGCTCTTGCTTTTTTATACAGGCCCTTAGGGTCCCTTTGCTCACAAACTTCAATGGGGGTATCAATAAAGACTTCTATAAAACTACCTGCTGCCAACTTTTCGCGGGCCATTTGGCGATCGCTAGCAAACGGAGAAATAAATGCAGTAGAAACAATTAATCCTGAATCAACAAACAGTTTGGCCACTTCGCTAATGCGGCGAATGTTTTCAATGCGATCCTCGTCACTAAAACTAAGATCGCCATTTAGGCCATGCCTTACGTTATCGCCATCAAGTAAATAGGTGTGATTATTACGAGCAAATAGCAAAGCGTCTACCGCATTAGCAATTGTCGACTTCCCAGAGCCACTTAAGCCAGTAAACCACAAAAGACATGGGCGTTGTTTTTTCTGTTGTGCGCGCTGTTGTTGCTGCACTTGTTGTTCATGCCAAACAGTATTTTCAGTTTTCATAACATATTTTTCTATAAGGTTTACTAAAAGGGAAAGAAAATTGGGATCAAAGTGATCACAACGATTGAGTAGGTGATTGATACCGGCACACCATACTTAATAACATCAATAAATCGATAATTGCCAGCGTTATAAACCATGACATTGGTTTGATAACCAAATGGGCTAATAAAGCTGCCACTAGCCGCAAAAGCGACTGCCATCACAAACGGCAACGGACTCACGCCTAACCCTAACGCAATATTATATGCGATAGGGAAAATAAGGGCTGCAGCCGCACTGTTAGTTACTAGCTCAGTAATCAGCAAGGTCACCACAAAAATAACAACCAAAGTAAAAAAAGCACTTTGCCCCTGTAAAACCGATTCTATATTGTCAGCTAGCAGCTGAGCTACACCACTGGTATCTAGTGCTTTTGCTAACGTTAGAGCCCCCAGCACTATCATCCAAATTTCTAACGGAAACCTTCGCTTAATTTCATTAACGGTCAGACTATCAGTAAAGACCAAGATCGCAACGTAAAATATTAATGCTTTAAGCAAAGAAACATCCGTCAATACAGATGTCATTACCGCAGCGATAAAGCCAAAAACAGTTAAAGAGTCGCGCCAACCGGATAGCATATTGTCGGGCTGGTGACCTGATAGAATATAAAAGTTTTTACTTAAGTTAGTACGCGTACTAAAGTCGTTACCCACAGCTAAAACGAGAAAGTCACCAGGTTGAATAACTAAAGACCCGAGCTTACCCGATAGAGCGGCACCTTCACGACGAACGGCGACAACCGCAGCGTCAAATCGCGCTCGAAATCCTGCTCGTTTCAGTGTTTTACCAACAACCGAAGAGTCTGGTTTAATAAGTACTTCTGTTAAGTTATCTCTCAGTAGGCCGTCTTGTTCTGCAAACAAGGTTAAACCGTCAAACTGTTGTAAAATTTTTACTTTGGAGACGTCGCCAGTAAAAATAAGTTTGTCACCTTTTAAGATAATTTCGTCTGGTGCGACAGGCGAAATTAGCCGGCTATCCCTAATTACTTCAACCAAAAATAAAGAGTCTAGACTTCTCAGACCATTTTCTTCTACGGTTAAACCTATCATTTTTGAATCACTACTCACTCGAGCTTCCAGCAAGTAATCTTGATTTTTCATTTGCTCCGGCTCCATATCAGGCAAGCTATATTGCCGAGCAAGGATAATGACCAGACAAATGACCAACGCTGTGAAACCTATAGGTGTAAAATCGAAAAACCCTAAACTCTCTAGTCCTTGCTCAATCAGCATGGTATTAACAATTAAGTTGGTCGACGTACCAACTAAGGTTAATGTTCCACCCAAGATCGCTGCAAATGAAAGTGGTAAAAGCAATTTCCCTGGATTGATAATACGATTTTTCTTAATTGTTGATATTAGGGCAGCGACAACAGCAGTATTGTTCATAAACGCTGAAGCGACTGCCGTGTAGACTAAGGTTTTTACCGTCGATAAAAAAGGCTTTCCGTTTATCATCACCGAGGACAGTCGCCTTAAAATACTGGTACGCTCAAATGAAAATGAGGCTAGAACCAATAAAATTAGGGTGACTAAACCAGGGTTAACGGCATTATTTAGAACGTCTTGTGTATCAACGAAAGAAAGAGAAAGGCAAGCTAACATTGCAACGGCAAATACTCGCTCTGGTACTCGTTGAAACTTTAACAGTCCCGCAAAGGTAAGAACAAAAACCGCTATTAATGCCCATTGAGAAGCTACCATTAATATTATAATCCTTGTGTAGCAGCTAGCCTAAATGTAGATGTATCAGTTGCTCTTCTTTTTTGCAAGAAGAGCAACTAGATTTTAGGTAGTATTTATTTTAGCAACTTACTAATGTCACGCGCACCCCAATGAGGGAAGTGCTTTCTCACTAGCGCATTAAACTCAGCCTCAAAAGCCGAGATTTTCTGTTCTTCACCGGCAACAATGGCGTTATTAATCATACCGGCACCAACAGTAATGTTGCTTAAGCGGTCGACAATAATGAAAGCACCAGTTGCTTGATTATCTTGATAAGCATCAAAATGAAGTGTTTCCGCAACAGTAAAGTTCACAGAACCGATTTCATTTAAGCCAAGCTGGCTTACCTCGGTTTTCTCCATGGTATTAACGTTTACTTTATGCTCAAAGCTAGTTACATGACCAGTAGTTAGCTTACTACCATGTTTGATGTAGTATTCACGACCGGTTTCTAACTCGTCTTCATGCATCCAGACCACTGACGCATTAAACTCTTTCGAAGAAGTAGGAAGTGCACCTTTCCTAACAATCATCTCACCGCGACTAATATCAATTTCATCCGTTAGTGTTAGGGTTACCGCTTGACCTTTATCCGCTCTTTCTAAATCACCATCAAAAGTTACAATCGATTTAACGGTACTTGTTTTTCCTGACGGAAGGGCAACGATTTCGTCACCAACTCGGATGTGACCAGAACCAACAGTTCCTGAGAAACCACGGAAGTTAAGGTTTGGACGATTAACGTACTGTACTTGAAATCTAAACTCTGTGCAGTTTTCGTCGCTTTCTACATTTACGGTATTAAGGAGTTTCATCAACGTAGCGCCAGGGTACCATGACATATTGGCACTTTCTTCAACTACGTTGTCACCCATTAATGCAGAGATAGGTACAAATCTGACGTCTGTAAATGCTAATTGGTCGGCAAATTCACGATATTCTTTTTTAATCTCTTGGTAACGCTCTTGACTGTAGTCAACAAGATCCATTTTGTTTACAGCGATCAGAACGTGCTTAATGCCGAGTAAAGAACAAATGAAAGAGTGGCGACGAGTTTGAACTTGTACGCCATGACGAGCGTCAATCAGAATAATGGCTAAATCACAGGTTGAAGCACCTGTTGCCATGTTTCTGGTGTATTGCTCGTGGCCCGGAGTATCAGCGATGATAAACTTGCGCTTGTCAGTAGAAAAGTAGCGATAAGCAACATCAATAGTAATACCCTGTTCGCGCTCAGACTGTAATCCATCTACAAGTAAAGCTAAATCTACTGCTTCACCCGTTGTACCTGATTTTTTACTGTCTTTTTCAATCGCCGCTAACTGATCTTCAAAAATCATCTTTGAGTCGTGTAGTAAACGACCAATTAGCGTACTTTTACCATCATCTACGCTACCACAAGTTAAAAAGCGTAGAAGTTCTTTGTTTTCATGTTGTTTCAGGTATGCCTGAATATCTTGTTCAATTAATTCTGATTGGTGACTCATGAGAAAATCCTTACTGATAAAACGTGTCTAAAAAACAAAAAGAAATTAGAAGTAACCTTCAATTTTCTTTTTCTCCATTGAGCCAGCAGAATCATGGTCAATCACACGACCCTGACGCTCAGACGTTTTCGTCAGCAACATTTCTTGAATAATATCAGGTAGTGTTGCCGCTTCAGATTCAACCGCTCCCGTTAATGGGTAACAGCCTAGCGTTCTAAAACGAACATTCTTCATTTGAACCTGTTCACCTTCCTCAAGAGGCATACGATCATCGTCAACCATAATTAACGTACCGTCACGCTCAACTACAGGTCGTTTAGCCGATAAGTAAAGTGGAACAATTTCGATATTTTCCAGATATATATATTGCCAAATATCCAATTCAGTCCAGTTTGACAATGGGAATACTCGGATACTCTCACCTTTATCTACTTTACTGTTGTAGACATTCCATAGCTCTGGACGTTGGTTTTTCGGATCCCAGCGATGGTTTTTATCTCTAAAAGAATAAACACGTTCTTTTGCTCGAGACTTTTCTTCGTCACGGCGAGCCCCACCGAACGCGGCATCAAACCCATACTTGTCTAATGCTTGCTTTAAGCCTTGTGTTTTCATGATATCGGTATGTTTAGCACTACCATGAACAAAAGGGTTAATGTCCATAGCCAACCCTTCTGGGTTTTTATGAACCAATAATTCAAAGCCGTACTCTTTTGCTACGCGATCACGAAAAGCAATCATTTCTTTGAACTTCCATGTAGTATCAACATGAAGTAGTGGAAATGGTATTTTTCCTGGAGCAAATGCTTTTCGCGCAAGGTGAAGTAGCACAGCTGAGTCTTTGCCAACTGAATACAACATCACAGGCTTGTCAAATTCAGCCGCAACTTCGCGGATAATATGAATTGATTCTGCTTCCAATTTTTTTAAATGAGTTTGGCTCATCATTACGCTGGACTTCCTTTATAAATTTGATGTTAAAATTTTGTCACAGAGCGCAAAAGTTTTCCATATAAGAAAAACCTTTGATAGAACGTTTTAATATAAAAAACAAATTTCTTATTTGTAAGCTTAAATGTTCTCCCTGATTACAATCTGATTAAAGCTTTTCTGCTAACTCTTTTAAATACGCGGTAAAGTCTTCACCAACTTCTTCGTGCCTTATACCGTATTCAACAAACGCTTTCATATACCCTCTTTTAGAGCCACAATCATGTGACTTACCGGTCATGTGAAACGCTTCAACTTTTTCCTTTTCCATTAACGAATCTATAGCGTCAGTTAACTGAATTTCATCGCCGGCCCCAGGGGCAGTTTTTTCAAGCAATGGCCAAATCGCTGATGAAAGTACATAGCGCCCAACAACCGCAAGGTTTGACGGCGCATCCTCTTGTGATGGTTTTTCCACAACCGCTGTCATTATTTGAGATTCACCAGCTTCTATGGGTTGCCCACCGCAATCTGCTACCCCATAACTGCTAACCTTTTCCATTGGCACAGGTTCAACCATAATTTGACTGTGATTAGAAGTATTGTATCGAGAAATCATCGCTGCTAAATTTTCGCGTTTTAAGTTAGCGCTAGCGTCGTCCAATATTACATCAGGCAAAACCACGACAAATGGTTCGTCTCCAACTAAAGGCTTCGCTTTTAAAACCGCATGCCCTAGTCCTTTAGCTTCGCCTTGCCTAACATGCATAATTGTCACACCTTGAGGGCAAATCGATTGAACTTCCTCAAGCAATTGACGCTTAACACGAGATTCTAATGTGGTTTCTAACTCAAAAGATTTATCAAAATGGTTTTCGATCGAGTTTTTAGAAGAATGAGTAACTAAAACAATTTCTGTGATACCAGCAGCAATGCACTCATTGACTATATATTGAATCAATGGCTTATCAGCTAAAGGTAACATTTCCTTAGGAATAGCTTTTGTTGCAGGAAGCATTCTAGTTCCTAAACCCGCAACCGGAATAACAGCTTTAAAGTTTCTATTTTCCATTTTTATTTTTACTCACTTTATCTACAAAGCATATTTTTGAAATTATAGAGATAGAGTCTCTTGTGAAGCAGCCATGATACACGTTTTTTAAACCAATGCACTCACACTTTACCCATGGAATACTTTATACATTTTAAGGCATCAATTGACGGTACTGCTAAAAAGATTACCTACGAGTTACATCAATAAGCTTGCCATCTATGCGCTTCACAGGTATAAAGTTCGCTGATTTAAGTTCATTCGCGCCAAAATCTAACCATTTATTCGATAACAAAATAAAAATAATAACGACGTATACATGGCGCATAGTTGGAAGGAAAATTATATGACAACGCAATCTGAAAAAACGTTCTTAGGACACCCTGCGGGTCTAAGTACGCTATTTTTCACGGAAATGTGGGAACGCATGAGTTATTACGGCATGCGTATGCTGCTGGTTTTATTTATGACTGCAACGCTACAGGAAGGCGGATTAGGTTTAACCGTAGCCTCTGCTACAGCAATTTACGGCCTGTACACAGGTAGTGTTTATTTTATGGGTTTACCTGGTGGTTGGATTGCTGACCGCCTGTTAGGTGGTCAGAAAGCCGTCTGGTACGGTGGCATTATTATTATGATTGGCCACATCGTACTTGCGATTCCAAGCGACAAAACGTTTTTCCTTGGCTTAATTCTTGTCATTTTAGGTACAGGTCTATTGAAGCCAAACATCGGCGCCATGGTGGGTCAGTTATATTCAGAAAAAGACAACCGAAGAGATGCTGGCTACGCTCTTTACTACATGGGTATAAACTTAGGTTCAGTTATTGGTAATATCGTTTGTGGTTATTTAATGGAATATCAAGGCTGGCACTATGCATTTGGTGCTGCTGCGATTGGTATGGGTATCGGTCTTATTCAGTATCGCTTAACCCTACCAAAACTAGATTCTGTTGGTAGTGCGCCAGAGGCACCGTTAACCCCTAAAGGGCAAAAAGTAAGTTGGTCTGTAATTGGTGGCTTTTTAATTGCTTTAGCGATGGTCACAGTAATGACCATGTCAGGTTCAATCGTTATTGACCCAGTAGCATTCGCCGAATACACAGCGATATTCTTTACGGTAGTATTTCTTCTATACTACGCCGCCATTTATCTGTTTGGTAACCTAACTCGAAATGAAATGAAGCGACTAGGTGCCCTATTTTTAGTGTGTATCGCTTCTGCGTGTTTTTGGTCAGGATTCGAGCAGGCAGGTTCATCACTGAACTTATTTGCACGCGATTATACCGATAGAATGATCGGTGGCTTTGAAATTCCAACAGGTTGGTTTCAAACATTAAACTCTTTATTCATTGTTGTATTGTCACCGTTTTTTGCTGCTATTTGGATCAACTTAGGTAAACGCCTAGTTACCCCTTCATTTGGTTTAAAAACAGCGGTCGGCTTAATCATCATGGGCAGCGGCTTCGTCGTCATGTTCATTGCTGCGCAATATGCCGCTTCTGGCCTTAAAGTGGCACCATATTGGTTAGTTGCAGTTTATTTCTTACATACAGTGGGCGAGCTATGTTTAAGCCCTGTAGCGTTGAGTGCTGTTAGTAAGCTTTCGCCTAAGCGCTTTAATGGCCAAATGATGGGTGTTTTCGTTCTAACCTATTCTATCGGTAACATCATCGCCGGTTTATTAGCGGGTAACTTTGATCCTAACAATGTTAGTGAAATGCCAAATCTTTACTATCAAATCAGCATGTTTACTATTGCAATTGGTATCGTTGTTTTCCTTATTGGTTTTAGAACCAGAATTTGGGAAGCGTTGCCAGAAGAAGATGGTGAAAAAGACGATAAACCGAAAAATACTGCTGCGACAACAGCATAAAGGAGTGATTAGCGGTGACACAGTTCACCGCTTTTTTTATCAAATGAGTAATGCAAGAACCGTTTTACGACAAAAAATAAGGCAGCTTAGAAACGCAATTCCTCAAGAACAACAGGTTGTTGATAGCGTTAAGCTCAGTAAGCAATTAACAAACGAAATAAACCCCAAATCCATTTCCAAAGTTGCGCTTTACCTGGCAAATGACGGCGAAGTTTCAACAATGCCTATCATTGAATGGTGTTGGCAAAATAACATCGACGTTTACCTGCCAGTCCTTCACCCATTTTCTAAAGGACACTTAATATTTTTACGATATTGCAAAACCAGCGAAATGGTAAACAACAAATATGGCATTGAAGAGCCGGCACTCAATGTGACTCAGGTGTGTCCTTTAGAACATCTAGATATTGTCTTTACTCCTCTCGTGGCGTTCGACAACCAAGGTAATAGACTGGGCATGGGTGGCGGCTACTACGACAGAACTTTTGCTGACCCACTAAAAAAACTAAATCACATAAGAAAAATTGGGTTAGCCCATGACTGCCAGTTAGTTGACCAAGTGCCAAGCGAAGCGTGGGATGTTCCCCTTTCTGAAATAGCGACGCCAAGCCAGCTATATCACTTTTAAACAAGTAAAAAAGTTAAATTTGGGTATTAGGTTATCCTGTCTTTCTTCTGCCTGTTATACTATTGCGCAAAGTATTTGTCGTAATTGATGCGAACTATTCAAGACCCCTAATTAGTGGAATAAAAATGACTCAAGATCAAATGAAACAAGCTGCAGCGATCAAAGCTGTAGATTACGTAGAAGATGATACTATCGTTGGTGTAGGTACAGGCTCGACCGTTAACTTTTTTATTGATGCACTTGCGAAGAAAAAGCACGATATTAAAGGCGCGGTTTCTAGCTCTGAAGAATCGACTAAACGCTTAAAAGCGCACGGTATTGAAGTATTTGACCTAAATAGCGTCGATGAGATTGGTGTCTATGTAGATGGAGCCGATGAAATCAACGAACACATGCACATGATCAAAGGCGGTGGCGCAGCGCTAACTCGAGAAAAGATTGTAGCAGCTGTTGCTAAACAATTTGTTTGTATCTGTGATGAATCAAAGCAAGTACCTGTTTTAGGTAAATTCCCTTTGCCTGTTGAAGTTATCCCAATGGCACGCAGTTATGTAGCAAGAGAACTAGTAAAGCTTGGTGGCGATCCTGTCTACCGCCAAGGTGTTGTCACTGACAATGGCAATGTCATTTTAGATGTCCATAACTTAGATATATTAGACCCAAAAGGATTAGAAACACGTATCAATGCTATCGTCGGTGTAGTGACAAACGGCTTGTTTGCTGAGCGTGGCGCAGATGTTCTTGTGTTAGGTACACCGGAAGGTGCAAAAGTCGTAAAATAACACTTTAGAGTTTTAGCACTATATGTTAACGTTTAGATGGTTTTGGGTATCTAGCCATCTAAAACTATCTAAAGCGTGTTTAACTAGTATTCTGATTTTGGCTGAATTAGTAGCAAGACATTGCTTTTTATATGCTATAGGGACGATGTTTTTGTGGTTTTTCACGATACGTGAGCAACCAAAATGTCGAGCAGTAAAAATGCAATAATGAATAGCCAAAATATGCAGCAAGACTTAACACGCTCTAAACTAACTTAAAATATATAGCGATAAAACACATGAGTAACACGTCACTTGCCAAAGAAAAAATCAAGATTTTGCTACTAGAAGGTGTGCACGAGAGCGCACTGGAAGAACTAAAATCAGCCGGTTATAGCAATATTGAATATTTAAAAACCTCTCTTGCTGAAGATGAACTGATCGCAAAAATAGCAGATGTTCATTTTATCGGTATCCGTTCTCGTACTATGTTAAACGACAAAGTACTTGAGGCTGCAAAAAAACTAGTCGCTATCGGCTGTTTCTGTATTGGAACTAACCAAGTCGACACAGCATCTGCTCAACGACGTGGTATCCCTGTATTTAACGCACCATTTTCCAACACGCGCTCAGTTGCTGAACTGGTTATTGGTGAACTCTTGCTATTACTTCGAGGCATTCCGGAAAAAAGTGCTCAAGCGCATCGTGGCGTGTGGAACAAGTCTGCTAGTGGCTCTGTTGAAGCCAGAGGAAAAACGCTTGGTATCATAGGTTATGGTCATATTGGTATGCAGCTAGGCATACTCGCAGAAACCTTAGGTATGAAAGTAAAATTTTACGATATTGAAACTAAACTTCCTTTAGGAAATGCCGAACAAGCAAGTAGTTTAAATAGCTTATTGGCAAGTGCAGATGTCGTTAGTTTACATGTTCCTGAAACAGCGCAAACACAAGATATGATGGCTGCTGCACAGTTTGCGGCAATGAAAGACGGCGTGATATTCATTAACGCCTCTAGAGGTACAGTTGTTGATATTGACGCCTTATGCGCTGCACTTTCTTCAAAGAAAGTTGCTGGAGCAGCGGTTGATGTATTTCCTGTTGAGCCAAAGAGTAATGATGAAGAATTTACCTCTCCTTTACGTGAATTCGATAACGTCATATTAACGCCTCACATTGGCGGTAGTACAAAAGAAGCTCAAGCTAACATCGGATTAGAAGTAGCGAGTAAGCTAGCGAAATACTCAGATAATGGTTCAACCCTATCTGCAGTAAATTTCCCTGAAGTATCTTTACCTGAACATTCCGGCACCAGCCGTTTGCTTCACATCCATAAGAACCAGCCTGGAATTTTAACGCAAATTAACCAAGCGTTCGCTGAGCACAATATCAATATCGCTGCACAATACTTACAAACTGATGATCAGATTGGTTATGTTGTTATCGATATCGAAACAGAAAACAGTGAAACAGCACTTAGAGCGTTAAGGCAGATACCAGGGACAATAAAAGCACGTATCTTGCACTAATCGTAGAAGAAAAGGCATCTGAACTAAAAAAGGCCTCAATAGAGGCCTTTTTAATATCAATTAGCGCTACAACTAAAAAATTAAGTGCATTACTACTAATGCCATTAATCCTGCCACGATATCGTCTAACATTATTCCTAAGCCACCATGACAGTGCTTGTCTAGCCAAGAGATAGGCCACGGCTTTAAAATATCAAAAAATCTAAAGAGTAAAAATCCAGTGACTAGTGTGGTTAGCGACATTGGGATCAAAATCATGGTAATGAGATAACCGACCACTTCATCCCATACTATTGCCGGGTGATCATGTACGCCAACTTTCTTGGCGGTGTAATCACAAATAAAGATGCCAGCTACGCTAAATAGAAAAGTCACGACTAAATAGTAAGGAAGAGTGACGTCGGCTAATAACCAGAGTATAGGTAATGCAGCGAGCGTCCCAAACGTACCAGGAGCTTTAGGAGCTAACCCTGTTCCAAAACCTAGTGCAAAAAATTGAATCGGATCTTTTAAAGAAAATTTAGTCACGCAGACGAGTCCTAAACAGAGCCATGACTAAAGTGTTCATAGCCTTTACTGCTAATCGCAATAGGCTTGCTATCTAGCGTTGTCGTAATATTATCATTACCATTAAGCTGACCAATACACGTCGCCTTTAAGCCTAAATTGCTCAATGCTGTTTCAATCGCCACTTTATTGTCTTCATTTACCGTAAACAGTAACTCGTAATCATCACCACCTGACAGCGCAAGTTCACAAGCTTGGGCCTCAGGTAAAGCACGGCGAAGTGTTTCTGACATTGGCAAATTATCTAAAACTAAATGTGCACCTACATTAGATGCCTCGCAAATATGCGTTAAATCTGCCAGTAAACCATCAGATAAATCAATCGCTGCCGAAGCAAAGTCTCGCAGAATTTGCCCAGCTAAAACTCGCGGCTGAGGGTAATTTAAACGACTATTGGCACTCTCTAAAGAGCCTTGTGATAAGGTCAATTTGCCATAGTAGTGTTTAAGGGCAAGAGCAGCGTCACCGATTTCACCCGTAACATAAATCCAATCACCGGCCTTCGCACCACTTCGAGTAATTTGCTTATCTACAGGTACTAACCCTTGTGCAGTCACTGTAATGCTTAAAGGGCCTTGTGTCGTATCACCACCAATTAACTGGACGTTGTAATACTCACACAGTTCAAACATCCCTTTACAAAACTCTTCAACCCAATTTTGATCTACATGAGGAAGGGTAATAGCAACTGAGATCCAGCTAGGCTCTGCACCTATTGCCGCTAAATCCGATAAATTTGCGGCGATAGCTTTATGGCCAATTGCTCTTGCAGGAGTATCTTCAGGAAAATGAACACCACTGACGAGTGTATCAGTTGTCACCGCAATATTTTGGCGCTCGGTAGGACTTAATAATGCACAATCGTCACCGATGCCGATGATGACATCTTTTCTGGTAACTGATTGCTCAGCGAAATATCGTTTTATTAATTCAAATTCATTCATAATGTTCAGGCTTCCAGCACTTATCTGACTACGCGCGTACTAAAAAGGTATTTAAGCGCGCTTTTTAACGTAGCGCGCCAGTGTTTTCCATAACAAAGAGACAAACGGCTTATTCGTTAGGTCGAATTTGCTTAACCGCTTTATCTAAAACACCGTTAATGAACTTATGACTATCATCAGCAGCAAAAAGTTTCGCTAATTCGATAGCTTCATTGATAACAACTCGATAAGGCACGTCACGACAATCACTTAACTCGTGAATTGCCACGCGCAGTATCGCTTTTTCGATATGATCGACTTCTTCGATATTTCGTTCAGAGTGAGGCTCAATCGCCTTGTCGATAGAGCCAACATGATTAGTAACACCGCGAAAAAGCAGTTGAAAGTAATCAATATCAAATCTACGCTTTGCATTTTCAGTTAAGAAATGCGCTTCCACATCAGCAATAGAGTTTTCACTCATTTGCCATGAATATACTGCTTGAACAGCTAATTCACGAGCTTTTCTTCTAGGAGAAGGTTTCACAGGGCAACCTCTATTAAAGTTGAGAAATAACGTTAACCATTTCTAGAGCACCAAGAGCAGCTTCGCCACCTTTGTTACCCGCTTTAGTGCCCGCTCTTTCGATTGCTTGCTCGATAGAGTCAGTAGTAATAACACCAAAAGAAACTGGAATTTCAGCGTCTAAAGCAACCTGAGCTAAGCCTTTGTTACACTCACCTGCAACAAAATCAAAGTGAGGCGTACCGCCACGAATTACTGCGCCAATAGCGATAATGGCGTCGAAGTCACCTTTGGCTGCAGCCTTTTTAGCGACTAATGGTAATTCATAAGCACCAGGAACTTTAATAACAGTGATATCTTGTTCAGCAACATCACCGTGACGCTTTAACGTATCAATAGCACCTTCTAATAGGCTATCAACGATAAAATGATTAAAACGAGAAACAACGATAGCAAACTTCTTACCGCTTGCAACAAAACCACCTTCAATTACGTTCATTTAGGCTTTCACTCTGTATTCAAAAAAATTGCCGCGATTTTAGCAAAAAAAGCGAAGCTTATATACTCCTTGTCGAGAAAAACTTTAGCCGAATGAAAAAGGTGTTTGTATAAAAGGAATGCTTCAATTTATCATATAGGAAAATTTGCCAACCATTTATTTTATGAAATTACTTTTTTCTTCACGAGATATCCCTGAATTAAGCAATATGGCGCCAGAGAAGCGCCATGAATTACTAATGAAAGCTGAAATGAAACTAACAGCTCCTGAGAAATTAGTATTGAATTTATTAAAGCTAATTATGTTAATCCCCCCTTTCCTGATGTTGGCAAGACAAGAATGGGGAATGTTTCTAGCCACGGTAATTTGTGCCGTAGGCATTAAGTTGCTGGCTTATCAAACAACCCGACTTCACTTTTTAAGAAAACACTTAAAATAACAAAAGCTAGCATGGGGTAGCTACTGCATACCTGCCCTATTGGCTAATGGTAATTTTCTCAGAGAGCTCTTTTCCTAAAAGTTTAGCGCCTACTAGGTTCAAGTGATTGTTATCTCGGTAAAGTGGCGTGCTGTTAAGCCAGCTTTGACAGGTGTTATTTTCACAAAACAGTTGGCTAACGTTAATAACCTTTCCATTTATCCAGTCCTCATTCACATTAGATAGAAAGTTGAGGTTAGTTGTTGTTTGGAACTTACATTGCTCAATTGGCGTAATCTGACTGTTTTTAAGGTGCTTAATATAACAGCTACTTTTATCTTTTGGCATTCTTGGTACGGTGGCAAATACGCGTACATCAATTCCTTGATTAGTTAACAAAGAAACCACTTTCTTAAGCTCATCTAACACCTTAACTTTTACGTCACCGGTAAAGCCAAAGTGCTTCGCCGCATATCCCTGCCAAGAACCACCAATAAACACTAAATCAGGTTTTGTAGCAACAATGTAAGCTAAGACGTCCTGATTTTTACGTATGCAAGCATTTCTTGCTCCTGGGAGATCAACATATAGCTCTGGGAACGGTGGACAATTCCCCATAGTAAAATCTCTAACCTGGGTGTTATTTGCTTTCGCTAAGCTATCGACAAAACCAGCAAAATGATTAGCATGAGAATCTCCCCATAACACCGCTGTTTTTTCACCCTCTTCTTTACCCAGTAGGCAAGTTTCAGCCAAACTTTCGTTAAAGGTACTTGAGTGACAATTACCACGCCAAGCATCGGGAAACGATTTCAACGCTACTTCAGCTTCAACAACCCTGTTGTCAAATCGCTCAGGGAAAAAGTCATTGGCTCGCGTGAAAAGTAACACAGCCAAGATAATCACGACAGGAGCAATATAAAAACCGAGTGCGATTTTCCCTCGATTTGTCGACTTAATATGACGTGCTTTTTGCTCAACAAACTTCCAACTCAATATCGATAGCAACATAGACAATATGACAACAAGCACTTGTACATCGACAGTAAATTTAATGCCCATTTGATTTACGAACGCAACAATAGGCCAATGCCATAAATACAAAGAATAAGAAATCAAGCCTATAAACACTAAGTACTTGTGACTTAATACTTTGTATGAAATAGTCTGCTGATTTTGACCCGCAAATATTAAACCAAGTGTTGCTAGACATGGTAAGGCAGCCAGCCAGCTAGGAAAAAGAGTTTTAGCATCAAAGCTAATACCCACATAAAACAATAGCACTAGGGAAATCAGGGCGATCACGTTGCCACTGAAAGTACTAGGTATTGCCGCATCTCCTTTTTTAAAAAAGTGATAAGCGAGTAGCGTACCTAATAAAAACTCAAAAGCGCGTGTGACCACAATATAGTAGGCAACAGATGGGTTCAGTTTAGTTACGTAAACGCTAACGATAAGGCCAATTAAACACAAACCACATAGCGTTAAAAATTTAAATTTTTGAGGAATAAATTTATGCCATAAAACAAGCGCCACGGGCGTGATCAAATAAAATTGTTCTTCAACTGAAAGTGACCATGTGTGCAACAAAATTTGTTCATGAATTGCGCCAGAAAAGTACCCCCCATGAACAACTAAAAAATAAACATTGGACAAAAAAACGCTCGAAGCAAGCGCACCTTCTAACATATCGCTCAATGCTAAAGGCGGTAACAAGATGAAGCTGACAAGAATAGATATACTAACGACTAAGATATAAACAGGTAATATTCTTAGTGCACGCCTAATGTAAAACTCTTTAAATGAAAAGTTTTCACTGTGTAACGAACGTATTAATATCCCAGATATTAGAAATCCAGACAACGTGAAGAATACATCAACACCTGTGTATCCTCCAGATAGGAGTGTAATTTCAACATGAAATAACACAACAAGAAGAACAGCTATAGCACGTATACCATCAATATCTTTTCTATAGTTTTTAGTCATTTTATTTTAGCTATTTAGTGATTCATTTAAATAAGTGCAAAAATCGCTGCTTAATCCAAGCAAAACTTGATTAACTCTTTGACTAACCATCTGCATAAGCGATATTTTCTTAAAAAATAACACATTGATATTAAATAAGTTTCATCAAAAAAGGAGCTACTTAAAATTTAGAGCACCGTATTCTATGTCAGTCACTAACAATATTCCAGAAAGATGATAAACAATAATGGATCGCTAAACTTCAAGATCAAAGGATGTTTGATACAAAAGACCAAATAGAATCTATTGATAACGTTTTTGAGCTAAAGCGACATTTTGGATAACATTATTTTTCTTATAGTCACAATGACTAAACCGAGTACTAATGTAACAATAAAAGAGAAAATTAAACTCCGTTTTAAAGTACCAGCTACTTGATCTCGCTCACCAATAAATAAAAATTCATAAAACTGATAGTCAGGAGAATAGATAGAGATAAAGGTCTGGAGCATGTCTAATTGATTGTGAACAGCAGCTTTGGACTCTAGATCGATATTTTTATTCAATAAGTTTTCAGTCCGTTCGTACTCATTTAACAGCTTATGTCGAGACGAATCCACCAAATACAAATTAAACTTTTTCAATATACAATTACTGTACTCACCGAGCTCCCCATAAAACTTAATGTCGGCAAAGTCATATAACATAAACCGTTTAATCAATACCTTTTTGGATAACTCCTCTCCAGAATAGCCGCAAGAAGAAGCAAGGCTTTTTAGGAAATTTTCATCATTAAGTAAAAAATAATTAGGGTACTCTAAATCCGCTTTCAGCTTCTTCATCAGCATGCTGCTATTGTACCCATATCTGGTTTCAATAAATTGAGCTATCTCTGAGTTAATACCTTTTTTGGGCTGGTAAAATAAGTATTGGGTATAATAAGGCGACGTAAACGCGTTATTTCGTTCTACCAAAAATAACGTGGTAGAAAAAACCACCAAAGATAAAAAAAATAAAAAAAAGCGCTTCTTAATCACTGGTGTGAACTTTTATACGGAATAACAAAAATATTACGCTAAACACACCGTAAAGGAAGGTAAATACTATCAATACCAGTCCCCTTTTTGGCTCACTTTTATTTTCTTCAACTATAGGGCTATCTATCGGCTCAAGTACATAGTGTTCACGCGTTTGCGTCAGTAAAAGCCGTTTAGTCTGTTCTTGAACCAGTTGATATAGAACTTGCTGAAGTTCTGCATTCTCGGTATTTTCAATGGCTTCTTTTAACAAGCTAATACTAGTAGATGCTTCATAAAGCTCTTTTGCTTGTATCCTTTCGTTGATTCGTTCAACTAAAATATCAACAACCTTCTTCGCAAATACCGGAGAAACATGTGTATAACTAATAGTGACGAGTCGCGTTTTTTTATCTAACGCAATTGCCAGATTCTTTTTAAATACCTGATATAGTTCGTAATCTGAAGGCTTTGCTTGCTTAGGAGCCTTAACTTCCCGAACCCACTCTTTAGTCCTAGCATCATACAATGTTGACTTAAAGGTCGTTTCTCTGGTGAGTACATTCCAAGACTCAGCTGCGTAAACTTCAGCAGCAAGCCCGTTATTTTCAATCACTTGATAAATAAATACCTTGGACTTCATTAGCTCCAATGCAATTTGTAGGCTGTCTCGTTGGTTAGAGCCTATATCTATGCCAGCTAAACTAGCAAGACCACCTATTGATCCTGCTGCGCCTCCCATTGAACCGCCTAAAATTTCTTTTGACGGGGCATAAAGGCCTCTACTCTGGTATTTATTTGGTAACGATAACAAATAAAAAACTAATGCGCCTAAGAACACTACGTAGAACAAAATTAGGTATTTTGTTTCTTTTCTTTTAATTAGATCTATGACGATTTTCAAAATTAACTAAACCCTTTTTAGTCGATAATCCCACAAATAGTAGTGCTCCAACCATAATGGAGACTTGGGAGCTCATTAATACGTGTCCAGCTAACGTTGCATGAATCATAAGAAACGAAACCATAGCAAATGTCACTAACTGGGTTTTAAACCTATATTTTATAAAGCTTTTGAGTACTATAAATAAAAACCAAAACCACAAAAATACTATCAAACTAGTAAAAAATATCCCTGTAATACCAAACAAATCATGAAAATCTCTTTCGATTGCTTTAAAGAATGGTACGTTGTAGCCAAGCTTTAATCGCAGATAAAATTCTTCTGCGATATTGGTATAATAAGTGTACCCCTGCCCGAACAATACGTCAGCTAAAGAAAAGTTTTCATTTACTGACTTTGCTGCAATTTCAAGATGTTCGCGAGGACTAACACCTTCAAGTAACTCGGTCAATCGCGTTAAATGATACTGGATCTCGTCAGCAAATTTAAACCCTAACCATGCAACAATCGTAGTTACAGCGATAAAAACACTTAACGTAATAAATTTAAGTGTAGAAATCAGTCGACCTTTGGATTGACTGAAGAAAATAAAGCTTAAAACTCCACAAACAAGTATAAGAGTTCCTACTACCAAGCTTGATCTACTAGCAATAAGTACTAGGCCGATAAATGATACGAATCCAGAAACAAGATCTACCATATTAAACTTAACGACAACACGCAGCCACGCTATCGCTGAAGACACTAATATACACAACCCAATATCATTGCCGGCAATAAATACACCTTTAAAACCAAATGTTCCTTCACCATAGCTGTCGTAGCCAATCCCGAGGACATAACAAATAACTATCGTGCCTGCGGCGATCAGACCATACAAAGAAATACACTGAGTGATGGTATCAACACACTCTAGCTCGTGCCGTTTGCTTGCTAACAAAACATAAACAAGCATGGGGAGAATTAATACGGTTAATGGCTTTATATTCGTCGATATAACTAAATCTGGCTGAGAGTACATCCAATAAGCCAACAAGCTTAAATATAGGCTCATCATCAAAATAGTAATTAGCCCTATTAATGAATTCTTTACAAAGACTAGATACAGACCTATAAATAGCAGCATAGATCGAGCTGCAGCGCTAAAAGGAAGGTAGATTCCGAGGACCAAATCCACAAAGCCAGTGAATATATCCATCAACAATGGGAATAACAGTACCCAAAATGCGGGATATTTAGCCACGTAGCTTTGGAACAGGCTCATAAACAAAGAAACATGCTTAACACTATCTTGTTTTTCTGAAGAAACTAAAGTCAATGTAATGATTTTCTCTATTTTATTTACTCAATAAGCAATCTTTCAAAAATACTAATTATGCTTATAAACCAGTGTTATTATCTTCTATTGTAACGACATTATTTGTTTATTGCTTTAAAAGAGTTACCTGGAAGGCGAATAGTACTCCCGTAAATTTGTCAGGCCAAATATTGGTTAAAAGTTCTCTACTTTTTAGCTTTACCTGACGCTAAGTAATCAAGCCTTTTCTTTGACAGCCCTTTAAATACAGTAGCAATTAAGTGTTTAGTTTTTAATTCCCATAAACCATAACGCAACGAAGAAAAGTAGCCAAAAACAGAAAATTTTTCACCAGAAACTTTCTGTTTGTAAAAAGCTAAGTTTTTCTTATTTCTTTTGCTCATTAACTTTCCGTGCTTTTCTTCGAACATTTTGATTGCGTTCAGTTTGTTATTGAGGGAAGAAATACGCTCCAATACACGATCATCATTCACTACATATGTTGGTTCATTAATACGATATGCATCTCCATATTCCGCTATCAAGCGCACCCACATATCATGGTCTTGCATTGCAGGAATTTTCTCGTCGAACCCACCTAGCGCCAAAACGCGTTCTCTATTCACTAATACCTGATTTGAACATTGATTTCGATCTAACTCTTCTGACAACGAAATAGCACCGCGTTTGTTAAACAAGTGCTTTTTGTAGGAGCCATAATCCCAGTAAAAACTACTACAAACAAACGACCACTTTTCGTCATAAACACTAAGTAAGCTCTCTAATCTATTTGGTAAAATTGCGTCATCATCGTCTAAACCAGTGACGAGTTCTGTATCTAACGCACGAATAGCTTCATTTCGCGAAATACACGCGCCTCTTCCCTTCTCGTGATGAATCGCTTTTATTCTTTCATCATTAAGTGACTCTAGATACTCTCTCGTACCGTCGCTTGAACCATCATTAACTACCACAACAGAAAAGTTTTGATAAGTTTGTGCCAATATTGAATCGATTGCCTTCTTTAACAACTCTACTCTGTTATGTGTTGGCATATAAATGCCTATGGTTTTTGTATACATAGCTATTCTCGTTACGTATTAATCAATAATGCCTTGTAAGTATCGATTAACTTACAAGTTACATTAGATAATTTGTTGACTTCAACTGATTGCTGAACTTCATTTTGAAGTTGGTTATATTCTTCAGTAGGCAAAGATAATAAATTGCTCAATTTATCTTTGATACGGGCTATTAATCTGTCTTCTGTCTCGCCATCTATAATAAAATCAGATTGTAACTGACTAATTGAACCGTCAGTTTTTGTTGCGACACAAGGAACTCCGCAGGCCATTGCTTCAGACATAACTAAACCAAAGGACTCGTTACGGGATAAAGATACTAGAACCTTAGTTTTCCGCAAAGTAATGGCGAGTTTTTCAGGCTGTAAAACACCTTTATATTCCACATTACCAGGCAAGTGCTTAGCGGCAACGCCTGCTTCGTCAGAGCCAACAAGCACAAATGACTTATTTGGAAGTAAATCAGCCAATTTTAAAAAACGATCAATTCCCTTGTTTTGATTTAGTTGTCCGACAAATATAACATCACTGCCTTTCTCAGAGATTTCGTCTTTAGGTAAACTAACAGAGTAAATCTCATCATCAATTCCTGCTGATAAGATCTCAGAGGACGAAACAGCGCAGAAAAATTTTTCTTTCAGCTTCTTAGACGTGAATATCCAATGGTCAACTATCGAAGTAAGCTTTCGATAAACAAAACCAGGTGTCGTAAATTGATAAATATCACCGCCATGACAGGTAACAATGACTTTGACTTTTTTGTTTCTCAAAAGCTTATAAATCAACGCACATATTATTGTTGGGAAATAATAATGAACGTGTATTACGTCAAAAGTTTTTCTATTGAAAACAAAACTAAAGATAAATTTAAGAAAAAATAGGGGATACTTAAACACTTTATGCAATAGAGTATCACCATTCCATTTCATATAGTGATATCCAAGAGCAATGCCTTTCGATTGCAAAGAATTTACTTGGTTGTTGACAAAGCACCCTTGAAGAGGGGCACTAGGTTTTGGCCCCATATTGGATACTACTAGAACGTTCACGCACTTTCCCTAATATACATTCTTCATTTTTAGTGCATACATGCCAGTCTTAAACAAAACTTTAAAATAGTGCTTAATAGACTGTTGTTGAACCCACTCCATATCTTTTTCAACAATTTTGTCCATCGCTAGATCACTTCGCCCACTAATTTGAGCAAACCCTGTAATACCTGGAAGCGCTTCAAGCCTAGAGTGCCACTCTTTAGGGATAACATCGTATTCTTGAGGGACCCAAGGGCGAGGACCAACAAAAGACATGTCACCTTTAAGCACATTTACCAACTGAGGTAGCTCATCAAGACTAGTTTGTCTCAAAAAGCTACCCACAGGCGTTATCCGCGGATCATTTTTTAGTTTTACTGCAAATTCATTCACTTTTTCAAAATTCTCTTCAAGAATCTCTTTTGTTTCCATCGTGCGAAATTTATAAACAGTAAATGTTTTTCCGTTCAGCCCTAATCGCCTTTGAGCAAAGACAACAGGACCTCCCATCGTTACATAGATAGCAATAGCGATTGCTAAAGTAACAGGTACCAATAAAACAAATGCGACTGAAGCAAAAATAAAGTCTAATAAACGGATTAAGACTCTTTGCATTTGTTTTGTACCTCAATTGCTAATTTTAGAGCCTCGATACCATCTTGAGCGGTAACTTTTGGCTCTTTTCCACCTAGAATAGCTTCAGCAAAATCTGTGTGTTCCGCCATAAGTGGCTCAATGTTCGGTACTAGTACTCTTTCTACTAGGTATTCTTGCTTGTACTTAACATCATTATTTTCTGCGATATAAGTACCCTGAGCGTGGCGGTTAACTTCAATATCTTTGTGCAAGAAATCTACCGTCACAAAACAATCTGAACAACTAACTTGAAGTGTTCTTTGTTTAATTTGAGAAGCCTTACTTGCAGTAATGTCACAAACAATACCACTATCAGTTTTGATAATTGACGTAACATAATCAAGATTACGGTTATTAAAGTTTCCACCAATTGCACCAACTACCGTTAACTTTTCTGGTACTAGCTTATTGATGTTGTCTAAATCATGAATCATCAAGTCTAAAACAACATCAACATCGTTTGCGCGATTGGTGTTGTAACCAAGCCTATTAACCTTAATTCCAAGTACTTCTTTATTTTCAAGAATATTTGATAATTCTTGAAATACCGGGTTATATCTCTCGACATGGCCTACACTGATGACAAGTCCTTTCTCATCGGCAATTGCTTTTAAAGACTCAGCTTCTTCTATTTCAACAGTAATTGGCTTTTCGATAAGACAATGCTTTCCGTAATTTAAGGCTTTTTTAGCAATGTCATAGTGAGTAACCGTTGGTGAAGCAATAACAATTGCATCAACAGCGTCTAGAAAACCATCGAAGTCATCAAAATATCGACAGCCATATTCAGCGGCTACGGCCAACCCCATCTTTTCGTTTGGATCAAAAACACCTATACATTCAACAAGAGGGTTACCTATAGCGACACGAGTATGGTTTTTACCCATGGAGCCTACACCAACAACACCTACACGTAGTGACTTAACTGGCTGATTCATTTTTTATTTTCCTATGGTGTTTAAAACACGACAAACTTTTAGCACTTGATCATCTGTTAAGCCAGGATGAACAGGAAGAGAAAGTACTTTTCTAGAAAGTTCTCTTGAAATGC
Source organism: Thalassotalea coralli (assembly GCF_055786205.1). Classification (NCBI taxonomy): domain Bacteria; kingdom Pseudomonadati; phylum Pseudomonadota; class Gammaproteobacteria; order Alteromonadales; family Colwelliaceae; genus Thalassotalea; species Thalassotalea coralli. The sequence continues at coordinate 396,139 of NZ_JBVVBK010000001.1, read as the reverse complement.
TATCGTCTTTACACTCGCTTTTGTCTTGATAAAACTCTTGCTCCGTCATGCTAAACGGGTACACAACTGCACTACCAATTTCATGTTCTTTTAACAAGGCTTGCACTTGCTCTCTTGGAACTCCATCAATCACAACCGTATATTGATGATAAACGTGCTTATGGCCTTCAGTTTCTAGCGGTGTTTTAATAAACTTGTTACCTGCAAGCTCGCGATTATAAATGCTCGCGAAATGACGTCGCTTATCATTCATGTTAGGTAACTTCTTCAATTGCTCTATACCTATCGCAGCACAAATATTAGTCATTCGGTAGTTAAAACCTAGTACATCATGCTTGTATTGATCAACTCTACCGTGATTTACATATTTTCTTGCTAAATCAGCAACAGATTGCTCTTTAAAAAGTGCGACTCCGCCTTCACTTGTCGTCATGTTCTTCGTCGGGTAAAAGCTAAAACATGCTGCATCACCAAAGCTACCGGCTTTAATTCCACCAACTTCAGCACCATGACTTTGAGCACAATCTTCAATAACTTTTAGGTTATATTTATTGGCTATGTTCATTAGTCTTGGCATATCACAAGCGAGTCCAAACAAATGAACGACTAATATAGCTTTGATAGACGGATCTTCATTTTCCGCTAGGTAAGCTTCTAATTTATCAAGGTCTAATAAAAAGTTGTCTCGATCTATATCAATAAAAACAGGGATTGCTTTATTAAACAAAATAGAATTACTAGAAGCGATAAAAGTAAATGGTGTCGTTAATACGCGATCACCTTCACCTATCTCTAATCCAAGTAAAGCAGCATGAAGGGCGGTAGTTCCATTACTTGTAGCAACACCATAACTCGCGCCAATATAACAACTAAAAGCCTCTTCAAACTCTGTAACTACTTGACCAGAAGCAATCATTCCTGACTTCATCACCTTAGTGACTGCATCGATTTCTTCTTGACCTACTTGAGGCTGCGCCATTGAAATCATTTACAAAACCTTATTTTCAATTTAAAAACTATTCATCATGCGGGTAAAAACCGCAATTCGCCTTATTTGGTAACTGGAATAACATTGATTCCTGTTAAAGGAATTTCCAGCTCCTCAAGGCTGTCCGGCTCGATAAACACAGCCTTACCATCATTCTTTAACACGTCAGACAAATGAGCCATTTGAACCCTTTTGCCATTTTTATATACGAAACCAATAACTTTAGCAGGATTGCCAACGACTAGTGTATGAGGAAGAACAGACTTATTCACTACAGCTCCCGCACCAATCATTGCATGCTCTCCAACGGTAATGCCGCAAACTAATGTTGCACCAGCACCAATTGAAGCACCTTTTTTGACTAGAGTAGGAGTAACTTGCCAGTCAACATTATTAGCGCGAGGCTGAAAATCATTAGTGAATATTGCAGACGGACCAACAAAGACTTCATCTTCGATTGTAACGCCGTTATAAACAGACACATTATTTTGAATCTTTACATTTTTACCTATCGATACGTCAAAATCGACGTACACATTCTTAGATAAAATAGTATTTTCACCAATCGATGCATTTTCTCTTATTTGAACTAGGTTCCAAACTTTAACATTATCACCTAACAATGCTTTATCATTTACATCGGCACTAGGGTGAATAAAAGGCTGACTCATATAATTCCTTTAAATCGTTTCAAAAACATGTTGCATGTAATTATCCAATGCAACAGAGCTCACGTTCTCTTTAGCTATTTTCTTTTTCGTAAAATTTAAACCATTAAGTTTCGAAACTTCGTTTATAACAGTTAACTTTTTCTCTTCTTGTAACAAAGTGTCAACAGCAGGCAATTTTCCTGAATAAAGAGAAATAGCGGGTGTATTTAACACTGCTGCTTCTCTATTCATACTGCCACCGGCACTGGCAACATAATCTGCAAATTTAATTAATGAAAACCCATTTAACGTTTTATCGGAAAAATGAAAACTAGGGAACTTACCCAAAATATCTATCTGTTGTGATTTAACCCTAGGGAGAACCAACACACAAACATCACTGTCTTCTAATTTCTTCAAAAAGCTTTCAAACACGCCTTCTTCATCGTTGTGATAAAGCGCAAGACTCGGTGGCGTTCTAACTAAAACCACGGGTTTAGTAAGCTCGTCCTCACTAATGTTGAAAGCAGTCATTATTTCAGCTTCGTTTACCGCTATTTCCTTATTGTCTCCCAAACAAATATCTTCTTTTAATCCCTGATATCGGTAAATTTTTTTAGCTCCAAACCTAACAGCATCTTCAGCAGGAAACGCCGTAGGTAAAGAGACCGCAGTAGCAAATCGAAAAGCAATATGGTTTGCAGGTTGCCCTTCAAAATCCATACTGGTCAAACAAGGAATGTTCAATAACTTAGCCGCTACAATTTGAAAGTAAGAATTATGACAAAGTGCTAAATCAAACTTTTTATCCTTCGCAAATTGCCTTAATTTCCAAGTTCGCTCTAATAAATTAAAGACTTTTCCAAGCTTCGACTTTCCGCCATGACCGTCAATTAAGGTTGCTGCCAAGCCACTCTGTTTTATCAAATCTTTTGTTTGCGCAAAATCCCTATACGTCAGTTCAACCTCGTAACCCTTCTGTTTAAGCCTATCTATTATAGGGAGGAAGAATGCAACATGGGGCGAATTAACTAAATCTATCCAAACGCGCATATTATCGCTATTAACCTTTAATTTAGCGCAAAATTAGCGCGCTATATTACCAAAAACCCTACTTTTTTGGCAAGTATTGCCTTGCCCATTTTCAAAGCCCTCAGCTGTCGAAAAGCGAGCAACACCCAATATATAGCCTTAGCTAGACGCAATCTTTGCTTCTACTTTTAGCCACATTGCATCTGATTGCTTTTTGTATTCTTTTGTACAATTAGATAATACTTCAGTTATATTCTCGCGCTCAATCAACACGTTATCGATCATGTTTTCGATTTCAGATTCTGAAAAGTCAGCACCCAACAAGGTTTCTTGTTCATATTCTTTAAATAACATTTCATATTTATGACTCCAACTGGTCGCGATACAAGGAACAGCTTGAGATAAAGCACTTACACAACCATGAAATCGAGAACAAACAATCATCTTACATTGACCGATAATTCCTTTTATTTCTTGAGAACAATCAGGTGACACAATTTCAATTGGCTTTGACAAATTTTCATTAAGCTTTTCACAAATAGCTTGATCTTCAACACCCTCGTGATTCAAGAAAAATACTTGCTCTCCCTTGTCTTGCAGCTTGGTAATAACCTTGGTCAAAATAGACAAATAGTTTTTCTGCCAAGAAAGATTTTTATTTTTCTTACTATGCATTTTACTATTAGGAATAATGGCAATATGCCCTTTTAATCGCTCTGACACATCTGAAAAGCGAGGAGTTAACAAGTTTGTGAAATCAGGTGACTGTATTAATCCACTATTTGCTGCAACCTCTTGTACATAACCCAAAGATTGTGAATCTCTAGCAAACACAAGTGAAGCATTACTTAAAGCCTCTTTAGCCCAAGGTTTATTATCTTCTCGTGTAAAAGGACCAAGTGCTTGAGGAAGAAAAACGTAATGTTTTGCTTTCGACTTAAAACGATTAACATCTTGTGAAACTTGTCTTAGTATTAATGAGCTCCATTGATCACCGTAACTAAAACCTGAGGCGTCAAGGATAACGTCTACGTCAGCCTCAGTTACTATCCCATAATTGTTCTTTAACCACCTTCTGAATTTGGCTGGCAAACTATAAGTTAAGCCATTTAAATCAAACTTATTCTTTTTCAAATTTATTCGTTGATAAGCACCAATTTTTGCTCTCTCAACAAACGGAGAATTAGGACCTGCTGACATACAAATTTCAGCATCTGGCCATCTGCGTTCAAGTTGCTCTAACACAGAGCGCAACATTAATTCGGCGCCTTTATTGATAAATTGAACACCGCGAATTTCGATTAGCATTACTTTACTTCCTGAATAAGTTGTGACGAAGTTTTCTTCTGTGAAAACGGAATACCACCTGATGGCTTAGCATAGCCAATTGACATCATCATTATTGGTCTTTGGTACATATTTAGCTTTAATTTAGAGGATAAGTTTCGTTCATAGGCTTCGATATCTGGCCAATTGATTGGGCAGCTGCTTAGCCCAAGAGTCTCTAACGCTAGCATAAACTGCATAGCAACTAGGCCACCATCAACATAGATCACATGACGATCCTGTTCTTTAGGGTAAGACGCTAGATCACCCACTAATACAACTAGAGCAGGTATATTTTCTGCAAAACCCGCAGTACCCATGGCACAAGACGCAACCTCAGTTGCTTTATCAGGATCAGTTACTAAATAGAATTCATAAGGTTGTCTATTGCAAGCGCTAGGTGCTTGAGTGGCCATATCTACGGCTTGTGCGATTAAGTCTTTTGATACAGACGTGTTCTCATACCAGCGAGTTGAACGACGCTTTTTAAATAAAGAATAAAGTTGTTCGCTGTCAATGTTAGAAAGATGTCTTTCTTCACTTGCATACGGAATTGACTTTTCGTCACTTACTGGGTGCGTACAGCGACTAAATAGTTCAAACGACGACTTGATCGTTGGCGTATGCTTAACGCAATTAAAGTATTCATTGAGTACTTGATAGGCCCAAGTTAATTCCGATTGACAAAACTCTTTATTGTTCGAACAGCTAACATACATATCAACTGTCTCACCAATATAGCCTTCTGCGAAAACATCTCTGCGAGGCTCCATAATTAAGCCTTTTTCTAATCTATGAGTATTTCTGCGCAGTAAAATGCTCGACAATTGGTATTCTTCTAGTGATTTTTGGTAGGCTAATTTACCAAGAAGAACGGATTGATGCTCTCGACTAAACTTTCCACTAAATAAAAAGTAATATAATGAACTTGTTATTCGGCTTTTAGAGCAAACTTTCACTAGAAAACCATCTATTTTATTTCGTAACGTGAAAACCTGACGGGGAACAATTTTTTTAATTATTGCCTTTAGCATAAAATAAAATTAACCTGAAAATGAAAGAGATGTACCAGTAGTACCCAAAATTGTGCGCTATCTTAACTTAAATCACGTTTTAAATACACGATCTCGCAAAAAGTAACTTAGATAGAAATGTTTCATCGTTTATTCAAGAAGCGTTTTTCCTGTAATTTGATCATATAAAAGCCCAAATAAGAAAAAACAGACCCATGTGCGTAAGAAAACCTGGCTTTTTTCATGACCCACCGGTGAAAAGGAACGATTGAGTAAAGCGCATTTTCATCAAAGAAATAGTCAAAGAGTTGGCGTACCCTTCTACTTGTATAAGACTGACCAGAGCTAATATTCCCGAGCAGCTCTTTATTGCCAGAAACTTCCTGATACTTAAATTCAACAAATTCCTGCCAAAAGCCAGAGCCTTTTCTAAACTCAATAGAGACGCCCTGCCAAAAATCAATTAGCGAGTTATGCCAGAGAGGCATCCCCCAGTCTAGATTGAAAAAATCGTAATAACGATTCGAATTAACAATAAATTTTGCTTGGCGCTCAAAATATTCCCAACTTTCGAATACAGTCGCCGCTTGAACACTTTCGCCAAGTTCGCTTACTTTTCTATTAACCTCTTGCTCGACTAACTTTATAACTTCAGATTTTTCTGCAAAGTTTGATTTTGCCTTAAAATGATTAATTAAAATCATATCAGTAATTAAAGACTCATTACCTTTGGCTTTAAGGCCCACTAATTTTGCAGGAATATGTCCTCCGGAAATGAAGTCTCCTGTGTGTCCAGGAACAACAATAGCATCTTTGTCTACGACACCATTATCGACTAATTGCTGTATTGCTGGGAAAACTTGTATATTCGGTACGGAAACAAGACTATTAATGAACGTTAAATACCGTTGAAAACTTTCAGATTTAAATAGCGATTTCCACATAGCCTTTGTGTAAGTGACTAAATGCCACTGAAAGCCAAGCGAGTCAGCAACTTTCTTACTGATTTTTACTTCTCGACTGCTCGCTTTACCAAAAGTAAAAGTCACCACATTTTTATAGCCAAGTTCTTTTAAATAGACCGCTATTATCCGAGAGTCATAGCCACCACTTAGAGGAACAACAATTTGTTTACCGTCAGCAATAGCGATAAGCTCCTGCATCGCTTCTTTCATTTTGTCATCGAGCTGCTGAACAAGCACATCTCTTTGTTGTTGCTTAACAGTATTCTCAGGTAAAAAGTCTGCGTACTTAGTCTCAGAAATAGCACCTTCTTTCACTATCAATACTCTAGCAGCTTGTACTTGCTTTATTTCCTGCGCTAAGGTGTTTTCTCCTAACACATAGCCTGTACTATTTAGTTGATATTTAGCCACATCATCGAAACCACTAATAGCCACTTTAGACACAAGCCTATCAATGCAATCAGAAACGTATAAAGTACCCGTTTCGCAACCGACAAAAATCGGTCGGCTACGTAGGCGATCAGTCGCAACAATTAACTCGTTATTTGTTTGAAAAACGATCGAGAAATGGCCCGATAAAGTACTTAAAAAACTCGAAATCGACTTTAGTTTCAACGCGGTCAATAGTTCAGTTTTTAACTGCTCATTTGATAAGCGCTTACCGTCTAACATTACATAGCCAATAAGCGTTAGCTCTGTGTCTTGACAAGTTATTGGACCAAACAAACCAGAAAAGGCAACATTTATATTTAAAATCTGTTTACTACTATCCATAAACAACTTAGTTTCCTACAAGGCGATTTCGACACGAGATAAATGCCAAAGAAATGATAACAATATTGTGTAGTACACTAACGCAAACAAACGCAATTAAGGTTACTTCTACACTTTGAACGATTGCCGCTCCCCAATATAAAGAAAATATTCTTAAAGGTAACGAAATCAAATTAACAAATAGCGCAACGCGTTGCTTCTCTAGTGCCATTATCGCTTTTAAGCTAGGGGCATTAATAAAAATGAAAAATGTCCATAAGCAAAGGTAGCGCGCATACTCACCAGCCGTTTGCCAGTCTTCACCAAATACCAATGAAAACAGCCAAGGGCCAAAGAGAAGAATAACTAAAACAGGGAAAATACCTAAGCCTGCCATGACTAAAGTTGACTTTTTAAGCTGCTGATAGAGGTCTGTAAACTTTTCTTCATTCACGAGATCAGCAAAGGCTTTAAAAGAAACTTCGCCAACAGCTTTACCAAGCAATAAAGTAGGCAGCGATAGTATTGAGCGACTTAGGGTATAAAAGCCCGCTGCCGATGCGCCAAACGCTGCTGCTAAGGTTAGAACGGGAACACTTTGAGAAGCAGCATTTAAAAAGGCTTGAGGCATTTGATATTTAGGAAACTGAACGTTGTCTTGTATCACTTGTTTAATGGAAACATTAGCATTTTTGGCAAGGAACCGTTGTTTTTTATTAAGTGACCAATAAAGGTACGCCGATTGTATTGCCGGAGTTGATACCGTACAAGCCACCAAAGCGCCGCCAGTGGGTGCTACTACCCCCATAATCAACTTGGCAAAGTTAAGAGAAAGTGACTGAATAACAGTAGCGACAGACTTAACTTTAAATTCAGCTAACCTTATAGACCACTGTTCACCAATTTGAACAAATACCGCCAAAATTATCGCTAGCGGTAAAAAGTAAAAAGTACTTTCGACAGAAAGCAACGTAAAAATACTACTCGTGCTATCAAGTGCAAACATCAAAAGAGTAAACATCAGGGTAAAAATAATGCCAATCTTAATGCAAGCGCTTGTAATTGCTTGCGCATCTTGATGCTCCTTTGCTAACACAATCGCTTGTGGCAAGGTTAAAGCACCTATAGGCATAAACACGCTAGCTAGTGCTACAAAGCTACCTAATTGCCCGATAGACGAAGGGTCGTAAAGCCTAGTTATAATGGGTAAAGAAAGGAAAATAGCAACCTGTGCGCCAAGGTTCCCTTTTAAAAGCGTCACAATAGCACTGACATGCTTACTCACGATAATAATCCAAACAATAATTTAACAATACATAAAACAGATAAGTTAACCCAACAAAACCGTTAACTTAACATGAGCAAACCAATAACGCGGCAAATAATACAAGGATTAAAAAATTAACTCAAAAAAAAAGCGACCCTAAGGTCGCTTTTTCTAAACTAAATCGCTTGGATTAGTCACAAGTAACAGTTACGTCAGTAGTCTCTGTAATTGTACCGTCGTTGTTAACAACAGAAGTAGCAGTACAATCAGCAGTCTCGTAAGCGTCGCTTAGAAGTGCCATACGACCGCCAGACTCTAAGTTAGAGTAACCAGTGATCTTGATGTCGTCTTCTGGAGCAGTTGTAGTGAACGTGATGCTTAAAGAAGCAGCTTCAGTTAAACCAAGAGCTGTGTAAACATCTTCTTGACTGATTTTAACTAAAGACTCAGCAGTAGCTGCTTGAGCGATAGTACCAGAGAAAGAAGAACCGTCACGGCCAATAGCAGTTACTAAGATATCACCTTCTTGGTCGCCAGAGTTAGCAAGTTCGAAGTTAGTTGTGATGTGAGTGTAACCAATTGGTGCGTATGGGAACGTGATTTCAGAACCGTTTAAGCCCCAAGTGAATGCGTCAGAGAACATAGATGCACCACCTAATAGGTAGAAATCATCAGTATCTGCTTCTGCAGGAGTTACCATTACAGATAAACCAACAGTACGCGTTTCAAGGTTTGTAGTACCGTCAACAGTTACAGTGATTGTGCTGCTATCGATACCAGTACCTGCTAACATACCGTCATCATCGAATGCACCTGAATCAACGTTACCGCCACCAGAGCTATCTAAGTCGATTAGGTCTACTGAATCAACACCAGCAGTGTTGCCATTAATAGCAAACTCAACTGTAGCTGTTTGAGCGTCGATACCTAAGTCGATAGTCGCATCGTCAGCTACTGTGAAAGAGAAAGTACCAGTAGTTGCTTGTGAAGCTACAGTATCAACGAAGAATAAACGGTCTTGCTCTACGTCAATCGTGTCATTAACTACGTTAGCAGTTACAGTGAACTGGTTAGCAGTAGTTACAAGTGTTTCAGCGCCAGCGCGTGGAGCAAGTAGTTCAACACCTGTGTCATCTTTTGCTTCAGGCATAGAAACTGTTAAGTCACCAGCACCGATAGTTGCTTTAGTGAAGTTAGTTACGATTTCAGCAGTACCGTTACCGTCAGAATCTTCAAATACTAGTACGTCGTCTGCTGTAAGGTCATTTACAGTGATCTTGAATAATGCCCAAGTGTAGTCGCCATTCTCGTCAGCTTCGAAGTCAACTAAGTCAGCAGCAGTAGATACAGCAGCTGGAACAACATTTGACATGATGTTAGTGTTTAAGCCTTTGATGCTTGCAACAGTTGTAGCAAAATCAGTGTCGTAAGTTTCTGCATTGATTGCAGCAATTGCAGCAGTACCGTCAACAGTACCATCTGCAGCTACAGCAGCGTTAATAGCACCAATAGCAGCAGCTTTTAAGTTAGCTAAATCAGCAGCAGTATCAGCTGGCGCTTCTTCAGTTACACCATCAACAGCGTCATCAATCGCAGTTTGAATAGTTGCGTTATCTGCGTGAACAGCAAATGTATCGATAGTGTATAGTTCAAGACCAGTGTTTGCAGAGATTGCGCCACCCGCGAATTGGAACTTTAACGTGTTGTTAATACCTAAAGCGATACCTGGCTTGTAAGCAATACCGATACCAGCAGCATCTAAGTCACCTTGTAACGCAGAACCAGTGTATGCGTTTAAGTATTCGTTACCTACTTTGTAAGCAACACCTGATACTACGATTTCACCGGCTAACGCTGAACCCGTTGCAGCTGCTAGTGCTGCTGCCATCAATGTTTTTTTGAACATTTCAAATCCTTAATTTTTCATGAAAATGAATTTTATTATAAATTTTAGTTATTATTTAGCTAAGTAATAACTAAATAAAAGTCATTATTTAACGTTAAAAGACTTTAACACCATAGTGGATATACCGCTAAAATGCCAAATCTTGGAACAATTTAATCAACTCCGTCAAAGGTGTCAACATCTATTTCAGTAATTAATTCAGTATGTTTAGTTAAAAATTAAGCAGTTAGTCAATTTAGATTAAAGTCGCCTAATCAATTTACGTATCTAAATTACTTCCACCCAGCTCTAAATGCAAACAAAAAACCAACAATTAACTAACAAAAACAAATACTTAAAAAAGCACAAATTAAAAAACAAAAATTATTTTATTACCTGTCTTCACATTAAACATGAACGGCGGTCAACTTGACTGAATTTATTTTTTCACCTTTTTAAGTATCAATTATTATTTCAAATCAACGTTACGATTTTATAACGAGAGATATTTTAAATTTTCTTTAAACGACTCCGTTAAGTCCTGCCATTGCTCAGTGTTATCTATCACTCGAGGCGTCACTAACATGATAAGTTCAGTTCTATTGCTACTATCACCTGTAGATTTGAACAAATTCCCTAAAACAGGGATGTCCGCTGCCCAAGGAGTTTTCTTATCACTGGTATTGACGTTTTCGCTAATTAGACCACCAAGAATAATCGTTTGCCCTGATTGAGCAACAACTTCGGTTTTCAAAGAGCGCTCAAATATATTTGGGTTACCGCCTGCTCCGCTGGTATCTGGCACTTCATTAGATATTTTTTGGTCAATCTCCATAATAACGATACCACGTGCATTTATTGTCGGAGTCACAGAGACATCAACACCTGTTTTTCTATATTCGGCTTTGGTGGTTTGCCTGTCACCATTAATAGGGTCTTCGGTCGTTTGTCCAATAACTGAAATATCAGAACCGACATTAATGTTCGCTGCTACACCATCACGCACCAATAAAGAAGGATTAGACAGCACCTTTATCAGCGAATTGGTTTGGATAAAGTTAGCAGCTAATTCTCCGTCTGCGCCGTCGAGTTTCAAACCGAAGCCGCCAATCCCTGGTACGCCAAAAGCATCCTTAGTACCAAAGGTTACCTCGCCTTGAGTTAACGCCCATTCAACACCGTGTTTAAACTCATCTGTTAGATTAACCTCTGCAATAGTAACCTCAAGCATCACCTGGCGAGGCAGTACATCTAGTTTCTTTATCAACGGTAGAATTGCTTGATACTCATTGCCTGACGTGTAGAAAATGATGGCGTTTGCTCTTTCATCTACAACTAGTTTCATTTGTTCATTCTGAACACCTGCTCTTCTCTTAGCAGAAGGAGCTGCACCAGTCGAATTAGAACCTGCGGCAGAACTACCAGTAAAAGATCCTCCTAAGAGTTCAGATAAGCTCTGGCCTAGATCATTAGCTCTTGCATACTGGGGGTGGTACATAAAATACTGCTTGGTCACGCTTTGCAAAGGCTGGTCTATAACTTTTGCCCAATACCTAACGCGATCTAGTAGCGACTTATCAGCAGCAAATACAGCAACAGCGCCGATTTGCTCTATAGGCACCATAACAATATTTTTAGAACCTGCGGTATTAGTCGCAATTGGTATACCTTCGTTTTCCATTAATTGCGTTATTTGCTCAGTAAATGATTCGCTGTCCATATAAGTGAGATCAATAAGCCCAATATTTTTACCTCTATTTGCAGGAGCATCTAGTAGATGGATGAACTCCAAAGCACGTAAAATATCATCTCTTTTCCCCTGCAAGAATAACGCACTCAATGACGCATCATTAGAAATTTGAACTCCCACAAGCTGTCTTAACGCTTTTTCAATGCTAACTTTTACACCATATTTTAACGGAACTATTTGCAATATATCTTGGCTGGTGGTTGGTACATCCTCTAACTCACGTCCTACAGCGGTAACGACATTTTTTGCGCGCTTATTGTTCTTTTTCGGCTTGTGAATAAAATACAAGCCATCGTTATAATTAATCGTAACCTCTTGTTCTACAAGTAGGTCATTAACCAAAGTCATTAAACGCTTAGGGCTAATTTTTTCTTGGATATTTAATGTAATATTTTCTTTTTCAGGTTCAACACTCTTATCGATAATGTAATTAACCTTTAGTAATTCCCCCATAGCATAGTGGAGAAAATTATTTAATGGCATTTCATTAACAGAAATTTGCAAACTTGGTTCAGAAGAAAACGGTGCCGATAGTAACTCTGATTTCCTTATGTTTACAGATGAATGAGGTAAAGGTACTAAATCGCTCGGATTAGAAATTGCGATATTAGTTAAAGCGCCTTGATCCACATTAATGCTCTCACCCTGAGGGGTCAATTGGCCACCTTTCAAATAAGATGTTTGTATTTTATATGATGGATCAGAGACATCTGTTTTTTTGCTTTCCCCTGTCGAAGCACAGCCACTGACAATGAGTAGTAGACCAATGGCAGGAAAAAATTTAACTGTGTTTTTCATATTTAATTACTTTTCGCTTAAGGCCGATGTGGCATACAAATAGAGGTTTATTACATTACGACCTTTAATAATGACTTTATTATTTAGGACTTGTTCAATGGTATAACCATTTAGCGTTTCGTTTTCTTTCACCTTTACCAACTTCTGCTCGTTGGTATTCAATTCTTTTTCTAACAAAATCGCAAATTTTTCGCTGTGGTCAAACACACCAACTAACTTATAGTGTTTATCTTCGACGAAAAGCTCGACTAAGTCGCCCTTTTGGTTCAGTTGTTCTTCTTTCGACATCCCAATATTTGCCTGCTGCTTATCAGCTTTATCTGTTGAAAAATTAGCTAATCTAGCCAAAATTTTTTCAGCAACCTCTGGCTCCAGGTCCTGTTGTTCCATTTCAGCAACCAGATTTAATTGCCAGTTAGCTTTTCCAGAATCTGCAGGTGGCGTAAGCCTTTGGTTTACGTCAAAAGCAATTAACAATATAGCCAACAACCAAAAAGGCACAAAACGCCTAGAAAAAAACTCTGAAACGTTAACGCTGTCGAAAACTGAACTCATATATTTTTTATCAATCCTATACTTACGAATTATCGGTACTTGATTTACTGTCGCGATTAAAAAATACCAGTGTCAAATTACCAGAGCTAGTTCCTAATGAATCTTCTTTCATTTTGCGAATAACAATAGATAGCTCTGGCAAAGTATAAAATGCTTCTAACTGGCCAAGAGCCACATTAAGCTTTGCAAAATCTACCGTATCTGCACTGTAAGACACTTTTGCTTGATACTGGCTTACGTCTCCAGGGACCTTATTACCCCATCTAAAGTTTTTAATACGTACATCGTGGGCTTCAAAGATAGCCTCTACTTGTTTTTGGATATTTAATTTCAGCTTGTTTTCTGAGGGCTCATTAGTAAACGCGGCAATATTTTGATTTTTCAATTGCTTCAGTTTACTGACCTGCTCTGTCAATACTGGTACACGAGCAACCACAGCTTCGGTTTTTACAATTTGTTTTTTCTTATCGGCAATATCACTGACTAGCTCGTTTTGCCAATCAAAAATAGGCACCACAATAAAGCGTGCCACAAGCAATGTAGCTAGAATACCAATTAGCAACTTTTGATTGTTATCTTTTTTCATTCAGTTTCTCTAATATTTTGAGTACTTGCTACACTTGATGATTTTTCAGCACTTTCTCTAATAGTATGCTCCATAGGCTTATCAGCTAATGAAAATGAGATAGTAAATTGCTCTTTACCTCTACTTTGTCGTACAGGTTTTGAAAAGCTGGGTGATATAACGATTGGATGGTCAGATAATTTCTCGAGGATAAAGGTCGACTTTACGCCATTATTAGCACTTCCTTGAATAGTAACTAACTTATTTTTGAAAGTCACAGATCTTATTGTTGCGCCATAACCAATTACATCAAGTACAACGGGCCAAATATTCCAAACAGGTTTTTTCTCAGTAAAAAAGCGGCTAACATTTTCATAGTCTGTAACTAAGCTTTGGTACTCTTTTTGTAATGAAAGTGCTTGATTCACGTCACCACTTTGACTGGCTAACTGAGCCTCCAATCGATAATCAGTTACCACCAAATATAAACTTGTTAACGACAGATACAAGGTAAAAACACCCGCAGACAGAATAGCAAAAGGCTTCCAAGATATTGCTTTGGTTTTTGATACGTTAGGTTTAACAAAGAATTGCCAATACAAAGGCAATGTGAGTTTTTGAAAGCCAGTAAGGAGTAACTGACAAAACTTGTCTAGTTCATTTACTTGAATAGCGTGTTCAGATAAAGAAGCGGGAGACGCTGTAGAGAGCAGAAAAACATCCAAATTACTTATCTGTGGGCTTCTAATTCCGGAAAACAAACCTTTCGGCGATTTAGCTAAAAACCACTGCTTAATTCCGGTATTTATTTCTGCGCTAAATTCAGCGTTTTCTATGCTAGCCGAAATAAGAATCGACTCAGGTAAAACAAAAAGCGGCTTCTTAGAAAGCTTTTCCAACGCCAACGGAGTTATATACCAAAAAGTAACACGATGCGTTTGCTCGTCTACCCTCTCTATGCGATTAAAACTCAATCCTTGATATGGTGAATTTGCCTGTTCAAATTTAACGGCCTTCTTTACTTCTTGCAAATTCGCAATTGGATAGTCTTTGCTGGTTTCAAAGTAATGCTCTCGCCCTAATATAACAACTTTAATACGTTCACGTTGTTCATCGCTACTTTGTTCAATGGTGATAGAGCCGGCTTCTTCTTTGAAACTATATAAATGGTCAGATAAATAACCACCTAACTTAAGTAGCGAAGATTTAACTAATGAGGAAGAACTAGACATATAATTAATTTAATTCTCTAAAGCCTTTGTATTTTCATACGAGCTTTAATTTCTAATAACTCTCGTTTTATAAGAGATTAATGTTAAGGAGGAAAATTATACACGACCAACAGTCTATTGGAAGCTTAAGCTATTGCATATTCCTTTTATTGGAAATTTGTGCACTAATTTGTAAAAGAAGTTGTCCAAATCGATAAACAAAAGCCAAGGATAATCGGTGGCGTATATAACTAGTAGTGAGCATATATAATTAGCGCGTCAGATTTATATGGTTCAACAATAAACTCCAACGTTTCTTGCATCAAAATGTCTCCACTAGATATCGCTATATCTAGCTTTATTAACCTAGGCGCATAAAATATTAGTAACTCTTCTGGAAACTCACCAGATAACAACTCTAGAACAACTTGTTGATTTAAATTGCCTAATGCACGCATATCTCGAAGTTGGCTATATTTTTCAGGCGTCAGAAGTAACTTCAATAATGAATCTGGCGCATTAGTTATATTAAAGCCAGTGACAGGATACAAGGATGCCATTGATTTTAGTTGCTGCAACCCTTCAAGCTCCTGTGGCCAAAAGTAGTCAACTTCGTGCGTTAGTTGAATAGGCAGATTTCGGTAGACCTGTCCATTATCAAGTTCGCTAGGCTCTAGCTGACCAATTTGCCAAGAATCTTTGTCTTTATCCTGCCAGTCTTTTAACTCGCCTATAAATTGACTCGATTGAAAAGGAGACATACCTAAGTTTTCAAGTACAGGTTTCCAAAAAGGCCAATCAACATATCGCCAGTTCAACAGCCCTGATATATCTTGAATAGCAATACTGACCTTTGTTTCCCCCTCGGACTCCAGAATTATGGGTTCTCCATAATAATTCCATGGTTGCGAATTTGGGAAGAAGGTCTCTTTAATATTTTCATTATTGGTGGTTAATAAAACAAAAAGAACTTTTTGCTGAACGGAATTCAACAGCAATTTGGCTTTTGCCCTGTCTTCAAGCGCTCTAGCAGTTTCAACTTGATAGCGAGCAGTATAGGTAAAAGACAGTGCCAGTAAAGTGATAATGGCACTGATAAGCAACACTTGAATAAGCGCAACACCACTTTGCTTTTTGATCTGTGCGAGTTTCATGCTCATTTTTATACTACTGTTCACTTATATACTGTGGCTGGGCTTGATTCGAATTAATCTACTCTGAACGATTAGACGTTAACATATTAGGATAAGGTTGCAGAAGCTGTATCAACAAAGAATGGTTCTTCTCCTCAATTTGATAACTAAAAGAGACTCTAAGCGGCTGTAAGTTTTTTTCTATACTATTGTAATTGTCATACCATTCAGGCGTCGGTAAAACTAAAGACATACCATCCTTAGCTTCATGATAGTCACTTTTTGAATCCCAACCAAAATAATTAAATTCAGCAGAGGGGAGTTGATTAAATAACTCTAAAGAATATTCAAAGTCTATTGGCTCGCCTAATTTAATGAGTAGCTCTTTAGACAATGATGCTTCTTCATAGATCAAGCGAAACGATAAATCAGGGTTCTGTATAAGTTGAATGCGCATTACCGCTGCATTACCTGGTTCAAATAGAGATTTGGCTGTTACCGCAACAAATCCATTTTGGTTACCTTCAAAGAAATACTTGGGTTCGTTTGATTCATTGATAACAACGTAGGGCTTAATTGTCCTTAGAGATTCCTGTACAAGGATCATTTGTTTAGTGGCTTCTACCGTTTGATTAAAGTGCCCTAAGCGACCATTCCATCGCTGACTAAAGAAAGAATAAGCGGTTGAAGAGATAACTAACACCATAGTCAGTAATGTCATGGACACTAATACTTCAATTAAAGTAAAGCCTTGATTGTTTTTCACCAACTTAACTCGCTATATTCAAACGTTCTTGAAGAAGTGCCTTTTTGCACATCAAGCGTCACTTGCCACAATTTATAAGTATTAGGCCCCGTTTCGATAGTTTTTAATTCGGGATCTAACCTAGGAGTCGCTTGTTGACTATATTGAACAACAGCCGTCCATGTATATTGAACTTCGCCCAACTGACCATTTCCTGTTAATTGACCTTGAGCAACATCTTGTTTGCCGGCATCTTGAATGCCAAGTTTTATGTATTCGCGAATATTGTCGACGTAAGTCGAAAAAATAAGTGCTCGTTCTGCTTTATGGCTTGATACCATTGCACTACGGTAGACCATAGTTACGGTAGTTATAACAAAAAACAAAATAAAGGCTGCGACCAGAACTTCAATTAAGGTAAAGCCTTTTACACTATGAATTGGACGTGTTGGTAAAATTAATCTGTTCATTTAACTTTTTACTAACTCCGCCAACGCTAGTACCTTTTCTTTACCGTTCTGCACTAGCTTGATTTCACTCGCACTAGCAAAGCCACTGGCATTGAACGTTAGCTCTTGTGGCTCGAATTGCAAATATTGGTAGTCGAAAGAGAAGACATTCAAGTTAACATCAGCCCCCATCGCTTTAAAAAGTGCGCCATCATTAGGCAACAAAACTGTCGCAATAGCTTTGTTTTCTTGAAGTTCTACTTTAATACTTGTGCCTGAAGTGAACGACTTTATGCCGGCCTTTCTTAATGCATTACAAAATGCGAGATACTCGGATTGGGCTTGAGCTTTATCAACAGTATTAATAGCGATCGGTGATACTAAAGCAATCATAGTCATCATAATGGTAATGACGACGAGCAACTCTATAAGTGTCACGCCTTTTTGACTAGATATTACCTTAGCTTTTGAGTCGACCGCTTTTTTCATTAGAAGCCAACATCGTTAACCGCTAATATACTTAAAAGCATGGTGACAACAACACTACCAACGATACCGCCCATGGTTAATATCAGCAAAGGTTCTAAAACTGAAGTCATCGCATTAGTCCAGTTCTCAAACTCTTTGCGAGAACGTTTAGTAATCTCTTCAAAAACAGGGGTTAATTTACCACTTTCTTCCCCTACTTCTAAAAGTGAAAGAAAAAAATCAGGGTAAATTGGACTTCTAGACAAGGAGCTAGTTAAGGCTTCCCCTTTTTTTATCCGCTCTTTAGAAGCAACTAGAGAATGTTGAATAGATTTATTTTTCACACTGCCTATTGCCAGTTCAAGTGCCTTATCGATAGAAATCCCGCCTTCTAGCATCATTGATAGAGCCGAATTAAATCTAATTCGTTCAACAATGAGTACCGCATTCTTAGCTGGGGATTTTAAGATAAGCTCGTCAATAGCTCTTCTTAAGTTTGGTTTTTTAAATGCTTGCACAAGCCCAAAGATTAGCGCAGCTATGGCTAACACTAAAAACCATTGATACGATTGCATCCAGTTACTTACACCAAGTAAGATTTCTGTGTATACCGGCAGTTCAGGTAAACCTTCAAATAGGCCGCTCATTTGCGGCACGATGTAATTAAAGATAAACGCAACACAAAGAATACATACAGTAAGAATAACCAGCGGGTAAGTTAATGCTTGTACAACTTTACTTTTCAATTCACTGCGAAATTTCAAATCTTCCGAGAGCTTTTCAAAAACTTCGGGCAAGTTACCACTAGCTTCACCTAGCCTCACTAAATTTATATATAAAGGGTCAAATGTTTCTTCGTGCTCTTGCATAGCATTAGACAAGGTTTCACCACCTTTAACCGCGGAATATAACTTAGCGAGCACTTCAGCAATCACGCCTTGGTTTTTGTTCTTATGCAAGATTTGCAGGCTTTTATCTATCTTGACACCGTTGTTAAGCAAAATAGCGAGCTCAGAAGTAATGAACTCCAACTCTTCTAGCGATACTGTTTTACGTTGAAACAGGGAAATACTTTTTGAAGCATCATTTTGTTGTTTAAGTGATGTAACGATGAGCTTTTGTTGCTGAAGCTCTAGTTTCGCACTCTCTATCGAACTCGCTTCAATCAACCCACTGACTTTACCACCGTGGTTATCGTAAGCTTGATAGATAAAACTAGCCATTAGCCACAAACCCTAATGACTTCGTCAATCGTTGTCAGGCCATTCATCGCTTTTAATAGCCCATCTTCAAGTAATGTTCGTCCACCTTGTTCTAAATTGTGAGCTTTCGCTTTCTGAATGAAGTTTTCATCTTTAGGTAAAGCGCGTATCTGATCATCACTACGCAAATACTCCACCACAGCCATACGCCCTTTATAACCTGTATGACCACATTCGTCACAGCCATTGGCTTTTAGTAGAGAAATTTCTTCGATGCCAAATCTAGTCGCGAGATTATCTAACCCATATTTATCAATTTGTTCAGCTATTGAGTCGTCGGCTATTGCACAGTGACTGCATACTTTCCGAGCGAGGCGCTGTGCGACAATAGAAACTAGGGCGGCATTTAATAAAAACTCTTCAACACCTAAATCTAATAGTCGTGTGTAGGCACTTGGGGCATCATTAGTATGAACGGTGCTAAAAACGAGGTGACCTGTCAGTGCAGATTGCATGGCGATACGAGCAGTTTCCGCATCTCGAATCTCACCGATCATGATCACGTCAGGATCTTGTCGAACGATGCTTCGCAGACCTGCGGCAAAATCAAAGCCAATCTCTGAGTTTACTTGCACTTGATTAACACCATCGAGTTGATATTCAACAGGGTCTTCCAACGTAATTATTTTTACATCATCGCCATTTAATTCATTTAAATAGGTATAAAGCGTAGTTGTTTTACCACTACCCGTTGGCCCCGTAAGTAAGATAACACCTGCTGTGTGTTGCAAATCTTCTTTAACTTTAGATTCTAAGTCGTTTGAAAGACCCAAAACACTCATATCATACTTAACAGAATCTTTACGAAGGAATCGCATTACAACACTTTCACCTTCGTTTAGAGGGAGAGATGATACACGGATATCAAGCTCGATATTTGAAATTTTCATTTCAATCTTGCCGTCTTGAGGACGCCTCTTCTCCGCAATATCCATATTTGAGAGGATTTTTAAGCGAGAGATGATTGCCAATTGCAGACGTGCTGGTACTTTTTCAATTTCTTGTAGGACACCATCTATTCTAAATCTAACTCGATATCGCCCCAATTGCGGCTCGATATGCATATCTGATGCACCAAGCCTAAGTGCTCTACTGATAAGTGAGTTAAGCAGGTTTACAGTAGGCGCCTCACTAGCTAGTTCTCTTAATTTGTCTTCTTCAATATCAGAAAGAAGCGACAAATCTGAAACGTCACTTCCCCCTCGCCTGTGATCAACCTTATTCATTAGCTGATCAAAGTCACTGTCTGTCGCAACAAAGTAACGATAGTTAGGAGTGACTGTTTGAATATATTGAATGACGTCCCAACTAAGCGGAGCACAAGTTACATATGAAAAGCAATCGCCTTCAACCTTGTACGGTAGCCAGCCATGTGATTTAAGAAATTCTGTATTGATTTGCTCGTTAATTGGCAATTCAAATGTATCTTGCTCTTCCGTAATATCAAATTGCTCGACGCCCAAAACGCGACAATATAAAGACGTTAAAGACTCTTCAGGCAAGCTGCCCATATTAACAAGAAGTCGCTCTAATGAGCCACCGTATTTATTTTGGTAGGCTTTAGCTTTAGCGATATCCTCGTTAGGAACCTCTAAATCTAACAGCACCTGCTCTAACTTCTGCATTACTGGTGAACCAAATCTTCGCTATCATCCGAGCCACCAGCTTTGCCATCTTTACCGTAGCTCATTAATACGAAAGGTTCACCGTTCGGACCAGGTGATTGATATATATAGGCGTTGCCCCAAGGATCTTCAGGAATAGCTTTAGGAATATAAGGGCCATCCCAATTCTTTTTCGTTGATTGCAACAACTCTGAAAGGTTTACCGGATAATCGCCAACATCTAATCTGTAGGTATCAAGAGACGTTTGTAGCATTTGCATTTGTGCAGCAGCTGCTTTTCTTTTTGATGAATCGACTTTAGAGAACATTTGAGGTGCCACTAACGACATCAATAACCCTAAAATTACAATTACAATTAATAGCTCTATTAACGTAAAACCTTGCTTTTTCTTCATACTTATATCCACTAAATAAAAACAAACGAAAGTCTAACAACACCAAAATTTCTTGTCGACTATGTTAAATGAGAAAGAATACGCCTTCTTTTAGGAGATTTCGATGTTGGAGTTCTCCTCCAACATCGTTTGTTTACTAAATCCCTGCAATCGCGGCAATAGCCACTGCTGCTTGATAAATAATTTGAGTACCTGTCGCCCAAAGCGTTAAGTTGTTCATGTAATCAGCATCTAATGGAACAACGACTGTGTCGCCTGGCTTTAACTCCATTTGCGTAGATGAGTCAAACCAGCTGCCATTAGAGGGTACGAACACCGCACCATTTGCTCTGATAACATAGATACGGTCTGAATCAGCTTGTTGCTTGACGCCCCCGCTTAAGTTTATGTAGTCGAATGAATCTAAACCACTTTGAAATACATGAGACGTTGCTACCTGAACTTGGCCAATAACGTTAATTGAGTTTTGTTTAGTAGGCACGTGAATAACATCACCGTCTTCAAGCAAAACATCTTCACCACCGTTATTTTCGATATTTGCTATATCAACGACCAGCCGCCCTACAGGCTTCACTTTTGTCAGGTCACTCAACAACATTTTTGCTTGAGAGTAGTCAACTACATTAGCACTATTATTTTGAGCCAACGTTTTCGAAGCAATTTCCATTCGAAGACTATCGGCTACCTTTACTAAGTTTTGCTGTTCTAGTCTCTTCAACTTTTCGCGAGTAAAAATAGAGCCATCTACATAAGCAAACTCAGTAAAGCCGCCAACACGCTCAATAAGTTCCCCTAAAGTTTCTCCGCGTCGAATAATGTACTCACCAGGGAATTTGAACTCTCCTCGCAATGTAACAACATGATTTTCCTGCCATGACGGCAAAGTCAAAATATTCAATCTGTCTTTGCTTTTTAAGGAAAAATTAGCAAACTCAGCACCGGCAAGCGCTTTAGATAAATTAATATCAATTGATTCTTTAAACGCTTGTTCATTACTTTTTTTATTACGAGTAACTTCTGCTTTTTCTAAATAAGCAGACTCTAATAACCCACCTGAAGCGCTCACAAGCTTTTTAATCGACATACTATCGGCTAGAGGGTAAATTCCTGGGTACTTCACTGCGCCAACCACTTCAACGAGATCTATCGGTAAACCCGCTGCTGCTTGTAACTTCAACTTTTCGATAACAGGCATTAGCATGCGCTTTCTTGAATACGGGTGTAAATCTACAAAAGCATTATTTTGCTGCGTCACTTCAGCGGTAATGTCTTGAAGTGATTCATCAGTTAATTCCCCAGAAGATAAGTTATCTGTAGAATTTAGTGGTTTATTCACATTGTAGTATTGCCAAAACTTTTGCTCATGAAAGGCATCTCGCGCACTCTGGCGTTGCTGCTCGTATAACTCTTCCTGTGTATACGCAAGATTTTCAATTCTATCTAAGTCTTGTTCTTTCGTCGTATAAACAGAGAAAAACAGAACTTTATCTTTTGGTTGCAACAAGTAATTATCAGAAGCGCTAGCATCGGTGATGATATCGATAAAATTAAATTGTAATACCTTAATATTTCGAGCTTTGTCTTTCTCTCTAATAATAATTCCGTACGCTAAATCGGCATCAGGCAATAAGTGGCTGTGCACAGAAGGGACAATATCAGATATTCTTATACCTTCATACCATTGGTACATACCTGGTCGAGAAACAGCACCAACCAAAGTAATTGCCTCTGTTACATACTTAGAGGCCTCTCTAATTGTGATCTTGTCGCCTGACTTAATTTTTCGTTTTAAGGTGTCTTTATTATTTAAATTTAAATTTTCAACTGTTTTTAGGTTTTCATCATTGAAGCGTTCAATACTACTTGCTTCAAGGAAAGCTCCTGGTAAAAGACCACCAGCTAGCTTAATAACATCTCCAATTGTCTCTTGATTACTTAACTCATAAATTGCAGGACGCTTAATTAGGCCTTTAATTTCAACTTGATCTCCTACTGGCCCCACTAAAATAACATCGCCAGAGCGCAAAGAGGCATCAGAGGTGGTATCGCCATTAACGAGTAAATCATATAAATCTACTTGTTGAACCAGCTTTCCGCCGCGCTTTAGCTGTATATTCCGTAGCGAGCCTATATCACTAATTCCACCAGCAGCAATAAGTGCATGCGTGACAGTTGATAATGAGTTTAATAAATATTGTCCCGGTCGGTAAGCATCACCTAATACAAATACGCGTATAGAGCGCAAACTTTCCAGTGTAATATAAACCTCAACACCAATGACCTTTTTATTTATTTCATTAGCGATGACTTTTTTGGCTTCCAAAAAAGTCATGCCAGTTAAACTAATAACCCCTAATTTAGGTAAAACTATGTTCCCTTGTCGATTAACTTCGATTGAATGAGTTAAGTTCTCTTTCCCGTACAACCTAACGTTTATTACATCACCTGCACCTAACATATAATCGTCAGGAACTTGGGTATCCATTGAAGGGGCAAATGTATTTGGCTGATTTGCGAAAATATCATAGCCAAATGGTTTGATTGAGTTATCCGTCACCTCTTGATCTAACTCAAGCACAGTGCCTTCAATCACATTGTTATTTTCATCAAACTGAGACCCACGAGGATATAGTTGTTGTAATTCTTGATTTGAAAGTTGTTGCCTTGCTGAAGAACTATTGTTTAGCTGACTAGAAATCAGGTTATAATCAACCCCCATTGAACGCGCGAGCGCTTTTTGTTGACTAGGAGATAAACGCTTAAATTGCTCAAGTTGTTGCGGTGTTATATTGCTAGGAATATTAGCAGCGTTTAGCGTCAACGAAACTGCAGCAATCGCAAGCAATGCCGAAATTCGGCGTATACATTTCACTTTATTAAACATAGTCACTTACTTTATTATTCTTCAATATCTTCTAATTCGTCCATAAACGCTTCCAACTCTTCTTCATCTTCGTCAGAAGTTTCAATTGGCGGGTTTCCGTCATAGACTTTAAAACGCATATTTTGAAAGTACGCATTTTTTACAAATTCATAGCTATCGGTTGAATCGTTAATCAATTGTTCTTGATCGGCTATCTGTGAGCGCGTTTCTAGAGCCATTACACCCACTCGAAACACATTCGGCCAAAAATCAATGACAGCTAACGGCCAATAATACTTGTCTACGTAGTCACCAACCTCTTCTCTAACCGAGGTAGGCCCCATAGCAGGTATAACGAGGTAAGGGCCGTCACCAACACCGTAGCTACCTAATACTTCGCCAAACTCTTCTTGATCGCGTGTCCAGCCAAAGTCGCTTGCAGGGTCGAAAATCCCTAACAAGCCAATCGTAGAGTTAAGAACAAAACGGCCGGTAGATTTTGCTGCATTTGCAAACTTGCCTTGTAAGAGGTGGTTTATAATTGTCGATGGCTCATTTAAGTTCATTGCTGCGTTGTATAGGCCTAAACGAACATCTTCATGGACATAATCTACATACGCTTCTGATGTCGGCTTCAGTACGTATTGGTCGGCATATTCCCATGTAAATGTCCAAAATGGTCGGTTAATTGACTCAAGCGGGTCTTTTGGATCAGACACACTACCTTCGCTACTAGGTGTTGAAGAGCAACCGATGCTCGACACTACGATGAGAGCACAACCAAGTTGTTTAAAAAAAATAGATACTCTTTTTGAGAACAAAGCTATCTTTCCTTGACCAATAAATCAGATAAAATTTTGCCGACAAGTCTAACATGCAAGTATCGACAGGTGTAGCTTAGAAGACCGCAAAGGCCGAGAAAAGTTTATAAAAATTGTAAGATTTAGAAAATTACTTGCGGATTAGAGACAGATATTAGTTTGCTCTCGACTTTTTAGCATGCATCGACAACAAAATTTCAACTTCTGCTAATGGCAATTGGCATTCTCGAACTATTTCGTCTTTATCGGCGCCTAACTGCACCATTTTCTGAGCCCTAGAATACAGCTTATCTTCTGGTTGCATGTTGGCAAGCTTTTCAGCGGACTCAGATAGCGACTTTATCTGTTGCTGCATCTGTTTTGTTCTGTGGATAAGTTGCTCTGTAACCTGCTCTTGTTCGCGCTGCCAATCCTTTAATTGCTGGCTGTCTTCACCACGTAATTGCTCTAAGTGAGCAACTTGGTGTTGAAACTCTTCACTGACAAGATTGGTCGCTTCTGTTTGTGCTGACAGCTGTTTGAGCTTGGAGGACAGCTTCATTACCAACCATAATAGGAACATCACTAGAATAACTAGCAACATCAAAATCACTGATATAATGATGGGATTAATAGCCTGCATAAATAGACGCGAATTTACACCGCTTTATAAATCAAGCGGTGTAATCAACATTAGAACTGTTTTAGTTCATCCCACTCATCGTCGCTGAGTAGCTTGTTCAAATCAACTAAAATAAGTAACTCACCTTCGCGATTAGAAACACCTTGAATAAACTTAGCGCTTTCCTCGTTTCCTACGTTTGGTGCAATGTCAATTTCAGAAGCTCGTAGATAAACAACTTCGGCAACACTGTCTACAAGAATACCAATCACTTGCTTTTCTGCTTCAATAATTACGATACGCGTATTTTCAGTAACCTCAGATGGCACTAAACCAAATCTAGAGCGAGTATCAATTACCGTGACAACATTACCACGCAAGTTGATAATACCTAATACATAAGAAGGAGCGCCAGGTACCGGTGCAATTTCTGTGTAGCGCAATACTTCTTGCACTTGCATTACATTGATACCGTAAGTTTCGCTATCAAGCTTAAACGTTACCCACTGGAGGACTTCATCGTTTGCATCGACATTTTCATTTGCATTGCGTCTTTCGTCAGACATACAGCTAGCCTCTTAGTTAATTTTTCCAAACCCTTTAATAATGATAGGGTTGCATTGTAAAATCATCAATGTTGTAACAACATTAACTTAAATGATTGATGTCAGCACCTTCGTTTAGCATAGCGATTAACGCGTCTACGTCCATCAAGGCACACATTCTATCTTTAACTAAACCCGCCAGCCACGGACGTGATTTAGATTGCGATACCCATTTCACATCATCTTGAGATAAGGTAACAGTATCAATTAAGTTTTCAGCCATCAATCCCCATGAACTGTTATTTAACATAATAACATATTGATATTCTAAAGAAGATAGTAGCTTTTCATTGCACTTGTCAGGCATTACCCACAGAGCAGTATCGACCGTATTAATCTTTTCTTCCCGGTGCAGCATTACCCCTTTGAACCAAGGCGGTTTACCCATCAGTGGCGTTATAGTTTCCACATTATGTATACCACCAAGTTCAATCAATGGCACAGCAATTTGTAGTCCGGCTACGTCAAAAAACATTGCCTGAAAACTGCTGTCGCGATAAGCCTTAGTTTGTTTTGGCTTAGCAGCGTGAAGGCTTTTTGCCGTAGATATTTTTTCGCTAACTTGTTTAACTTGCTGATTTTCTACAGCGACTTTCTTTTCAGGTGGCGCATAAAACGTTTGTTCTTTTTGCGCTTCTGAGCGAGCAGACGTTATGGATTCTTTGACTTCTGTCTGCTGAGTAACGCTGGCTTGTTGTAGAAGCTTATTAAGCTTCTCTTGTTTTTCATCAAGAGCAGGCGGTTGTTCCTGGACGCCAGAATTATCTTCCACGCTTTCTTCAGTGAGAAGCTCAGAGAGATAATTTTGCATTAATTTTTTGCTAGCAGGCAATGAAGTTTTTCCCATCCGTTACAACTCCTTATTCTCAGCTTCTAATTCAAGCAAACGATCAAGTAAGTTGCGATATGCAAATACGCCTCGACTAGAGGTAGCAAAGTCTGAAGGGACTTTCTGAGCTAAACTAGCATTTCTAAAATTAGTATCGATTGGTACAACACCTTGCCACACCTTGTCTCCATATAGCTCTAACAATTTACGATAAGCCAATAAAGACGCTTTGGTCCGTTTATCAAACATGGTGGGAATTATCGTGTAAGTAAAAGGTTTATTTTGCTCGCCTTGCATTATTTCGAGTGTTTTCATCATGCGATCTAAACCTTTTAATGCTAAAAACTCAGTTTGAACTGGAATAACGATTCGGCTAGACGCTGCAAGTGCATTCACCATCAACACACCGAGTACCGGAGGGCAATCCATCAAAACAAAATCATACTCGCCTTCTAATTGGGCAATAGCCTTTTTAAGTACAAGCCCCATTCCCCCTTTAGCGCCTAAAGATCTATCTAAAGTAGCAAGCCCCATAGTCGCAGGTAGAATATCGATATTTGGATATTGTGTAGGGCACAAGCTTTGCATTATCTGTTCTTTGGTCGACACCTGAACAAAAAGATCATAAACACTTAAGTCTAAGTCTTCAGATTCAATACCAAAATAATAGCTTAAAGATGCGTGAGGATCCGTATCTACCAATAAGACGCGATTACCTCGCTCAGCAAGCAAACCTCCAAGCGCAATGGTCGATGTTGTTTTACCTACGCCACCTTTTTGATTTGCAATTGTCCAAACGATCACATGAGCACCTTATTAGTAAGCATTAAGAAGCAATTTCTTTAAGTATGTTTTTTGGAAACTCTAGTAAAGGTACGTCCAAAGTAGATATTCCCGCGTTAGCCACGGCTTGAGGCATACCATAAACAACACATGTCTCTTCATCCTGCGCCCAGATGGTAGCGCCTTTAGCTTTTAGCATTCTGCAGCCTTCACGGCCATCTGAGCCCATCCCCGTCAATATTATACCGAGGACATTTCCAGCATAAACTTTAGCTGCAGTGCCAAACGTCACATCAACACTTGGCTTAAACGCCATTCGCGCAGAGTCATCTTCGATGATCTTAATCTTAGCGTTAGTTTCTTTTCCTTCGATGAGCATTTGCAAGCCACCAGGCGCTAAATAAGCGTGTCCTGGTTTAAGAATATCTCCGTTAGCTGCTTCTTTAACTGAAATTCTGCATAAAGAATCTAGCCTACTGGCAAATGCTGAAGTAAATGCAGCAGGCATATGCTGTACCATAACGATAGGTAATGGAAAGTCTGCTGGTAATTGGGTTAAAATTTTCTGCAATGCAACAGGACCTCCGGTAGAGGTTCCTATAGCAAGCAATTTGTAACCTTTGCCTGACGCCTTAAATGCAGAACTTTTCCTGCTTTTAATTGGTGCTAAACTCGGTGTAATGTTCGAAGTTGGAGCTTCGGTCCTAGGTTTAACAAGTGGCTGAGCCGATGAACGGGTAGTTCGAATTGTAGGACTTGTGCCTTTAGTTCCTTTTTTACGAGCAATTTCTAATACTCGCTCGCGCAGAACACTGCCAGCATCGCCCGTTGTTTTAGCAATTTCATTAAACTTCTTAGGAAGAAAATCTAAAGCTCCTGCTTCTAAAGCATCTAACGTCGCTTTAGCGCCTTGGTGCGTTAGCGAAGAAAACATAAGAATGGCCGTTGGAGAATGAGCCATAATCTGCTTTACAGCATCGATGCCATTAAGTAATGGCATCTCTATATCCATTGTAATAACGTCAGGCTTTAACGACTTAGCTTTTTCTACTGCTTCAACGCCATTAACGGCAACGTCAATAACCGTTAGGTTCTTGTCGCTATTAATAATGTCGCTAACTCTTCTTCTGAAAAAACTTGAGTCATCAACTACCAGAACCTTATAGGTCATGTAAATTCTCTTTCTATTACGCTACTTTATATTATGAACGCAATTTCTTATTCACGATGGATTTTTTGGCATAAAACTTCAACATACTTGGTACGTCAATAATTAATGCCATGCCACCATCACTGGTAATAGTCGCTCCAGCCATGCCAGGCGTACCATGAAGTAATCGATCTAATGGTTTAATAACCACTTCTTCTTGACCAATCAAGCTATCAACAACAAACCCTATTTGCTGTGCTCCTAATTGAACAATGACCACATGGCCTTTATCACGGTCTTTGTCTTCAACGTTTTTAACCAACCATTGATCCAAGTAAAACAATGGAATTGCTTTGTCTCGAACAATAATCGTTAGTTGACCGTCAACCACGTTAGTATTAGTCAAGTCTAAGTGGAATATCTCGTTCACGCCCGCAAGCGGAAGCGCAAATGTTTGTTGTCCAACTTCCACCATCAGAGTCGGTAAAATAGCTAGCGTTAACGGTACCTTAATTTCCAGTACCGTACCGATACCTAATTCAGAATCAATGTTTACTGTACCGTTAAGTTGAGTGATTTTCGTTTTAACAACGTCCATCCCTACGCCACGACCAGATACTTCTGAAATCTCTGTTTTGGTTGAAAAACCTGGCGCAAAAATTAAGTTATAAGCGTCAGCGTCTGACATTCTAGCAGCAGCATCGGCATCTAAAACGCCTCGTTCAATCGCAATAGATTTTAACTTTTCCGCATTCATACCCGCGCCATCGTCGCGGATAGTTAATAGAATATGATCGCCTTCTTGCGAGGCAGACAAAATTACAGTGCCCTCTCGAGGCTTGCCGTTAGCTTCACGCACTGATGGCTCTTCAATGCCGTGATCAACAGAGTTCCTTACTAAGTGAACAAGTGGATCAGCAAGTGCTTCTACTAAGTTTTTATCTAAATCTGTTTCTTCGCCTTCTAAAACAAGCTTAATTTCTTTATTTAGGCTTCGTGCTAGGTCACGAACAACACGAGGGAAACGACCAAATACTTTCTTGATTGGCTGCATGCGGGTTTTCATTACCGCGCCTTGCAAATCAGTGGTAACAGCATCAAGGTTTGAAACTGCTTTTGTTAGTTCTTCGTCTTCCTTGGTCATGCCAAGGCTCGTAAGTCGGTTACGAACTAGTACTAATTCGCCCACCATATTCATTATTTGGTCTAATCGCTGAGTATCTACACGAACTGTTGTTTCACCTTGCGGCGTACTTTGTTGACCTGCTTTCTTCTCTGCCGCTTTCTTAGGGGCAGGCTTTGCTGCTGGTTTTGCTGCTACTGGTTTTGCCGCTGGAGCAGGTGTAGGTTGGCTTGGCTGGCTTGGTGCAACATTAGCCGGCGCAACAGAGTCATCAGATTTTGCTGTTGGCGCTTTGCCTTTGCCGTGCAATTCATCTAAGAGATTCTCAAACTCATCGTCATTAATTTCATCGCTATTGCTCGTACCTGACGCGCCAGATACATTAGGCGAGAACGCACCTTGACCATGAAGCTCATCTAATAAGTTTTCAAATTCATCGTCGGTAATATCGTTGCTATTAGCGCTCGTGCTCGGTGCAGGAGTTGATGCTTCCGGCGCTACTGGTGCAGGTGCACCACCGCCATGTAGTTCATCGAGAAGTCGTTCAAATTCGTCTTCAGTCATTTCGTCGCTATCGCCTTGACTTGGCGTTGCGGCAGGTTCAGGCACTTGTGGAACAGCTACAGCTTCAACTTCAACCGGCGCTGCTGGTGCTTCAGCACCTTCAGGAACAGACAAGCGATGAAGCTCTTCTAACAAAGCAGGATCTGCTGGCGTTAATTGTTCTCTCGCTTGTACCAAGGCGAACATATCATTAATGGTGTCCAATCCTTGTAAAATTACATCCATTAATTCAGGAGTTACAGAGCGCTGACCATTACGCAAGATGTCAAATATGTTCTCTGCGCCATGACACACATCCACAAGTTCAGTTAATGATAGAAAGCCTGCGCCACCTTTAACCGTATGAAATCCACGGAAAATAGCATTGAGCAGATCAGCATTGTCTGGATCATTCTCTAGCTCAACAAGTTGCTCTGATAAGCTCTCGAGTATTTCACCAGCTTCAATTAAAAAGTCCTGAAGAATTTCTTCATCTGCTTCATAAGACATCAAGCAACTCCTATTAAAAACCTAAACTCGACAATAAATCATCGACATCGTCCTGATCGGCGACAACATCATCTCTTTCTTCTGTATTTACAATTGGCCCTTCAACTAGATTTTCTCCTAGTGTCGGAGTACCTTTTTGTCTGACATCATCTTGGTTTACACCAAACGCTGTCAGCATATTAATTAAACTATCTTCAACTTCACGTACAAGATCTATAACTTTGCGAATAACTTGACCGGTTAAATCTTGGAAATCTTGAGCCATGAGCACATCGGTCATTAGACCGTGCATTCGCGTAGTTTCTTCATCAGTTGTTTTGAGCAAGATATCAATGTCTTTACATAACGCTTTAAACTCTCCCACATTGAGATCGTTATGCATTAACTTGGACCAAAGCGGTTTTACGGTACTTATCTGCTCTTGAATTTTATCGACCACGGGAAAGATAGATTCGACCGCATCCATCGTTTTATTAGCCGCATCTTCAGTACGGCTAATAACATAATTCAGGCGCTCCTTTGCATCCGGAATGTCTGCAGTAGCAAGATCATTAAGGCGAGAATCTAACTGAAAGTTCATTAACGAGTCATGTAATTGACGAGTTAACTTACCTATTTCAGCAAACAATTCAGAGTTAATTGGGTTCTGAATCTCAGCAATTAGCTCATCAGCTTTATCTTGCTGGCCAGTCTCCAAATACTCCACCAACATTTTGGCTTGTTCCAACGATACATGGACACCGTTACTTATACTCATCCAAGGTCCTTATACAGACAAAATGGCTTATGCTAAACGTTCGAAAATTTTATCTAACTTAGTTTTCAACGTCGCTGCAGTAAATGGCTTAACGATATAACCGTTAACACCCGCTTGAGCTGCCATAACAATCTGCTCTTTTTTCGCTTCCGCTGTAACCATTAATACTGGTATATGAGAAAGGCTTGCATCTGCACGAATTGCTTTTAACAAATCGATGCCTTGCATACCTGGCATGTTCCAGTCTGTCACAACAAAATCAAAATCGCCTTCCTTAAGCATAGGTAACGCCGTACTACCATCATCGGCTTCTTGAATATTAGTGAAACCTAAATCACGTAATAAGTTTTTTACGATACGTCTCATCGTTGAAAAGTCATCAACAACAAGTACTTTCATATTTTTATCCAAGGCACCCTCCAGGGACTTATTTAAAATGCTTCTATTAATATTGTACTTAACTTTGCCAAGATTGCATACGCGCTTTTAATCGATGTAACGCTTGGCTATGTATTTGACTGACTCTAGACTCGCTAACATCGAGTACTTGGCCAATCTCTCTTAAGTTTAATTCTTCATCGTAATATAGTGACAGTACTAAAGCTTCTCGCTCTGGTAAAGTAGTAATGCACTCTGTTAACGATTTTTTAAAGATTACTTGTTCTATATCTTGATACGGATCATCATTATTTTTATCTTCAAACCCTGCAATAGCATCTTCGCTAATACCTAGGTCATCAATGCCAATAATTTTCCCACAATTTACTTCATTAAGAATATGATGGTATTCACCTAAGGAAATATCAAGTTTTTCAGCCACTTCAGCATCAGAAACATCGCGACCTAACTCTGCTTCAAGGGTACTTATGGCTTCAGTTACCATGCGGCTATTTTTGTGAACTGAGCGTGGAGTCCAGTCTCCACGGCGAATTTCATCTAGCATTGCCCCGCGAATGCGGATGCCGGCAAAGGTTTCAAAACTAGCACCTTTGGTTTGGTCAAAATTATTAGCAGCCTCTAATAAGCCGATCATGCCCGACTGGATCAAATCGTCAACGATAACACTCGCAGGAAGTCGAGCAAGCAGGTGATAAGCGATCCTTTTCACCAAAGCACTATGCTGTTCAAGCAAAGCACCTTTGTCGATATGTGAACTGTACGTAGTTGCTTTAACCAAAATAGGGAATTCTCGTTAACTAACTTTCAATTAGCTGTTCAATGAAAAACTCTAAATGTCCAGACGCTTGGCTAGGGATCGGCCATTTTGCTACTTTACTTGCCAATGCTTTGAATGCACGAGAGGCAGGAGAGTCTGGAAACGCTTCAACAATGGCTTGCTGTTTTCTCACTGATTTTCGAATATTTTCATCAAAGGGAATCACGCCAACTAATTCCAGCGCCACATCGAGGAATCGATCAGACACTTTCGCAAGCTTACCAAATAGCTGTTGCCCTTCTTTTGGGCTTCGCACCATATTGGCGACTACTTTAAATTTAAAAACTTCATGATCGCGACTCAACAACTTCATTAATGCATAACAGTCAGTTATGGATGTTGGTTCGTCACAAACGACTAAAAGTACATCTTGTGCAGCTCTTGCAAAACTCAACACCATATCTGAAATACCCGCCGCTGTATCGACGATAAGCACATCAAATTTTGTTTGCATGTCACTGAATGCTCGAATTAACCCAGCATGCTCAGATGGCGTTAAATCTACCATAGACTGAGTTCCAGAGGTTGCTGGAATAATTTTTATACCTGCCGGCCCTTCGATAATGATGTCGTCTAATTCACATTCACCAGACATAACGTGAGACAAATTCTTTTTAACACGTAGACCTAACATCACATCAACATTTGCCAAACCTAAATCGGCATCTAGCACTAGCACACGTTTACCCATTTGTGCCAAGGCTATTGAGGTGTTTAACGATACATTGGTCTTACCGACACCACCTTTTCCACCTGAAACTGCTATGACTTTAATTTGATTCTGTTGCTGCATTTTTCTTAAGCCACTCGCTTGATCTATCATTCATTCTACTCTAACAAGGGGGAACTGCTACATACCTACTGCATAAGAAGTCGGTGCTTGACGCCAATTGTTTTGGCGGTTGATTCGCGCTGCTAATTTATCTGCAAGGGTAACCAACTTTTCAGCATTTGCAACCTTAATATCTTCAGGAACTCGTTGACCGTCAGTAAGATAACCGATTGGTAACCCATTTTGAACAGCCGTTGCGATTATTTCACCGACACTTAAACTTTCGTCAAGCTTAGTAAATATGCAGCCTGCAAGAGGTATTTTCTTAAAACGTTCTACGTTTTCTTGCATAACAACTTGCTGCGTATTTGCTGCTAGCACTAAATAATTACGAATTCTAACACGGGAGTTACCTACTAGGGTAGTCAACTGCTGTGTTAATCGCATATCTCTTTGTCCCATACCCGCGGTATCAATAAGTACTAGCTTCTTATCAGAAAATTGTTGCAACAATGTATCAAGCTCTGCAGCATCTTTTGCTTGCTTAACTGTACAACCGATAATACGAGCAAAAGTGGTTAATTGTTCGAAGCCAGCGATGCGGTAGTTATCTGTAGAAATTAATACTACTTGGTCTGCACCATGAATTTGAGCGAACCGTGCGGCTAACTTTGCTATTGTCGTTGTTTTACCTACGCCAGTAGGGCCAACTAACGACACCACACCACCGCGATGTATAATTTCATTATTAGTGGTATTTACTTGACTCGCAAGTAATTGTTTTGCTTGCTCCCAAGCTAACTCTTCATTTGAAGTATCTGGGATGCAGCTTGCAATTTGATCGGCAACGTAGTCATTCAAGCCCATTGCTGTTAAGCGATTAACCATCATAGCTTTATGCGGGTCCTTTTGTGCCATATCCTGCCACATAAGACCTGAAACCTGATGTTCTAACAATTGGCGAATAGATGCCATTTCTGCGCGCATACGTTCAATTTCAGCCTGTTGGCCTCCTGTTGGCATATGCATTTCGTTTTGCGTAGCTCTTGCTTGGTCAGTCATTTCACTCACTTGAGAAGCACGAGGTGGCTCAAGTTCAGAGACTGTTGCTGTTGTTGGGTGTGTAGAAGTAGGTTGAGCAACTTCATTTGACTGAGTAGGTTGTTCGTATCCTTGAGCGCCACGCTCTAATCTGTCGGTGAAGTTTTTAAGCTGTTGTTCAAGATCTAAACTGGTTTCGTTTGTGTCTGCTTGCGCCGCAGGTTGTTGGTTTTGGCGCTGTAATAATGCCGCTAAGCTATCTGCAGGTTCAGGTTGTTCACTTTGGTTTTGTAAAGAGTGGTTTTGCACAGAGCGCTTTGACACAGGTGCTGTCAAATTTACGTCACTTGTTGCAGGAGCTTTTGTACCAATGGAAACAACATCACTTGCCATTGCGCGCTCACTGCCTGCATTGTTGTTTCTTTGCATTGGCTCTTGAGCCATTGACTCCTTAGACAAAGGAGCGTTTGTTTGTGGTTGAGAAGCTGGTGCAACTTGCTGACCGTAATCAACCGCGGCCATTAGCTCCACCCCTTCAGGAATTTTCTTGTTAGACATGATAACGGCATCCGCGCCTAGCTCCATCTTGATTTGTTCAAGTGCAGTTCTCATATCTTTTGCTACAAAACGTCTTATCTTCACAACAACCCCTTAATCTTTACAACCTAATTTTGGATGGCGATGTGACGCATTATTGGCCGATAGAGCTTACTATTTTTATTTGCTTATCGTCCGGGACTTCTTGGTAAGAAATCACTCGTAAACCTGGAATCGTGTACTTAACAAACTTAGCTAGTACTGTTCTTAGCATACCTGACGTTAATAAAATTGGTGTTTCACCAGCCATTTCTTGCTGTTGAGCCCCTTCGTTTAACGAGGTTTGCAGTCTTTCTGCTAATCCTGGTTCAATGCCAGCGCCATCGTCACCTGCCATTTGCATAGACTGATGCAACATCTGTTCCAACTCTGGCGCCAATGTTATGACAGGGATTTCTTGTGCTGGTCCTACAAGGTCTTGGATTATAAATTTACGGATTGCAATTCTTACAGCCGCAGTGAGAACTTCTGCATCCTGGCTCTTAGGTCCATACTCTACTAGGGTTTGTACTATGCTACGCATATCGCGTACTGCAACGCCTTCATGCATTAAGTTCTGTAATACTTTTACTACTGTGCCTAATGTAAGTACTTCAGGAATTAAGCCTTCAACAAGTTTAGGGTAACTCTTCGCAAGAATATCCAATAAGTTTTGCACTTCTTCATGGCCTAGTAGTTGTGCGGCATTATTGGTAAGCACTTGACTTAAATGAGTCGCTAAAACGGTAGCAGCATCAACAACGGTATACCCAAGCGCTTGCGCTTGTTCACGTTGCGCTTGAGTAATCCATACCGCATCTAAGCCAAAAGCAGGATCTTTAGTAGCAACACCTTCTATCTGTCCATATACCTGACCTGGGTTTATCGCTAAGTCGTGATCGTGGCGGATTTCAGCTTCACCTATAGTGACGCCCATTAAAGAAATTTGATAGCTGTTAGGGTCAAGATCTAAGTTGTCTCGAATATGAACAGGTGGTACTAAGAAACCAAACTCCTGAGAAAGCTTTTTACGTACACCTTTTATACGATTAAGTAACTCTCCACCTTGCGCTTTATCTACTAATGGAATTAAGCGATAGCCAATTTCTAAGCCGACAATATCAACGTGGTTTACATCATCCCAATCAAGTTCTTTTACTTCTTCTTGTTTTTGTTGGTTTTCTACTTGCTCTACTTGTTGTTTTTCTGCAAGTTCGGCAGCTTTAAGTTTCTTCATTCGAGCGCTAAAAAACGCGCCAGCAGCAATTAGGAAAGCAAACGTTAAAAAAGCAAGGTGTGGCATGCCTGGCACAACACCCATGATAAACATCACAGCAGCGGCAATATAAAGTGATTTTTCTTGGCCTAACTGGTTACTTACCTGTGCGCCCATGTCTTGGCTAGTATTTTGACGAGTAACCACAATCGCCGTAGCAACCGACAGTAATAGTCCAGGAATTTGTGCTACTAAGCCATCACCAATGGTTAGTAACGTATATATTTCAACGGCACGATCAAAGGTTAAGTCGTGCTGAACCATACCTATGACTAACCCGCCAACAATATTGATAAATAGAATCAATATCCCAGCAATAGCGTCACCTTTTACAAACTTACTTGCACCGTCCATAGAACCGTAGAAGTCAGCTTCACTGGTAACTTCAGTACGACGCTCTCGCGCTTCTTCGGCATTAATAAAACCAGCGTTCAAATCAGCGTCAATCGCCATTTGTTTACCTGGCATAGCATCTAGCGTAAATCTTGCGGTTACTTCTGAGATACGGCCTGCACCTTTAGTAACAACCACGAAGTTGATGATAATTAAGATTAAGAAAACAACTAAACCAACGGCGTAATTTCCGCCAATCACAACAGAGCCAAATGCTTCGATGACTTTACCAGCAGCATCAGGCCCTTCATGACCTTCAAGTAATACGACTCGGGTACTGGCGACATTCAAGGCTAACCTTAAAATAGTGGCGATTAACAAAACAGACGGAAATGAGCCAAACTCTAGCGGCTTAAGGGTATAAACAGTAATAAGTAGAACAACGAGTGCTAATGCAATATTAAAGGAAAACAGAATATCCAATAGCATCGCAGGCATAGGTAAAATAACCATACCTAGTGCTGCCATAATCAGTAATGGCGTACCTGCTCCGGCTAATATTTTTACATTTTTTTCTTTTAATTGATTGAAATGTGCTGCTAGTTGCATTTAATCATCACGCTAGTTATTTGACGCTGTGACATGACTCTGCAATAAACAGACCAAAGGTTAAAAATGAAGATTCGAGTGGTCATTTAAGCGCCACTTCATCTTGAACAATTAGGTATTACTTTATCGTTTAATAGCGGAAGTCGTCGGGGATTGGTAATGATTTAGCAAGTGGTACCGGTCTTTTCGCCTTGCCTTTTCTAAACTCGTTCAATTGATAGATAAATGCTAATACCTGTGCAACCGCTGCGAAAAGCTCTTCAGGTATTTCTTCGTTAACTTCTGCGGTGTAATAAAGCGAGCGCGCTAAAGCAGGTGATGCAAGAATTTCAACGCCATGCTCTTTGGCGATAGTACGAATATGTATCGCCATTTCATCAATACCTTTTGCGACTAGCCTTGGTGCGCCACCTAATTCAGCG
Organism: Thalassotalea coralli; assembly: GCF_055786205.1. Lineage (NCBI taxonomy): Bacteria > Pseudomonadati > Pseudomonadota > Gammaproteobacteria > Alteromonadales > Colwelliaceae > Thalassotalea > Thalassotalea coralli. Next base: position 358,474 of record NZ_JBVVBK010000001.1, on the reverse strand, counting down.
TCGTATTTTATTGCAACAGAGTAATGCGTTGGGTTGGTAATAACGACATCAGATTCAGGTACATCTTGCATCATTCGTCGTTGCGACATCTCATATTGAGCACGGCGAATACGGCCTTTATTTTCAGGGCTACCTTCTGAGTTCTTTAATTCGTCCTTCACTTCTTGTTTGGTCATTTTCAACTGGCGTGTGTGATCCCACTTTTGATAGGGAGCATCAACTACCACAATAATGATTAACGATAGACTTAACGCTAAGAACATCCATAAAAGCAGATCGGTAGCGTGAGAAAAGTTCCTAGGGATAGATTCAATGCTCAAGAAAAGCACTTCTTCAAACAAAGCAGTCAATAAAAGATAAGCGCAAATGAAAATAACAAAAAACTTAAGTAGCGATTTAAGTAACTCAACCCACGCCTTTGTACCAAACATTCGTTTAAAACCAGCAATCGGTGACATTTTACTTGGCTTTGGCATCATGGCTTCAAAGGAGAAATTCATTCCTCCTAGCAAAGTGTTACCGATAAAAGCCATTACTACCACTATGGCAAACAACCACCCTAATGGCGCAACCAAAGAAGCAAGCGCTTCACCGACAATAGAGAATAGACGGTTAACATCCATAATCTCTTCGCGTTTTAAGCTAAAAAGTCGTGTCATAATACTAGCAACACTATTTGCTAATGTGCTGCCTGTTAACATTAAGCCTACCGTTGTGCCAACAAGTACAAATACAGTACCCAGCTCTTTAGAACGTGCTATTTGCCCTTTCTTTCGAGCCTCCGACAATTTTTTTGCCGTCGGCTCTTCAGTTTTTTCACCACTATCATTTTCAGCCATTTACAGCACCTCACAGTTAATGAGTTGACAGCTAAGATCGAGCGCTCGCTGCCATTGCGCTTCAAAGTGAACCAAGAAATTCCCCATGGTTAGCCACATTATAATTAGGCCAGAACACATGGTAATAGGAAAACCGATAGCAAAAATATTTAGCTGTGGCGCAGCTCTAGTCATGATCCCAAATGAGAAGTTTATCAGTAGCATCGCTGTTAAAGGTGCCATTGCCAGAGATAAAGCGGTAGCAAACATCCAACTACCCCACTCCACTAATTCACGGTATTTAATCGCAGATAAATTTTCAGTCGGTATAGGTAGAGTATCAAAACTTGCAACCACAAATTGAAGGTAAGCTAAGTGGCCATCCATCGTCCAAAACAACAAGGTTGATAAAATAAGAAAGAACTGGCCCACCGCAGGTACGTTCATGCCACTGGCAGGGTCAACCAAAGACGCAAAACCCAAACCCGATTGCATCGCAATAATTTGACCAGCCATGGTAAATGTATTAACCACCATAATGGTCACTGTGCCTAGCATCACGCCGATAATAATTTGCTGGGCTACAACAATAACCATTTCCAATCCAAATAAGGTTCCAACATTTGCAGGAGGGATTGCTGGCATTATGGCTACTGTAATTGCAACTGAAAAAAACAGTTTAATTCGAGTAGGAATCGTCTTTGAACCTAGTGCTATCATGGTCATGATCAGCGCCGAGACACGAGCAAGTGGTAACAATAAATCAGCGATAAATTGATTAACGATTGCCGAGGTATATTCCATCGTAAGACCTAACTGACTACGGACGGAATCGAGCCAACTAACCTAATGGTGTAATCCATTAGCTTTTGAACAAGCCAATGACCGCCAAAAATAAGCGCTAACAAAGTAACAATTAGACGAGGTAAAAAACTTAACGTTTGCTCGTTAATAGAGGTCGCTGCTTGGAAAACCGCAACCATTAAGCCCACTATCAAACTAGGGACTATAATGGCACTCACCAGCACGATAACGAGAAACAAAGCATCTCGAAGAATATCGACAAAGACCTCAGGACTCATCAGCCACTCCCCATACCATAACTGGCTGCAATAGTACCGATAACCAAATTCCAACCATCGACAAGTACAAATAACATCAGTTTAAAAGGCAGTGAAACTATCATGGGTGACAGCATCATCATACCCATGGCCATTAATATACTGGCCACAACGAGGTCAATAATTAAGAAAGGAATAAACAGCATAAAGCCAATCTGGAACGCTGTTTTTAGTTCGCTAATTACAAAAGCAGGAATAATCACCGTCATGGGTAAGTCAGTTGGTTTATCTACTTCAGTTATACCAGCCATTTGCGCAAGCGTGTCTAAGTCTTTTAATCTGGTTTGTTCGAGCATAAAAGCTCTTAACGGCACTTTCGCTGAATCGAGCGCTTGAATCGAGGTTTTTTGATCTGCCAAATAAGGCTGTATAGCCACTTCATCAATCTGATTGTATACAGGCGTCATGATAAACATGGTCATAAACAAGGTAAGTCCTATAACCACTTGATTTGACGGTGTCTGCTGAAGACCAAAAGCTTGACGTAAAATCGCCATAATCACGATAATACGTGTAAACGACGTCATCATAATAACGGCTGCAGGAATAAAGCTCAGTGCCGTCATAAAAATTAAAATTTGTAAAGTTACAGAATATTCTTGGCTGCCGTCAGGGTTCGTGGTCATAGTAACGGCAGGCATTGACAGGTCTTGAGCAAAAGCTAAAGGAGCAGCGATAAAGGCTACACAGGCGATCAACCAAGGAAAATATTTTGATAAGTGACCTGATTTAGCTGCTGGAGTATTCATTGAATCCCTATTTACGATTTCTGTCGAAAGTATTTTTGTAGTGACTTAGCAAAAGGTTGCTCTAAACTCGAAGAAGCTGGTTGACTAGCAGGTAATTTTTCATCTAATACCTTAATCAAATTTACTTGTTGACTGGTCACACCCAGCATTATTTGCTCATTACCCACTTCAACGATGACGAGCTTTTCTTTAGCGCCTAAATTGATACTAGATATAACACGGATTCCTTGCGTTGTTCCATGTTGAACTAGGTTAAAACGCTTAAGCACCCATGCTGCCATTAAAATGATGGCCAGTACAAACATCAACGACAGCAACATAGACAAAGAATCTGTTGGCGTTGTTACATGCTTACCAACCTCAACAGTTTCCTCTGCCCAAGCGATATTAGACGCACTTACTAGCGTTAAAAAAGCAAAGAACCGTTGAGTATTTTGCTTAACAGACATTTTATTTAAGCTTTTTAATGCGTTCAACTTGGCTAATAACATCGGTTAAACGAATACCAAATTTATCGTTTACTACAACTACCTCGCCATGGGCGATTAAAGTGCCATTAACCAAAACATCAAGGGCTTCACCCGCGACACGGTCTAACTCAACAACAGAGCCTTGGTTAAGTTGTAGTAGGTTACGGATACTGATATGACTTCGACCTACTTCCATCGAGATAGTTACAGGAATATCTAAAATCGTATCTAACTTACGTGCTTCTTCTCCCGAAATAGGGGCATCCCCTTCTGTAAGCTCGTCGAGTTCCACCGCTTCAGCTTCTGCAGACTCAGCTTCGGCTTGTTCGTCCATCGCTTCATCCCACATGCTTAGATCTTCATTTTCATCACTCATGGTACGCCTCGGTTAATACTCTAAATCATCTTCTAGTAAATGCAGCTCTGCATCACTGTCTAATCGTTTTCCGCCTTTGGTCAGAATAGTTAATTCATTCTTCACTGACTCAGGGCGTTTAATCTTCTCTTGAATTTGTAGTGCGACATGATCACGACTCTTACCAAGTTTGGCTCGATAAGTCGGTAAATCTTCTACTAATACGGTAATGTGCGGTGGCATTTCGATCGGAATGATATCGCCAGCTTCCAGCTCCATAATTTTCGATAATGGCAAGTCGACTTCTAGGAATTTAGTCGACAACTCAACAGGCACGTCGAGTATTTCATCGCGCAGGGCTTTCGACCAACGCATATCAGTGTCTTCTTTGTCACTTTGCACACCCGCATCCAATAATTCACGAATCGGCTCTAACATTGAGTAAGGCAAAGCTACGTGGAAGTCACCACCACCACCATCAAGTTCAATATGGAATGAACTGATAACCACAACTTCCGTCGGGCTCACAATGTTCGCCATAGAAGGGTTTACTTCTGAATCTAAATATTCAAAAGACACATCCATTACTGGCGACCATGCTTCTTTGTAATCTTCAAATATCAATTTAAGTAACATTTGAATAATTCGACGCTCTGTCGGAGTAAATTCGCGACCTTCAATTTTTGCGTGGTAACGACCATCACCGCCAAAAAAGTTGTCCACTAAAATAAAGACAAGTCGTGCTTCCATGGTAATCAAGCCAGTACCCTTAAGCGGTCTAAAGCGCACCATGTTTAAACTGGTAGGTACGAACAAGGTATGAACGTACTCACCAAACTTGATCATTTGAATACCATTAATCGACACTTCAGCGGTACGACGCATCATATTGAATAAACTGATACGCATATGACGAGCGAAGCGTTCGTTTACCATCTCCAAGGTCGGCATGCGACCACGGACGATACGGTCTTGAGAAGAGAAGTCGTAGTCACTTAAGCCTTCTTGCTCAGTAAACTCCTCGACAACCTCATCTTCTTCGACTTCATCTACGCCATGGAGTAGCGCATCAATTTCGTCTTGGGATAGTAAGTCACTCACAATATTTACTCTACGTCATTTGTGGCTATTGCATTACAAAGCCAGTAAATAATACTTGTTCAACCACTGAAGTACCTTCTAGGTCTTTCATAATTTTTTGAACTTCAGTTAGCGATTGTTGTTTAAGCGAAGTTTTTCCTGCGCTTGTCGCTAAATCATCTGCATTAGACTGTGAAAATACAGCCAACAAGGTACTCTCAATTAAAGGTACATGTTTTTTAGCAAATTCTTCGTTGTCTGAGCCTCGAACCAACAATTGAACGCGGATCTCGACAAAACGATCTCGGTTAGCACCAGGAACATTAAATCTAAATGGGCGTGGCATAGGCACATATAAAGCACTACCAACACTTGCGCCAGTATCAACAACGGCGGCTTCGCCGTCAGCCATCTCTTCGCCACTATCTAATGCCGCATCGATTTCTTCAGCACTAGGCTCACTGCTACTTCCTGACATAAAAAAGTATGCAGCACCACCACCAATCGCCAACACTAGAACGGCAGCTATGATGATAATCATTTTTTTCTTTTTACCAGAGTTATCTAATTCCAACTCTTTATCTTCATCAGCCATGACTCACCTATAGATATATTTTTGCTGTAGCAACTATATCGTTGATTTCATTAAGCTCAAAAGCTTTTCTTTCATTATGCATAGTAATCAATTCCAGTTGATGAAGCTTTATACAATTTCGACTGCGATTCAGCAACGACTTCATCTAAAAATTCTTCTTCGGTTCCGCTGTTAGCATTTTGATTTGACGACTCACCAAACTCATCTTGCGCTTGTGCCTGTTTATCACGCTGCTCGATATTGGCTTCACCAACATCAACGCCAGACTCTGCCAACATATCTCTTAATTTCTGCATGTGTTGTTCAAGGGCGTCTTTTGCTTGAGGATTTTGAACAACAAAGCTTACTGCAGCTTGTTCACCCTGTAAGTTAACCCTTACTTGCATACTTCCTAATTCAGGTGGATCTAATCGAATATCGAGCTGCTTTAATTGTTGATTAATCATCACCATGACTTTGTCTTTTACCGCAACACTAAAGTCTTTTCGATAAATTGACACAGTTTCTTGAGTAATAGCTTCTACCGTTTTAGCACTCTGTACAGAAATAGAGTCACTAGCTTGAGCCAGAATTTGACTCACTTTCGCACTATCTTCTGCAGATGTTGTCGCATTAATCGCTACCCCTGCTGAAGAAGATTGTACACTGGTTGAGCTCATCGGATCGGCAGTGTCGGTTTTATTTACCCCTGAAAGGTTTAATTGATTTGCGCTTTGCTGCTGTTGTCGAGCAAATTGCTCACCAGCTTCTTGCTCGCCGTCTTGTCCCGCCTGCTGTTGATTCTCGCTCTTAGTTAGTTGCTCACTTTGCGCATCTACCACAGCTGAAGTTGCTTGGTTGACGACACGGGACTCTAGCGGAGTTGAATTTACCCGAGCATTAGCTACCGGTACAGGATTTTGCAGAACTTCTGATTGGGTTTGTTCTTTGTTATTTACTGAACTCACCTGAACAACGTCATTATTTGCTTTTGTAGGAGTGACCAAAGCTTTATCGTTTGTATTGCCATTCTGGTGTAATTGGTCTGTGGCACCCTTGTCTTTAGTTTTATTCGCTACAACTATCTCGGGAGGCGTGTCTAAATGTTCAATTTCGACAGTTGAATCTTCAGTCGGTGAACTCTCTACCGCAGGGTTGTTAACGATAATTTGAGGGTTTTTAATAGTTGTTTGCTCAACAACTTTTCCGTCACTATTCGTTACAACAGTTGCCTCTGCCTTCGTTTGTGCTTGAATTTGGGCAACTTCACTGTTTACTTTTACCGCTTTATCGCCTTCTAGTGGCAATGACGATTTACTAAGTTCAGAGGATTCGACCACTTTACCTTGCTGCCCAACTTGATGCTTATTTAGTTGTTCTTCATTTGTAGAGGCATCTGTCTTAGCAAGCGCTTCACCCTTTTCTCCTTGCAGCGCCTTACTATTTTGCACGAAACTTATCGCAGATTTTTCTTGTGTCACTTCACCTTTCAGTCCAAGTTTATCTTGTTCGATAGTCGCCTTTTCACCAGTTGCTTTATTCAACTCACCAGCAACTTGGTCTTTTTGCGATAATTCAGTTAGCACAGCGTCTGCTGATTGAGTTTTCGATTGCTGTATTAATTCTTGCTCACTAATTTTACCATCAAATGATTTCTTGCCTTCAAATAGGATAGATTCTACCGGCTGAGTAAACTTGTCATTCTTTGAAGTTTCTTGATGCTCAACCGAAGTTTCACTTGAAGCAGCGATAAAGGCGAGAAGTTGTTCTGCGTCACTATCAACTCGTTGTGTCTTAGTTTTATCAGTATCGGTTGTAACTGGTTCTTGCGTTTGAATTTGCTCAGTATCGCGTTGTTGACTTGTTTTGGTATCGGCTTCAACAACTTGCTGGGTTTCTGATTTACGCGGATTTTCTTGTGCGTTAACATTGTCTGACGGCAGTGGTTTACCGTGCTGGTCGGTTTCCTGTTTGCCGCCTTTAGCATTTCTACTTTCACTGTTTTCAGCCATCAAAGAAGAAAACTTGTCGCCTTTTTCTTGAAAGGTATTGTCTTGGTAAGTAGATTCTGAATTCGATGTAGCCCCTAAAGTATCAGGGTTTTTAGCGATATCAATTGCAAGCACGCTTATCTTATTCATAGTTCACCTATTCACAGTTTTGGGTAGAAATACTAAAATTAAATGTGAAAATACTACCGAACTCTCACCATTTAACCGCTATCGTTTGTTAACGAAGCAAAAATTGTTCCATTTATGTTCTAGTAATTCATTTGACGACGGACAAATTGCTGAGTCGCAATTTCATCAAACATTTTTTGTTCCATTCGGTCGGCTTTCTTTTTAGCAAGCAATTCTTGCTTTTCAATTAATTTTTCTACCGCCTGAACTTTTTGTCGCTGAACCATCCACATTCCCCGTTTTTGCTCAGCAAGCGCTTTAGCCTGTTTAATCGCTACCTCAACTTGCTCGGCAGCATTATCAAGCTTGCTAACAAAGGCGTGAAAATGTCTGTACGTAGCACTATCAACGCCCTCTAATGCTCTGCCATTGAGCCTTTTCATGTATTCCAATCTAAATTGGCCAACACTCTCTAAGCGCAACAAGTTATCCTGATAATCTTTTTCGGCAAGTTGCAGTTGCTCCACCGCATAGCGTTCTTTATCAGTTTCTACTTTTAACAATGTTTGAAGTTGTTTCGATGCCATTATTAACTAACCCTGCTACTGCTGAGGAGCTTGTGTCGCTGCTTGTTGAGCATGGGCTTGTGCAGCGCCCGTAATTTCCTGAAGTTGTGCCAAGCTTTGATCATAAGGAACAACATCATGCATTTTTTGCTGCAAAAAGAAATTTATTACCGGTAGCAATTGAATCGCTTGGTCTATGCGCGGGTCAGTTCCTTTACTATAAGCACCAATTGAAATCAGGTCTTTATTCTGTTGATAAAGTGAATAAAACTGCTTGAGATTTCTCGCCAAATCTTGATGCTCTTCGCTGGTAACCATTGGCATGACACGAGAAATTGACGATTCGATATCTATGGCCGGAAAATGTCCCGAATCAGCGAGCTCACGCGCCAATACAATGTGGCCATCTAGAATCGCTCTAGCCGCATCAGCGATAGGATCTTGCAAATCGTCACCTTCAGTTAAAACGGTGAAGAACGCAGTAATAGAACCTTGCCCATCACCACCATTACCTGCTCTTTCCACCAATTGAGGAAGCTTAGAAAATACTGAAGGTGGGTAGCCTTTAGTTGCAGGTGGTTCACCAACGGCTAGGGCAATTTCACGTTGTGCCTGGGCGTAACGAGTAATAGAGTCGATAAGTAATAAAACATTTAGCCCTTGGTCACGAAAATATTCGGCAATTTGCACCGCAGTTTCACAACCTTTTAAGCGCATTAGCGGCGAACAGTCGGCAGGTGCTGCGACGACAACAGATCTCGCTCGCCCTTGTTCACCTAAAATCTCGTCAATAAACTCTTTAACTTCTCGACCACGTTCACCTACTAAGCCTACAACAATAACGTCAGCCGTAGTTCCGCGTGTCATCATACCCAATAGCACACTTTTACCGACACCAGAACCAGCAAATAGTCCCATTCGCTGGCCTTGGCCAACGGTAATAAAGCTATTTATTGCACGCACGCCCACATCAAGAGGCTGACTGATTGCGCGCCTAGCAAGAGGGTTTATTGGCTTGGCGTCTCTCACATAACCTTCTGCTGGTTTAATAGGACCTAAACCGTCTAGTGGTTTACCCACGCCATCAACAACTCGACCGAGTAAATCCATCGACAGAGGTAGTCGTGATTTAGTCGATAACGGTAATACGCGGGCACCAGGTAACACACCTTGCAGGCTTTGCTCTGGCATTAAAAAGGTAATGTCTTTAGAGAAGCCAACCACTTCAGCGATAAGATCACCTTGTGCTGTTTCAACTAAACACTGGCTTCCTACTGGGGCTTTGACACCAACCGCTTCTAGCGTTAAACCGACAACGCGAACTAAACGGCCAGCAACCGACAATGAATGAGGGTGCACAAATTGTTGGCTGTTATTAAGTCGTTGAGTTATACGTTGAACGTCTATCATCAAAAAATTGACACTTTGGCTTACTGCTTATTGATGTAAAGCCTGTTGCAAGAAAGATTCCAACACATCGTTAATACGGGATTTTATTGATAGATCTATATTTGAAGTACTGTTTTCTATTTGGCAACTACCACGTGCTAGTTGAGGTGCGGGTAGTAAACGCCAGCCCTGCTCTTGGATATGCTCTTCGCCAAATTGCTGAGAAACCAGTTGAATGTCTTCAGGATGAAGTAAGATTTGTGTTTGCGGCTCTTTACTCGGTAAAGCTTTCATTCCCTCGCTAATGGCAGACAATAATATATCAGGGTTTGTTTTTGCTTCGTGGTGGGTAATTGCCTGTGTAAGTTGCGCTACTAATGTGATTAACTCTTGCTCTACTTGGTTTTCAACCACGTTTAACGGCTGAAACAACTGCTCATTGAGCTGTTGCCACTGACTAGCAAGTTCGGCTATTTGTGTTTGGCCTTCTTCTAGCCCTTGCGCTAGTCCTTGCTCGTGTCCTTTAGTCGTTCCGTCCTCAAATCCGGCTTTTTGACCTTCATCAAAACCTGCGCTAAATCCTTCTTCTTTGCCTTGGTTAAAGCCTTCTTGATATGCCGCTTGACGAATTTCTTCAATCTCTTCTGCCGTAAGCGGTTGAACCTCTTCTTCCACTTCTTCCGGCGCTTCATAGCGCCATGTCGGCTTTTTTCCTAAGGCGTTAGTCTTTTGCTGGTCTTCCGGGATCACTTGTTCAACAGACGGCAGCGACCAAACATCTGTCGATTCAGCTTGTTCGGGCTTGATTACTTTTTTCTGCAAATTTGCATTGGTAAAATTTTTCATCGTCTACTAACTGCTATTAAGTGTGCTGTTGAACTATATTTTGAAAAAGCTCTTAAACTCTAGATTATAAGAACTCATCACCACCGCCTGCGCCACCAAGCATAATTTCACCTGCGTCAGATAAGCGTCGAGCAATTGATAAAATTTCTTTCTGTGCAGCTTCCACTTCACTAATACGGACAGGTCCCATAGCTTCTAGGTCGTCAGCCATCATTTCAGCAGCACGTTTAGACATATTAGACATGATCTTATCTTTGAGCGCATCATCAGCACCTTTAATGGCTTTCATTAATGCGTCTTGTTGCACTTCACGCAAGATTGCCTGTATGCCTCGGTCGTCTACATCAGCTAAGTTTTCAAATACAAACATCAGATCTTGGATTTGTTGGCTCATTTCTTCATCGTGCTCACGAATCGAATCCATCAACATGCCTTCAATGTTGGTATCTAAGTAGTTCATGATGTCAGCTGCCGCTTTCAAGCCGCCCATTTTCGCTGCTTGCGCACCGGCTTGACCCGCGAATTGTTTCTCCATAATTTCATTCAACTCTTGTAATGCCGCCGGTTGAACTTCCTCAAGGTTAGCGATACGCATCATTAAGTCTAGGCGTGTTTTCTCTGCAAACTGACCTAAGATTTCTGCTGATTGTTCAGGCTCTAAGTAAGACAATACAATTGTTTGAATTTGAGGATGCTCGTTTCGAATAATGTTGGCAACTTGCTTTGAGTCCATCCATTTCAACGAATCTAAACCTTTAGCACCGCCACCCATAACGATTTGATCAATCAGGTTGCCCGCTTTATCTTCACCTAAGGCTGCTGTTAACGCTTTACGAACAAACTCTTCACTTTGGAAACCTATGGTACTGAAGTTTTGAATTTCATTGATAAACAGCTTGTGAACGGCGGTGATTTTCTCTTGAGTAAAATCTTCCATTGCCGCCATTACCATGCCCACTTGCTGCACTTGTTTTGGCTCTAAGTGTTTTAGGATTTGCGCTGCATCTTCTTCCGATAAGCTCAGTAACAAAATAGCGGCTTTTTCGGCACCATCTAACTTGTCTACGTCAAACCCTGCTGGGACTGGCGCTAGTTCTTGTGTTTCATCACTCATCTTCGTTCAACCAACTTTTAACTACTTGAGAAGACAGTTCTGGTTCATTAGCAACTAATGCGCGAACTGCCTTAAGAATGTCTTCATCACGGTGTAAATCAGGTAATTGTAAGCTACCGTCAGCAGCAAACCCTACCGCTCCCGCATCAAAGTCTGATGTTAGCATATCCATGGTCTCATCACCTAGATCAACGTGTGAATCTAGAGACTTTTCACCATAATCTTGCGGCTCTTGCTCAGGGTAAATTAAGCGTTTCAGCATTGGACGAACTACAGCTAGTATCAAGATGATAATAACTAAAGCACCCATAGAAAGTTTCAAAATTTTGAAGAACCATGCTTCTTGATAAAAAGGCAATAATTCAGCTTCTTCCATTTCCATGCGTGAAAACGGTAAGGTCACAACTTCTAATGTGTCACCACGTTGAATATTAAAGCCGATACTGCCTTGTAATAATCGGCGGATATTTGCTAATTCTTGCTCAGAGCGAGGATTCGTTGTTGTTTCACCTTCTGCATTAGCAGACGATAAATAGTCTAACGCCACCGAAACACTGATTCTGCGAATAACGCCCGTTTGTTGTTTGGTGTAGCTGATTGACTCATCAAGTTCAAAGTTTTTCGTTGACTCTGAATGCTTGCGACTCGGCATAGATTGCTTTTGGCCTGTGCCAACCGCGTTTTCAGGAATATTAGAATCTAGTGGCGGTTGATTGGTCAATGCACCAGGAATACCGCCGATGCTACCACCAATCGACGTATCTTCAACTTTCATTTCACTACGAAGAGCAGGTAAATCTGGGTTGAAACGACGTTGTGTTTCTTCGGTATTAGTAAAGTCCATCGTAACATCAACCTGGGCAGTATAGTTGCCTAAACCAACCACAGGGATCATGATGCTATCAATTTTTTCCATGTATTCTTGTTCGCGCTTTTGCTCGATTTCAAATTCTTTACGAGAGCGAGAAGAGATAGAGTCTTGAGAGCCCGAATTTAGAAGACGACCATTTTGATCCGTCACTGTAACGCGATTTGGGTCTAAGCTTTGTACGGCAGAAGCAACAATATCAACAATTGAATCAACTTCTTCTTCCGAAAGTAAGCGACCTTTTCTTAGCGTAAGTACCACAGTAGCAGACGGTGACTTTTCACGTTTAGCAAACACGTTGTCGCGAGGAATCGCTAATAATACACGTGCGCGACTTACCGTTTGTAATTCTTCAATCGTGCGAGCAAGCTGCTGTTCACGAGAATGCTTTAAACGCTCTCGCTCTAAACGCTGACTTACACCAAAGCCCATGTCTTGCATGATAATTTCTTCACCAGCTGAAGGCTCGTCAGTTAACCCTTCTCTTGCTAACAATAACTTAATGTCTTGGTATTGATCTGCTGGTACAGAAATAGTGTTATTTTCTTGTTTGTAGTCCTTGATACCATTGGCATCAAGAAAATCCATGGTTTTAATTAACTGATCAGTTGGAAGCTTAGCAAGGTAGCGGTACTCAGGCTGGTTAGCCCACATAATAACGAACACAGCAATTGCCAAACAAATCGCTAACGCCATTATCAAAGTAAGTTGACGAAGTACGTCGACATTGCCCATCGCTGCAGCAAAGCCAGACTTCTGCTCCATAATATCATCTGATTTATTGTCAGATGCGACTAGATCTGAACCACCGTCTGCTGTTGCTAGTGCTGTGTTTGTTGTATCTGCCACTGACGTTTCTCCGCTTTACTACTTGTTATTGCGCTATTCTGGTAACTGTGCCGATTAAACTGGCATGCTCATGATTTCTTTGTACGCTTCGACAAACTTGTTTCTAACTTCTACCGTCGCTTCAAAAGCGATACTGGCTTTAGAAGCCGTAATCATGGTGTCGGCCAACGAAACGCTGCGGTCACCCATTTCAAATCGGGTACGCATTTCGCCAGCTTCAGATTGCACATCATTCACTTTATCAACAGCTTGTTTTAGTAAACTCGCAAAATCTCCAGAAGTAGAGTTAGTTTGAGAAGGCGCAGTAACTTGCTCAAGGCCCTCTAAGTTTGCGATTTTGTTGGTACGATTACCCATAGCCTCAAGTTGCATACTTTGCATTTGGCTATACAGAGAATTGCCTTTGATATCCATGGTTGTCTCACTTGTGTCAATAATTTGAAATCAATTGTTATTAAGTGTTAATGCAACCTTAGTGCCAAAAAGAAAATCCAACTTAAGACACTGATTTAAATTAAAAATAATAGGAATATGGAAGTGATTTCACGTTGTCAATTTATCGACTAGACGTAAAGCAGTATAAAAAGTAGCCGCCAGCTCTGTGTGGAACAAAACAGAGCTGGCAGCACTTAGTGGTAACTATTAAAGCAAATAGTAAAGACTACGCGGGAATTTCGATACCTGAGTCACGCATTTTGGCGATTTTGTAACGTAGGGTTCTTGGGCTTATCCCTAATCGTTCAGCAACATCTTTGCGGCTGCCGTGACAAGCAATTAAGGTATCTAGAATAATTTGATGTTCTTGTAGCTTTAATTCGCTTCCTAATTTGTCTTCGCTGCGCTCTTCTGTAGCGGGTTGCGTAACAATAGCTGTATCAAAGTTTTCAATGAGAAGATCACCCGCGTCAATTTTACCGTCACCATGTAAAATAAGCGCTCGCTGCATAATATTGTCTAACTCACGAACATTACCTGGCCAATCATAAGCGAGCATTTTACTGCGCGCACTCGCGGTAAACTCTGGTACTAACTGCTGTTGCTTAGTGCATACTCTTTCGATTAAATGCTGTGCCAATGGCACAATATCGTCACGTCGTTGTGCTAGTGGTAACCAAGTTAATGGGAATACATTAAGTCGATAATATAAATCTTCACGAAATACGCCGTCAGCTACAGCGTCTTTTAAATCTCTATTACTTGTGGCGATAACACGAACGTCTAACTTAATGGTTTTACGACCAGCAAGGCGTTCAACTTCGCGCTCTTGCAGAACCCGTAAAATTTTAGCCTGCAAGCCTAAATCCATTTCAGTAATTTCATCGAGTAATATGGTGCCGCCTTGGGCTTGCTCAAACTTACCAGGGCATGCTTGGATCGCCCCCGTAAAAGCGCCTTTTTCATAACCAAATAAAGTCGCTTCCAGCATATTTTCAGGAATAGCCGCACAGTTAATCGCAACAAAAGGCTTGTCTGCACGCGCAGATTGGCTATGAATATACTGCGCCAATACTTCTTTACCCGACCCGCTAGGCCCTAAAACCATGACCGACGCTTCTGTTGTGGCGACTTTTTGTGCCAAACGCAATAAGTCTAAACTCTGTGCATCTGCCACCACAGGCTCAAATACATCTTGTTTTTGTACCGGCATGTATTGATTAACCATATTTAATAATACTTCTGGCGCAAAGGGTTTTGCCATATAGTTACTAGCGCCATCTTTCATCGCTTGTACTGCGTCATCAATCGTTCCGTATGCTGTCATCATCAGCACTGGCATTTTCGGGTAACTTGTCTTGATTGATTTAAGTAAATTTAAACCTGACATACCGCCCATTTGCACGTCACTAACAACTAAGTCAACTTTGTGTTCTTTTAGCTGAATTAAAGCCGTTTCTCCAGAATCAGCTTCTATACATTGATGCCCTGCCAGTTGCAAAGTATCAACTAAGGCTTCACGCAATCCGGTATCATCCTCTACCACTAAAATGCTATTTTGTGTCATAGGTATTCTCCTGTGCGTTTAACTGAGTCGCTTGTTCATTTCCATTGCTATTGTTATAGCCATTGAGCAAGGGAAGTGAAAAACAAAAATGAGCGCCTTTAGCTTCAGAGTTATCCGATGCATTTAACAAATGGATTTCCCCTTGATGTGCATTAGCCACTGATTTAACTACCGCTAAACCTAGCCCAGTTCCTTTTGCACGAGAAGTAAAGAAAGGTTCGAATATTTTCTTCGCTGTATCTGTGTCGATACCTGGACCATTATCTTTGACGCTAATAATGGCTTTGTCATTTTGGCAATAACATGAAATATCAATGACTGCTTGCTCAGGTATTACTTCTAAGGCGTTATGAATTAAATTTTGAATAGCACCTGTTAGTGCTGTTTTATTGCCAAGGATCTGACAATCGTCTTGGCATAAATTAAGATTAACCTCGGCACCAGCTTGCTCGATAAGCGCTTCTAAGCCTTGGGTAGAGTCTTCAACAATTTCATTAACCGATAAAGGCGTAACAACTTGCTGCTGACCACTTTTGGCAAACAACAACATATCGTTAACGGTTTGTTCCAAGTCGTGAAGACGAGACATCAACTTGTCTTGGAATGCGTCTCTGGCCTGATTATCTAATTTGTCATTTTTTAAATTGGCGCCGTATAAAATTGCCGCAGATAATGGCGTCCTCACTTGGTGAGCAAGTTTAGAGACCATTTGTCCTAACGAAGATAAACGTTGTAGCTGGCTAAGTTTGTCTTGCAGTAAACGCGTTTCGGTAAGATCGGTGATCATAATGAGCTGACCCGGTTGGTCAACTAGTGCGGTAATTTCTAGCTTAACTCTTCGACCATCTTTTAGTGAGACTTCGTGCCAGTCGTCTGCTCTTGGCTTAAACGAACGGCGAATAACATCAAACCAAGGGTGGCCTAAAATTGGTTCTTCAAGTAGCTTACTGGCAATTTGGTTTATCTTTACCACA
This sequence comes from Thalassotalea coralli, assembly GCF_055786205.1. Taxonomy (NCBI): domain Bacteria; kingdom Pseudomonadati; phylum Pseudomonadota; class Gammaproteobacteria; order Alteromonadales; family Colwelliaceae; genus Thalassotalea; species Thalassotalea coralli. The sequence goes on along the minus strand of NZ_JBVVBK010000001.1, from coordinate 342,579 downwards.
ATGCCATCGCCATCAAGCATGATCATACCTGTTGGCATCACATCGATGAGCATTTCTAATTGGCTAGATTGTTGGCGAAGTAACTGCAGCTCTCCTTGATAGGATTCTTGAGCTAACTCAGCTTTACCTTGCCCCCCCATCTGTTCAATAAAGGGAAAGACTCCCTGATGAAACATGGATTGAGAGCTTGATTGTTCTGATAACGCAACAGCCATAATGCACCACTTGAATTAAATATTACATTCGAGTTTTGCATTAATTGTGCCAAGTATATTTTTCTTTTATTTTCAGCAACCTAGAAAGGTAAGTCAATTAATTGGCTGCTAGGATCCGATCCTTTTAAAACGATCAGTCAGTTTTTTGAAGTTGGTATTTACGCATCTTTTCTACTAACGTAGTGCGTCGCATACCCAATAGTTCAGCAGCTCTAGCAACGACCCAGTCATGGCGCTCTAATGCTTGAGTGATCAGCGATACTTCAAGATCAGCTAAGAATTCTTTTAAGTTAACACCTTCATCAGGAAGAACATTTGGATCGTCGGTGCTTTCTTCTTCAAAACCCGCAGAGAAGCTGTCATCGTCGTCTTCTTCGTAATCAAAGCCTGCGAAAAGCTCATTAATCGCCTCTCGCTCTTGCAGCTCTTCTGGATATTCAGGGCTGTACGCTTCTACGTCAATATGTTGATACTTCTTAGGTAACTCAGCAACGTCTACAACTTGCTCGCCAAACATAATGATCATACGTTCGATCAAGTTAGACAATTCACGCACATTGCCTGACCACGGGTGTTCTTGTAATGAAGCAATAGCCTGTTCAGTAAAGCGCACCGACTGACCTTGGTCCGCTTCAAAGCGCGAGATCAGCTCTTGAAGTAATAGTGGAATATCTTCCTGGCGCTCTCTTAATGACGGCGTTTCAATAGGAAATACATTTAAGCGATAATACAAATCTTCACGAAAATCGTTAGTTTTGATCATCTCTTCAAGGTTTTGATGAGTCGCGGCAATAACCCGAACATCTGCTTTGATGCTTTTCGCACCACCAACACGCTCAAACGTTCGTTCTTGTAAAACGCGAAGCAACTTTACCTGCATCGGATGAGGCATATCACCGATTTCATCTAGAAATAGCGTACCGCCCTCCGCTAGCTCAAAGCGCCCTTTACGAGTTGAAATCGCGCCAGTAAACGCGCCTTTTTCGTGACCAAAAAGCTCACTTTCTAAAAGATCAGGTGGGATCGCACCACAGTTAACAGGCACAAAAGGCGCTTTAGCGCGAGCACTTAAATCATGAATATTGCGCGCTACTACTTCTTTACCTGTACCGGATTCACCAAGAATAAGGACATTGGCTTGAGTTGAGGCCACTTGTTCAATCAAAAAGCGCACTTGCTGCATAGGTTCACTAATACCTACCAATGAACGAAACAGGGCTTTGTTACCTTGACCACGTGCTTTACCGTGCGGCAGCTTGTTCTGATACTGGTGGCAGTGATGCACCATTTCAGTTAACTGTGCATAATTTAGTGGTGTAGTTAGCTCACCAATAACATTGGCGCAATGGTCTAATGCACTGGCATCAACAACGTCGTGTAATAAGAAGGGACAAGCAGGGTTCTTTTTAACAAAGTCGATAAGCTTTTCTTCAAGCTCACCACATAGCACGATCGTTAATAATGGCGACTCAACTGCCGCTTGATCACCTAGCTCATTTGAGCTGCACAACTGATAGTGCTCGCCAATAAATGACAATACAGTGGCTATCTGTTGCTGGCGTTCATTATTATTATCAACTACAAGAATATGTTTATGATCATGCATAATTCTTTGATAAACCCATGGCTTATATTTATCTGATTACGATTCTAACGAGAGTAAAATTTAATTCAACAAAATTTTGACGGATACCCGTCATTTCTTTGGCAGTCCACAATAATTAATTGAAACTCATTAAAAACCGTTAGGTTCATACATCACAATTTTCGAGCCACAGGCATCAATTTTTACATCAACATGAATTAAGTGACTCAACTTATCTTTGATGGCTTTGTGCTTTTCAGGGGGTGCTAAAAACATTAAAAAGCCACCACCGCCAGCACCTAACAACTTTCCACCATAAGCGCCAGCTTGCATCGCTTGTTGGTAAATATCGTCTACTTCAGGCGTAGTCACATTATCGGCCAATTGCTTTTTCAACAGCCATGCTTCCTGCAACATATCGCCAAGATCTTTCATATCAACATGCTGGCTTTGCAAAATATCTTTGGCTTGGTAAGCCATGCGCTGCATCACCTCTAATTGATGATGTTTTTCCGCAAGGTTCGCTATTTTCTTACCAGCAATATTGCTAGCAATACGGCTTAATCCGGTGAAGAAAAGCATCATATGGCTATCGAGATATTCTCTGGTGTCTTTAGACAACATTAACGGTGTGACATGTATTTTTCCCTGAGGCGTAAACTCAATGAAGTTAGTGCCACCATGAGCTGCCCAACATTGATCTTGCGAGCCTACGTTTTCACGAATTACCTGTTGTTCAATGCGAATAGCCTCGTGGGTGAGCCAATCGGGTGAGCATGTTTGACCGCGGAGCGCTTTAACAGCATTCAGTAAGCCAACGGTAAATGATGAGCTAGAACCCAACCCTGAACGCGCAGGTAAGTCAGCTTGATGTTGAACTTCTACGCCTGTCTCTTGTGCCATTTCGCTTAAAACAGCCCGAACTGAAGGGTGTTCAATCTCACTAAGCTCGTTAGGCAGCTCTACCTTTGAATAGACAATGCGATGTTTGTGCTCAAAAAAAGGCGGTAGATTTCGCACCGTTATATAGCAGTATTTATTAATGGCGGTTCCAATTACCGCACCACCATGCTCTTGATACCAACCGGGGTAGTCAGTACCACCGCCGAACAACGACACGCGAAATGGCGTGCGAGAAATAATCATAATAAATACTCTTTCAAAACTTCGGGTGCTAGTGCGTAACTGTCAGCTGTACCTATATCAATAAAGCCTCTGCCAGAAGAAGGAAAAGACTTTATTTTAAGCAAACCACTAGCGAGAACCCTTTCCTCCAAACTACCGTGTTCAAGAGACTTAACAGTAGCAACTGCGTCTTGGCTAAAGTAATAAACACCAGCGTTAATAATACCCGTGCTATTTTCTTTGAAACTCTCTTGAAAGCTGTCAACACTCGGCTTTTCGCAAAAGCGTTGCACGTAGCCATGTTGGTTTAACTCCAATGCCCCATATCGAGAAACATCTGCCACCTGATGAGACACTAAGCCAATGTCTTCTTGTTTGCTGGCCTGTTCAAAATTTACCAGGTCAACGTCAACCCACGTATCGCCATTTACAACGATTGCCTCGGTTAGGTTAAACCTTGTTAAGGCTAAACTGACGCCACCTAGTGTTCCTATCGGCTTAGGCTCAACGACAAAATCAATCTTCAGCGCATAGTTGTTAGAAATCTCACTTAAATGCTTAATCACTAACTCTGCTTGGTAGCCCAAGGAAAAAACAACCTGCTCAACACCTTGTTTTTCCAACCAAACAAGCAAAACTTCTATAAAAGGTTTGTCGGCAATAGGCGCTAAGACTTTAGGTAAGTCAGGTACGCTAGCACGTAATCTAGTGCCTAATCCGCCAGCTAAAACTATCACAGGCGTTTTGATCATGAGCCTTCTCCATCAGCTAGCTCGACAATATGACGTTTTAATCTGGCCTTACTCATATCCTCTACATGCAAACGAGTTTCTTTATCAAAACGCTTCTCTAGGTACGAAAGGTAATGTTCATTTTCGAAGTAAAGATGAAAAGCTTCATCTCTAAAAGCGAGAACCTGTGCAGAGGTTAAGTGTTCTGTCGATAGTGGTAAGCAATGGTAACTATGCTGAGAGTAGCCATCCCAATCTTCTGGTAATTGCTGCTCGGCAGTTAACGCGTGTTGATAAAGCGGAGAACCAGGGTAAGCCATAGCAGAATAGAAGTTGGCAAATTCACAGTTAAGCTCTAATGCTAGGTCTAAAGTCGCCTGCATACTCGATTGTGAATCTTTCGGTAGGCCAAAGATAAAGTTACCAATAACGTTTATATCTGCCGATTGGATATCACGTACAATATCTATAATGGCTTGTTGTTTAAGTGACTTTTTCGCGCCGTCTCGCACGCTATCGTCTGCAGATTCAATGCCTAGCGCGAGCCATTTAATACCTGCACTTCGCATTAATTCAAGCTGTTTTTTTCTAACGGTATCAACTCTGGCATAAGCCCAAATGTTAAGCTCACTAGCATAAGGTTTATCGGCAAGTAACTGACAAATTTTTAAGTAATGATTTTTCTTCAATACAAACATTTCATCAACAATTTTAAATGTTTTGACATTATATTGATGAAATAAGTGATCAATCTCAGCCACCACTGCCTCTGGGCTGCGGCACCGATAATTTTGCTCATGAAAAGGCGCGTTGATACAACAAAACACACATTTGTAGGGACACCCTAGCGTAGTGTAAATAGAAGCATAAGGCATACGTGATTGCATATCACCAAAACAATGCCAATTGTGTGCACGGTAGTTTTCCATTGGCAGTAAGTGCCAAACGTTGCCATGTAACTCTTTATCTATATCTAAAATTAACGGCGGATTGTCATTTAGGTGCACTTTACCTAAATCGTCTTGCCAGCCCAGCCCCGCCACAGTATGTAATGGTTTATTATCAATTAAAGCGGTAAGTAATTGATGGCAAGTTTCAGGGCCTTCACCTTGGCAAATATAATCAACAGGCTCTTCTAACAAGGTTCTTTCGGGAAGCGCAGCGACATGCCCGCCCACAATTAACACTTTAGACTGGCAATCACTGTTTTTTAATGCTTGTGCTAGCTCTCGTGCCGCCATCATGGTTTGCGTAGACGCAGAAGGTTGATGACCAAAAGCCACGATAATAACTAAGGTAGGAGCTTGTTCTCTAATATGTGCAACTGCATTAACAGCTGTCATATTCAATGCTTCTGTATCTAAGATGTCTATTTGCCATTTTCTATCAAGCAGATACCCAGTAATTAAACGAGCCCACATAGGCGGTTCGATGGCGGTTAGCTCTTTACCTAAATCTTGGTAAATTCGTTCTCGCCCTCCGGGATTAACGACAATCGCATCCATTAAAATGGCCCTTTAAAGGTCATTTGGTACACCAACTGTGCTTCTTTGGCATTCGGTTGCCAATTTAGCGATTTATCTTTATCCACAAGTGACATAGCGGCTTTGGCAATATCAATGGGGTTAGTATAAAAACCATCTTCCAAACTCGGCGTTGTTGGACAAGTAGTTTGCGCAAAACCAACGCGTTTTACTTTTAATGCTTTATCGCTATTTTCCTGAATTTCTTCGCACGCACGCGTAATAATTTCAGCCGATGCGCCGCAGTTAAGCCACGCATTATCAGCAACAAGCAACCTACCCGTTTGCTGGGCGCTTTCAATAATAGGTTTCATATCCAAAGGCGATAAAGTAACAGGGTCTATAACACAAGCTGAAATACCTTCTCGCTCCAATAGCTCTGCTGCGCGCAGAGCTTCATGCACCATGTTAGAGATAGCCACTATGGTGACATCATCGCCTTTACGCACGACTTTGCTTTTGCCGAGCTCTACTAAATAATTGCCTTCTGGCACTTCTGCCTCGGTATTAAATAACAAGCGATGCTCCATAAAAATAACGGGGTTGTTATCTTGCATCGCCGCTAGCATTAAACCTTTTGCGTCATAAGCATTAGACGGAGCCACCACTTTTAGACCAGGGATGTGCATAAACAAACTGTGAAGAGCTTGCGAGTGCTGTGCCCCCTGCCCCCAAGACTTACCAATAATGCAGCGTACAATTAGTGGTACTTGTGCTTCACCGCCATACATGTAGTGAGCTTTTGCCGCGATATTGACTAGCTGATTCATACACAACAACAGAAAATCCATGCGAATATGAATGTGGATAGGCTTTAATCCAGACATTGCCGCACCGATGGCGACACCTGTCATTGCATCTTCAGAAAGTGGCGTTGTAAATACGCGATGAGCCCCAAACTCTTCCACCAGCCCTTTGGTTGTCCCTTGAATACCTAAATGATCATCTATGTCTAAACCCATCATGAAAGCCAATGGGTCATTAATTAGTGCTTGGCGTTGCCCTTGCCATAGTGCTTGTGCGTAGGTCAGTGTTGTCGCAGAGTTCGAGGTATCCGCTTGCACTGGCTCAATGCTTTCGACATTCTCACATAGAACATAGCCATGTAGTTCGTCGACACTCGGAAAATCGCTGTTTTCAGCAAAGGTAAATGCCGCGACAACTTGCTGCTCAACTTCGCTATCAATGTGTTGCTTGGTCTCAGGTGAAATTTTTGCCGCTAAAACATTTAACGGATCTGAATCAAACCATTTTTGAGCTTGTGTTTCTTCGCGATAACCTTGTTCAAAATCTGTATTTGGACCAACATGTTGATACCAGCGATAGCAATCAACTTCAATTAATGTAGGGCCTTCGCCATTGCGCACACTTGCAATTGTTTGCTCAGCTAATTGATGCAATGACTCGATATCACCATCACCATGGCGCTGCACATTCAAGCCAAAGCCCGCAACTCGATTAAGTAGATTAGGATCAGCCCAACGTTTGTGAATGGGTTCATGTATGGCAAGACCATTATTTTCTACAACAAAAACAATGGGAAGTTTATGCAGCCCGGCAAAGTTTAAACTTTCATAAAAGCAACCTTCTTCTGTTGCTCCATCGCCAAGAAAGCAAAGAACGACTTGATTAGTCTTTTGATATTTTTGGCTTAAGGCATAACCCGTGGCAACAGGAACGCCTGTACCAACCACAGCAGAGGTACCAATAACATTTACTTCATTACCAATAAGATGCATAGAGCCACCGCGACCTTTCGCGCAGCCAGTTTCTTTACCATACATTTCAGCAATGAGCTTCTCCGGACTACCACCTTTAGCTAGGTAAGCAGCATGACCTCGATAAGTTGCAGCAACATAGTCTTTTTCTTGAAGTGCCTGACAAAAAGCAACGCTGACAAACTCTTGCCCTAGCGATAAATGAATCGGGCTCTTGATTTTGTCACTAGGATATATTTCCGCCGTTTTAAGCTCTAACTGGCGAATTAATTTTAATTGACGGTATAAATTTTCGATATGCGTCATAAACTTCACATTAATTCTTGAGATTGTTCAAAGCATTCAAGTAATATGCCGAACAGTGCATTTTCTTATTATAAAAACATTAAATCATATTTTTAGCGAGATAACTGGCTTGTCAGCAATTTTATTTTTGGCAAGCATTTCGCTTAGTAGTTACTTTTAGACTCAAAAATACATCGTTCGTCAAAAATATGACTTATTGCAAAAACCTACAGGTAAACACATGACATCAAGTTGTGCTAACACATATAAAACGCAATTGATCGCCACGATTAATGATTTAGATACTGATGCCATTGATAGGTTGTTTAAGTCGTTGCTAACTGTTTGGCAAAATAAACGACAAGTCTTTATCTGTGGTAACGGGGGCAGTGCTGCCAATGCCGCTCATATCGCAAATGATTTGTCTTACGGTGTTAACCCTAACGGCAGAGCTTTTAACGTTGAGTCTCTCGCGGCAAATGAAGCTGTTACTACCTGTTTAGCTAACGATACGGGTTATCAAAATATATTTTCTAAACAACTGGTAAACAAAGCCAAAGAAGGTGACTTGTTAATAGTACTATCCGGTAGCGGTAATTCAGGAAATATCGTTGAGGCCGTAAACACAGCTAAATCACTTAATATGACCACGTGCGGTATTTTAGGGTACGACGGTGGAAAACTAAAAAGTATGGTGGATATTGCCATTCATTGTAACCTTGACGATATGCAAATATCTGAGGATATGCAACTTATCATTGGCCATATTTTGATGAAAGATTTGCATACGGAGCTGTCTGCTTGAACATCTCTGCATTAAACAATATCAACTTAATTTCGATTTATCAGTACAACAGAAGTGGTTCGTTTTTCCTTTCAAGCTTACTTGATGGCCATCCTGATTTACTTACAATCCCGCCTTTTCTGATCGCTTTTTTTCGTTATTGGCAAGAATCGCTAGGTAACGAAAATACAGACCAAAAGCTAGTCGACACATTTATTCACGACTACAGTGGTATTGCAGACCCCTCTTGTTCAGGAACCACCCCTTTCGCCAATGAGAATTTTGTTGGTTCGACCGGTTTAGCCAACATGGGAGCAGATAAAAAACAGGTATTAAAAGTAAATTTGGACAGCCTCAAAAAAAATTTACTATTCTATTTAAGCGAATTAGACCAAAACCAACCATCTTTAAAACGATTTTTTATCGCGCTACATGCCGCTTGGTATAAAACATTAAAGCTCGTTGTTAGTGACAAACCACTATATATCGCTTACCAACATCATAGTTGTTCACTGTCTGCCCAACTTAAATTTAAATCACTGTTTCCTGAAGTAAAATTTTTACAAATTATTAGAAATCCGATTCAAGCTTTTGCTTCAATTATTGCCTCTCATTTCGACGAACACTCTTTCAATAGTAATATTTTGGGTAAAGGATTTGGTGGCATGCTAACGTTTGCTAAGCCACATATTCGCTTTTACCCTGAAGGCTATAGGCTAGTAAAGTTGGAGGACATTCACAGCAAGCCCCAGGAAACACTTACCCGAGTATGCTCTTGGCTAGGCATTAAATATAACCAAGCACTTGGCTCAAGCTCATTTTCAGGACTACAATGGCATAACGTCGCAAACAGACAGAATATTTCAGGTTTCAACAACATAGTAACGAGTAAAAAGCATACGGACATTCTATCTGACTATGATAAAAGCCGGTTGGAGTACCTAGTAAAAAACTTAATTACAGAGTGGGACTACGACTTCAATAGTGAATCTAATGCCCAGCGTCACTTTACAAAAGAGCAAATATTAGAACCCTATAAATTTGAAGAAATTGCCGCTGAAATATTACTAAAAAACAAAGACATAGGGACAAACTCCACTAATTTGGCAAAACAAATAAATGAGTTAAGAAATAATCTATTTAATCAGCAGCTTAATTATGCTTTTGCAACGAGCGGCACATTACACTCAGGGGTTAAAGTGATATGACCTCCCTCTATATTTACGGCACAGGCGTTGCAGGGAAAAGTGTACTAAAGGCACTAACAGAAAAGGAGCTATCTTCTTTCATGGGGTTCATTGAAAGTGATAAGCCAAAAATCAAAAAAATCGAAGATAAACCGGTTTACGCCATTGCGGAGTTAAGCTCCGTGTACAATTCGCCCGAGCTAAAAATAATAATTGCCTCTAGTTACTATGCTGAAATTATTAACTTAATGATTAACTTAAACATTCCTCTAGATCGCATTGAAATTGATGCCATTAGTTACCAATAAAGGAACAATTATGAATTTACCTTACGTTACCTGGGACTACTCAGAACTTGCTGCGAGTTACGACAAAAGAGCTGATTACGCGAGTGAGACAATAACAAAGCTATTAAAAGACCTTAATTTACAAAAGGGAGATGTCGTTGCTGATATTGGTGCTGGAACAGGCAAACTTACCAAAGAATTGTTGAATCATGGCTTACAAGTAATTTCAGTTGAGCCTTGTGACAATATGAGAGTAATAGGAATCGAAAACACTAAGGATAAAAACGTAAAATGGTTAAAAGGAACAGCAGAAGATACGGGAATAGCTCAAGGCTCCGTTAGTGCTGTTTTTTTTGGCTCTTCATTTAATGTAGTTGATAAAGCATTAGCATTAACTGAAGCCGATAGAATTTCTAAATCTGGTGGGCACTTTGTTTGTATGTGGAATCATAGAGATCTTGATGACCCTACTCAAAGTAAAGTCGAGCAACTAATTTCTTCTTACATCCCAGAATACAACTACGGCGATAGACGCGCAGATCAAACAGCAATTTTGAACGACTCTAATATGTTTGAATTCGTTGAAAAAATGGACGGAAATACACAGCATAAAACATCGATTGAAAGCTATGTTGACGCCTGGCGTTCTCATGGTACTCTGCAACGTCAAGCAGGCGATAAATTTGCTTCAATTATAGAGAAAATCGATACGCTTTTATCTTCATACGAAGAAATAGAAGTACCTTATATTACCAACATATGGTTTGCGAAATTCAAATAGAATAGGTGTTATTTTTATGACTTTGGCGATTAAACAAGGTGAATTTACAGGCTTGGCCGACAATTATAGTAAATACCGCCCGAATTACAGCGAAGAGGTATTAGAACAAATTCTTGCCAGTTTCAACAAACCTAAAGAAACACTTCGAATCGCTGATATCGGAGCAGGAACAGGTATCTGGTCACGGATGTTAGCTTCCAGCTCTAACGCATTAGTGACAGCCGTTGAACCAAATACAGATATGCGTGAACGAGGTATACAAGACTCAATTAACACTAATGTTCGATGGCTAGCCGGAAGTGCTGAGCAAACAGGGTTAGCTGATGGCTCATTAGATTGGGTAACTATGGCGTCTTCTTTTCATTGGGCTGATTTTGAAACAGCAACCAAGGAGTTTCACCGCATCTTAGACACAGGTGGGAAATTTACTGCACTTTGGAATCCTAGGCTAATAAAAGAGTCTCCTAAATTAGTTACCGTAGAAGATAAGCTTAATGAGCTAAAACCAGACGTAAAACGAGTGTCTTCTGGCCGTTCAGGAATCACTGACAACCTAACAGTGATGTTAAAGCAATGCCCTTATTTTAGTGACGTCAACTTTATAGAAAAACAACACACAATTGTTATGTCAAAACAACGCTATATTGGTGCATGGCTGTCTGTTAACGATCTACAAGCTCAACTAGGCCCTGAGAAGTTTTCTGCTTTCATCGCGTTTTTAGAAAATTTCTTTGCTGAAGACGAAGAGATAATCGCACATTATCTAACTCGAGCGTGGACAGCGACCAAAAAGAGTTAGCACCAAATAATTACTCAATTATTCATAGTAAATTATGGAGACAGTAAAGCTATGTTCGCTTTATTTGGCAACAACGATATAAGTCAACAGTACCTGAAGTCTCAGCGTCCGAAACCTAGATACATACTCGATAACTTTTATTTTAATACAGGTAAAAATGTCGCTGATGATGTTTCCATTCAGTTACCAACCGATGACATTCTTCAGCAACTTGACCATGTTATTATTTGCTCATTTTCAAGTTATAAGGCAATGTTTCAACAGCTTTGTGACAAAGGCTTTCCTGCGGAAAAAATATTCATATATTTCCCTCTTAAAGACCAAGTATTTTTAGTTGAAGACCTAATGCCTTCTTCACAATTGTTAATTTGTAATTCAATGCACCGATCGGCTTCACGTTGGCTATTAACCGTGTTTCAAGAAGGTCTAATTCACTCACAGACTAACACTCGTTCGGTTTTAAATTTTAACCCTTATGAGTTTAATATTTCACCTCATGAGCTTATAAAAATTCAAGAAACTGGAGGGTTTACTTGCGACCACTTTTTACCGAGTAAGACTAACATTGATATTATTAATCACTTTGCAGATCGGTTTATTTTCTCGGTGCGCCGACCCAAAGATTCGATAATCGCAATGTGGTACGAACATTATGAAAAATTGAACCAGCCATGTAACGCTAACACGGAACTAATTATCGAGTTGGCAGGAATACCTAAAAACTTTTATCAACTGCCTCCATTTGAAGCCCTTCGAGTATTTTTGGAAGTTACCTATGTTCAGTTAATTGATTGGCTAGATAATTGGCAGCAATGTATAGAAAAATATATGACTGTTCCAGTCTACATATTAAAATTTGAAGAATGGAAGGAAAACCCTGAAGTCGTCAATCGAGAAGTAGAGAGCTTTTTAAATTTACCGGAAGATAGAATTAGCTTTCATTTAGACCCTTTGGCGAAATCAAATATCAGAGCGATGAAGCAAAGAAAGTTGTGGCAAGAGCAGTTTGCCTCTAAATTTGATCCATTAATCGACGAATTGACGCCAAAACATTTGGTAGACCCCTATAGTTAGTATAGCTGTCGGTCTAGGTTCTTAATCTAGACCTATCTGAACGGGTCATTTAGTTACTTATTTTTTGAAAGTAAAAAAGTTTCCAAATCTTCTAGTAATTCGTTGACGCTTGGCAGTGACCATTTGAATACTTGATCCGCTTTGGCGAATTTTAACCCTTTATCTCCTACTTCGACCCCACCTAAATTAGCAGTAACAGAAGCACTTTTTTCATCCTGATAAACGAAGTAAGGCGTATTACTAAAAAATGCGATAGTTGCTGGGCCACTGTTACTTCCCATAAATAAATCGGCATCAATAATCGCATTTAACTCTTCAGCAATTCCTAAACCGTAGGACTTTAAAATCAGAGTATTTCTTAGTTGAAAGAGTTTTTTGGGAAATTCGTAAAATCGACCAATAATGACAAAGACCACTTGAGGGTATTTATGCTGAGCCTCTTCGATAAAGGAAAGCCAAATATCTTGGTCGGCATCTCTATGGATGGCCTCATTACAGCTACCTTGGTTATCTGCTTGGCGCTGACGCATGTGCACGGTGACAAAAACGCTATCTTCTTTAAATCCAAACTCAACGTAACTCTTTAATACACTAGCCCCTTTAGTTGCACTAAAATGTGGTAGATAATCGTTTTCAGCAAAAAATTCATTAAAGATTCTGAAATAGCTGGCATAGGGTTTAACATTGTCTAACTCTTCAAAGTATTCACTTAAACTAGGATACGTTTCAATACCTTGGGCTGTCAGTGCCATCAACTGCTGTTCGAAGCCTTTTCGGTTTCTTACAATGGTGATATCTCTGATCAGTGGGCACATATTAAAAGCTGGCAGCATTTCAAGCAGGTGCTTTTCATAATTGACACTATTAATGTGACCCTGATTTCGAGGAGCAGGGTAATTAGGATCAACAATAATGTAGAGGTCGACAGCACTCTTACCTTGCTTAATCGCTTCAATGGCAAGTTCCATACAAAAGTTTAAGCTATCACCTAGCGAATATGGCCTAGATGCGTAATTCCAAATACCAATCAAGGCATCATTGTTTACGACTTGACTGCCTAGACCTTGTCCTTGAAGTGCTTTATCTTGTGGACCGTGGCTTGTGTTGTCTTCGTTTATGTGAGCTTCTATCACAGTAGCCAGCTGTTCCCTTCTTCCTCCGCCCGGTAAACCTTTGAAATAAAAGTGAACCAACTGCCAAAACCCAGCATGGTCACCTTTTTTGTCGGCTAGTAATTTACTTATCGTTAAAGCAAGTTTTTTAAGCATTTTTCGTTACTCGCCAGCCATCGATATACAGAACATCTAAATCTGCATTAAGGAAAAAATTAAGCGCATCTTTTGGGGATTCGACAATAGGTTCACCAGGGCCATTTAACGACGTGTTCATCAACACACTAACCCCAGTTAAAGATTTGAATGCCTTTAATACCTGATAATAGCCGCCACATGCTTGGCCAGCCGTTTGAATTCTCGCAGAGCCGTCAACATGAGTTACTGCTGGAATAACGTCACTGTCGACTTGAGCATTAAACAGCATATAAGGAGATGGCGTTGGCACGTCAGTAAAATAATGCGCTGACTCTTCTTCTAAAACAACAGGCGCAAATGGTCGCCAAAGCTCTCGCTTTTTAATACCGTTAACATGTTGCCAGTTGCTAGCTATTTTAGGATTAGCCAATATCGACCTGTGACCTAGTGCTCTTGGGCCAGCTTCACTTTGCCCTTCATACCAGCCGACGACTTTGTTCTCACTAAGTTCTTTTGCCGCAAATGGAGCCGCTTCTTCTGCGCTATTACCTAGTTTTTCTGCCGTTAGTCCATCAAGTGCTTGTAACTCTTGTTTTAAATCTAGATGATCGTAATTTTGGCCTAAATAAGGATTTAGCCCATCACCATTGGTTGCTAACGTTCGTGGATTATCTAATACATTGTGATAAAGCGCTAACGCTGCCCCAATGGCAACACCGCTATCATCACAGCAAGGCTCAATAGAAAGATTGGTGAATGCACTTTCCTGCCACACAACACTATTGGATGGGCAGTTCAACGCCGTTCCGCCCGACAAACACAAGTTACTTTCTGAAATACCGCTATTTTCAAGCCCTAGATATATGCTGTTAACTGCTTTTAAATAAATTTGCTCGAATAGCTTTTGGGTTGAATAAGCAATATCTACATTAATTGGTGCGGTCATCTGTGTTTTATCACCTAGCGGCGATAAGTCATAGCCTTGAGCTTTAGCTTGTTCGATACAATGCTTAAACCATAATTCTCGGTATTCTTCGGTGTTATGCTGACGCATAAAGTCATACCAATTTCCAACAAAACCATCGAGAGAAAAACAGTTATTACCCCAAGAGGATAAGCCCATTAGTTTACCTGCTGGACCTATATGACCAAGGTTAAGTTGAATACCTACATGGTCATACAATGCGCCCAAAAATAAATGATGAGGCATTAACGGATATATCTTGTGACCTTGTCCATAGTAAAACATGCCAACGTTATAGGTGGCAGGGCGAGAATGACCATCGTGAGTGAGTATCGCCGCAGAATCGAATGATGAAGTATAGTAACTACAAGCCGCATGACACATATGGTGGTGTATAAAATACCCAGCGATAGTATGTCCCATCAATTCAACGGTAACAGGGTAATGAAAACCGTGTCGGTATTCATCTGTTTTGATAAAAGCACTCAAGTCAGCCCCTGCAATATCCTCTAGGCCTTTTTCTTCGCTCCATAATGGCGAATCAATGTATCTGTCCATCCAACCGCTAGCGTTGGCGACGGCATCAGGTGTTTGCTCAACTTCAGGGTAAAACAAACTATATATTTCATAGGCTTGGCTTTTTCTGTATTCAGGTTTTAATAAATAGTCGTTTAAATCGCGATTCAGTTCCGGTTTAAAGCTTTCGCTTAAGCTACTTTCGCCTCGATGATTTTCATGTTTCTCTAGCGAGACTTTGAACAACTCGTGCTCTGTAAAGATAAGTTCTTTACGCTGAGTCGATGAAATGGCAATAAAACTAATATCAGACAATGAAACATTGGCTTGCTGTAATACCGCATCAATGGTTTGTTTATCTAGGCCTAAAGCATGCTTAATTCTGGCAATACGCTCTCGCATGACATAAGCAATAACTTCACCGTTTTTAATGATAGATGCTGCAGCATCATGACCAAAATGTAGACCTAAAATTAGAGAATCCGTCATAGTTTACTTTCTTAAAGCCTTAATATTCTGTTGCACCAAGTGACGTAATACAGGGTGAATTTTATAATACGTTTTCGCACATTGCTCTGATTGCGCAATAGCGTTCAATGGCAATGCTTGTCGCTCTGTTTCAGTTTCATTTTCTGTAAGTGAATAACTATTGTTTGAGCTATCACTGAAGTCTTGCAAAAACCTAGCCATTGTCACAGCCCTTAACCCTGGGTCGATAACGAAGTCAAAGTCTAAAGTGCCTAAATTAGGTAAAGGAAATGTGTTAGATATCAATATATCACCGGTATCAATTCCCTTAGCCATTTTAAAACCAGTAACCGTCAACGGTTGTTTCGCTAGCATGGTGTAATACAAAGTCGTACTTCCTCGATATTCAGGAAGCTTTCCCGGATGAAAATGAATAAATGTC
Organism: Thalassotalea coralli; assembly: GCF_055786205.1. Taxonomy (NCBI): domain Bacteria; kingdom Pseudomonadati; phylum Pseudomonadota; class Gammaproteobacteria; order Alteromonadales; family Colwelliaceae; genus Thalassotalea; species Thalassotalea coralli. The sequence goes on along the minus strand of NZ_JBVVBK010000001.1, from coordinate 326,845 downwards.
ATTTTCTCGACAGATTGTTCACTCAAAATTCCCTTTGCAGAGAAGATAACCCAATCACTTGTTGTAAGTGATAGTTGAGAAACCGCAGCATTGATATTTTTTGCACTGATAAACTTAACGTTGAAGTGCTCACACAAGGTATGAAAACTCGAAAAACCATCAGTTTCATACTCAAACCCTTCAATGTTAACGTTACCTTGCCAATACTTTTCTATTTGCGATTCTGTTTGCTGCATCAACTGTGAAGCAAGTGTTTCATCTTCGAGTAGGTGAATATAAATGTTACTTAACGATACGTTTAAATGTTTAAGGGTCAGTAAATAAACATAGGTTCTCAAATTGACCGAGCCGAGAAAGTTGATATTCAATGACTTAGCTTGTGGTTCAGACATACTCTAACCCCGCGGCAATACTTTTAAGTAGCTGACATTCGTCAGCTAAATGAGATGCTATTTGCGACTTTTCGGCTGCTGAAAGCAGGTGACCTTTTGATAACGAGCAAAACACATCACCTAACTTTAATAAGGTACTTACCCATTGAAAATTTACGCCCTGCTCTTTCATATAACAATAAATTGAACGCGCTAACAACATGAACTGTAAAACATTATCAACATAATCTTGGTCGGTAACTATGTTTGAAAACTGTTTGTTTATTTCGAACACTCTAACGTAATGAGTGATTTCGGCTTCTGAATAGAGGCTGCTACTCGCCATATTTTCAGCATGGGCAGGGCTAATTGTGCTAATACCTGAAGTAAAGTCACGTTCACTATATGCAGTAATGGCTTGTTCGCGGCATGCGAGGTATTGTTCAAAATAGTCTGGCTGTGATACATCGGGAAAGGAATACCTTTCAGGCTCTAACAATAAATCTCTCGTTAACTTAGGGTACAAACTGCTCTCCACGCTAGGCTTTATTCTCAATCGAACGGCGACTTGAAGCAACAGTGCCTTGAAACACAGTGTCTGCTCCCAATACTACGCTATCCCCTATTGGGTTAATCATAAAGTCTTTATCATTTTTCATATAAGCAAGCAAAACATCACACATGGTCTCTGTCACTTTTCCCACGTTAAAAAACTCTTGTTGTCTAAACGCTAAAAGTTGGCTCGCATACATATTCTTATTATCCAAAAGGTTTGTCACTTCATTTACCAACGCTTTTACATCCGAAACAGTTTTGCCTATGTGCTTCCTAAGCGGCAAAAACTCCTGCCCGTTGATGGCTGTCAATTCACTTATTTCTTTCGATTCCTCATGCTGCTCAGGTAAAAAATACACAACAGGTTTTAATTGAGAAAAAGCAAAGGTATAAGCCGAAGTTGAAGTGTCTGAAACCAAACATGCACTCTGTGCAAAGCTTTCTTTATGGCTGGGCTTGTCATCGTAAGAGTAGTTATCAAAGCCCTCAAACTTAGCGTTTATCGAGGCAATTTCTGCTGCTAATTCAGGGCTTGATATAGCAGCAGGATGTGGTCTAAAAATTACGTCTCTATCGGGAAAGTAAGTGAGCAAACTTTCAATAATGTCAGCGCTAAAATGAGGAAAACTAACGGGAATACCTTGATGCGTGTTCCCCTGAGGCAAAGCACCGGGCGAATACAAGATAGCGCCTGCTGTAGCAGGACTTTCTGCCATTTGGTTAGCGGTCGAGTTTTCAATCGCTAAATCTAAGCTTTTATATCCAGCCGCAACGGCAATACTCGTGTTTTCTAGCGCTTCGTTTTCAAATAGGCACGCCAGAAAGTTAAATGTTTGCCTTGTAGGTAATAACAACAAATCAAACGGTTGAACAATAGAACTTTCTAACAGTGCTTTGGTTTGTGCTAACGAAAAATCGGCATCTAACATGCGCTCACATAAACCGACATAGCCGTGGGGCATATAGACAAACTTAGTATTTTCTAGTTTTTGCGTAAATGCCGACGCGATACAATTATCTGAGACAACGAGATCAAAAAAGTCCCAATCTCCATAAGCACTGATAACATCACATACTTGGATACAGACAAAAGCACTGGTTAGTGATTCAGGTAAGCTCGATTTATCTAGCGTATAAATAACGACATTAACGTCAGCACTGGCCAGCGCTTGCGGTAAGTCTTGATAGTGCTTTTGATACACCTTATGTGTGGGAATAAGCACGGCAACATTTTTTTGTTTTTCAGATAAGTATTGTTTAATACCTTGCCCTGCGTCACTTATCTGGCGTAACGCGATAATACTTTCAGCGTAATGGCAAAAGTTAATACTGGAGTTTGCCTTAGTGAGCTTATCCGTGATTTCTTGAAAATGGTAATCGCTCGGCACGATGACTAAGTGATTTGAATGCAATGCTTGCGCGTTAGTCAGCAATTCGTAATCGACTGGCAACACAGCGTCACTGTTATCAAGCGACAAAAATCCCGTGATTTTTTCGCCAGTAATAGCTTCCACTACCTTGCCAATAGCCACGCTAAATTGGCCGAGGTAGTAAATATATATGTGCTGTCTTTTTTCAATCATAGTGCTTAGTGAATGAATCTCACAGGCTCATTAAGGAATAAACCAATAAAAATCGCCGTTATACCCTATGTCTTTGAAAAAAGTTTGCCAATCATCAACATGCATAATCGTTTTTGCCGTTAATGCCCATTCAAGCATCCGCTCTTTTTCTTCATCATCACGATAGGCATCTACGGTAATAAAAGATTTTCCTCGGCTCACGCGCTCAATTTCTTGTAAGGCTTTTGCGCACTCTTTCTCATCCAAGTTATGCACCGTGTTGATTGACATGACAACGTCAAAACTATTGTCTTCAAAAGGTAGCTCTTTAGCATTGGCAACAGACATTTTGTCTTTCATAGACTTAATGCCATGTGCTATTGCATATTCGGAAATATCGACACCTTGAACCTGAATGCCAGGAATCAACTCAGCTAAGTCGTGAAGCATAAAGCCTTTAGCGCAGCCAACATCTAACAAGCGAGTTTCGCTAGTTAAGTCAAAATATTGTTGAAGATCAGGCACAACCGGTTGCCAGAATCTAGGGTTATAAGAAAAGCCACCATAACCATAAGTTCGATCGCCGTCGAAAAACTCTTTTCCATACTGACGGGCAATGGCTTTATCTTCTTCAGTAATAACTCTCGCGCGCCCTTTAGTATCGCGCTTAGATTTAGGGTAATTTTTTAATAGATCTATTTCGATGCCCACAGGCTTCTCCACATACTTTTCAACCGTTTATATAGCATAAGTGACACTAATTAAGGCTTGTGAATATATTCACTCGGCTGTTGTTTTAATACGTTAATGTTCTGAGTTAACCACTCAATCGTTGACGATAATCCTTGCTCTAAGCTAATTTTATCTTGCCAATCTAATTCGCTTCTCAGCTTACTCGAATCAAGTAAATAAGCGGCATCTTTACCTAACCTGTCTTCACTGTCTTGGCAAAGTTCAGAAAATTCATACTGCATTTGCGAACAAATGATACTCACTAACTGGCGAATGCTAATCGTGCTTTCAGTAGCAATATGGTAAATATCACCATTATTGCCTTGCTCACCGATTTTTAACGTTGCCTCAGAAACATCATCTATGTGAATAAAAGAGCGCTCAGAATAACCACCGCCATGCAGCTGCATTTGCTTGCCTGTTAATATCGATAAAATTGCACGAGGTATAATGCGATAGAGTTGCTGGCCAGCCCCATAAACATTGGCTGCACGAGTGAACACTACTGGAAATTGGTAACTGTCATAAAAGGTATGCAAACTCATATCTGCTGCCGCCCTTGAAACCGCATAAGGCGTACTCGGCGCATAGTGTTTGTTTTCTTGAACATAGCCACTACAGCTACCGTAAACTTCAGGCGTTGAAATATGAATATATCGTTCTAACCAGTCTTTACTGCGTAAAATATTATGAAACTTAATGGTGGCAACGGCATTGGTTTGAAACCAGTGCTCTGGATATTGCCAACTTTGCCCTACCATACTTTGTGCAGCAAAGTTATAAACATATTTGGGCTTTTCTTTATCAAGTAAATTTTCTATTTCAGGCAAATGGTTATTTAAATCCATCTGATAAAATGTGAGCTGCTTGCTATCTAGCCAAGCGTACGGCAAAAGTGCTTCAACTGGCTCTTGCGAGCGGCTAATAGCGACCACTTGATAGCCACTTTCAAGTAAATACTTACAAAAACTAGCACCTGAAAATGAATTGCTGCCAATGACGAATACTTTGTTAGTCATGCTGTCTACTTTATCCTTAGCTACGCCTGTTGCTTAGCAAAAACCGTTTGTTGCATCCACTTCAAATTATGAAATTCGTCTTTTGCTTCTAAGTTGCCAGCTTGGTATGCATCGATAATTTCGTTGATAGCATCTGCTACCGTATATTTGGGCGTAAAGCCTGTTGCCAATAATTTGTCTGAATTAACGCGATATGACCTAGGGTCATTCGACGGAGTGACTTCGATATCACAGGCTAATCCCATGCTGTCCATTTTGGCTTTTACTCGTTCAGCAATGTCCATAATGGTAATGTTTTCAAAGCCCGCATTAAAAATACCTTGTGTTTTTTCCGGATTATCAAGCATATACACGTATAAATCCGTAATATCCTGCATATGGATATTTGGGCGCGCTTGTTTACCACCAAACACGGTAATTTTCTGATTTTTAAGCGCCGCCATGGTCAGTAAATTTACCGAAACATCTAAGCGCATACGGTCAGATAAACCACATACTGTTGCTGGCCTAACAATTTGCACAGCCATTTTGTCGGCGTAGCTTAGCAAAACACGTTCGGCGACCATTTTAGTTTTGTTGTATTCTGAAATCGGGGTTAATGGCAAATCTTCCGTCACTTCCGGCTCTTCTTTTACGCCATAAACACTGCCAGAAGAGGCATATATAAACTGTTTTACATCAGATTTAGCTGCTTTATCAGCAAGTTGCATGGTAGCTAAACAACTAATTTCCCAAGTAAGTTTTGGATCTAAGTCACCACACGGGTCATTTGCAACTGAAGCCAAATGAATTATTGCTTCTATTGCCGTTAAATCAATACCGTCTACATCCCTAACATCATGCTCAATGACGGTTAAATTAGGGTGCTCAGGTAAGTGATTACCAAACCACATGATGTCTAATGCGGTAACTTGATGACCCGCTGCTAGCAGTTTTGGCACCAATACCGTGCCTTTATAGCCACAAGCGCCTGTTACTAAAATATTCATGAAAAAGCCTGTTTGGTTACGTCAAAAACTCAGGATTAAACCCAAGTGTTTGATATTGTTCTTGTTTCAATAATGTTTGATAAATTTCTAAATCGTCTACCGAGTCTGTTTCTAGCCAACCTCGTTGAATTAAATAGCTTTTTACCTCTTTACCATCTTTTATCATGGCTTGGATAAAGTCAGTAAAATAAAGGTTCTTGGCTCGATGTTCCGAAAGGCACTTCGTATATTCTTGATATAAGCCTTTTAACGATTTAACGATAGTTTTGTCAAATTTTACCAAGCCAATATATTGTGCTTGGATTTGTGCTAATTTTTCCGGTTTTTGCCCAAGAGACAACACGTTATGTTGTTCGTCAAATTCAAACGTCTCTGCGTCACTGAGCGGGTCTGGCATACGTAGACTCCATAAGTCATGCCAATCAAGATCTGCTGCTACGACAACCTCGCCTTGGGCCTGAATTAACCCATGTAATACCTCAGGCTGATATACTATATCACCATATGAGACCACTAAATCTTGATTCTCATCAACACTATCCATAGCACACATGAGGCTATACACCATGTTGCTTGATGCGAACTCGTCATTAACAACCTGTTTTACTGCATACTGATCAAAGCATTGGCCTTGATAACCTTTTACGACAGTAATATCAGTAATATTTAATTGTTTGAACACCGCCAACTGCAGGTCAAACATGGGCGTACCATTTAAAGGTACCAAGGTTTTTGGCAAATTCTCAGAATACGGTCGTAATCGAGTGCCTTGTCCCGCAGCGAGTACTACTATCTGCGTCATAAAAACCACCTTTGAAATAATTGTTTATCTTGTTCTGAAAAAGGCGTTAATCGTTCAGGGTGCCACATAATACCAGCAACATTGTCTTCTTTATGCTTTATCCCTTTAATAATGGTTTGGGTAGTATCCGTGCCATTTATTTGGAAACATTCAGGTAAGTCTATTAAGGTAAAGTTGTGGTAGCTGTTGACTTCTCTGTGTTGCCCTTCATACAAGACCGTTTGCTTTTTAGATACCTGACCAGTACACGGAGTCAAGGTTGCACCAAAAAACTGTGCTAAATGCTGCATACCTCTACATACACCTCTAATTGGAATGCTGTGCGCTAGCGCATATTCAATTAAGCGCCTTTCTACTTTATCTCGGTGACCAAAATCTTGAATTGCTTTTGGCACTTCGCCACTACCCGTCAGCAAAATTCCATCAATATCAACTTCGTCTAACAATTGTTCTAGGCAAGCGAGATTGTTCGGCACATATATCGGCAACAATTGGCATTCTGTTAAAAACTGCGCCCAGCACATATCGATGGCATCCCATCTTTCTTGATGAGTACCTGTTGATTCACGCATAGACACCAGTATTTTTTTCATCGAATTTTAGTTACCTTCTGCGCAGCACAATCCATGGAAACTACATTATATTCTTGCCACTGTTGATAAAATGCTTCACCTGCACCAATAACGGCTGGAATCCCCAATTCATTGGCTCGAATAGCCATATGAGAATTAGCGCCACCATACATAGTGACTAAACCCGCAATATTTTTAGAGAAAATCCAGTCATATCCGGGGTCGGCTGACTCGATAAAAACCACCTTACCAGCAAGCTCTTGATGATCTTGCTCAGCAACTTCCCCGACAACTTTGCGTTTAGTCACAAAGTTAGGCAAGCAATCAGGTAATCGGAACGCAGCTAGGTTTGTATCGGGAAGAATAACGGGCGGTAAAGGTATCAATGCACACAATTCATAAAAAGACTTATTACGCTCTATGCTAGCAAGCATGACATGCTTTGCTGGTAATGTTGACGCATATAGCGACATAACTTCTTTGATATCTGCAAACGCCAGAAGTTGATTTGATAGTTCAAATCGTTTTCCTAAGCCTTGGATCAATTTAATAACGTCACTCACACTTTTACTAAATACGAATTTCGACCATTCTCTAGCTTCTATAGCCGTTTTAAAGAAATTTAGTAATGCTTGCGCGTCTATAGAAAAACCATGATTTGCCAAAGCCGCTGAAATTACATCATGTTCAGCATTAGATAACGTGAAACTAGATTGTTCAACAACGGGGCCATTTTCAACGGCGTGCCCGTCTTCGAATAAGGCTTCTTTTGGCATTTCGTCATAGCGTAAAGATTCAATATCGTATGTACCCGGTCTTAAATGCCCGTACTTACCTAAGAAACTTTCTTGTGACATGCGAGTTCTATCACTGACAAAGTCAGAGCTAACAGTCGTCAACGAATGTAAAAACTGATCTTTTCTTTCACTGGAAAGCAGATGACAACTAACAAGAGATTCCAGCATTTGCGTGGCAACAAAAGCTGCACGGGCTATTCCTGCAAATGGCAAGGTGCCATAGCGTTTACAATCCTCAATCAACCAATATATTTTTTCTACATCGTTCAACGAGGTACCTGATAACGCCGCTTGTTTTTGTTCAAGTACTTTAATTTTACCGATGTCTTTGGCGAGTAATGACGGCTCGCCATTAATGATCTTGTCAGTAATAGTAAATAAAGCCTCTTTTACGCTCGCTTTTTCATCAGCGGTAAATGTTTTCGGTAACGATGAAAGCTTGGTATCAATATCAAGGCTATAACATGACAAAACAATATCGAATTCTACTTTGTCGTGTAACGAAGGGTTAGCGCGCAGCTTTTCCAAGTAATAATTCACTAACTTTTCAGCTAATGCATCATCGACAGCTTTAGGCACGAAAGAGTTAAAGCTAACTCTGGTGTCAATGTAGGGTGAGTGCGCAAGTGAAACTAAAAGCGGGAAACTGCGTAAATTTCTATAACCATAATTGTGACGCTGATAGGCCCAAACGCCATCAGTGACTAACTCTTTATACAAAGATAAAGCGAGAGGCTTAGGTTTTACACCAATAATTTCTGCCGGATTCCAATCAGGCATATTGGCAAATACAGTAAAGTCACCCACAAGCCCAGGGTGCGGTTGACACAGACGAGCAACTTTTTGCGTTGCTTGTCGTATTTGCTCAGAGAGCTGCGGTTCTACCGTTTCTGGGTGTTTAATCTGGCTTTCTTTTAACACTAAAGGTCTGACTTGAAACAAATAAAGGCTTTCTTGTTGATCAAAAGCAAACTCTATATCTAACGGCGTATCAGGAAAATGTTGAGCTAGTTCATCTATCAGAGCGGCAAGTTTTGCTTTCCAGCCAGATAATTCAGTCGTATTCGACTTCAACCAATATTCCACATGTGAAATGGCACCTTCGCCAGAGGTTATCGATTCGGTACTTCCCGTTTCATCGTCGAAATTTACTACGATATATGGACTACCAGTTTTCATATCGACAGAAAAGGCGACACCACTTAACATGACATCGGTAAGCTGTCGCTGTACTAACAAATGACAATCATCATAGCTCACGGTTGGGTAGGAAGAAAAAACGTCGTTTATTGCTGTGACTAATTGCGACTCACTTTTCACATCAAGGGCTGAGTAAAATGCCCCTGCATTTGAGCAGTGTTCGCTATCTTCAGCATTACTGCTAGAGCGCACCACCATTGAAACGCCTTCAAACTGTTGGCACAGCCCCTTCACTACCTGTTCTGTGTTTTGTTGCCAAGCATCATAATGTACCTTTTCACAAGGCAAGATTTCAGCGCTTTGAATTAAAGGCGTTAAAGTGAGTAAAGTATCTGCTTTTGAAAGAAAATCCATCTTACCAACCACTTATACTTTGTAGAATTTTCTCGACATTATCATCAAGCTCCGCAAGCTTGGCATTACTCAATGTGATATCAGGTTGCTTAGGGAGTTCTAAGGCCAAATTAACGCCTGGTACGTTATCCGCTTGCTTGGCCTGAGCTTTTGAATATAAACCTTTTTGATCTCGTCTCAGTAGCTCTTGTTCAGATACTTCTAGATACACTTCACAATAAAGTGAGATTTGTTCGCGATTAAACTCTCTTACGCTATCAAACATAGATACCGTTGAAACAACAACAATATGACCTTGCTCGGCAAACTCTTTAGCTAATTTGCTATAGGATAACGCTAGGGCTTGTCTACTTTCGCGCTGGTATTCATAGTTATTTAAAATACTGCGCAACGTATCGCCGTCTAGCAATATCGGCGTAATATCGAGCTTTCGCAACTTTGCCACTAACGCTGTCGCCAGCGTCGACTTGCCAGCACCAGGCATACCAGTGATCCAAACAACACCCGCTATTTTATTCATATGGGTTAAAAACCTCTATTGTTTGACCTAGTGCATTTTGCTTCATCACTTTATCATCCAAAATATTATTGATTTGCTGGCCCATTGCCTGAGCATGACGCTCAGAAGTCAAAATTATGACATCAATGTCAGTAGCTAAATCTAGCCTTGTTAAACTTTCTGGCGGTAGCACCTTTACGCTATTAAACTCACGTTGATGCCATTTTGGGTCATTATCTAGCACATAAGCTAGGTTCTCTGCATGTTCGCTCGCTAGAATCAGTATCTCGGCTTCTGTGCTCGCTCCCATCAATACCACGTTTTTACTTTGTTTAATTTTAGCTAAACATTTTTCCAAGCAGTTCTCACGCCAACTCTTAGACTTTGTTCTCAGCAACACGTTTAATTGCTCGTTTAAATAGCACTGCTTATTATTTTGCAGTAAATCTAGGCGAGCATTAATCTTGTTAAAATCTTCGTTGGCTTTTGCCAGTAGGGTGTTATCTATTTCCCCATTTTTCCTAGCATATATCACTTGGTGTTGGCTAAAAAACCTGTGATGACTTTGCGCATGCTTCAACATAAAAAAGGCAATATCTGCTGGGTTAAACTGCCCTTTGTCACCAAGTTCATAATCCGCGTCATCAATCGACGCTACGCAACACTTGTTAGTATTGGTGACGACACAGATATCTTTATCATCAAATTCAAACGGCATAGTATCTATGGTGTAACCAGGCAAAAAGGCTAATGGCTCTTTCATACTAATTACAAGTGGGAAGCAATACACACCTTGTTGAATTAAGACACTTCCTTGTTTAAACCAATAGAGATAATCAGGCCAAAGTGGATTAAAAAACTCGCTATCAACCGCTTGTTTTAAGCTGAAGGGATGTATGTGATTGACGATAATGTCTTGAAGATTTTCTCCCGAAATTGGCAAACTATTCTCGACAGCTAACCCATTAACTTCCTGAAGAAATGCGTTAGTTTTTATGCGAGGTCCACCCACTAAGACTAAATGTGAACCATTGACAAACTGATCTATCGCATAAGTTAGCGCTGTATCTGAAAAAATGATATCAGACATCAAAGGAACAAAAGCGCCTTTTTCCCTCGCCGCCGCTCTGGCTCCAATCGCCAACGCTTCCATTTTTGTCGCATACTTTAACCAGTTTTCCTCTGGATAACGTAGCCATTCATTTCGCTTGTTAGCAACTTGGCTCGTTACATCTTCTAGCGCATGAAAAAATACGGTGACGAAACGCGTTAGCGCCTGATAAGTGGCGTGTTTTTCAATCTGCTTTTTGCCCTCGGCATCAGTAACGATATGATAATTAAGCGTTAAGCCTTTTTCTGCCAAGGTTGGAATATTTCCATTAGCCAGCTGACACGGCAAGCTATAAGCAAGAAAGTCGCGCACATACACTTCGCCCCAAACAGGGACAGTAAAGTGGACAGGCTCTGCTGACAAATTACTCAAATCGACTAAAGACCTCAAAAAGCACTAGAGTGCGTTGCAGTTTACACTATATTTATCGCCAATGATCAATTAAGCTTTAGCGATAATAAATAGAAATTTACTTCGGTTATTAAGTGGTTGCACTACACAATCAAAATTTAGACGATATCAAAAGATTAGGGTTTGCCCATATCCAATCAATCATCCCTAAATCAACCATTGCCAAGATTAAGACTTATCTCGAACAAGAATTAGCTAAATTAGAACAATATTGTCAGCGCAACTATTCATGTTCTTTAAAAGAAATGGAAAGCGTTGCTCAGTCTTATCAAGGAAAACTTAGCAATGTTTCTCAAGAAGACAGGTTTCTATTTTCAGGTGTCTATCCCACATCCGTTCGGCTTAATGAAACCGTAGAATCTATTTTTAAAAGTACCGATTTAATCACACTACTGAAAACTTACTTGAATAGCGAGGAGGTATTTGCCCACTTGCCCGCTATGGCACGCTATATTCTGTCTCATTCTACGACTTCTGCCGTTCCCCCTCACCGGGATAATCAATACAATCAACACATGAGTAATTTTCTTACCATATGGATCCCGTTAGTGAATATTGATGACCAATGTGGTGGGGTCAAGTTTTATCAAGAAACAGATAATGCTCAAATAGGCAGCCAAACTAGCCACCAAATAAACCCAGATAATGCAGAAAGCCAGTATTGGCACGATGCGATTTTAGTAGAGGGAATGCGTGTTCACACGCCACATTTGTCGGTGGGAGATATCTTAGTATTTCCACCAGACACAATTCACGGTTCAGCGCCGAACTTAGCTAACCATACAAGATTTAGTTTAGATATTAGAGTATTCTCAAACCGAGACAGCTCGACCAAACACCACATTAATATGATGACGGGTGAGCGATTTAGCCCACAGGAGAAAGCATGACAACATTCGACGGATTTAAAAAAACAGGGTTAGACAGCGATATTGAAGGCATGTATGCAGATCACATGGAGAAATTCGACGTTTCGCCATTAGATGCGGTAAAACACTTTACCGTGCTTTCTCGCAGACAGATGCTAAAGAGGTTTTTAGCCCATAACGAGCTCTTTATGAAAACCCTTGAAGTGCCAGGAGATATTGCTGAATTAGGTGTGTTTCGAGGAATGGGTTTATTTACATGGGCAAACTTTCTAGAGTCCTATTGTATTGGCGACAGAACCAAAATGGTTTTTGGATTCGATAATTGGAAAGGTTTTACTGAATTTGATAATGAAGATGGTGCAGAAAAAGAGTCAGCAGGTAAGGTTGTCGGCGGCTTTAACCCAGAAAAATATTACGATGAATTGAAATCTGCCATTGAGATATTTGATGCAGACCGTTTTATTCCTTGGAAAGATAGAATCAAGCTTATCGATGGGCAAATTGAAGACACTGTACCGGCATTTTTGCAAGAAAACCCTGGCGTTCGTTTTTCACTTGTACATTTTGACTGTGATTTATATCGCCCAACCAAAGCAGCGCTAGAAGCTATTTGGCCAAAAGTAACTCGAGGAGGCTTGATTATTTTTGATGAATATTCAATGCATGATTGGCCAGGTGAAACACAAGCTGTAGACGAGTTCTTAGCAGACAAACCAGATGCTAAACTGCAAACCCTTTCTTGGACAAATACCCCTGGCGCTTTTCTAATTAAGCCTTAAGGTAATTTATCGTAAGATAGTAAGCCTTAAGATATTCGGCCTCGTTGTTTACGATAGTTATGTGTTAAATAACGAGGCTTTGTCCCCTAGAATATTCACAATAATCTGTTTGTTATTTTCCTATTCTCTCTTTTACACCGCTTATAACTTAATTGAGTGAACATCAGCTTCAGCAGCAGCTAATGCAGCTGGCGACCCAATATCTCTTAAATACACGTCATTATGCCAACAATGCATTTTTCCTAAGAGCTTAGGTAAAAGATCAAGGCTGATCTCTGACTCACTCGCCTGTCGATGCTTTAAGTAGCTCAGTAATTCTTTATTGAACAAAAAAATGGCACCACTGGCTCGATTTGACGGTGGGTTTGCCACCTTTTCGTGAAAACCTATTAATCGCTGTTCGCTATCCATTTCAACAATACCGCAGCTTGAAGGCACATCGGTGTCGAATGTCATCATAGTGCCAACACTATTAACACTTTGCTGATGGAAGTCGATAAAGGCCTGCCAATCACAACAAACCAGGTTGTCTGCATGGGCTACCAACACAGGAGAGTCAGTAAAGTCCTGCGCATTCACCATATTATCCAATGAGCCTAAAGTGCCTAAAAGCTCAGACTCTGGGTAAGTTACGATATGATACTTGTCTGCCATGTCAGCAACAAATGCTTCGACTTTTTCAGCGAGATAATGGGTATTGATATGAAATTCAGTCACGCCAACAGAAGATAAGGATTCTAGCCAGTATTGCAATAACGGCTTACCCTTTATTGGCACTAAACATTTAGGTATGGTGTTGGTAATTGGCCTTAAACGAGTACCTAAACCTGCCGCTAGTAAAACCGCCTTCATTATTGATTAACCTGAGTCAGTACGCCAAGTAAGTCCTCTTGTTGTAAAGGAATATTACCCACTCTGCCGACTTGGCAACCAGCAGCGACACTGCCGATAAACGCAGCTTGCCAAATATTAGCGCCACTAACCAATGCCATAGAGGTGGAAATCAACATAGCATCACCTGCACCAGCAACATCGACTGGGTTTGAATTGAATGCGGGAAGTTCATCGGTATCCCACCACCCCGCTTGCTCGTTCTTACTTCGCAATAAAATGCCGTCTTCTGCCAGTGTTACCATGACGTTTTGGCTATTCAGTGAATTACCCAACTTTTCAGACAATTGAATTAAACCGTCTTTAGAGTTGTGTAGCGTTAAACGCGCCTCATGCTCTGTTGGCGTCACTAACAACATGTCGTGAAACTTAGCTAAGTCACCTAATTGCGAAGAAGACTGGCTGTCTGCAACCATTGGAATATTAAGCGCTTTAGCCTTGCAAATAAGGGCTTCTAAAAAGCCATTGCACAGCAGGCCATAGTTAAAATCAGAAAAAACAATGAGCTGATACTGCTCAAGGTTGGGTATCAGTTCAGACAATATTTCCGCTCTTAGTGATGGATTAATATCGTGCTGCCTAAAGTCATTCACGCGTAATAAGCTTTTGTTGTTCGCGCGATAGCGCTTTTTCGTTGTTGTTGGACGAGATTCATCTCGATACAACTTAGGTGATACTTGGTATTGGTCAAGTTGGTGAGCAACATAATCGGCTTGTGCATCATCACCAACGACACTATAAAAATCTACTTTTGCTCCTAAACCTCTTGCATGAGCAGAAACAATACCCGCGCCACCGACATACTTTTTGGTATTTTGTGGCGATACCACAATGGTAGGGTCTTCTTGTGACATGCCTAATGGCTGGCAATCAACATATTCATCGACTATCACATCGCCAATAACCGCTACTTTGAGTCCATTAAATGAGGAAATGGTTTTATCTAAAAGGTCTTGAGTTAACTGGTGTCTATTGCAGTACGCCAGTGCTTTGTATGACAAGGTTAAATGAGACGTTGGCATAGATGGCGCGTTATCTAGGGTTTTCGCGCTGACGTGTTCACCAGAGCCAAACACCAATTTGCCACCACAAGCTGTTACTGTTGCTTCTTCTTCGTTTTCTAGCTTTTCAAACTCTTTACCTTTTACAACAAACGCAGGCTTTATGGCTTCAATAGAAGCTAATAAGTTATCTGTCACCATAAAGACATCATCAACGAAGGCGACACTGGTTAGCGCTTCAAAGCGTTCTTCATCTGGTAAAAAAGCGCCGGCAGAGTAGTCTCTGGCAAATAAACCAACATAAAGTTTATTACCCAGGTCAGCGGCGAATTTTAAAAACCTAAGGTGGCCTGGGTGCAAAACATTAAAGTTACCAAAAACGCAGACGATCTTGTCGCCGTTTTGCTGACTAATTTGAATAGATTGTTGAAAACTCGAACTAAACAAATGTACCTCTAATGTATTCTGTTAAAACGCCATCTATTGTATCGGCGGAAAAAGGAAAAACCTGACTTTGGCAATTCAACGTTGCAGCGGCATCAGGTGTGACATGACATTCAAGCGCATTATTTTCATCGATAACATAGTTAAAAGATGACTTTTCAGCGCTTTTAATGTTGCTAATCTTATCGCTTAACAAGCCAGCTAACTGCAGATAAGTATAAGCTTTTTCACCACTACAATGAAAAGTACCTTTCGCTTTATTCTCTGCAATTTTTAATAAAAACAGGACCAAATGACTCAGTAAAACCGGAGCAAGATAATGATCATTAAAGGCTGATATCGACTTATTTGCTTGCCAGTTAGCTAGCCAGCCATCGAATAACGGAAAGTTAGCCCCGATAACTTTTGTGGGTCTTACGATTGCAGTGTTCAATTTTTTATCAGCGATGAACGATTCAACCCATGCTTTTTGCTGCCCATAAACTGAACGAGGTGCTAGAGGATGATCAATTTCATAATGGCCAGTTTGATTAGCAAACACATGATTACTCGATAGAAACACTGAAAACGTGCCTTTCTTATCAAAGTAATCGAGCAACTCACAGCTAATCTTTACGTTGGCATATTCACTCTCTTCAACATGACTTTCGCAATACTTAATATTGGTTATTCCAGCAAGTAGAAACACACAATCAAAATGCTGTTCAGCGAAAGCCTTTGGTGAAAAAGGTTTGGCTAAATCCAAATACAAAGGCTTATTTTCATCTACTCGCTGCGACTCTGCCACATAGTGGCCTGCATCACGTAACGCTTTAGTGAGCGCTTTACCGATATAACCTGTACTACCAATAATAAGAATCTTCATCTTAGCGTTAATCGCTTATTTATTTGCCATCTAGCTTTTTGTTATCTAGCTTTTTGTCATCTAGATCTGGCGCTATTTCAATAAGCGCTCGAACAATTTTTCTATCAGCTAAATCATCAAGGGCCTGATTAATTCTTTCCAACGAGTAGCTATCAGATAATAAACGATCAAATGGTAAGTTTTTGTCTAAATACAAAGAGGCAAGTAATGGAATGTCTCTATCGGGTTGACTGCCACCGCCCCAGCTACCACGAATAGACTTTCCGCGATGAAAAGCATGCGGCTCCAAGCTGATGTTTTCGCCTTCTTTTGGGTGAGAAGCAAAGATACACTGACCGCCACCATCACGAACTGCTTCGAACGCTTGCTCTATTGTTTTTGCTCTGCCACCCGCTTCAATACTGTAATCAACACCGCCTTGGGTTAATCGTTGAATCTCAGCTACTGGATCAACGTCATTGGCATTAATAGTGTGAGTCGCGCCAAGTGATTTTGCCAGAGCAAGCTTTTCTTCTTCCACATCAACCGCAATTAACATGGTTGGGCTTGTTAATTGGGCTGCAATTAGGGCACTTAAGCCAATGCCTCCAAGGCCAAACACTGCGATTGTTTTATTATGCTCTGGCTTTAACTCATTCACGACAAGCCCTACGCCAGTAGGTAATGCACAGCCAAAGAGTACAGCAACTTTACTTGGAATGTTATCTGGAAGTTTTACTAGTCGATTTTCTGCCGCTATGGTGCTCGTTGAAAAGGTGGTCACGCCACCTGAATTAATGTGCATATCTCCGTGTTGATAAATACCACCTGGCGCTTCGAGCCCTTCGCCACGGATCCAGCCTAATACGACTTTATCACCAACCTTTACTTTGCTAACACCGTCACCTAATTCGCGTACAATCCCCACGCCTTCGTGACCAAGTAAGTGAGGCACATATTTGTCTTCGCCTCTACCACCAGAAACTTCCATTAGCTGTGAGTGACACAATCCACTATAAATAATATCAACCTTTACCTGCCCTTTTGTTAACGCTGGCATTTGAATGTTATCCATTATTTCAAGAGGTTTGCCTGTTTCAACTAATACGGCCGCTTTCATGTTAAATTTCCTTTGATAGACAATGTAAAGAAAGGTGCGATAGCCTTTTCTTAATTGCCTGTTGCTGTTTATTTGGATACGGTAAGATCACTGGTTGCACTAGTGTTTCATCAACGCTCGCTATCGGCAAGCCCATCAGTGTTTTACCTATTTTATTTTCGTCTTCATCAACAAAGCCTAAACAATGCTTGCCTAGATAATTGGCTGTAAAGACCGCAGCAGGGCCAGTGCCAAGCACATAACAGTGTTGCTCTGCTTTTCTTAAATCATTTAATGCTATTAATTCTTGGGAAAAGAGCTCACTTATCGATTTGTGTGAGCTGCTGGTATAACTATTTTCCTCAACGGAGCTGTCAATTGAGGCACAGTTTTCACCATGAGAATTTGAAGCCACTAAGGTAATTTCTTTGCCTATTTGAGTTGGCATAAAATAGCCTTCAAAGCTTTTTGAAACCACATTTTGCAAAGTATTCGGACTAAAGTGCCAGATGTGGTCATAGATGGCAAAATCCCAAACATTTTCGTTAATGTTCGGTACTTGAATAATTAACTTACCAGTTGGCGTTAATAGCTGCTTAATGCTCTCCAAGAAACTGGCAAGTTCTTCAACATGCTCTAGCACATGAATTAAGGTAATAAGCTCAAACTTTTCACTAATATCGGTTAAACTGCCGGTATAAAAGCCAGACAATGGTACTTTTGCTTCAATTGCTCGTTGCTGATGATTACTCACATCGTGACCATAAAGCTCAACTTCCGGCATGACTTTGGACAGAGCAGAGAGCATGACACCACTGCCAGTGCCTATATCTAGGGCTCTTCCCTCTGAGGGGAGAAACTTTTGGCAATGATTTAAAATACTTTCACAACGAGACATGGGCACATCAGCACTATAGTTAAGCTGCTCTTCACCTTGTGTCAGCGAAAATGCTGCATAGTCGGCATATAATTGTTGTGTACGCAGCTGATATTGCTCGTTTACGTGTTTTTGAATAAGACCACATTGACCACAGCCATAGACCTGAAAGCCATAGTCTAGAGGCTTACAATCTGAGCCTACTGACTTACTGTCATTTGTTGCGATAAGCTCAGTTAATAATGACGACTGACACCAAAGGCAAGGCATTTTACGACTCCTCCCCTACAGACTCAGTAAGCAAAGCGTTAAGCTCTTTAAGCCTTAATCTAGCATTGCTTAAATAGCCTTGGCACTTGTATAACTGATGCTGCTTCTTATGAGTTAAATCTTCAACTTCCGCAGCTGAAAACGCTCGTCGTTGCGCGACTTTCGGCACAAACTCATTAAGGATAATAAAGCACCACTTAAGTTGAGTGCCTTGCAAAAATAGCGAAAATGCCTCTTTATCAATAAAGGCAGCATTTAACAAAGGTTCGTTTATAAAAGCTTTGATATGTAAAGTATCGATAGGATATCTAGGCTGACAGAAGTAGTCACATACCAACTTTATCGCTGAATCCTTTCCCGCATATTCAAAATCAAAGAAAACGACATTTTCACTGCTTCCTTCAACTAGTGCATTGTGCATACCAAAATCAGATGGTGAGGCGATATTTAGCGGAAAGCTTGTCTCTTGATATGCCGTCATCTTAGCGGACAATCCCGCTAACCAAGGCGACACTTCTTGTTCAACAAAAGCTAAACAATCTCGTGAAAGTTGATCTTGTTGTTCTATAAGCCCTTGAACTAATCGTTGTTGTCTATGCTGTAATTGTTTGAGTAATTCTTCAAACGAGTCGGTAGCATCGGATGCTAGCGGCAGCTCATTAACTAGCTCTGTATCTTGATTTAACCAATGAATAAACCTAAGGCTTTGCTCAACAAAATAACGCTGTAATATAGCACTTTCTTCCTGGCCAGCTTCCGCTTGGTTTGGCTGCTGTTTCGTATAAATGCCAACTTCTGACTGACATTTACCCCCGTTAACAAAAGACAATAAAAGTAAGCCTTTACTCTCATCAAGCGCCAACAGTTTAGGGCAGTTATTATTGTTTCCGTATTTATTTTCGAGTTTTTGATTTAACTGATAGAACGCCACTTCAGCATCAAATTTAGCTTTGCCGTAGTCAGCAATTTGCCAAAAAACTTTTACGACAAACTCAACCTGTTGGCATCGCGCTAATAACACTAAATTGTTTGCACCACCACCAAGCGTTGATAAAGACTCAAGTGTAAGACCACAACTTTGTGCAATAAACTGAGCAACTTGGTTAAAAAGCTCTGGTTCATTGAACTTGCTATGGTGACTTTCCTTTAACTTTATAGACAAGCGGCAAACTCCTGCCAGTTTTTAACCCGTGTTCCAGCAAAATCGGCATGTTGATTATTCGGATCAAACAAGACCCCTTGGCAATCTTGTGGGTATAATTCGTGAGTGAGTATTTCGACTAAATCATCGATAAAAACATCACATTGTAACTCAGCAGCTTTAACTAATTTTTGTTCTTTTTTCTGATTAAAAAACACAGATGATTCAGGTAGTAACCCGCGTTCATCGCCATGAGCAATAACACCGTACTCTTTTAACCAACTTTTCGCTGCTTGATGTAGGTCCACTTGCTCACCGATAAATGGATATTGAGTTTTGTGCGACACAATAAAAAGCTCATGGCCAGCCTGTTGTAGTTGTTCAATTACGGCAATGGCCTCGTTGTATGGCTTAGCTTTCAAAATGTGTTTGCCATAGACAAGCCCTTGTAGCTCAGTCCACTTAGCTTCAGTGTCTTGCTCGATAAAGTAAGCTTTCACTTCAGCTTTACTTTTTCCAATAGACTCAGGAATCCAATTAAGTTCAAGTGCAACTTGATGAAAAACCCCGGTGTAATCAACCAGGGTATTGTCAAAATCTATTCCGATGCGCATAACACACCTTGCTCAAGTTCAGCTAGCATTTGCTCTGCTGTTAAACCCGCAGCTTTTCTGGCATCGTCAACACTGCCTACTTGGTCGATAAAACGATCAGGAATCGCAAAGCGCTTCACTTTCTTGTTATTGGTATGAATTGAGTCGCTGTCGTTTTGCCACTCCAAGACAGCAGCACCGAAACCACCGTGAAGGCTATGCTCTTCAATAGTAATAATACTGTCGAACTTCTCAAAAGCGCGTTCCAGATAACCATCGTCCAAAGGTTTAATGGTATGAAAACTCACTAACTCCGCATGAATGCCTTTGTCAGCAAGTAACTGATGAAGTTTTTGGGCCTCTGGCATAATGGTGCCCGCAGCTAAAATCGCGATTGTATCGCCCTGAGCTAATACACTTGCTTTACCGATAGTGACTTCAGGAACATCATGGTAAACCGCCGGCTCATTTTTCTTGCCGATTCGCAAATAACAAGGGCTACTTTCTTGCACTGCTTGCGGCATCAACGCAGCAAATTCATTGGCATCACATGGGGCAATAACCATCATGTTCGGCAACACGCGCATTAAAGCAATATCTTCAAACGAATGATGAGTAGGACCTAGGTTCGCATAGCCTAATCCTGAGCCTGTACCAACAATATTGACCGGAAGGTTTTGATAGGCAATATCCACTTTAATTTGCTCAAAGTTACGTGCAGTTGTAAATGGCGTAATAGTATAAATAAAGGCCGGCATGCCCATTTTAGCAGCACCCGCCGCCATTGAAGCCATATTGGCTTCGGCAATGCCTGCATTAATGACTCTCTCGCCAGCAATCTCTTTTAAGTTATTAAAAAGGCGATTTCCTATATCCGCGTAAAACATGAGCAGATCTTTATTTTCTGCCATCAAGGTTTCTAAGGAACGTGCAAATTGATTTCTCATGTTAACCCAAGCTCCTGTTTTACTAACTCAACTTCTTCCACCGTCGGCATGCGATAGTGCCAGTTGTTGTCATCTTCCATAAAAGAGATGCCTTTACCTTTGACTGTGTGGGCAATAATGGCCGATGGTTTATCTTTGTTATCGATTGCACACTGATAGGCATCTGTCACTTGAGCGATATCGTGACCATCTATTGATTGCACATGCCAACCGAAGGCACGCCATTTTTCTTCAAGATTGTCTAAATGCATGATCTGTTCACTACGCCCCGTACCTTGCCACTTGTTAAAATCAACTATCGCAGTAACATTTGACAGTGTGTGATTAGCAGCAAACATTGCTGCTTCCCACACGGTACCTTCATTGAGTTCTCCATCTCCCATCAGCGTATAAAATCGTTGTGAGCTATTTTTAATCTTGGCCGCTAACGCCATGCCTGAAATAAGTGATAAGCCATGGCCCAATGAACCAGAGACCATCTCTACACCAGCAGGTGCGTTAACGCCGGAATGCTCTTCAAAGGCTGAGCCTGTTTTGCCATGGGTAAATAATTGTTTTTTCGAGAAAAAGCCGCGACAGGCTAAAACTGTATAGAGTAATGAAGCAGCATGCCCTTTACTTAATTGAAAGATATCACGATTGCTATCTTCGACAGTTTCAGGAGAAATATTTAAAAAATTCCAGTACAAGGAAGTTAAAAGCTCAACACCAGATAAACAACTCCCTAAATGTGGGGTTTTTGTTTGCTGAGACACTTGCGTTAAGGTTAAGCGGATCTGTTTACAAATATCCGTTAACTCTTCAGAAGAATTCTGCATGTAAATACTCGAAGTTTAAATGTGATAAATAACAAAAAACAAACCTTTAGCTTCTAGTGACTTCCGCCTAAAACTGTCTATGCCAATTAACCAACTTTTGTTGTCTGGTTAGTTATAAGCAACAACCTCGCCATAATTTCAACGGTTTTTAAGTTTATTTTTATAGACATTCTACAATTAAATCAGATAGATTCATCTTTTAAATTGCAATATTGAATTAAATGACTACAGATTCAACGATTAATCAAATTTTAAATCAACTACAAGAATTTGACTCAAAATTGGCAGTTTCCGCGCGACTTCAACAGCAATTGGATACTGAATCATCGTGGCGATCTTTAGAACCGAGCAATCAGCCTGTTTACTCGACCAACAGTTTTACCAAATTTGATAAGCAGTTTGTTCTTTCTCTGCGAGAGCATACTCAACACTTTACGGGCAATCTTCCGCCTAGTCGTTATACTCAGCAGTCTGCCGCTAAAGACTTTTATTCTGCATTAACAAAAAACCTTTCAACTAACTCTCTGTTTAATCTAAAAGCAGTATGTGGTGAGCAAGGTTGGCCAAACGATTTATTCATAGGGGATTCGGGGCCAGAGATTAATGACGACATATGTAATTACCAAGAAAGGCTAAATCATATTTATCAGACAGGCCTATTAAATAGATTAAACGATAGCGCAAAAATCATAGAAATAGGTGGCGGCTTTGGAGCGCTAGCTCACTCCATCAAATCTCGTCAAAGAAACAGCCACTACTATATTGTTGACTTAGTTACCTCATTAAAGTTTTCTTATGCTTGGTTATCAATGCAAGGCTATCGATGCAAGTTGATATTGTCAGAATGCGACATAGACCAGTTAGAGGATGAGAGTGTAGATTTTTACTTGATTAATTGCGAAGCAAAAAGTGTATTGAATCAAATTAATTTCGATTTAGCGATTAACACTCTGTCATTTACAGAAATGCCCTATGATGTCGTAAATGACTACGGGCAATTTTTAAAAGAGCGCCTCGCGGTTAAAAAAGGTATTCTTTTTGAACAAAATAATGAATACCCACAACATGAAGGAACAGGAAGGCTTGCATCAACTACTGATGTATTTAGGAATTACTTTCAACAAGAACATTTAATTACCGTTTGCTCTATGCTCGGAAAAGTAAGACTTTGGAGTAATGGTACTACGACAATTTATAGCCCGAATGTGCAAAAACGTTTTTCAAAAAATGAGTACACGATTGCCTTATTTGGAGCGTCTTATTTGGGCGCAGTATTAAGTAATGAATTTTATACTAACGATGAAATAAGCTATGTCTACGACAATAATCGAGACAAATGGGGCCAATCATTTAATGGCGTTACCATTAGTTCTCCTGAAAGTATATCAACCCACTTACAAGAAAGTGAATCAACAGGTAAACCATTAATTATTGTTATAGCGAGTCGATACATTCACGAAATTTACGAACAGCTAAGCCCTTTTAAGTCTAATGTTGTGTTTATTAATGAGTTAGAAAAAACACTAGATAAGACATAACATTTTTAACAATTTCTCAGTCCAAGCTTTGGCGTTCATTCGATTTTGCCAGTGCGCTTGTCCCTCACCAATGACTTGATGAATTCGCTCAGGATCTGCTAGCAAGCCCTCGATAAGGGCTGTCAACGAAGCTTTATCGGTAAAATACAATATTCCTTGTCCGTCTTTTAATAACAATCGGGTTTCTGGGTTATCTTGTTCAAGCAATAACACGCCACACGCTAGCGCTTCTCGAACCTTGCCTTTACATTGCTGACGAAACGGGTACGTTTGCGTATTAACAGTAATAAGTGATGATCTTAATTTTTCAGCATAATTCTCAATGGATAAGGTTTGTTCGCCGTGAAGAACGCCGCCAACATGCTTAAATTGCAACGGAAACTTCTCTCTTAACAGTTCAATCCACTGCTTTCTTTCACCAGCTGCGCTGCCAAACAAAGTGACTTCAAGATTATTTAGCCTAGCCTCGTCTTCATCAACAAAAAACAAGTTAGGCGAAAATACCGTAGGGTGAAAGAAGACTTTTTCTGCGCCAAGGTGATCCTGATAAATACCTTGTTGCGCTTTCATTTTTGCTAATCTGGTGCCATTGCTATTTTCAATAATACAGTCAGCCCAAGTTAAACAATCGCGCTCAAACGCTAAGTATGGGCTAGCATCAAGTTCGTCATAATCCCACCAAAGCGTGACAAATTTAACCTTGGGATATTTTGCTTTTAGCGTTTGCCAATAACGAGCAGGTAAAGAATCTTGTGGGTGACAAGGACTGAAAAAGACAATATCAATGGCTTCGTCATTACGGTAAGCTTTTTCTAGATTAGTTTCTATCGAAGCCGCCATATTATCGAAGAACGCAGATTGTTCGTTTTGCGGATATAAGCCATACCATTGAGTATTTGGCGTTTTAGCAGGCATTTCCTGCAGAATACTTTCTTCGAATGCTTTACTTGAAATGACAACATGCTCACCATAGTTTGCAATTTCATCAGGGGAAATTATTGGATAGTCTGACAGAGAAGATCCCCAAAGTGATTGGTTTCTATCAGCAATGGCGACTATATTTAACGCGCTAAATTGCGCTAAATGTTGTTCGGTATGAAGCCCGGCACCGTAGATAACAACAGGTGTATCCTGTAACTCACGTGTAAGCTGGTCAATTCGTTGTTGAACAAGCGCAGCGTAATCTTGTTGATAACTTCGATCAAAGCACAATACTTGATGATTGTTGACTAAGCCAGATGCTAAAACAGGTTCTACAATTTCAACCCTAGCGGCACTATCTTGGTAAGACTTTATTTCAAAGTTTTGTACTACAAACAACCAGTTAAACTGTTTTTCGTGTTTTTTATTTTGTTCACTGGTCATGAAGGTTCGCTCAATGCTTGTTGATAATCAGCAATGGTTGATGCAAGACCACTGGCAAAATCTACTGAAGGTTTCCAACCAAGCTCTGCTAATTGCCCATGACTTAGTTGCTTTTTCATCATGCCATCAGGCTTTGAAATATCCCAATGGATCTCGCCAGTGTAGCCGATCATTTGGGCTATCATTTCAGCTAAGGCTTTGATAGTAATCGTTTGGCCACCTGCGATATTGATTGGGGAACTCTCTTGATAAGATGCCGTCAGAAAGCAAATCGCATCAGCGGCATCATCCACAAACATAAACTCTCGCTCAGGCTTACCTGTTCCCCACAGCGTAACACTCGGCAATTGCTTATCTTTAGCTTCACTAAAACGAACTATTAACGAAGGAATAACGTGGCCACGAGCTAAATCAAAATGATCACCTATACCGTATAAGTTCGTTGGGATCAGATTAATAAAATCATGATGATATTGTTGTCGGTATGACTCCACCATTTTTAAGGTAGCAATTTTAGCGATAGCATAACCTTCGTTTGTCGGTTCAAGCTCTCCGGTTAGCAATGCAGTTTCGACAATTGGCTGACTTGCCAATTTAGGGTAAATACAAGATGACCCTAAATTGACTAGTTTACTAATTTTCAGCTCTGCACATGAGGTGACGACGTTTGTCCCCATCATTAAATTTTCACGTAAAAAGTCAGCGGGATCACGTCTGTTTGCTTCAATATTGCCCACT
Organism: Thalassotalea coralli; assembly: GCF_055786205.1. Lineage (NCBI taxonomy): Bacteria > Pseudomonadati > Pseudomonadota > Gammaproteobacteria > Alteromonadales > Colwelliaceae > Thalassotalea > Thalassotalea coralli. Next base: position 301,657 of record NZ_JBVVBK010000001.1, on the reverse strand, counting down.
TTAGCCGCGGTGTGTATCACAACATCTGGCTGATGCTCATTTAGAAAATCTAACACCTGTTGTTTGTCACAGATATCCACTTGGCTACGGTGAGTAGCCAAAACCTGACAATCTTCACGAGCCAAACGTCTCGACAGGGCTTTTCCAACAAAGCCATTGCCTCCCGTCACCCAAACGGTCTTGTCGTTAAAGTATTCGCTAGACATTACTGTATTTGCTATTTGAGATCATGGTGTAGCCTTTTATTAGCTCGCTAATCCCCATGGCTAAACTGTGATCTGGCTTGTAACCTGTACGCTCGATTTTCTCATTAGAAACAATATAGTCGCGCTTATCTGGGTCTTCACCTATTTCAGCTTCCATAAAGACAAAGCCAGGGATTTGTTTTTGAATTTCCTGACAAAGTTCAAACTTGGATAAGTTAGCATCTGACAAACCAACGTTATAAGCTTCATTTTTCATCACGTCAAAATTATCAAGGCCGTGAACAAACGCCTTGGCAACGTCTCTGATATGGATGTAGTTGCGTTTAAAGTGCGATTCAAACAGCACAATCGCTTTATCTTTTACTGCGCGATAAACAAAGTCATTGACCAATAAATCTAAGCGCATTCGAGGCGCCATACCAAACACAGTCGCTAATCGAAAGCTAATCGTATTACCGTGATCTAATACCGCTTTTTCAGCATCAACTTTCGTTTTACCGTAAAGGCTAATAGGATTTAAAGGTGACGTTTCGTCGCAGAACTTTCCTTGCTCACCAATGCCATAACCACTGTTAGTTATTGGCATTAGAATTTGTTGTTCTGAGCTCAATAATTTAGTTAAGGAAACAACAGCGTCAGTATTTGTCGTTATGGTGCCAATCTCGTCTCTACTACATAAAGGCGCACCAACTAAGGCAGCAAGAGGAATAACCACATCAGCTTTTGCTACAAGCGGCTTAAGCAGCTTAACATCGCGGCAATCGCCTCTTACCACATCAAAATGTGGGCTGACACAATGGGCATTAAGGGAATCTTGATTAAACATAAAGTTATCAAGAACGGTGACTTTATGGCCTTGTGCCAATAGTGTCGGAACGATAATAGAGCCTAAATAACCTGCTCCACCTGTGATTAGAATATGTTTACTCATAAGATTATTCTTCTATTTTTAAATCACTCAGCACATCATGCAAGGTGTGCAACTGCTCAGTTAAGTCAAAAGGGTGGTTACCAACAAAAAAGCCAAAATCATGCGCTAAGTCAGCGTTATCACAAGGAGAATGCACGCGATAGTCATAGTGTTTTATCACATCATGACGAAGAAAATTTCCACCTGTGATCATGCGAAAACCTATGTTTGCTGTCTTCAGCGCTTTAAATACTTGCTCACGGGATATGCCACTCTCAGGTTTTACTATCATAGGAAAACAAAAAGCCGAGTTTTTACCGTTGTCTTGCTGGATTATAAATCGATTATCTTGTGCGAAAAGCTTTTGAAATGTTTTTAAATTCTGACGACGCTGTTCTGTAAAGGCGGGTAACTTTTTCAACTGCTCGCTACCTAACGCACCGTGAAGCTCTCCTGGGCGAACATTGTAGCCAGGCAAAATAAAACGATAAGCTTCTTCAAAATCATTGTCAGTTTTTTCAAATAGGCCACTGTCTTGCGGCTGCCCTCTCGTCCAACCATGATTTCTTAACGACAAGGCGAGCTGATATAACTCATCATCGTCAGTCAATAACATGCCGCCTTCCATGGTCGATACATGATGTGAAAAAAAGAAACTGAAAGTGCCAATATCACCGAAAGTGCCCGCTTTTTTGCCCTGCAATTCTGCGTCTAACGATTCACAATTATCTTCGAGAAAATACAGTTGATGCTTATCGGCTAAGGCGCGCATTTTATCAAGCTGAGCAGGGTTGCCTAGAATACTAACACCAACAATCATTCGCGTTTGAGGTGTTATCGCTGCTTCAAGCTGCTCGATATCAACATTTAAAGTCTCTTTCTCGACATCAACAAAGACAAGTTTGAGCCCGTATTGTTGAAGCGGGTGATACGTAGTTGCCCAAGAAATCGCAGGCACGATAACTTCATCGCCTCTCTGTAATGGTTTTTGTTTTTTGTAAAACAAAGCTGCGGTAGCAATAAGATTTGCTGAAGAGCCTGAATTAACCATGACAGCATGCTTTTTATCGTGATAGTCAGCAAATTGGCGTTCAAATAAAGCAACTTTTTCGCCCATGGAAAAAAAGCCACTGTCGATAACCGACTGCATGGCTTTGTGCTCGTTATCATCAAAGGTTGGCATCGCCAACTCGTAATACATACTTTTACTCCAAAATCACGGCTTTTCTAGGCGTTAGAAAATGCTGTAATAAGATCTTTGCCATCCCAGTGATGACTAAATACCAATGATTGTCCCAGCGCCACACACCGCTTGAAATTCAGCTGTGTTTTGACGTTTTTTCTTATTTGCATGATTGCAGCAACATCTATTCCAAAACTTGCCATTGTTTGGCAGTGGTTGAATGTTTCGATATCTTCAAGCTTTAGAACATTCTGCTCGATAAACTGGTAAAGTCCAAGATGCTTGTCGATACTTGTTCTAAGCATTGAATCACATTGATACCTAACAAGCACATTATCTTTTTCAATTGCCGTAAGGCCTGTCTCGCCTAACGCCATGGACTGCTGAAACGCCACCCGCTCAATTTGTTCGGCGGCACTCAATGGTGTATCAGCTAAAAATTCGGTGACCCCTTTATCAACTAACTGCCAAAATTTAGTTTTCACTGATTCTGTTGTATCTACCCAAAAGACAACTTTAGGTGAAGAACAGGCTTGTTGATAAAAAGGCTTAATATCGGATAAGAAAGCGCTAGCGGCTTGTTTAACGTCATCATTGTTGAGTGATAGGGTCGCACAAGAATAACGATCTGGGAATGAAACAGTTACCCCGTCTTCTTTTTGCGTTAGTTTAGAAATGCTATCGACAGTTGCATCACTGCCCCAAACAACTCTGACATCAGCTTTAAGGGACAATTGCTCAGTCAAATTTTCGTTGTTTTCTGTACTATAGCGAACAATGGCAATATTGTTTGCTAGGGCTTGTAAATCTAGAGTTTCTAGCGCTTTTTGGTAAAGGGACAACACTTGAGTACTTGTCTCAGATTGTTTAGAACTTAAGCGCAACAACGTTGGATTGCCTGCTAAAACAGAAACAATTATCGAGTAAAAAAATAGCGTATCGACATTGCCAGGAGCAATATGAAAAGCAAGCCCACGCCCTGTTCTACGTTCACCATTTTCATACTCAGACGAAATTGCCGTTAAGTTTGCACGCCTTAGCCAAAAGCCTAATGCGGTCAAATGACTATCGCCCTTTCCTTGTGAAAGAAAGTACTCACCTAACAAAGCTAATTCTGACATTATTTTCGACGAAAAAGCATTAAATGCAGGTTGTTCAAATATAGCGTTATTACCCACTAAAAAAGAAAGCTGAGGGGTGTTAGACATTACTACACCCTCTTATCTCGGCATCTTTAAGTCGACCTTGGATAGTGAAATATTTACCTTTCAGGCCACAAGGGCAGTCATCGATACCATGAACAGTGCCTAAATCTTCCGTTAAAATAACGTGACCGGGGTAGCTACTTGGCAATAAAGACGATATTTTAACAACACCTTGCTCGCCTAGTTCTGCAGCTTGCTCTATATTGCTGAGTGACATTATGTCGATATCGCCCCATGACGGGGTGTGTAACATGCCATGCGAACATTCAACATAAACAGTGCCTGTTTGCTCAGCCATACCATAAAAATTGTGAATAGCTAAATCACCTAATACCTTGCTCGCATGCGCTTTAAAAGTGTCGTTGCTGACCGCTTGCTCTTGTAGCTTTTTCCAGCCTCCGCTATGAAGAAGAATGCCCTGTTCGAATGGTAATTTATTGCCAATGACGCCATAGTTTTTATGTTGTGATAACGCTTGAATAAAGTGCTGCCACACCATAAAAGTAAAACCAAAGAGCAATACTTTTTGTCCTTGATACTTGTCAGCAAACGCCATTATTTTTTCTAGATTAAGCGACATATCTTCATTCAGGGCATAGGTGAAGTCGCGACCAAATAACATAAGCCCCTGAATACCGGCACCGCGCGCTGAATATTGCAATTTGTCTTTTATCACATTGGGGTGGTCTATGATAAGCATTGGTAAACGTTGTTGACCAAGCCAATGCTTCATAATGCTCACTAGTACTTTTTGCTGCCTAACTATGGTGCCTTTATCGAGAAAAATCTTAGACACCTGCTGACTACTCGTACCCGACGAGGTAATGGTTTTAAACACTTGCTCGGGTTCAACACTGTGCAGAGTAAATTGTTTAAATAACTTTGCTGCAAGTGGCGGTGGATTAGCGTAATCAATTTGATCACCTGCTGTGAATGACAGAATATTTTGATATGCCTGACAATAGTTTAAATGATGCTGTGTCAGCGCACGCATTTGCTCGCGAAACATTTGCTGTTTCTTATCTTCCAGCCACTGGTATGCTTGCCAGTTTTCAACGTCCTGCCAGTTCAATCGACTTTACCTTGTTGATAAGAAGACGCTTTTAATCTGCCGCTCGACAGGTCATGCTTAGGTGCTAACTCAGATGCCAATGCTGCGTAATCCAGCTTTCCTGTCGCCATACGTGGTAAAATTTCAATTGAATTAACCTTAATAAAATGCGCCGTAAAACCCAAGTTGTAGGCAAGCTTTCGGGTGATCATTTCAGTAGCCTCTGCATCTGCTTTTTCAACAATACAAACGAGCCTATCATCTTCTCCCAATGCCGCAGCTTCATATCCCCATGTTCGTATTGTCGACTCAACTTCATCCAAACTAATTCTTAGACCCGCTATTTTTAACATCCGCTTTAAACGACCTGTAATAAAAAAATCGCTGGCTTCGTCTTTATAAGCTAGGTCGCCAGTAAATAGCTGAGAAATGGCTTTCCCTTGTGATAAGTCTGCCATTGACTCAGCATAGCCTAACATAACGTTTTCACCTTGATACACCAACTCACCTACTTGGTTGCTGTTAGTAATTTGAGCACCATTTTCATCTATTAGTCGTAATTGACCATGAGGAATAACTTTGCCGATAGAACCGGGTTTCTCTAACGCCTTTTCTGGCGACAAATAGCTTATACGCGCAGTGGCTTCTGTTTGCCCATACATCACAAACAGCTGTTTATTTTGTTGCTGACAAAATGTCGCTAATTCCAACACTTTTTCTGGCGCCAATTTACCACCGGCAACTCCAAAAAATCTCAAAGTTTGGACAGGGACTCGCGCAAGATTAAGCTTCATCAGCATTTGGTAGTGATAAGGAACGCCGTAAAAACAGCTAATGCTGTGTTGCTTAATAAGTTGCCAAAAATTAGGCGAGAGAACACTGTCTTGTGTTAATACGATGGTACTTCCTGACGCCAAGTGAGTATGTAATACCGATAAACCAAAGCTGTAATGAAAAGGCAAGGTAGTAATGGTTTTGTCTTCATCTGATATAGGCAAGTACTGACAGATACTTGCACAGTTAGCCGCTAAGTTATCATAACTAAGCTTAACTAATTTGCCGCTGCCAGTGGTACCTGATGTGGATAACAATAAGGCGAGATCTGGAAATATAGAATGTTCTGCAGAAGCATCAGGGGTATCTAAACGCTTCACCTGATCATTTTCATCGATAACAAAGTTAATCGCGTAACGCTTTTGCCATTCAGTTAACTTATTTAAGGAAGTTAGGTCAGAGGCAGTTGTTTCAGAGGTTTCAGTTTCGCCGCCTGTTCTTTCCTGTTTATCACTTTCCGTTAGCCAAACAAGATGACCTAAAGATAGTAGAGCTAAATAGTTAACAACGAACGCTATACTGGGGTTTGCCGTAACTAGCCATAGGCTTTTTCGATGAAGTAAGTCTTTAGGAGTCTTTGCAATTAATTCTTGCTGTCTTTGCTCAACCAGTTGATGAAGCGCTAGATAGCTGATTTCACGCTCACCTTCTATCAGTGCGACATTGGTTGAATATTGTTGAGCTAAAAAAGCAGTCTGCCAAAATGGCGTCATAATACTAAACCACCATCGACACCTATATTCTGACCATGAATGAAACTGGCCTTATCGGAGTGCAAATAAGCGATAAGCGCTGCAACATCTTCTACCTTGCCTAAGCGCTTTAAGGGCGTTGCATCTAGAATGTTTTGTCTTTTAGTTTCGTCGTAATGCTGCACTAATTCAGTGTCAATAAAACCTGGGCTCACCCCATTAACACGAATGCCCATTGGGCCTAACTCTTTGGCTGTTGATTGAACAAAACCAAGTACGCCAGCTTTCGCCGCGCCGTAAATAGCCTGCCCTGCCGCACCTTGCTCTGCAACCACAGAAGACAGCAATGTAATAACGCCGTGTTTATTACGCATCATTAGACGGCTTGCTTGCTGGGTAAAATAAATAGCAGAGTGTAAATTGGTATGGATACTCGATTCAATTTGCTGCTCTTTGGTCATCATCAATAACGACTCAGTTAGTTCGCCAGCGCAGTGAACAAGGCCAGCCAACTGATTTTGATCGGCACGTAAGCTCTCGTTAAGAGTATTAAACAAGTCTTTAATATCGTCTTGTTTATTAACATCACACTGGCATAATCCAACGGAAACGTCATAACTCTCGGTAATGTCTAACTGAAGCGCTTGTAAGCGCTCATGACTACGACCTGTGATAAACAAAGAGTGACCTTCTGCGGCTAAAGCCATGCAAGTTGCTTTGCCGATGCCGCCTGTTGCTCCTGTCACCAAAGTAGTCATGTGTTGTTTGCCCTTAATCAAAAGTCAGTTCAGGTTTACACTTAATTAGAATAGATTGTGCTTTGGTAAATGAACTCATATCTAAAATGTCATCCATTTCAAACATCACATCAAAATCTGTTTCAAGTTGCGCAATTAACATCATGTGTGCAGTAGAGTCCCACTTAGGGTTTTCTTGATAGGCCAGCTTGTCGTTAACACTTTCTAGCTCAATATCAAGAGCGGTAGCAAAGGATTGCTTTAATAATTCTAATGATGAAGGGGTTGTCATTGGTAAACCTTTCTTAAATCTTTCTAGCGCTTTAATTAAAGCCTTAATTAAAATCTTATTATTTTAGTAAGCTTGTCTTTAGCTTTTGCAAAACCTTGTTGTTCGAGTCGCATAGTGATTATATCGGCGCCTTTTTCACTTGCCTTAACATTCGACGTACTTTTTTCGGCTATCACTTTATAGCCAAGCGTTTCGTTATATCTTAAAGCTGCGCTATTAGTAGATTTTACTTTAGCTTCCATCACTTGAGTACCTAACCTAAAAAAGTAATCGATTAAGGCCAATGATGGACAAAACGCTAAGATACTATTTTTATAACGAGACTCTGGCACCATGTACAAACCAGGCTCTAAAGTTGATGCCTTTTCAACGCTGCTGCCATTTACTGATGTAACATTGATAACACCAATCACCTCATTTTTGTAATGCGCTAACCAAAAGCCTACGTTGTCTTTTTTCTTGAGAGACTCAAACCAAGCTTGTTGCTGCTCTTGACTGATTTCACTCTGTTCAAACATGTATTGACTAATCTCTGGATTATTTCGCCATAGCCTTACTCGTTCGATTTGTTCATGCTCTAATGGTTTTAATTGAACACCAAAGCCATTTATTTCTTTATCGTACATTAAAGTACCCTACTAACAGACAGCGACAGTAATTTTTCAGCTAAACGGCTAGCGCCTTTGCCATCAATTAAATCAAGACTTGCGCAATGCATTGCTTGCAACTTTTCCGGCGTTTCTATTAACACCAATAACTTTTCTAAGGTCAGTTCAAGAGCGTCATCACGATGACCGTCAACCGCCTCTGCCCATCCTTTATTTTGATGATAATTCGCGGAAACTTGCTGATTATCTGCCACCGTTATCAAGATGCTCGGCACGTTAAAATAGGCAAGCTCGTACACCAGGTTACCTGGAGCCGCGATAGCTAGTGCACTTTGGCTTAATAACTCAGAAAAGTTATCAGGCTGAATGTAATGATGAAATCCCAACGAATGACAACGCTCAGCAATAACATCAAGCTCTTGCACTAGTTTACCTGTCACTACTTGCACCTGAAAGTCTCTTAGTAACCTAGCATGTGTGCTTAAACTATCGAGCAATTTCTTTGTTAAGCCTTTAACATCGCTGCCACCAAAACAAATCGTTATCGCTTTTCGCTCGATAAATTTAGGTTGATAAATTTGCTTTAAGCTGGGGTTAATCATGGCATAATCTAAGCCCAACAAATGATGAGCACGAACCGCGGTTCTTTCATACCCTAAGTCATTAGCATCGGGACAAGCATTAATAATAACGTTAGCTGTTATTTGCTCTCTGGTATTAATGTCATCGAAATAAACGGTTTTAACACCTGCTTGCTGCAGCTCGCTTAGTAAACCTTCATCAAAGTGATAGCCATCAATAACGATAAAATCGGCGCGATAAGCATCATATAAATCGGCAATCTGAAGCGCTTGATTCGCGCCTGTTAAATGATGAAGTTTAACGCCGATATTAACCGCCGTTGTTAGCAAGTAATCGGGTAATTCAGCATAAGCTAAAATAACCTCCACCTCGCGTTTAATAAATGCTTCTATTAATGCCAAACATCGCATTGCATGACCAACGCCTATTTTCGAATTGGCATCGAAACGAAAAATAACGCATTGTGTAAGGTTTTGATTATGCTCAGAACTAGTCATTAACCGTCAATTACCAACTCAGTATGGTCTACACAGAGCGGAGTACCGGTTTTTATATCTACAGCCGCTTTTGAACCAATAAGCTGTTCAAAATATTTAGGCGCTAAGCCTAACCCTGGCCTAATCACGCGAATGTTTTCGGTAGTGAATGTATCTCCAGCTTTAATATCTTTAGCGACATAAACAGAACGGCGATATTTCTTCGATGCTTGTTCGCTGGCAGAGCCGCCATAAAGCACTTGTCCTTTTGCAAGACTGACTTCATTCGCAACGTCAATCAATTGGGCAAATTCTTGAGGCTCTAGTGAGAAATCGGCATCTACACCTCCCTGCTCTCTAGAAAGGACCAAGTGTTTTTCAATAACACTCGCGCCTAAAGCAACCGCGGTCAGTGGCACGGTTAGCCCTAAGGTGTGGTCTGACACACCAACCAGACATTGAAACTTTTCAGCTAAATCGGGAATAGTAGCTAAATTTGCTTCTGATATTTTTGCCGGGTAAGCACTTGTACATTTAAGTAAGATAAGTTCAGTACAGCCATTATCACGTAAGTAAGCAACCGCTTCTTCAATTTCTTTTTCTGATGCCATGCCCGTAGACATAATGACAGGCTTTTTCGTCTGAGCGACTTTCTTTAACAGAGGAAAGTCATTGTTCTCAAAAGAAGCAATCTTATAACAAGGGACATCTAAGCTTTCGAGAAAATCTACTGCAGATTCATCAAAAGGCGAACTAAAAGCAACCAGTCCTAATTGCTTAGCGTAATCAAAAAGTTGCTGATGCCACTCCCATGGCGTATAGGCTTTTTGATATAACTGATGCAATGTTTGGCCTTGCCATAAGTTATCACCTTCTAAAATTTGAAAATCTTCACCGTCGCAATCTAACGTCATGGTATCTGCAGTGTAAGTTTGCAGCTTAATTGCCTGTACGCCAGCCTTAGCAGCAGCGGCAATCATCTCCATAGCAGAGTCTAACGATTGATTGTGATTACCCGAGAGTTCGGCGATGACAAACGGCGTGCCGCCTTTGCCGACAGAAAAATTACCTAAAGAGATCATGACAAAATCAGCTTGTTAAGCTCGGCGATTTCACTCACCGATAAGAAGTGTTCATTGTTGCCTGAGTGATACTCAAAGGTCTCTTTCACTTCTTTGCCTTTTTCGCCGAGTTTATTGGTTGTGTAGTTAACATCTTCAAAGAATACGATGGCGGGTGTGATCACGTAGTGATCGTCAAATTCTAACGTTTGACGACTGTTTTCTTCGGTGATCATCACCTCGTGCAGTTTTTCACCGGGACGAATACCTACCAGATCATAATCGATACCTTCTCCCATCGACTTAACTAAATCGGTTATTTTTATCGATGGAATTTTGGGAACGTAGATTTCACCGCCTTTCATGCGATCAAAAGATTTTAAGGTGATATCTACGCCTTGAGATAAAGGCAGCCAAAATCGGGTCATACGATCATCCGTCACCGGCAGTGTAGTCTTACCTTCCTTCACTAACTTATCAAACAGCTGAAGTACAGAGCCTCTTGAGCCCGCCACATTGCCATAACGAACCACTGAAAAACGCGTGCCTTGGCGACCAGCGATATTATTTGCAGCAACAAACAGTTTGTCTGAAGCTAACTTACTCGCACCATATAAATTAATCGGGTTAGCCGCTTTATCAGTAGACAGCGCCACGACTTTCTTCACTTTTTGCTCTATGGCTGCCTCGATGACGTTTTGTCCACCAAGCACATTGGTTTTAATACATTCCATAGGATTGTATTCAGCCGCAGAAACATGCTTAAGTGCTGCAGCATGTACAACAAAATCAACGTCAACAAACGCAGTTCTCAAACGACTTTTATCGCGTACATCGCCGATAAAAAAACGCATTGCTTTGTCGGTAAACTCTTGCGCCATTTCATATTGCTTTAACTCGTCTCTTGAAAAAACAATGACGCGCGCAGGCTTATAGTGCTTTAGTACTTCACGGATAAAATGTCGGCCAAAAGAGCCGGTACCGCCTGTTACTAAAATACTTTTTCCGTCAAACATATAAAACTCTCATTTGTGCACTTCATTAAGATAATAAAAGCAACAACTTAATAAAGCTAGCTTGCCTTTAATTTACGTTGATTTAATCGACAAAAAACGCCTTATCTCACTGTCCAACCGCCATCAACGATAAGATTGTGGCCAGTAACATAACTCGATGCCTGACTGGCGAGAAACAAAACAGGCCCTTGAAGTTCGTCTGGTTGGCCGAAACGTTCTAGTGGAACTTTGCTTTTCAACTTCGCCATCAACTCAATATTAGTTTGTGCTTGCTCACTTGGAAAAGCACCAGGTGAGATACAGTTCACTCGAATACCTTTAGCTGCTAACTCACTTGCCGTATATTTTGTCCATTGAATAAGCGCTGCTTTTGCTGCGCCATAAAATGGCGGGTTTACCTGTTCAGGTGAACCATAAACAGACTGTTCTGGCGATACAACACCGTACATAGAGCTAATATTAATACAACCGGCATTGTTATCTTCGAACACCGCAGTTTCCATTAATGGCAGGCAATGTTTTAACAATCGCTGCGCAGCGATTAAGGAAACATCAAAACTAGTGAGGTAGTCTTCATCTTGCGCTGTACTAACGGTTCCGCCTTTGCCTGCATAGGCATTGTTGACCAGAACATTCATTTTTTTAAGATCTGCTTGTTCAAAAAAACTGGCCACCTGCTCTTTATCAGTAATATCGAAAACAGCTGGAACTACGTCAAGTTCTTGCTGCTTTAGCGTGAATGCCAGTTGTTCAACTTTATCGGCGTTTCGGCCATTGAGATAAACCTTGGCGCCGGCTTTTGCTAACGTAATAGCCATGGCCTGACCAAGATGTCCTGTGCTACCGGTAACTAACGCGACTTGATTAGATAATGAAAATAACGGTGACATATTAACTTTCCTTCCAAGTAGCGGGATTAAGGCTTTTTTCGTTGATATTAGGCCTACTTTGCTCTATTTCTAACCACTGACATTCAGTTAATGGCGGCAACTTTATATAATTAGCAGCTTCTTGTAACTCCGCCTCGTTTTGCATTCCTATCACTAACTTATCACACCATGGCTGGCTTTTGACATAACGTATTAGTAGCGACTTTAATGAGGTGCATTGGCACTTATCGACCATTTGCTTCATCCAATTGACTATTGCTGTAACTTGATTAGATTCAACGCCTGCCCTTTTCCATAATTGTGCATCCTCACTCAAGAGTAAACCTTGCAAAAAGACACTTCTGACATGTACTTCAATATCACACTTTTGCTTGTACTGAGTTAGCAATAACAAACTATCTCGCCAGCGATTATCCAGCATATTAAAAGGCAATTGAATAACATCTAAGTCAGGCGTATCTAACGCCTTTTTCAGCTCTTCCGGTGTTTGCACAGAGGCGCCTATTTTTTCTATTTTATGCTGTATTTTTAACGCTTGTAGTACCGACCACACTTTGCCATCTTCCAACCACAACAGCTCTGCTCTATGAACCAAATAACTGACACTGAGATCCGGAAATTTTGCTAAAGACTGCTGTATTTTTTCGTTGATTTGTAATGTTGAAAGTACAGAAACCTCTTCTGCGCTCAGTGGCATTAACTTAGAGATAACCTTATCTTTGCTGTCAAGGTTGGTAGACAAAACATCTTCGCTATCACCATATGCTTGCGCTGTATCATATGTGTTAACACCTAATGTTCTCGCCGTAGAAATAAGCTGAGCAACTTTTTCTTGCGAAGGCTTACCATCAAAGTGAGTAACCCCATAATCCAAACCAAATTGAGCGCTGCCAACAACTAGCTTGCTCAATTGCCTGTGATTGTTTTGTATCTTCAACTTTTTACATAATTCGATATATGAAATAGAGGTAGGCTTCTCAACAACGTCAAACAAGGCTTTCATCCATTGGTAATCATCTAGCGTATCAACGGTTGCCCTAAGATAGCTTAAGCCCAGTTCGCTTTTCTCTTGATAAAGCGTAGCGTCATATTTTTTAATGATATCTGGCGTGACATGCTCTTTGCTAAAAGCTGTGTTCGCATTTTGATGTGCTATTCGAAGCGCTTTTACTCGAAACACTTCAGCAGATAAACCATAAGGTAGTCCCGTTGCTTCTCCCGTTGTGCCAAGATAATCCAAATTATGTTCAATAAAGTGGTTAACAACTTCTTCGATAAACTTGCCATCAGGGAACAGATTGTCTCCTGTTAGTCGAACGACAATACTTGTTTCTTCTTCACCTTTTAACGCGTCGCTAAACCTTGCTAAGGTGTTGTGCAGGCTACCACGAAAGTATTTGATACTGTGCTCAAACAAAGCTGTTTCGAGAACATCATCGCTAGCATCAGTCGAGGTAACCACTCTAACATCTAGGCCAGTATTTGCCGCTCGCTTTGCCGCTAGCACCACCAAAGGAATGCCAGCAATGGGTTTTAACACTTTATTAGGTAAACGAGATGAAGACATACGTGCTTGAAGTAAGCAAATAATTTTCGGCATATTCTTGCTTGCTGACGATTTTTGAACGCTCAAAAAAATTTTCTCGTGATGTAACCAGTAAGGTTTATATTCAAGTTTTACGCCATTTTAAATAAATATTCTTTATTAGCAACGGCTTAAATTATTACTTTGAAATACCCTACTTGCTTCCGTTAATATGGTCACAGACAAACAAGCGATAGAAAATTCATGATCCCATACGGTAAACACTCCATCTCTCAATCGGATATCGAAGCAGTTATCGATACATTAGAAAACTCCTTCCTAACGCAAGGCGACAAGGTTCCAGCTTTCGAGCAAGCGATCTGTCAATACGTTGGGGCTAACTATGCTGTTGCCACCAACAGTGCAACATCGGCGCTTCATATTGCTTGTTTAGGATTAGGGTTAACAACACAAGACATAGGCTGGACTGTACCATTAACCTTTGCCGCATCGGCAAATGCGATGCGATACTGCGGCGCTCAAGTAGATTTCGTTGATATTGACTTAGCAACAGGCTGTATATCTGTTGACGCATTAGCGGAGAAAATAGAGCAAGCGGCAATTGCAAACCGTCTACCTAAAGTGTTGATTGTCGTCCATTACAGCGGTATTAGTTGTGATATGGAAGCCATCGCTAAGTTATGCCAACCATACAATATCAAAATTATTGAAGATGCATCACATGCCATTGGCGGTAAATATCAGAACAAAGTTATCGGTAATTGCCACTATAGCGACTGCACTATTTTTAGTTTCCACCCTGTTAAAATAATCACCAGCGGTGAAGGTGGTATGGTGGTGACAAATAACGAGCAACTTGCGCAACAAATGAAGTTGTATTCATCCCATGGTATTACCAAAACCTCTACTCAAAGTGCTGAGCCATGGCTTTACCAACAACAAACATTGGGATTTAATTATCGCTTAAGTGATATCCATGCAGCCCTTGGTTTAAGCCAGCTATCTAAACTCGATAATTTTGTTGAGCAGAGAAACCAGCTCGCCCAAATTTACGATAAAGGGCTATCGTCACTCCCAGTTAAGTTACTCTCTGCGCCAGAAGATTGCATGTCTGCGTGGCATATTTATGTCATTCAATTAACGGAGAAAAGCCCATTAAATCGCGCTGAGTTATACGCGAAATTGCAAGAGCGTAAAATTGGTTGTCAGGTTCACTACCTCCCTGTGCACTGGCACCCTTACTATCAAGAATTAGGCTTTAAACAAGGACAATTTACCAACAGCGAAACCTTTTATAATCACTGTTTGACCTTGCCGCTCTATCCTGAAATGGAGCGACAAGATGAGATTATAAGCTGCTTATCCGAGTTACTAATGAAATAATAACTACTCTGTTGCTTCTATCAAGCGGGTGCCACGAATTCTGGCACCTTCTTCGCTGCCGTTAACGAATTCTATATTAGACTGTTTTTCGATATAAGACTCTAAGTCTCGTAAAAAGCCACGGTAATTAAGCAATGTCGGTATTTTCTCGCCTTTGCCGTTAAATACCCAGTGAGGTGATTTGTTAGCCAGGGTATTAGATTTGAGGGTTTGTCCTTCCGAGTAATATACTTCTCCTGGAAAGCCAAAATCTGCACCTAATAAAATAATCTTATCAGCGCCCATCTTAATCGTTAAATCGATAGCGGTATGAATAACACTGCCAGCAGCAAACAACCTAGTTCTTGGATATTCTTTACTTACATCGTCGAACAAGCCACCTTGAGAAAACGCACAATAGCGCTTTCCTGGCCAGTTATTAACAAACTCTCTTATCCCCCTTGGAAAGTGCAATAACTTAGTTTCCGTAAACGGGCTTAATTCGATTCCATCCATGAGTAGATCTGCTTGATGATCTACTGTGACAACCACATCTGGCACAATACGATTCTTTATCAACGTTTTAACGGCTGCGTCACAAGCAACGATTAACTTATCACCAACATTGTTTTTTAGCCTATCAATGTGCTCATTTAACGTCGGCCCTGCGCCGATAACGTACGCACCACCTTTATAGCTATTAAATATCTCTTTAACATCAGCATCGACTTTAAGAAGCTCTATACCTTCTTGTATTTGCTTTTGGACAGTTTCATTATTTATATCGTGCCTCAAATGTATAAACTCGTTGTCTAATTCAAGTACGATACGATCCCTAAGCTCAGCGAGCGCTGAGTCAACTATCTCCAATTCAGAAGGAGAAACTGCAAATGGCTGGTACGGAGTTGTTTCTTCATCTGGGTAATGTAAAACAACTCTCTCATCAGACAACCAGTCACTGTGTTCAGTAACGTTGAGTACATGAACAAATAACTCTAGGTTTAGTATAAAAACATTTATCTTAGCGAGACTTGGCCTAGATAATAATTCTCGAGGCAAATCACCTAAGCCTACACCGTATACATTAGCAACAATTGTTCCAGCAGGTATTCGCTCTGCTTGAATAATAGCTTCTTTCTGTCTGTCATAGCTGCTTGTTAGTTGACGGTTGTTAATAAGAAGCGTAATGCCTTCAACCTCGACCTTAAGCCTTTGAGCTGTAACTGATTGAATTTTAGTTGCGATATCGGGCCAACGGCCTTCTACAACTTTGATGTTTTCTAAAAATAAATCAGCTTGTGAATGACTCATACTCATAAAATTACTTGTCGTTTTCGTGGCGTTCAATTTACCATAGGTTTTATTAGACTCACAGAGGTAAAGTCATTGATGACAAGCGTTAATATTGAAGAGCTTTTTCAAAACTTAGAAAAAATATGTGCTTATTTGCGTCGGGGAGAAAGTAATTTAGCTATTTGGTACTTTCATAGCGAAACCATTCACTTAGAAAAATTCATTGAAAAATATCAACTACAACAAGACGATCACACAAACAATTTGCTGAGTGTTATGTTAGATGCTCAAGAGCGCAGAGATTATCTATTTTTAGCCGATATTATACAGTACGAACTAATTTCGCACTTTAATAAAGTAATGACAAAATAAGTACGCCAATTAATTGACTACACTTATCATCGTTTTTGGCGCAAATCCTGCTTAAATTCAAGTGTAAGATAAGAAAAGTAAATAATATTTTAGGAACGCTGTTAGAATCTCAAGAAATGGCGAACAAGAATCAGTGAGTGTTATGACTATAGAAGCCTACCGCATCAGCCAACATGGTGAACCATATCTATACTCTATTAGTAGAGATACTTTCGAAAAGAAAAAAGCCGCAGATAACTTTCATGCTATTTATGGCGAAAAATTAGATACAAAAGACACTTTATATATTGTTCTTGGCACTGATGGCGGATTGTTAGTCGACCATATTTTAGAAAAGGGCCTGCCATATGGCTCTAGGTACCTCTTCATCGAGCATCAAAACATTATCGATAGTATCGAGGCACAGCTGACGTTTACTGAATGGGATGATAAAGTCGAAATATGTACCTTAGAAAATTGGCAAGAAGTTGCCGAAAAACACAAAATACATTCCTATCTATTTACAGAAAAAATTGAGTACATAAAATCTATTTCTGCCATTGATGGCTATGACGCTCGTTATTACGAATACAATGATGCTATTAATTTAACCATCGCGTCTATAAAACATAAAACAATAATGAGCTTAAGTAGGCGTCCGTTTATCGAGCGCAACTTTGAGAACCTTGCCGAAAACGCGATACCATTTATTCAACTTGAAAATAAGTTTGAAGGTAAAACTTGCGTTGTTTTAGGTGGCGGCCCTTCGTTAGATCGACATACAGAATGGCTTAAAGAAAATCGAGAAAGCTTTATTGTACTTGCAGTGTCCCGTATTGCCCGCAAGTTAATAAATGACGGTATTACTCCAGATTTAATATTCTCTGTTGACCCTTATGACGTAAGTTTTGACGTTTCTAAAGAAATGTTAAATTTACCTGAATCAGTGATTTTCGTTCATTCGAATTATGTTGTGCCTACATTATCTGGGCAGTGGGCTGGTAAACAGCTTTACTGTGGTTCAAGAACTCCATGGGAAAGTGATTACTCACCTACCAATTTGGATTTGCAAGGTCCTACAGTTACCAATTATGCTTTATCTGGTGCTATTCATTTAGGTTTTGAACGTATTCTGCTTTCTGGCTTCGACCTATGTTACGCTAAAAATGGTATGACTTATGCCTCAAACAGTAATGAAGCCAAAGTAGGCCCAATGCTCAACTTAATTGGACAGTGGGTAGATACTTACAATGGAGATCGCGCAGAAACCTCCACTTCTTTTCTGCATGCAAGCTACGTTTTGAATGATCAAGCAAAGTTAGCAGAAGCAAAAGGCTCAACTGTCATTAACTTATCATCAACGGCGATAAAATTAGATAATATTGAGCAATTATCGCCAACCGAAATTTCACTAACGCCAGATCGTCATTTACGAGATATTTTTGATAGTATTGAAATTCATTCAAGTAAAGAACAAGGTTCGCTCAAAGGACTTATAAAAGAAGTCGACAAACTATCAAAAGATATTGTTGCTATTGACGGCATCGCTAAACAAGCTTTGAAAGACAATACGGCGCTGTATAAAACGTATAAAAGCGAAGAAAAAAACCACAAAATTAAGCTTAAATTAGACAAAGCAGAAAATCAGCTGACAACGCGCTACGAAAAAACCAACCTGTTTTTGAAAAAATTCGGTATTAAGAACTTTATCAAAGTCGTACGTACAGATGGTGATCAAGATTGGTCTGACGAAGAGATGGAAGAAACCGGACGTATATATTACCAAGCGTATGTAGATACTATAGAAGACATTCGACCATTATTAGCTTCAGCAAAACAGCGTTTGAAGTCTCGAATTGATGAGTTTAATCCCAAAGCAAACGTTAAAAAACTGATTGAGCAGTGGCAAGAAGACAAGCAGTACAATAGAGGAAAAATCTGGAAGCGCACCTACGCGACTCAATTTGATGCTTTACCTGAAGAGCAAAAGTTGGCTTTTCAAGAGTTAGTTGAAAAGCATCAATATGTAATTGAAAATCAAGATACTGCCCATTTAAAAAGAACGCAAACAGAAGCAAGTTTGACTGGTGTAAACAGAAAAATTGTTTATTTGTTTCAGCGTAAGAATAGAGATGGCTTGGCTCAGTTGTTAGTTAACTTGATAAAAGCAGCAGAAGACAATCCATCAGCTCAATGGTTAGTAGATTTATGTGAAGCTTATATCGCAATCATGAATGACGATACCAGAGCAGCATTTAATTCACTTACTAAAATTGATGACCATTTCTATACTGAAGATGAAGCTATTCAACTATCTTCAATTGCGCTTAAACTAGAAGAAATAGAAACAGCAACTAAGTATTTAGAAAAGCTCGCTCAATTATCTGATATTCACAAACCTAGATACGCTACTATTTTAAAAATTCAGCAGAAATTTGATGAAGCTGAAGCTGTCTATATCGAATACTTAGAGCAAAACCCAAATGATACCCGTATTGTATTAGCCTTAATAAACCTTTATCAAACTATCAATAAAAATGAGAAGGCTATTCCTTACGTCGAACAAATTTTGGCTACAGATCCAAATAACGTTGAAGCAAAAGCTTTGTTTGAAATACTATCTAATCCACAAAACTTATAACGGAAAGTGACACAAGACCAAGAGCTATCCTTGGTCCACAAGAAATTAACGAGAGTAGTTATGTCAATAATTATAAAAAAACCGCAGCCTGTCGATTTTAAAGAATTCTCTCCGTCAGCGGAAAGCCCTCGAACACTCTATGGCCTCCCTGCTGAAGTCGCATTCTGTAAAAAATGTACGATTTCAAATCAGCGCCCTAACTCAGCAGTTGAATATACACATACTGAAAAAACCAAAAAAGCGACCATTAACTTTGATGAACATGGTGTATGTGACGCATGCCGAATGGCTGAAAAAAAGCATCAAGAAATTGATTGGGATGCAAGAGAAAAAGAACTTAAAGCTTTATGTGATAAGTTTCGCTCTAAAGATGGTAGTTATGATTGTTTATTACCCGGCTCAGGCGGAAAAGATAGCTTTTATGCTGCTCACATTCTAAAAGAAAAGTATGGCATGCACCCGTATACCGTAACTTGGGCGCCGCATATCTATACTGAGTGGGGTTGGAGAAACTTTCAACGCTGGATTCACGCTGGGTTTGATAACATGTTAATGACGCCGAATGGCAGAGTACACCGATTATTGACCAGGCTAGCTGTCGAAAACCTCTTCCACCCTTTCCAGCCATTTATGATTGGGCAAAAAGCACTCGCACCTAGAATGGCTGCGATGCTAAATATTCCTTTGGTATTCTTTGGTGAGAATGAAGCTGAATACGGTAACCCATTAGCAGACAACGAGTCTGCAACTCGTGATTGGGAATACTTTACCGCGACAGATGAAAAAGACATAAATATAAGCGGCGTATCTTTAAAGTCCCTTAAAGAAGATTTCGGTCTATCAAAAGCCGACCTAGACCCGTATATGCCAGCCGATCCTGCAAAATTAAAAGCAACCGGCGTTCAAGTAAATTATCTTGGCTATTATTTAAAGTGGCACCCACAAAGCTGTTATTACTATTCCCACGAACACGGTGGCTTTGAAGCGTCTCCTGAGCGAACAGCAGGAACTTACAGCAAATACAATTCAATAGACGACAAAATTGACGATTTACACTATTTCACCACAGGTATTAAATTTGGTATAGGTAGAGCGACCTATGACAGTGCCCAAGAAATTCGTTCTGGCGACATAGAACGTGAAGAAGGTGTGGCATTAGTCAAGCGGTTTGATATGGAATTTCCTGAACGTTTTATGGATGAAATATTGGCATACTTATCTCTTCCAGAAAAAGAATTTCCACTAGCGCACAAATTATTTGAGCAACCTATCATAGATAGAGAATACTTTGAGCTGCTAACCAATCGTTTCCGTTCGCCACATTTATGGAAGTATGAAAATGGCCAGTGGCAACAACGATACACTTCATGGCAGAAATAATTTATGTTTAGACTAGTCGCGAGACTCGATATTAAAGGTAAGCACCTTATTAAAGGGGTACATTTGGAAGGGCTACGAAAAGTCGGTTCTCCAAAAGAATTTGCTGAGCGTTATTACCAGCAAGGTGCCGATGAGCTTGTTTACATGGATGCAGTTGCGTCCTTGTATGGTCGAAACTCTCTGACAGAACTTATTAAAGAAACTGTCAAATCGGTTTTTATTCCGATAACTGTTGGCGGAGGAATCCGCTCTGTTGAAGATGCGACTGAAATTTTACGCTCTGGCGCAGATAAAATAGCAATCAATACCGCTGCAACACAAAACCCAGAATTGTTAACTCAGATGGCTGAGAAATTTGGAAAACAAAGTGTTGTTTTATCTATTGAAGCTAAAAAAATGGCCGATAACAAATGGGAGGTTTATACCGACAATGGTCGTGAAAAAACCGGACTTGATGTTATAGAGTGGGCCAAGCAGGCGTGTGAGCTGGGAGCAGGAGAAATTCTTCTAACATCCGTTGATCAGGAAGGTACGCGAAAAGGCTTCGATGAAGAGTTGCTTAGCGCCGTTTGTCGAGCTGTAGCCGTTCCTGTTATTGCTTCTGGTGGTTACAACTGTGTCGATGACGCTAAAAAAGCATACCAACTGGGGTGCAGTGCTACTGCGGTAGCAGACGCGATCCATTTCGATAGAACCACTATTGGCACCATACGTTCTGATTTAGCGCAAGAGCAGTTACCAGTAAGAAAGTTGCAAGGCGAATAGATAAATGAGCAGTAAAAAAATTACCTTAATAGATTACGGCGCAAGTAACTTGCTCAATGTGCAAAATGCCTTTGAACACATCGGAGCGCAGGTTGATATTGCCACGAAGCCAGAACAAATAGCTGCTGCTCAACGAATTGTGTTTCCCGGTGTTGGATCATTTCCAAGCGCAATCGAACAGCTTCAAGAAAGTGAGCTATTTGAAGCAATTATTGACGGTGCGCAACAAAAGCCCTTTTTAGGCATATGTTTAGGTATGCAATTATTGCTTAGCCATAGCAATGAGTTTACTCTCACCCAAGGATTAAACTTAATACCAGGCGCTGTTACTGACTTGCCAAAATCAGATGATTTAGGTAACCCTTTAAGAGTACCGCATACTGGATGGGCAACATTGTCGTTAGAACAAGAACATCCCTTGTTTTCTGGTGTAGAGAAAAACACAGCATTTTATTTTGTTCACTCTTTTCACGGTGTTTTGGATGACACGTCAAATTTAGTGGCAACTACAAAAATTGCCAACATGCCAATTACCGCATCAATTGCAAAAGACAATGTCATTGGCTGCCAATTTCACCCAGAAAAGTCAGGTAAAGCAGGCCTAACCTTGTTAAACAACTTTTTGCACATATAGGCAAGTAACTCATATGACTCACACAAACTATTGGCACTCCCTTGAACAACCTTTATTTCTTCCTGATATAGGTACATTTTTTAATCAAGATGTCAGCTTAGCTATTGCTCTTATTGACCAATTAGCAGATGCAGGTATTAGCTGTGTTAAAGGAGAAATACTCCACAACGCCAATATTTGTTTAAATCAAGGTGCTGTAGAGAGTTACTTGGGCAGAGACTCAAATGAAAAAGTTCAGGAAGATTATTATCAGCTAATTGAACGTAAGGTAGTGAGCCTGGACAACTACCGCACTATATTTAATCACGCAAAGTCAAAAGGTATGCAACTCGCCTTGTCTATTTATGACTTTGAAGGGGTAGACTTTGCGATAGACATTGGTGTTGATTATTTAAAAGTAGCTTCGTCTAATATTACTCACCAGCCCTTAATTGAGTATATGGCAAAAACAGGTAAGCCCTTAATTTTCGATACGGGACATACGAGTGTTGAAGAAGCTTGTCGAGCAGTGAGCTGGGCGCTTGACCAGGGCAACCCACATTTATTGGTTGAGCATAGTCCACTGCCCCCACCTAACTCCACATCACTTCATAACCTCAAGTTTATGGAAACGTTAGGGACAGCGACAGGCCTCCCTGTCGGTCTGTCTGATCATCATGCACAAGATGAAATGCTTTATGCGGCTGTTGCACTTGGCGCAGTTGTTATTGAGAAAGGCGTTTGCCCAGATGATTTGCCAGATGAGCACGATGGTGGCCACGCTTTAGCTATTAGTGAAGTAAAAACAGTTTCTAATAAGTTGGCGAATGTTGCCTCTGCATTGGGCAATGGTCAAAGACCACTCGCTAGGCAACGTGACAAGTACCAATCGAGGATGGGTTTAGTGGCGAAAAAAGACCTGACAACGGGTGACAAAATCCATCTAACAAATGTTACTTTTGCTTTTCCTTGTTATGGCATCGGTACAGAATACTGGAGCGAAGTAGAAGGTTTAACAATAAACAAACAAATCAAAGCTGGTGATGTTATTCACTGGCAAGATATTGGATAAATGGCTCAAATAAGTGTCTAGTGAAACTCTTATTCAGCCTGCTTTCAGCCAGTTCGCCCCTAAAGTAAACTGGCAAGCATGTCCTACTGATATCGCCCAATGGCTATCTGAGCACACAAGACTCTCTGGTCGTTGGCAAAGAATGGTTACCGACCACTCTCTTCCAATAGGCTATTATCGTTGTGACCTCGAGGAACAGGCATTTTTCGTTAAAGTGTTAAATGAAGCACATGCTCACCTAACTCAAGCAACTTACTCGTTAGTTAGTTTTCTCAATGACAATATCGGGCGGACTCAGTTAGAACAAGAAACTATTCAACTTTCTTTTGCTGTACACGTTAACAGTATGCCGATTTGGGTAGATTTAATCGAATCTCCTTTTGATTGCAATAACAAAGAGTTCCCGAAAGTAGGCATTTTTATTCTTCCTCTCGTAACTTCAGAGCAACAGCGCTTTTCCACAGATACTATGTTTGCTCTAGGTAAATGTGTCGCTCGACTTCATCAAGGTTTATTGAAAGTCCCTTTTGCTGACGTCATTCAAAGTAACTTTAAAAGCAAACAACAAGTCTACTTAAATCTATGGCAGCGCATCAAAGCTGATAACTTCACATTAGAGATACCAAGCAAAGCCAAAGAAATTTTGATCTCGAGTTCGCCTGCAATTTTCGATATTGCTTGTGATAAACAGCAAGTTATTCACGGTGACTTAAACCTAGGTAATCTGCTCTTTACCAAAGCCGATGAAAAGACCTATATTTATGCTTTAGATTTTGAGGATACTATACATAGTTATGGCTCTCCCTTACTTGATATAGGGCTACTGCTCGAACGAATACTGCTTTCAAAGAGTGCTAACAATGAACAACTTTTTGATACTTTTTGCCGAGCTTATCAGAGTGAGTTTCCAGGCATTATCCCAGACGATATCGGATGGTTTAAGCAAATAAGGCAATTGCTTGCTATTCGTGCCTTGCTAATTCTGGCTAATATTAGTGAGCAACAGGGTAAGCTGGTATTGGCAAGTGAGTGGCAAAAATTTGTCAAATTATACGAATTATCAACGATAGAATAAGAGACGAACAAGACTTATAGAGGTAGAAGGAATGGAAACTCCCGAGAATAAATGCCATTTGCTGATAACAGCGAGAGATCCGGCAACTGCATTATCATTTTTACCTTTAATTGCGACATTAGAAAACCATCCTAAAATCGATGTTACCCTTATCGCTCAGTCTCCAGGCGCAGAAATTTTATTTGAACATTTTTCAGGTGCCTATCATGTTTTTAACGACCAACAAAGCGAACAACTACTTGCAACTTTACACAGTGAGAAACCATTCGACGCTGTATTAGTTGGCATATCAGGTCCTGATATAGGTATAGACGAAGTTGCCTTGTCTTTTTCTGCCGTTAAAAGGATTAAATGTTTTGCTTTACAGGGATTTTGGGGAGACTTTAACCCCACTGCAAAAGCGTTACCAACACATGTGTTCACTTTAGACAGCCTAGCAACAAGTTTAAATCAACAGCGTTTCCCACATCTTGTTAATATTGAAATAGGCTCACTTAAGCATGCGGAATTTGAACAGATTGATGGGGCTAAGTTAAAGTACCAATATCGTCATCAAATTGGCATCGAGGACGATGAAACAATTGTTGGCTTTTATGGCCAGCCATTGCAGGACCTCCAAGGTTATCGGGATACTATCGAAAATTTTGTCAAAGCGCTTAACAACTGGCATCACCCTTTTAAGCTTCAGTATCGACCTCATCCAAAAGAGCCAGAAGAATTGCAGCAATTTACGCAACAACTTTTAGAGCAATATTTAAAAGGCCAATATTTTCTCGACCCTCATGCTGATATAAAAGCGAGCATCAGCGTATGCGACTTGGTCACGAGTGCTTTTTCTACCTGTTGTATCGACAATGTGTATTTAAACAAATTTTCCTCAGAGCCACTAAGTAGTAGTGTATTCCTCTGGTATGAAGAAGACTTAATATCTTGGTGGCAAGAATATTCTCAGATGACCACCATGCCAATGTCAGGAGAGAAAGGCTTAATCTTTTCTGTAGATCGGAAGCAAGATATTATTCCGATGTTAACTAAAGCACTAAACGCCAAAGAAATAATGAAAAACAAAGCTAAAGAGTCATTACCAGACGCAAGTCTCTCAGTGATGAAAATAATCGATAGCATTCTAGCTAAATAAACTCATAAAATTGATAAGAGAGTACAATGACAGATAGTCAGAGCATTTATAAAAGAACCGAAGTTTACGAAAAAAAAGCTGCCGAGCCTAAGTTCCTTTTTGTAAAGTTGGCAAGTCAACTAAAACACATGTTTGCTGAACAAAAGTTAAGTGAATTAAGCGGCTTAGATATTGGTGGTGCATCTGGAGACCTTGCTGGCTACCTGCAACATACTTTGGCCCCTAAAAAGCAAGTACTGCTCGAATATGACAAAGAGCTAGTTGCTTTAGCTCAGCAAAACTACCCGGAATTATCTGCAGTTCAAGGCGATGCCGAGCAACTCCCTTCTCAATGGAAAGACAGTTTTGACTACACCACTATGGTAGGTGTGTTATCAATATTTGATGATTTTACTATTGCGGTTAACCAAGCCATTGAAGTGACAAAAGAACAGGGAACGCTAATCATTGTCGGTCAATTTAACCCTTTCCCAGTCGATGCATTAATTCAATGGCGATATAGTGATAAAACTCAAGAGCCATGGAATAAAGGATATAACTTGTTTTCTGAACAATCTGTAGCAAACTTTCTGGACGAACATGAAAAAGTGGCTAGTTTTGCGTTTGAGAAGTTTATGGTGCCATTTGATATTTCGCCACAAGCTGACCCTATCCGAACATGGACTGAGCTTGATGGTCAAGGAGAGAAAATATTTAGAAATGGGATCATGCCGATTCCATTATCCTTTTTAACAATATCTCTTAAATAACCGCAAATAAAAGGCAACAGTTTATTCTGTTGCCAAAGTAAATTCTGGATAAAAGTTTTCAAATATAAATGAAAAGGCTTCCATCACATGCTTCTGTTGCTCTAGAGATAAAATACTGTAGGCACTTTTCTCCCTTTCTGGATCAATTTTAGTTCCCACATAGTCTTGCTTAATTGTTGGCGACAACTCGTGATCTACACCTTTAAATTCTTTACCAAGAATAAGCGAAAGCCTTTCAATTACTGGCTCAGGTGTTGCAACAAGATCTTCGTATCGCATAATTTCAAAACGATAAGGACGCTTTTGATAAAACTTGATAAAAGGGTTGATATAGTTTGCGTAAGTATTAATCGCCTGGGTTAAATCATTTTTACCGCCTATACCAAACCCAGAATTATCTCTTTTGTAATAAGAAGCAATATTAGCGATAGGGTTACGTATCACAAACAAAAATGGACTAGTGGGGTAGGCTTTATCAATTAATTCAGCAAATCGAATATGACCAGGCGTTTTCTCACCGTAAAGTGCCAGCTCTTCATCGAGTGGTTGCTCAAAAGGTGCATCTGCGATTTGTCTAATCACTTCATTAAACAAGTCGCGCCAAGTACCATTTTCTTTCGAAATCATAAAAAGAGGAACGGGATCAACAGATTGACCATGAGTATATGGAATCAACTCTTCAGAGCGAAGAAACTGGATACGTTCCGGATCTTCGTTCATTTGCAATAACTTTTGCAAACGCTGAGTGCTAACAGCAAAGTAGCGGTTGTACATAGTTGATATAAACCACTTCACGTCATCATAAGTAGGTACAGTAGTTAACACATCAGGATTAACTCCGTTGCCTAGCACGTAATCATCTACGCTTTTATGGTAGGTAACCGATAAATCCACAAGCTTCTCGTTCAACCAGCCAGAAAACATGTTAAGAAAAACAGAGTCTGTCGCAATTCTAATTTCAGGATTCTGTGTAAGAATGGTTGTTAACAGCGTGGTACCACTTTTCTGCGGTCCAAAAATAAAAAAAGGTTGGTTTTTCAATGTATTCACCTATTCCTTGTTACTCGGTATCTACCAAATTTTCAGTCATCATAATTTCTGCTAACTTAAAATCTATCAAGTTATCAATATCTACCGAGCGATCTGTATTCATTACATAAGCGTAAATATTAGAAGTTAAGAAGAAATTACTCTCTTGCCAAAACCTTTTCGTGTCTACGATATAAATGGCCCCATTAAGCCGATAATGGGGCTGAAGATCTTGGCTGCGGGTATTTTCCTTTAAAAAAGTCGATAAAAAGTTATCCATACCTAAGTTGTCATCGAGTGTATTAGCCCATTGTGGAGGGTGTTCACACGGGCACACGCTAATCACGGCATCTGCATTTTTCTCAAACAATAAGGATAACGACGCATCTATATCTTTTACATCTCTGAGCGGGGATGTAGGCTGTAAAACAATCACATAGTCATAATGCTTACCTTGCTCATTTACAAATGCCAAGCAATGTTTAACAACGTCTACCGTTGTTGCCGTATCGTCAGCGTATTTCGCAGGTCGAATAAAAGGCACCCATGCCCCCAGTGACTTCGACAGCTCGGCAATCTCTACACTGTCTGTGGTTACAAGTAAGTCATCAATAAACCTGCTTTGTTGAGAGGCTTCTATGGTCCACTGGATCAACGGCTTGCCATGCAATGGCTTACTATTTTTATTTGGTAACCTTTTACTCCCAGCTCTTGCAGGAATTATCGCTAATACTTTCTTATTGTCCAAAGTTACCGCCTTGCATGACATCTTTTTGTGCTTGATAAAAGTCCACCATTTTTCCGATATCTAACCAGTACTCGTGGACAGGAAACATCGCGACAAAATTGTTTTGATTTATCGCTTGTTCAATTAAGTCGGTCATATCAACTCGTTGCTGGCTCTGAACACGGCCAATAAGCTCTCTACTGACCACATAGACACCAGCATTTATGAAATATTTCTGGGTTGGCTTTTCAACTAAATCAGTGATTTTATTCCCATCAGCTTTAATTACACCATATGGAATTTGATACTCATCTTCTCTGACGCACATGGTACAAATAGGGTTTTCTTCATTGTGGTATGCAAGAAGTTGTGCAAAATCAATTTTTGTTAATACATCGCCATTCATCATAATTATCGGTAAGTCCGGTAAGTCATCAGGTAATAACCCTAAACTCCCCCCAGTTCCAAGTGGCGTTTCTTCATGGACGTAATAAATATCGACACCCCACTTACTACCATCGCCAAAATGATTTCGAATGGCTTCAGGTAAGTAGTGCGTAGAAATGTAAAATTGATGAAAACCACTGGCGATAAAACTTTCCAGGATGGTTTCCAAAATAGGCTTTTCGCCAAGCTTTAATAAAGGCTTGGGACAATTGTCAGTCAACGGGCGTAAACGCGTACCAAAACCACCAGCCATCAAAAATACGGGATTATCAAATGAAGGCTTTTGAGTAATTTTCTGCAGAGTTTCCAATCCAACCAGCACGCCATCATCGACAATAGGAACAGACAAAAGCCCTTTAGAGTGCATTAAATCTAATAATTTCCGCTTATTAGTGGAAGGTTTAGCAGTAAGGGGGGCGTCATTCATAACCTCTGATATAGGAGTATCCATCGTCTTATGAGCAATCAAAGCTCTGCGAATATCTCCATCAGACACTACACCTAAAAGTTTTTCTTGTTGATCAACTACAAGTGCCATTTTTAAGGCACCTTTATCAATAACGCTAATTGTTTCCTCTAAACTAGTTTGAGGGGGGATTAATATATCTCGCCAGTTATGCTTCATAAACTTACCCGCTAACTTTTTGACAGATAAAGAATAGCAGCAAGTAACATTCCAAACTGCACGTTATTCTTCAATGCAATCACCTTTTTTGTAGCTCCGTGGACTTTTTTGACCAAGTGTTTGCCAGTACCGCATAGGCGATCTGCCTAAAGCAGGCCGTTTAATCGCGATATTATCAAGACTAAAGTCCTCTCCTTCACTAATATCTTTAGCGGCTACTATACTTTTTCTAACCACTTGTTTGTTGTTCTTTTCGCTCTGACATGCCTGTTTAGTTGGATTACCGAGAGCCAGTTCAGTTTCTCGAATTTGCTCTATCATGGCTTTTAATTCAGCAGGCTCCAACGATGCTTTGTGATCTGGGCCTGGCATCTCTTTTGATAAAGTAAAGTGTTTTTCAACAACACTTGCACCATTTGCCACCGCCAAACTCGGTACTAATATGCCTGCAGTATGGTCTGAATAGCCCACAGGTAATGAGAAATGATCAGCCATTGTTTTCATCGCTAACAAATTAACATCAGATAGAGGCGTAGGGTATTCAGTTGTACAATGAAGTAAAGTAACGTTTCGTTGTAGAGCTATCTGCCCTTCTTCAGTACCGTATACCTGATAACAATCTTCTAGACTAGTTGGCATATTTGCACTAAGTAATCCAAAAGCAATAACAGCTAAAGCATCTTCAATCTCATTAATATTAGCCATACCAGTCGACAAAATTAACGGTTTTTTAGTTTGAGCATGCGCGAGTAAATACGGCGCATTGGTAATTTCACCAGATGGTATTTTTAAGGTGGAAAGTTTAAGTTCGTCAACTAAGAAAGCCAGGCTTTTCAAATCGAATGCGGTCGATAAGTAAGTAATGCTGTTTTCTTGACAATAACGCTGTAAAAGCTTGTGTTCTTCAAAACTCAGTTCTAATTTTTTCAACATCTCATACTGAGTCGATGTTGCGCCTATATTCTTGGCTTGATACTGAGCCTGCTCGGCATCTTTTGTCACCAGCTCTTCAGTGACAAAAGTTTGAAACTTAACAATATCTGCGCCTGCTAATTTTGCCTGGTCAACAAGTTCATAGGCCAATTTTAAAGAGCCATTATGATTAACACCGGCTTCGGCTATCACCAAGGTTTTGCTCATCGCTGTACGTCCTTAAGCAACATAAAAGCTTCCGCAGATTCAGCCCCTATTTGGCTTCCCCTTAACTGAGATTGTGCTTTTAGTGCTTGAATACTGCGCGGAAATGGGAAGTCACCTAATTCTGAGGAAAAGATCTCCATAATTCGCAGCTTTTCTTCAATAAAGTCTGAGATATCTATCCATAAATTTGGCGAAAAAGTATGGATAGGATTTAAGTTGAAATCTGTTTCAGACAAAGTTTCGTAAACTCGGATACTCTCAATAAAAGGCGCTCTAAATTGCTTTGTAGCCGATATTGTCGCATCAAAACACGATTTATGATCACTGTGAACATCATAACGGTATGGGATGTAGACGATTGCGGGTTTTACTTCTTGTATTACCTTACTTAATGCAGCGACCAAGTCACCAGTTGGAACCTTGTCTAATCCAGCTGGCATATACTTTAAAGTATGTGTCGATGCCATACCATACGCGTTTTCCACCTGCACAATTTCTTGTTTACGCTTTTCCACTTGTGATTCACTATAGCCACATTCTTCAGTCATACTGGTAACAATCAACCAATGAATATCATCCCCAAGATGTTTGTGACGTAATAAGCTCCCTCCGCACCCAAGTGTTTCGTCATCGGGGTGTGGCGCAACTACCAACACTTGTTTCTTCATAGTGTATCTCCTATTTGAAATTCAGGAAGCGTATTCTCAATGTCTAAGGTAATCGACACAGCAGACTCACCTGCACACTTTACTGTCACTAATAATTGAAGGCCTTGTACTTCAACTGCCAAAACGGTGCCGGGGATTGTCGCTTTGTTATAAGTACCTTCGGCAACCTGGCTTTGCCAAACCTTTACCACTATATTTTTATGTATAAACTCTGCGCCAACATAAGGTTTTGCCAGTCCCCGCACTAAGTTAACAATATCTTGGCTCAACATTCGCCAATCAATTAGGCCGTCTTTAGCTGTTCTTTTCCGCCAGTAAGTCGCTTTACTGTGATCTTGTGGTAAAAACTGAGCAGTATTGTGCGCCAATGCTTGTGTAAAAATTTTCACTTGCTCTTGTGCAACATCAAGAACTTTATCATAAAGGCTTTGCGCATCGTCATTTTGAGAAATGTTGATAGACACTTGACTTAAAAGCGGCCCTGAATCCGCTCCTTCATCCATTTGAAAAAAGCTCGAAGCGGTTTCATTCATACCAAGTACTAAAGGCCAAATTATTGGATGACGGCCTCTATTTTCTGGCAATTTACTAGGATGGAAACCGATAACACCGTACTTGGTTACGTTTAATATTTTCTCTGGTAAAAGTTGGCTCCAACCAAAGCAATAGCAAACATCAGCTTTACTGTCCTTTATAAAATCTAAAAGCTCTGACTGATTACCCGTATAATCTAAATAAGAAACATGATGGCGCTGTGCCATCGGTATTAAATTAACATGATCTGTATTAAAGGCTGATGATGATTTAGATACTATACCCACAACATTCGCGAAAGCTTGGCATTCTGAGAGTATAGTATTTAGTAATGTGGCGCTAGATTCTACACAGCCAATGAAGATGATTTTAAGTGGATGATTCAAGGTCATAAAACCGCTTCTGCAAAATATTATCCAACGGCGCAGTTTTTAATATTTCTGCTATTTTACGACTGGATTGACCATCACCGTATGGGTTAATTATTGTTTTAGTCAATTTAATATGCTCGTCCGATAACGCTAGAGTAATCGCATTTGCAATACTTTCTTGAGATTCTTCACAATCAATCACACTGTCCGCAGATATTCTACCTCTTTGTCTATTGCCAATATTTACCGTAGGAACTTTCATCGAAGGCGCTTCAATAATGCCGCTAGAAGAGTTCCCTATGACAGCTTTGCAGTGTTTCATTGCAGATAAATATCGAAGTTGGCCTAACGACTGCGTTAACAAAAACTTGGTAGGAAATCGCGTTTGATAGTCTTTTAATAACTCTATTAAACTGGTGCCAAATGTGTCTGCATTAGGGTAAGTAATCAGTACTTGGTGCTCTAATTTTTCCAGCGCAACTAGCATGTTTTTCAGTGCGATTAGCGCACCACCTTTAGCCAAAGTAACAGGATGATAGGTCGCTAAAATAAAATCGTCTGATAAAGGAAGGTCAACACTCGCTTGTAACTCACTTAGCGTTAGAAGCTCCATTTCTCTTATATTATCTAAGCCAGGAGCACCAACATTAAATACCGTGCAAGGTTGCTCTCCTAGTTGAATCACACGATGGCGATATTGCTCACAAGCAGTGAAATGAAAATGTGACATTTTGGAAATAGAATGACGAACAGCATCATCAATTAGCCCTTCAGTAAGTTCTCCTCCATGAATATGTGCTATCGGGATCTGCGCTATCATTGCTGCTTGGGCAATTGCTAATGATTCAAAACGATCACCTAGTAATACGATTATATCGGGTTGATGAATTGCAATCGCTTCTGCCGCAGCCATCTGTGCCAATGCCATCGACTTACTAACACCCAGTGGCGAGCCAGAAGACAACAAAAACTCTAACCTGGCCGTTATATCAAAACCGTCCTCTTCTATTTGCGAAATGGTATAACCGTACTCAGGCGATAAGTGCATTCCACCGACATATAACTGTAAATTTACTTCTTGAGAAGCACTTAACATGTTTATTAATGGAAATAACAAGCCATATTCAGCTCTAGTTCCTGTAAATACCGCTATTTTCCGGGCCATGCTGATTCTCTTAAACGTTATAGATGTGGTGTTTGTACTTAGCTAGGTTACTTTGCTTAGTAAACCAGTTAACTGTTTCAGCTAATCCGTCGCGTAACGAAAATTGAGGCTCAAACCCAGTTAAATCTCTCACTTTCCCGTTATCACACCACAACCTAAAAACTTCCGACTTCTCTGGGCGAATCCGCTGCTCTTCTGTTTCAAATTTAACATCACTTTGCATGATATCTTTGATCAGATTTAAGGTATCACCTACGCTAATTTCGAAGTTGGACCCTAAATTTATTGTTTGACCTACAGTATTATCACTCGCTGCTAAAGCTAAAAATCCTCGACAAGTATCTGTCACAAAATTAAAGTCTCTTGTTGGCGACACATCGCCCAATCGGATAACTTTCTCGCCATTGGCTATTTGAGTAATAATAGTTGGTATAACCGCTCTTGCAGATTGTCTTGGACCGTAAGTATTAAAAGGCCTGGCAATAGTTAAAGGCAATTCAAACGCATTAAAGTAGCTCATCGCCATTGCGTCTGCGCCAATTTTTGAAGCGCTGTAAGGCGACTGAGCCTGTAAAGGGTGTTTTTCATCGATTGGAACGTATTGAGCAGTTCCATATACTTCACTAGTAGATGTATGAATAAACCTTTTTACACCATTGTCTAACGCGGCTTGGCACATATTTAGCGTACCCGAAACGTTAGTTTCTACATAACTTTGTGGTGCGATATAGGAATAAGGAATAGCGATTAATGCGGCCAGATGATAAACAATATCAATATCTTTAGTTATTTCTCTACAGAAAAAAGGATCTCGAACGTCACCACTGACAACTTCTATTTTATCCAAACAATTGACGTCTTCTAACCAACCCCAATTGTTAAAAGAGTTGTATTGTACCAAGGCTCTAACACGAAAACCCTGTTTGACGAGTAACTCAACTAAATGCGAACCGATAAAGCCATCAGCTCCGGTAACTAAAGCGTAACAGTTATTCATAGACTACTTACTTGATTGATAAACCATTTTCTATATAACGCAGTTATAGTATGGATGCGAAAACAAGTAAACAGTTTGTCTAGCTCTTTGAGATATTATTATACAAATTTACAGCTGTTCGCCCTTTATCTATATTGACCCTAGAAGCGACGACATCCTTACGGGCTTGGCTGATAATAGGCAACTGAATAGCATTGTCTTGTTCAATACGCGTTAGCAACGCATTAAATGCATTAGCTTCTTCATCGGTATAGTCAAGCTGCCTTACTTTTTCATCCAAAGCCTTTAGCATGGTTAATCGTTTAGGAACCATAGTAGAGAGTGCTTCATAGTCGCCCTCTTTTACAAAGGATGCAATTTGGCTATTGAGCTTTTCAATAGCCGCGATATCGGAGGACAAACGATGCATGTGAATTTAAACGCGACTAAAAAACGCTATATTCCAACAGCAGTATCTTGTTCATGGTTTTTTTGACGCAGCAGCTCCAAGCCTTCTTCTTTATCTGCTTGCGGGATAGACTTCCATGCGTCACGTAAAGGCGCAATAAACCCGTGGACATCATCAATGCCTTTTACATTAAGCGATAGGTTTACGTCATTTAAAATTGTAATGCAGTGACCGTATAAAACGTCGAAATTGTTTGAAATTTCAGGTTGTGAATCTTTATCAAGTGCATTTTGTAACGCCGTCAAAATGTTGACTGCTTTGGTCATTAATTTTGATTTTGCATCGAGATCATTACGCTCTATTGCACCTTTTGCTTGAGCGATACTTTCTAATAAGCCATCGTACATCATTACGATGACTTGATGAGGATCAGCAGACAATATCGAGCTTTCTATATTAACTTTTTTGTAAGCTTTTAAATTCTGTCTCATGAGTTGTACTCCTATCTGTTAGTTATTACTACTCGTAGGAAGCTTCAGGGCTGATGTTAACCATTCACTCGTAGCATTATAGAAAGAAACAGTCGAATCCAAGAATGAAAACTTAGACCGTAAAGTATCTTCGTAATCTCTTAACCTTGTCTCTAATGCTTCGTATTCGTCTGCAATGCCTTTAATTTCAGCACTTAGCAGACTCTTTCGCTCAGTTAACGTTCCATCGCTTCCATTATAACTCTCAATCAAAGTATTCAATTGAGCAGTTATACCGTCATCCGATGCAAAAAGCTCGCCAACATCATTCAAATTATTTGCAAGTTGGTCAGCTAGCTTTTCAGAACCACTAGGTAAGCTACCTATACCAATAGAAGAAATCTCTAGTTTTCCGTTTCGATCTAAAGTAACACCAATGTCATCTAGAGAGTCAATGTCACCTGTTCCCGTTGTAATCGCAGAGGTAACGACATCAGTTAATTGCGATTTCAGTGTTCGCACGTTCGCATCAAATGCAAGCGGACCACTCTCAGGATTGCTTAACGTATCCAGTGTATTAACTAATGAATTATAAGCACTGACAAAATTGCGCACTAACTTATCACCATTTTCTTCGTCTTGAGAAATCGTCAGTGTTGTAGGATTACCGATGTTTTCTGCTTTAGCTGTTATCGTAACGTCTTCAATTTTATTTTTGAACTCATTGGTGTCATTTGACACTAAGTTGCCATCGATAAGAATCTCAGCATCATCCGCATTTTGCTTAATGTTGGTATTAGCAAATGTTGATATATCATCGAGTAACGCATTATCGTTTGTCACAGTCAGTTCGTTAGCAGCACCTGTGACTGAGGACGTATACGACAAAAAGGTACCAGCATCAGTGGTGATAACGTTTGCAACTACACCAAAATTTTCTGACTGTTCATTAATTTTGTCACGTATTTGAGAAAGTGTGTCTGTTTCAGCAATAGCAACGTCAAAAGTTTGCTCATCAGCACCTGAATTAACAGAAAAAGTTAAGTTGCCACCACTACCAGCACCTAGAGTATCTGATGAAGAACTAAAAAGATTAGATTCGGAGCGTGTCCCAGTGGCGAGTTGCTGAACTTCTATCGTAAAACTACCGTTACTTGCATAACCATTAGTAGTAACAGATATATCATCTTCACTAGATAAACTGATTTCTTGTTTATTAAAGTCTTCTAAATCTTCAAGTTTATTTAGAGCGGTTTCAAAGTTAGACAATGCTGACTTGAAAGAACCAACACCAGATAACTCTGTTGTTAAACGATCTTCCTTTTTTTGTAAGCGAATTTCTTGAGGAATCGCTTCTGCGTTTATATAGGCTTCAATAATACCTTCAAGATCTAATCCAGATCCAATACCTGCAGATGTTACATTCATGCGAACCTCTTTTTAAAAATCAAACGTGCAAAATTCGTTCTTCCTAAACTTTCTCATCAAGAAGTATACCAGTTTTTCTACCAACATCTTCACGAAGAGAAACAATTCGCTTAGCAATCTCCAACACTTCCTCAGACGGAAATTGTTTAATTAACTCTTTTGTATCGTTGTCATAAACTTTAATGACGGTTTTTTCACTTTCATCATGTAGTTGAAAGTTAACACTGCGTGAAGTGATATTCAAAAAGTCTGAAACAACCTCAATAGCTTCGTCTAGCTCAGCTTCTTCTGTTTGTTCAGATTTTTCTTCAATTGCTTTTTCTTCAAGCTTTTTCGCTTGTTCTTCGGCAGTTACATCAGCTACTTTTTTAGTAGTGGAGTTTTCAATTTGATTTGGGTCAGTCGATTGACCGGCTAAGGGGGAATTGAACTCAGAGAAAGCACCACTTGCAAATTTATCTGCAATACTGTTAGTCGCCATTTTGCCTCCTAATTCCAATATCTTTAAATCAAAATGACACTCTAAGGCGAGTGTCATTTAATCTTATCACAAGTTTAGCCTAATTTTACTATAGTAGTGATAAAGCTATCTGTGGTTGCTGGTTAGCTTGAGCTAGCATCGAACTTGATGCCTGCTGAAGTACACTACTACGTGCTAACATTGCTGTTTCAGCAGCGAAGTCAGTATCTTCGATACGTGAACGTGATGCCGATAAGTTTTCAGCTGTATTATCGTTTGAACGAATTACTGAGCTGAAGCGGTTTTGCTTAGCACCAAGGTCAGCACGAACATCGTTAACTGCAGATAATGCACTATCGATTAGCGTAATTGCTGATTGAGCACCAGAGAATGTACTGATAGCAACACTTACACCTGAAGCAATTGAGTTAGCTGCAAAGTTTTGAGAAATAACAATTGAAATTGTTTGACCTGCATCCGCACCAATTTGGAAACCTTCTTGGTAAGAACCATTAAGAAGCTCTACACCACCGAATTCAGTTTGAGTAGAAATACGGTTAAGCTCTTTCGCTAATTCATTGTACTCTGAGTTCAATGCAGAACGGTCAATCGTTGTGTTTGAACCATTAGAAGATTGTACAGCTAGCGTACGCATACGTTGTAGCGTATTAGTATACTCATCTAACGCACCTTCAGCTGTTTGTGCTAATGAAATAGCGTCGTTAGCGTTACGAGATGCTTGGTTAAGACCGTTGATTTGCGCTGTTAAACGCGAAGAAATTTGTAGACCTGCCGCATCATCTTTCGCACTATTGATTCGCTTACCAGATGACAAACGTTGATAGTTTGTTTGTAAGTCTTCAGTAGAACGCGCTAATTGGCGTTGTGAATTTAATGATGCTACGTTACTGTTTACTACTAATGCCATGATTTAAGCCTCCGGGGCACACCCCTTATCTGTTACTTAATTTTCGAGGCATTTAAGAAAGTGTATTAGCGCCTCTTGGTTAACTTATCGGCACTTATTTTTTTTACTTTAAACTTTTTTTCCTTTTTTTTATTAATATTTGCAATTTCCTATTTAAAGCTTTGTTTTACAAGAAATAAAAAAGATCAAAAAAAGCCTCTAATGAGGCTTTTTTTTGATCTTGCTGCAAATAATTTACGTTACTGCAGTAACGATAACGCTATTTGAGGTTGCTGGTTGGCTTGCGCTAACATTGAGCTTGACGCTTGTTGCAATACAGATGTTCTAGCTAATGCCGCAGACTCAGATGCAAAATCGGTGTCTTCAATCCGAGAGCGTGAAGCCGATACATTCTCTGCAGTATTCGTATTTGAACGAATTACTGAACTAAAGCGGTTTTGCTTCGCACCGAGGTCAGCACGAACACCTGTAACTTCCGCCAATGCACTGTCTATTAAAGTAATCGCAGACTGCGCACCAGAGAACGTACTAATATTTACATTAACACCTGAAGCTACACCTGCAGCTGAGAAGTTAACAGGAATTGATAAAGTAATGATTTGCCCAGCATCAGCACCGATTTGGAAGCCTTCTTGATAAGAACCATTCAACAATGGAACGCCACCAAATTCTGTTTGTTGTGAAATACGTGTAAGCTCTACCGCTAATTGCTGATATTCGGCATCTAGAGCCAAACGGTCAGACGTGGTGTTTGAACCGTTAGAAGACTGAACCGAAAGCGTACGCATACGTTGTAGCGCATTAGTATACTCATCTAACGCACCTTCAGCCGTTTGTGCTAAAGAAATACCATCATTTGCGTTACGTGCTGCTTGGTTCAAGCCATTTATTTGCGCAGTCAAACGACTTGAAATCTGTAAACCCGCCGCATCGTCTTTAGCGCTATTGATACGCTTACCAGACGATAAACGTTGGTAGTTGGTTTGAAGATCATCAGTCGAACGTGTCAACTGACGTTGTGCATTCAAAGATGCGATATTACTATTTACGACTAATGCCATTGCTATCATCTCCTAGTTATAGGTTGTGGTTCTATTGCTGATAACAACACTTTCTAGGAACCACTTTCAAAATTTTGTCACTTGAATAAAAAGCAACAATGATGCCAAAGTTAATTTTGGCCTAAATATAGTTAAATAAAGTTAACCCTTTAATTTGTACAAAGGTCTGCTGAGCCGCCTGCAGCGCTACTTGCGACTGCTCAAAGGTGGCAATTGCTTTAGCAAAATCTAAATCTTCAATATTCGATCGGCCTTTTTCTATATTTATCAAGGCGTCCTGATGATTATTATCTTGATTATCAATAAGTTGAAGTCTTACACCTGCTTCTGTTCGCTGTGTAGTAATGTGATTTAACGCTGCGTCTAACTGATCTAATATTTCGCCGTAGTCAATGTCATGCTGGCGAGGATCTGCCACACTTTGCCCTTGACCGATCCAATCTATTGCCGCTTTTATTGTGTCAAAAATCCCTATTTCTTCTTCAGGGGTAATGTCAATGTTGTCACCCGGCAAAGGGTTGCCGTTTATTTGTACTTCTATGCCGTTAAAGGAAATCACTTGCCCCGGCGTATAAGTATTTGTATTGAAAACGGTAACGCCATTAGCATCGCGCACGGTTAAATCGGTTGCCGAGGTAAAATCAAAATTGTAGTCAGGTGGATTAGTTGCAGGATCGTAAGCGCCAGGATTTTGAATAATGGCATTAGTAATATTGAGTCCGCCACCGTTGACATTATAGGTTGGGGAAAAGTCGCCTAAATGATTTGCTACTTGTTCAAAGGCTCTATCACCGGGAATATTAGTTTCCACAAGAATATTTTTCGCCACTTGAACACTGCGTTCACCACTGTCACCAGCGTAAGTAACGGTATCATCAGGTTGAAGGTTAAACGGTTGTTTATCAATCTGATACCCGGAAAAAATGTATCCACCGGTTTCATCTTTAGTATTGGCAATATCAAGTAATTGATCTTGCCCGTCTTTTAAAATCTCTCCCAACGCATTTAGGTCAGCATCTGATAAAGTACCGTTGTTTGCTTGAATAAATGTCGTTTTTATTTCTTGAAGAATGCGTTCAGCGTTACCAAACGACGTATCGAGTAAACTATTTCTATTTTCTGCTTGTGTGATATTGCGCTGATACTTTTCAATATTGGCAATTTCATCTTTATAACCCGCCAAAGTACCATAATTGACCGCATCATCTTTTGCCGTCAGTACTCTTTTTCCAGATGAGATGTATTTCATCTGATCATTTACGCTAGATTGCTTCTCACTTAACTGATTACTATTTTGAAAATAAAACTGTGCGGTTGAAACTCTCATTTATAGCTCTCCTATACCGCGGCCAATAAGGTGTCAAAAATTTCGTTAGCAACTGAGATTATTCTTGAAGAAGCTTGATACGCTTGTTGAAACTTCAGCATATTTGCCGCTTCTTCATCTAAGTTCACTCCAGAGATCTCTTGATTTCGGTTATAAGCTTGGGTGTATAAAGCGTCTGCTGTGTCAGCAACTAACTCTGCTGACTTAGCTTTTGAACCGACAGTGGCGGTAGTAATACCCAGATTTTGAGAGAAGGTTTCTTGACTTCCATTTAAGATACCTTGCTCTTGCGTTAACGACATCAGAGTGGCATTGGCGCCGTTACCAATACCAAAGGCATCTTCTAAGTAAAATTCTTCGCGAGCTAAGGAGCCTTGACCAACTGGGTCACCACTAATTTCTATCTGAAAAGCCATGGCTGCAGGCGCAGGTGGTAAATCTACAACTGCCGTAGATCCAGCAGCGAAAGTACCTGTATCAAGAATTGGTGGCGCTGGTGGTGCAGCGGCCGCTAGAGCAGTATCAAACAACCTATAGGTATATGTGCCTGGTGCACTTTCGTAAACATCAACAGTAATACCATTATTAGTCGTTGAAACATAAGTACGTGCGGCTTCAGGATCTTCAACATTAACAATATTGAGTGCGCCAGAACTGACGTTATTATCTGATGTTATCACACCAACAGGAGTACTGGCAGCGATCCCTGAAGGATCCTTTAGCGTGACACTCATTAATGAAGCACCATTTTCATTAGGGCGAATTAAAAACGTATCTCCCGTCGCTGGTGTTCCAGAATCTATGTTAAATGAAAATCCCAACCCTGTATCGTAACTCGGTGGTGTAGCAGGTAGCGTGGTTGTTTGACCTGTCGTTAGGTTGGTCATTTGATAGTCAGTACCATCCCACTCCACTTGAAATTCATCAGAAGGTAAAAGCGAAACATCGGTA
This sequence comes from Thalassotalea coralli, assembly GCF_055786205.1. NCBI lineage: Bacteria > Pseudomonadati > Pseudomonadota > Gammaproteobacteria > Alteromonadales > Colwelliaceae > Thalassotalea > Thalassotalea coralli. The sequence continues at coordinate 261,213 of NZ_JBVVBK010000001.1, read as the reverse complement.
ATTTCGACACTTGCTTGCACTGTACCGGCGTTTGACTGTGGTGCTAATACACGAGATTGCATCAAGGCCGTTGAATTAATATCGGTAAAAAGATCTAAGCCTTGCTGCTGATTCAAATCTAAGCCATCTGCTTGTCCCGAGTTCATTGTTTCGGAAATAGCCATGGCTAAGCGATTTACCTCACTGCGTACTTTTGCTAGATGCTCATCTCGAAACTCAAATTTCGCACCTAGCGAACCACCAATAGATTTTGTGCTTAAAGCAACGTCTCCATTAGGACCTACAAGTCTAAGCTCAGTTTGTTTCGGATCTGGATCGCCAGCATTAACACTAACAGTAAGTGGAGTGATTCCCGCGACCAAAGTTGAGCCGCCACCAATCATGACGGTCATCACACCGTTTTGATCGACAACCGTATTAACTGAAGTAAACTCGCCAAGTTCGCTAACAAGTTGATCTCGACGATCTAAAAGATCATTGGGTTGACCGCTAACAGTAAGCTCTTTTCCCTGCAAGATTTGATCATTTATTTTCGCTATCTCAACACTTATCTCGCTTATTTGACTGGCGATCTGAACAATTTCACCATTTGCAGAAGACTCTAATTGATCAATAGTGGTATTGAGAGCGTTAAAGTCAGCAGCAAGAATTTCGGCTTGGCTTAATGCAATGCTGCGCAAACCCAAATCACTCGGGTTATCGGCAATACCGTTCATGGTGCTATATAGTTTTTCAATAGAACCTGAAATAGAAGAACCGCTAAAGGTCATAATTTCATTTAATTGGTCTAGGTCTCGGTGAAGGGTATTTGAAAAGCCTAAGTTACTTTGATTATAAAGCTGCTCTTTATATGAAAACTCACTGTAGATTCGAGTCACGTCTTCTACATAAGTACCAGAGCCAATAAAGTTACCGCCAAAAAATAGTCCCGTAGAAGTATTTTGTTCAGCGCGCTGGCGGTTATATCCCTCGGTATTAACGTTTGCAATGTTATGGCCAGTCGTCGCCAGCTGCTGCTGCGCGGCTAAAAGCCCGCTAACTCCAGTATTATATAAATTGACCGACATAACCGTAACTCCTGCATAGCCTTACCAAAGGCACATTGTTATTTATTAACGATGCTGGTGACGGTTTTTAAGGTGCCTAAGATCTTATTGGCATAGTTAGGATCCGTCGCATATCCAGCACTTTGTAGGTTATGCAGGAACTGTTCCACATTGCCAACCTGCTCTAAAGCTTGTTGATATCTTGGATTTGATGTTAGGAAATTTACGTAATCGTTTGCACTGTCTGTGATAGATCCATATACACGAAATGGTTCGCGTTTCTTGATCATCGATCCTTGTTCAAACTCTAACGTATCTTTATGGGCACTTTCACCCTGCCAACGCTTGTCAGCCTTGATATTAAATAGATTGTTAGAGCTTTTTCCTTGTGAGTCTTTGATGATCTTTTGACCCCAGCCCGTTTCTAAAGCCGCTTGAGCGATAACCACTTCAAATGGCAATTTCAATTTTTGTTGAACCATTTTAGCCGGCTCAGTCATCGCATGAACAAAGTCAGCAGGTGTTTTAAATTCATCTGGCTGTTGAACATCTGACGATGTTTTATTATCAGTATTACTATTGATGGCAGAATTTTGACGCCACTTAGGCATCACCAAAGGCTCAGCACTTTTTTGCTCTGCTAACGGATTAATCGCGCCGGCTTTAAAGAGTGATTGAGGCGTGAAATCTTCAGTGCCTCCGCCTAGTTGGCGCTCAATCAATTCGGCCAACCCAAGAGAGCCATTACTTGAAAGTTCTACAGCCAATTGCTGATCATGCATGTCACGGTAGAACTTTGTTGACTGTGAATTAAACGGACTATCTGACTCCAAAACTTCTTGAGCGCTACGCATACTTTTTAACAGCATCTGCATAAAGATCGCTTCAAACTGTTGAGCAGCTTGTTTTAAAGCGGCCTTTTTCTCACCCGCATCATTTTTATTCGACTGAACACGAATGTTATTAAGGCCGTTTAAGTCTAAAAAGTTTTGAGCGTCTGAAATCTTGCTGTTCATGGTTTATCTAGTCATTAAATAATGACTAACTCCCCTCTTAATGCACCAGCTTGCTTTAACGCTTCCAATATCGCCATCACATCGCCAGGGCCAGCGCCAACATTGTTAATTGCTCTCACTAGCGTGTCCAAAGTAATGCCAGGATCAAACACAAACATACGGTTATCACTCTGGTTTACATCAATAATTGACTGGTTAGTAATCGCAGTCTCTCCTTCGGCGAATGCATCAGGCTGTGTGACTTCCGCGTTTTCATTAATCGTTACTGTAATGCCACCATGAGTAACAGCAGCCGGCAGTAATCTTACATCTGATCCAATGACTATCGTGCCTGTTCGAGAGTTCACAATCACTCTTGCTGAAGGCGAGTCTGGTTCAAACTCTAAATTTTCTAGCATGGAAAGAAAAGTCACTCGTTGACTCGCATTACGTGGCGCCGATACCTGAACTGATGTAGCATCCAACGCATGCGCAATGTAAGTAGACGGGTCATCTGGATTGGCAAATTCGCTGTTAATCGCTTTTTCCAAATTTTTTGCCGTGGTAAAGTCCGAGTTTCGCAAGTTAAAGGTAATGTAGTCGCCCATCATAAATGGAGACTTTACCTCTCGCTCAACAATAGCGCCGTTAGCGATACGGCCAACAGTCGGAGTATTTACAACGACCTTTGAGCCATCTAACCCTTCTGCGCCTAGACCACTAACCACTAAGCTACCTTGGGCAACAGCATACGCATTGCCATCTATCCCCATCAAAATGGTTTGCAATAAGGTTCCGCCACGTAAACTTTGCGAACTCCCCATTGAAGATACGGTGATATCGATAGTTTGGCCAGGTTTTGCAAATGCCGGTAGCTCTGCGTGAACGGCAACTGCCGCGACATTTTTAATTTTCGGTTTTAGGTTAGCCGGCATGGTTATGCCAAAATTACTCAGCATCGTTTTAAAACTTTGCTCGGTAAATGGACTTTGCTCACCCGTTCCCGGTAAACCTACAACCAAACCGTATCCCACTAATTGGTTACTACGAACACCCGCCACATCTGTTAAATCTTTTACTCGCTGTGTTTTAGCGTGCGCGAAAGATGTACTCAATAAAAGTAAAATTAATAGCTTGCTCAGTGTTTTCATCTTCAACTACTCCGTACGTGAGGTGGCTATTAAAGCGGCCACCAGCTGCTATTAAAGAATTTACTTAAAAACCCTTGTTCATTGACTTCAGCAAATGTACCAGTGCCTGAATATTGGATTCGAGCATTTGCGACTTTGTGAGAAGTAATAGTATTGCTTGAAGTAATATCTTGAGGACGAATAATGCCGGTTAAACGAATATATTCATCGCCTTTGTTTAACGTTAACCACTTTTCACCACGGATCATTAAGTTGCCGTTGGGTAAAACACGTAAAACATGCACAGAAATATTGCCAGATAAACTATTGCTTTGGTTCGACTTAGAATCGCCTTTGAAGTCTGAATCTTGATTCAAACCAAATTGTACTGAGTCACCTTTATAGGTAACTGGGTTGCCACCTAAGCCAACAATAGGGTCTAATGTCGCACTGTTTTCTTTCTTAAGCTCAGTTTTAGCGTTTTTAACTGCTTGCGTACTTTCGCTTAAAATAACAGAAATAATATCGCCAACACGGTGAGCTTTTGAGTCAGAATAAATATTATTGACGTAGTTAGTCTTAAACAATGAGCCAGTAGGAACAACAGGCTCTTCTTCCATTTCAGGTAGAATAGGCGCAAAGTCTGGATCATTTGGTAAAACTTTCGCTTGCTCTATCGTTGTACAACCAGAAGCTAGTACTAAAAGGCTCGCTAACAAAATGACTTTTTTCATGCTACCCCCTAAATTTGCTGGTTAATGTAGCTCAGCATTTGGTCTACAGCTGAAATCACTTTCGAGTTCATTTCGTAGACTCGCTGACTTTCAATTAGATTAACCAACTCTTCCGTGGTATTTACATTCGACGTTTCCAAAGAGCCTTGAATAATCATACCGAAGCCTTCTAAACCAGGAACACCTTCTTGTGGCGCACCACTAACGGCAGTTTCTACAAATAGGTTTTGGCCAATCGGCTCTAAACCGGTAGGGTTAACAAAGTTAACGGTATTTAACTGACCAACTACTGCTGGTTCTGCCTGGCCTTGTAAGGTCACTGACACCTCACCATCTTGCGAAACAATGATACTTAATGCGTCTTGAGGAATAGTCACCTGCGGCTGCACTAAATAACCAGCGCCCGGCGTTACCATGTTACCTTCTTCATCCATGGTAAATTGACCGTTTCGTGTGTAAGACAAGCTACCATCTGGCATTTGTACTTGGAAAAAGCCTTCACCTTGGATCATTAAATCAAGGGCATTATCTGTAGTTATCATGTCACCTTGGGTATGAATTTTTTGCGTCGCGACTACTTTTGTACCGGCACCTAACATAAGACCAGAAGGCATTTCAGTGTCTTGTGTTGAACGACCACCTGGCTGATTCACTGTTTGATAAAGTAAGTCTTCAAAAACCGCCCTACTTTTCTTAAAACCAACAGTACTCGCATTTGCCAAGTTATTCGAAATTACGGCAATTTCTTTGGTTTGCGCGTCCAATCCTGTTTTACTAATCCACAATGCTGGGTTCATATATCACCTCAATAATTAGTTAGAAGGCACGCAATAGCGATGCACTTGCTGAATCGATTTCTTCAGCGGTTTTCATTAGTTTTAATTGCATTTCAAACTGACGTTGCAATGCGATCATTTCTGTCATTTCACCAACAGGGTTAACGTTACTTGACTCAAGCATGCCGCTTTGAACGGTCACTTGAACGTCGGCAAACTCAGGGTTATTAACCGGACCTCGATATAAACCGTCATTACCACGAGCTAACGTGCGAGTGTCTGGATTAACCAATTTAATACGACCTACTTCCTCTTGAACTGAAGCTGGGGCACCTGCTGGCTGAACCATAATGGTTCCATCGTTGGCAATTTTGATGTTATTTACCGGTAAAGGTAAAAATACCGGCCCAGCTTCACCAAGCACTAAATCACCATTTGGTGTTTGTAAATTACCTTCTTCTGTAATGGTTAAATGGCCGTCACGCGTATAAGCTTCTTGGCCATCAGGCGCTTGAACAGCGATCATGCCCTGCCCTTGGATAGCAATATCTAGATCTCTCGCCGTATTGATTAAGGCACCACTGTCAAAGTTTTGTCGTGCTTTTTCAGTCATGGCAAATACTCGCGTAGGCAAGCCTTCACCAAAGGCTTGCATACTGCGTGCTTGTGCTAAATCTGCCTTAAAGCCTGTAGTCTTAGCGTTAGCTAAGTTATTGGCTGTTATAGATAAAGCATGCATATTTTGTTTAGCGCCACTCATGGCGATATAAAGCATTCTGTCCATGATCATTCCTCTTTAAGAGTTTCTGATATTAGAAATGCAATATGAGTGCCAAGAGGATATAGGAAAAGAGTTAATTTAAGCGTTTTAACGGGAGAGGAATAAAAAAGCCCTTATAAATAAGGGCTTTTAGAAGAATAAATATTAGACTGAATTTACTATCGAATCTGTAAGATTGTTTGGTTTAACTGATTATCAACTTCTAGTGAACGGGAATTCGCTTGGAAGTTACGCTGAGCAGAAATCAAATCAATTAGTTCTGTCGTCAAGTTAACATTCGACTGTTCTAGTGCTGACGAGTTGATAGAACCGAAGGTACCGGTTCCTGCTTCACCTGCTAAGGCTTCACCTGAACTAATACTTTCTTTCCACGAGCTATTACCAATTTGCGTTAGGCCTTGCTCATTAGCAAAGTTAACTAGGGCGATTCTTGCCAAAGGCTCAGAAGTACCATTTGAATAGGTTGCACGAACCAAACCGTCAGTATCAATATCGATACCAGTTAAACGACCAACCGCTAAACCATCTTGCTCTAGTGCAGTTACTTCAAAGTTAGAAGCAAATTGCGTTGGCTCATTCGGGTTAGGGCCACCAGTATCTAAGTTAAAATCTATCGCAATAGTTTGTGTATCATCTGCACCGTTAGCCAAAATAACATTACCTAATGCTTCAGTAATAATACCACCTGCTGCTGGGGTTGGAACTTGTCCAATAAAATCACCTGAAGTATCAAATTGAAGTTGGGCACCTGAAATACCACCTGGCGCTAATGGGCCTGAAGCTGTACCACCTACAGGGTTACCACCGGTACCACCAAAATCATCAATTGGTACTAAAGTACCATCAACAGAAGTAAACAAATCCCAAGTATTTGCTGCCGATTTTACAAAGTAATACGTCATGATATGACTATCACCTAATGAGTCGAAAACCGTCACAGACGTAGAGTGGTTATAGGTTAATGGATCAGTATGATCAAAGTTACCAGGTGCACCCGTAATAATGGCATCACCAGCTGGTAAGTTCATTCGAACATCTACTTCACGTGTTTGCGTTGGTGCGCCTGAAGAAGTAGGAATCAGAATAGGACTTGCGGTACTTAAACTCACTGAAGCAGAAGAGCCATCAGCGTTAACTGGGAAGCCTAACAAATGCTCACCTGCTGAGTTAACAACAAAGTTAGCGTCATTAAGCTTAAATTGACCTGCACGTGTATATGACGTTTCTAAACTACCGAGCTCAGGAACTGTAGCGAAAAAACCGTTGCCCGTAATCGCTAAATCCAACGAGTTGTTAGTAAATTGAATACTACCTTGAGAAAATTGCTGAGCTACATCAGCAGTTAACACACCATCACCAACCTTAGTTTTACCAGCAGATAGTAAAGATGCAGCATAAACATCAACAAATTCAGCACGAGATTCTTTAAAACCAACCGTATTTACGTTTGCAATGTTGTTAGATGTAACATCTAAGTCTTTTTGTGCGGCATTCAAACCACTTAGTGCAATATTAAATGACATATAATCACCTCATTAATCATTCTTTACATACAGAACTACAAATAAACAGAGCCGACTTTTAATGGCTCTAGTTCCGTAATTCGGTTAGCTTTCAGACACTTCTACAACGTCATGTAACGCCATCGAACTGCCACCATTTAAATTCAAAACAATGTTGCCGCCAGCTCCCGCTAGCGTCACGCTATCTACTTTGCGATATGTCATCGCTTGTAATTCACTTGCTTCGCCATCCACTAAACCAGCGATACGAAAACGATATGCGCCTTCAGGTGCAGGATCTCCATTTGACATTTGACCGTCCCACGTAAAGGTAAAGTCACCTGCCTGCACATTTCCTACAGGAACTGTTTGAATAATTTCACCGGCGGTGTTTTCTACATAGATGTTTACGTTATTGGCTGGCGAATCTGTTACTAATTTACCCTTAACAGCTTCTCCTTCAGCCATACCAAAAACATTGTCGTCAACCAAAACACTTCGTCCAACTAAAGAAGATGCTTGCAAGGCTTGGCTTGAAGACATAGAAGCGGCAAACTCCGTAAAGCTATTATTTAGCTGCTGAACACCATCAGTTGTCGAAAACGCCGTCATTTGCGAAATCATTTCGTTATTCTCCACAGGCTTAGTTGGGTCCTGATGAGATAATTCTTTTGTTAACAGGGCGAAAAAATCTTCCTGCGTAAGCATGCCGTTGTTGTTAGACTCTTCTGTTTTATAGTCTTCTTGCTGCCAACGCATGTTTTCTAATGGGCTACCGCCCGTCACTGAATCCATAATATTTCCTACCTATTTACTAGCGCTGACCAAGCATTAAGGTTTTATTAAGCATATTCTTTGCCGATTCTGCTAATTGGATGTTCGTTTGATAAGATCGAGACGCAGAAATCATGTTCGTCATCTCCTCAACGACGTTAACATTCGGCTTATAAATGTAGCCATCAGCATCTGCCATAGGGTGTCCAGGTGAGTACTCAATATTTAACGGCTTGTCACTTTCAACAATGCCCATCACTTGTACGCCTATCGCTTCTTCTTGCCCTGCGGCAGCTTTTTGCATCTCTGCGGCAAAGACCGGATGTCTTGCACGGTAAGTTTGGTCGATGCTGCTACTTACGCTATCTGCATTAGCAATATTACTTGCCGTAGTATTTAAGCGAACAGATTGAGCTCTCATGCCAGTCGCAGATACATCAAATACGTTAAATAAACTCATTACCCTTTACCTCCAATCGCTTTTTTGATCCCTTTTATCTTGGAATTCATGAACTGAATACTCGCTTGATAGTGCATTGAGTTTTCTAGATACAAGTTTCGTTCCATTTGCATATCAACTGTGTTTCCGTCACCGGTATCAGGTTGATTTGGGATCCTATAGGCAGTTCCACTATTGATTTCACTGCGAATATCAAAGTGCTTTTCGTGAGTTTTCGCCATGCTTGATTGCTGGCGACTTTGGGCTTGAGATAAGGCTGCTTTGAAGTCCATTCCTTTAGCTTTGTAGCCAGGAGTGTCTGCGTTTGCAATGTTGCCCGCAATTACTTCCGCGTTTTTGGCGCGTACTTTTAAACTTTCGGGATGGATCCCAAATGCTTTTTCAAAACTAATAGCCATATCACTACCTCCAATTCTCTGGAAATAGTGATACAAATTTTATGCCATTAGTTTAATGAGAATATAAATTAAGATTTTTTTCGGTAGACGATGCCAGGATTACAACGCACCATTTCAAAATCTTGAGATAGACCAGAAAGAGACTCTGAAGCCCCTAGAAATAAGTAACCGCCCTTATTTAGTACGCCATGAATTTGGGACAATATTTGCGTTTTTATTTCAGGAGAAAAATAAATTAACACGTTACGGCAAAAGACGATATCAAACCGTCCCATCAAGCTATAACTGCCTAATAAATTCAAATGACGAAAAGACACCAATTTTTTGACATGATCTTTTACCTTCATCATGCCATTGTCACCATTTTCAAAAAACAAACGCTTTCGCTCAGGTGATAACCCTCTAGAAAGCGCCAACGAATCATAGTGAGCATACTTACAGTGTTCTAACATTGTATGAGAAATATCAGTGCCAACAATCTGAACGCCACTAGGTAAACTACCCGGGTTTGATTGTTGAAACTCTAATCCTGTCATCGCAATGGAATAAGGCTCTTGACCGGAAGAACTTGCCGCCGACCAAATTTTTACAGGGCCACGTTGCCCCTTTAATTCAGGAAGGATCCTTTTCTTTAAAAGCTCGAACGGGTATTCATCTCGAAACCACAAAGTTTCGTTAGTGGTCATCGCATCAATAACAGCCGCTCTCAATTGGCGCTCCATAGGACTAAGCGTACGACTGACTAGATCACCCAATGTTGCAACATCAAACTTCGCCATCAAAGGTGCTAGGCGGCTTTTAACCAAGTACTGCTTGTTATTTCCCAAGACAATACCGCATTGTTGCTCTAAAAATTCTCTAAATTGGTGATAGCTTTTATCGTCAAGTTGTCTTGCTGACACTAGTTTTTACCTACCTTCATGCTTAATCCGCTTTTATTATTCAGACAACTCATCAACACGTAACCACTTTTTAACAGCAATAGCTAATTCGTCAGGGTGAAATTTAGGAATAAAATCTTCAGCGCCGACTTTCTCAACCATGGCATTGTTAAAAACACCGCTCAAGGACGTATGTAAAATAACAGGCATTCTTTTTAATACCTCTGTACTTTTAATTTCAGCTGTTAGTGTATAACCATCCATTTCAGGCATTTCGATATCAGAAATAAGCAGTGCAACCTTCTCGTCGATTGAATTTACGCCTTCCGCCAATGCCGTTAGTTGATCTAATGCATCTTGGCCATTTTTTGCCAGTACCATTTTTAAACCAAGCGGCTCTAAAGCACGCTTTACCTGGTTACGAGCTACGGTTGAGTCATCAGCGATCATAATGACGCGATCACCAATACTTTCACCTACAGTATCATCGGCCACTTCTTCACTTAAATCAGTTGAAACAGGGTTTATTTCATTAAGAATTTTTTCAACATCTAAAATGGAGACCATTTCTTGATCAATTTCAGTAACCGCCGTTAGATAACTTGATTTACCCGCACCTTCGGGTGGAGGCATAATGTCTTGCCAGCGAATGTTGATAATACGCTCTACACCAGCCACTAAAAAACCTTGAACACTGCGGTTATATTCAGCAATTATGACAAAAGCATTTTCATCTGGTTGTATTTCGGGGCCCCCTGTTGCCTTACTTAGGTCGATCACTGAAATTGTTTGTCCCCGAATATGGGCGACACCTTTAATAAACTGATCTTGTTTAGGCAAAGACGTAAGTGCAGGACATGGCATGACCTCCCTCACTTTAAATACGTTAATACCAAAGCGCTGTCGGCCCACTAATTTAAATAAAAGAAGCTCCAGTCGGTTTTGACCAACCAACTGCGTTCGTTGGTTAACTGAATCTAATATACCTGCCATAAAAACCTCATTTTGAATGTCCTGTCATTAATAACGGCCAACAGGCACAATTCTTGATAGTACTATAACGTGATGTGTTTAACTGTCTAAAATTTGACGCTATGCGAACCAATACTCATAAACTAATGATAGACGAGTATTTGAAATTCCCTAGTAATAGATTACAAAAAATATGAGTAATATAAAGATATTAATTGCAATAAGTCTGTTTTTCTCTTTAACCGCATGGTCGGCTGAAGAAACGACCTATACTCGAGATCAACTCAAACAATTCGCAAAATCTTATGTTGAACAAGATTTACCTAAACTAAACCACGGGAAATATGTGGTAACTCCGGCGAATATTGATCCGAGAATACCACTTAAACCTTGCGCTTCACCTTTGGTTGCCAATATACCTAAAAAAAGCGCGAGTAGAAACGTCCATGTTAAAATTTCTTGCGCTAGTTCAATGCCATGGCAAATATTTTTGCCTGTAAAAGTAGAAACACATGTTCAAGTTTTAACCACAACACAAAAAATATCTAAGGGTACTTTGCTCGACTCAGACAATATTACATTGAGCTGGCTTCCTATTCATAAAACAAGAGGGCAAACTTTTACCGAAATTAACTCGGTAATTGGCGCAAAAGCAAAGCGCAGCCTAAATGCGAATACAGTTTTATCAAAATCGTCTTTTTGTTTGGTATGTAAAGGGGACGCTGTCACTATATCAGCGAAAAGCGCTGACTTTATGATTAAAACCGACGGTGTTGCTATGTCTAACGGTAGCGTTGGCCAGCAAATAAAAGTTAAAAATAAACGTTCAGGCAGAACAATATCAGCACAAGTTCAAGGTGTTAACCAAGTTGTCATTGCACTATAAATTTTTTACTAAAGATGTTAGTATTTTGGCCGATAACCTGTTTGCACAGTAGTAAATCTAATACTAGGATTTAAAAATGGCTATTAACATCAACAACTTGTCAAATACCAATCAAGTTAAGCAAAAACTTGATCAACAAGCACAGGTCAAACAGCAAGCAAATCAAACAAATGCGGCTGCCGACCAAGCGAAAATGGCGCCTAAAGACTCAGTGTCATTAACGCCGCAAGCACAACAGTTAACTAAATTGCAGAATAAAGCAGAAGAAGCGCCTGTAGTTAACCAAAAGAAAGTGGAGCAATTGAAGAAAGCTATCAGCTCTGGTGAGTATAAAATCAATCCAGAAAAATTAGCTGCAAGTATTGCCAACTTTGAGTTTGAGTTAACTCGAGCAAACTAAGCTTTTAAGGATTCATATTGAACCAAGTACGTGATCATAAAGCAGAGCTAGAAAAACAGTTGCAACAATTATTGCAGTTGGAGCAGGTTCTTGATAATGAAAAACAGGTATTGGTACAAAATGAACCAGAGAAGCTAGCCGCTTTATCTGAGCAAAAAAATGCTTTGTTAATAGCCATACAAGAACAAGACAAGCTTTTTGCTCAAAGCCCAAGTTTTAAAACAGAAAAAGCAGCGGGTAACTTTAAAGAACAACTCGACCTTATTGAAAACTCATTATTGCGTTGTAAAGATAAGAATTTGATCAATGGTCAAATTATTCAACAGTCTCAGATAGCTGTAGAAAGAATGAAAACTGGCTTATTGCAACAACACAACAAAGCTTCCATGACATACGATGCTAAAGGTAAAACTAGTGGTGGCTTGAGTAGCTTAGGAATCAAAGCATAAGATCAGTAACCTGCTTAATAAACGACACATAAAAAAAAAGTGGCTTTTAGCCACTTTTTTTTATGTGTCGTTTTCGCTGTCCATTCGCCGTTTATTAAACAATCAAACACTAATAGTATTTCACGTCTTTAATCTCTTGCTTTCTCATGTTGGTTTGGTAAATCTGCCAAACATCAGCAAAGTCTAAGCTTAACTCAGTAGTGTAAGTGTCACCAACAGGGTAACTTTTAACCACTTTAGCACCTCGAATAACACCATGAACAGAAGCCGTTAGTTGCTGATTATTAATAATCAAATTTTGCATCGTCACTTCTTGTCCAATTTGCTGCCCATACACCTGCTCCGCCAATTCAGCGTAAGCCGCAAGCTTTGACGCTTTTATTGCCATCAGCATTTTTTGCGTATCATCTGTTGCCCGTTGACTGCTGATAGGAGCTTGCCCTATCGCCTTTAATGTTGGAAATGCCTCAGGCTCAACCGTTTGCCATTGAACATGCTTATCATAAACGGAACTACAAGCGGTAACAGTTAATGCGAGCGACAAAAGAAGGGTTTGTTTTATTCGGCGCATATTAATATCCTCTACTGCTGAATTTCCACGGCACGAGCATCTTCCATTAACTCTTTGTCTTCTCGTAAAATCATCCCGTCTTTCATACGAACATTTTCTTGTCTAGCTAGTTCGTCGCCAAGAACCCAGTTTGGGATAAACGACTGCGATGTTGCGACCACAACGCGAGATTGCATACCTATCATTCTTGCATTAACCATAACACCGCCTTCTTGCCTTACCATAGTCCCAGCAACCACGTAGTCAATAATTTGTCGTTCAGGTAGCTCTTTCCAATCGCGGCTAAACACATAGTCACCTTCTTTAGTAACACGAATATGACCGGTCGTTTTAAAGTCAACCACAATTAAACCATGGCGTTGCAATTCATGAACGAAGTTCTCAGACAATTGATTACCCAACCAATTCGTAGATTCGAGATCTTCTAAATTGACAAATGAAGCAACAGCGACAGGTGTTTTAGGTGTCACAAAAGAACTGCTGTCTAACATCTGATACGCTAAGCCTTTTACTACGTCATTAATTGCATGTTTCGGCAATTCATAGGCGTCAATTGGCCCTTTATCTTGATGGCTGACTCGATAAAAATCACTACCATCAGGGTGCATTGTGCAAGACATAACGCTAGACGCCACCGCCAAGGTTAACCACTTTTTCATTGAGTCGTCCTCAAAATCACATCGAAGTTTGAAATATTTACTGCATAAATTACGCCAACTTTTAACGCCAACAATATGTCAATTGTTTGTAGGCACAAAAAATGCATTATTTAAATCTGTTACATAAATCACGGCTTTTACACTGATTTACATTGCTCAGGTATAGTTTGTTATCGGCACTATGCAGTAAAAGTATTAGGCAATTTTTAAACCAGTATTGGGTACATTATGCGGTTTCTACTCTTAATTTGTTGTTTGTTCACTTGGATAAGCGCTGAAGCACAGTGGTATCAAGCCAAGGGCAAGGCTGTGGTTATGCAAGGAAACACTTCTGCAGCAAAGGCTAAAGCCACTGAAAACGCACTAAAAAAAGCACTATTGGTAGCAGGGGCTTCAGTTTCAAGTATTCAACAGGTTGTCAATGGACTACTGACCCAAGATGCGATAGATATCCGAGCTACTGGAACAGTTAACTCCTTTGAGATTATCGACGAAATACATAGCAATGACATCATCACGGTAACTATTCGTGCCGATATCATTGGCAAAATGCGGCAATGTTTTTCCGCAGATTACCGAAAATCACTGTTACTTGCTCGCAGCCATATAAAAGAAAGAGAGCACGCCAATGTTGGTGGAATTTATGCGCTTGACGACAGCTTCGTTAAACAGTTATCTAAAAAGATAAAAGACAGCGGCCTTTACTTGTCTCCTAAATTATCGGTCAAATCTAGCACCGCTTTCTCACGTTATAACCAAAGCCTTAATTCAGAAAAAATCAAACATATCGCCATGTCACTTAGTCAAATGACAGATAGCCAATACATTCTCTTTTCTGAAATAGAAGATCTCTCATTTAGTAATGAAGCGAATAACAGCTGGAAAATCTGGCAAGCTGATAAGTTCGATCGCTACTTCGCCGTGTCAGTTTACTTATACAACGGCAATGATGGTGAACAAATGTTTCATAAACGCTATCAATCTTTAGCGCCTTGGACATTTGATAAGCGCCAACAAGTCGATGTTCGTTCAACCAGCTTTTGGCAAAGTGAGTATGGGATGTCTATAGATTCTACGCTAGATATTATTCTGGCAGATATTGACGACTACATGATGTGCCAGCCAACTCGCGCTCGCATCGTACAAGTAAGTGGCAACTCTATGCTATTTAACTTAGGCAGCAATCACGGCGTAAAAGTAGGAGACAAATTCTCACTGCTTCATCAAAGCCACTTTACCAGTGATCAAGGCACCCTTTACCCTGGATACAATGTGAGTGACACCCAAGTTACCGTGACACGCGTTTCCGGCAACAGTGCTTTTGCATCAAGCTCAGACGGTCAATTAATAGATAGCATTCAAATAGACGATTTGGTTGTTCGTTATTAAGTGTGTTTACCACTTGATTCGTCGAGATAATCCTTTTTTAATAACCTTAAGTCCCTATAGTTTAACTGGATAAAACTGCGGCCTCCTAAGCCGCTGCTCCAGGTTCGAGTCCTGGTGGGGACGCCAGCTACTCTAAATATATCAGGCAAAAAAAAACCTCGCATAAGCGAGGTTTTTAACTATTTATTCTATTTGCACTTTATTCTTCTACTTGTGCACTAGCTACTTCCGTGTCGTCTGCGATAGAGGTATTACTCAGTACCGCTGACAAGGCTAAAATAAATACTGCAAAAATAACCGTTGTCAATTTTATCCCTTTAGAAGACGACTTATTCATCTTGTTGTCCTTGCAGGATTTTTAATTGTTTGTTTACTGCGCAAAATAACTTATCTGATAATTGACCAATATTCAATCATTTATAAGAAAAAAATGAATATTTATAAATTTTCACTAAATAGAACAATTTTTGGGTTCGTTTCCTAGTGAAAAAGGAAGAAAAATCAATCGCCAATAAATGTTAATTAACATTTGTTTCTAACGCACAAAAAATATAACAAATAGCGTAATAACATTTGCAGTTGGACGGTTAATCAACGAAAATAGCGGCTGTTTTTTACACCCTTGAATTTCAGATATAACTAGTGGAGCAATTATGCCGTCACGCAAAGAACTCGCCAACGCTATTCGCGTCTTAAGTATGGACGCAGTACAGAAAGCCAAATCAGGTCATCCAGGAGCCCCTATGGGTATGGCTGACATCGCCGAAGTACTATGGCGTGACTTTTTAAAGCACAACCCAACTGATCCTAACTGGGCAGATCGCGACCGTTTTATTCTTTCTAATGGTCACGGTTCAATGCTTATCTACTCTTTGCTTCACTTAACTGGCTACGATGTATCAATGGAAGATTTACGAAACTTCCGTCAATTACACTCAAAAACACCAGGTCATCCTGAATACGGTTACACACCTGGCGTTGAAACAACGACCGGCCCATTAGGTGCAGGTATCTCAAACGCTGTAGGTATGGCAATTGCCGAGAAGACACTAGCGGCACAATTTAACCGTGAAGGCCACGATATCGTCGACCACTTCACCTACTGTTTCCTTGGCGACGGCTGTTTAATGGAAGGTATTTCTCACGAAGCTTGTTCATTAGCGGGTACATTAGGCCTAGGTAAATTAATCGCATTTTGGGATGACAACGGTATTTCTATCGATGGCCATGTTGAAGGCTGGTTCTCAGACGATACACCTAAGCGTTTTGAATCTTACGGCTGGCATGTAATTTCAGGCGTTGACGGCCACGATTCAGAAGCCGTTGCTGCTGCTATTGCAGAAGCAAAATCAGTTACAGACAAGCCAACCATGATTTGTTGTAAAACGATTATTGGTTTTGGTTCTCCAAACAAGTCTGGTTCTCATGATTGTCACGGTGCACCTTTAGGCGATGAAGAAATCGCAGCAGCACGTGAATTCTTAAACTGGCCTCATGCCCCATTCGAAGTCCCTGAAGATGTATACCAAGACTGGGATCAAAAAGACAAAGGTCAATCATCTCAAGCTTCTTGGAATGACAAATTTGCTGCATATCAATCAGCTCACCCTGAATTAGCAGCAGAATACGAGCGTCGTGTGCTTAAAGGTGAATTACCAGCGGAATTTGAAGCTAAAGCAAACGCATTCATTAAAGAATGCCAAGAAAAATCTGAGAATATTGCTTCTCGTAAAGCATCTCAAAATGCAATCGAAGCATTCGGTGCAATCTTACCAGAATTAATGGGTGGCTCTGCTGACTTAGCAGGTTCAAACCTGACACTATGGTCTGGTTCTAAAGGTATTCAAGATGATGCTGCTGGCAACTACATTTTCTACGGTGTACGTGAATTCGGTATGTCAGGCATTATGAATGGTATTTCTTTACACGGCGGCTTCATTAATTACGGCGCAACTTTCATGATGTTCATGGAATACGCTCGTAACGCAGTTCGTATGTCTGCTCTAATGGGCATTCAAAATATCTTCGTTTACACCCATGACTCAATTGGTCAAGGTGAAGATGGCCCTACTCATCAGCCTATCGAGCAATTGACTAACTTACGTACTACGCCAAACATGGAAACATGGCGCCCTGCTGATGCAACTGAATCAGCTGTTGCCTGGAAGCATGCGGTTATGCGTCAAAAAGCACCTACATCGTTAGTATTCTCTCGCCAAGGCTTACCAGCTTTAGCGCGAAACGAGCAACAAGTAGAAGACATCAACAAAGGTGGCTACATCTTAAAAGACTCTGCTGGTACGCCAGAAGTTATCTTAATTGCTACTGGCTCTGAAGTTTCACTAGCGTTAGCCGCTGCTGAAACGCTTGGTGACAAGGTACGTGTTGTATCTATGCCTTCTACCAGCGTATTCGATGCACAAACTGCTGACTACAAAGAATCTGTACTACCAAGCTCTGTAACTAAGCGTGTTGCTATTGAAGCTGCTCACACAGACTTCTGGTACAAGTACGTAGGTTTTGCCGGTAAAGTTGTTGGTATGACGACTTTTGGTGAATCTGCACCAGGTGGTGAATTAATGAAGCACTTCGGTTTCACTGCGGAGAACGTAGTTGAAACAGTAAACAGCTTATAATCAGCTAATGCGTATCACTCAAGTTAAACTTGAGTGATACGCCAACTCTATAAAGTTCTATGTCTACAACTATTGCCATTAATGGATTTGGCCGAATCGGTCGTAATGTTGCTCGAGCGCTTTACGAAAACAATCAACAAGACCAATTAAAGCTTGTTGCTATTAATGAAATTGCCGAGCCAGAAGGCATTGCCCACCTACTTAAGTACGACAGTACCCATGGAAGGTTTCCATTTGCAGTGACCTCAAGCGATCGCGGCTTAAACATTGCCGGTGACGACATCACCTTGCTCCACCAAGAAAATATCTCTGCCATTGATTGGCGACAACTAGGGGCCGATATAATATTAGATTGCACTGGTATCACTTCTTCTAGAGCTCAGGGTCAACTGCATATCGACCAAGGTGCTAAAAAAGTATTGCTTTCTCATCCAGGCGGCAAAGATTTAGACGCTACTATTATATTCGGTATTAATCAAAAAATTTTAACAGCAACCGATACAGTTGTGAGCAATGGCTCTTGTACAACTAATTGTATTGTGCCGGTGATCAAAGTCTTAGATGATGCCTTCGGTGTAGAAAGTGGCACTATTACCACTATTCACTCTTCAATGCATGATCAACAAGTAATTGACGCGTATCACCCTGATTTGCGCAGAACACGTGCAGCGAGCCAATCAATCATTCCTGTAGATACTAAATTAGCAGCGGGAATTGAGCGTATTTTACCGAAATTTGCAGGCCGATTTGAAGCCATTGCCGTGCGAGTACCCACTATCAATGTAACGGCAATGGATCTTAGCGTTACTTTAGAAAATGATGTAAGTATTGCCGATATCAATGAGGCGATTCAAGCGGCACAAAACAATGGGTTGCAGGGCATTCTTGGGTATACAGAAGAGCCTTTAGTATCGATAGATTTTAATCACGATCCTCATTCAGCCATAGTTGATGGCAATCAAACACGTGTTAGCCATAAACGCTTAGTAAAGTTGCTCGTGTGGTGTGACAATGAGTGGGGTTTCGCGAACAGAATGCTTGATACCGCCAAAGTAATGGCGCAACTAGATTAAACAGCGATTAGCGACTTTATTTGAGTCAGTAAACTTATTTTTATTTTATTCAAAGGATAAACACAATGTCTGTAATTAAAATGACGGATGTATCGTTATCAGGTAAGCGCGTATTAATCCGTGAAGATTTAAACGTTCCTGTTAATGAAGGAAAAGTAACATCAGATGCACGCTTACGTGCTGCTATGCCTACTATTAAGTTAGCACTAGAAGCTGGTGCAAAGGTTATGGTGATGTCTCACCTAGGCCGTCCAACAGAAGGCGAATACAACGAAGAATTTTCGATGCAGCCAGTAGTTAACTACTTAAAAGACGCTTTAGATGCGCCTGTTCGCTTAGTAAAAGATTACTTAGACGGTGTTGAAGTTGCTGAAGGTGAGCTTGTTGTCTTTGAAAATGTTCGTTTCAATGTTGGCGAAAAGAAAAATGACGATGCGTTAGCACAAAAGTTAGCAGCACTTTGCGATGTATATGTTATGGATGCATTTGGTACAGCTCACCGCGCTCAAGCATCAACACACGGCGTTGCTAAATACGCACCAGTTGCTTGTGCAGGCCCACTTTTAGCCGGTGAGTTAGAAGCATTAGGTAAGGCGCTTGATAATCCAGCACGCCCTCTAGTTGCAATTGTCGGTGGCTCAAAAGTATCAACTAAACTCACGGTATTAGATTCTCTAGCTAAAATTGTTGATCAATTAGTTGTTGGTGGTGGCATTGCCAACACCTTTATCGCCGCAAATGGCAACAATGTTGGTAAATCTTTATATGAGGCAGATTTAATCGACGAAGCAAACCGTTTAACAGCAGATGCTAAAGCGAACAATGGCGACATTCCAGTACCAACAGACGTGGTAGTGGGTAAAGAATTTTCCCCAACAGCTGAAGCTACATTAAAGCCAGTAGCTGACGTTGCCGACGACGACATGATTTTTGACATTGGCCCAGACTCAGCACAAGCACTAGCCAACATTTTAGAAAATGCCGGCACAATCGTTTGGAACGGCCCTGTTGGTGTATTCGAATTCGATCAATTCGGAAAAGGCACTGAAATTATTGCCAAAGCGATTGCCGAATCAAAAGCATTCTCAATTGCTGGCGGTGGCGACACATTAGCCGCTGTTGATAAATATGACATCGCTGACAAAGTTTCCTACATTTCTACAGGTGGCGGCGCTTTCTTAGAGTTTTTAGAAGGTAAGAAGCTTCCAGCGGTTGCAATTTTAGAAGAACGCGCGAACGGCTAAGCAGCTATTTAGCCCGCTATTCCGCTCTTATAAAAAACCAGTTATGAATATTAACTGGTTTTTTTATACCTTTTTGTAAAAAGTGAAAAAAATTTATACTTTTTTTGTTGTAAACTTTCAAAAATTTCAGCCTTTCACTTCTCCTTTCCTGCTGATTTATTACATTTATTTGTTAAACATCGAACAAAATCCAAAACAAAGCTCCTACCACTGATTTTTGTACCAATTTCCATGGTTTTACTAGATGCATAAAATGAAAACTTTCTGATACAATTACGGTATGAAACATTGTAAGTTTCGATTTGAAAGCTTACATAACTGAAATCAAAAGTAATTAACCATTTTTAGGAGTTTTTCATGGCTTTAGTTTCCATGCGCCAAATGTTAGATCATGCAGCGGAAAACGATTACGGTATTCCTGCATTTAACGTGAACAACTTAGAACAAGTTCGTGCGATTATGATTGCGGCTGATAAAACAGACAGCCCAGTAATTTTGCAAGGTTCTGCTGGCGCTAGAAAGTATGCTGGAGCTCCTTTTTTACGTCACTTAATTTTAGCGGCGATTGAAGAATTCCCTCATATTCCAATTGTAATGCACCAAGATCACGGTACTTCACCTGCAGTATGTCAACGTTCTATTCAGTTAGGCTTTTCATCTGTAATGATGGACGGCTCATTGATGGAAGACGGTAAGACGCCATCTAGCTACGAATACAATGTTGACGTTACTCGCCGCACGGTCGAGATGGCGCATGCTTGTGGTGTTTCAGTTGAAGGTGAATTAGGTTGCTTGGGTTCATTAGAAACAGGTGAAGCTGGCGAAGAAGATGGTATTGGCGCTGAAGGCAAGCTAACTATGGATCAAATGCTAACAGATCCTGAAGAAGCGGCTGATTTCGTCGCAAAAACTCAAGTAGACGCACTTGCTATTGCTTGTGGTACTTCTCACGGCGCGTATAAATTCACTCGTCCACCAACAGGCGACATTTTAGCGATTGACCGAATCAAAGCGATTCACGACCGTATTCCTAACACACACTTAGTTATGCACGGTTCTTCGTCAGTTCCTCAAGATTGGTTAGCTGTAATTAACGAATACGGTGGTGCAATCCCAGAAACTTACGGTGTACCAGTTGAACAGATTTGTGAAGGTATCAAGCATGGCGTTCGTAAGGTGAACATTGATACGGACTTACGTTTAGCTTCTACTGGTGCTACCCGTAGATTCTTAGCGCATAACCCTAGCGAGTTTGATCCTCGTAAGTTTTTAGGCGAAACAACAAAGGCAATGACAGATATTTGTATTGCACGTTACGAAGCGTTTAATGCTGCAGGTAACGCGTCTAAAATCAAGCCGATTTCACTAGACAACATGTTCGAAAAATACTTAAAAGGCGAGCTAGACGCCTTAGTTAAATAATTTATCGAATCAAGCTATATTGATAAATTTAATAACGAAACGCTAGCACACACGTTTCATGAAAGTGTAGAGCCAGAAATAACGCACCCTCAATTTCTGGCCAAACATACAGGGAAGTATGTTTGCATTTTTCAGTTTCTATTCAAAATTTTACCTTTAACCATATTTTCATTGGGCTTATTGCTCACATCTCATATATAATCTTACCTTCACAACAATAATAACCTAGGGAAGTTGTTATGGATGCTATTTTAAATTGGTTCACAAATAATCAAGACATGCTAATCAACTTTGGAATTCAGTTCCTAGTTGCACTAGTTATTTTATTTGTTGGTAAATGGGTGGCTGGCCTCATTACCGGTGGAGTTCGACGTGTACTTAAACACAAGAAAGTGGATGATGCTGTAAGTTCATTTATTTGTAGTTTAACGTATGGTTTGTTAGTGATGATTGCCTTTATCGCGGCAATTTCGCATCTTGGTTTTAATACCTCTTCATTAGTTGCCATTGTTGGTGCTGCAGGCCTTGCAATCGGCTTAGCGCTTCAAGGTTCACTTTCTAATTTTGCTTCAGGTATCTTACTTATTACTTTCAAGCCGTTTAGAGCGGGTGACTTTGTTGAAGTGGCTGGCACATCAGGTGTTGTTGAAGAAGTACAAATATTCTCAACACAGCTAAAAACCCCAGATAATAAAACAGTGATAGTGCCGAATGGCTCCATCACTAGCGGTACAATAACCAACTACTCAACGAAGAAAAAACGTCGTATTGACTTAGTGATTGGCGTTGGTTACTCCGCAGATTTAAAACAAACTAAGGAAATATTGACGAATGTCGTCAAAGCACATGAATTAGTGCTAAAAGATGAAGATGTGACAATCGGCGTTAGCGAACTTGCCGATAGCTCAGTTAATTTTGTTGTGCGCCCTTGGGTTAAAACAGAAAATTACTGGCCTGTATACTTCGACCTTTTGGAGTCGATTAAAATAGCGTTAGATGACGCTGATATCGAAATTCCATTCCCACAACTATCTGTTCATGTAAACCAAGAGAATACCGATGACACGTAAAACCTTGCTTGCAGTACTTTGCTGCACACCATTTTTAAGCTTTGCTGAACAAGCAAAAGAAGAAGAGAAAAGCCCATTCAAAACTTCTGCGGGCTTAGGCGCTCTATTTAAAACCGGCGATACTAAAAGTGCCGATTTAAAAGCAAGCTTTGACGTAGAATATGAACAAGATCAATGGCGTAGCGTTTTAGACTTTGATCTGTTAATCAAAAAGACAGAAGAAGAAGATGAGACGGGCGATACTAGCTTAGAAACATCTGATCATAAGTGGACTATTGATTCTCGTACTAACTACACAATAGAGCCAAATGGTAAGAACTATGTCTTCGGTAACATATCATACGAAGACAATCGATTTGGCTCATTTGAGACACAAAGCTCGATTTCAGCTGGTTGGGGTCGTCGTTGGTATGAAACCAAAGTAGCTAAATTAGATGCTGAAATTGGTCCTGGTTATAAAAGAGATGTGCCACACAGTGAAGAAGAAGAAACGCAATCTTCTTTAATCATTCAAGCATCAGCGTATTACTCAAGACAAATTAACGAGCATGTTGAATTCAAACAATCGTTAATTGCGAAATATGCACCAAGCTCTGACGAAAACAGCACATACAAAGCTGAAACATCGGTAACCACTAAACTGATTGAGACTATGCAGCTTAAATTTAGCTTCTTAGTTGATTACAATACTGATGTGGAAGAAGGTAAAGAAAATACCAACACTGAAACTGCTATTACTGTCGTTTACAGTTTCTAAAGACTCAGTGATAAAGACTCGGCGTTATATAGACGCCTTCGTTCAAATAAAGCAGCCTTTACGGCTGCTTTATTTTTTCTATTAACCATGTGCTAAACGCTTCGGGCTGCTCAAGTGGTAACATGTGCCCTGAGTCTTTTAACAGAGTAAAAGACATAGTATCACTCATACTTAGTTGTGATTGCAGTTTATCGATATTGACTAACGTATCTTGATCCCCGATGAGATAGTCCACTGGCACCTTCAGCTGCAGCAATTGTTCAAACAAGTTTTCACGTAAAGTCGTCGCTAATAGCTGCTGCGTTAAAACATCACCTCCAAACCTAGCATCCATGTCGCGGATAAGCTCAATAATTTCTTGATTGTCCTGTGCAGAAACTCCCAATAAATTTAAAATTCGCTTGGTAGGCACGCCAGTATAACCATGGCTTTTTAACCACTGAATCGTACGTTGTCTTTCTTTTACTTCTCTAGCAGGTAAAGCGTTTGGAGAATTAGCGACAACTAGCAACTGAGAAACTCTCTCAGGGTACTTAATACTCAAAGCCGTAGCCAAATAACCACCGAGAGAAAAGCCAAGTATGCAACTAGCTGAGTCAGGTAATTGCTCAGCAATATCATCAACCAATTTATCAATGGAAGGCTGTGAGCCAATTGTTAAGTAATGAAATGCAATATGACTCGGCAAAAATGGCAACACCATCCGCCACATGCGTTCATCGCACATGGTGCCAGGTAAAAGATAGATATTTTTTATCATGAGTTATTCACAATCTAAGTGCATTTTGACTTAAACCTTTCTAATTAGCTACTTTTTCAAATAGCGATCAAAAAGCTGAATCGTCACATATTCTCCAGCCTCAACACTGCCCTGCTCTTGTGAAAGAGTGATATAGCAGTTAGCCTTCGAAACACTTGTCAAAATGCCCGAGCCTTGACTACCTGTAGTCACGACTTCTAATTCACCTAACTCGTTAATGCTTGCAATTCCTCGCTGAAAGTCTGCTCTACCTGGTGCTTTTCTAATGTTATGTGTAATTTTAGCCTTTAACGCTAAAGTGTCCTGAACCACTTCTCCTTGTATGCTAGCTAAGACTGGCATCACCAATTGATGCGCGGTAACAATCGCAGATACAGGATTACCTGGTAAGCCAAAGAAAATACTGTTTGATAACTTACCGAATGCAAAAGGTTTACCTGGCTTAATAGCAACTTTCCAAAAATTAACTTGCCCAAGCTTATCTAATGTATCTTTGACAAAATCAGCATCACCCACAGAAACACCACCAGAAGATATCACTACATCAGCCCAAGTATTGGCGTCTGCAAACGCCTGCTCAATATCTTGTGGAATATCTTTAATAATACCGAATGACTTCACTTCAGCGCCGAAATCGCTAAGTAAAGCACACAGCATCGCGGAGTTACTCTCGTAAATTTGCCCTTCTGAAAGCGGCTTCCCTGCTTCGACAAGTTCATCACCTGTCGCTAATACTGCAACTTTAACAGGCTTAAATACACAAACTTGTGCAACACCTAGTGCAGCCAATACACCGATATCTACAGCCGATAGACGTTTACCTTGAGCGAAAACTTGCTCACCAGCCGCTACGTCTTCGCCGGCTTTACGAATATGTTGAAAAGGTTTGATAACATCAGGCACAGTAACTGATTGCGTATCTGCATCTAGCTCACAGTTTTCTTGCATTGCCACCTGATCGCAGCCTTGAGGAATAACCGCTCCTGTCATAATACGTATGCATTGACCTTGTTCACAACGGCCATTGTAAGGTGCGCCAGCCATCGCTCGGCCCGCCAACAACAGCGTTTTACCAGCATCTTGAGAATGAAATGCATACCCATCCATTGCTGAATTATCTGCAGGCGGTACATTAACCGGACTTAAAGCTGGCTCAGCAAGGACTCTGCCATTAGCTTGATACAAAGGCACGTATTCAGTTGAAGACAAAGATTCCACTTGCGACAGCATTGCTGTAATCGCTTGTTCAACAGGTAATAGGCCAGGAGCCGAGCAACAATCTTGCATTTTAATTCCTCAAGGTCGAATGAGATTTTCTATAACTTTATGCGGTCATAATAAGCAGTTACAACTGCCCAGTTTGCTATTATTTTGGAAAACATGACCTAGCGCAATGTTGTAACAACTATTTACTTAAATTTTTAGGATAGTTTAGACACTTAGCAAAATAGGTGGTAAAACAAATGAATAAAAGTTTTATGGTTTTTAAGTAATTTTGACTAAACTGTAAAACAGACTGTTTTGTTCGCCGAGCTTCTTAAGCTAACTTGGTTTAGCCAACATGCTTATTTAGCCGTGATTATGATTTAATCGCCAGGGTTAAGCTGGAAACACCTTAGCCTCCCGATACTTGGAAAGGTGACATGTTTACTGATAATTTTGGCCGCAGATTTACCTATCTGCGCCTTTCTATTACTGATGTTTGCAACTTTAGATGCAATTACTGCCTGCCTGATGGCTATCAGTGCGATCACGATCGTGACTTTCTCTCTTTGGAAGAAATTACCCGTATCGTCAAAGCTTTCGCTTTAATGGGAACTGAAAAAATCCGCATCACAGGTGGTGAGCCTTCTCTTCGCAAAGACTTGCCGCAAATCATTGAAATTTGTAAAAACACGCCAGGCATTAAACACGTAGCTTTAACAACCAACGGCTTCAAATTATCACAGCACATTGAGTCTTGGCACAACGCTGGGCTTGATGCATTAAATGTTAGTATTGATAGCTTCGATCCTAGACAATTTCATGCCATTACTGGCCACGACAAATTAGCAGAAATCTTAAAAGGCCTTGCTATCGCAAAAGATTTAGGCATGAAGAAGATTAAAGTAAACACGGTACTTATGCGCCAATACAGCGCAAAGGAAATGGCCAGCTTTCTCGATTTTGTTCGCCAAATGCCTGTAACACTGCGCTTTATAGAATTGATGCAAACAGGTGACAACAGTGAATTTTTTAGCAAACAACATGTCAGCGGCTTAGAGATTAAAGAGAACTTACTAGAGCAAGGTTGGCTACCTATTATCAAAGACAAATCTGCCGGTCCTGCGCAGGAGTTTTATCACCCGCAATACCAAGGACGTCTTGGTTTAATCATGCCCTATAGCAAAGATTTTTGTAATAGTTGTAATCGACTGAGAATTAGTGCGCTTGGTAAGCTACATTTGTGTTTGTTTGCTGATGCAGGGCTTTCAATCAGGGACTTACTGACCACAGATGATCCCGAGCCAGTTATTAGTGAGATACACAACTTACTACACGATAAAAAAGCCACACACTTTCTGCATGAAAAGTTAACGGGTGCAACGAAAAACTTAGCTATGCTAGGTGGATAGTAGTTAGGAAGCATCAGTGAACAAAATGTCTTATACAAACTGTTTAGGCGTAGTATTAGCAGGAGGTAAGTCGTCAAGAATGGCAACTGATAAAGCCCTGCTACATCGTGGTGATACCACGATGCTTTCATTTACTGCGGCTCTTTTAACACAAGCAGGTGTTAGCGATACAGTTATTAGCGGAGCCCCTCACGGTATATCTGATACTAAAAGTGATCTTGGGCCAGTTGGCGGCATTGCCACTGTGGTAAATCATTGTTTGATGCAAAAAAAATCCAACGACAATGATAAACCGACTTATAAAGCATTACTAATTCTGCCAGTTGATTTACCTTTACTCGATGTTAATTGCCTAAAAACACTCATGGAAAGTGGCGAAAAGCACAATAAACCCTGCCATTTTGAGCACCATGTATTGCCCCTATATTTGCCATTAACAACAGAATTAACCGAGCATATTGCTGCGCTTTGTAACGATGCACAATTTATAAGTAATGAACCGAACAAAAAATTAAAACATCACACTAGCCCTCAAGTAGGTAAAAAAGGAAAAACAGGACCGAGTATTAGGACTATGCTCTCCCCTTTTGAACCAGTAATTTTAACGCTAAGTGAGTCTAAAAAAGACTTGCTAATGAACACTAATACGCCAGAGCAGTGGCAAGCTGTTCAATCCTTAATTAATCAAGGTTGTCATTCACATGTCTAAATCTCATCTAGCAACGTCGTTTGCACAATTAAATATTGCCGTTTTAACCGTTTCAGATACCCGAGATGAATCAACAGATACATCTGGCAAAGCTTTAGTAGATAGAGTAGTAGAAGCTGGCCACGAAGTTATTGAAAAAGCGATAGTCAAAGATGACGTTTACCAATTACGTGCTATCGTTTCTCGCTGGATAGCGGATGAAAATATCCACGCCATAGTTTCAACGGGCGGTACAGGGTTTACCGCTAGAGACAATACGCCTGAAGCGATCACGCCATTATTTGATAAATCAGTGGAGGGGTTTGGCGAGCTATTTAGAGCGATTTCTTATCAAGAAATTGGCACGTCAACAGTTCAATCAAGAGCATTTGCAGGCATGGCAAATAGCACAGTTATTTTCTGCGTACCTGGCTCCACTAATGCTTGTAAAACAGCATGGGACAAAATTATTAAAGAGCAACTAGACGCTAGCCATCGCCCATGTAACTTTGTGCCTCATTTAGCACTCGATAAAGAGGCCTGTGAAAGCCGCGGCTAATAGCTTTTTAGCTTAATGAAAACGGTTTACAGATAAAGAGAATCACAAATGAGTAATGAAAATACAGTAGCACTTAGCCACGTCAACCAGCGCGGCGAAGCTAATATGGTAGACGTTAGCGATAAACAAGTGACAGAGCGTATCGCAACTGCACAAGGCTTTATCCGCATGAGTAAAGCGGCCTTTGATCTAGTGGTTGAAGGTGATAACAAAAAAGGCGACGTACTTTCAGTTGCTCGCATTGCGGGTATTCAAGCAGGCAAAAAGTGCAGTGATTTAATTCCCCTTTGCCACCCGTTAATGCTGACTAAAGTGCAGGTTGATTTTGAGCTAAACAGCGATGACAACACCATCAAAGTAACCAGTTTATGTAAACTGTCTGGTAAAACAGGAGTAGAAATGGAAGCGTTAACAGCGGTATCAGTTGCATGTTTAACGCTATTTGATATGTGTAAAGCAGCAGACCCAGCCATGGAGATTTTCGGCATAAAAGTTACCGAAAAACACGGTGGTAAGTCGGGAGTCTGGCAAGCAGAATAATGGAAGGAATTTAGCATGATCGAAGTAAAATTTTTCGCCTCTTTTAGAGAGCTTGCCAATAAAGATTCACTGCAAGTGGAACCAACGGCTGACACAGTAAAGGCACTTATTACATCGTTAACAGAAAGCTACCCTGCTCTTGAAGAGCTTTTTAATAAACCTCACTTATGTGCCGTTAATCAACAAATGGCAACGTTAAATACGGTGCTAAGTGACCAAGATGAAGTTGCCTTTTTCCCACCAGTGACGGGAGGCTAGTATCCAAAATGTCTAACGATAAAATTGCTATCCAGCACCAGGACTTTTCTCTTGCCGATGAAGTTAGGCTACTGGAAGAAGAAAATCATCAAGATGGTGCCGTCGTGACATTTTGTGGTCGTGTCAGAAACAATAACTTAGGTAAGGAAATATCTGCATTGTACCTAGAACATTACCCAGGAATGACAGAAAAGCAATTATCAGAGATATTGGCAGAAGCGCGCCAGCGCTGGAGTGTTGGCAATTGCAGTGTTATCCACCGTATTGGTGAACTCAAGGTGGGCGAACAAATTGTCTTTGTTGGCGTCACTAGCAAGCACCGTCAAGACGCATTTGCTGCTTGTGAATTTATCATGGACTTTCTGAAAATTAAGGCGACTTTCTGGAAAAAAGAAGTGACTGTTACGGGGCAATCAGAATGGCTAGAAGCAAGAGAGTCAGATCAAGCAAAAGCACAACACTGGTAAAACTGCTAAACTAGTGTGCTAATCGTTTCGTATAACACGCAATGCAGATTTCAAATTAGAATTAATTCATCATGTTAACTCAGCAAGAACAAGTAAAATTCAGCCGCCAGACTATTCTTAAGCACATAGGCGAACAAGGCCAATTAAAACTAAGAAATGCGACAATACTCATTATTGGTGTTGGTGGCTTAGGTACGCCAGCCAGCCTATATTTAGCAGCTGCAGGCGTTGGCAATTTGATTTTATGCGACGGTGATAAAATAGAAAGTTCTAATCTGCCCCGACAAATTTTATTTGGCGAGCAAGACGTCAATAGTGGCAAAGCGGAAACGGCTGCCGACAAACTAGTGACCATGCACCCCGAATGTAATATCGAGGTTTTAGATGAAATGCTTGATTCGGAACTTGCTGACTACTACGTTCCACAGGCCGATATTGTTTTAGACTGTACCGACAATATTGCCACTCGCTACCTGATTAACAAAGCCTGTGTGCAACACCAAATCCCATTAGTTATTGGTGCGGCAACAGGGCTAGATGGGCAGCACCTATTTGTTAACCCAAAAGATACAAAGAGCGCTTGTTACCAATGCGTATTCCCCGAAAGTAATAAGGCCCCAGAAAATAATTGTCAAACGTTTGGGATTTTAGGGCCAGTGCTTGCCATGATAGGTGGTGCTCAAGCTTTAGAGGCGATTAAGTATCTTGCAGGATTAACGGTAGCCACTAACCAGCTTTCTATGTTTGATGGCTTAAGCCTGCAATGGCAGAAATTTAGTGTTAATAGACAAAACGCGTGTCCAGAGTGCGGTGAGCAATAAAACCTAACAAATCTTATACGTCGTTAAAATCTGTGCTCGTTGTTTAAACCCGGCGTGATATACACTAATTGTGCTTTTTCAATAACGTCTATTTTGTGCCATTCGCCTTGGCGAATAATACATGATTCTCCAGCCTTCAATGCTAACTTTTCTTTACCATTGGAATCTGACGTTACTGCTACTTCTCCCTTTACAACGATGATAATTTCATCACCACCATTATGACGTTCTCCGTTATGTGGAGGACTCCTATCCATTGTTACCATGCCAACAACCATTCCCTCCAAAGCTTGTGGAGCACCCGGCTCTATCTCATATGAACGTACTGATTGGTTAGGTTGAATCGTTAGTAGTGTCTTAGCTAAATCGATTAATTCAAGGTTTTTCATCATATTCTGATTTTCCCTATTCATATATCTTCTTCTTTCCGTTTTCTTATCTTTTTTACTATGCAATTTGATTAGCAATTTAGTTAACACCTTAGCCTATTTAAATTTATTCGCTTTCGTTGTTTGCCTCAACAATGTTTTAACCATTTTACAACACCAGAAAAACTAAAAGCCCTCTATTGAGGGCTTTTAGTTATAGAATTCTGTTGGTTGGAAACGGAACTCAGAAAATTGTAATCATGTCACCTGAAGAGTCCAGCATTTCGGTCTGATATGGCTTCTCGCCACCCTCCTAGCCATTCTGATTTGGCCGGAGTATTTTGGTATGGGCAGTTCTCCTTTGCCTTCCCTGCAACGCCTGCTTGATATCCATTAGAATACGCTCTATCCAAACGATCTCTTTTTTGTCTTCTCATAGATGACTCTCCATAAACAAATGAATTATATGGTTTTTCTGGAATATATTTGACCGACACTGAACAACAATCGATAATTCATTTAAGAATAATTAAGTTTTTTATGCAAGCTATTTTTTGTCATCAAAACGTCAAACTCTTATGTTAAAGCAAATAAAAATCATGCCACTTTTTTACGATAAGACTAACTGACTGAAATCACGTTTATTCTCAAGATCTTTATAGATCCAAAAATAATTAGAAAAAATTTTATTATAAAAACTTCATTTAAAAAGGGTCTAAGGTAGCGCAGAGTATGATTGGTGACACACTTTATAACCAAGTCACTTGCAACCGCTAATGTGTTATCTATCGTCAGCTCTTAACAAAGGCTTCAACATTTTTTCCAAGCCGTTTAGCTTAACTTCATACATAAGCGCTAGTTGCTGACCAAGCTTACCTTCAGGAAATCCTTTACCGTGCATCCACACGAGATAAGGCTCTGGAAGCTGAAGTAGTTTTCTACCGGCATATTTTCCGTAAGGCATAATTTGGTTAATCGCTTGTACTAGCTGTTCATGTTGAGATGTATCTTGCATTATTTGTTTTATTACCTGTTAATTCACAAAAGTGTCATAGATAGCCCAGTATCTTAAATTAAAATCAGCTTAAAATTCATAAAAATACTCAACAAAACGCTAATCACAACTGGTGGACATGACATAATTTTGTCATATCCGCTATTTATAATTCGAGCAAAATTTATTTTGATTCACTTTAAGACAGGGTTACTAAATGTCTATTGTTCGCAAACGCAGTGCCAATCACAAAGCGTTTATTCCATCAAACGCTAGGGACAACCAATACATCTTAGCAGAGTTTCCAATCACGGATGATCTTATTGCGCATGTTTGCCCTGAGCTATCTCAAGATAGTCCTCAGCCTTACTTCACGTTTTACCAGTCATTATCTAAAAAGCTATTCGCACTAGCTAACGAGTTCGAAATCGGTGGCTGCGTTTTTGTCGCAAACGACAAATTAGTTCGTGTCAGATATAGTCACGAAATGCACCAATGGCAAACGAGTCAGCAAATTTTATTTTATTACGATCCGAAAACTCATGAGTTACAAAACTCATTTTATGATGCAACGGTCCGCGCTGAAAAAGTCACTATGCTATTCCTAGCAACTGGCGACGAATTACGTGTTAATGCAGCAGGTTTTCACGAACGCGTAAGCACGCTTTTAAAAAGCTACCAGCAGCATTTTGAAATACCAACTAACGCTATTCGTTTGCGCGATCATCAACACTTAACCTATGATGTTTTTGCCAAGCAAAAAGGTTGCCTAGGTGTGTCAGCGCACAAAATGCGTAGTATTCCTGAAAGGTACAATAGCCAAGGCGTTAACTTGCCTGAGCAACACTCAGCTGTGACGTATGCTATTATCAATTTATCTATTAACAACCGTTTATTGGAGATGGTGGATATAGATCCAAACTCAGCTGACCCGTACAACCCGCTCTACACCTACTTAACTGA
The DNA here is from genome assembly GCF_055786205.1 of Thalassotalea coralli. Classification (NCBI taxonomy): domain Bacteria; kingdom Pseudomonadati; phylum Pseudomonadota; class Gammaproteobacteria; order Alteromonadales; family Colwelliaceae; genus Thalassotalea; species Thalassotalea coralli. The sequence continues at coordinate 229,175 of NZ_JBVVBK010000001.1, read as the reverse complement.
CACATTTTCGCTGGTAGCAAAGCGCTTTAATCTTAACAATGGCGCTCTCATTGCTAACGGCTTAGTACCGATCGTTCGCAGCAGTGAACATGAGCTTGTCTCGCGTGTCGGTGAGCTACAAATGCTTGGCTATAATCCAGACCAAAGTCCATGTGGCATTGTAAGTCGCTGGCAAGCAGATCAATTAGTAGACACAGTGCAATTAATATTCGTCGCTACTAAAGCCAATCATGATGATCACGGTTACGGTCGCTTCTTGAATCAAATAGAGCAAGCAATAAAGTTAATGGCAACAGAGCTAGAAATTCCTGCCGAAAAAGAAGAACTAACTGTTCGCTTCCATCAACACTTTGCTTATAACCTATAAGTAAAAGCACGGTTAAATATCAAGGTGCGCATATTGTTTGCGCACGCTTCCCTTTATATACTATCGCCACCTATTTCAATTCTCTGAAATTATCATGAGTAAACAACAAACAACATTAGCCGGTGGCTGCTTTTGGTGCATAGAGGCGGCATTTAATAGCTTACAAGGTATTCTAAGTGCTGAATCTGGTTACATGGGTGGAAAAACGCTCGACCCTAGTTATAAAGAGGTTTGCGCTGGTGATACTGGCCATGCTGAAGTCGTGCAGTTAACCTTTGATGACGAGGTGATTTCCTACCGCGAAATTTTAGAGATATTCTTTGCATTGCATGACCCTACGCAATTAAACCGTCAAGGTAATGATATTGGCACGCAATATCGCTCTGAGATTTTTTACCATAGTGAAGCACAACGTGACGCTGCCATCGCCATTATTGAAGAGATGACTCAAGAGCAAATGTGGCCAGAGCCTATTGTCACTCAAGTGTCAGAGCAAGAAACTTTTTATCGTGGTGAAGATTATCACCAAGAGTACTTTAACAATAATCCTGAAAACCAATATTGTCAGGCGGTAGTTTCACCAAAACTGCTTAAGTTTAAAAAAACCTTTGCTAGCAAGCTTAAATAAATTTTGCACATAAAAAAGATGCACAAAAAAAGTAGCGAATAGTACGCTACTTTTTTGTTTCTCTTATATGCCAGATATTTAAACTAGTACATGAATGCGTAAAGTTTTCTTCTGTATTTGCCTGCAAGAGGGTCTCCGTCGGGTAACGCTTTGAGAATATCAACGAAAACTTGTTTAGTTTCACCATTGGCAGGATCATTTCGAAGTAATCCTAATAACAGCTCTAGCGCTTCTTCATGTCTGTTGGCTTGATGATATTGAGTAGCCAACTGAAGTGCCGTTTCTACATTGTCAGGCGCTTTAGCTAAGCTCTCCTCTAGTGCTTTGATCTCCGGCGAGTCTGCCGCTTGGCTAGCCAACTCTAATTTAGAGACAAGCGCCGCATAATCACCGTCTTGATCGACCATTTTAATCGTACCAAGCAAAGCTTCAGCTTCTGATAGCTTTCCTAACTGTATATATGTATCGATGAGCACAAATTTAATGTCGCTTCGTTCACTATCTATTTGATGTGCTTTTAACGCGAAACTAAACGCGTCATTAACATTGTTAGTTACTAATGCTTCTTTGGCTTGCAGTAATAGTTCATCTTGCTCTTGCGGCAAATGTTTAGCCAAAAAGGCATCTATAGTTTCATCTGTTTGCGGGCCGGATAAAGCATCTACCGGCTGAGCATCTTTCACCAATACTGCAGTAGGTAACCCTTGAATGCCAAATTGCATAGCGATTTGTTGGTGGGCTTGGCAATCAACACCAGCCATAAGTACGTGCTGTTCAGCGTTTTGTGTTTTTAACGTTAATTTATCGCGAAGCTCAACACTTTCCGGAACTTGTTCTGCCCAAAAGGCTACAAGGACAAATTTTTCCTTTGAATCTTCCAAAATCGTTTGCTGAAAGTTTTCTAAATTAATATCTCTAATCAAGGGGACTACCTTTATGTTCCGTCAATGCTATTTCTGTTATCTATGGTGGGGGCAAATCAGCGAATTGCAAGTACTCGATAAATTCCCCCTTACGAAAAGCTCAAGAAAACCTGTAGATTAAATAAGCAGTTTATCTTTGCCTCAATAAATCATATAGTGAATAGGCGATGTTGCGAAGTCTTCGTAAGTTTACTCACTCTCACTGAGAACATGGATAATGCTTGATATTCGACGCAGTGGATATTTAATTCTTCTAGTTACGACATTACTTTTGTTTAGTGACTCTGCTACTGCTGAAAGCTCTCAAGTTATTCGCTATTGTGCTGACCCTAACTGGGCTCCTTACGAATCAATTGAAGACGGACAACATATTGGTATTGCCAAGGAATATTTAAATCTAATCGAACAAAACTCCAACTTTATTTTTCAACTAGTAGAAACAACCAGTTGGCGACAAGCTATTGAAAATGTAAAAAGTAATAAATGTCAGTTATTGCCAATGCTGAACGCTTCCCCGCAACGAGAACAATTTTTATTTTTTTCAGATGTTTATTTCCGAGCGCCCAATGCACTTTACGCCCATTACGACCGTCCCCTTGTAGGTAACTTAACCAGCATAAAAACTGAAAAAGTAGCGGTTGTCGAAAGCTACCGAATGCACAACTTCTTGACGGATAATTATCACGGTATGACAGTCGTGGCGGTAGATAACGAAGAACAAGGCTTGGCGAAAGTACAAAACGGCGAAATAGACTTCTTTGTCGGCTCATTTCACTCCACTAATAAAATCATCCAAAATAACGAATTTCGACATATTCGTATTGTTGGTATTGCTGAATTAGAAGATAACTTACGCATCGGTGTTAATGATCAAAACAAGCACCTTCTGCCGGCACTTAATAGCGCAATATCGAAAATTACCCCAGAACAACACGCCAGAATTTTCAATTACTTAAAACAGAAAAGTTTAATAACCAAAACCGATTACTCTTTAGTTTTCCAAGCAATTGCTATATCCGTCATTATTGTTTTACTCCTTGCCATTGCTTATTTTCGCTCAGTTAAGACCGCTACAACCTTAGCTGAAAAAAACGCCGCGCTAGAGCTTTTACATCAACAACTCGATGAAAAAAATAAACTGCTGGCAGAAGCTGCGATCAAAGATCCCCTTACAGGCTTGTATAACCGTAACCATTTTAACGAAATTATTGAGCAGCAAATAAAGCTTAAAGATCGCTACGGCAATGCCGCCTGTTTACTGATGATTGATATCGACGATTTTAAAAAAATTAACGATTCATTAGGTCATAGCGTTGGCGATGACGTGCTTAAACAATTTGCCTTTATTTTGTCATCCTGTGCACGAGAAGCCGATATGGTCGCGCGGTGGGGAGGGGAAGAGTTTGTAATGTTATGTCCTGAAACGAAATTAAGTGACGCCAAAACTATTGCGTCTCGTTTCCAAAAACAATTAAAAGAACTAAAAACCGATGCCATTCCCAAGGTTACCTGTAGTATAGGCATCGCGCTGTTACAAAAAGAAGAATCTGCCGATGCTTGGTTTGTCGCGGCAGACAGTGCCATGTATCATGCTAAACAACAAGGGAAAAATACCGTTTACACATTAGAAGCATGACCGAATTAAAAAACTGCGCAAGTTGCAACACACCATTACAAGGGAAATTTTGCCACCTTTGCGGAGAGAAGAAGCTCGATCAAGAATCCCGTTCTCTTGGGCACTTACTTTCAGCATTAACGCAAGAGTTAACCTCTTTAGATGGGAAAATACTATTTACGCTAAAGCAGTTTTTCTTCGCACCGGGTCAACAGTGCTTAGATTTTCATTTAGGCACGCGCCAACGCTATTTTTCACTTATCTCATTATTTTTTATATTTAACGTATTGTACTTTTTCTTTACGCCGTTAACGGACTTTAGTTTATCGTTGCGCGAACAATTTAGTCAGCTTCACTCTGATTTAATTGTGCCAATTATTGAAAGCCACCTCACCGAACATAATATTAGTCTACAAGAGATGAACGCCAAGTACGCATTGGTATCTTCATCAACGGCTAAGTCAACTATTATTCTGAGCGTACCGTTTTTTGCTATCTTCGTTTGGTTAATAAATCCATATAAACGCTACTACCTACAAGATCATGTCATGTATGCTCTCAATGCTTATGCGTTTATTTTAATTGTGCCGACACTATTAGTGCTAGTGTCAAAGTGCGTTAACTTTATTGCAGGAGAAGCGATTGCCAGTGTAAAAACGTTAGGGCCTGTTTTCCTAATTTGGCTATTTTACTTTCTTTGGTCGAGTCAGAAGAGAGTGTATCAAGAAAATGCGTGGCTAAGTCTTGCTAAAATGCCGCTACTATTCGTGGCTTTATTTGCCTCACATTTTATTTTTCGTTTTATTCAGTTCTGGCTGACTTGGTGGCAAGTCACTTAACCGATACCAGAACTGAAATGAGTGTTTTACAAGAAGCTAAGGTTATTGCACTTCTGCTAATAGTTCGCGGGCAATAATAACTTTTTGGATTTCACTTGTACCTTCATAAATAGAAGTAACACGCACATCTCGTGCAAAACGCTCTAATGGGTACTCTTTAATGTAACCTGCCCCACCCATCAACTGTAGCGCATCATAACAAGCTGTATTGGCTTTTTCAGTTGCAAAAAGTTTTGCCATAGACGCTTGTTTACTGAATGGCTGACCTTGTTCTTTTGTGTATGCTGCTTGCATTAACAATAAGCGAGCAGCTTCAAGTTCAGTATAGCGCTCAGCTAGCTTCCACTGTAACCCTTGAAAGTTAGCCAGTGGCTGACCAAATTGCTTGCGCTCTAACAAATAGTCACGAGCATAGTCCATCGCTGCAATACCAATACCTAATGCTAAGGAGCCAATACCAATTCGACCGCCAGCAAGTTCACCTACAGCAACGCCAAAGCCCTTATTTTCTGCCCCTAACATTGCGCTCGCTGGTACACGACAGTTTTCAAAGTGAATTTCATTGGTCGGCGAGGCTTTTTGCCCCATTTTATCTTCTGTTTTACCAATGGTAATACCAGGAGTATTTGCTTCTACGATAAAACATGAAATGCCTTTACCCTTTTTAGCTTCAGGATCTGTAACCGCCCAAACCACAAAAACGTCGGCAAAAGTACCGCTTGTAATATACAGCTTGCTGCCCGAAATTAGGTAATCTTCACCGTCTTTAACTGCTTGGGTTTTCATGCCCGCAGGATCAGAGCCAGCCGTATTCTCAGTTAAGCAAAATGCACCTGCTCGATATTCTCCACCACAGAGTTTAGGAAGATAATTTTGTTTTTGTTCTTCATTACCAACGGCTTGAATAACCTCAGCCACCATATTGGTTACCGACGTTGTAACAGCCGTTGAAGCACAGCCTTTTGCTAATTCAGTTATCGCTAAGCTAAAAGCCACAGAACCTGCTTCTACACCGCCATATTGAGCGTCGATATTTAGACCCATAAAACCAAGTTCAGCAAGCTTAGCTAAGTTTTCTAAAAACAGGTCTTGATCTTGCGTTTCATCTAGCTTGCCAGCTACAGGCGCTAATTCAGTTTCAGCAAACTTGCTTGCCATGTCCTGAATCATCATTTGCTCTTCGGTCAGGGATAGGTTCATCTCGGTACCTTCAAATTCAATACAATTAATATAACTATATTCTATACAAAGTTAGCTGGTTGAACAGCACTTATTTAACGTTTACGTTAAGTGAAACCCTTTAAGATCAAAAAACGCGCTGACTATTTATAGTGAGCGCGTTGTAAATTTACGTTTTCAGTAACCGTTAGCTCATTAAAAACCACAGTAAAACTGCACCCAATACAAGGCGGTAAATAACGAAAGGCATCATGCCAACTTTCTTAACTAAAATAAGGAAATAGTGAATACAGGCATATGCACTAATAAATGACAGTACAACACCAATGCCCATTGCAATCCAATCAACGACTTCATCACCAGTAATAAACTTTAATGTTAGGTAGCCTCCTGCCATACCAATAGCAGGAATAGACATTAAAAAAGAAAATCTAGCAGCATTTTCTCGATCTAGGCCCAACATTAAACCTGCGGTCATGGTAATACCTGAACGAGACGTACCAGGAATAAGCGCTAATACCTGCGCAAAACCAATTATCATCGCGCCTTTAAAGCCGATACCTTCCATTGACACATTTTGCTTAGCTCGAATGTCAACAAAGCCAAGTAAGATACCAAAGACAATAGTTGATATCGCGATAACCATCGCCGAGCGTAAGTTAGCTTCAATAAAATCAGCACCTAAAAAGCCAATCGCACCTAATGGAATAGTGGCAAAAACTATCCACCAAGCTAACTTACCATTTAGTTTTTGCTCGTAAGTCAGTGCGGCATCGTCTTCTTTATTTGGTGTTAATGTGGCATACCATGCCACTAGCATGTCACCAATTTCTTTGCGAAAATATAAACAAACCGCTAACAACGAACCGATATGTACTGCAACATCAAACCCTATTCCTTGATCTTGCCAACCTAAAAGGGCTGATGGCAAAATCAAATGAGCAGAGCTAGATATCGGTAGAAACTCAGTAAGCCCTTGAATGAGCGCCAGAAAAAATATTTCTGTAAAAGTCATAATATTCCTTGTTATTGTTGTTGCCAGTTAAGTGGCTTCATTTCCAGTTTTTGCGAATGATGGTCAAATTCATGCCAGAGCTGGGCATAACTTTTATTTGTTAGTGGATGAATATCATCGGGTATTAATTCAGACAATGGCCAAAGCACAAAAGCGTTCTCGGTAATTTCAGCTCTTGGCAGCTCAATAGGCTCAATAGTTACTTGGTTGTCATAAAGCAGAATATCCAAATCCAAGCTTCTCGGGCTAAATTTGGCGGCATCTAGTGTGCGACCATGCCGATACTCGATATCGCGCAATGTATGATGCAAGTCACTCAAACTTAAATCCGTGCTAAAACCGATGACCATGTTGTAAAAAGCAGAGCCAGCAAAGCCCACCGCCTCACTTTCAAATAAAGAAGATAAAGACAAACGTCCGAATATATCAGCTAAGGCATCTAAGCCGCTTGCTAGGTTTTTATCTCTATCGACATTTGTACCAAGTGACACATACACTTGCGCCATTACTTCATAGCTCCACGCTCAATTTCTACACCGACAGATTGTGCATTGTGTACCGCATTTGGCTTACCAATTTTCAGTCGAAGCCAAGGAATTTTGTACTCGCTCATTAAAAATTGAGCTAAACGCTCAGCTAAAGTTTCAAGAAGGTCTACAGGGTTAGCATTGGCAAACTTTTCAATGTCTTGAGAGATTTGCGCGTAGTCTAATGTTTTGTCTAACGCATCATCAGCTGCGGCAGGCTTAATATCCCATGCCATATCCAAATCAATAACCAGCGGCTGTTTCATTTGCTTTTCCCACTCGAAAAAACCAATGGTCGTCTGAATAGTCAACTGACGTATAAAAACCTTGTCCATGAGGGTGCAACTTTGTTAATACTAAAACTTGAGGCGAGTTTACCTGTGCAGGACTAGAAAAACTACCTTTAACAAGCAAAAATCCTCTACAACAATAACATATATGCTTATTTAAATTGTCCGCTATAAGCGCTACAATGACGGCAAGTGTTTCAATTCAAACAAGGAATTTGGGTTAAATGTTGTTGGCGACAGTTGCTATGGTTGTTATTGCCTATTTGCTTGGGTCAATTTCAAGCGCAGTATTGATCTGCCAGTTACTCAAATTACCTGACCCTCGCACAACTGGATCAAATAATCCCGGCGCTACTAACGTACTTAGAATTGGTGGCAAAGGGCCAGCAATCGCGGTACTCTGCTTTGACGTATTAAAAGGCACTATTCCCGTATGGAGCGCCTACTTCCTTGGCATAGAACCTGTATTTTTAGGTGTTATAGCGATTGCAGCGTGTCTAGGGCATATGTTCCCATTATTTTTTCACTTTAAAGGTGGTAAGGCAGTAGCGACTGCTTTCGGTGCATTGTTACCTATAGGATTAGATCTAGGTGGCTTGTTAGTGCTGACATGGTTAACGGTTGCGAAAATCAGTAAATATTCTAGCTTAGCAGCTATCTGTGCAGTGCTCGTTGCGCCTTTTTATACATGGCTATTAAAGCCTATTTACACCATCCCAGTCTCTATGCTTTGCGTGCTTATTTTGTTTAGACATAAAGCTAACATTCGCAGGTTAATTCAAGGTACAGAACCTAAAATTGGCGAGAAAAAACTCGCCAAGTAGAATGAAAAAAAGTAAAGCTCTACCAAAAAACTAAATGGCAGGAAGCGTGTCCAATGGCCAGCGAGGGGTTGCTTTAAAGGTAAGATCTGCGTTAACGCCCGACTTTAATCGCTGCATTCCTGCATAGGCGATCATCGCACCATTATCTGTACAATACTCAGGTCGAGGGTAATAAACCTTACCCCCTAATTTTGCCGTTATTTGTTCAAGCTTCGCCCTTAACTCGGTATTTGCACTCACACCGCCGGCGATGACTAATCTTTTAAGTTCACATTGCTCTAACGCGCGTCGACATTTAATCGCTAAGGTATCAACAACCGCTTCTTGGAACGCATAAGCAATATCGGCATGAACTTGTTCACCAAAATCACCATCAGCTTTGGCTTTGTTTATGGTATTAGCTGCGAAAGTTTTTAGGCCACTAAAACTAAAGTCCAACCCTGGTCTGTCTGTCATAGGGCGCGGAAATCTATACTGGCCTTTACGGCCGTTTTCTGCCATTTTTGCCAAGACTGGGCCACCTGGGTAATCTAACCCAAGTAATTTAGCTGTTTTATCGAACGCCTCGCCAGCTGCATCATCAACAGACTCGCCTAATAAAGTGTATTGGCCTATACCGTCAACACGAACAAGTTGCGTGTGCCCACCTGAAACTAATAAAGCGACAAATGGAAATTCAGGTACATCTTCCTCCAGCATAGGTGCTAACAGGTGCCCTTCCATGTGATGAACTGGCACTGCAGGAATATCCCACCCGTAAGCTAAGCTCCTACCGATTGAACAACCAACAAGTAATGCCCCCACTAAACCAGGACCTGAGGTATAAGCGACGCCGTCTAAGTCTTCTGGCGTAATATTCGCTTCTTTCATTACTTCGTTTATCAAAGGAATGGTTTTGCGAACGTGATCACGGGAAGCTAATTCAGGCACAACACCACCGTAGTCTGCGTGAACTTTAATTTGGCTATAGATACGATGAGACAAAATACCTTTATCTTCATCATATATAGCTATACCTGTTTCATCACATGAGGTTTCGATACCTAAAATTCGCATAACACTTCTTAAAATAAACGACGAGGAAAAATGATTGACGGCGATTTTACCTGCCAATTCACTATTTAACCAGTGAAAAGCAAAATTAACCTTTACTTTGCACGACCCTTAGCAGTAGAATACCGCACCATTTTTTGACAGAGTGGGCGAAAGTAAGGCGCAAACTAGTAAAATGCGCGTAAAGCTATTCGTCAAATTCTATAGATACACAACTAAGGTAAGAGGCAAAATGCCAGTAATTAAAGTAAGAGAAAACGAACCATTTGACGTAGCACTACGTCGCTTCAAACGTTCTTGTGAAAAAGCAGGAATCTTATCAGAAGTTCGCCGTCGCGAATCATACGAGAAACCAACTTGGGAGCGTAAGCGCAAGAAAGCTGCTGCTGTTAAGCGCGCTGCTAAGAAATTATCTCGTGAGAACGCACGTCGCGTTCGTATGTACTAAGAATACCTTAGTTGCATATTGAGTTAGTAGCATGAGCCTACTTGAACAACTCAAAAACGAAATGAAAAACGCCATGCGTGCCAAAGACAAAATTCGTCTTGGCGTTATTCGCATGGCGTTGTCAGCTGTAAAGCAAGCTGAAATTGATAACGGCACTGAAGCTACCGACGAAAATATCATTGCGATTTTGACCAAAATGGTTAAGCAACGCAAAGAGTCGATTAAAATGTACGCTGAAGGTGGCCGTGATGAATTAGCAGCTAACGAGCAAGCTGAAGTTTCGACGTTAGAAGAATTTTTACCACAAGCATTAAGCGATGACGAAATTGCGTCTTTAATTGCTAAAGCAATCGAAGAGTCAGGAGCGGCATCAATGGCTGACATGGGTAAAGTCATGGCGATATTAAAGCCAAGCATGCAAGGTCGTGCAGATCTTGGTGCAGTTAGCGGCAAGGTAAGAGCTGCCCTAAATAACTAACGTAAAATAGCATTCAAAGAAAACCGTAAATGGCAGCATTTGCGGTTTTTTTATCGCCAAAATTAAGTAATCAATGGTGCAATTGAGACGAATATAAGTTACTTTTATGAGTCCAATAAATCACTCCATTTTAGTCTGAGGAAAGCCAAATGGCGGGAATGATCCCGAGACAATTTATCGATGACCTACTCGCTCGTGCAGACATTGTAGAAATTATCGATGCTCGTGTTCCGTTGAAGAAAGCAGGTAAAAATTATCAAGCTTGTTGTCCTTTCCACACAGAAAAATCGCCTTCATTTACGGTAAGCCCAGATAAACAGTTTTATCATTGCTTTGGTTGCGGTGAACACGGCAACGCTATTTCATTTTTAATGGAATTTGACCGTTTAGAGTTTCCAGATGCTATTGAAGAGTTAGCGTCTTTTTATAATTTAGATGTACCTCGAGAACAATCTCACCAAACGCCTGCACAACTTAAACAGCAACAACAAGCCTATCAGCAAAAGCAAAACGATTACGAGTTGATGGATAACATCTCACGTTACTTTCAACAGCAATTAAAAGTTGCTCAAGACAAAGATGTTGCCATAAATTACCTAAAAGGCCGTGGCTTAAGTGGTCAAATCGCTAAAACGTTTGGTATAGGGTATATCAGTGATAATTGGGATGGTGTTACTGGCTATTTTGGGAAAAGCCAACAAATTAACCAACAGTTAATCGACCTAGGTATGGCGATTCAAGGTGACAAGTCGCGCCCTTACGACAGATTCCGTGGTCGTATTATGTTTCCTATTCGCGACAAACGTGGCCGAGTTATCGGCTTTGGCGGTCGCGTCTTGGGTGACGGCACCCCAAAATATTTAAACTCTCCTGAAACCCGTATATACCACAAAGGTCAAGAGTTATATGGGCTATACGAAGCTAAGCTTGCCAATAAACAGCTGACTAAGTTAATTGTTGTTGAAGGTTATATGGATGTTGTCGCCCTTGCTCAACATGGTGTTGACTATGCCGTAGCTTCTCTAGGTACTTCGACCACTCCAGAACAATTGCAAACACTATTTAGAACGGTAAAAGAAGTTATCTGTTGCTACGATGGTGACCGAGCGGGTCGTGATGCCGCTTGGCGTGCTATGGAAAACGCATTACCTCTTATTCAAGACGGTATCAGTTTGAAATTTATCTTCTTACCCGACGGTGAAGATCCAGACTCTATGGTACGCCAACAAGGTAAAGACGCTTTTGAGCAGGTTATTCAACAAGCTATGCCTTTATCACAGTTTATCTTTGATAAATTTCTTGAAGATAACCCTGCACAAACCCATGAAGAAAAAGCAGCGTTGGTTGAAAAACTACAGCCAATACTTGATAAAATGCCAGACAGCCTAATTCGCAGCTCTTTGATGGAAGACCTTGCTTCTCGTTTTAGCCTTTCTAGCGAAAAGCGCTTAATGGAACTGCAAAAACGCGGGGCTGCACCTAGCGCAAAACAAGCACCTAAACCACAAAAAACAACTCCTGTACGATTAGCAGTTGCTTTATTAATCGAGCATCCCCATATAGTAAAAGCGTTACCACAACCTGCGATGTTACAAGGCGTTGACATGCCAGGTGTTGCTTTACTTAACCAGTTGATTCAATTGTGTTTAGCAAACCCTGAAGCGAATAGCGCGCAATTATTAGAGCATTTTCGTGGTAGCAAAGAAGGTGAACAATTAACTAAATTACTGTGTTGGGAACATCACGTTGTTGCAGAAACCGCCGAAGCGGTATTTATCGACAGTGTAGAGAAAATATTAAGCCTGTATGTTGAACAACGTACTGAGTTTCTGCTAGATAAAGCGAGAACAGGCAATATGAACCCACAAGAAAAACAAGAATTACAAATATTATTAAACGCATAATTTAATAATACCCTGTAATAAGCTTGCTATAATTTAGACTAATAAACCATTAAGGTGCGATTTTTATCGCTGGCAATTTAACATTCATTTTGCTACAATTTTCGGCTTTACTGTTCGTAATTTGATAGCCAAATAAGGTGGACCCTAGTCAATGGATCAAGCCCCACAATCTAGACTTAAAGAGTTAATAACCAAAGGTAAAGAACAAGGTTACTTAACTTTTGCCGAAGTAAACGACCATCTCCCGCAGGACATCATCGATTCTGATCAAGTTGAAGACATTATTCGCATGATCAACGACATGGGTATTCAAGTATTTGAAAATGCCCCTGATAGCGATGAGCTTATGATGAGCGAGGCGAATACGGATGAAGACGCCGCTGAAGCCGCTGCCCAAGCACTTGCTACTGTAGAGAGCGAGATTGGCCGTACAACTGATCCAGTTCGTATGTACATGCGTGAAATGGGTACTGTAGAACTTCTTACACGTAAAGGCGAAATTGTTATCGCTAAGCGTATTGAAGAAGGTATTAAAGAAGTTCAGCGCTCTGTAGCTGAATACCCACCAGCCATTAACTATTTATTAGAGCAATGGGACAATTTTGAAGCCGAGGAAGGTCGATTAAGCGATATTATCCTTGGCTTTTTAGATCCTGATGCTGAAGAAGATGAAGTACCAGCAGCTGCAACTCACATTGGTTCTGAACTTTCTGACGAAGATTTAGCTGACGAAGATGAAGATCTAGAAGATTCTGAAGGTAGCGACTCTGATGATGAAGAAGAAGAAGAAGATACTGGCCCAGATCCTGAGTTAGCCCGTGAAAAATTCGGCGAGTTACGCACTCGTTATGAAGCGGCTAACAAGGTAATCGACGCTAAAGGTCGAGGTCATGAAGACGCAGTCAAAGCGATTGATGATCTAGCTGAAATCTTCAAAGAGTTCCGTTTAGTGCCAAAAGTGTTTGATCGCTTAGTGAAAAATATGCGCGAAGTAATGGACCGCCTACGTGTTCAAGAGCGCTTAATTATGAAGCACTGTGTTGTTGGCGCCGGGATGCCAAAGGCGACTTTCATCAAAATCTTCCCAGGCAACGAAACATCTAAAGAGTGGTTTGAAGCACAAAAAGCTGCTGGCGAACCTTGGTCTGCAAGACTTAGCGATGTTGAATTAGACGTTGAACGTTGTATTCAAAAGCTAGCACAATTAGAACAAGAAACTTTCTTAAACGTACATGGCATTAAAGACATCAACCGTCGCATGTCAATTGGTGAGGCAAAAGCTCGCCGTGCGAAGAAAGAAATGGTTGAAGCGAACTTACGTCTAGTAATTTCAATCGCGAAAAAATACACCAACCGTGGTTTACAATTCCTTGATTTGATTCAAGAAGGTAACATTGGTTTGATGAAAGCGGTTGATAAGTTCGAATACCGTCGTGGTTATAAATTCTCAACTTACGCAACGTGGTGGATCCGTCAAGCGATCACTCGTTCAATTGCTGACCAAGCAAGAACGATTCGTATCCCAGTACACATGATTGAAACCATCAATAAGTTGAACCGTATTTCTCGCCAAATGCTTCAAGAAATGGGTCGCGAGCCGACTCCTGAAGAATTAGCAGAACGTATGGTGATGCCAGAAGATAAGATCCGTAAAGTACTGAAAATTGCTAAAGAGCCAATTTCAATGGAAACGCCTATCGGTGACGATGAAGATTCGCACTTAGGTGACTTTATTGAAGACGGTAGCGGTGAACTTCCTGTTGACTCTGCAACGTCTGAAAACTTAAAACATGCGACTCACGAGGTATTGGCTGGCTTAACAGCAAGAGAAGCAAAAGTTTTACGTATGCGCTTCGGTATTGATATGAATACTGACCACACGTTAGAAGAAGTTGGTAAGCAGTTTGACGTTACTCGTGAGCGTATTCGTCAAATCGAAGCAAAAGCGCTTCGTAAACTACGTCACCCTTCTCGTTCTGAGCAACTGAAAAGCTTCTTAGACGGCGAGTAACCTATTACCCTAAAGGGTTACGAAAAATTACATTAAAAATCCAGCCTTTTGGCTGGATTTTTTTATACTTAGAGAAAATTAAGCCATCAAATTCTGAGTAAAATGAGAATATTAACTTTCGTCCTGCTAGCATTACCTCTCTCCTTTCCTTCATTCGCGTTTGCAACAAATGAAACATCGAATAACAGCCTAACCATTTTAGGTGGGTATCGTATGGGAGGTGATTTCACCTATCAAAAGGATGCAGCTGAGCAATCTATCGACCTAGCAAATAGCAACGCATTCGGTGCTATATATGCTTGGGATTTTGATGGAAAAAGACAAGGAGAGATCCTGTATAGTTACGCTAACAGCGCACTTGAAGCTAAAGACCCTTTTGCCTTTAACAATACCGATTTAGGTATAAGCTATTTACATTTAGGCGGTAATGTCCCGATTAGCTCCGGTACAATTCCAGTTAGAGTTTCTGGCGGCTTAGGTATTAGCTATTTCGACCCTAAAAACACCTTTCTTGATAGCGAAACCCACTTTTCTTTTAGCATTGGACTTCAAAGTGACATTCCTTTGACTAACAATCTTGCGCTCACATTTGGCGCACGCGTTTATGCGACCTTGTTTAACACAGACAGCGAAATCCTATGTGCCGAGGACCAATGTGCAATATATGTAGAAAGCGACCTGTGGCTTCAGTCAGAGTTTACCACAGGCCTTGTCTTTAAATTTTAGGTTTAGGATTTAGGCACCGACATAAGCTATTTCGCCAGCGCTATTTATTGGGATCTGAAAACTCAGGATTTGTTAAAAATGACTTGTCGGTTAGCGTTGATAAAAACGCCAACAGATCGGCTTTGTCCTGTTCAGTCATGACAAAGCCCCTTACAAACTGACTCTTTATTGGGTGTGTACTGCCATCACCAGCAAACTCTCCAGTGGTAATGTTACGACCACCAGCAGCGTAAATATCAAGCACTTCGCTTAATGTAGCGATACTACCGTCATGCATATACGGAGCTGAAAACTCAATATTACGTAAAGTCGGCGCCCTAAATCGGCCATCATCTCTAATCAATGTTGATATTTCTGCCAAGCCTTTGTCTTTCTTTGGGTAACCACCATCGGCTTCTACATTGTATAGCCCGGTGTTGTGAAATGGACGGCGGTCAATAATTTGCGCTTCATGAAAAGTTGACTGTGTAAAGTTAAATCCACCATGGCAATGGTGGCACTCTAATTTTTCTGAGAAAAATAAGTTCATTCCCCTTATAGCCGATTCTGAGATAGCGTTATCGTCGGCATAATAAGCATATTGATCAAAAGGAGAGTTTAAAGAAACTAAACTTCGAACAAAGCTCGCCAGCGCCTTTACAATTTGCGGGTAGTCTATCTCTTCTCCAGGAAAAGCTTTTGCAAACAACTCCGGGTATTTCCCCTCTTTAAAACGAGACAGCACTTCTTGTTCATTACCTGTAATACCTAATTCAACAGGCTCTTGCCCGAACATAGGTAAAAGAATTTGTTGTTCAAGTGACGTAATTCCGTCGTGCGACCACGTTAACGTTTTATTGTAAGCCACATTTACTAAGGCTTGTGCATTTCGGCGGTGTACCTGCCCTGTAGAGCCAACAGAAGTAACTTTGCTTTCACCAAATGCTAAGCCTTGTTCGTGACAGCTAGCACAAGATTGCTGACGGTTGAAAGATAAGTTTTTGTCGTAAAAAATATGACGACCTAACACCACCTTTTCTACCGTCATCGGATTATTTTCCGGTATTAAAGGCTTTGGAAAGCCTTGTGGTAATTGCCATTGAAACGGCGTCCCTGTTTGCTTGGGCTTTTCTTCACAGCCATTGACAAAAATAATCGTAAAAATGGTTAGGAAAATTGCAGCAAATGTTCTCACGGCAATAGCTCCTGACGGTTACTGATAATATTTAAATTATCAAATAACTGCCTGCAACTAGCATCGTCATGCCCTGACTGACAACTTGAAGCTTTAGTAACCTTGATACCGTCTAACCAGGGCGTAATATCTAACAGCCAAGAGCCATCTTTATTCGCCACCAATTCCATCTGTACCGTATTAGGATATCGACAAGGGTTTTGTGGAGATCTTAAGGCACTAACCGACTGACAACCTGTTGAGCCTAGGTGGAATAACCAACTGTCGTTTTTCTCCGCTATTTCCAAACGGATAAACTTGTGACCCGTTTGCCACACCCAAAACATATTCGGGACATTTAGCGGGCTTGACTGTGTTAATGGGTTTTGATGATTAAGCTGAAAAGGCACACCAATAGTAAACCTAAGTTTATTGAATGCGGCGATAGTTTCGGGCTTTTCAGTTTCTATCTGCCAATAGCCTTGCTCCTCACTTGCACAGTCCATCCCCAGCAATACCACTTGTTGATGCTGGTATGTATTTTCCGATAACTCTAATGCGCGCCATCTTTCATTAGCTTCAGAGAATTCAACTCCATGTACATATAAATGAAATTGTTCAATTGACCACGGTTTACCTTCTATCGTTAACCCTTTATCACAGGAAATAGGTTGCCCTTGATATACAGGTAAAATGCTAACGGTTTTATTTTGGGAAGATTCATTGCAGCCCAGTAACGCTAATCCAAGCGTGAGTGAGAACACAAAAAAGCGAGATAAATTTTTCTTAATTTTTTTCATATCAGGCGGTTAATAAAAATTTCAGCTAAAAAATTTTAATATATTGTTATTAATTGGTGAATAAGCATCATTTTATAAAATGCGATTGCTACTGTAACACGCCAGGCAAGTTTCAGGTCAACTTTTGTCAAAGGCTATGTTTCAAATAGTTACTCAAAAAGAAGTACTTACTACTTTTTACAAGGGATACAACTAAATTCTAAAGCGTAGAAATAGGTTACATAGCGATAGTTTAAATTGTTATTAATGCACCTATTAACTAAACCTGTTTTTACTCTTTTACAATGACAAGTAAATATATTGTTACTTTTTATTGAACACAATTGCACCAACATGTGGCAGAATGTAACAATGACAGAATTATAAACAATCAAGAACGTCAGCTATTAGGGATTTTTATGACTAAGCTATTTACCCTTACTGCAGCAATGTCGCTGCTTTTGGTATCAGCCAATACTGTTGCTCATTCCGAACACGACAAAGCTCGCTTTGTCGCACCAACAGGGCAAGACAAAGGCTTGTGTGACAACGTTTTAAGACCGTGTAAAACCATCAGCTACGCGGTTAGCCAAGCAAATAAAGGTGACAAAGTACTACTTTCTGCTGGTCACTACCGCTTGCAGTCTATTGAAGAAGTTTTTTACTTGAAAAGCTCCATTGTCCCTGTCATGGGGGGCTACAATAGATTTGATCATTATCAATCCCAAAGCCCACAGGTCAACCAAACCACGCTGACAAATGTGCCAACAGATATGGCTGAATCTTTAAGAAAACAAGGATTTAACGTTGTTATTGATGGTAAAAGTTTCTCAGACTCAGATGAGTTGAGTAAAATTCTAACTGATTATCAAGAACTTTCTCGCGCTCAAAGTAATGTTCAATGTGAAAACAACAAAGCGGGTGTATTCGACTGTAATAATGTTGACCTATTAGCTCATTTGCCTTTAACGGAAATGTCTTCCAGTCCAAGTGAAGGTACCGATATTTGGGGTCACGTCGATTTAAACAATGGTCGAGAGTACGCCATTATGGGTATTCGAAATGGTGTTATCGTTGTTGACGTCACGAACCCGACAGAGCCAAAAGAGGTTGGTACCATCAATGGTGTTGATTCAGGTTGGCGTGACGTAAAAGTTTACCAATATTACGACTCAGACAAAAATGTCTGGCAAGCCTATGCATATGCAACCTCTGAAGGTGAGAGATTTGGCAATGGAGTAGATAACGTTACTGTCATCGACCTAAATTCATTGCCAAATTCAGTATCAACAGCTTCTAAGAGCACAGTTGTTAGAACAGCGCACAATGTTTATATTTCTAACGTAGACCACTCGTTAAACATTGCTTTACCTGGAGAAGCTCCAATACTTCAGCTTGTTGGAGCAGATAGAGTTGGTGGCGCCTTTACCAATTACACACTTGCTAACCCTAAAGAGCTGTTTCAGATCAATAGTAACTCAGTTGGTGATGGTTATACTCACGACGGCTCTTCTATGCTAATTGACGATAACCGTGCAGCTTCAGATTGCGGTGTTTCTCAAGGGCCCTGTAATGTTTTTATCGACTTCAACGAAAACGAATTAAAACTATGGGATATTACTAACCCAGCCCAAACAACCCAATTAAGTTCAATTACCTATAACGATGTATCTGCATCACAGCAATATATTCACTCAGGTTGGGGAACCGAAGACAAACGCTTTATTATTGTTCACGATGAATTTGACGAATTCAGAGGCGGCTTAAATACAACCGTTCGAATTTTTTCGATTGATGATCTTAAGTCACCAGTTCAAGTTGGGCAGTGGACAGGTCCAACACCTGCGATAGATCACAACGGTTTTGTTAGAGGTAACCGTTACTACATGTCTAACTATACTCGTGGTTTAACGATCCTTGATATATCAGACCCCGCAAACCCTGTCCAAACTGGGTTCTTCGACACGTATACGCCAAGTAACTCTTCATCTTTCTCTGGTGCATGGGGGGTTTACCCATACTTGCCTTCCGGTAACATCTTAATTAGTGATATTAACAGTGGCCTCTATATCTTAAGTGACCAAGGCAAAGCTTCTTCAACAGGTAATTTTAGCTTTAGCCAAAAAGAGTACTCGACAGACCAAGGCACTACTTTATCGTTAACGGTTAGCCGCAACGCAACTGATGCTTCTGCAGCCAGCCAAGTGAGTTACCAAGTGCTTAGCGGAAGTGCCAAAATTGGGGATGATTTGACACTAAGCGACGGCACGCTTTCATGGGGTGCAAATGACAATGGTGACAAAACTATTAACATCACTATCGCACCAGAAGAGTCGGCGATGGAATATGCAGAGAAGTTCTTCATTCGCTTGTATAACCCTACAAATGGTGCGGTACTTGGTGACAATGGTTACGCCAATGTCAATATTGACGGCTTTGTTGACACTGGAACGGGCTCTTTTGAATTAGAGTCTCAAACCGTGGCAGAAAACAGTGGTAGCTTCCAAGTTAACGTTAGTCGCGTTGGTTCAAGTTCAGGTGAGCTAAGCTTTACTTACGACCTTGCCAATGGCACCGCAACCGTAGGCCAAGACGTTGTTGAAGCAACAGGCACGTTAACTTGGACTGATGGTGATACAGAGCCCAAATCTATCAACATCGAGATAATTGACGACTCTGATGAAGAACAAGATGAAACCTTTACGGTAACGTTGACACCAGTAGGTGAATCTCGACTAGGCGCAAACCCAACAATGGAAGTTACCATTGCAGATGACGATGCCAACACTGCGCCTACTATTGCTATGCCTGAAGATTTTGAAGGTAACACAGAACAAACCGTTACCCTTTCAGCGACGAGCGAAGATGCAGAAGGTGATGACGTTACTTACCTTTGGCAGCAAACGGAAGGCACAGACGTTACCTTAACCAATGCCGATTCGGCAACAGCTACCTTTGTCGCGCCTAGCAGTGCTGGCTCACTAACCTTTAGCTTAACGGTAACAGATATCAAAGGTGCCGCAACTACTGGGACAGTGACAGTAACCATTGTTGCGCCAACGGTAACTACACCACCTCCACCAACCAATACTTCTAGCGGTGGCGGCGGTGGTAGTTCGAGCTACCTTATTTTACTAGCATTGCCATTGCTCTTACGATTGAGAAAACGTAAGTAAGGCAAATTAGTAAACCTTCATTATCGTATGTTGAGCAGAGCGTTAAGTTTCTGCTCAACATTTAAGCTAACAAGCAGAAAGGCAATAATTTTTTAGTGTCTAGGTGGTGACAAGAAATTAAAAAATGCTTATACTGCTCGCCGTTTTGATACTGCTAACCCTTTAGCAAAGTCTAAACTCACTTCTTTAAATGGCCCTTTAGCTCAGTTGGTTAGAGCACCCGACTCATAATCGGTAGGTCCCCAGTTCAAGTCTGGGAGGGGCCACCATTTAATTCAGTACCTTTGACGTAATTACCTACTAACTTTTATTTAATCACATTAAAAAAAGTAGCAAATATGTAGCATAGCTGTTTTTATTTTAAAGCTTTTAATATATCGTATCGATAATATTCTTAAGCTTGATTAATCCATAGAAATATAGATTAGGAAGGTTTAAATCATAAGGAAAGATATAATGTCAACACGCCCTCAAAAATCAGTACTTATTACAGATTTAGATAACACGCTTTATGACTGGTTTGATATTTGGTGCGCAACATTTAAGCCGCTACTAGAAGAAACTTCTAAAATAAGTGGTATATCAAAAAACCAACTAATTGCTGAAATTAAGCCAGTTCATCAAAAACACGGCACTGCCGAATATTCATTTGTTCTTGAAGAACTGCCTAGCCTGATCAAAAAATACGGCTCACGGGAAAACATTCTTAAAGAGCTTAATAGCGCAATTCACCGTGCAAGAAGCAATAGAATAAAGCACTTAAAGCTTTACAAAGGCGTTTACGACACACTATCTGAATTGAGAACTAAAAGAATAAGAGTAATAGCGTATACGGAGTCAATTAAATGGTATACACAATATAGATTGAAAAGGCTGGGTCTTGACTATTTTATTGAGGCTGTTTATTCCCCTGAAGATCATTCTAAATTGCCTATAGAGGACACTGAAAGAACAAAAATTTCATTCGAAAATACAAAGTTTTTAACTACGCCCAAGGGCGAATTAAAGCCCAACCCGAAAATTTTATTGAAGATAATAGAAGATGCAGGGGTTAATAGTGAAGACTGTGTTTATATCGGTGATTCAGAAATAAAAGATATAGATATGGCTCATGAGGCTGGCATATCTTCAGTATTTGCAAAATATGGTACATCACATTTTCAAGATAGACCTGACGATTATGAATTACTTAGACAAGTTACACATTGGACAGACGAAGATGTTATACGTGAAAAACATTTAAAAGAAGGTGCTTTGAATCACAAAGCTGACTATGAAATAGACAGCTTTAATGAGTTGTTAAACATCTTCGATTTTCAGCGAAAACCGATGTAACTCAATTTATTTGTAGGAATAATTATGTTGAGAAATGGAAATCGTTTACAAAGCAATGAAAGAACCAAATTATTGCTAGAGTATTGGAAGCAATCTACACAAGTTCAACAGCACTTCAACGATATATCAATGAAAGTTAGAAACTTTGCGGTAGTTGTCTTTTCAGGTTTTCTAACTGGTGTTGGCTTATCTATCCACAAGGGTATTTTTGTAGATTTATTCGGCCTAAAAATTAATGCTGCAGTCATATTTTCTACTGTGGGTTTAGTGGTTACACAGTTAATACATTTCATGGACACATATTGGTATCACGTATTCTTAAAATCAGCAGTAGAAGAAACGAAAAAGTTAGAATCTGAAATAAAAAAAGTACTAAAAATTGAATTATCTAGCGCCATAAGTAGTGGGAGTCAAAATGTAAAAATAGCTTCTCTCTTTGGAGCAATTCATCTGCCTGTAGGCTACAAAGGTATCTTCAAGAATAAAAGTATTTCTTGGTTAGTTCACGAAGTAAATGTAGACAGTACTATACGACACAAAGTATTTTATCGTTGGCTTCTAGCTATAATATTTTTCACAGGTATGCTAAGTTTTTTTGTTCCTAACTCCCAATATAGTTCTCAGAAGAAACCTCACGAAATATCCTCAGGTTTAGTATATATAGTCTCTGGGGACAATGTTAGGCTTCGATCCTCTCCAAATGCAGATGCTCCTATTTCGGCTCATTTAGCGATAGGAAAAAAAGTACAAATACTTTTCGACGATAATAGCTCTTGGCTTAAAATTCATATTATAATTAACAATGAGTCATTTGTAGGGTTTGTACACAGAGACTTTATAACTACTATAAAATAGTAGAATTAGTACAGTTATTTACAGAACTCCAAGTTAGAGCAAACGGTGTTTGCTCTTTCGATTCTCCAACTGAATAAGCGCGTTACTATTTGTTGCCCTTGATACACCAACCCTTTAACAGTTTTTATTAGACCATCACCATATTTATTCGATTTGCATTCCCCTGTTTCCATATTCACTGAAACATCATAAGTAATTTTGATTGGCTGTTGATTGCGTTTAGCAAATACACCGCCCATTGCATCAACATAATCTTGCCAACGACTGTTATCAGCGGCTTCCCTAGCTTTTTCAATTAAAGTATCAGCCTTAAACGCTTCTTTAAGCCGTCTCAATTCACGCCATACAGTAACGCTAGCACCACCAATTTGTTGAAACTGACGAATACACCAACACGATGCCCACGCATCAACCCGCTGTGCAGCAACGATAGGGTTTTCTCCATATACACCTTTATCAAGATGTTCACCGTCAATGTTTTTTGAAACATACTTAGCAATGTAACCTGCTGCACTACCCTTTTTAGGATCTATTAATTTAAAGTCGCAGCGGTTTTCCAAAGCGCCTTTTTCGTTGCCATCTTCCATCAATGAGTAATGACTAATAGTTTGCTTAACAGTTTCTACTTGGTTAGATTCGACAAATAACAGCATGTGCCAATGCGGTGTACCGTCATGTTGAGGTTCTGCAATACGAAAGCCATAAGGCTTTATATCTTGTCGGTTCCATTCAGCGCGAATACGCGACCAAACACCACAGAGGTATTGATTGCCTTGATACGGTGTTAACCCTTCATATTTAGGGTTACGCTGGCCAGATTTAGCAAAAGTTGAATGATACTTAGACGGGCATGTAATAGTAATAAACAGCCCGGCATGATTTAGCGATCTAGAGGTTTCTTCAAAGCCACGAATACGCACCATTAACTCGGCTTTTCTCACTTTAGGATTTGATACGTTTAAGTCTGAGAGCTCTTTCAAGGAATAACGTTGGCCAACATCATTAATCACCATCAATGAACTCATTAACTGCTCATTAGCAAAGAGTTGTTGTTGCCTTCTTTGAACAGCTAAGTCGCTAGAATACATTTGCTTGTATTTGTTAACCATACCCAATTCAATTGCCGCTCGCTCGTATGCTTGGTTAAATATTTTTCGAAGCTTCCTCGTCCACCAGTGCTTATCACACATCCTTCTAACAGCACCTAACGCTGTATTGCTCTCTTCATTCAAGGTGAGCTTATCAATACCGTAAAAACATAATTCACTATTAAGCACTGAAAAAATTTGCTCTGCATTGGAAATGGAAATTTCTAAAGACGAAGGTAATTGTTCATTAACATTCAGTAAGCGATCAGCCATATTATGCTGGATTGCAATTCGCCTGCACCAATCTGCACACTCCTTTGCTTTTTCTCTTATTTCTGCATCTTCAATAGTTAGTACACTTTGCAATCTTTCAGGTAACAAGCCCAAAATGAACGTTGAGGTTCTTAAAATATATAAATTACGTTCTTTCCTTATCTTAATTTTCATCGCGTTTTTTAGCAAAACACGTGCAAGCGGCTCAGGTATTACTGAAAGCTTACTTAGCATGAAGTTAACATCGGCTCTATCAACCGCGCACGCATGCCACTCTTTAGTAAGAAATGGGAACTCATTAAAAACAGGAGATAATTTATAAAGTAATTGCTGAACGTTATTCTGAGCAGTCATTGGTATACTCCTCAAAACAAGCTATTCCTGAATCACTGATAGAAAAACGCCAGTAACTAATACCAAATTGCTCAACTAATTGCTTTTTCAAATAGCCTTTAGCCGATAAATCTCTTAGCTGCCCTTGTTTAATGATCTGCCCGTAAGAGTCAGATGGAAACAAGCGACCGATTTGATTGCAGATATCGATACATACATCCATATGATGACCCAATGAAAACCATCGAAGTGCTGATGCTTGTGTTGAAGGTAATGTAGCCATGTTAAACACCCTCATCGAGTAAATGAGAGTGCTTGTAAAAGCTATCTAACCAATTATCTAAATCTTCTCTGAGGTATCTAACGGCACGACCAATTTTAATGAATTTCGGTGCTGGGGTTCTATTGTCTCGGTTTCCCTCCATACGCGACTGGCGGAGGAATGAGCGGCTCATACCGATGTACTCGGCAGTTTCTTGTTCGGTTAACGCACGTTTCACAACGTTCATAATTACGATCCTAATTGTGTTTTAAAGTATATTTTTGTTGATGACGCTTCACAGCGGCACCAACGCCTTTGCACTTATAGAAATAGCAAACAATTTGAAATTGAGTCAACAAAAATTTGAACTTAACTTCAAACAAAACGCTTTTTAACTTCAAGTTAAAACTGCTTCAAACGCTTATATTTACTGGGTAGAAGCGAAATTTCTATACTTAAAAATAAACAAGACTCAAAACTTCAAGTTTAAGCAACTGCCCACAAACCCACGTTTTTACTGGAAAACTTCAAAATAAAAGCGTTTTCAATTTAAAGTTAGAACTCGCTTCAAACGCTTATTTTTACTGGGCAAAAGCGAAATTTCTAATCATAGAAATAAACAAACATTGAAACTTCAAGTTTAGGCAACTGCCCACAATCCCGTATTTTTACTGGAAAAATTCAAAATAAAAGCGTTTTCAACTTCAAATAAAAATTCGCTTCAAACGCTTATTTTTACTGGGGAAAAGCGAAATTTCTTATATTTTAAAATAGACGAAGGTTTTAACCTGTAAATTTAGGCACCAAACCGCACTAACGGCATATTAATGGAAAAATAAACATAATTTGCAGAAGTTCATATCTGATCTTACTGTTTCGATGAATAAGTTTTGAATTCATCTGAGAGACTATAATGAGCGAACTACGCATAAGTGCCAGAAGCAGACAGTGGTGACGCTCTCGTTATGGGAAAAAAAATTGTTGGCTAAAAT
Source organism: Thalassotalea coralli (assembly GCF_055786205.1). Taxonomy (NCBI): domain Bacteria; kingdom Pseudomonadati; phylum Pseudomonadota; class Gammaproteobacteria; order Alteromonadales; family Colwelliaceae; genus Thalassotalea; species Thalassotalea coralli. Next base: position 204,102 of record NZ_JBVVBK010000001.1, on the reverse strand, counting down.
TGTTGGCTAAAATTGTTAACGGAGTGAAACAACCAACTGTATTTTTCCGTTTGAAGCACTTGTTACGCATTTATACGCTTACACTCGAAACTCAATACTTCTGACTTTTCATCCAAATCTTGATCAAAATATTGAATATGTATTTTGCATGTTTCGTCAATATTAGAAGCAATTTTACAAGCCTTGGTCGTTTCAGGTATTCCTCCTTCAGGATCTAACACCTTAAATGATTTTACACCGCTTGGCTTAATAATAGTTCCACGAGGTATTTCTACTTCTCGTGTTGCGGCCTCTCCATTTCCTTCTGGCCATTCTATGCAATATGAGAATCTTGCTCTTGTTATTAAGGCGTCAGAATTACCAGTGTTAGACACTGCAATGTAATACGCCCCCTTTTCTCTTAATACAAGGGCCGAATCTAGGCTTGCGTGAGTAAAGAAATGCTTATAACCTGCAAACAGTGCGAACAACAATGTAATTATTGTCAATGTTCTCTGAATTAACTCAGATTGCTCTTCATAGATACGCCAATACTTCATCGATTCTCCGTGATGCCTAGCTCCCTGTTAGGGGGCTGATTAATGTTTGGCTAAAATATGAAGCGAAGCGCAACTGAGCCAAACTTTAGCAGTCCCACCTTAAAAAACTTGTTATACATCTATTATACCTTCTTAAATAAACCATCTACATTTTCTACAGATAGTACTTTAATTTGAGAATCACCAAACCCTAGTGGAAACACAGGGTTGAATGGATCGGTTTTTATAAAAAAATGTAAGAGGTCTAAACTGGAAACTACATAGTCTCTAATTTTCGGTAAGAACAGTTCCTTCAAAATCTCTGTGGTACTGCTAGATTTGCTGTGAATAATTTCATTTCTAAGACGCTCTAGGTTCTTAAATTCAGACCAAAACTTTTCCTGAGAAGGTGATGAAACGTTCAGTATTTCTGGTAATATTTTTGATACTTTTTCAGAGGTGCTTAACCACCTTTCTATTTGCTCTTTTCTATAGTGCTCTTCAATTCCTCGATTCGTTGTCTTTATATAAACATAATCATCAGGAATGACCGCATTACAAAATGACTCCACTGCCTTGTATGAAAACACAACGGCCTTTTGTATTTCTTCAAGATAATCATATGCAGTGGTTACGTCTTTTTCATAAATAGCAGAGTCTGTCTCTTTACCTTTCTTCTTAATAAGAAGTCGCAACTTATCTGAATGCTCTACTGATTTCTTTGAAATGTGAAGAGAAATTGAAATCTCATTAGGTGCCGCGATAGAGAGCTCGGTATCATCAACTTTGGTGTTGATTAATCTTTGAAAAAATGTAGTTTCATCGTCTTTTTGATCATGACACCCTATAGGCTTATTAGCTCTAAGGTCTGGAACAGGGACTTCTGGCTTTTCACCTTTTCCATCGTATATGTGAACAACGACCATCTCTTCATTGAGATCAACATGAAACATACGCAAGACTCTCCATAGACGTATAACGCACTGTTAACAGGCAAAAAATAGTTGGTCAAAATTGGCGACGAAGGAACAAAGCCAACTGTTTTTGTCTTCGTTTAACAGCTTGTTAGCCATAATAGGCTTAAAACTTAAATTTTTTGGCAGTCGCTATTTCACTATCTGAAACCCCATCACCATCATTACGATCTTTATACCTTAAAACTAATTCATTTAAAGGATCTCTATTTTTCTCTACCCAAGTTTGAATTGGTTTTTGTAAATTATCTGGGATTTTAAAACCATTCTTTGTTTCTTCCAAAACCCCGACTGAAATTAAATTAAAAACGCCCCTATCCCAGCCTTCAGGTAAAGCAAATTCTGTCTCTACTTCATTTAAGTCCTCGATACATTGTGCATTGCTTTTAACTATTGCAGCAAGAACAACAAAGTGTGCAGGGTGGTCTTGATATTTTATTAAAGCGTCTCTAGCAGATTCCGGTAACTTGATAGCAGATGATATTGCTGGAACAGCATCATTTATAATGCTTATGTCATTTTTGATAGCATTAACTACACGTTGTAATTCTTTATTATCTTTATTTGAGTTTTCCGCGAAACCTCTTAACTCTTTCTCTACTGAATGGTTAATCTTTGTTTCAATTTCTTTAAGTGTTTTTGTAATTACTTCATTTACAGTATCTGAGCCATTGGAAAGAGCTTCCTTAGGCGTACCGAACTTATTTTGCTCTAAGATTGAGTCAAGCATCTTTCCAGAAAAGCTTTTTTGTTGATCTAAGTTTAATTCGACTAAAGTTCTTGTTTCTTTAGCTAAGTCTCTAACAGCATCTAATGCCTTAGTTGAACTTTCCGAAAATTTATAACTTAGCCAAATGGCAAATATACCTAAACCAATTGAAAGTATCCCTAAAGCTATGCTTATTCCCAGAGATATAGCATCAAAGTTCTCCATTTTTATCCTTACATTTGATTTATGGCTAACAGCGTATTAGTGAGAATTCCCGATTATCCCAATTGTGATGTATTCCTAAATAATAAACACTAATACGTTTTATTTAAATATATTAGTAGGTTATCAACTTTAATTTAAACACTCAACGGTTCTTTGACTTGGAGAAAACGAGAATTGGCATAATCGATAATTTCTTTGACTCGCTATGTAAAAAATGAGCATAATTAAAAGGCCTAAATTCAAACAGTTATAACTTGATAATTGAGATAACCGAGACTATTGATAATTTACTTAGCGAGCCAATTGACAAATTTATTGGAAAGTTCACTTCTAACTGTATCACTCCACATAAAATTTAAAGTGGCTACTGTGAATGGTATTAAAAAATTCTAACGTCCGTTGTTCGCTCATAACAGACCTAATCAACTTTACGATTTGATCAAATCAATAATTTACAAATGTCAGATTAAATATGAGCTACTACATCTAAGACAAATTAGTAACGCGTTGCATTTTCATTTTAGTGTGCGGAAATAATGTATTGCGTTGCTCAACATTTAAACGACGTTACTTTCGGCCGCTCATATCAATCGCGCGACTGCCAGATTGAATTGAACCTCCATGCTCAACCCTAACTGTTCGAGTTAAAACTCATTCATTTTATTAAATGATTAGACTCGCCTTTAACCGTACTTTGATTAAAATTATTCATATTAAATTAACCGCTGCAGCCTTATGCTCTGGCGCTAAATGGGCATACCTTAGCGTCATTTTTAAATCACTATGCCCCATCAATTCACGTACCGTATTTAAATCGACGCCAACCATAACAAGCTTACTGGCAAAATGATGGCGTAAATCGTGAAACCTAAAGTCATCAATTTGAGCCTCTTTGAGTAAGTTACCCCATGCTTTTTTAATATCTTTTAATGGCTCACCTTCCGTATTCTTAAACACATAACCTTGACCATTGGTATCATCAAGTAAATTAACAAGAGTTTGTTTCGCGTTTACATTAAGTGGAATATGGCGGCCTTTGCCTGACTTAGAATTTCCTGAAGTTACGGTTAAAAATTCTTTTTCTAAATTGACGTTAACCCAATCAAGAGTGAATAGTTCACCTCTTCTCATACCTGTATTTACCGCTAAAATGATTAACGGCTCTAAATAGTCGCAATAATTGAAATGTCTTAATTCAGGTAATAAAGGGTAGTTGCGTTGTTGGCGAAATAGGTTGCCATTTTCACGTTCAAGCTTTGCTTTATCATCTCTACCTCTTAACGTATCAAACAACCTTTTTTCTTCATCGTCTGACAGATAACGAACAACGGTATTATCCACTTTTAATGATTTCACTTTATGTAAGTCGTGGCTTTCAATACAGCCCCACTCAACTGCCCTACTCATTGCGCCTTTTAGCGTGTTTACATAACCATTAATGGTTGAAGGGCTCATGTCGGTTTTAGCTTTTGCATTGCGCCACTTTTCAATATCCCACGCATGAATAGTAGAAAGTTGCTTTTCGAGTAATTCAGGAAATCCTGTTTCAATGGTTTTAATAATTCGAGAGGCAGTTTTAGCATTTCTAGTGATCAGCCAAGGTAAGTATTGATTTTCAAGGTATTTACAAAGAATAGTGTTTTTCGCTAATTCATTTTGGCGTTTGGCTTCCTTTTTCTCAGCCTGAACGTCAACACCGTTTGCTACTTCGCCAAGTTTAGCTTTGGCCAAATCACGCGCTTGTTGTGGCGTTAATTCAGGGTGTGAACCTAACTTGTAATTTACCTGTTTGCCGTTAAGCCTGTAAAAGATGTAGTAGGTAATTTTACCTTTGGGTGTGATGCGAGCGTGAAAGCCCGAAATTTCTGAATCATTGACCCTCCCATCGCAAACGCGTAGGTCCTTGATACAAGAATTCGTTATTTTTTGGCGCTTTGTCATTTTTCGTCCGTGTAGCAAATATGTAGCACAATTATTGTGCTACAAAAAACTTCAATGAACAACAAAGAACAAACAGTAACTTTTATTTTATATATTTTACAATAAGTTATGATGCAACATTTTTATACGGTTGTTCATATATGTTCATAGAAAAACAATAAAAAATCACACTCATAATCGGTAGGTCCCCAGTTCAAGTCTGGGAGGGGCCACCATTTAAATCAAAGCTTTCAGTGTAATAGCTTTATAATAATTCTGATTAAGTTTTAAGAAGTATAGCTAATTGTCAGAAGAGCTGGCCTAAATTGGGCTGTCAGTTTTTAATAAGTTACTCTTCCGGCTCATGAGGGCCAGTAAGTTCAGAGCCATTATCTTTTCTGAATTGGATAAAAGCATCAATACTAAAACGGCTCGAGACAACGACTTGCTCAATAGGTATGACAATAGAAAAGTCTGTTACGCTAGAATGCGAGCCACGTTCTTCAAGCTCATCGCCATGTATATATTCTTGGTAATGACGGTAGTAATTGTTATTAAAAATGATTTTCTTCTCATCATTTATGTACCCACTTAACAGTGGCAGCAAGGTAAGAAAGCTCACTTCTCCGCGATCGAGATTAGGTGTTTCGGGTATTCCTACATAGACCTTGCCACAGTCTAGCTCTACACGAATTGGAGACACATTCTCAGTTGCTTCAATCAGCAGCAACTCAAGTTCATGAGCAATTTTTTTAACTCGCTCTAATGACTTTTCCTTCGTATTGAAAAACTTTCTAAGTCCAATATAAATTAAGGTAGAAATAAACATCAGAGCAAAAATGGCTACCAGCTTTATGTCAGCCCAATGTTTACCGTTTTTGATATAAACGAAAGAGTCTTTTAACTCAAAATAATCTACGAAGGCAGATGGAAGATCAAAGTAATCGATAACAGACCAAATTAACAATGATATCGATAGTAATACAAAACCAGAAAGGCCTGCTTTGAAGTAGATATGATAGCCAGTACTACGCACTAGCTCTAAACGTCTGTATGGATGGTGACTTTGATAAAAATAGCCAATAATCAATACAATACCAAGCGCTAAAGCGCCCATATAAATCCTTTTATTTTGCTATTTTAAGTTCTCTCTCGTAAAACTTAAGCTTGTTGATCTGTTCTACAAGTTTTGATTGTACAGATTTATTGTCCAAATTAAGACTAACAATGCCGTCTTTATTGATGTTCACGTTGTCACTTGTAGAGTTAGTATCTTCAGTACTTTTCATAATAAAGCCCATGATAAATCACCTTTCTCTTACTCGTTCAGCGGGAAGTAATAATTCTACAGACTTACTAGAGGATTATCTAGAGACCGTAGATTAAAATCCAATTCATAACTTCACAATACGATATTTATGCCGCATTTTCAAACAGGTTTAACGTATCAGATTGTAAATACTGCTTAAGTAACTAACTTTTTTATTTAGCAAAACTACAGGTAACTATAAAGGAGCTCAATCAACTTACTCTTGTTCTTTAACACAAATTGGAATGGCAATTAAGAATCTAGCGCCTTGTTCCGAAGCGTGACAAGAAAGGTTACCCTGCATTAAATGTTTAACTGAGTTATAGGCGATATTCAGTCCAAGCCCTAGGCTTTTTTGCATCCCCTTAGTGGTGAAAAACGGGTCGAATATTTTGTCGATAATATCCTCAGGAACGCCACTACCATTGTCGCAATACGCAATCGTTACCCCCTCTTCATTCGTTTTGATCTCTATCGTAATTGCTAAGCTATTTTCATCTCGCTTTTTGTTCTCTGCGGTATTTTTTATCAGCTGCTCTAATACCCTTAGAAGTACATTAGCATAGTGATTTACCTGAATGTTATCGCCATGTACTTGGTAGTGCTTAATGTTTGGATATTGGCGGCAAATGAGTGAAAGCTTACTTTTGATAAAAGAATGTAGCTCAAATTTGACTAGTTCGGAGCCCTCTAACTCAGCGGAAATTTGTTTAAATTGCTGGATCAAACCAGCGGTTTTATTGCAATTGCTTTCAGACAACTGCAACGAATAGGAAAATTCATCCAAGAGTTTTTCTAGTTGGGCTTGGCTCAGTATTTTTTGTTCTATTTTGTTCCTAATAATGCCTAGCTTATCTCGCATCAATGAGTTCGCAGTAACAAGAATACCAATTGGGGTATTTAGCTGGTGTGCCATGCCAGACACTAATGTTGTCATCGCCGACATTTTTTCAGCTTCGATTAACTCAACACGAGCTTGCGCCAGCTTTCTATTTTTACGCGATAACGATGTAGCAAAAACGAGAATAATCAATAAAATGAGTCCACTGGAAACAAGAATTATATTAGTCTGACGTTGTTTTAATGCAACTTCTTGTTGAGCCAACTCGTTCTGTTTTTTCAAGTTCAGGTTATCCATTTCCTTTACATCAAGTTCAACAGTGGCAATGTGATGGACAAGGGCTAAATCGGCTTTTTTCTGCATTAATTCGGTGTTAAGTTTCACCCTTTTATTGGCAATTTCTAGCGCTAATTCGAATTCTTTTCTGTGATGGTGATACTCCTGTTGTAGCTCATAAGCATGAACCAATAAATGTAAGCTTTTTTTGCTGTTAAGCTCATCGATACTGTTGATTAAAAGCGAGTAAGCCTTATCAAACTCTTCCATCGCCAAGAGCACTTTTACTAACGCTAATTGTGAGGTTATCACTTGCAGTTCGCGTTTATACTTTTCGCGAATCTCAATAGATTGCTCAATGAAACTCTTAGCCTGAGCATAGTCTTTCTTGAGATAACTTACCTTTCCAAGGTTTAACATAGACCACGAAGCACGAAGCGGTAATTTATTGTCTATTCTAAGCTGTAGCGACTCTTTGAAATATCGCTCTGCTTCTTCAATATTACCTTTACCTAGAGCTAATTCACCTAGGTTATTCAATGCAGTAGCTTGATAAGTGACGACCTTATTTTCAACACCAAATCGGTGAAATTTTTCAATGTAGGGTAAGGCGCGCTCGTATTGCTCAAGTAAAATCAACAGATGGCCAACATTGTTGTGCGCTCTAGCCACTAAATGCTGATCTGTCGTTTGTTTAGCGACCCCAAGGGCAGATATATAAGAACTTGCCGATAATTCGTAGTTTTCCAGCGTACTAAACATGCCGGCTATATAGCTGTGATAATAATAGATTAACGCGGGGTCACCGAGTTGATCGGCAAGTTGTTTACAAAGCACTAAAGTGGAGAATGCATCTTCAAACTGCTCGGCTGCAATTTGATAAAAGGCTTTGGTGTATTGCATGCGAACGCGCTGACGCAAAGTAAACGTCGCATCGTGTTTAGCTAGGTAATAATCTGCCCTGCCGACAGCATCCAATGGGCGACTGGCGTAATTTTCAAGTATATCTTTTCGTAAAACACTGTACTCATCATCCGTTAATCGTACATCCTCTTGCGCATTTACCGAAAACACGCTTAAAAGCATGATGAATATAAAGATTTTCAAAGCCACCTCAATTAAATAATGATGTGCCTTCCTTCTGCGAAAAATCCGTCATTAAAATAAATATACGTTGATTCAGTACAAAAATCCAAGACGCTAGAAAAGAACATTCAAAATCAAAGGCAATGATAAAGACAAATCAAATGATGAGACAGGGTGTCGCATGTAATAACTTTATTTATAAACGCAATAATTTAGCCAATAAAAACAAAAACTAACAAAGTCTTCTACAAAATTGTATGAGTTGAGGGTTTCTGAAAAACTCTGCGATTAATCTTATATTGCTTATTAACTTGCCACCATCAAATGTTGTAGTATACCGCTCAGCGTTAAAACTATGACCTTAGATTGGATAGATAACATCTAAACACTTAATAATGTTTAAAGTAAGTAGTTACTAAATCTAATAATTTCTAAGTCTCATTAGATGGCTATAAAAACATCAAAAAACTTGGTCAGTTATATTAATTAAAAGGAAAATTATGAACAAGCTTTTATCGATTAGTGGCTTATGCACTCTAATCCTAACAGGTTGTTTTTCTTCGGGAAGCAGCGATAAAATAGAAACACCTCCAGTAGTTACTCCACCTCCAGTAATTGTAGATCCTGAGCGACCAGAAAACTTAACATGCCTTGCACATGAAGCTCCGCAACAAACTTCAGCAGTTAAATTTGAACGTCAATTTTCGGACTTAGATCTGGGCCAACTAATCCAAATTTATCGCATGCCTGGCGATAGTGAACACTGGTACTTACTAGACAGAAGAGGTCAAGTTTACAAATTTGACGATGCTTCCGATGTTTCAAACAAGGAGCTAGTTCTTGATATTTCGGAAAAAGTTGACTCTTCTTATGGAGAATTAGGACTTTTATCACTTGCATTCCACCCTAATTTTACGGAAAACAATAAAGTCTACCTTTACTATTCGCATAATAATGAACAAGCCGAAAGGTATACTACGATTAATGAGTTTACCTTCGACCAGGATAGCCAAACCCTAGTTGATGAGACAACAATTCTGAGCTTAAGACAATATTCTAAGAACCACCAAGGCGGTCATTTAGAGTTCGGCAGTGACGGCCATTTGTATTTCGCGTTTGGTGATGACGGCAAAGGAATGGTTGCACAAAATATGGATGACTTATACGGAAAAATGATTCGTATAAATGTGCCTGGTGATGGAACCTACTCAATTCCAAGTGATAACCCTTTCGTTGACGTTGAAGGTGTTAGAGATGAAATATGGGCAGTAGGATTTAGAAACCCTTGGCGATGGGGTTTTGATACAGAAACTGGCGAAATTTTTGTTGGTGATGTAGGTGCTTCAAACCTAGAAGAAGTAAATAAAGTGGTAAAAGGCGGTAATTATGGCTGGCCAATAAAAGAAGGTACTAACTGTCTATTAGGCGAAGGCTGTGGAGACTATGAAGATTTAATAGACCCTGAATTAGAATACAGCCATGATGCTGGCTGGGGAGCTATTATAGGTGGCTTAGTTTACCGTGGTTCAGCTATTGAAACATTAATTGGTAAGTTTATCTTTGCCGATTTCTCAGCTTTTTCTCAGATTCTTTCTTTAGAGTACGATGAAAATAATCAGCCATACGGGCACAAGCTATTTAGTGGAAAGCTATCTCCAAATGGTGGTATTCGAGCATTTACAGCAGACTTTGACGGCGAGATATTTGTCAGCCATTACACAGGTATTTTCAAAATGGTACCTGAAGATTCAAATGGCGCTGAAATTAGCGATTTCCCACAGACACTCTCTGAAACAGGTTGTTTCGAAACCAATGGCTCTGAACTGGTTACTGTAGAATCTGCAATTCCTTTTGACGTTGCCTCTCCTTTGTATACTGACGGTGCAGATAAACGTCGCTGGATGGCTATACCAGACAATACTCAAATTGAAGTTACTGATAATGGTGACTTTATTTTCCCAGTTGGCTCAGTATTAATTAAAGAATTTGCCTTTGAAGGTAAGAAATTAGAAACTCGTTTACTGATGAAAAATGACATAAATGAGTGGAACGGATATACCTACGAATGGAATGACGAACAAACTGAAGCAAATTTACTTCCTGCTGGTAAAGTTGTTGATGTCAATGGTATCGCTTATCAAATCCCAAGTAGAATTCAATGTCAGCAATGTCATAACGATTCGATAAATGGTGCTATTGGCCCTGAATTTAGACAATTGAATATTGAGCGTAAATACTCAGACGATCATACTGCTAATCAGATTGAATATTTAGCCGATATCGCATTTTTGCAAGAAAACGTTGTTGATCGCATCACTGAATTAGACGCCCTTCCAGATTATCTGAATGACGTAGTAACAAGAGAAAGCAGAGTGAAAAGCTTTGCCCATTCAAACTGCGCCTATTGTCATAATCCGAATGGTCCTGCCCGTGGCAGCCTAGATTTTACTTGGAATGTAAAAGATCAATGGGGAGCTTGTAATTCTGAGCCTGAAATTTCTAGCCTTGGTATTGAAGACGCAAAACTAATTGCGCCAGGAGATCCAGAAAAGTCAATTATCTATCAGAGGCTTAATACTACAGAGTACTACAAAATGCCGCCTATGGGCCGCAGTACTATTCAAACTGAGGTTGTGGAATTATTCCATGGCTACATAAATGAAGTTACATGTAGATAAAATTAGACAAGATGATTAAAACAAAAGGCGCCAGATAAACAGTTATTTGGCGCCTTTTTTATCTTGTAAGATTTAATAGTACCTAAGCTCTTCCACTTTCCCCCAAAACACACGGTACGAATAAATGGTATAAAGCAGTATGGTGGGCACCACGATTATTGCACCAACAAGAATAAAGTTTAGTGCTTCTGGCGCAGCAACAGACTCCCATATTGTTAACTTATTCGGCACAATATATGGAAAGAAACTAAAGGCCAAACCAAAGAAACTTAGCGCAAAAATAAATACCACAGTGACAAACGGCAAGCCCGAACCGATCTCAGGTTTTTCGGCAAGATGTTTCAGCACAAAATGGCAAACGAGAAACAAACCAAAACAAGCGATTGGAATTGGCAATAAGAAGGTCGCATAAGAAATTGATAGCCATTTATCGTAAATTTCAGGGTTAACCCAAAGGTTAGTCGCCGACACAAGTAAAATACCAAAGAATGTCACTATAACGCTTTGTTGCGCAGTAGATATCGCTTTTTGTTGTAACTCGCCTTCAGTTTTCATCACCAACCATGTAGCGCCAATTAAGCGATACGCGGCAGCAACACCAATAGCACTTAAAAGCGAGAATAACGTAGCAGCAATAGAGTTATCAAAACCAGTAACATAGGCCCCTAACATATACCCTTGCGAAAGAGATGCGACGTATGAACCTACTTTGAACAAGGTATTCCAAGTTTTGCGATGAGAAACCGCAGCCTTCGCCCTAAAATCAAAAGCAACACCACGTAAAATCAATCCAATAAGCATCACTGCCGATGGTAAATAAAGGGCTTTTAAAACCATGCTGTGAGCAACTGGAAATGCGATAAGTAACAAGCCAACTGCGAGCACTAGCCAGGTTTCATTAGCATCCCAAAAAGGACCGATTGACGCTATCATAGTGTCGTTGTCTTTTTCAGAGTCACTCGATATCAACATACCAACACCTAGGTCATACCCATCTAGTATCACGTACATAATTGTAGCCAGCCCCATCAGGCCAACGAAAATAACCGCCAAAGTGTCTTGATCAAACATGACTGCTCTCCAATGAATCTTTTTTATAAACACTACTTAAAATACTAGGCTCTTCAGTTTCAAATTCTTCTACTTCAACACTACGACGAGCCATTAAAAATACCGTGTGTAAATATGCCCACAACAAGCCCGCATACACTAAGCTGTACATGGTTAAACTCAGCACGACGTTGCTAGGAGCAATGTCAGTTACAGCATCGCTAACTCGCAGCACACCGCTAACAAGATAAGGCTGACGACCGATTTCTGTGACATACCAGCCGGCTAATGTTGCAACCCAGCCAGAGAAAGACATAGCCACTAATAGGTATAAAAATGCTGGAGGTAAAGTATCGCGCCTAAATAGCTTTATACGTGCCCACCAAGAAACCAAAATCATCAGCAGACCTAGACCAACCATCAATCGAAAACCATAAAAAACAGGTTTTACCGGAGGGTGCTCTCCTTTGAACTCATCTAGGCCTTTTATTTCACCCTCCATCTCATGGGTTAGTATCAAGCTCGCTAAATTAGGAATGCCAATTTCAAAATGATTAGTTCTCGTTTCCTCATCAGGTATCGCAAACAATAATAGCGGCGCCCCTTTCTCCGTTTGCCACACACCTTCCATCGCGGCAACTTTTTGTGGTTGATGTTCTAATGTATTAAGACCATGTAAATCGCCAACGAATGCTTGTAGCGGCGCAAGCACTGCTGCAACGGTTAAAGCAACTTTTAAGGTGAGTTTAGGCGCTTGTTTAGTATCGCCTTTTAGTAATCGATAAGCGCTAATGCCTGCTATTAAAAAAGCTGCGGTTAGCCCTGATGCAACTAACACATGAGATAAACGATAGGGAAATGATGGATTAAATATAATAGCGAACCAATCTAGTGGATAAGCAACCCCATCGCGCATTTCAAAGCCTGTTGGCGTTTGCATCCAAGAATTTAAACTCAAGATCCAAAACGCGGAAAGCGTAGTCCCTATTGCCACTATCACAGTAGCTAAGGTATGTACTTTAGGTGGTACTTTCTTAATGCCAAACAGCATGATGCCCAAAAAAGTGGCTTCTAAAAAGAAGGCCGTTAATACCTCGTAACCTAAAAGCGGCCCAGCGATATTACCCACTTTTTCCATAAAGCCTGGCCAATTCGTGCCAAACTGGAACGACATGGTGATACCACTAACCACCCCCAAGGCAAAAGTTAACGCAAATATTTTTACCCAAAACCGATAGGCTCGCATCCACACTGGGTGGCCGGTCTGGTCAAAACGAACTTTAAAAAACACTAAAAACCAACACATCGCGATGGTGATTGTTGGGAAAAGAATGTGAAAACTAATATTCACTGCAAATTGGATCCGCGAGAGCATTTCTGTATCTAACATGCGTTACCTCTGAAGAAAATTGACACGAGTCTGCCTAGAACACTCGCTAAAGCCAGTGCTCGAAAAATAATGAATACGTTACTAACGCCTAAGCGTTAAATCGGTTAGCCGCTTTTTATAAGCTTGTCTTTAATATCTAACATGCGCACGACACCCGAACCTAACTTCATTAGGGTCGTTAGTTTTTCAGGGCTAATGCTTTGAAGTTCAGCAGCCCATTGCGTGAGTGTTTCAAGTAATTCATGAATCTCATTCATGCGCTTTTGCGCATAAGCTTCTTGTTCATTACTTGGCTCATCTAGCAAGGCGTCACGCAGAAGCGATAAGGTTGGATCTACTTCTCGCTTACTGCGTTCTTCGAATACGCGATTGGCTAATTCCCAAATAGAACCTATGGGAAGGTAATAGTCTTTGCGATCGCCAGCAATGTGCTGCACGGTAACAAGTCGCCAAGACTGAAGTTCTTTAATGCCCATGCTAACATTGCCGCGAGAAATACTGAGGGTTTCGCCAATTTCATTAGCAGATAGAGGTTGCTCGCTCATCACAAGTAACCCCATAATCTGACCAATAGTACGGTTAAATCCCCACCGACTGCCCATTTCACCGCAATGCATCACAAAGCTTTCAATTTTTGGTGATAAATTCATCTTTTTAAACTTTCAATAATTTCTGAAACTTTAAAAAGAATAGAATATTCTTTGATTCAGATCAACAAATTTTGACGTCTTGTTACAGAATTGTACGACTTGTTTTTGCAGAACTATGTGAACAGCGAAAAATTACTGATAAAGTAAAAGAGTTGTTAATATTGGAATCAATAGCGTGTTGCAGTTTGATAATAAAAATCACACCGTTAGCCACCTTGGTAAATCAGTCATCCTTCCGCCACTGAGCTTCAGATTATTAGAAGTATTGGCGACTAAACCTGAGCATACTTTCTCCGTTGCAGAGTTAACCGAAAAAGTGTGGACGACCAGTCAAGTAAGTGCTGAAACCTTAAAACAACGCGTATTTGTGTTGCGTAAAGCTATTGACGAATCGGCACTTGAAGGAATATCTATTCAGGCGATTAGAGGCGAAGGTTATCGTCTGATCATCGCTGTCGAGCCTAAAGAAGCGTTGCTTACAGAGTCAATTACTCAAGAACTTCCTATTATCAATAAACGAAACTTTCTTTTAGTTCTAGCAGCATCTTTCCTTTTATTGGTTATTACTGTGTATTGGTTTTTTATCCGAGGTACAAACCTGGCACCTAACAACCGTGTTTTATTGTGGACAAATATTCCCACAGAAGAAATGTCAGTAGAAGGAAACAGTGCTTATCAAGAATGGCGAACCATGCTCGCTAAAGAGAATAAGCTAGGCAATATTCAATTGATATTATCCGACCGAGTTAAGTCTATGCTTGTCCCTATTCAAGCGCGCAAAGACAGAGCAGGTTTAATTAGTCACTTTGAACTCGTCAGCACGAACAACAACCAATCTATTCGTTTGAGTATTGTTGAACCTACCACTGCGACAATACTAAGAAGCGACATAGTTGAATTGGCTAACAGTAGTGAATTAAACAAAGTGATGCAGGCTCAATTTTTAGCAGTAAAAAACCTCATCGTCTCAAACCAACTTTGCCTTCTAAATGATCAAAGAGACAACTCTCAAGACCCAATATGGCAAGAATTAAGAGAAATCGCCAACAAGCCATAACCCACTGAAATATAATAACTATAACCAATCATAACTCTTCTTAACCAATCCTAACTGGCATTAAATTCTTAAAAATAGTCCTCTACATGCCAAGTGATAAGCACTAAGGCCTTAGTTCAACCAACGCACTTCGAGCCCTAAAATGTCATCACTTTACATGAACAATTGACTCAATAACCTTTCCTCTTTTAGAAGGATTAAACATGACTAATTACCTTAAGATGATGGCACTAATATTTGCCTTAGTATCTTCTTTCAATCTTTTTGCTAATGACAATAAAAAAACGTTACCCGCTCCCTATGGGCAAGGTACATATATCCCTTCCAAGCATGGCAAAATATATTATGAAACTGACGGTACCGGTACACCGGTAGTACTTGTGAATGGCGGTCCAGGCGGCAGCAGAACCGTATTTTGGGGAGCGTTCGATTTCTTAAAAGAAAATGGCTATCAAATTGTTTACTTTGATGAGACTGGCGTTGGCCGCTCGACTAGAAAGATAAAAGGTAAACATTCTCCTTTGAATACCGTTCACGACATAGAAACACTGCGCAAGCATTTAGGGGCGGAAAAAATAGTAGTTGCCGGGCATTCATATGGTGGCATTCCAGCGGTGCAATACGCATTAAAGCACCCTGAACGCGTTGAAAAACTCATCATGTTAAGTGCCTCCGCTGACGCTATTAGCCAACAAATGAATGTAAACGCAGCGGCGTATTTAAGAAAAACATTCTTCCCACAAGAATGGGAGAAGATGGAAGCATTACGCAAAACAGGTATGTTAACCAGCGATATGGCTTATATCGATGTATTTTACCAGAGAAAAATCGACGACAAATCTGATTGGTATGCGCCGGATAGAGCAGCTCCTCTAAGAAAATACCGTTCAAACGACAGACGCGATAGGTTCAATATGGATGTTTATTTTGATATTGCGGGAACAGATGCCGAAGTTGCCATAGGTGGCACGCTAAAAGGCATAGATGTTAACGCGAGCATGTTTGAAAAGTTCGACATACCAACGTTAATCCTTAATGGCCGAAACGACTGGAAAACAACACCAGAAATGGCTTATCGATTCTACAAAATGCTACCTGAAGGAGTCGCACAATTGTCGTTCTTAGAAAAAACAGGCCATTGGACATGGGCGGAAGAGCCTGAGCAGTTTGCCGAAATAATGACTGAGTTTATAACAAAAGAGTAATCTATTTCTTATTTGCACTTATCTTAAGAGCTAATTGCCCAGTTAGCTCTTTTATTTCGACGAAATTGATTTAATAATTCGCAAAGTAGTGGAACAGCTATATGTCTATTACGTCATACGGATACTACTAGTTTCTTTGCATCACTTGAGTAGTAGAGCTTATACTTAAGCTCAAGATAACATAATCTAAACAACGATTTTTACTATGAACTCGCATCTTGTGTTGTTAACAACCATTTTTAAATCAAAGCGCTGACAGAACTTTTCGACTAGTAATAGCCCTAAACCGAAGCTACTGTCTGAAGACTCCCTTTCTGTCAAATTAGGTGCATCAACATCTATACTATTTTTAACCAAGATAGCGTTTTGTGTGACTTCAACTTCCATTGCCTTAACACCGTTTTCTTCTCTCCCATGATGAATAACGTTATTCACTAGATTAAAAACAATAAATTCAAAAACTTCTTTAGGTATAAAAGCACTTATTCTGTCGCTTTCTTTTATCGAAAAACTTAAACCATGGGCTTGATACATAGCGATAGCTTCTTCCTTAACTATTGCTAGTGACGTATTTAGCTGTAATGGTGCTGCAACTTTTTTGTTAGTTGTTAACCACAGCATGGCCTCACTGGTTCGCTGCACTCTTCTCAATGCACTGTTTAGTCTCTGGTAAACGTTCTTCTCAGTAAGCTCCGGATGCTTGATCGCTAGTAATTCAACTGCATGTGTCATGACCTGAACCGGCGTCCTCAGTTCATGACTAATACCTTGATTAAACGAAATTTGTTGTTGTAAGACCTGCTCTTTTTCAGTGAGAGCTTGCGCTAGTTCATCTGCGATTTGTTTGACATCAGTCTCACGAATCTTTTCATTTAGCTGTTGAATATTTCTCGCTGATTTATCGGTAAGTAGAAACTGAGTTTTTAGCTGCGTAAATGGCCTTAAAGCTCGTCGTGCGATATGACGTGAAACAAATAGCGTCAATATCATGCTTGGTATTAAAACTAGCAGGAGAAGTTTAAGAATCCCTTGGGCTCTAGCTGTCACCGCAATAATATCGGTCGTATTCAAAAGGAGTATGTGATCTTCCAATACCATAAAATGATATTTCTCACCTTTGGCTTCAAATTCACCAAAAGCGTTAATACGCTCACTCAAACTATTAACTTCTTTTACTTTATATCCCATACTGA
This sequence comes from Thalassotalea coralli, assembly GCF_055786205.1. Lineage (NCBI taxonomy): Bacteria > Pseudomonadati > Pseudomonadota > Gammaproteobacteria > Alteromonadales > Colwelliaceae > Thalassotalea > Thalassotalea coralli. Next base: position 187,021 of record NZ_JBVVBK010000001.1, on the reverse strand, counting down.
TTAGGTCTTGCTCTGTTACGCGAGACACGCCTGCTGAAGCTGGTATCTCTGTCGAGCTCATTTGACGTAAAACGTTATGAATAACAGTGTCTTCAATGATAAAAGTGACCATAAATGCCAAAAGCGACAGGACAAAAAACAAGCTCATAGCCAAAAGCGAAATGGAAGCTGTTACCCGGTTGGTTAACGTTGACTTAAATTTCCACATCAAACTTGTACCCCACGCCTTTAACTGTATGAATAAGTTCTACCCCAAATTTTTGTTTAAACTGTTTTCTCAATGCGTAAACATTGGCTCGTAATGGATTACTTTGCGGTACATCTTCGGGCCAAAGGGTGTCAATTATCGTTGATGTTGATACGACTTTTGGCGACTGTTCCATAAGTAATTTTACAAGTGAAAAGCCTAAGCTACGCAACTGAACAACTTGGCTGTCAGAGCAGGTCAGAGATTTTGATTCTTTATCTAGTTGAAACTTGTCAACTTCAATAACAGAAGGCTCACTCAATTGGACACGACTTAAAGCAACATTGATACGAGCATTAAGCTCTGCATAAGAAAAGGGCTTTTTCAGATAATCCCAAGCGCCGGAAGCAAAGCCTTTCAGTACATCTTGCTCTTCCTGATTAGCTGACATCATAATAACCGGTAGCCTTGCTAATTGTTCTCCAAGCAAGTTTTGGCAAATTTCATAGCCACTTATGTGCGGCAAATTGATATCCAGTAATACAAGATCGTAGTTATTTTCATTAAGTAACGATTTTGCTTGCCTACCTGTATAAGCAAAATCCAATTCATGCCCAATCGCTTCAGCATACTCCCCTATCCCTGTTGCAATATCTATATCGTCTTCCACTACCAATATTTTTGCCACGTCAACTAACCTCTGTGCTTACTTACCTGACTGGTATGAACGTAAAAAGCATACAGCTGCAATGTAAAATCAACGTAAAAAGTTCTTTCTACCCCTTAAATAGCAGGAAGCCCCGCTAACGCTCAGCTTTTTTACTTTAATTTTACACCTCACCTCTAAAGTAACACAAAAGTCAGAAATTAAAGGTGGGTTTTATGTTAACAGTAGAGAATATTACTAAACGCTACAGCAACGGTGTACATGCGCTAAAAGGAATAAACTTATCTATAGGGAAAGGAATGTTCGGTTTGTTAGGGCCAAATGGCGCAGGTAAATCAAGCCTAATGCGCACCTTGGCAACCATTCAACGTCCAGATGATGGTCGAATAACATTCGATGATATCGACGCTATAAATGATCCTGAAAACTTGCGTTTGAGACTAGGGTATTTACCACAAGAATTTGGCGTATACCCTAGGGTATCGGCATTTAAGTTACTCGACTACTTGGCCGTATTAAAAGGAATAGAAAACAAAGACACTCGGCATCAAAAAGTACACACCTTACTAGAACAAACTAACTTAATCGAACACAAAGATCGAGCCGTTGCAACGTTTTCAGGAGGGATGACTCGCAGATTTGGTATCGCTCAAGCACTTATAGCCTCTCCTGAACTCATTATTGTCGATGAACCAACGGCAGGATTAGACCCACAAGAGAGAAATCGTTTTTACAGTCTACTAAGCGAAGTTGGTGAGCAGGCAACCCTTATTCTTTCCACACATATTATTGAAGATATTCAAGGCCTGTGCAGCGATATGGCCATCATCAATAAAGGAAGTGTTCTTAAACAAGGAAGCACCAAAGAGATGTCGAAAGCGTTATCTCAAAAGGTTTGGCAAACCATAACAACTGATCAGAAAGCATGGCAATTCCAAAATAGTTTTAACGTTCTTTCCGTTAAGAGTATCGGCGCTGAGCGCCATGTTCGAGTCCTGTCAGACGTGCTTCCATCATCTGAATTCACATTGGCTGAACCTAATTTAGAAGATGTTTACTTCGACGCTCTATCGAGCAACAGCACGCAAAAATAGGGAATGAACATGAAAGACTTGCTACGCTTTGAACTTTATTATTTTGCCCGTCAGCCGGCCTGTATAATAGCTTTATTACTTGCTATCACTATTGGCTATTTACTATCGGGAAAAGTTGTCATTAGCGGTGGAGTTCAACTGTACTCACCACAAAACCTAACCTATTTTCTCACTATGATGTCTTTGCCTTTGATTGCTATAGCAACCCTTCTAGCATCATGTTCATTATTGAGAGATAAAACCAGTCACCTCTTAGAGTTAATTCAGGCGACACCAGTAAATAGACAGCAACTAAAGTTAAGTCGCTTTGTTAGCTTATTTCTAACAACTTTAGGTTTAGCAACTTTTACTTATCTTTGTTACTTGCTACCTAGTATGGTAAGTACAAATAGCGCAGAAATTAACGGCGCTTGGTCATTTTCTCACATAATTTGGCCCTTTATCTTCATTTTACTGCCCAATCTACTGCTGATTTGTTCTACGCTATTTTTAATTGGTGAGCACATAAACAAAACACTTTGGGTTTACCTATCGGGTTTAGCTATTTATATTTTTTATATGTCGGTAAATGCCTATTTAGACTCTCCAATGTTTACCGCATCTAGCGAAATTTCTGGTTATCAAATTACCTTGTCTAGCTTACTTGACCCCTTTGCTGTCTCTGCTTTTTTAGAGCAAACATCCTTTTGGACATTACAGGAAAAAAATACACAACTTGTAGCATTGGAAGGCAACTTACTTGCTAACCGTGTTCTTTGGTTAACGTTAAGCTTAATTGCACTTTTTGTCGCAATTTCAAGCAAACAGTCCTCACACAAGCGCTTTTCTAGCGTTACAAATAAAGCACAAGATAAAAAATTAGAAATTGCAAAACATGTAGGTAAAACTAGCACTTCAACTGAAAAACTACAAAAAAGTTCATCGAGTTGGCTTACTTTCAAACACAGCTTCAATGTTGAGTTTTCTAGTATTTTTAGAAGCTTACCTTTTGGGCTATTGGTACTACTTACTATTGTTTTGCTTGTTGGTCAGTTTATTAGTGCAATTGAAATGGGATCACTTGTTGGTGCTCAGCACCCTTATACAAGTTTACTTGTCCCAAGAATAGTGCTTACTTTGAAAATCGTCAGTATATTAACCGTCGCATTTTACTCAGCAGAAATTATCCATAGAGCAAAAGAGTGTTACTTTTTTGAGGTTATCAATGCAACACCTGCATCTCGCTGGGCGCTTTATTTATCCCAATTAGCGACTTTGAGTATATTGGTATTAAGCCTGTTGTTTGTCGCCACCTTTTCAGCAGTAGCTTACCAAGTCGTCAATGGCTTTTACCAAATAGAGTGGGAATTATATTTAAGCTTAGTTCCAATCTATGCATTACCTATGATTTACCTTGCGATACTGAGTACTACCGTGCATTTGATTATCAATAATAAATACCTAGGGATTCTAATAGCATCCACACTCATGCTAGTTAGCGCCACATCGGTTGGCAACCAAGTAGGGTTAGAACATGTATTGTTAAAGTTCTCATCATTGGGAACGATTAGATACTCCGACTTTAACGGCTTTGATTATACCCTACAAAATATCCAAGCGATGTTAATACACTGGGGCTTAGTTTCGGCATTTTTAGCATTCATCGGTTACAGCTACTTCAATGCAGGTCTGGAGCAGGGTAAATTATCTCCCTTAGTTAAGCTTAGGCACACACTTTCCAGATCAGAAAGAAAATTACTTGCAACCACTGTGGCCCTAATTGGTTTTTCCACTTGTTACGTATTTTGGAATACCAATATTCTTAATCAATATCAGACCATTACCGACAGTGACAGCTGGCAAATCAATTATGAAAAAAACTACGCGTCATACCGTAATGCCCAAGCGCCCTTGATCACTGACATTAAAACGAAAGTTGACTTCTACCCAGAAGATAGAGCAATTGGTTTAAGTGGAAAGTTTACCTTAACAAATCCTCACCAAGCGGATATTCATAGGTTTATTGTCACTATGCCAAGTCAGGAGTTACAAACTGACATATCGGTTAATAGCGATGCTTCAATCAAGCACGATTCCAGATTTAATACTTTTTCAGTCTCTCTGAAAAAGCCTCTTAAAAAGAATGCGAAACTAACGTTGTCTTTTAATAGTTATATTGAAAAAACAGGCTTTAAGAATAAAGATTTCGATATTACTTTAGTCTCCAATGGTAGTTACTTTCATTCTGAAGCCATGTTTCCATATATTGGCTTTAACCATGACTTATCGTTATCGGACCCTGTTAGAAGAAAGGAAATGGGCCTTTCTCCTCTCCCTACTCGAGAGCCTCTAACAGCAAACAAAGTTTACCATCAACACTTGATGGCCAAAGATGCAAATTTAGTTAATTTTGAAGCTGTTGTTTCTACATCAAGCAACCAGATTGCGGTTGCTCCAGGTGAACTAAAAAAAGAGTGGTTAGACAATAACAGACGATACTTTCACTATAAGGTAACTAAACCAACAACTAATTTCTTTGGCTTTTCTTCAGCCAATTACCAAAAGAAAAGTGTTACCGAAAATGGCACGCTAATTACTCTTTATTATCATGAAGATCACGACATTAATGTTGAGCAAATGATGAAGACAGCTCAATTATCGCTAAATACGTTTTCTGAACAGTTCTCCCCGTATCCATTTAAGCAACTCACTATAGCTGAAATACCATATAGAGGTTTTGCAAGAGCCTACCCTGCCACTATATTTTTCTCTGAAAATGCAGGAATCAAAGAAAACTTGGAGAACAAAGGTCATCTAGACGACCTCTCTTCAATTGTCGCTCATGAAGTTGCACATCAATGGTGGGGGCATCAATTGAAAACCGCGAACGCTCAAGGTGCAACTTTTCTTATAGAGTCTCTCGCTGAATACGCTTCACTGTTAGTCATGAAGAAACTTTATGGTGAAAACTATGTAAAAGCAGAATTAAACAGGGCAACAACTCGATATTTAAAGGCCAGAGGTCAATTTGCTAGTCAAGAACAGCCTTTATTGAAAATGGGCGACCAACGGTATCTTCGCTATGAAAAAGCACTAGTTGCTTTATATGCTATCGCTCAAAAAGTCGGAGAGGAAGAGTTTAATCAGTACCTTGGAAGCTTACTAAAAGAGAAAGCATTCGTTGACGATAATTACGCGACAAATCACCACTTTTTAGCGTTATTTAAAGATCATGCAGAAGAAGAATATATCAATAAATGGTTAACTAAAGTCAACCTATATGATTTAGCTGTTTCAGATATCGCATTAAAAAAAGATGCTAGCCAAGCCTATAAACTTTCATTTTCTGTATCTCTTTCAGAAGTTGATTATTCAACATCCATTGAAGGCATTATTTCTGGTTCAAACCAATTAGTTGATTTTGACATTTATGGCAAAAATGATCATGGCGATTCTAATCTTATTTTTAGCGGTAAAGCGCAACTTAGTGATGGGCTTGTTAGAGTTTCAGTCGACCTCGATAGTGCCCCGACATCCATTCAGCTAGACCCTTATTTCTTGTTTATCGATCGACAGAAACACGACAACAGTGCGCTAATCCCATCAATTTAACCTTATGAGGCTTTAACATGACATACCTAAATATAACCAAAACAATAACATTCATTGCTGCATTGGCACTGAGTCACTCAAGCCAAAGTAAGGTGAATGAAGAAGTAATAACAAGTGTATTAAATTCAGTAGAACAACAGATTGCTGGCATTGCATGGCACTCTATCGCCGATGATATGCGCTGGGGATATACAGTAGAAACAACATTAGATAAAGGGAATGGACAGCTACAACAAAGAATTCAACAATTCAGGCCATCTGAGCATATGAACAAACAATGGCAACTTATAGAGCAGCAATATCAGCCACCCAGCCCTCAAATTTTGGATGAATACAATAAAACAATGGCAGCTCTCTCTAGTGACGAGCCTCCAGTGGATACGGCTCACGTTGAAATCATAGATCTAAACAGTCTAAGGTTGAAAAACTCTAGTGATAAATTTTTTGAGTTTAGCTTTTCCCCAACCCTGCCAATGTTTGAAAAAAAACAATCAGATAAATTTGCAGGTATTCTTTACGTGAACAGACAAACAGGTAAATTAGCATCTCTCGACATTGAGTTAGCTCAAACGTTTTCGCCCAGCTTAACGGTAAAATTAACCCAGTATGATTTGCATATTAGTTTTTTGCCCGGCGAGGAGGTTACTCACGTAAAATCAATTGAATCGCATAAAAAAGGAAAGCTAATGTTTGTCAGTAGTTTTGATGAAAAGTCTACTCGTGCGTTCTCTGACTTCACCCAAAACAAGAGCCTTTAGCTCACTAACTCATAAAAATAGTCTACTGACGCTTTTGAGATATTTGATTAATGAATCATTGGACTGCCCTATTTAACGACTAACAATCAAACAGGGCGGTCCCTTCAATTCATTTTAATCGCTTTACTCACCTGCTCCAGTCGCCTTCGCTCTTAATTCATCCAAGCTTTTCTGGTAATAAGCTAACGACGTTGATTTATTTCGTGTAGCTAGCTTCACCGATTTTTCCGCAGCGACTAAGGCTTTATCCATCTCGCCTTTTGCCGCATAGGTTTGCGCAAGGCCAGCAAAAGGTTTTGCCACGTTAGGTGTGTCTTTTATCCACTGTTGATACACATCGATAGATTCATCATAAAATTTGTTGTTGCGTAGTCGATAGCCCATAACGCGATAGCAAGCGGCATTTCTTCTAAGGTCAGCATTTGGATACACTTTAAAGCCAACACTTTGGCTTAGTTTATCGTAATATGAAAGTACACTTTCTAGGGCATTTTCATTTTCGTTAACAAAGTGCTTAAAACGACCACTCATGCCCCACTCTTTTCGTGGAAAAACTAAATCAATCGCTGACAACAAACCTGGAATCGCCATAGGGTAATGACCAAAGTTGTCGATATGCTCAGCCCTTAAACGAAAATTCTTGGCTGTATAAGGCGCTAGTGCTTTTTCTAAAGCCGCTATATTTTCTAATCGAACCGGTTTATTTTCAACTTCTCGCTGTGCAGATGCTATGTACAGAAAACCTTTTCTGTCTGGATTTTTCGCCAAGCTCTCCGTAATTTTATCAACAAAGGTTGTGGTTGGAGAGTAGCCCATACCGAGTACATCCGTTGCGGCAAAGACAAAGTGTGCATCAAAAAGCTCAGGTGTTTTCCAAAATGTATGAAGAGCAAATGTTGCCGAAGGCGACATGCCAATTAATGCTCTAAACTCATTGGTTTTGTAGTTGCTGTCGATATAAGGGAGCAATTCCTTTTGCATAAATTTTAAGTATTGATCGGCTTTTCCGCCGGAAAAACCGCTTAATCGCTGAGCGGGATCGTTACCCCAACCACTGTTACTTGCGTAAAGCTCAGGTCCATACGCGTAATCATTATCAGCAGTAATTGCAACGACGATAGCTTTTGGCATGGATGCTGTTTTCCCTAAATGGCCAATAACACCACTTACCGATTCAGATAACACCCATCCATCTAATGTATAAATAACGGGATAACGGATATGTTCTGCGGTGTGCTCATAGCCTTCAGGCAGGTATATTTCTACAGACTGTGTCGCATTTAAAACGTGTGATGTAAACGCTAATGCTTTGGCAGAATCATGTTGTTTCGCCGTTACCTTAGCTTGAATCTCATTACTTGCATAAACAGTGCTGCTTATTGCAGTTAAACCTGTTGCACACAAACAAATAGCAACGAGAATATTAGAAACTTTCATGGCCTCTTATCCCTTAATTTTGAAAATTGAGAAAACAATTACGTTAGATATTAATCCTGCTAAAAAATAGCCAGTTGCGGTTAAAACGACCGCTTTTGAGATTAACGGAATGGAATGTAAGCAAATATGTGAATTTTCTGTTGGTGAGTGATACTATCTAACCCAATGAATTTAATAATACTGGAGAAATTATGCCAGGTTTACCCGTCTCTCGATTAACAGACATGCACGTATGTGCTCAGGTGACAGGTGTTGTCCCTCATGTTGGCGGCCCTATTTCTGGTCCCGGTGTTCCAAATGTCCTTATCGGCAGTATGCCTGCTTCTGTTGTTGGTGATATAGCAGTATGTGTTGGACCACCAGATTCAGTGGTAAAAGGCAGTACCAGTGTGCTAATAAGTGGCAGGCCAGCCGTTAGAATGGGCGATACCACGGCGCATGGCGGAAATATAATTTTAGGCATGCCAACAGTTTTAGTTGGCTAATTAGTTTTTAATCAAAACATTGTGACTAGCTTGAATTACTAGTCACAATCCCGTCGCAAAGTTAACAAATGAACGCCAAGTGGCTAGCTTTAATCGCTAGCCATTTTTATTAGGTTTTTCGCAATCTTCTTCCAATCAATGAGTTCTTTAATTGGCATAGGTTTAGCGTAAACATAACCTTGGATTTTATAAACACCATGTTGTTTTAAATATTCAACTTGCTCTTGTGTTTCCACACCTTCGGCAATGGTTTTCATTGAAGACGTTTCAGCAAAAGCAATTATCGACGCTAGTACTGAGTTTTTCATGTCATCAGTGCCGATAACATCAACAAACATCTTATCGATTTTGATGGTAGAAATACCTAACTCCTGCACATAAGAAAAGCCACCGTAACCAGTACCAGCATCATCTAACTTCAAATCGATACCTAATTCATAGAACTTCTTCAGCGTTTGTTTCGCCGTTTTCATATCTTCAATCTTGCGACGCTCGGTTACCTCTAACGACAAGTTTTTAAAGTCCCAGTCGTCATTTTTAAGGCGATGTAATTCTTCATACAAATCGTCGCTATAAAGATGTTCAGGCACGATATTGACACTCATGAACTTATCAGTACCTTTCCACCCTAACAAGCCTATATCTCGAACGACGCGGTACAATAGCTGTTCTGTAATAGGAATAATTAATCCTGAATCTTCCGCAAACGGAATAAATTGATACGGTGGAATTACCGTGCCGTCGTCTTTAACCCAACGAACCAAAACTTCACAACCTACAATAGTGCCTGATTTAGAATGTACAATCGGCTGGTAATAAGGCTTAAACTCATGCTTCTCTAGCCCACGTTTAATTAACGCTTCTAATGTTTGGTTTTGGCTTAATAAGAATTGCATGCCAATCACTAGTAGAACGCCTAAGAAAAAGCCGATACCTAAACTCACGTAACCACTCCAGTGAACAACCGGAGATAAGTAGTTTTTAGATACCGCTAGAGACAGTGAAAAAGGGTATTTGTCTGAATAAATGAAAGCAGAAACCGCCAAGTCTTCTGTCTGGCTGTCGACGTCACTCACTAATATATCAAAGTTACCCAGCTGCACTTTTAGTACCGCACACTCATCACAAAATGCTTTGGGAATATGAATCGGCTCGATGTCTGCAATAAGCTTATAACCTGTGCCCTTATTAATAACGGTTAAATCGTGTGTGTGAGTAATTCGATTTAATTCCGAGCCGATATAGACGTTATCATGTAAATTTTTCCACGATTCTTCTTCGTCTTGTTCAACCGCTTCACCATGACTTGAACACTCGAGGCCATCATCTATATGAACTTCAAATAGCCTAACGTGTGGGCTAGTAAAGGCCGCTCGTTGCATTTTTTCTATATCTGAAGGTGAGCAATCAAAGGCAAGTTCTTTTTCAAACTCGTCATTCATCGCCATTGCTTCAGCCACATGGGTTTCAAGCTTCTCTAATAAAAATTCTAGCTCCGCATCGATAGCATGTTTAACATAATAACCGGCAATATGATGATGAAAACCAAGTGTTACACCGATACAGCCAAGCATAATGATCAGCGACGTTATTGGGCGATGGAGCTTCATAAATTAATACCTTTTTTACTTTTTATTCTTTTTTTAAAGCGCAACTTGGTTGCGCTAACAGTCATAAGTGTAGTCTGTAAAACTAGTAGTATGTCCAAATAGTAATAATATAAATTGACGAGGTAAGCAGTGGCCAGTACCACACTATTGCCACTCGTTTATAGTATTTAGCGTTATAGTCTAATGCTTTAGCACGGTAGTAATGATGTGCCACTAACATAAACAAAGAAGCGATGACATATAGCAAGAAATAAAACACTTCGAAATAGACCACTTCGTTTATTTGTAAGTGCTCCCTGATACTGTAGTGTGCTAATAAAATAGTGAAGACAACAGCAGTAATATTGTTTCTCAGCTCACCATAAGGGGTATACGGCATACTAACAATACAGGCGTAGAGCAAGCACACCATTACCATGACAGGCAGTAAAGTAGTAACAAACGGGCCTAAAAATGAACGCTCTATATTAATACTGTAATCAAGCTCTGGACTGATATCTTGGTTACCGAAGCTATCGATACCGAAATTGGTATTAAAATGCTGATAGGTATATTTGAAGTAGCTTTGTTTTAGTTTCCACTCTTCTAATACGATGTCTGAGGCAACAGCTGGGTTATCTGTTTTACCTAACTTTTCATAAGACTCTAGATCGGGAATTAAAACAACATTGCTACCAATATTACTGGCAGTTAATCGAACAACGATATTTTTGTGATCAAACGGGTACTTAGAGTAATCAAATTCTTGCCTCAATACGACGGAAAAGTGCCAGCCAACGACTTCTTCACCTGATTTAAGTACTTGGCGATAAGCAAGTTTTAGATCGGCTTCTATTGCTTCATTAAAAGCGATTTCTGGAAGAACATCTTTTGGCCTAGGGGTTTCAAATCGCTCCCACACGGTGCCAGTTAAATGGACATTATTGGCATTAACAAACTCAAGTGAATCTACCATTAAGCCGGTTTTAATATATTCAGGGTGATCAAGGCGCATTTGAGTAAGCAGAGCATCATAATTACTGATAAAAGCTTCCCGCTGCGCGGTATTGGTTATGATTACGGTACTATCTTCTTCCAAGGTATTTAAACTGCGGGCAAACTCCAGCGAAGCAATAGTGCTTATCATCAGAACCACTGAAATCCATACATTGTTCTGTGACCAGTTGATTTTATGGTATCGCGTCAACAACAAGATAATCATGATAATTGACGCAGCTATCCAGCTGATTGCGCCAATATTACTTTTACGACGGTAGTCTTTGTCCATCTCAAACATGTCAGCCGACATGCGAGTAATTAATATCCAGTCAGTTTGCGGGATAGTGACACAAGCAGCATAATCTTCGTCGTTATCCATTACTTCGCCATTATAAAAAGCGAACTCTAAATCTTCTGCAAAGCAGCTTTCAATTTTACTTAAGTATTGAAACCCGTCTTTCTGCATTAATGAGTTAACGTTTTCACCTTCTCTAACATGGGTAAAAACTGGATGAGAAATAAGGTTTTGCTTGCTAGAAAAAATAATGCCATAGCCACCAGAGCCAAATTGAATCTGTTTTAAATCAGCAGTTAAATGATCTAAGGAAACATCTGAAGGGATAACACCTAAGGGTTTCTCACCGTTTTCTTTGGCTTGTTCAGATTGGTAAAACGGCACTGAATAAGTCGCCATCAAAACATTGTTTAACGGCTCATAATAGGGCTCAGTCCATATTGCTCCTTCGGTGAGCGGACGGTGATACCAACTAAACTCGACACTTTGTTCGTCATAACCTGTTAACTCAAACTCTTTGTCTTCACCAGACAAACGTTCATAGTAAGGACTTACATACTTTTTGGTTTTATCGTAACCGTAAGGGTTAAAGGTGATCGCTAAAGAGAAAAGATTACTGTTTTGATAATACTCATGACGCAAAAAGCCAAGTGCATCGTCTTTGTTTTCAAGACGGGTTATACGGTCGGCAAAATTATTCACATCGCTCATGATAACCGCCAGCTTTTCACTAATTTGCGATGCTGCGTCTACGGTTTGATTTTTTACTTCGGTGCGCACCGATTGCTGAAAAACACTCGATTCTTTATAGAGTAAAAAACACGCTATAAAGGAATTGATAAGACAAACTAAAATACCGGTGATCAAGAAAGGCGTTATAAATCGACCACCCATTTTTTTGGCTAATGCTACGCCTTTACTATCTTTAAATTGCATCTATTTCTACTTACCGCTTAACTAACAGAAATCAAGTTCAACAAAGCGTAATACTTTACCATTTTTGTCAGGTATTTACACTTTGTTACACTTGCCCAGTTAGTGTCCAGCGCCCTTTTTAATTGGTACTTAGTTGCATCGCGCTGTTTTTCAAGCGTTTATCTATATCCAGAATTTCTTGTACTAACTTCATTCTCAAATATTCTAAGCCCTGCTGAATATCGCCTTTGGCTTTCGCCATAAAGTTTTTCATTGAAGAGCCAACCAGCTGACAGAATCGACGGAAAAGTAACACTATGCCGGTAATTAGCACGCCGACAATACCAACAAAGGCAATAAGCACACCAAGCACAAACTTAATTAACTGGGTAAGAATTTTCACTAAATAGCTAAACGCTTTTTTAGCCAATTTCACCATAGAGTCCATAAACTTTCTCAGACCAGATTTTGCGTTTTCTACTCTTCGCTCTAACTCTTCATGGTTTTTCAGTGGATCTTTAAAAGTAAAATTGATTTCTTCAACATTCTTTAAACGCTTAGCTAAGTTAGATTTTGCTTTCAGTAACTCCTTTTTACTTGCGCCATCTGATGTGTCGTGCATGTCGTCTTTAAAATTCTTAACATTCTTGACCGCTGATTTACCACTCCATACAGAGGCTCCTGCTTTGTAGCCAGCTTTACCCATAGCTAACACATTCGCGCCTGTTTCTATCATACCGTCGACATGCAAACCAGCACTCAATCCACTTGAACCTGTACTGATAACACTCATCGCAATTGCACCAGTTTTAGAACGTTGGCTTAAGCGGCGAAAATCCAATTTAGTTAAGTCAACGTTAGGGTCTTTCTTTTTCGCCTTGATAAAACTGTGAATCAGCGTGGCAAAAGAAGATAAAACATCAAAAACCTTAATCCACTGAAGAATACACAGTATTAAGGTTGCCCCCATAGCAGCAATGGTTGCCACCGTAGTGGTAACCGCAGCGATTACCCCTGTAACCATCTCTTGCGTATACTTAAGCAATTTTGCACGGTTAGCTGAGCCACTAAAGCCCTCATCAAATGCACCGCGATACCGAGTTTCTTTATCAATTAACCCGATAACTTTGTATGCGTTGTAAATATCTTTTAAAGGAGCAAGCCACCCTGAGCGCTTAACAACGATTTGTCGTTTACGCGCACGCTCAGCAATTGGCAGTAGAGCTTCAACATTATCTATATTATTGAAAGATTCTAAATTAGCACCGCCTTTGATGGCTTCTAAATGCGTTTTAGCAAAAATCAGCATTTGCTTTTTCATGATCAAACCAACTTCACGAAAGTCTTCTTTAAGCGCCTGCAAAATCGCCCAAATATCTTTCTCGTTAGCATTTTTAGTTTGCTGTTGTGGTAAAGGAGGCTGAGCTGTGTAGCTAATATTTGCGCCTTTAAAGCATTCATCTAACTTGCCATAATCATCAACCACTTTTTGGTCTTTATACAGCTCTAAAAAGCACTTAACTTTGCTGTTTAGCGGACCTTGAAGCTCGTTGAAAGTAGTGGTTAGTTTCTCTTCAGAAAATGGATTTTTTCTATTTTCTTGCAGAAGCTTTTTGGTTTGTTCCCACTGATAACAAAGGCTATCCCACTGCAAATCTGTTAAGTAAAACACCCACTCAAAGTTATCTAACTTTGACAATTCCTGCTTCTTGAATTCTTTGATGCCACCTGCTTTTTCGGTGATTTTTTCAATTGCCTTTAAAAAAGAACGGTTATTGTTATTGCGCACCCCGTTAATGCGGGTAATTAATGCATCTAAACGGCGTAATTTGTCGTAGTTAGCACCATCAACCAAGTGCAGTACTTTACCCACTTTACGGCTAGCTAAATTTAGTTTGCGAAGAATAGACATCAAAACTCCAAGGATTAGCTAACAAACTTAATGTAAGTTAGCAAATTGTTAACAAAGTTATACTCAGTATAGCGACAAAGCGGGAATTTACTCTGTAAAAGCAAAGCTCCACAATTAATTGCTATAACGCTCCCAATATGCGACCTTTTCTTTCCCACATGGTCATTTCCATTCCATAAATACGTTTTTGAAACTCAAATTGCTTGACCGCTTTTTCGTGAGCAGCCAAGGCTTTTTGATACTTAACACGTTCTGTTTCAAAAAGGTTCATCTTATCGTTATAGGCTTGTAATGCTTTTTGATACGCAAGATTTTCTCGCGCTTCCATTTCATTATGCTGAGACAAATCTCGCTGATATTGCGACATTTTTTGCTCAAAGCCCTTCTGACCACTAACATTACTGGCGTGAACATTTTTACATTGCTGATATTGGATCTTGATCGACAGCAAGTCAGCATATTCTCGATTGGCTAGTGACCGTAAATGCTTCATATAAGGCAAGCGCTTACTTTGCTTGTGGTTCCTACTTTCTTTATCTTTAAACCACTCATCTACCCAAAATATAATCTTCTGTTTTAAAAACTGTGAGCGCTTTGAAAGCTCCACCAAGTAGCTATCAATTTGGCTAACAGAAACGGGAACAGGCCTACTAGCTGCCACTTTTATCATAGCGGCATAGTCTTTAATCGCCGTATCGATATGTTTAGTTGCGGCATGTCTAAAGCCCCACCTAACCCAAGTTAATGAAACCCATGTTTTCGAAGGAATAACTTGTTTACCAAAATTAAAGCTGCCTGAAGTTAAGCCACTTTCAGTCAAATAAGTTTGCCCTAACAAGCGCGTGTCGATTTTCGTTAAGCCAATGTCTTGTTTGCTAAAACTTGGTTTTACTTTATCAAATGCTGCTATGGTTTTTTGCTGTGGTGGTGTTGGTTTTACCGGCTCTGGCTGACTAAATATCGCTGGTTTTTTCGGCTCTTCCAAGTCAGGTTTAGAACGATAAAACTCTCGCAGTAGCTCTACGTAATCAACTGGCTTCGTAAGAATCGAATGTGTCTTAAAGGTAAAGTCACCAATTTCTTCTTGGAAGCGTCTATCATTGCCAAGCACATCTTCGGCGCCTTCGATTTCGATGTTGTAGCTTTCCAAATACTCATTGGCCATTTTTTTCAAGCTTTTAACTTGCTCCATATGAGCACTAGCCGTGCGCATCCAAGTACTAATATCAACACCTGAATTTATCATCGCCAGTAGCGTTGAATCAGTTGAACGAGAAATCACGTAGGCCACTAAGCAGGGTTCTTTTAACAAGAAATCAGGTAATTGCGGTACCCAAGGGTTTAAATAGTTAATGTTCTTTTGTAATTTCTTACGCAGACGGTAATCTTGCCAAATTTTATATATTTTAACTAAGATGCCGCCAATCGACGTGATCAAACCTTTAACTTGTTCAAAGCCGGGAATAGTGGCAAATACGCCAGACAATGAATTAATCAGCGCTTGTCCCAATTCAGCCGCCAGCCCCTTTAAATCGTCTTTGAACTTGTTATTAGATAACGTCGAAATCATCTGAGAGATTTGATACTGATGGCTAAAATTTGGCAGCGATTTATTAAATTTATATTTGTTATAGCAAAGCTCTACAATTTTCTTCAGTGCCTTTAAAATCCCTTCACAGGCATCGTAAATACTTTTTAATGTACCAATCAATGGTAATACCGCGATAAGTACCCCGTTGATCAAATTCTTAATTTCTTCCTTAATAAACACCCAAGCTTCGCGGACAAATTGCACGCTAGCCTTAAGCTGTTCAAACAAGTATTTGCGAATTGTTTCTACAATTTTGAAAGTGTTAGAGCCTTGAGTAAACGGCTTATTGCTACTCATGCCAGCTTCAATAACGGGCATATTGGTGCTGCTAATAAGGTCAGTAGCCGCCAGCTTTCCCTGAGAAATTAGTTTATTTTTTTCAGTTTCTAATTTCAGTTTAGCTTGCTGAGCTAACTCTTCAGCTTCGTCTTTAACCTTTGACTTAACCTTCTTTTTTACTGTTTTTTTGATTTTGCCAAGCCAGTACTTTTTAAAGGTTTCAACTTCCGCACCATACAAGATTTTTACCGTGTCTTTTCGCGATTCACGCAACAAAATACTTTCAAAATTTACTGACTCTTTCTGTGAATCAACATCAAAAAGTACGCTGTGTAGCACTTCTATGGGGTAGCCGGTTTCAGCTCGGTTTCTTATCGTACCTTTCCAGCCTAGCTTGCCGTTTTCACCGACATTGTCTGGGTTATACTTACTCTCTTTACAGAGTATCCAACGATAATATTTATCTTTAACTTCTTGAAGGTTAGCTTTAGTGCTGGTGTGGTTATATTTTTTTATGGCAGCATCGAGCGCCTTTAACAATGAACTACGTTTAGTCGTTAAACTGATCCAAGTGAGCGACTCCCAATCGGATAATATGTTTGTTTTACTCGCTAACATGACTAATTCCTTCTATGAAGTTCAAACTCTGCAGTACCAGTTTTATTATTCTACTTAACCATTGCCATCAATAATGAAGCATTAACTGCATGGCCCACCATACTGTCGGGTGGCATTACCGCAGGTAAATCAGGCGGCACGATTGAGCCAGTCCCAGACCAAAAAATAGCATATCCTATCCAAGAACTTGCGTGTTCAAGGCCTTTGCGCTCCGCTAATTGCTGAGCTCGAATGCGCAATGTTTCATTTGGCGATGCTAACCAGCGATCAACACAATCAAAAATTTGTACGTCATCATCTTGCCAGTCTTGTTTTTGACGAAGGCAATCTAATCCCCAGCGAATCGCTTGCATAACAGGTAAACCGTGAGCAATAAGCTGCATGGCATCGCGCTCTAATTCAGCTTGTTGTAACTTTTCAACCGCGTCAGCTGGTGTTAAATCTGCCGTTATAACCGCCGATGCTTCTTCGGTTACCGGGTAACAAGACAAGATCTGAGCAATATTCGGTTGCTTTAACTGGCTGACGATAGTTGGAGTAATGATATTCATCTTGTTACCTAGTTAATTTTGACTAAAGCGCCTGAGATTTCGGTCATGGCGACACCACTAATTTTGGTCATCGCCGTTGAACTCACCTGTGCACCTGCTGTGCCTTCCATTTTCGCCATTGCAGTTGATTTAACATTAACACCAGCAGTACCCTGCAGATTGGCCTGAGCTGTCGCTTTTAAATCTAGGTTAGAAGTTGCACTGATAGATGTAGCAGCTTTACTTGAAGATTTAACATTAGTGCCCGAAATGCTGACATCTCCACTTGCAGACAAGGTAATTTTTGACGCATCTATAGTGACACCTGAACTGGTAATTTTGATGCTATTACTGCCAACTTTTAGTTCAATTTCGCTCTTACCTTCCAAGCTAATTTTGTCTGCGGTTAAACCATAGTCATTGGTTACCGTGATAGTTTGCTTGTCTTCAATTGCTGTCGTTTGGGTTTTCTTGATAGTCAGCTTATCGTCTGCGTTTACGAGCGTTGTTGCATTATTAGTGACTGTAACTTCAAGGTCTTTACCTGAGGTTAGCGAGATTTTTTCTTCGCCTTTTTTATCGTCAAAACAAAGCTCATGACGTGTATCTTCAGCAAAACCCGTTTGAATACCTGACTGTGTGCTATCTTTGGTTGGATACAATGGAGCATTGCTACCGTTGTACACACTACCTACCACAATTGGTTGGTCGATATCGCCATTAATAAAATCAACTAGTACTTCATCGCCAATACGAGGAATAAACTGCATGCCAGCTTGACTACCAGCCATCATTTGCGCAACGCGGAGTAAACAGCTAGCAGATTTAGCGTCAGTAACGTCCCATTGAAAATGAACACGAACCTGCCCGTCTTTATCTTGGTTTAAGTCACCTTTGCTATCAGATGTACCTGAATCGGTTACCACAACAGCACTCATTAATCCTGGCGCTTTAGGCTTGCTGATAAATGGGTGTGACAAGTTAACTTTAGTGCTACGACAGGTAATTTCACATTGGTAGCTGCTTTGTGTTGTATCTGCAGATAAGTCAATGGTGTGCTTGCACCCTAAAACATTATAATCGCCTTGAAAGGCACTATTGTTATGCTTTGCTAAGGTAAGCGTTTGGCCAATAATCACTACATTAGTGTCTGTTGTTGCCGTAATGTCTTGCGAGCGACCTTCTTCACTAGCACTTAATTGTTTGGCCAAGGTAGAAGCGTCGGAATAGTCGCCTTTGTCAGTCGGCAAGCCATGGTATTCAAAATTTTTGTTGGTATATGTCGTTACGCCACTAGTGCTTACCGTACCAGTACCAGACTCAATTTTTGCTTTCGCAGCGTTGTAACCAGACACCGATAACGACTTTCTTGTTAGTCGTTGCTTAGGTTGCCAAGTGGCTAACAGTAAATTATCACTTTCTTTAACCAAGGCATGATCAAACGTTGCTTGGCTGTTTTTAGTAAAGGAGCTATCTGCCGATTGTAATTGTAGGGTATGCTTGCCACCCTCTTGGCTAAAATAATAAACAACACCAGCTTCCGCCATAATACGGTGAGCAAAAGCCAAATCAGTTTCTTGATATTGAGTGCAATATTCTCGTTGCGTCGACGGCATATTGCCAAACTTATAAAGGCCTTTAAATCCTGCGCCATCAAAAATATCAGAGAGAATATCTTTAACGGCTTTGCCTTGGAATATGCGATTCGTGCGGTTAAAACCTAATAAATAAAACCAAGGCTTTAAAATAAGAGTAAAAGCACGGACGTTATCAGCATTTGCGTCTACTTCTATAATTTCAGTGACATAGCCGTGGTAATTTAAAAGCTCATTCGCTCTACCGGCGATATCTTGAAACCAACTTATTGTCAGAGTTTCACCAAGCAAACTGGCTAAGTCATCACCGTCAGTTACTGCCTGTGCTTCAATAGTAAAATTGGCATTTACATGTTCTTCAACTACACACTTGGTTAATCGAATCGTTTTGTTAGCGCTAGAGGTAGCTTCTAAATAACTCGTACCACCTGCAACATAAGTTTCCATATTGCGCCCCCTGTTACTCGCCGACGACCTGAGCTGGTATCTGCAAACGTTTGAAAAATTGTGGGTTAATAATGCTTGATTGCTTATCCGCATTATTCACTTTTAATTTAACGCCTGACGTACCTTCATAAGGGATGGTAATGATGTCGCTATCATCATTGTTTTGATATTCAGCTAACATCTGCATTGGCCCCCATACACCTTCGAAAGACTTAGTTATTCTTTTGTTATTAGCGTCTACCATATTGATGGTTAAACTGCCTTCTTGATAGTCCTTTGGCCACACGGTTTTTGCGCCTAACAGCGGACCATGAGTAAACAGAATCGACTTATCATATGTGGTTAAGCTAAAAGACATTAATTCGGGCGCCATAGATACCGGAGTATATGAGATAGCAGCACTGATATTATCTTTGCCGTTGTATAGCTCATCGCGAATGACTTTATAGTTTTGCGTAAACGATGTGATGTTGCTGTTTAGTGTCATCACGTGCTGCTTACCAAATAATGCTAACTGTCGCTGGCCTTTAACATCTACAAATTGACTCAATATCTGTTGTTCAAACTGCACAAGTGCACTGTCTGGCGCGAAAAACTTATCAATTGCTCTAACGTTTACCGCCTCCTCACTATCTGTGAATGGGAAGTATGGCGCGAGTTGAGTTTGATACGGATTAACCACTTGCGCTTGCCATTGATTGTTTAGGTAATCTGCGAGCTTGCTTTCCGTGTATTGGCTGCTCAGTTTAACGATATCATTAACTAATCCATCAATGAGTGGTTGGTTATACGCGTTAATCCATAAGCTGGAAAACTCTTGGTAAGATTTAGTTTTAGTTATATCTTCAAAATATGCTTTGCCTGGAATCACTTCGTTATCGGCGTTATCTAACCACTTTTTCAATGCGATAAGATCTTTGTGCAGACTTTGATAAATGGCATCGACTTGCTTTGATGTGCCTGACAGCAAAATATTGTCATCAAACGCATTGTTGATTTTAGTCGATATCTCATTTTGCTCTTGTGCCATTAGCAAGTTGATATCTGGTTTTTCTGGCATCAACTTACTCGCAACTGCCTCGACTTTTTTCGCTTTAGCCGCAAACTTTTTCGGCGCTTGAACGCCTGCTTTTTCTTCTGGCTGTTCAATGGTAATTTGCGGGATATTAACAAAGTGACGGATCCCTGTATTTAACTGCTGAAGCGGAGAGTTTTCTTCCTGCGTTAACTGAGTTAACAACGCTTTAAGTGCTACACCTTCTCGCGCTTTTATATGGGTTAAATAAGTACGCCAAAAGCCGACATACTCATTAATATAGGTATATTTTAAATAGCTACCTAGGCGCTCCATATCACGCGGCTCAGGGATTTTTCTAAATAGGCCATGGTTTCGTTTGACCATGGTTTTAAAAAAGCCAGAGTCAGGTAAAAACGAAAGTTGCAACAAGCCACCTGGCGTATACAAGTTAGGCACTAAAAAGCTAGCGTGGCTTTGGTCAAAATAAAGCAGATCTTTCCCGCCATTTTGTGGTACATCTTGGCCAAATAACGTCGCCCTAATATCGTTTAACTGGCTAAATTCAGGTAACGACTCTATATACTGATATAACAGCTGAAAACGATTCTGCGTCGATATTTCTGCATCGACAATAGCAATGAGTTCATTGTTTACCTCAAATGGCTCATAACCTAAGGTAAAAAGATCTTCTAACAAGATGGTAAATTCGCCAATTTGCTCTCTACTAAGAACACCGCTTTCTAAAAATGATTCTTGAAAATGCTCAACAATAATGGTTTTGTTGTTCATGTTAGCGCCAGCAAGCGACTCATACACGTTTTCCACATTAAGCACTTTTAAGTAGTCTTCTAACTCAAGATAAACAAACAGCTCTTCTTCTAAATATCGCGTTAAAATCGGTTTGAACACCATATATAACTGCTGTTGATAAAGGGCTTTGTAATGTTTTTCTCGCTCGATTGAGACAATAAATGGCAGTACAAACCAAGGCTTACTTTGCTCTTCTAACTTAAACTCTTCGTAAGCGTTATGAAGCATAGTAAGAGGCAATAAAATGGTATCGGGCTCTTCAACATTAAATGCTGTGCCATCTAACGTTTTTTTATAGGCCTCGTGTACTTCTTCGAACTGTGCATGCAGCTTTTCATTGTACTGGTAGTTTTGGTAACCAATCCAAGTAACAAAGCTTAAAAACGCGGCACCTGCGGTAATCATCGCACCTTGCTTGAGCCAGTAGAAAAAGACTTTAAATTTATTTACTGGCGCTTTAAAGGACTTTGGCAACACGCCATGGGTAAACGCTTTTTGCAAAGAAGCCTGAACTTTTAAATTCGCACCTTGTACAACAGGCAGGTGAATTTGATTGACACTTATCAAGGCATGGGCAGTAGCTAAGTTGATTCGCTGCTGGGCTTGTTCGCTTTCCACTAAATGGAAACTGGTTAAGCTATAAGGTAGGTCTGAGCCATCAAATGACTGTAGACGTGAAAAAAGCTGTTCTATCGATAAGCGCAAGTATTGAAGCTGCATAGGCCCCAATAATTGTTTGCGCTTAAAGCCTTCATCAAGTTGCAGTGACACTTTTTTTATATTGGCGACAAACAAAGACTTGAATAGTTGATCGTACGCCTGTGTGAAAGTATCGGTTTTATCTAATGTTTCATTAGACAAATCAATCGATAAATCGGCATATTCAGCATGCTCGTAAATAGCTTCAGCAACGCCATCAAGCTTATTAATGCCAGAAACAAACACATGTAACTGGGATAAAATATCACTTCGATGGTACAAGTCTTCACAGTTAAATTTAAACTCTTCAATAAATGCATCAGTCTCTTTATGAGTACGCTGTACAATACTGAAGGCGTCAAGAATGAGCATAACACCGTTAACTGGTTGCTTAGGACGAATTTCTTTAAGCCACTCAATAAACAAGGCATCGTCGTACGATTCATTAGAACGAACCAACCAAACTAGCGCTCCTTCTACATGGTAAACGCTAATGTTGGCGGGTAAATTCGGTACAGCGATGTGATGAAATTGCGAAAAATCTTGCAAACATGAATCTTGTGCTCGAGCATAAAACCAAGAGGTTTGATAAACATCGCTAGGAAGCTTAAGCTTTTTACGTATGTGTCGGTAACTGGCATGTAAATATCGGCGCTGCCTTTTTCGATCTAATGCCGCAAGCGTGTACCTGAATAATGGCGGAATGGCATACATTCCAATGATAACAGTAACAATAACTGCCACAAGCCACCACCACGTCACCTGAAATTCAAACACAGGAATAATAATCGCAAACACTACTGCGATAAGGGCTAGAACGCCAGCAACAATGTGAGTTATCTTACGACTTGTCACTTGTACTCCTTAATATATGCTTCTTGCTGGCAATAATCAGCGAAGTACTGGCTCACTTGCTTAGCCTCACTAAAACCTTCAACAAAGTAGCCGACGTAAGTTTTGTTATTTGTTTGATCAATTTGCAAAGGATACTGGCTATTTTCGCACTTTTTAAGTAAGTGCTTAGCTGCCGACTCAGAGAAGTAAACACCTAATTGAACAAAATAATTTGCAACATTGGTTGTTTGAGGCTTTTCATCGTTGCTTACAGCGCTATTTACGTCTTTACCTATGCTTTCTGGCTTTTTAGCGCTATCGATTTTTTCTGAAGTAGGCTCACTAGTCTCTTCAACAACATAATCAAATATTTCTTTCTCAACACCGCTATCTTTCTGAGAAAGTGCGGTTGTCGACAATGCACCTTGACCGATAAAATCACTTTGTTCAATTACATGTGGTTCTGGTTTTATACTTTTCATATAGCTTATGGTTTCTGCTGCCATCACCACGTATTCTTGCTGTTGCGTCGCATACAATTTTCGAAGCTCTGTTTCATAAAAAATAACGGCAGTTAAACAAGCAATACCACACAAGAGCCAAAACCATTTTGGGCTTAAACCACGTTTCAGTAACAAGCGATATGGCTTTTTCACTTCATGGCTATACGAGCTGTAATCCAGTTTTTTACTTTTTAGCGCACCAAATTCATTTAGTACATGACTAATCTCAGCGATAAACTGATTTAATTCAACAGCACGTTTATCGTGATATTTACCTTTAAATCCAAGTTGCAATAGAAAGTAGCTA
Organism: Thalassotalea coralli; assembly: GCF_055786205.1. Taxonomy (NCBI): domain Bacteria; kingdom Pseudomonadati; phylum Pseudomonadota; class Gammaproteobacteria; order Alteromonadales; family Colwelliaceae; genus Thalassotalea; species Thalassotalea coralli. The sequence continues at coordinate 163,861 of NZ_JBVVBK010000001.1, read as the reverse complement.
ACTTGTAGCAAATCTATATTCTTGCCAGGGTTTTCCAATAATTGTTTAACCAAAGTAAAAAAGGTTTCACCACTATTTCGAATACCAAACAACTGACTAACTAATGTGTTATTTTCCCATTGAATGGTGTCGATTTCACTTTCATAGATAACGCGCTCATCAAAAAAAGCTGCCCACATAAAGCTTAACTTGTCGAGAACCTCAGCAGGCTGCTGTAGCTCGCGACCTTGCACCTTTAATTGTTTGAGGCGCGTTACGATATTAAAGCGGAACGCATCCATGGTTGCGGCGTCATCAAGGCAACTAATCACATCAATTTGCGGAAACAGTGGTAGGCATAATTTGAGTAAAGGCTCATCCTGCCAACTAAAACGTGTTAGCAATTGCGTTAATGCTTCATTTTTCTCGTCAACCAACGCAAATTGATTAACGGTGTAATTCACCGTAGTCATGTTTAGTTAATCAGGAACAACTTTACTTCGTCGACAAAGATACGACTGTCTACATGTAAGGCTAGCAACTCATTTTGTGCTATCACTTGTTGCCATAACGCATCATTTGCATCGATCTGGAAATAGTAAGTCATGGCCTGGCTTTTTAATTCTGGTGGCGGATACGGCAGAGCGTTTACCGCGATGCCCATCGTGGCATTCTTTAAACAATTAACAATGGATTTATTACCCGCCAGTTTAAATCCAGTTCTAAAGATATCTTTGGTGATTTGACCGTTTTCAGCAGTAACCGCAATGATGAGTCGAGTACTACCATCAATTTCTGCTCCTTTGATTTTTGCTAGCATCATTCTTCTGCTAGCAAACAAGGCATCATCCCACGGGATCTCAACCACATTGATATGCTGTGTTATAGAAAGAGCAGATTTGATATTACTCAGCACAGGCTGAATTTGTTTAAACAATTTGTCTGTATTTAATGGCTGCCATGCCTGTCTCGGTAGCAAGTTAACACTGTCTAGTGCTGATTCAAATTGCTTTAACTCTAAGAAAAATCGACCCAGTTTATAGTTTGGAGAGCTAAGCATTGCTTCTAACCAAGGAAGCCAATGATAAATGGTATTGAGTAACTGTTGATCTTGGTATAACGCGAGAGATTTTTGTGTATCAACGGCTGCTTGTAGGCGAGTCATCAACTGATTCACCTTAGCGTTTGCCAATACATCTAACTCTTTCAACCTTTCTTCAATAAATGCCGATGCGCCTATCGTTAAACATTGCGGTATAAACGACTTATCTAAAATCACCTGACCGCTATCTTCGACTTCAAGCACCTTAGCAATAGCTAACTTGCTGTAACCTTCTAAGTTATCATCAGATAATTTAAGGCCAATATTCAGTTTTGCCGTTTCAACTTCGATTTGATCTTGGTCATCTGAGCTAAAATCGTACACGCGACTGTGTTTGGTTTTATAGCGAGAAGTATCGGCTTGGTTATCAAAATTATTACGCCCCATTAAGTGCATGGGTACCACGAGATAAACGATTTCATCTATGGTGCCAGCAGGGATATCCAACACCACTTCTTCTGTTAATTCAAAATACGTATTATCAGGCAATTGTCCTTGGCAGTAAGTTACGGATAACTGCCCTAGCTTAAAGGTGTCTTCGTTAAAGGAAATTTTCGATAAACCAAACTGTGGCGCTAAGTCACCTGCCAACATATTGGTAGATGCTTGCAAGCTTGATTCAAGGTGGGACTCCATCTGCTGAAAATGCTGTGGATATAGAAACGTCCCTTCACGCCATACGATTTTATTTTTCAAGATTAATTAATCCCAATTTATTATTTTATCTAACAGGCTTTCCTCTTTTATGACACTAAGTCTAACACCTGTCGATTGTAATCCCAACCAAATATCAGTCTCTGGTGATACGTCTTCGGGAAGCTCAATTACTGCTGTTGTCACTAAGTTTTGGTAATCAGTAAACTCAGCAACCACGGCTAAAAATCTTGTTGTCGGTAACAATTTAACTTCTAAATCTTGTTTACTCGATGGCATGATCGGATAGATGCGCTTTAACTCTACCAATTGCTCCGCCAACAGCTGTTTGTCTGAGTTAAACAACGACATAAAATCAGCTTGTTTAAACCGTTCAGCGTTTGACAGTTGATACACTCTAAGTGCTACTGGGTTTGCCGTATTATTCGAGAAATTAAGTTTATCGCTAGCTTCTACTCTCACTTTTATCGGTAAAGAGTAGCGGCTCAACACGTCATCACTTGAACATGCCGTTATCAGAACAAATAAACAAACTGTTGTTATTATTTTTGCAAACATTCGATTAATAGTGCTTTAAATTGGCGCTTAAATTGGCCTTCATCACACTTTCTTTTATAGTATTTTTTATAAGCTTCCCAGTTTTTACCGTTGCCGAAAAAGCCAGGATTTCCCACCATATCTTCAATAAGCACAGGGTCAAATTCTTTAATAAATTCATCCACTACGCCATCCAACATACTAAGCAATTTCTTTTGTTGAATCCATGGATTTTGCGTTATTTCAACGAGATGGTCTATTTTGTCAGCTAATTCATCTATAGGCGTACCAACCATCTGCTCATGCCTGTCGGCATTGGCTATTTCATCATATTCCAAATAAGGATCGTCTACTCTCTGTGAAAAGCTCGCTTTCGTCTCTTCAGGCTTATCACCAAGACCCGACAAAATATTATTAGCATCAAATTCAACATCATGGTGTTCAACGGCAACTTCTACAGATTTTGTAGACGCTGACTGCTGACAAGAAAACAAAATGGTGTACTGTGACAATTGCACAATATCACCGTCAGCAAGGGCTTTACTTGAGCCGCTAACAACAGGGCGACCATTTATTAACGTATCGTCCCCATGCGGCTTTAGCACATATTCGCCTTTCTCTTTATCAGAAAATACCGTCGCCCAAATACTGTCTTCGGTAGGCTCAGTTGTTGTCAGTATTAAGTCACATTCTATTGAACTGCCGATAGTGACATCATCTTCATTGACTGTCGCAACACGAGTGACTAGCTTTACATCACTAGGGCACTCAGTTACTTGAAGCATTGCTGCGCTCATTAATTAATTTCCATCACTTGATACTAAACAGTTCGAAGCAGCCTGATTAAATGCTGTTAAGAACCTAGGATTTTGCTGTAAAAATGCGGAAGAAAAAAGGACGCCCAGCTTTATTTCTTCATAAGCTGTGCGAGTAAAGGTTAAATTTCCAACATTTGCTTTGTTTTTTTCGTGTTCGAACACACGTTCATCGATTAAAATGGCATCAACTTCGTGATTAATGAGCATTTTAACGAGTGACTTGGCACTGCGTGGTTTTCTTTTCACGTTGTATTTTTCGCGTTTAATCATTAACCATTCATCGGAGCCAAACTCCGCCGCGACACGATATCGTTGATACAAAGGGTTAGCCGCATCAACATCTAATTTTGTACCAGAAAAATACCAATACAATTTCTTCGTCGCTAACGGAATCGACAACTCACCATATTGTTTGCGGGTATCGCTCATGGCAACGGCAAAAACACCGTCTATCTTTCCCGTTCTCAACCTAAGTTCATCATCAACCCAGCCACCGAATTCTGCACGATAAGGTGTTTCCATACGATTAAAGGCACATTGCATTTGTCTGATCACTAAGCCTTTTACCTCATCATTTTCAACATAATGATGTGGGTAAACATCGTGAGTCGCTAACTGAACGACATCTTCACCATAGCTAAAGCTAGCAACACTCAATAAGAGTGCTGCTAAACCAGCTTTGAAGCCTTTAGCTTTTATTTTACTGTTCTTATTCAACTGACAACTCAAAACTATTGCCATCCTCGCTACCTGTTACCGTTACTTTGGTAATGGGTAAACCTTCACTAATGCGCTCAATACATTGGTTTGCTAGTTTAGGCATTAGGTGGCGGTTCACAATTTGCTCAATCGCACGACCACCAATGGTAGGTTCATTACCTTTGTTTACTACATAATTAACAAAATTCTCATCGTAATCAAAGGTCGCGCCATAAGTTTCATCTAATTTATTGGCAACGCGTTTCAGAGAAATGCCACAAATTTGTGCTAACTCATCTTCATTTAACGGGTAGTAAGGAATAATGCTAGTACGTCCTAAGAACGCAGGCTTGAAATATTCCCCTAGTGCAGGGCGAATTTGGTCAACTAAATCGACAATTTCTGGACGCTCATCAGACTGCTCACACACGTCAACAATAGCGCTATCTGCAGCGTTAGAAGTCATAATGATTAAGGTATTACGAAAATCAATGTTGCGACCTTCACTGTCTTGAATACAGCCTTTATCAAAGATTTGATAGAACAAGTCGTGGACACTTGGATGCGCTTTTTCCACTTCATCTAGCAATAACACACAATAAGGGTTACGACGAATAGCTTCAGTTAATACGCCACCTTTACCATATCCCACGTAACCTGCTGGAGAGCCAAGTAATTGAGACACTTTATGTGCTTCTTTAAATTCTGTCATGTTGATAACAGTCATATCTTGCTCACCACCGTAAAGTAGTTCAGCTAACGATAGAGCAGTTTCTGACTTACCAACACCACTTGGGCCACACATTAAAAAGACGCCCACCGGCTTACGCTTGTCTGTTAGGCCTGCACGCGAAACGCGAATACTCTTGGCAAGCTCTATCATGGCATGGCTTTGACCAATAATTCGCGTATGTAATGAATCTTCTAGGTGAAGTAATTTGTTTACTTCGTCTTTTAATAAGTTGCCAATTGGAATGCCTGTCCACGCACCGATAACTTCGGCAATGGTTTGTTCATCGACAATGGCATGTACCATTGGTTGCTCACCTTGCAATTCTTTTAATTGGTCAAGTAGTGAAGAAAAATCTTTTGTTCCTTCTAAATCACCAGCATCGGCTTTATGCTGAATTTCTGCTAGCTGCTCAACTAAAGCTTTTTCCTTTTCCCATTGCTCGTTTAACTGATCAAGTTCTGTTTCATAGCCTGCTTTTTTAGCTTGCTTTTCAACGATTACGTCGGCTTGATTACTTAACATTGAATCTTCTTTTGATAGCGATTCTATTTCATTATCCAAATAACGAATGGCTTGCTTAGTTGCTTCAATGCTTGTCGGTGTAGCACTTTGTGTTAACGCGATACGCGCGCAGGCAGTATCTAAAATACTGATAGCTTTATCTGGTAATTTGCGACTAGGCAGATATCGAATAGACAAATTAACCGCAGACTCTAGCGCTGCTTCGGTAATAAATACTTTATGATGTTTCTTTAATGAAGTGGCAACACCACGAAGCATTTGCAATGCGTCTTCACTGTTTGGTTCGTCGATTTTCACCACTTGGAAGCGACGCGTTAACGCTGGATCTTTCTCGAAGTACTTCTTGTATTCTTCCCATGTTGTCGCGGCAATCGTTCTAAATTCACCACGCGCTAAAGCTGGTTTTAATAAGTTTGCCGCATCGTTTTGACCTTCAGCGCCACCCGCGCCAATAAGTGTATGGGCTTCGTCAATAAAGACAATAATAGGCACTTCTGATGATTTAACTTCGTTAATGACATCTTTTAAGCGGTTTTCAAACTCGCCTTTTACACTTGCGCCAGCTTGCAACAAGCCTAAATCTAACGAATGTATTTGAACGCCAGCGATAATAGGCGGTACTTCACCCGCGGCAATTTTTTGTGCCAAACCTTCAACAACGGCGGTTTTACCAACACCTGGTTCACCAACAAAGATAGGGTTATTTTGGCGCTTACGACACAAGATATCTATGGCTTGACGCACTTCCTCTGAGCGACCTGAAATAGTATCTAATTCACCATTTTCAGCTGCTGCAGTTAAGTTAACTGTGTATTTATCAAGCGCACCAGTCACTACTTGTTGAGGAGCGCCGCCACCAGCTGCAGAAGCACCGCCCGCTGATTTTTGCGTTTGCGCCAGACCTTTTATGGTTTCTTTTAAGCTTTCAAGCGATACTTTTTCTAACGCTTTGTAATCTCTTTCTTTAATTCCAAAATTGTCACGTTGCTGGGTAGCGAGTAATAAGTGAAGACCAGAAACAGCGCTATGACCAAATTCAACAGAAGCTAATAACCAAGCTGATTTCACTAATTCAATGATATCAGGGCTAATGGTTGGTTGGCCTGAATGTACTTTATCTAGCTTTGCTAGACGCTGCTGCAATTCGGTAACAAAACCGGCAACGTTAACTTTCTGTGCTTCTAAAAACTGTTTTAATTTAGGGTCCCTTCCTTGTAGCAATGACAACAGCCAATGTTCAACTTCAATCGCACCTACCTCTGATTTCATGGCGTCTGCAGCGGCATATTCCAAGGCATTTTTGAGATTGCTGTCGAGGTAGTTAATCAGTTTGGAAATAGATATCTGTGACATAGGATTCCCTTTTCTTTAGTGCTTTCTAATTTGTTGCAATTGACTATTTTCTTTCGTCAATAATTGCGCATTGCAACCCAAAGTAATTGCTTGCCCCTTTCGTTTAGTTAACGCTTTTGGGGTGGTTCTTATACCAGTAAACTGAGCAACAACGTCAATCGAGGCATGCTCAGAAAAACATTGCTGACATATTTCTTTGATTTGTGTTAATTGCTTAGCCGCTTCAGTGGTTTCATTAGCGAAAAGCTCGAACTGTTCGGCATCTGAAATGATAATTTTGACGGTAACATGCTGACTTAACTGAGGGTATTTATGTCCAAGCACAACCCCCCGCCCCAGTTGAGTATGACCTAAGCGACTACGCGATTCTGGTGCTATCACCTTCCACTCGATATCGTCAGTTTCAATTTCAAACTGATAAGGAAAATAAAAGCCTAACATTCGATGGATACTGGTCATAGAGCGGCCAGCATGCCTGTTAAGTAGAGTCGACGGAATGATGTTGTATTCGTCATGGGCAAAGTTAAGCGAAGAGAAGTACTGATTCGCTAATTGTTCTCTACTTTTTTCATTCGATGCCGTTTCGGCACGATAAACCACTGAGCGCATCTTAGCTTTTTCATGACGCAGCTCTACTAAGCGCTGTTCGAAATAAGATAAAAACGTTAAGTAAGCTTCATTGCCGCGGTGATAACTAATTTTCAGCCAATCTAAAATAAAATTAGGTAAGCCGCCTCTTACCCCGAATAAGCCTTTATCTTTCGATTCAACAACATAACTCCCGTCAGATTGTTGTTCATAGCGACAATATTCTTCATGATAATTATCGGAGAACAAGGCTTGTTGGTACTTTACCGGCTTACCCGAAACAACCCGAGCAAGGCGTATCATTTGGAATGATGAACGAACTTTATCAAGCAAATGCTTACCTAGGCGCATGCTCTTACTCCTAACACTGGCTCAAACGATATTGGCAGCCAGTTAAAGTGGGTAAAGTTAACGTTTAGTTTAAACGAGCGATCGAATGATGTTACTGATGCGAAGAACTGATTAATCAAATGAGAAAATAAATAATAATCTGCATTTTGTTCCGCATTATTAAACGTAAGCGTTAACTCTATGCCTGGAACAAAGACCATTCGGCCTTCCACTAAAAACGGCGCGTTGACCTTTTTAAGGTCGATAGATTCAATGCTATCTAGCTCAATGTATTTGGCATTGTTGTAGGTAAACAGCCTTAAGAATTGGATCAGTCTTTCTTTAGTGTCTGGTTTGCCTATCATACTCGACAAACTAAAAGACATAAGTTTTAAATAATCCCAATAATGCTGCTCTGGCACATGTGTGCTGGTAGGCGTTAAGTTAACGTCGTTAATATAAAATTCACCTGGTAGCGCATCTTCAGCATCAGCAACAAACTGATTACCAATATGAATGAGTGAATGTAAATTGGTATTGCTACAGGTAATATCCGCAAACACAGTAAAGCCATTAGGTTCACGCTCTACTGCATTATTTACCGGTAAAACAACATGATGATTAATCTGACCATGAGAGCCTAATTTGTGACGAGTAGACCAATACCAGTCATCCTGATAATTAACGTGCTCGTTGCCAATAATCGGCTTGATGCGTTCTTGGTTGATGCTATTAACTTTGTATAACTCATCAACACTATAGACATCAATTGTTGCCCCGACCGAAGCGTCAGCAATAACTGGATAGGAAAGCTCTTGGTGCGTCACAGATACAGGCTCTGAGACTTGCTTGAAAAGGTTTGTTAACAAAATACGGTTAATAGCAACGTTAATGTCGCCTTTTTCCATTAATTTCTGAGCAAATTCATCAAGATAAAGATCAAGGCAAATTTCTTCACACTTAGGTAATTCAGCTAAGTTATCCTGACAAACACGCACGTAGTTACGTTTATCTTCAATAGTAAAGAATTCTTTCAATTGAAAATTAATGGGTAACTCATTGTCTTTTATCGGTGAGAACACGTCTTGCGTATCGTGAATAACAGGCGTAAAGCTATCTCGATTCAGCGTTTGTGTTATTTGATGCTCGTCACTTGAAACCGCAATTTGACAAAGGGATTGTAAAATCACATCTAAATTACAGCGACCTGTTCGCGAATGGTCAAAATGTAAATGTAAACCAGCCGCTAACGCTTTGGTAAAATCAACTTCTTCATTTACCCGTGCCATTTTAATACGCAAACAATACTTCACCTTTCTAGCGTCGATGTTTTCAGGTACAGGGTGATTAAACGGTGTTTGCTCTAAACTGGTGCCAGTAATTGAAATAGGCGCTAACACACTATCAACAGCGTGGGTAAACTTAACTTGTTGCCCATTGACATCAAAAGCGGACTCTTCGCCTTTTGCTAGTTTAACGGGTTTATTAAAATCGTCAGGACTATGAACAAAAGAGCAGGCAACAGTCGCAGGAATTTGCTTAAACAAATTTGGCGAAGTAACTTCAATAAACTCTTCAATATGACGATACTTTAATTGATCAATTTCTTGTGCCGTTTGCGCACTAACCCATGCAAAACTGTCGATTAAACGCGTAACATTGGGGTCTTCTTGCCCTTTGTTGTTCAAGTTGAGAAGTTCAGCCTCTTTTTGAAATTTAAGACGAAAAGCTTCTAATCCCTGGCGAATACCAGAAAGCTCTTCTTCAAAATATTTCAGCATTTTATTCATCATATTGGCTTTCGTTCTCTATCAATACTTTCATTTCTGTTAAGTCAATATCAGTATCTAACTGCAGTTTTTCGTCTTTGCCGTTGTTATTGCGTATCGCGCTGATTAAGAAACGTAACGTATTGGTTAGTGTGTTCTCGTTTTCTATATATTCAACACTGATATTGCTTAACCTTGGTTCAAATTGAACCAGTTTATTCTTTACTCTTAGCGCTATTTGTTCGCCTGAATTTAAACGGCTAAACAACGCGATATCTTCCAGGCCAAAGCAAAAGTTTGAACGTTGACTTGGACGCTCTGCCCCTTCCATTAGATAAGCGGCTTCTGTTTTTAAAATTAAGCCAATGTTTTGATAAATCGCCAAAATATTGGTATCAAACGCATCAGCATTTTCTTCTGCATAAAAGGCTTTAAAAAATCCCATCGTCAACGCCTAATCTGACATAGTCGACAAGCTAACCATGCTGGTAACTCGGTCATATTGATATTGCGGCACTAAATCTATTTTGCAGCTATAGCGTCTTTCGTTAGCGTCTTCTTCAACCACTTTTACCTTGGCAACTTGCAATGGCATCTTTGCTAATGTCGCCTCATCCGACACAATGGAGTTCGAGCAATACTGTTCAAGCCAATGATTGAGTTGGTTTTCACAATCATGTGGCTCCATTAAAGAACCTATCATGGTTCTCAACTGCACTTTTAGGTAATGGGCAATTCGACTTATCATCAAGGTTGTTTGCAATAAAAAGCGATTTTCGTTGCTGGTTTCCCTGCGAACCGAGTTATTCGATTGAAAGAAATACTTCTCGTTTAGCGGATTATAAAAGACACTGATAAATCCTTGGTGTGCCAAAAATGTCGCCGTTTCCGCCGACAGACGCGTTCTAAAATAAGGCCTATCTAAAGGGCGATTACCCGCTAAAGCAAATGTGCCTATCGTGCTGCCACCTAATGAATTAACTTTGCGTGACTTTAAAAAGCCGAACCAGCGTACGCGATTAAATTCCAACATGACATTTTTCATAAAGGTCATGGCAGCATTGCCCCACAAGTGAGTTTCGTTATGAATTTCGTTAAAAATAAAACCAGCGGGGTGTTCACGGTAACGCTTTCGCACCGCAACCTTGTTAAACACAAGACCGATAAACTGAGTATTGTTTAACGTGCGAAGGCGATGCCAACCATCAAAATCATTACTCGTTAATACACGGGATACTCGGTCTAAATCAGACAGAAACATTTCGCCTTTGGCACCGAAGAAGTTTTCATCGACATCAAGAATAAAAGGACACAGGCTACGCTCCCCAAGTTCCGCGATTAACTCTAAGGTATATAAGTCATCAAACTCATTTTCATAATCAAGATCTAAGCTAAACTGGTGATCTATGGTGATCAAACCAAAAGGTTCGCCACCTAAGGTATTAAACTCTTTATTCGCAATTAAGTTATACAGGCGCGAGTTTTTAACCGAAGAGGCAATATTGAGATCTTGTGAAATTTCCGCCCAACTAATGTTGAGAATTTTTACTTTCGCTGCTTGGTAATTTATCGGTAAATAGACCAGCTCTTGTAAGCTGCGCCATCTTGATTCTAGTTGTTCAAATTCAGGCGCGGTCATAATCTCTGTCAATTGCGCACTGATTTTACGATCAATCTCTCCTATTAAATATTTTGCTTGGGCAATAAGCGCTAGGCGTTGCTTAGCTTGAGCGTCATTATTATTTTTCAAAACGGATTCACCCTAAAGCAAAAAGAGCAGAGACTTAACTAAACGTTGCAGAGAATACTAAAGATAAAGAAAAAGGCGCCACTTATTCGCAGCGCCTTTTGGATTTTATCTATTAGCCTGGAAGGCTAGCAACCATACGTACTGAGGTTGTTAATTCTTCCATTTGTAGCCATGGACGCAAGTGTGCAACTGCTGAGTACGCGCCTGGACGACCAGGTTGCTCAATAACTGAAATATTCGCTTCAGCTAGAGGCGTTTTCGCACGCTCTTCGTTACCCATAGCACCAGAGTTAGTGTACATAGCGATCCACTCACTCATTTGCTTCTGAATATCAGCTGCTTCCATGTTAGAACCAATATTGTCACGACCCATTACTTTAAGGTAGTGAGCAATACGGCTACTTGCCATGATGTAAGGTAAACGCGCAGAGATCGCCGCATTACTTGTTGCATCAGGGTCTGTGTATTCTTTTGGTTTTTGCGTTGTTTGACCACCTAGGAATACGCCGTAATCGGTATTCTTGTAGTGAACAAGTGGCATAAAGCCTAAGTCACTTAACTCTTTCTCGCGTTCGTCAGTAAGGTTTACTTCAGTCGGACACTGCTGAGTAATATCACCTGAGTCTGTTAAGTACGTTAAGTTCGGAAGTGCTTCAACTTTACCGCCGTTGTCCATACCACGAATAGCAGTACACCAGCCATAAGCTTCAAACGCTTTGTTCATGTTTAAGCCAAGATCATAAGCCGCATTTGACCATACGATTTCATCATTGCTTTGTGGCTTAGGGTTGCCCGCGCTGTCTACGCCCAACTCTTCAAAATTAAACGACTTAATCGACTTACCTTTCGCGCCGTATGGCATACGAGCCATAGTACGAGGCATAGTTAGCGCAACGTAACGAGAGTCATCACTTTCACGGAAAGAGTTCCATGAAGCGTAGCTAGGTGAGTCAAATGCTGGTGCAATTGGCTTACCTTCGTCAAACGTTGTAAAGCTATTTAATTCAAACATCTCAGGTGATGCTGCGGCAATAAACGGAGCATGACTTGCTGCGCCAACTTCACCCATGTAGCGAAGTAGTGCTACATCTTCATCACTTTGAGAGAACTCGTAGTCACCAATTAATAAACCGTAAGGTTCACCACCCGCTGTACCGTATTCATGTTGGTATAGAGAGTTGAAAATCGGGCTGCGATCTACTGCTGGAGCATCTTCAAATTGCTCAAGTAGCTCATCTTTTGAAATATTAAGAAGCTTAACTTTTTGCGATGTACCTAAAGCGCTATTGCGAATAAGCTTTTGTAAGCCTAACCAAGAACCTTCAAGTTGTTTGAATTGCTCTTGCTGCATAATAGCTGAAAGTTGCGCAGACATTTTTTTGTCAATCGCAGCAACAGCATTAGCAATGGTATCTGTTAGGTTTTTATCCCAAGTAACAGTTCCTGACATCGCTTCTTGTGTTAACGATGTTAAAAGTTCTTTAGTACGATCTGGAGCTGTTTGGCTTGTCGCGTTAATCGCCTGATCTAAAAACGATAGGCTTTCACCTTCCGCGCCGCCACTTTGTTCTAATTCTTCAGACATTACTCTTCTCCTTTAACACCAAGCTCATCAGACAATGCGTTGATAGAATCAGCGCTTTGTAAAATGTCTTTCAGTAGTTTTTCAAAATCACGCGAGCGGTCAGCTTTACTTAATAACTCGTTTAATTGATTACGAGTTTCTAAAAGCTTCTTAAGCGGCTCGATGCGTTCAACAAGAGAGTCTGGTTCGAAGTCTTTCATTGAATTGAAATCAAGATTAACTTCAAACTGGCTGTCATCTTCTTCGATCACATTATCAACTTTTAATGATAGCTCAGGACCAATGCGGCTAAGAACATCGTTAAAGTTGTCTTGATCTACTTGAATAAATTCGCGGTCTTCTACGTCACGTGGGTCTTCTTTACCACCTGAGAAGTTACCTAATACTGCCGAAACAAACGGCAGCTCTTTTTTTTCTGATGCGCCGTTAGTTTCAACATCGTAAGTAATACTTACGCGGTTTTTGCTAACACGCTTATGTTGTGAATTTAAGGCCATGTTCTATACCCTTTTATTATTTCAGGTCAGCAGCTGATGTTAGCTGGTTATTCGTTGCATCGTATTTAACAGAAGCAGCTTTTTCTAACTTACCACCTTCGTCTTCTACGAAGAACATTTGTTCAATCTTAGTGTAAGTTAAAGAGAAAGACTCAGACGGTTGACCGCCATCGCTACCTGAAATGCTGAAGTTAGACATACGTGCTTCTTCAAGAGAAACAACGAAGTAAGGAACAATACCTTTACCGTCACGTGATGGCTTAGTCATCACTAATTCAACTGTTTTACCTTCTGCGCCCGGTTGGAATAGGTAAGTTAAAAGGTAAGGAGTTGCACCGTCATAACCTTTAGAAATGCTGATTTCACCTAGAGCAACCATACCGTTATCTTGGTTATTAGCATTACCAATATCCACAGATACACCACGCATTGCACCCCAAGACAAACTATCAATGGCAAACCAACCTTTTTTACTGTTTAGGTCTACTACAGTAGCTGCGCCTTTAATGCTGTCATTGCCATCAATTCTCATAAAGATTGAAGCCATTATAATCTCCTTGTTGTCGATTTATTATTTACTAATTTATTTTTATCAAAAGTTACCACAAACTACCTGATTTACTTTCAGGTGTGGGCTGTGGTGCTTGATTCTGTTCCGGGGCACTTGCTGCTGGTGGCGCAGGTTTAACTTCCTCTGTCACCTTTGGCTGTGCTTCCACTTTTGGTTGTTCCACTTTTGCTGCTGGCATTGTTACATTGCTATTCAATAATGTACCAATGTCGCTATCTACGCCAGTGAGTTTGCTAATTTCTGCTAATACAGGTGAATCCTTACTCACCAATTCATTTAACAATTCAGAAAACGACATGTTGCCCCACTTTATCGCCCTAGCTAATAAGTACGGGATTGGGTTATGAGGTTCTGTTTTCTTAAAAAATATTGCGATTCGGTTTAAGTCAGCGAGTGCATCTTCACGCGTATAGTTACCATTTGCCGAAGAAATCATCGTTGCAGGTTGCGTTGTAGCAACAGACGCAGACTGCATTTGAGCAGGAGCAGCAGCTTGACTTTGATTTTCAGACCCGCTTTGCGATGACTCTTCTACCGGAGCTTGTTGTTGCTCTTGTTCTTGCTGCTCAAGTTGAGGGTAAAAGTATAAGAACATACTTTTAATTTGCTTGATGTTGTCGCGAACAAAAGTAAAACCCAAAGGCTGAAGTTTATTACCAGCGGGCATTTCAACACTTACCTGGTAGCGGTAATTGTTAATATGTTCTTGCAGTTTCTCCAAGCTAGCATCGATGGCAATAATGCGATCGTAGCGTTCTTTTAATTCACCTTGGCGACTGGTTAAACTTGCTGCGAATTCAGCTTTAACCGATTCTAAATTTCCGGCTTTTTGTTCCGACAGGTAATTTCTTAACGCGAAATCATCAAGAAATGGAAACGCCATTAATGGGATACTGAGTAAACCGCTATTCGGGTTGTCGCCAATTAATTGCTCAAGTGGCTTGGTTTGATTGTCACATTGTTTCTTCTTCGCTTCGTTTTCTTCCAAGCCTGCCAACTTTTTCTCTGGAAGTTGCGGATGAATATCTTCTTTTAGCGTAGTTACAGCGTAAACAAAGTCTTCTAAGCCTTGTTCAAGTAGCGAAAGATCATTTCGTTTGTAGGCCAGCGACGCTAACCACCAACAAAAAATTTCGATATCGCGAGACTGATCTTTCAATGCAGCTTCACAAGCCAACCTCAAGTTTTCCCAGCCTTCGGCATTTTCTTGTTGAAGTGCTTTATCTTTTAACGTTTCTGAAGTTTCCACGAGCTTACGTAAACTAGCCTGAGCTACGTTTAATAAATTACGTAATTCGCGGTATTTTGTGCGGTCTGCTTTTAGATAATCTCCCGGTGAGAGCGTTTCACCGTCCGAATATAATATCATTATGGCTTGCGTTAGTACTTCTTATTCTCTTTGCTATATAGCTATATTGGACTAGATTAACGGATTGTCAAGGTTAATAGCTTGTTATAGGAAGGTAATTAGACCAGCTAAGTGTTTAAGTGCCTAGCTTTCCAGCGAAATTAAGCAAATAAGGAATAAATAAGGAAATCAAAGATACCTATTTATGCTTCTAAAGAATATGAAAAAGAGGTTAGTTTTTAGCTAACCCCTTGTTTATAACCCTATATTTAGTATGGTTTATATAACTTCTGCTTTGGACAAGTTTGCTATTTTACGTGCTCGAGAATTCTTCCATCGTACCCATGACAACATGATACCTGTATACACTAAAATACAGGCTAAAAGAGACGCAATACCGGCTAAGGTTTGCCCCGTTAAACCGTAAACTTCACCGGTATGTAAAAAGCGTATATAGCTTCTAATTTTTCGATACGCCGAATATTGTTCGAAAGTTACTGTTTCAAGAACTTTTCCTGTGACTGCATCGATTGCAACAGACTCTCGCTTTTGCGGCTCGCCACCAGTCCCATAGTCAATATGGAAATGATAAGTCTGCGTGACTGCTGCTGGCAAAGAAAAGCGAATAGTGCGCCATTCTGGATACTGCCCTTTAACAATTGCCAGCTGTTGCTCTTTCGTTAGCTGTGTATCTATTAAGTTCGCTACGGCCTCTTTAGGTTTACTCAGCGAAGTTGACTCGGTTGACACATACTCTTTCAGCGTTTGACCTGGCCATTTGAAAGAAAAGAACACGGCAGTAACAACAATAATAAACAGTACTGGCGCCATATAAATGCCAAAGACATTATGCCATTGATAATTTCGAGCCGTTTTATTCGGGTGTGATTTATTAAGGGTTAAACCTTGTTTAAATGAACGCTTATTAAAACGTTTAGGTAGCCACAAATACATGCCTGTTAATACTAATAGAATAAAAATAACATTGGCAATACCATTCACTAACCTGCCATTTTCACTAAAAGAGCCGTCCAATGTTAACCAGCGATGAAAAGCGCGAAGCTTGCGAAAAAACTGCTTAGTTGCCACACCAGGCTCCGTCATTTCTTCACCAGTATATGGGTTTAAGTAAGCAACCGTTTTTCTACCATCTTTAACAAGCACAGGCGCATTATCGACATTTTCTACTATTATCTCAGCGGCTTTTTTTGTTTTGTAGCCTTTAGCGATAACTAACAATTCATCAATCGCTTTCTTTTCTGCATCTTCATGCGGCGGCTGAGGGTAATCGGCATGGACACCCGATTGGATCATTTGTCGCTCATAAGTTAAGGCTACACCTGTAATTGACATCAAGAAGATGAAAATAGCTGCGCTGCAACCAATAAGCAGGTGAAACCAAAAAAAGACTTTTCTCACGTTCATATTTTTACACTTTTGTTTTTATTAATGTTTACTTTTCCGAGTAACTGGCACCGGATTACCAGTACTTGCTACCTATATTTAATACCAAAAAACCAGCACGTTTCTGTGCTGGCTTGCCCTTTTGGTTTCGTCCTTAATATGGCTAACTAGAAGGTTAGCCATTAAGAAGATAGTGAGCCCCCTGCTCTACTTAAAACGATGTTTTAACCTCAAAACGTGCCATACGCTCGCCACCTATGGTGACATTGTTTGTGCCACCACCAGCAAGGTAATCAGTATCAAATACATTCTCGATATTAAAACGGTAATCAACGCTTACACCTGATACTTTAGTTTTGTACGTTGCACCAAAATCAACGCGTGTATAAGCGTCTTTTTCTACGGTGTTGTTGCTATCTGCATAACGATCACCTTGATAAAATACACCAGCATTTAAGGCTAACTTTTCTGTCAACTCATAACGACTCCACACTGACGCAGACCATTTTGGCGCATCAACGGGTGTTTTTCCTTGATAGCTATCATCTTTCTCATATTCAGCATCGAGGTACATTGTTGAAGCCATCACAAATAAACGATCAGTTACTGCACCTTGAGCAGACAATTCAAAGCCCTTGTGAACTTGAAGCCCTGCTTGCGTAGTAATAGTGTCAAAGTTTGGATCGCCTTCAAGCTCTTCGGTAACTAAGGCACCCGATTTTTCGATATCAAAAATCGCCGTTTCCACCAATAGACGGTCTGAAACCTGCCATTTACCACCAATTTCAATTTGCTTAGACGTAACAGCATCTAACGCCATACCATGGTTTCTGTCTGTTTCATCGTTTAGGGTTTCACTTGAAGCTGGCTCGAATCCTTCAGAGTAATTGACGTAAACGGTTGCATCATCGATTGGGTGATAAAGTACACCAAACTTTGGTACGAACGAATCACTGTCTGCGTTTTCTTTGTTTTGCTTGTCGAAACGGCCACCAAAGGCTACTTGCCATTGGTCGTTAAAGGTCACTAAGTCTTGAAAGTAAACACCATAGTAATCGTACTCACTTGTATAAAGTGTGTCGTCGGTTTTGTAACTAATATCAGGCTTGCCAGGCTCTATCTGACCAGGCGTGTATTCGATTGGGTCACCTAATGTTCTTAACTGACCGTAGTAATAATCTAACTGGTTAGCGCCAACAAGAATTTGATGGTTAACACCACCAAACGATAGTTCTCCAGTAAAATCAACAAAAGCCGTTTTAAATTGCCAATCGTCAAATCTATCGTATGGTTTTGATGTATAGCTATCACCTAATTCATAGTCACTTGGTTTTTTAGGTGAAGATTCAAATCGTTGGCGTTCAAACGTTTGCTCGTTATAGCCAACTTTTACCTGCCAATCGTTACTAATGTCGTAACTTAACTTACCACCAATATTGTTAACTTTGATATCGGTAAACGCCCAAGAGAAGTCATATATTGTCTTTTCATCACCAATGACTTCACCATTGCTGTCTAACCATGCGCCTGTATCTAAGCCAGCTTTGTCGTTAGTTTGGTCATAGTAAAAATTAACGCTAAGGTCATCTGAAATGTGATAATCAAAAACAATCGAGCCTAAAAAGCGATCGCGCTCACGCTCTTCACCATTTTGATATTCTCTATCGTATTTAACGTCTTGCTTTACTAAAACACCACGATAGTTGAAGTCTTCTACAATTTGACCACCAGCATCTAACATAAATCGAGTCGAGCCGTTTTGATCCGTATCGGCACCAAAATCGAACAAGGTTTTCTCAGTTGGTTGCTTAGTTACCATGTTAATTAAGCCGCCCGGTGCCGACTGACCGTATAGTAAACTTGATGGACCTTTAATAACCTCTACTCGCGATAAAGTTTCGATTGGCTGTTGGTAGTGTGACCAATGTTGATGACCATCTCGTAAATAGCCATTTGAAGAGCTTAAAGTAAAACCACGAGAACTAAATACCTCGCGATTTCGTTGCGTTGAACCTGGCGATAAACTCGCATCGTTGCTAAGTACTTCACCAAGTGTTGTCGCTAATTGTTCATCAATAATAGTTTCTGTAATTACTGTAACGGCTTGTGGCGTTTCTAGTAGTGATGCATCTGTACGCATTGCACCCGAAGCATTGTCTACCTTGTAGTCGTTGAAATAAGTACCCTTAACTTCAATAACTTCGATATCTGAATCGTTTGCACTGGCTTGATGGGCAAGAGAAAAAAGTGCGAGAGAAATGGCTACGGAGAGTTTTCTTTTTAACATGAGATGTCCAATAAATTTGTCTACAGCGAAAAAACGCCGCTATTGTACACACCGATAACGTAATTGCAACTCATTATCATTTAGATTTACACAAAATAACATTTTCTTGCGCTGTATCAAAATAATGGCAGTTATTACGCTTGTACTTCCCTGTGGGATAAGAAGTTTGCTTTCAGAGAATTATTTCGTGAATTTGTCACTATACTTTAACGTTAGTGACAGGCTTAACACTGCAGGTTTTATATGATTAATCTAAGAACATTTCGCATAAAAACGAGACTCAACATTATCATATCTATCGTTTTTTTGGGTCTTTTGGCGCTATCAAGCTTAGCGCTGTATTTGGAAAAAACAGCCTTATTTGACCAACAAAAAGAAAAAGTAGAAAAAATAGTTCAAGGTGCGATCAGCATAATCGAATTTCATTACCAGCAAGTTCAAAGCGGCCAACTAACAGAACAACAAGCAAAATTAGCGGTTATCCAAATACTTGAAAACTACCGTTACGAAGGAAAAAACTACGTATGGATTAACGATAATAAACCAAACATGATTATGCATCCCTTTAAGCCTGACTTAAATGGTAAATCAATTGCAGGTGTCAAAGATCCAGATGGTGTTGCTCTGTTTGTTGAAATGGTCAATGTTGTCCGCGCTTCAGGCAGTGGTTTTGTTCCCTACAAATGGCCCAAGCCAGGAGCAGAAAAACCAGTCGATAAAATTTCCTACGTACAACAGTTCAAGCCATGGAACTGGATAGTTGGTACCGGCGTGTACATTGATAACGTGGATAAAATTTTTGCCCAGCATCGAAACCTGCTGCTACTGATATCCGTTGGAATACTCACGGTATTAATCTCAATTATTTATTTTGTTGGCAAAAGTATCATTGTGCCGGCTAGACAGGCCTATGAATTGATGGAGAATATTGCCGAAGGCGACGGTGATCTGACCAAGGAACTGTCGAAAGAAGGCAATGATGCTATTGCAAAACTCAGTAACTCTTACAATCTGTTTGCAAGCAAAATGCGAGAGTCTCTTAAAGAAGTTTCACACAACGCTCAGCAAACCTTGGAAAATGCCAATGTTGTCGCGGAGACGAGTCTATCCAGTAAAGAGTTTATTGAAGCACAAAGCGACAACACGACTCAGGTAGCCGCTGCCATGGAGCAGATGACAGCCAACATCAAAGAAGTTAGCACGAATGCCGACTCCGCCGAGCAAGCAGCCAAAGATGCCCAGAAAAATACCTCGTCTGGCAAGGTGATTGTTTCGGAAACCATTTCTGAGATAGAGCACTTGTCTGCAGATATTGATGAAGTGAGCACCAAGATAAATGAACTAGCCACAGAGTCACAGAACATTGGTGCGGTTTTAGACGTTATTCGCGGTATAGCTGAACAAACCAACTTACTGGCGTTAAATGCTGCAATAGAAGCGGCAAGAGCAGGTGAACAAGGGCGAGGCTTTGCTGTTGTTGCTGATGAAGTTAGAACACTCGCCAGTAGAACGGGCCAAAGCACCGATGAAATTCAAGATATGATATCTAAATTACAGCAAGGAGCGCAGCAAGCCGTAGAAGCGGTTATCAATAGCCAAAAGGTGTCTAAAAAGACGGTACAAAGTGCCGCCGAAGCAGATAAAGCACTTTCCCAAATAGATGAATTGATGCGCGTGATTTCTGAAATGAACTCACAGATAGCCAGAGCTACAGAGCAGCAATCGGATGCCGCTAACGAAGTTAATTTACGAGTGTCTGAGCTAGCAGATATGACAAACGAAGCACTAAGCATGACAGAAGGACTTTCTTATGCAAGTGCAGAGCTTAAAAAGAATAGCGATGAAGTAAATCAGGTAGTAGGTCGCTTTAAACTCGAATAGTCACGATAAATAAGGCCAGCATCTAGCTGGCCTTTAAATCTTAGCGGTTTGTCTAGTACAACACTAGATTTACTCGTAATCTACGACGAACTCTGTACCTGTACCTTGGCCAGTTACCATGAAATAGTGCCAGCCAGAGTTTGGATTGTTGATAACAATGGTTTCTTCACTGCTGTTAGCCGTTGACGCCGTATTTTCATTGTACGAAGTACTTGGCCAGCCACCTGAGTGTTGGTAAATGCTAGCATCACCGTCACCACCAGAGGTTTTAATCGTTAGTTTTGTCGAACCAGCTGGAACGCCAATGGCCATATAAACAGTAGCGCTACCTAAACAAACAGCTTCTGCGTCGGTTAGATTACCACGTGTTACCGGAGCCTTAGTGTCACACGCATTTGTCGGATTAGGATCAACAGGGTCAGTTGGATCTGTCGGATCATTTGCTGTGTAAGTACCCGTTAAAGTAACGTTGTCAGAAGCGGTCCAGCCTTTAACTGTTACGTAATAAGTTCCATCAGCTTGTGTTAATTTATCGCTGTCACATATCTCATCACGATTACCACCCGTATATGGACGACAATCCCAGTTTGATTGTGTGTTTTCATCATTAAACTTCACGTAAAGGTCTGGGTCACCAGTGCCAGCACCCATGACAACTTTCACATCTGTAGCGCCCGCAGGCACTGCAAATGTATAGGTTTTCGCTTCACCAGCTAATACAGAAATACCTGTTTTAGTGACACCGTTTTCTAAGTCAGAAGAAGGTTGAGTAACGCCACCGTCACCCGTAATGGTAACGGCGTAATCTTCAATTTCACCCCACTCTACATTGTTACACGCAGGCAATGATCCGTTGTCTAACTCATAAGACTGAATCACACGCATTCTAGTCGCGCCTTCCGTAGCTGTTGCAGGAACAGTAACCGAACCAATAACTTCATCAAAAGTTGTTGCCGCAGTGCTTAACACTAATTCGCCAGCATCATCAAAACTCTTGTTGTTATTTAGGTCAATATACACAGCCCAGTTTGCTAAGTAAGGACCATTTGAACCGTGCTTAACGCCGATTTCAGTTGCTTCACCTTTCTTGAATGAGAAGCCAGCGTTGTCAAAGTAACTGAACGGGCTTGCACTTGAAGCTTGATTAATCGTACCTACGCGAACGTTGCTGGTCCACTGAGTATTAGACTTGCCATATGCGTAGCAGTAGGCATCACCTGTTACAGTAATGTCTTTTTCTTGAATAAAGCTAACGCCGCTGTTTAACGTTACTTTTAAACGAACAGTGTAGTTGCCCGAATAAAGGTAAGTGTGGCTAGGGTCTTGTTGTGTACTCGTGCTATTCGAGTTCACCGCACCGTCACCAAAGTCATACTCAACAGACGCAATATTATTACTTGGCTCAGATGCACCATCATTAAAGCTAACAGTTAAGTTATTCGCTTGCACATTCGCAGTGAATTCTGCTGGGTTACTCGCTTGAATGTCTACAGTAAAGTCTTCAACTTCACCCCAACGAGGGAAACCACACGGGTTAGTAACATCTTCGAAGCTTTGAATAACACGCATTCTAGTTTCACCAGTTTGCGCAGTTGACGGAATAGTGAAAGGTCTTTCAATCGCGGCAGATGTGTTAGCTCCTGTCCAGTACCATGCACTTTCAGTGTCTTCAAATTTACCATTTTTGTTGTAGTCGATGTAAACACGCCAATTTGCTGTATATGAAGACTCAGATCCTGTAGCACCCTGCTGCACCGAGATGATATTGTCACCACGGACGGCACCTAACACAGTAGCAGTATGATCAGAGTAGTTAGTGGAACCAGAATCAATACTCGTACCGTTTAATGTCAGGTTTTTAGTGAATTGATATGCTGGCTGACCTGCGTATGCCCGACAATAATCTTGATTCGCCGGCTTAGTAACAGTAATCGTTTTGCTTTGTGTATATGTTTGACCATTAGTCAACGTTACTTTTAGTGTTACCGTGTAGTTACCACTAAACGAATAAGTGTGATTAGGGTTAAACGACGTACTTGTGCTAGACGCGCTATATAAGCCATCGCCAAAGTCCCACTCTACTGAAGCGATGTTGCCAGCGTTAGAGCCATCAATAAAGCTTACCGCACCATCGGAAGATACGTTAAAGTCGAAATCTGCTGGGTTATCCTCTTTAATAATATTAATGCTGTAATCTTCAGCTTCACCAAAAGTAAAGTCGCCACATGCACCTAGTTCAGTTTCACCGCTACGTAAAGTATTCGACTGAATTACACGCATGCGAGTAGTACCTGCTAGTGCAGAACTTGGAATGTTTAAGTTACCCAACGTTGCTTCGCGTGAACTATCGTTACGAGGCTCAGAGAAGTGAAGCAATTCATTCGCTTCAAACGTTTTGTTTTGGTTTAAATCAACATATACCGCCCAATAAGCGGAATAAGGGCCGAAGTCTGAGCCGCGCGTATGCTGCTCCATCGAAATACCCGTTTCAGTACCAGCATAAACATCGAAAGCTGTTAACCCTGTGTGATCGCTGTACTGTCTTCTGCCCGTTTCATGCGCTAAACCATTAATGCCAACAACACCAGTGTGTTGATAACGCGCATTTAATCCTTTTACGGCACAGTAAGTTGAGCCTGCCGCTGCTGTCACCGTTACTTGCTGAGTAACAGAGTGGATCAAACCTTGATTGTCTGTTGCAGTAAAGCGAACGGTATACGTTCCAGGGAATTTGTATGTGTGACTCACGTTTGTGCCTTGTGCATAAGGCGTTTCATCGTAGACTCCATCACCAAAGTCCCACAGCGTTGACGCAATTGAGCCATCACTATCATTTGCTTGACCAACAAAGGAAGCAGTTAAGCTACCTGCGTTGGTATTTACTTGAGAAATCGACGCTGAGGGTGCATTGTGTGAGCTTGTACGGAACGCTGCCATAGTACCTACACGCTCATTATGAACACGAGCCGAATCACTAGTGGCAGCTGTACCACCCGCTTCACCATCGTAAGTCATGTTTGGATTTGACCAAACATTTTTGCGCGTACCGCAGTCGGTAATTGCCATAATGGTGTGCCATGTTTTCGCAGGGTTACAATAACCGTGTCCATATGCAAATGGCGTAGTCGTACCATCGTTGTCATGACGTACACCAAATAAGTGGCCTAGTTCATGAGCAAATGTATTTTTAAAAGTACCCCAGCTACTTAATGTGAACAAAGCGCTTTCTGCGTCTGTACCTATCTGGCCTGCCCAGCCAGCCCAAGGAGAAGCGGCATCGTCATCGGCTAAAAATACCATTACATCGGCTTGGTATTGATCACGTTTGCTTTTTAGTTCAACACCATAGCCATTAGGTTTTAATACGTTAGGTGTTCCCAACCAGTCACTGGTATCTTCGTTAAGTAACGCTTCGTTATCTTCAGACATATCGCCCGTTGATATGTAGCCAGTTTGGTATGAATGAACTATATTAACCGTCGCGTTAATACCACTAGCGCTATAACTATCATTGGTGTCTTTTTCCATCAACGCTAAGTAAGCTGGCACATCACCAACTTCGGCCGCCAATTTAGCGGTATAAGCAACAACAACAGTAACTTCAGACGTTGAAACAGCCATTAAGCCATCTTTTAGTGCTGCCCAACCATCGACTTTTTTAGCGTTTAAAACTGGGGTTAATGAACTTCTATTTTCGTTGTGCTTATGTTCACTATCTACTGGTTGTCCGTCATCTATAAACTTGCTTAATTTATAAGTGCTACCTTTTGTATGCGATAGCAAGTAGCCTGCATCTTCGGTCATAATTTTCGCGCTATAACGACCATCTAGCTTTACCATTGATAAGGTAATGCCATCTCGGTAGTTGCGACCATTAATGTGAGTTGTTCTATGATCTACTTGTTTAACATCTGTTATTTCAACCTGAATAAAGCGACCATCAAGATTAAAGTGTAAAACATCACCTTGATGAATACCTTTGTTAATCGATTCACTTAACTCAACAGTTTGAGTAATAAGTTTAGTTTGCTTGTCTTGTGGGGTTTTAAAAGTGTTTTGATTTGTTCCTGGAATTTCACTTTCAAATACAACTTGTTGCTTTAAAAAGTCAACATTCTGTGCGTAAGATGAAAATGAAACAGTGATAGCCGTTGCAAGGGCTAACTTTTTTATAGGGTATTTATGCACTGTATTTTTCCTTCAATTGGGACCGACATAACACGCAAAGTGTTACCAGATTTGCCACTAACTGATTTTGTATTCTTTTAACAGTTAACTCTGATTGTTACCGTAGATTATCGCGATATGTTGCTCCCCTTATCGCAACTTTATACTGTATACAAACAAAATGGCGAGCTGACTATAAATACAACTACAACACAAAGTCAACATTTTGTTAACATTTAATTAACTTAAAATGACAATTAAATGAATGTAGAAAAATAGAAATGAATGGAAATTACAATAGTGATTACATTTCAGTTACTTAAGAAATGTTGAAGGTTTAAAAATTGGACATGCTACAGCAACATGTGGGACGTTAAATTATGAAATAAATAAGTTATTTATTAGGAATATCAAAGGATTTAAGAGTACTAGGCGACATAAATGTAAAGATGACGCCTAGTATATTAATGAAAATAGAATGATTAGAAACGATAAGTTTAGTTATTACAATAAAGTAACACCTTGAGCAGGCTCACTTAAATAACAATCAGCTACCAGCCCAGATCGTTTTTTATAGTTATCTTCAACCGCTTGAACGACTTCAGTCACAAGTGTTTTTGGGATCAGTGCAACTACGCAACCACCAAAGCCTCCGCCTGTCATTCGTACACCACCTCTTTCACCAATAACATCTGAAATAATACCAACAAGAGCATCTATTTCAGGTGTGGTGATCTCAAATAAGTCGCGCATAGAATGGTGGCTTTCTTTCATTAGCTGATGAATTTTTACCATATCTTGCTGTTGACAAGCCGATTTCATATCAAGTGTACGTTGGTTTTCATAAACAACATGTTCTGCACGTTTTGCGACCATTGGCTCTAAAGTGCTTTTACCCGCTTCAAATTGTTCAATTGATAAATCTCGTAAATAAGGAACTGAAAACGCTTCGGCGGCAGCTTCACACTGTTGTCTTCTTTCATTGTAGTGGCTATCAACGAGCCCACGCTTCACATTAGAGTTAACCATCAAAATCGCGCTATCTTCAGGTAAAGAAACTGGCTCTACATCTAATGTTCGACAATCGATTAATAGCGAATGATTCGTCTGACCACAAGCTGATATCAACTGATCCATGATTCCACAGGCACAGCCAACAAAATTATTTTCTGCTGCTTGGCTAATCAGGGCGCTATCAATCAAGCTGATATTTAGCTCGAATAAATGACTAAGTGCTTGTGTAACACCTACTTCCAAAGACGCGGACGAGCTTAAGCCAGCGCCTTGTGGGACGTTACCGGTAATAGCCATATCAAAACCAGGTATTTCATAACCAGCATTGAGCAACTCCACAACAACACCTCGGATATAATTAGCCCAGGTTTTATCATGGAGTGCATCAATGCGCTGGTCCAGAGAGAACTGATCAATTTGATTTTGATAATCAATTGCTAATACGCGTACTTTATTGTCGTTACGCTTTCTCACACCAACATAGGTACCAAACTCAATAGCACAAGGAAATACAAAGCCATCGTTATAGTCGGTATGCTCGCCGATCAAATTAACGC
The DNA here is from genome assembly GCF_055786205.1 of Thalassotalea coralli. NCBI lineage: Bacteria > Pseudomonadati > Pseudomonadota > Gammaproteobacteria > Alteromonadales > Colwelliaceae > Thalassotalea > Thalassotalea coralli. Next base: position 137,716 of record NZ_JBVVBK010000001.1, on the reverse strand, counting down.
GGCCAGGTGCTTTTACGACTAAAGCAGCCTGTTCTTGAAAATGTTCAACAAAGGCCTTTTCGACAATTGCTTTAAATGTCATGACTGAGTCTCCGATGCTAAATAGTGAGTGTCACTTAATCCTTTAAGTCGCTCCGCGGCTTGCTCTGGTGTTAAGTCACGTTGTGCTTCTGCAAGCATTTCGTAACCCACCATAAATTTCTTTACGCTGGCTGAGCGCAGTAAAGGCGGAAAGAACTGCGCATGTAATTGCCATTCGGGGTGCTGCTTGTCATCATAAGGTGCACCATGCCAGCCCATAGAGTACGGGAATGAACAACAGAATAAGTTGTCATATTTAATCGTTATCTGACGAACAATATCTGCCAGGCTAGACTTTTGTTCTTCGGTTAACTCTGTCATGCGAGTAACACTAAATTTAGGCAGTAACAAAGTTTCATAAGGCCAAGCTGCCCAGTATGGAACACAGACTAACCACGATGCATTTTCAACAACAACACGCTCTTGCTTGTCACTTTCACGCATTGCGTAATCAAGTAATAATGAATTACTGTGCTTTTCAAAGTATTCACTTAATTTTTGCTGTTTTTTATCTGCAAGAGTCGGCAATTGGTTTTGTGCCCAAATTTGGCCATGCGGGTGAGGGTTAGAGCACCCCATAACCGCACCTTTATTTTCAAACACCTGAACCCATTGGTATTTTTGACCTAAATCCGCGCATTGCTCCTGCCAAGTATCAACCACAGCCTTGATCTCTTGGTTAGATAACAGAGGTAAAGAGCGAGAATGATCTGGCGAAAAGCAAATCACTCTACTGGTACCGCGCTCAGCCTTTAGTGAAAAAAGAGGATCACTTTCTTCATAATCAGGCGTCTGTTCATTTAACGCTGCAAAATCATTGGTAAAAACAAAAGTAGAGTCATAGTCAGGGTTTATTTCACCATTGACCCGGGTATTTCCTTTACACAGATAACAACTAGGGTCATGAGCAACGGTATCAGGCCTAACCACTTCTTCTTGCTGGCCTTGCCAAGGACGTTTTGCGCGATGAGGCGAAACTAAAACCCAATCACCCGTTAACGGATTATACCTGCGATGAGGATGCTCCGTAGGTTCAAATGCTGTCATATTGGTTCTCATACTTTATTGATGGCACAAGGGTAAACGTTTACCCTTCTTCGTTCAAGCTAAAATTTATCCCAAAAAATAGTCTTGCATAACCGCCCCCTTTTCATGCACTATCGTTAAACAAGGCTTATGCTCGTAATAAGCTCATATGGTGTAGACTGCTTTTCGCGTTTTCTTAAAGCTGAATCTAAATATAAATAACGTAATAATACGCAACCAATTATCTAATAAATCTCTTGCTATATGACCACTATTAAAGATATCGCAAAAGCGGCTAATGTTTCAGTCGCAACTGTTTCTCGTGTCGTCAACGATGGCCCGAAAGTAGGCAAAGAAACTAGAGAAAAAGTGAAACAAGTCATGGCGGCAATGGGTTATAAACCCAATGCTAACGCTCGAGCATTAGTGAATAAGCAAGACACAGCGATTGGCGTTATAATCCCGCAAGTGGCAGACCCATTTTTCGCTGCGCTTGCCGATGGTGTTGATTTAGTCGCGAAGAAGCAAAATAGACAACTTCTTATCAACACTTGCGGTGAAACAGCCGATGGAGAGCGAAATGCTTTGCGCTTGCTCCAAGAAAGGCGATGCCAGGCAATCGTGATGCACAGTAAGAAAATTCCCGACGATGAGCTTGTAACTTATATGCTACAGCTCCCGAGTTTAATACTCATAAACCGTCATCTAACAGGTTTTACTGAACGGTGTGTATGGTTAGACAATTACGCAGGGGGAGAACAGGCTGCTCGCCATTTGCATGCACTAGGGCACAGTTCAATCGCCATGTTAAACAGTGATTTTGATATCGACGATCCTAAACAACGGCAACAAGGGTTCTGCGATACATTGTCTGCTTTAGGGATTGAATTTAACCAAGACTTAATTGCTTTTTCCCACCCTGATCACCTAGGGGGACAACAAGCGATGACAAAATTACTAGAACAAGAAAAGCGTTTTACAGCAGTATTTGTCTACAATGATGCCATGGCGTTAGGCGCTATTTCTGAGCTCGAAGATGCTGGCATTAAAGTGCCAGAACAAGTATCCGTGTTGGGGTTCGATGATATCCAATTAGCCCAGTTTTTTAGACCAAAACTATCGACACTGCGATACCCAATTGCCGCAATGGCAACTCAGGCGGCAACAATGGCATTGAATAACTGTAAATTCGCAAAGGAAGACCTTCAATCGAGTTCAAAAGCCCTATCTAATCTTATTCCTGGTTCTACACAAACGAGTTACAAACCTGAACTTATTAGTCGACAATCAACCATTTCAATTTAAATATGTGTTCTCACCGGAACACAAGAAAACCTCAACAAAACCCATGTGTTACAAGCCGTTTACCCAGCGTACATTTTGTGCGTATAAGTTACGATTGTCACAAACAAGTACCAAATACACACAGAACTTCGCCGTTAATTACTTTTTAATCTCGCCTTATACAAAACTTTTAATCCTTTGTAGAGCGAGACTAGATTATGAAATTTAAGCCTTTAGTAATTGGTACGACATCGCTTGTTCTATCAGTACTCATGAGCGGTTGTGGTTCTGACGAGCAAGTAGAAAAAGCCGAAGTTATTCGTCCAGTGGAAATGTACTTGGTAACTTCGTCATCAAGTCAATATAGCCAGAATTTCCCTGCGCTAGTAGCAGCCTCAGATGAGTCGGCACTTTCATTTCGTGTCAGTGGTGAACTTGTTGCCATGAATGTACTTCCTGGTAACGAAGTAAAAAAAGGCGATGTTATCGCGCAAATTGATCCGACGGATTTTAAAATCAAGGTCAATGAAACAAAAGCCGCATACGACCTAGCCGTTAAAACATTCGAACGACAAGAAAAGATGCTAGCATTAGATTTAACTTCTCAAGCAGAATATGACTTAGCGCTAGCGGATAAAACACTAGCGAAAACTCGATGGGATACTGCAAAGAATAACGTTAAATATACGACTTTATATGCACCATTTAACGGTATTGTCTCTCAAGTTTACTTTGAAAATCGTGAAGTTGTCGCTTTATCTAAACCTGTTGTCAGTTTACATGCTGCTGACGGTATAGACATTAGCTTCCAACTACCTGAATCTATTTTGTCTCAAGTTAAAGGCGGCGGTAAAGCGAAACAGTACCAGCCGCAAATTACTTTCACATCTTCTCCTAAACACAAAGGTCAAGTCTACAGAGCAACATTTAAAGAAATGGATCAAACACCGGATCCTAAATCTCGTTCTTATAAAGTTGTGTTAACAATGCCACGTCCAAGCGGCATTAATGTCGTACCTGGTATGACTGCTAGCGTTAATATGGAACTTGATCAAATACTGAAAGGATTAACGCCCTACTCTCTTGTTCCTTTAGAAGCAGTATTTTCTCCCGCTACGACGGATCCAAAAGACAAAGCATTTGCTGTATGGAAAATTGACCAAGAAACAATGCGAGTTCACCAACAAATCGTAACCATTGATGGGTTAACAGACCAAGGAGTTAAAGTCATTGAAGGACTAGAAGCTGGCGACACTATTGTTGCTGCTGGTGTTCACGCGTTATTAGAAAACACTCAAGTAAAAGAGTGGAAAAAGCAGCGAGGTATTTAAAATGTCTACTGCAGTATCTCCTAACACTCAAAAGCGCACTGGTGGTGGCGTAGCAGGGTTCTTTATGAACAACTCTGTTAGTGCTTGGATTGTCACCTTAGTACTACTGTTTGTTGGTGTTAATAGTTTCTTCAAGTTAGGTCAATTAGAAGACCCAGACTTTACCATCAAAAATGCTATTGTGGTTACCACGTATCCCGGTGCCTCTGCTATGCAAGTAGAGGAAGAGGTCACTCACGTTATTGAATCTGCTTTGCAAAACCTTAAGCAAATAGACTATATCAATTCATGGTCATCAAATGGATATTCTTACGTTGAATTCAACTTACCTCGTGATGCGCAAAAGCACGAAGTACAGCAATTGTGGGATGACTTAAGACGCAAAATTGGTGACGCAGAACGTTATTTACCTGCGGGTGCAAGTAAGCCATTCATCAATGATGACTTTGGCGATGTATTCGGCATGATGATGCAAGTGTATTCTGATGGCTACCCTATCGACCGAGTAGCTGACTATATCGACTTATTAAAGCGCGAACTTCTTTTAGTTCCGGGGGTTGGTAAGGTTTCTGTTAAAGGCGAGCAACAAGAGCAAATCTTTATTGAAGTAGACCGCGACAAGATTTCCAGCCAAGGCATTACTTTCAACAACCTTGCAAACGCAATTTCTACTCAAAACACGATTTCTGACGCTGGTAATGTTCACATTGGCGAGCAGATTATTCGCTTTTACCCTACAGGCGAATTTCAAAACTTAGATGACTTACGAAATATTGTCGTGTCACCTGCTGGTTCGGAAACTGTTTTATACCTTTCAGATATCGCCAATGTTTACAAAGGATTAATAGACAAACCTTCTAACTACATCACTATCAATGGTAAAGATGCCATTAGTGTCGGTATCTCGTTTGCGCCTGGCGTTAATGTGGTAGATGTTGGTAAGGCTGTTCAAGATCGTTTGGTGGAACTAGAAGAAATGCGCCCCCATGGCATCGAGCATGAGTTTGTTTATGATCAACCAACCCGTGTAGATAATTCAGTAAAAGGTTTTTTACAAAACCTACTTGAAGCCTGCGTAATCATTTTCTTCACTCTGTTGTTTACTATGGGCCGTAAAGCGGGTCTGTTAATCAGTGCAGTACTTATTGTAACTATCACTGGTACGTTCATTTTTATGGACATGTATGGCATTCAATTGCAGCGTATTTCTCTTGGCGCTTTAATTATCGCCTTGGGTATGTTGATAGATAACGCCATAGTTGTGGTGGAAGGCCTGATCATAGGGATGGAAAAAGGCAAAAACAAATGGGACTCGATGATTGCCATTGTTAAGCAAACACAATACCCATTATTGGCGGCAACCGTTATCGCCATTTTAGCATTCGCACCAATTGGACTGTCGCCTGACTCTACAGGTGAAATTGTTGGCTCGCTTTTCTGGGTACTATTAATCTCACTATTTTTAAGTTGGGTAACTGCAGTCACTATCACACCTTATTTCTGTGATGTTTTCTACAAAGACGGTGAGTTTGATGGCCACGGCGAAGAAGGTCACGACCCATATGGTGGCGCGATCTTTGTTGGCTTCAAATGGCTATTGAACATCTGTATGAAGTATCCGTGGGTGTTTACCGCAGCATTAATTGCCATGCTTTTAGTCTCAGCTAACTCATTTAAATTGGTAAAACCAGAGTTCTTTCCACCGTCAACGATTAACCAGTTTCAATTAGACGTGCGCGAAGGCTATGGTACAGACATTCGTACCATGAAAGAAAAAGTGACCGAATTTGAAAAATTCTTAGGTCAGTATGAAGAAGTAACCCAAACAACCGCTGCCGTTGGTGGCGGTCACTTACGCTTTATGCTTGCGTACAAGCCCGAAAAGCAATATGACAACTACGCAAATATTATTGTAACAACTCGCACTCCTGATGACGTTGTTCCAGTTATTAAAAAACTTCGTGCAGATGCGCCAGAGCACTTTCCTACATTAACGTTAACACCTAAACGTTACTCGGTAGGACCGCAAACAACAGGTGCTATTGAACTTAGAATCTCAGGACCAGATCCTCTGATACTTCGCCAATTAGGTGAGGAAGCCAAAGCCTTAATGCGAAAAGCCCCAGGTGCCGAATCTATTCGTGATGACTGGTTTGAACGCTCAAAAGTCATTCGTCCTCAATTTAATGAAATCAATGGTAAACGCTTAGGCATTACTAAGAAGCAGTTAGATGCAACCATTAAGGCTAACTTCTCTGGTCGCACTTTAGGCGTATACAAAGAGGGAACTAAAGTCATTCCAGTTGTATCTCGCCCGCCTGAGCACCAGCGTGTAAATTTAGCTAACTTAGATGAATTAAATATTTGGTCGCCGGTAAAACAAGGCTTTGTACCAATTACACAAGTTGTTGATGGCTTTGAGGGTACTTTCGAAGATGCCTACATTTTCCGTCGTGATAGAAAACGTACCATTACCATCATGGCTGATTACGACGTAACCTCTGACGTAACTTCAGCGTCTGTTCGTCGCTTAATGTTAGCCGATGCTGAGGCTTTTGAAGCTCAATTACCAGCGGGCTATGAAATGGAATGGGGTGGAAAGCATGAAAAAAGCACTAATGCAAAACAAGCCGTGTTCTCGTCAATTCCTGCTGGCTACTTGGTGATGTTCATTCTAACCGTGCTGCTATTTAACTCTTGGAAGAAAGGTTTGGTGATATGGTTTGTCGTTCCACTATCGATTATTGGTGTTGTCGGAGGATTGTTAGCCTTTAATATGCCATTTACCTTCATGACCTTACTTGGTGCCCTAAGCTTAACCGGTATGATGTGCCGTAACGGTATTGTTCTTATCGACCAGATAACCATCTATCAAGATAAAGGGGCTGAAGCTTACAAAGCGATTTTTGATGGTGCTGTCTCTAGGGTACGTCCTGTATCACTTACAGCCATAGCAGCGATTTTGGGTATGATTCCATTGCTACAAGATGCTTTCTTTGCCGCAATGGCAGCAGCAATGATGGTCGGCCTTGCTGTTGCAACTTTCTTAATATTGTTAGCTGTACCTGTATTTTACATGCTTATTTATCGCATTAAGTATCGCCCTTACGCAGAAGTTGCTGCCGAAGGCTCTTTGGAATAATAAAAAAGTGACTGAAGCTATGTTTCGGTCACTTTAAGAGGAAGATTACATGAATATATTTGATATGTTACGGGAAAAAGACCATCAAGCAGAAGTCGAATCTACGAGAGCTACGCTTATCGAACGAGTAGCAGATGAATTTAAGCCGAAAGATGACATAACAACATTTGAGTTAGCCATGCTTTTCAAAATATTTGCTATGTTAACTATCGAAACAAATATTGAAGAAGTTCGAGCGCTGGCACAACAGCACAACTTAACTCGACACTTTATCTTTAAAAACTAAGATAATGGTACAAAAAATCAAACATGATTTTGTTACTCAGAAAAATCCATATCATCAAGGTTGATGATATGGATTTTTTTTTATAATCTGCGGAATAAGAAAAACTCAACAAGTAAAAATAACAATAGGCTGTCATTGTCAGAACAATCCCGTTTCATTTACTTGCTTGTACTAAAATTAATAACATGGAGTTGAAATGCAGCACCTTTATTCACACAAGGTAGTACCTAATGTAAACTGCCAGGCAGATCCCTTATACCAGCATCAATGTGTATCCAACACTTGGAGCCCTCATAGCAAAACACAAGTTGATTTACGTCATTTAATTAACACCCCCGCAATAGACCAAGGTGTACTTAACTCTTGTTCGGGATGCGCAATTTCAGCAGCAGTAGAAATTACCTTAAATAGAGAGAATAAAGCTTTTGACTGCCATCAAGGTGCGAGCGCAGAAGCATCTGCAATGTTCATCTACTATTATGAACGTGTTGAAGAAAACAAAGAATTAGAAAACGTTAGCGTATTTTTAAGTGATGGCTTTGATGTACTTGTAGACCAAGGCGTTTGTTGTGACCAATACTGGCCGTATCCGGAAAACCATTTACCAGAGCAGCTAATGAATGTAATAAGATCGGGCACTTTAGAAGAGATAGCGAAAGTTGCCGCAGAATTTACTCAACATAAAGCTTCATTCATCGAAAAAACATTGGCGATGAAGCCTTCAGAAGAAGCTATTGCTCAAGCTAAGCAATTCAATTCCGCGAAATATTGTAAATTATCTATCGATGACAATTTAACAGAAGTAAAACATGCGCTAGGTAACCAAACACCTGTTATTTTTGGTTTTAGCGTACCACAAAGTTTATTCAATTTACCATCAGACGCTATTATGCCAATGCCAGCAGAAGATGAATTAAGAATAGGTGGCCATGCTGTTTGTGCGGTAGGTTTTGACGATGAAAAGCAAGCCTTGTTAATTCGAAACTCTTATGGTCCTGACTTTGGTGAGCAAGGCTACTTTTATATGCCATACGACTTTGTTTTAGGATCTTACCAACAGAATGGACAAACAGAAGCAAACGCTTTTGACTTCTATTGTTTGTTAGAAGAATAGTCACATAAACAGCGCTTTAGCGAGAAGCGCTGTCTCTCTATGTTTTTGGGTTATTTAGCGACTAAAACAGCAACTTTTCCATTGTGGCCTGCGGCAACAATCACGTTATTATCACTCGCTAGCGTATAAAAACCTCGATCATCTTTATCACCTTTTTTAGTATCAAAAGCCTGCCATGTTTCCCCGTGATCAAAGGAAATATCACTGCCTGTTTTACCGGTAGATATACACAAACCTTGTTGGCAGGTCATCGCAGTTCTTAAGCCTCTTTCACCTGCGTTAACCGATTGCCATTTACCGGCTTTAAACGTGGCGATATTAGGGTATGCCGCAGGTCGTTGCTGATAATCCCCACCGATTGCAAACACTTGGCCTTGTGCATTAAGTGACAAACCATAGCCACCTGCCGTTTGTGTTTCAGCAAATAATGGAATTGCCTGACGCTGCCAACTCTCCCCCCAATCGTTAGACACGTAAACAGAAGCAGAAAACCCTCCCGTTACAATCCAGGCTTTGCCTTGCTTACCTACAATTAAAGTATTACCACTTGCAGCAAAAGCTGCTTCTTTTTCTTTCAAACTAGGTAACTTAGCTTTTTCGATTCGACGCCAGGTTTTACCACCATCGATAGTTTTCTTTACCATATAAAAACCATCGACAGGATCTCCCAACATCAAACCTTGTTGTTTATCCCAAAAATCAATGGCATCGAAAAAGCCCTCTTTATCCGTGTTTTCATAGAGCAGCTGCCATGATTTTCCTGCGTCGTGGGTTTTATATAATTTTGATTTTTCACCAGAGCCTGCGCTCATAATAATGACCGTTGACTCGTCAATTGCTTCAATATCACGAAAATCAAATTGTTGCGCTAAATTTGGCGAACGATTTACCCATGTCTTTCCTTTATCTTGACTTAAATAGACACTGTTTTTACTACCGCTGACCCAGAGTGAATCACCGCGCGCATCACTGCCACGAAAAGACGCTTTGTTAGTAATTTGACTTTCTTGCCACTGAAGATGCGCTGAAGCAGTATTAGTTGCGTTGACTACAGAGGCGAAGCTTACGAATAGAAAAGAGGTAGATAATTTGAACGTTTTGACCAATGTCATTATAAGTTGTTCCCTGATTTTTTATTATTACTATGTAGATTGGATACCAAGTTGCAAGCTACCATACTTTGTTATTGTATATTGAGTCAATTTGCGCGATAGTAGTTGGCGGTATATTTTTTATTCACTTTCAAAAAGATGGCGTATGCTAGCAGTAGACAATAAGGTAATTGAAGATATTAAAAAGGGCTTTTCTGTGCCACCTCAACCTGAGTTGCTGTTGTCTTTGCAACGCATTATGGCACAACCTGAGCCTGACATTAACGTTATTGCTGATACGATAACAAAAGATGTCGCGGTCTCTTCAACCGTATTAAAAACCATTAACTCACCAATATACGGTTTAGCTAGATCGATTTCAGATATTCACAAAGCAGCACGCTATATCGGGGTGGATGGTATTACCGCTTTAGTCACCAACATTCTTATTCAAAAAAGTTTCGACCAAAATCAGTGCAGTATCGCTTTAGAAGAATTCTGGAGTAATGCCACTAATATCGCAAATACTAGCGTGTTCATCGGTAAACGTTTAAAGCAGAAAGTATCAAGCGACAAATTATTTTCACTCGGATTATTTCATGATTGCGGCATTCCAGTCATGGCCATGAAATACCGCGATTATCAAGATACATACGAGCATGCCTTTAAAACACCAAGCGAAACATTAACCTCTATCGAGGACTCTGTTTACCATGTAAATCATGCAACTATAGGGTATTACGTTTCATCTTCTTGGCGACTGCCGAAAGAAATCTGCCAGCTCATTTTAAGCCATCATGACCGTGATTTTTTACAAACGCTGAGAGATCCTTCACAGTGCTACTATTTAGCCATTTTAAAATTGGCGGAAAATTTAGTGCATGAACACACACACTTTAGGCCCGCAGCCGATTGGCACTATGTAAAAGATCCTGTGCTTACTACCCTAGATCTAGATGATGATGACATCGCTGATTTACTGGAAGATAGCGCAGAAATCCAAGCCTAAGTTAGTTATAAACGGGCAATTTATAATAAGAAACAACAGGTTAAATAAAAGCCTTTAACACTGACAGTACTTTGTCTTTGTTTATTGGCTTAGAAAGATACTCATTCATGCCCGCCGCTAAACATTTCTCTCTATCTCCAACCATAGCATTTGCTGTCATGGCAACAATAGGGATCTGCTGGAATTGTTCACCGGCTTCGCCCGCCCTAATAGCTTGCGTTGCTTGATATCCGTCCATCTCAGGCATTTGAACATCCATCAACACTAGTTGGTAATCTTTACCCCTAATACCTTTTAATTTTTCTAACGCCTCTAAGCCATTTTGCGCAATATCACATTGCAGTTTAAGTTTTTCCAATACGCCTTTGGCAACCGTTTGATTGATGCGGTTATCTTCCACCAGCAAAATGAGTTGATTGTCAAAAAGGCCGCTATCGCTATCACTATTTGCTAAATCGACATAATCTTGCAGCATGCCCTCCGCAAACGTTAGTTGACTGCCGCCTGCCATTAGTTGCTGTAGTCCCGTAGCGGTGATTGGCTTAGTAACATATTGATGAACACTTAACTCCATAACAGACATAAGGTTAGAAGGCATGTTAATTGGCGTCATTAACACCAGCTTCATATCATCAAAACGGCTATCGATATCCAATAATTCCACTAAATTTCTTTCTTCTATTTGAGGTAATTCAATATCGATAATGGCAATATCAAACAACGCTCGTCCACTGTCAGCTAACTTTTGACACAATGAATACGCATCTTCAGCAGAGTCAACAGTTTGAACGGTAACTCCCCATTGAAGCAGCTGCTTTTTGATCGCATTTGCGCTTGATGCACTTTGATCAACCACCAATACACGTTTAAGCGAAACATCTTCTTGAGGCATCGACGGAATGCCATCGGTGACTTCCAAGCGCAATAAGCAATTAAACTCACTTCCTTTATCTGGCTCACTAACAACACTGACATCTCCAGCCATCTGTTTACACAACCTTTTTACGATAGCTAAACCAAGCCCTGTTCCTCCATATTGACGCGTTGTTGAAGCGTCTAGTTGTTTAAAGGCATCAAACAACTGGCCTTGCCTCGATTCAGGGATCCCAATACCTGTGTCTTTAATCTTCATGACAACATCGGCATTGCCACTACGGTTTTTTATCGAGGAAATGGTTACCGTAACTTCACCAGTTTCAGTAAACTTGATAGCGTTAGCCACTAAATTTATAAGAATTTGACGGATGCGATTCGGATCGCCAATTAAATGCTCTGCTTGAATATCGCTAGTGTCTAATACCAGTTCCAATCCTTTGATTTGCGCCTGTAATGCCATTGACTGTACAAAACTACTCGCCAATTTGACCAAGTTAAACGGGATGTATTCCAGATCTAGCTGACCCGCTTCTATTTTCGAAAAGTCTAAGATGTCATTAATCAAAGTTAACAAAGACTGTGCGCTTTCTTGGGCAATGGTCATTCGTTGCTGCTGAGTTTCGTCAAGTTGACTGTCTTGCATCAACTCCAACATACCAATAACGCCATTCATCGGTGTACGAATTTCATGACTCATGCTTGCTAAGAATTCACTTTTCGCTTTCGCGCCAGCTTCAGCTTCTAGTTTCGCTTTAGTCAGCATGTTCTCATTTTCCACACGCTCGGTTAGGTCGTAATTCACCCCAGTCATAGCGATAGGATTACCATGCTCATCATGACGCACAATAGCAGAGGCGCCGATGTGTCTTACTTCACCATTTGGCCAAATAATCCTAAATTGTGTATTAAACTTACGTTCACCTCGGACAGCTTGTTGCAACTCTTCAGCCGCTCTTTCTTTGTCTTCAGGGTGCAGACCTTGCTCCCAAGCTTGATAGGCGCCTGAGAAATCGCTTTCTTTAACACCGTAAAGCTTGAACATCCACGCATCCCATTTAAGCTCATCAGTAACTAGGTCTAGCTCCCACACCCCCATACCGGCAGAATCTGCCGCAAGAGTCATCCGCTGGTTAAAACGATTAAGCTCTTGTTCGTAAGACTTTTGCTCACTGATATCGATATGAGTACCGATCATACGCTTCGGTGAACCATCAATATTCCATTCTACAGTTTTACCGGTGTCGAGCACCCATACCCAATGACCATCTTTATGTCGCATACGCGCTTCACAAATATAAAACTCAGCCTCACCATTCCAATGCGCTTTTAACTTTTGTTCCGATATTTTCCCATCATCGGGATGACAAACGTTCATCCATGTATCGATATTAACCGGCTGTAACTCATCTAAGGTATAGCCAATAATTTGTGCCCAACGCTCATTGAATACAGTTTTACCCGAATTGACTTCCCAATCCCAAATACCAACAGCGGTAGACTGCATAACGAAATCAAGACGTTCTTTTTGATCTTTAATTTGTTGTTCAGAAAGCACGCGCTCATTGATGTTTTGGAACGAACCAACAAGGCGAACACAAGTATCCCCTTCAAAAATCGGCTTACCGCGTGCCGCCACCCAAATTTCATTACCTTTATGCGTAATGATCTCACATTCAACAACATAAGGCTGGCGGGTTCGAATAGACTCTTCTAACGCTTTTTCGATGCGCTCCCTGCTTTCCCCTATTTTGTAAAACTCAATGGCATTATGAAGGTTCGGCTTGTAATTTTCTGGTACCTCATGAATCACTTTAGTCATTGGAGACCAGTAAAGGTCTTCATTGATCAAATCTAACTCCCACGCTCCAATTTGCGCTTGTTCAGACATTTGCTCTTGTACGTTTTGCTGCGCAAGTTCACGTAGTTTTTGTGCATTACGGGTAAACTCTGCACCAATCCAGTTGCCAAACAGTTGGATCAAACCGAGTTCACGCTCTGAAAAAGGATTTAAAGACGCTTTAGGACTAGAAAAATTCAAGGTACCAAAGCGTTTTCCTTCAACGTAAATGGGTACCCCGATGTAGCTCTCTAAAGCAAAATCACGATAACAAGGATGATTGCGAATATCGCTAGCGCCCACATAATGAAAGGCCGTCGGCTTGTTCGCTAAATAGGTATGAATACAATAGGTATTTTCAAAATCAAAGCTAGCACCAACCTCCAATTCACCGTTTGGGCTATGGCAATGAATGATTTTATATTTGTGATCAGATATTTCACTAACAATGCCGAAGGGTAAATCAAACAACTGACACCCTAGTGCTAAAATATCTTTGATTTTATCGTGTAAATCGGTATTAGTTTCTGACGTTACTCTATGTAGTTCGTTTAATGCTCTTTCAGTAATTTTTCGTTCATTGATGTCATTTTGAATAACGATAAAATCAACTATATCTACCCCAAAGTTTCGAAGTGGTACGATAGTCGTATCTAACCAATGCTCTCTTCCCCCCATAATCTTGTTTAACGATTCACCGTGCCAATAATCGTCATTTCTACAGACAGAGAAAATATGTTCAAAGTCTTGTTGAGTATAGCTATCCGCGCATATTTTTCTGACATCTAACCCGATAGCTTCCTCTGCTGAATATCCGTAAAACTTAACAAAGTTACTATTTACGTAAGTTATTTTTCCTTTTAAATCAATCTTATAAACAATAGCGTGTTTGTTAATAGCTAACTTAAATTCAGAGCTTTGATTTTTAGCATTAATGAGCTCGATATAATTATGAGCGATTAAATTTTGCGTTGGTTTAAACAACAAAAAGTAGGTAATGACTAGCACCAAGATAGAAGCAACCCAAATAAGCGTTTCTAACTGACTCGTTTGCGCAACACGTAAACTGGTGTACTTTTCTATCTCCCCCACCACATGGTCTAGCTGCGAAATGGTGATATCAACATTTTCTCTGGTGAAAGCTTCAGGTATCGCTAACGCTTTTGATGTTAAATCAGCAAATGCAGAAGCATCGCGAATGTAATTTTTTACCAGTACATTAACGCCATCTTCATTACTTAAAAGGCTAGTTCGAATATGCTCAGGTAAACTGTCTGGATTGGTATGGGCAATATTTCTTAAAAAGTTATGGTTTTCAGTGAATTGATTAATGGTTCGCTTTAGTCTCAGCTTAGCTCTGTCAGACGTATTATTTCCAGCAGATAAATAGAAATAGTCATGAACATCAAAGGCAACAGTTTGGGCAAGCATGCGTTGCTTGCCAGCAATATTAATGATTTGTGCGTCATACTCTTGTTGCTGAATAAGATTATTCAACATAAAGAATGAAATACTCGACAATAGAGCCATAGTAAACAAGGCGGCAATATTCCGCTTGCTTACCTTACGCGTTAATAGCGTTACATCCACACATCGTTCCTTTGTTATTTGTTAATTTTTATTTTTATTTTTGGTTTGCGGCTTTAGCGGTAATTTCAAAAATCCCCTTGCCATCAATCCCAACATAAATCTTTCCGTCTATCCCTTGATGCAAGCTACGAACCCTACCACTGTCTGGCAAGATATATTCTTGTTGTGGCTCTTTAACATTAGAGACATCTACAACAACAATATAGCTAAACTTTAGTGACCCTACGAGTAACTTGTCTTGTAAATAAGGATATTGTTTAGAAGTTACCTTAACTAAACCGCTCGGAGCAATAGAAGGTGTCCAGTGTAAAACAGGGGGGGTTATACCTTCTAAATGCGTCTTATCTGAAATACTCGTACCAATATAATTTCGCCCAAAAGTAACCGTAGGCCAGCCGTAATTAAGGCCAGCCCTAACAATATTTAGTTCGTCGCCGCCTCTAGGACCATGCTCGTGTGACCACAACGTATTAGACTGTTTATCAAAATATAGTCCTTGCGGGTTCCTATGACCATAGCTGTATATTGCTTTTACTGCCTTAGGGTTATTCACAAAAGGATTGTCGTCAGGAACACTTCCCGAAGCCGTTAAACGGTATATTTTACCGCTGTCTATCGTTACATCCTGTGGGTATTCATCACGTTTACCACGGTCGCCTATTGAAAAATAAATAAAGCCATGTTGATCAAATGCGATTCGACTACCAAAATGGCGCCCTGTAGAGCTTTGCGATTGTGCCTGATACAAAGTGGTGACTTGAGAAAGCGTGATTTCATCATTCGACAGTTTCGCTCGCGCTAACACAGTATTTTTATAATCATGCTGTGCATGCTGCTTAGAATAAGTAAAGTAAATGAACTGATTTTTATCGAAATTAGGATCAAGTATTACATCGAGTAGTCCGCCTTGTCCTCCGTCATCAATTGAAGGTAAACCAGCAATAATCTGTTTTTTTCCGCTTACAGGGTTAACTAGCCATAACTTTCCTGAGCGCTGCGTCACTAACAAATTCTTACTGGGCAATTGCTGAATAGCCCAAGGTATTCCTACATCAGCGGCAATCGGCTTTAAACTGTATTGGTTACTTTTAGATGAAAGGCTTAGATCATTAGCAAAAGATAATAAAGAAACCGACAATAACATCGGCATTAACGCAGAATATTTCAACTAAAGATCTCCCAGAGAGTACATTTAAACTAAACAATAACAGGCACTAAGCTAAGATTCTATCGCTATTTTTTAGTAAATTGGGCCCACGATAATAATATCGAACGAAAATCGTCAATCCCGCAATTTGCGCCTTGCTGCTCAAACGCGTCTGTATCAACCGCCAACTCTTCTGGAAGCTGAGCACTGCCATTAACCAAGGCATTTAATTGAACAATAGCGTCATTTTTTGTCAGCGTTAATGAATATTCTTTACCGACAATAGTCAATTCTTGCTGTTTACCTTGCTCAACAGATTCAACTCCTTGCAGTACTTCTGTTAAAGATTCAATATCAGAACCTACCTCTGTTTCTAACCAAGGACCGATTAACTGATGCTCAAAGGAGAAATTTGCTTTTGCGCCACCAGTTGCCATGTCATGTGTAAATTCGTATTCCATCTTTTACCTCAACACTTCTTCATATAGCTATTATTATAGAGGATATAAGGTAATAGAGCAGAACAAATGATTATTGATGTATGCAAAAATCGGCCTATAATTCCCAATTATGTTCAAAAAGTTATCTCCCCGTATAAACCTGCGCTTACCAATAGCGATATTTGCCTGCTTATTAGCTAGTTTTTCCTTTGCAGAACAACGCCCAACATTGCATCTTGCAGCCTATATTGAGCCTCCTTATAGTCAATATGAAGGTGGCAAATTTTATGGAAGCCATATAGTACTTGTACGCAAATTAGCGAAACTTATCGAGCACGATTTAAAAATTACACGATGCCCTTTCGCTCGTTGCTTAGCGCTGCTTGAAAAAGGTCACGCAGATATCATGGTTGGCATAAGAAAAACCGAAGACCGAGCGCAATACTTACGTTTTATCGAACCTCCTTTTAGTGTGCAAAAGCAACCGTTACATTTCTTTTTAGCAAAAGGTGCAAACATCACACTTTCTCAGTTCCAAGACCTTAAACCGTTAACAATTGGCGTACTGCGCGGCGCAAAATATTTCCATGAATTTGATACTGATGCCAGCTTAACTAAAGTTGAGGCGGCAGATCACGACCAACTGGTTAATTTGTTGTTGAAAAATCGTATTGATACGTTTGCTGAACGAGAAGAATCCATTAGACCTTGGCTAACTGACACCAATTATGAAGAGAAACTTAAATTGGCTCCATATAAGAACACACAATTGATAGGTTCATATTTAGCATTAGCCAAAAACTCGCCTGTCATTGCAAAGTATCAACAAATTAAAAAAGCGCAACTAACCATAACACTTCCACAGATTTCAAAATAACTCTGAACCTTTACAAGGCCTTAGTGTCTATTTTCGAGTAGATAAACAAGTACGAGACATTTAGTGAGCAGCAAAGTTAATAAAGGAATATGGCTATCAGTTATTTTGCACTGCGCACTACTATGGGCGATAAGCGGCACCATTCATTACCAAGTGACAGAAAACCCATCACATAAGTTACCCATCAATAGCTATATATACACGCCGCCTAAAGTTCCCGCAATGGAGAAGCCTATACCTGAAAAGCCAGAACCATTAGAAGCTGAAGAAGAGCCGATCGTAGAAGAAAAAGAAGAATTAGTTGAAAAAGTTGAGGAAAAAGTTGAACCGATAAAGGATATCGAAATAGAAGACGTTCAAGCTGATGAAAAGCAAGAAGCTCAACAGACTGAAAACACGAAAACAACTGCAACCGAGTTAGCGTCAGAAGCTGTGGAACAAGAAGAATTAGTTAAGCCGAAAAAGCCAATTGCATACTCTAGTTTAGAGCAATTAAGGTTACGTAACAAAGCGTTAGATAGACAGTTGTTCGACAGTGTCTTACGAGAATCAAACAACCCAAATACAGGCTCTAAGCTTCACGGCACACCGCAAGTAGTTCCTCACAGTAAGAAGCAACTCACCGAAAGTGAAAAAGAAACGATGCAAACACAACAATTATCAGGTGACATCTCTATCAGAAATACTGGCGATGGGCGTTGCTCTATTACTCGTGATTTAAGCACGATTACAGGGCTAGACGGCGAAGTGGTTACGGAACACTTCAATTGTGGTCTCACCAAAATGGAACGTGCATTTAAAGAACACATGAAAAAACTCAAAGAGCAAAGAGGTAAGTAACTTTTCTAAACCAATATGCCTAACCTGTCAGGTTTGCTCTTTTGAACTTATTTAAACCTGACAGCCACATGTTTGCCAGAAGCTTACCTTGGAATAGCTGAACTACATAGATGATTTTCGAGGCTTATCACCTAATGTCGATACGCGTATAAATTCCTTATTGCAGTAACTGCTCTTATCAAAATCACTAATATTCATCGCAATATTCGGCACATGAGGAAAAAGCTCAACTAATCGACACACAGTTAACTTCGATAAGCGTTCTTTTTGCTGGTCAGTTCGCCCCTCCATGATATGTGCAAATATATGAATAAAATCTTCGCTTTCATTGCCAACTAGAAAGGCTGTAAAAGGGTTAATCCGAACTTTAATGTCAGACTCGACAAACAGTCCCGTCGAAGTTGCTACTTCATGTATTTTCTTTAAAATCGACGTTTCTCTATGTACCTTAAATACGCTTTCTGAACAATCCACGACAAAATGTGGCATTACAACTACTCCCATGATGTGCTTTAAATGTTGTTAAACACATGCACACTATCTAACAGAACAAATTTTGATTAACGAATGTTCACACTCAAATAATTAACGCTGTAACCTGAGTTCTAAAACACTCCAGTTTAAGATCTGTGTAACAAATAAGTGCCCGTTATTACTCACACTTAGGCCGTGAACAAAGCCAAATTGATCAGGGTTTCGTCCTTTTTCACCTTGAATAGTGAGAAGTAAGTTCCCATTAGAGTCCAATTGTTTAACTCGCTCGTGACGAGCGTCGGTGAACCAAACGGTATCTTTAAACAGCGCCAGCACATACGGGTAACCAATATTTTTCCACTGTTCTATAAACTTGCCCTCTAAATCAAACAGCTGAATACGCTTATTTTCTCTATCAGCAATCAAGACTCTATCGTGTTTATCCACTACAACCGAATGAGCGAAATTAAACTCTCCTTTGCTTGCCCCCTTTGTCCCCCAAGCTTTTAAAAACAAGCCATTCGAATCAAGCTTTACAATACGGTGATTACCTCTATCAACAACAAAAATATTATCAGCTTTATCAAATCCGACATCCTCAGGGTTGTTGAATAAAACCATGTTGTAATCTCGATCGAACCACCCTTCACTCGCTCTTCCTTTCATTCCGAGTACCATAGTGATGTCACCATCGACTGAAAATCGTTGGATCAAATGAGTACCCCCATCAACAGTCCAAATGTTGCCGTGGCGGTCTATACGCAAGCCATTTGGGTTAACAAACTGACCTTTGCCAATTTCTTTGACAAAACGACCTTGCTTATCGAATTCCAATAATTGATGTTGGCCACGATTAAACACGTATTTGTGGCCATATTTATTTTCAACGACTCCTACAACCTCACCAAAAGCCCAAGACTCAGGTAGTTTAAGATCGGCTTGTTTGACCGTGTATTCATTATTTGCTGAAGCGTAAAAAGATACGCACATAAACAATAGAACTTGTATAGCTTTCTTCATTTTTCTACTCACAGTAAATTAGTGAGCAAAAGGTTACGTAAATAACCGAAGAGAATTAACTACTGAAAAATGCATTCTGTTTTTCTTTAAAAGAAAAACTACTCAAATAATGAACCTAAGAACTTAATGAAAAGATCTAGTTTGAGCGATGAGTCTCTGCGTTGCTGGTAAACAGCGTAGCGCTCGCGAGATATCTGCTTCCAGTCTGGCAGCAATTCAATTAAATTTCCTTTCTCAATCTCTTCATCCACCATGTATTGGTACAAATTGGCCACACCCACACCATTTTTTGCAGATTGCAGTAAAGTAAAATAGCTATTACTCGTAAAAACAGGAGCTGGCGTTATTTCTGACAATATACTTTTTCGCCTGAACGACCATACCTCTGAAATTTGGGGCCCTTTGTAGCTCAGTAGATTTAACTCGTTTAATTGCTCTGGCATGCTGATTTTTTTCTGTCTTGCCAGATAATCGGGCGATGCGACTAACTTTTGTCGATGTTTCCCGATGTTTGTAGAGTAAAGCGCTGATTGCGCTGGAGGGACAATAGATTGAACCGCTAAGTCAAATCCTTGAGCAGCTACATCAACAATGGTCTCATTTAAAATAAGCTCTATCTTAATTTTAGGGTAAGACCTTTGAAAATTATGCAACTTTGGCGATACAAAGAACTGACCTAAAGCTGCGGGCATCGCAACTTTTAAATAGCCCGTAGGTTCGATATTTTGGCTCTGAACTTGTTGCTCCATTTCTTTAAACTGATTCAATAGCTGACCAGCATATGCCATGTAAATTCTGCCGCTATCAGTCAAACTTTGATGACGAGTCGTTCTATTTAACAATTTAACCTTTAGAGATTTCTCTAATTGATTCACCACCTTACTTACCGATGATGTTGTCATATCTAACGATTCTGCCGCTTTAGTAAATGACCCTTGGTTAACGACTTCATGAAACACATGCATGTAATGAAACTTATCATTTTCACGTCTCATATATTTTCCTTTATGGAACAAATTATTGTCATTAAGCCACATTAATTCCATTAAGTAAAAAGCATATAGTTACGCTTACGTGTTTCATCACAATTAAACATTATGAAAACTTTACACACAAAACACGCGATTATTTATATGGGAGTCTATGCATTAACACATTCGTTAGTACTCGTAACCACTAGCTATTTAAGCAAGGATTTATCTATCAGCACCTTACTCTTTTTCAGAACCGTCATTGGATTTATGTTCATCTTTCCGTTAATGGTAAAACAAAGAGCTACCTTATTTAAAACACACCAATTACCACTTCACATTATTCGGGCGTGTGCTGCACTGTTCGGGGGTTATTCAATGTTTTACGCATTATCTACTATTCCTCTGCCCTTAGTTGTCGCCATATCATTTTCAGCTCCCATTATCGCTAACTTGTTTTCATGTATGTTGTTACAAGAAACGATGACCAAAAACAAAGCGATGGCGATGTTGCTAGGTTTTATAGGTGTCATTATCTTATTAAGGCCAAGCTTTTACAGCGATCTATATGGTGTAGTTGCAGCATCAATAGCTGCGGTGATGGCTGCTGTAGCTTTTGTCTCGGTAAAAAAGCTAACGCAATACGACGATAACAATACAATAGTCGCCTTTCAGCTCACTCTCATTTTGCCACTTACCTCTTTATTAGCTCTCACAGATTGGGTGATGCCAACCCAACCTCAGTGGACTCTATTGTTATTAATTGGCGCCGGATTTAGTGCTTCTCAATACGCTATGTCTAAAGCCTTCTCTTTAGCAGACGCGAGTTTGTTACTCCCAATAGACTTTAGCCGACTTATTATTGTGTCAACCATTGGTACGTTGTTTTTGGGTACCAGTGTAGATGGATGGACCATCATTGGCGGCTTTATTATTTTAGTTGGCACGCTACCGGTAATCGTCAAGAAAAATTAGTAAAGCAGGTTTAATAAACAGCGCATAGAAAGTACTCAAAAATAAACTTTTTATGTCCCAGTTGGCAATAACTCAATGAATATCGCCTTTCAGACTCTTCAATATCTTATCTAATCACCAACAGAGATATCACTGGATACACCTAACTTAAAATAGCTCAGGAAGTCGTCGCTTCTTGTAAATTAAAAACTCCGTAATTTTTATCGAGTGATAAAGTTGGTTAGACGAAATAAGTACAAATACATCCCTTTCCCTAAGCTGATAATCTGGTCGGGCCCTGACTCGTCTCTGCTCTTTAATTGCTTGAATAAGTTACTTTACTCATGCTGCTTAGTAAACTCTAAATTCTCAATATGATGAGTTGATAAAAGTAGAGTCGAAGGTGTTTTCCTATGTAAAACAAAGTACCCGTATTCCCCAAAGCACAGATTACCGTCAAAGCAAGTTAAGGGAAACTTACCTAGCCCTGATAAAAACTCGATACTGCTAGTTTCACCTAGTGTTAGACGAATATCGCCAATTAAGTCATTGGAAAAAACTGTATCGTTAATTACTGGCTCTTTACTTTGAGCTTCCGACACTAGATCTAGTTCATACTCTTTCTGTTCATTTCTCACCATCACGGTGTTTTGGCTGCCAACTTCGATAAAGACATTACTCGCAGAAAGCTCTACTACCCATAAACTGTTTGCTAATCGTTGTAACTTCTTAGGAGAACTCACTAACTCCCCATAGTAGAAGTACTCTCCTTCGTCTTGAAAGAAAAAAGCAGACTTTTTTTTGCTTTTGCTTATATAAAAACCAGGATTTATCATCTTCTTCTTAGTAAAGTTACTCGCAATGTTTTGTTTCTGATGAAGTGAATTCATTTCTTTTAGAATGCCTCTAGTAATTTTCGCTGGGCGAAAATCCGATCGGTTACACAAAGCAATCGCAAATTCATTTCGACTGGGCATAAGCACGATATCTTGAGTTGCATGCTCATAATAACCACCATGATGATAAAAGCTTGTTCCTTTTTCATCGCTATCAACGAACAATCCTGCAGCATAATTAAAACCAGACAACCCATCACCGTTAAATTTACCTTCTTTCTCTAACAAGTTAGCATTTAAATAATGCGCCCAGGCAGCTAACTCTTTTGCCGTAATCATTAGGTTAGACGGACCGTAAATATAAGAGTTATATTTTTTATATTTAAAGTTACCTTGCCTATCCTTTATGTGTCCATGAATCAAATTAGCAGGCTCTGAATTTGGGCTATCTAAAAACTGTGCGCTTATGTCTAACTGATCGAATACATACTCAGATAAAATCGTATTTAAGGAGCTTCCAGTTATTTTTTCAATAGCATATGTTAATGCGACGTAACCGCCATTAGAGTAGGAGTACTCAGTTCCAGGTTTAAATTCCAAAAAAGTACTGGAAGTTATTAAATCAAGTGCATCCGATTGTAGGTAAGTGTCATTCAAACTTTTTCCTTGAGCTTCAAAAACCGTCCAATGATCAGCGATACCACTTGTGTGGTTCATTAGGTGAACTGGAGTTAACTTGTTTGAATTAGGCACATCGGTTAATACGCTTTCAAGTGTCGAATGCAAACTCAGCTTCCCCTTTTCAGCTAATAACAAAGCAAGATGAGCAGTAAATTGCTTAGAGACTGAAGCCGCTAAAAATCGAGTATTTTCTGTTATTAACTTATCAGATGGAATTTTTTCAACGCCTTTAGACCGGAATAAGATTTGTTTTTTATTCCCGTAAACTACTGAACATCCAGGTTCACCGTCGCTAATATATTTATCTAACTGCGACTGAATTATCGCGAGGTCTTTGTCCGAAGCAAAAGCACCAAATGAGAAAAAGCTGATAAGGATAATTAATAATTTCATTGCCTACCTTCGAGAAAATTAGTTTGAATAATAAAAAACTTGTTCGTACTTGTGTTTAAGAGGACGGAGGATCAGCTCAGAAAATAAAATGGCGTGTAACGGACTGATCAACGAAATAGCAATTGCAGGCCAAAAACTTTTATCTGCAATTGCTATGTTTGAAAAAATAGCGATAAGGGACAAGATTCCACCCAAGACACCTGAGACATAAGAATAAAAAATCATTCTTCTAATACAAGGAATCAATTTGGGTTTCGGCTTGATACTTTTTGGAATAACAAACAACCAAGAAATGTTTTGATAGACCCTCAATGAATTTTTTACACCTGCAGAAATACAACTCAACCCAAAAGGAAGAACAGTGACCAGTGTGATGGACCAGAAATCTAAATAATATTTAGGTGTTCCCGAGATAAAAAATATTGAGAAAATCAACCCAAAAGAAATGAAGAGACCAACAATTCCGTCCCAATTTACACCTTCCTTTAAAGGTATATCCTGCGCACTGCCGTCATATAATTCATTGGGGGAAGTCGAAAATGCCGATGATAAAGCCAGTTTCGATTCCAAAGAACAATTGCCTTCTTTTTCTATCCTCTGGATGGTTCTTAACCCTAAACCAGATATTTCCGCAAGCTGTTCTTGAGACCATCCGTTACTCGTTCTCAGTAGTTTTATCTTGTTTCCTGAAACCATGCTGCTATTACCCAAATACATTTACCGCTATATTAAATGATAGGCCGTTTTTTGTGTACGCCACCTTCACGCCATAAGCCGCCACCTACCCGCCAAAGGCCATTTATCAAGTTTTTTTATAATTAATTTTAAGGAAACTAAGAAACAATTAACGGATTATTTATTAAGGTCTTAGGAAATTCTGCCGCAAATAAAGATAAAACTAATTAACGAAAAATACATAAAAAAGCGGAAACTGGTGGTTACATGCCTAATCTTTGTTAGTTTTTATTACTATCTTTAACTCTATAAAACACAAAATCTGATTCTTCTTCCATAATTGCTGCACATTTAAATCTTATGATTACCCACGCTTAAAGGAAAAAGCTTAAACGATGGTTGTACCAATCGGTACTAATTAACAAGAGGTAATACAACGTGGTAATCGTTAATCGTACTTTAGTGGCTTTGCTTACGTTATTTGTAATGCAAGCACACGCAGGACTTATATTATTTACAGACCGTGACGCATTTGAAAACGCGGCAAATTCATCTTTGGCTTTTGACGGATTTAATGACAAAGATCTAACCGAAGTTATTCTGTCATCAGGTACTAATTTTCACAAATACCGCACGACCTCTAGTCACGTAAGTGAAGGAACACATGCTTTATCGATTAGAGAACGAGATCACTTTACCGTAAGCTTTGAGCACGATGTGTTTGCTATTGGCTTTGATTTAAACGAGTTAAATGGAAGTAACTTGCACTACAGTGACAGTGCAGGACACGAAATTTTAGATGCACTAAGAGTGACCGATGTGTGGAACGAAAGTACCTTTTTCGGTGTTATTAGCGATACAGCGATTAGGTCATTTACGTTAACGGGCAATGGCGACCAAAGTTTATTGGCGACTTATGGTTTTGATGCCCTCTCTTATACTGCTGACTCTGTCGCTGTACCAACGCCTTCTTCTTGGCTATTAATGATAACGGCTTTTATCGCAGTGTTACTTATTCGTACCAATAGAAAACATCAAATTTAGCGCTTTTCATTTTGTTTGAGTTAACTATTATTTTCTAAAAATCTACACGATTAAAATGAGTTAACTCAAACCTTTATTCTTTTGGCCACTTAAAGCCATGAAACACATTTAGGTACATCTCTTCTACTTTGGCTCTTGCCCAAGGCGTTCGTCTTAGAAACTTTAAACTCGATTTAATGGACGGGTCATTATTGAAACAACGAATATCAACCGTTTGTCCCATTCTTTGCCAACCAATTTTATCAACTAGTTGATTTAACATCGCCTCAAGCGTTATGCCATGTAATGGATTGTTTGGCTGTTTATTCATGTCGTTCATAAAATAAAGTAAAAATTCATTATACCCGTTTAATTGCTACCCTGAAATTGTTGTTCCTAACATTGGAGAGATTGATAGAACAAGTAACAAAGCCATTAAACGATTAAACCAAGTTAAAAACACAGGATTTTCAAGGACACCTTTTAAGCCTGCGCCAACAAAAAGCCAAGCAAAAGAACATGGCAAGCCAAAAACCAAATATGCTATTGCCACGGCTAGCACTTCAAACAGCGAAGCATCTTGCGCTGTGGAAAACGCCACAATCGCACTTATCGCCATAATCCATGCTTTAGGGTTTACCCACTGAAATGCAGCGGCTTGAATAAAAGAAATTGGTGACGCTTGTTCTTTAGCCTTAGCTGAAACCGGCGTGGTTGCGATTTTAAAGGCTAAGTAAAGTAAATAAGCGATGCCAACATACTTCATTAAGGTGTAAAGCACAGGGAATTGCTGAAACAAAGCAGCGAGACCCAAGCCAACTGCTATCACCATGATCGGGAAGCCCAAATTAATACCGAATATATGAGGCAAGCTTTTCTTAACACCAAAGTTAACGCCTGAGCTTAGTAACATAATATTGTTAGGCCCTGGTGTACCAGAGGTAGATAATACAAATAGTGCTAACGCGATGATTTCCATTTCTTTGTCCAAGTCATAAGTAAAACCTAATGCCTTTACTTTACGCTAACAAACAAAACCTAACATATACAAACAAACGAAAATCAAACCTACACAGTTTTACCAGCTATGCACTTTGTAAGTTAGCCGCCTTT
This sequence comes from Thalassotalea coralli, assembly GCF_055786205.1. Classification (NCBI taxonomy): domain Bacteria; kingdom Pseudomonadati; phylum Pseudomonadota; class Gammaproteobacteria; order Alteromonadales; family Colwelliaceae; genus Thalassotalea; species Thalassotalea coralli. The sequence continues at coordinate 111,605 of NZ_JBVVBK010000001.1, read as the reverse complement.
TATCGCTGACAAGCTTCTTACTGCCATAGGAATTAGCCCAAGTATCGCCGTTAGAATACCTACAGCAGATTCAACCGCATCGGTTGCTGAGTAAGTCATAATTGCTGCCAGTGATATTATCAATGCAAAGAAAGGTATTCTTAAATAGCGCCAGACACTTTCATTTGCTTCATCAGCCCATGCTTCCATGACATCTATCGGTTCAGCGGTTAACACAAATTCAGCGAAGCTTTCGTTGATAATATGCCAACCATGATCTCGATAAATGTAACCACGACGAGTTAAATGCTCAATAGGAGCCCTGTTTCTAGGGTTAGGTTCTTGCCCTTTGGCAATTTGGAATAATAATAACCTTTCGTCTTTAGTACATAACTCCCAACGAAAACGATAGAAAGCGCTAGCATTAGCCGAGAAAAATTCTACGACTTGACTTGGTGTCCAGTCCTTATTAATGAGTTCAATTGACTCTTCAAACCGATCGCTCGTAATGTTTCTATTAATTTGTACCAACTGTTGGTGATCAAAAGATTCAAATTCACCTCCCGAAGCTAGTCTTTTACCCTTAACACGTTGAAAAATGCAAAACTGTTCAACTAAATCGTTTAACTCTGGCCACCCTGTTGATTCAGAATAAAGGGCTTTCATTGCAGTATTATTTTGACTAAATGTCTTACTGAAACTAGCATTCCACTGATAAATTTTTTCAAAATTCCTAAGTACGTTTGCCCACCTTAGCTTTTCAGAAGGTTCAACATTTTTCTCCACTTCACCTTCCACTGGATACGCTTCTCGATTGATAAGCATATACAAAGGCGCTAGTTCACAAAGTAGTACTATACGAATATTTTTCATGTCGAGTAAGGCTTCAAAAAGTTCAAGAGCAAGCCCTCGTTCTTTAGGGCGACTAGCAACGTTTTCTAACCCTTTTAAGAAGATGGTTCCCCCGTTAATTGATTGAAACTCTACGCCTTCTTCGACAAACAATTTATCCAAAGTAAAGCCAGCCCAGTCGCTAACCAATTCATCATTAAAATCTAATGTAGATATATCCACAACATAACTTAACAGTGGCGATAAATTATTTAGGTTTAGCTCAGAGGTATCGTTAGTATTTTGAGCGGATAATTCCGTTTCTATTTTTATAGTTAAGGCGCTGGTTGGCCTTATTACTTGAATGTAAGGGTATCGGTCAAGCTTGTCGCTTTTTACGTACTCTTCAAAAGAAAATGCTTTACTCGTCTGTCTGAAATGAGTACCAATTTCAAAGCCAAGGAACCGTTTAGTGAATAATCTAAAAATAGAATAAATACAAAATATAAAAAAAGTAACGATCAAAACTAGTGATATATTGTCAAACGTTTTCTTCAAATCCGACTCATAGTTCTTGTCTATAAATAAAGGCGATTCTTTTAGTTTCTGCGTGAATACATACTCATTTAATCTAGTGTTCACCATACTATCATGTATATTAACGACTCTATTAGGCGCCACTGAATCTAACATGCTCGTCAGCAACAATGCATCGTCTATGTCTGTACTCATAAATACAAACTGCCAAAAATATTCAACAACTTGTTCAATATAGTTATTTCTGTCACCCAACTCGGAACTTGTCTCTGAATAGGTATTTTGTTGTTTTTTAATATTTGTACCTGCTGTTAACTTACAGTACTGAGCACCTTGAACGCTCGAGTTATCTCTAATTAAACTACCATGGGTTTTGTTTTCCACACTTTGTTGCCCTAATGAATAGCCTAGATAACAATTGGCAAAGTCATACTTAGGAAATTTGGTTTTATCAAAATTATCGATAATCCTCTTTTTATAATTGATTGATTTATCAATTTTCTGTTGAATTTCTTCTCCTAGCTCTGCATTTATTAATTGTTTGAATCGCGCTTCATGCACATCTAACACAAACGTGGTGAAAAAGGCACTCCAGCTAAAAACCATAACTCCCAATAAAACTATATATCGAAACGCCCAGAGCGTTTTACCAATATGAATATGAGGCATAGGCCAGAACAATCTCCAACGTTCTATTTTAGAACTAGCTAAGAAAAAAACGTATACAACTACAATTAGAAGCACCCCAAAAAAAATTGAAATAAAAATTGCCATTAAATTGATAACATTTAGCTCTTCTTTGTCATAAAACACAACTAATCGCCATGGAATATCAGGGTTAACATTCCCCACACTCATGTTATGTATTTTGCCACGGTAGATAGCGTCAAAATTTAATGGGTAATCATATAAATATGGTGTCTTTTCAATTGATTTGAATAAGCTGTTATTGTCGGTTTCAACATAAAAGTTTTCTACTAAACTCCTGGCTTCATCTTCACTGTGATAAAGCACAATACCAGTCTTTTGATCATAAATAGCAAAACCAAAATTTGCAGGTAAAACAGCTTTAGAGAAAGTGTTCAAACGTGAACTATAAGATAACGCATCATTAATCGTTTGATTCTTTGGACGAGAAGGTTGAGAAAGATTACAAGCTCTCGAAAACTGTGTTGTAAGCTGGCCTTCTCGCAAGTTATAAAGCCTCTCGATGAAGATACCTCTACATTCATCTTCTGATATATTGAAATCAACATCCCAGACATTATTTAGTAGCCCTCTCCTAACGTATTCTCTTGAGCTTAAATCTATTTTTTTAGATTCAAACGGATCTCTAAAGGCATTAGAGGTAGACCACAAAACCTTTCCAGTTAAAAAACTACTGCTTTCTAAATTGTCTGATGCTTGCAAATAAAACAAGTTGTCCAAAAACAAGTCGCTATTTTTAAGAAAACCCCTTTTATTCTGATCGAATAAGCTATCTGTATTTTTGTAAGTATTATCTTGCGAGGTATCTGGTTTAACGCTTCTAATATTTTCATGTGCGTACTTGGCTAATAATTCGATTTCCAAATTAAACTGGTTTCTCAGCTGCACAAGAATAGAACGCCCTTTGTTGGTGATATTTTCTTTAATTTCTATGTGCTTATATAAACTCGTCAGTCCAACCGACGTACACACAATAATCAGCAGTACTCCTAGTAAGGCAGTATGGCGATCTACTTTACTAAAAGACTGGCTATGATTAATTAGCCGTATTTTCAAAAGAGGAATAAAGCCAATCAATATCAACAACACTATTATTGCGCTGATTACAATCGTTCTGGGAATCGCTAACTTTGCTGAGGTTAATTCCGAACGCTCTCTAAAGCCAATTAAATACAGTTGTTCGATGTTACTTTTGTCGTTATCAATAAGCCTTACTTTTCCAGCAATTGAAATAGGGCTTACGAAGAGCCTAAATGCACGGCCAGCAATTTCAACATCAGTATAGTCAGAATAACCAAGGCCTATTTTCTTATCACTAGACTCTGTAGCACCAATAATCAACTTATTAGATTGCGATTGTGAAGCAGTTTTAGTTGACGTTTTACTATCTTTTATTTGCTTGCCAATAACCTTATTAAGCAAATGTTTTGTTTCATGAAAAGATAACCCGGCCAATGAGGCATTTATTTTATGATTAGCAAACTCTGCAAATAGTTTTCCCGATTCATTTACCATCAAGACCAAAGGATAGCGGTCATTGTGTTGTCCAAAAAAATTCGTGATTGGTACTGAGAATTCTGCCGTTTTTTGTTTTTCATCTTTACTTTGTTCACTCACAACCTGGCTAACTGAGAATTCTGCCGCTTTTTGTTTTTCGTCTTTACTTTGTTCACTCACAATCTGGCTATACGCTGAAATGATTCTCTCTGAGTGATTAAGAACTATCTTAGTATCAATATTAGTTGAATCTACTTTTTCATCGTTTATAACAACATGTAGCTGACTTAGCGAGTTGCTTTCATTAGACGGCTTAGAGATCGGGATATTTGTCAAACAGTTGCCTTTTCTCAGTTTTGTTCTATTTAAACAGTCAATATTTTGTTGAAGAAGTTTGATTAAGACACTAACAGATCTCGGTTGAGTCTCTGTTGCATATTGAGTCTCTGTTCCATGTTGAGTCTCTGTTCCATGTTGAGTCTCTGTTCGATTAGGCGTTACTTCTCTCAAAGAGCGATTAAAAAAAGCGCTAAGATTAACTAACTTTTGTGCCCAGTCAGTTTCGATACCTTGCAATTCACTTTTTAGTTCAGATAACTTTTTACTGTCCTGTTTGTCACGTATTTTGCTTTCCTCAGTATTTTCCTTTTGAAATTCACCATATTCCTTTTTTTTAGTTTCAAGGCTTAGTTTAAGTGTTTCCTTTTCCTCTGTTTTATTTTTGAGTTGTGAAAGAAGTTGATATAGCCTTTTAGTCTTTACTTCAAACTCTTCAATTCTTTCTGAGTAAAACTGGTGATATATTTGATGAGCGTTTTGCTTTCTCTCCAACTTAGCGAGCTCAAGTTCAGAATTTTCAAGTTTCGACTCAAATACTTTTTCATCATAATCCAGAAAATAAATTTGACTTTCCTTTTGTGAATTTTTGGCTTTACTTCTTGAATTAGATTTCGTTTGTTTTTCGACAAGATCCCGAGCTATTGATGATGGAGTTGCTATCTCTTCTTTATTTTCCTCTGCCTTAATCTTCATCCTTTTATTTTCTTCACTGATTGAATTAAGAACACTTGGACAATAGCGATTAGCGCTGTCGACAATGGCTCTAACTTGCTCACTTAAATTTTCATTGGCTAACTCGTCGAACATTGAACACGCGGTTTGTATTTGCTCATGATTTTGCTTAACTTCAGATTTCACCTTCAGTTTCAAGGCACTCTTATACGCCTGTATATCATTTACCGTACTTTCGATTTTTAACTGTAAAGGTCTGATTGTATTTTGATAGTACAGAGCCTCAGTTTGGTAACTTGTTGAACCCTCTTTTCCGATGTAACTTTTAACTAGAATTATTTTTTGCTCGATAGTTTGATTTAGCTCACCACTTTCCAAATCGAGTTCAAATAGACTATCTATTACGCTATTTACATTGTTAAACCAATCGCAGTAGTTGTCCTTTGTAAAGCAAAATTCCGTGTACTCTTGTTCTGTACCACCGTTTTTTTCAAAGTAATTTGGAGTAAGGTAAATTAGCTCTAAAAGCTCATAGGTAACCGTGTGATAAGATCGGTTTAAGAGATCAATTTCACTATTTAAATCTGCTATTTTTGTCTCCAATAGAGATGATTCTTTTTCCAACCTTTTGTATCTATTTCGTTGAGCACTAGCTAAATCAGCGATTAATTTGTTGTATTCTTCATCTACTCCATGTTGTTCTATACGAATTTGTCTTTGAAACTCCTCTTTATCTTTCAGCGCATCACTAGTCGATTGATTGAACTCATCAATCTTTCTGTTTATCTTGAGTATTTGTTCATTTCTAACAGTATATTGCTTTCGATAATTAAGTAACTGTTCTATACCGTTATTGAAAGAGGTATTGATGTCATGAAGTGCTCTAAAGTGCAGCTGGTTTTGATAATTTTCATTTTGTTTAATCTTGAAATAGTAAAACAACCCACAAATACCAAGCGCTAATAGAACACTCGCGAAAACTACTAGTAAGCCTTTTAATCTTGTTTTTCTTCTATGCATTACACGTCCTTACTTCAGCTAATGGGTTGCTGAGCATTAAGGGCTGTGCTGCATATTCAGTATCGAATTATGTGAGTGGAGAGCGCTGTTGCACATTTACGCCCTTACTTGTGAATAATACATCCCTGTCCAGTGTATAAAATTTAGACAAAAATTTAATATTCTTCAACTTTGCACGGGCTAAAAAGATTAAAATTTGTACTACAATCAAACATTGGACTTAAGTCTTACAGCTTTTCTATGGCAGTGTGGCTTAAAATAAAGAGGTACAACCATTATAAGTAAAATTTCTACCTATCATAAATTTCGTGAATAGTGCTTATTAAAGCAAATGATTACGCGTTTACGAAAAATAAGGTAAAATGTGCGCCCGGATTTAGTCTACCAGTAAATAGGGTACTGGTAGTTAGTTAAGAAAAAGTGAGTATCGAATGAGCTTGTATTCAGAATATTTAGCGGAAATTAAAAACCGTAAAGAAGAGCTTGGTTTAGCACCAAAGCCAATTGATAGCGCTGATTTATTAGCGGAAATTATTGAGCAAATTAAAGATCAAGATAACGCTCACCGTGAAGAGTCATTAAACTTCTTCATTTACAACACGCTTCCAGGTACAACTAGCGCAGCAGGCGTTAAAGCGAAATTCTTAAAAGAAATCATCTTAGGTCAACAAATCGTTGCTGAAATTTCAGTTGAGTTTGCATTCGAATTGCTTTCTCACATGAAAGGCGGTCCTTCAATCGAAGTATTACTTGACCTTGCCTTAAGCGACGACGCTTCTGTTTCAGCACCCGCTGCTGACGTATTAAAAACTCAAGTATTCTTATACGACGCTGACACTAGCCGTTTAGCTGATGCTTTTAAAGCAGGCAGCGCAGTAGCTAAAGACATTTTAGAGAGCTACGCAAATGCTGAGTTCTTCACAAAGTTGCCTAACGTTGCAGAAAAAGTTGACGTAGTAACTTACGTTGCTGGTGTTGGTGATATTTCTACAGACTTATTATCCCCAGGTCATCAATCACACTCTCGTGCTGACCGTGAATTACACGGCCAATGTATGATCACACCTGAAGCACAACAAGAAATCGTTGCCCTTCAAAAAGCGCACCCTGGCAAGAAAGTTATGCTAGTTGCTGAAAAGGGTACTATGGGTGTTGGTTCTTCACGTATGTCTGGTGTTAACAACGTTGCACTTTGGGCTGGTGAGCAAGCTTCTCCTTACGTTCCATTTGTCAACATTGCACCAGTTGTTGCTGGTACTAACGGTATCGCACCAATCTTCTTAACCACAGTTGATGTAACAGGTGGTATTGGCCTTGACCTTAAAAACTGGGTGAAGAAAGTAGATGCTAACGGTAACACTGTAGTTGACGCAAACGGCGACCCAGTATTAGAAGAAGCATACTCAGTAGCAACAGGTACGGTATTAACTATCGACACCGTTGCTAAGAAACTATACAACGGCGCAGAAGAAGTTGCTGACATTGCTTCTGCATTCACACCGCAAAAGCTTGAGTTCATGAAGGCCGGCGGTTCTTACGCTGTTACTTTCGGTAAGAAATTACAAACATTTGCAGCTGAAACACTAGGTGTTGAAGCACCAGTTGTTTACGCGGCTGCAAAAGAAATCTCACATGAAGGTCAAGGCTTAACAGCGGTAGAGAAAATCTTTAACCGCAATGCTGTGGGTGTTTCTTCAGATGCGCCTTTACACGCTGGTTCAAACGTACGTGTTAAAGTAAACATCGTAGGTTCACAAGATACCACTGGCCCTATGACATGTCAGGAATTGGAAGCAATGGCTGCTTCAACAATTTCTCCACTTGTTGACGGCGCATTCCAATCAGGTTGTCACACAGCTTCTGTATGGGACAGCAAGGCAAAAGCTAACACACCTAAGTTAATGGCATTTATGAACGCATTCGGTGTTATCACTGCACGTGATCCGAAAGGCGTTTACCACTCAATGACTGACGTAATTCACAAGGTACTAAACGACATTACTGTTGACGACCGTGCAATTATCATCGGTGGTGACTCACATACACGTATGTCTAAGGGTGTAGCATTCGGTGCTGACTCAGGAACTGTTGCAATTGCACTAGCAACTGGTGAGTCTGCAATGCCAATTCCAGAATCAGTAAAAGTTACCTTCAAAGGTAAAATGGCTGATCACATGGACTTCCGTGATATCGTTCACGCAACGCAAGCACAAATGCTTAAGCAGTTCGAAGGCGAAAACGTATTCCAAGGCCGCGTAATCGAAGTACACATTGGTACTTTATTAGCAGACCAAGCGTTCACATTCACTGACTGGTCAGCTGAAATGAAGGCGAAAGCGTCTGTTTGTATTTCAAATGACGAAACATTAATTGAGTCTATCGAATTAGCTAAATCTCGTATCCAAATCATGATCGACAAAGGTATGGATAACGAAGCACAAACACTAGCAGGTCTTATTAAGTTAGCTGATGAGCGTATCGCTGGTATCAAGTCTGGTGAAACACCAGCATTAGCACCGGACGAAAACGCTAAGTACTACGCTGAAGTAGTTGTTGATTTAGACACAATTGTTGAACCAATGATTGCTGACCCAGATGTAAACAACGAAGACGTTTCTAAGCGTTACACGCATGATGTTATTCGTCCAGTTTCATACTACGACGGCAAGCCTGTAGATCTAGGTTTCGTTGGCTCTTGTATGGTTCACAAAGGTGACATGCAAATCATCGCGCAAATGTTCCGTAACTTAGAGAAGCAAAACGGTTCAATTGAATTCAACGCCCCACTAGTTGTTGCTCCACCAACGTACAACATTGTTGATGAGTTAAAAGCAGAAGGCGACTGGGATATCCTAGCTAAATACTCTGGTTTCGTATTCGACGACGACAACCCGAAAGGTGAAGCGCGTAAGACTTACGAAAACATCTTATACCTTGAGCGCCCAGGCTGTAACTTATGTATGGGTAACCAAGAAAAAGCTGAACCAGGTGATACAGTTATCGCAACGTCAACACGTTTATTCCAAGGCCGTGTTGTAGCAGATAGCGCTGAGAAGAAAGGTGAATCTTTACTTGGTTCAACGCCATTAGTTGTACTTTCAACTATCTTAGGTCGTTTCCCGACGATGGATGAGTACACAGCGGCTGTTGAAGGTATCGATCTAACTCGTTTCGCTCCACCTACAGAAGCGATGACAGTTCCAGCTTCACAAGCTGTAGCTGTAAAAATTGCAGATCCTAGCTAATCTAGTGAAAAGGTATTTATCGTTCCGTGTTATCCATGACACCACGATAAACCGTTCATCCTGAACATAAAAAAGGCTACCAATTGGTAGCCTTTTTACTTTTAGAAGTTTGAATTTAAGGTCAAAGAAATCACAGGTTTTTCTTCTCTAAATATATAGGCAAAAGAAGTTAATTCCCCTGCGCGATCTGGCGAATAGAATTGCCTTAACTCTCGTTTTTCGTAGTTATTTACTTTATTCAACGACAGCTTTAAGTTCCCATATTGCCAGCCTCGATACTCAATAAAGCCCGACCAATTTAGCTCAGTTGTTTGATCTGATATTTCATCCACATAGTAATACCTAACATCTTGTGCGAAATCTGCGGTAATTCCCCACGCGAGATTTTCACTAACAAGATCTTGTCGAAATGAAATTTCGGCATCAGGATGCTTTTCTCCCGTCAACCTTCTTTTTTCATTGGTTAAAGCGTCTTGATGTTCCGTTTTCAACGCAAACCAATTCAATGTTAATAATCCACCCCGCAGGTATTTGTCTGTAGCGTAAGTTAGTGCCAACTTGCCACCAACCCCCTCAGCCTTCCCACTGTTTACCAAAGCAGAAGCTCCACTTGATACCAATTGATGTTCAAGTACATCTTCATACCAGCGGTAAAACAACTGAAGTTGAAGCGCAGTTTTCTCTGAAAATTGGTAGTCATTAGCGAGGTTTAGCTCGTAAAAACTATCCGGCTTTAATTGCGTGTTACCCGCTTGATCTCGATTAGTATCGGCATTAGATTGCGCCGCATATAATTTAAAGTCCAATTGGTTTACCGTTCTGTCCAAACGAAATTGGGTTTGCCAATCGTGCTGCCATTGTTTACTCAGGTTAAAAGAGGGCTTCAAGAAAAAGTAGTCTTCTTCACTATCGCTATCCCCCTCTGCAGAGATTTTTGAGTATTCTCCCGCTAACCCCAAAGACAAAGAAACATCATTACTCCAGCGCCATTGTTTGCTATAAAATGCATCAGCTCTTACCTCCGACACTTCAACATTTGCTTCAGGTAAAACAATGTTAGTTCGATGACCTTCACTATCTATTTCGTAATAGCTAGAGTTTACATTAATATGATTGTAAGTAAGCTCTAGGCCAAATTCAGTCGCACCAAAGCTATCGGACTGTAGAAAACTATTTCGTAAAATAGATTCCCACTTATTTCGCTGAAAATCATTTTGACTGCTAGATGGTACTAACAAGTCGTTGTATTGCGAGTTGCGATCTATTGTCCAATGGGTGAAATTTATTAAGCCAATAGTTCGCCACTGCCAATGTGTATAATCTCGTCGCCAATCTGCACCAATTTCAGCAGTATGATAAATGCTATTTCTGTCATTTTCGAAAGTACGATCAACGTCGTTTAATTGTACTCGTGATAACTGAGGCCGGTATTGGCTTTTTCCTGCACGCATGGTGATTTGCAGGCTTTCATCTTCGAGATTTTTAGTGATATCACTAGAAATGAAGAATTCATTTAGCGCCGTATTCTTAGTTTCCTGTTCTTCAGAAAGTAAATCGCCATCCATGGACTCAGTGCGATAGTGAGTCCGTTGTTCAGTGTCTTCCATTAGTGCATCAAGTTTAATATTACCTTGCCACCCTTTTATTTGCCCAGCATAAGAAATTTCAGCTTCAGGAGACCAGTTACCTGCTGAGTCATAGTGCATGGTTAGCGACATTTGGCCTAAGGTTTCGACCTTCTTTCGAATGATATTTGCGACTACAGTTTGACTACTGCCGTCCCCTACTCCTTGTCCTCCTCTGGTTACGATAACTTTTTCAATTTGAGCAAAAGGGATACGGGCAAGTACCTCTTCTAATCCACCAGACTTCGACGAGACACGTATACCATCAACTAAGACATTACCGCCGCCACCTGCAAGTCCCCTAACACTCTTACCAAAATCTACGGTAAAGCCAGGAATGTTCGTAACAACGTCTAGCGCATTTTGTGGTGCAAAATCTTTAAAAAAGATCGCTGGAAAAGCTTGTTCTTCTGCCCAAGAAGGTAGGGCTATAGATAATACTATGGAGAATAGCAACGACTTCCGCTTTCTATATTTTTCCTTGTACATTTGAAACTAATAATAACGACAGATTCAGATATGTTATAACATCACAAAAATAAACACTAAGCAATTGAGTAACAAAATATTAATAGCGAAGAGCAGTAAAGCCTATTCTAAGGGAAATGCATTTATGTACCATCTCAATTAATTTTTAGAAACAGTAGGAAGCTTTCTTTCGGGTCCAAACATATCTAATTTTACTTTGATAAGTGCATCTCTAAATTTTTCGACAAGCGCGTCTGGTGTATTTTCATTAAATGCTAGATATAGCGCAGTGCTATCAAAACAAAACTGTTTTTTAATAACCTGTGTTGGATTTCTATTTTGCAGTTGCAAGTAATAATAGATAACCCTCTCAGGGAGCCCTATCAGGTCAGTACGACCCGTTTCTAACATTTTTAATGCGCTAGCAACGTTTACAGAGCCAAACAAGTTTTCGCCTTGTTTAAACCCTTCTCGCTCTAACAGAACACTAATATGACCACCCAATTGCGTAACCACTTTAAACTTTTTCGCGCCTTCAAGAGAGTTTACATCGGCATGGTCAGTATTTCTCAATGAGAACAAACACGTTTCAACACCGTTTAACGAGCCTACCCATTTAAATTTGTGCTCTCGCTCTTTATTTCTTGCCATAGAAAATACAAGTGAATTAGGAGTCGTTAATACCATTTGGTAGGATCTTGCCCATGGCAACACAACATAATTAGGGGTGAGATTTAGCTCTTTGAATACCCGATCAACAATTTCAACATTATCGCCAACCAGAATATTTTGATAAAGGTAATTGTAAGGAGGAAAATCTTCAGTAAATACCGTAATAGAATCTTTAGCAAAAGAAGCCGTTTGCATAAAGAAACAAAAAGCAAAAGCGGTAAAACTAGTGACGACTTTGAGCATTTAGCCCCCTAAAACATACTAAGAGACAGCTCCTTCTGTACATGTTGCACAACTCTATCGTTAATTATAGTAACAAGCAGCGTTTTCTCTACTAATAATTGACTAATCTGACACTGGGCACTGCACGTTTGCCGATAGAGATGGAATGATATAATTCGGCCTACCGCGCTTATCGTCAACATCTTCAATACCGCCAAGAACTTCTATAGTAAAACCATAAGTTTTACAGGTGTCTAATGCTTGACGCATTAAAAATGCGGCTAGTGTTCTAAAAGACTTTTTTTGATTTGACCTGACTTCAATCAGGTATTTGCGTTCGCCTATTTTTGATTGTTCAAACACTACATCGTGATCGAAGTCGTAACTTGCTTTGCTGCCGCTGCTTTCAGCTTTAGGACTCTGAGCACAACCCGTGAAGGTCAAAACAAGTGTAGAAGCGAAAACTAGCGCAATTAAGGGACTTTTCATTTGCATAGCAATAGCATAAAAGCGAAAAATAAAACTGTCAAAGGTGGCTCATATACGTAATAGTTGAGCCACCATAAATTAGCTAAATTTAATTCAAGTGCTCTTGTAAAAACTCACCAAGTTCTTTAAAAGCAGCGGTTCGATTGCCATGTTCATCCAGAAAGTGCGTTCCATATTTTAGCTCTAGATACTCTACATCTAGGCCTGCTCGCTTCGCCTTACTGTAAAAGTCACTAGACTGCGTTACTTTCACTCTGGTATCACGATCTCCGTGGATAAGTAGAATAGGCGCTTTAATTTTCTCTAAGTGATATGAGGCAGAGTTATTTTTTAATTCTTGCGCAATTGCCTCATCTTCTGGATCACCAACAGTCTCACGAATATGAGCACGTAGTCCACCTTTGCGTTTAGATCGATCAATAGCAAATTGATGTAAATCGGCAATACCTGCAATACTCACAATACATTTGTAATCATTTGGCTTTTGAAAAGCTGCGGTTAAAGCAACATACCCACCGTAACTTCCCCCTACAGCACAAGCATTATTAGTGTCGACACTGCCTTGTTTTTCTAACCAATTTACCCCATCGTAAATGTCCTGCTGCATTTTCTTACCCCACTCACGATAACCTTCGGTTTCAAATGAAGTACCAAACCCGCCGGAACCACGGAAGTTCACTTGTAATACCGCATAACCCATTCCGGCCATGAACTGAACATAAGGGTCGAAATATTGATAGTCTCTAGGGCCAAATGGTCCACCATGAGGGTGCACGATGAGTTTAGGTTTCTTACCATTAGTATTCGTTGGCATGGTCAAATAGCCAGTTAAAGGCAAACCGTCACGAGCCTTAAATGATATGGGCTGTTTATTCCCTAGTTTAGTTCGCTCCAAATAAGGAAATTGACTAAACCAAAACGCACCCGATTTATTTGATAAATCCAACCAAAAATATTTATTTGGCGAGTCATGTCTTTGAGCATTAACTAATATTTTGGTCCGGTCTTCACTCCAACTCGCGATCGACGTTTCATACGACTTAAAGCTATTTTTAACTAGACGATATACCTTTGCTTCTTTTTCATTAAAAAAATGGTTCTGTCTATAATGGTCAAAGTATCTAACACCAATAATTTCGGTTCTATCGTTGTTAAAGATCACACCTTGAACATCGTACGTATCGTGACTATATACCAGCTGTTCAAACTCACCTTTCTTAATATCAAATAGCCAAAGCGCCTGACGACCAGATTCACGATCGCTTAATACGTAAAGCTTATCCTCAATAACTAATACTGGATTAAAAGACTCTCCTTGATAATATTTACGCTTATTAACAAGCTTCCATTCGTCTTTAACAGTTTCGCGCGCCCATATAGTCTGAGTTTCAAAAGTTCGATCATCTTCATCTAAACCATAGCCAAACAGAACCTCACCTTTCTTGTTTGCAACCCAGCCGAATACATTCACTTTGTTAACAAATTCTTTGCGCCATTCGTTGCTGTAAATATCAACTTTGAAAACTGAAACAGCTTCATCTTTTCGATCGAAAATTTGCACTAAAATAGCATTCGGATCATTAGGCAATATAGAAATCAATGAAGGCGTTAAGTTTTTCTCCCATGCTGAAGCATCTTTGAAGTATTTACGCCTAATTTCAAGGAGGTCTGAACCATCTTTATTGATAGCATAAAATCGGGAACTTCTTATTTTAAAGCCATACATAAAGTTGGTATAGCTGACCTTAACCATTAGTCTTTCATTATTTAACCAATAGATATTATCAACGCGATCGATATCTTTTTTTAGTTTGATAATGCTATCCATATCGGTTTCGCCAAACTTGGTTACAACAACAGAAGGCCCCTCTTCGCTGTTATAAACAGATACAATGTTTTGACCATCTGGCGAAACACTCGCCAGCTGTACCATAGGTAAGTGGCCATACTTTTCAAAATTTGATTGTTTAGATTTAGCTTCTGACGTGAAAGGCAGTATCAACAAGATACTAAATAAAAAAAGCAGTGACTTCATATTAAATTCCATGTTCGATGTTTATTTTTATATGTGCATCCGTTTGCACAATATTCGAAAGCACTCTACAACAATATACAATTACCAGCAATTCTTTACTGAGAAAATGGCAAAGGAAAACTCTATATTTATAAATAAGTTAACAGCGGAAAAAGGCTACAATTTAAAATGAGGAAACTAAGAGATTGATTGTTTTCCAGCCGCACAAGAGCTTGAAAATAACTACGCTGGCCTAATCTAAAGGCATAAAAAAAGCACCCGAAGGTGCTTTTATCTAAGAATGAAAGTAATCTACATTTTATTTCAAATGCTCTTCTAAAAACTCACCTATCTTTTTAAAGGCGGATAGTCGGTTTTCATTTTCATCTAAAAAATGAGTACCATATTTGTATCGAACAAACTCTACGTCTACATCAGCGTCTTCAGCCTCGTCATTGAATTCTATCGATTGCTTTATTGCTACTCTGGTATCCTTTGCACCATGAATAAGTAAAACTGGCGCTTTTATCTTCTTCACAGAGTGAATTGGAGATATTTTACGCATATTAGCTAAGTCCTCATCATTTTGAGGATTCCCTATTGTATTCTGAATAAAAGAACGCATCGTAGGATATTGGTATTCAGATTCAGCGAGCATCTCAATATCTCCGAGGCCAGCAATAGAAACGATACACTTATAGTCACTTGGTCTCTCTACCGCCGCTAGCAAAGCGACATAACCACCATAACTTGCTCCAACCATACAAACTTTAGACATATCTACTAAGTCGTTAGTTCTAAGCCAGTCAATTGCTTCATAAACATCTGTTTGCATTTTCTGACCCCATTCTCGGTAGCCAGCTGTTTCGTAGCTATTGCCAAAACCTGTTGAACCGCGATAGTTAACCTGTAAAACAGCATACCCTTTATTAGCAAAAAACTGTACGTAAGGATCAAAGTACTGGTAATCCCTTGCATTTGGTCCACCATGAGGAAAAACAATTAGAGGTGGCTTTTCTGTTACATTATTTGGCAAGGTTAAATATCCATTTAATGTCATTTTATCTGACGTCTGAAACTCAAATGCCTGAACCTTCGCTAAAGGTTTATTTTCTAATTTTGGATACTTACTGAACCAAAAACCGGCTTTATTAGTTTCTCTGTCGAACCAAAAATACTTGGGTGGTGAATCATCTCGCTCAGCCAAAATTAGTACTTTCTTTCTATCAGAACTAAAATCTACAATCGTCGTTTCATAGTTAGGAAAAGAGTTTTCTACTGCCTTATAGATATTGCCGTCTTGTTCATCGAAAAAGTGGTTACGACGATAATCGTCAAAATAAACTGCGCCAATTACTTCAGTTCTTTCAGGGTTTAAAATAGCAGCATCTACATCATACTTTTCATTCGAATATAGAATTTTCTCAAACCTTCCAGTAGGTATATCGTACGACCATATAGCTTGTCTGTATAATTCATGATCTGTTAGTACTACCGCTTTATCGCCATTTACTAAAATTGGCGAAAACGTTGTGCTATTAAACATCTCTCTTGAATGCAATAGTTTCCATTCACTATTGTTGTCTTTGCGGTGCCATATATTTATCGTGTCTTTATGCTTTCTAGAGCCGCTGTAACCAATACCAAGAACAACTTGGCCATTGGCATCCGCATACCAAGAGCTAACTTCATACTTATTCGCAAATAGCTTTTCATATTTACTAGTGTATACATTGACTTTGAAAATAGCCCAACCTTCATCTCTCTCGTCATACGCCTCAACGAGGATATGCTCTTTATCATCAACAATGAGAGAACGTATACGTGTTGAACTTAAAAGATCCATCCATGCAGGCCGCTTTCTAGCAAGTCGTCTTTCTAACACGATAACATTGCTGCCATCCTTATTTACAGCATACTGACGATTCACTCTAGTGTAACGGCCATTATAGGATTTAGGGTAACTTGCGGAAATGACTATTCGTTCATTATTCACCCAAGTAAGACCATCAATACGGTCTTTAGACTTTGACAACTGTGCAATGATTTTTAGTTTTTTCTTGCCAAACTCAGAAACAACAATACTTGGATTTTCAGCTCCGTTGTAAACAGCGGCTATTGTTTTTCCATCAGGTGAAACAGTTGCATTTTCAAACACGGGTAAATGGCCAAACTGTTCAAACGTTAGTTTATCTTGCGCGATAACAGTCGATGAGTAGAGTATGATTAAAAGTACAACCTTTACAACTAGGTTCATATTCAGTCCTTGATATTATTATTGAAATGATTTGTTACAAACAACTATTCTAGCAACTACATCATCTTACCAACAACAGTGAATATTGAATACATTAGACAACTTTTCGATAAGAGATGAAAAATATCGAAAAAAATGCATAAATGAATAAGACGTTGAAAAGGAGCGACTTTACTTAAGAAGACAAGGGGGTAATGTTTCTAAAAGTGGGTTACCGACTATTATAAAATACCCAAAAAAAACAAAAAGCACCCGAAGGTGCTTTTATCTAAGAACGAAAATAATCTTTAATTATTTTTTCTTTTTAACAGCTTTTGCGTTTGGAAGGTCAGTAATTGAACCTTCGAATACTTCAGCAGCTAAGCCGATTGATTCGTTTAATGTTGGGTGAGCGTGAATAGTTAACGCGATATCTTCTGCGTCTGCACCCATTTCAACTGCTAAACCAATTTCACCAAGCATTTCACCAGCGTTGATACCAACAATAGCACCACCTAAGATACGACCTGAATCTTTATCGAAGATAAGCTTTGTTTTACCTTCAGTACGTGCAGAAGAGATAGCACGGCCAGAAGCACTCCATGGGAAGTTAGCTGTTTCAATGTTTAGGCCTTGATCTTTCGCTTCACGCTCAGTTACACCAACCCATGCAATTTCAGGGTCTGTGTATGCGATTGAAGGGATTGCGCGAGGTTCGAATACGTGCTTCTTACCAGCAATAACTTCAGCAGCAACGTGTGCTTCGTGAACAGCTTTGTGAGCAAGCATTGGTTGACCAACAACATCACCAATCGCGAAGATGTGTGGAACGTTAGTGCGAAGTTCGTTAGAAACGTTAATGAAACCACGCTCGTCAACGTTAACACCTGCTTTGTCAGCAGCAATTAAGTGACCATTTGGCTTACGACCAACAGCAACTAAGATCTTGTCGTAACGAACTTGACCTTCTGGCGCTTTCTTACCTTCGAATGTTACGTATAAACCGTCTTCTTTCGCTTCAACAGCTGTAACCTTAGTTGAAAGCATGATTTCTTTGAAACGCGGTTTGTTGTGCTTAGTGTAAATCTTAACAACGTCAGCATCTGCTGCTGGTACTAATTGGTCAGCAAATTCAACAACAGAAACGTTAGCACCTAAAGAGCTGTATACTGTACCCATTTCTAGGCCGATGATACCGCCACCAAGAACAAGCATTTCTTCTGGTACGTCTTTTAATTCAAGTGCACCGGTTGAATCGATGATGCGGTCATCTTCTGGAATGAACGGAAGGTTAACAACTGAAGAACCACACGCGATAATTGCGTTGTCAAAAGCAACAGTTGTGTTGCCGTCTGCACCTTCAACTTCAATGGTTTTATCAGAAGTGAATTTACCGTAACCAGTAACCACTTTAACTTTACGCATTTTAGCCATGCCGCCAACACCTTGTGTTAGCTTGCCAACTACTGCTTCGTCTTTCCACTGACGGATTTTATCTAAATCAATTTCAGGTTGACCAAAAGTAACACCGTGAGATGCCATGTCTTTTGCATCATCAAGAACTTTAGCAACGTGCAATAGTGCTTTTGAAGGAATACAACCAACGTTTAAACAAACGCCACCTAAGCTGCTGTATTTTTCTACTAGAACCACGTCTAAACCTAAATCAGCGGCACGAAATGCTGCTGAATAACCACCAGGGCCCGAACCTAAAACGACCACCTGAGTTTTAATTTCGTTACTCATGCTAACCTCAAATTAACTGTAAATAATCTAATGCCTCGCTAACGGATACTTAGCACTAAATTTGGAATTTATTTTTATCGGCGAAGTTTACTGAAAAACGTAACGGATCGCCATCTTTTATACAGGAGCTTTTACCATCTTCCCGAGTAAAATGTACAGGTTATAGTAAAAGCCCCCTTCTAATATAGCTAGACTTTGGTCAAAGCGTATAACCAAAGTCTAACTCTTTTATAAAACTAACTTACGAATGTCAGAGATTACTGAACCAAGCGTCACAGCAAAACGTGCCGCTAATGCGCCGTCAATAACTCGGTGATCATAAGAAAGTGATAATGGCAACATTAAGCGAGGCTCAAACTCTTTACCATTCCATTTAGGTTTCATTTCAGATTTTGAAACACCTAAAATAGCGACTTCTGGTGCATTAACGATTGGCGTGAATGCCGTACCACCAATACCACCTAAGCTAGAAATAGTGAAACAGCCACCTTGCATGTCAGCCGCTTTTAACTTGCCTTCACGCGCTTTAATGCTGATTTCCACTAGCTCTTTTGATAGCTCGTAAATGCCTTTCTTATCAACATCACGTACTACCGGAACAACTAAGCCGTTTGGCGTATCAACTGCAATACCAATGTGGAAGTATTTCTTAAGAATTAAGCTTTCACCATCTTCACTCAAGCTAGAGTTAAATACTGGGAATTCAGCAAGTGTTTTCGCTACCGCTTTCATCATGAACACAAGTGGCGTGATCTTAAAGCCCATTTTCTGCTTTTCACACACTACATTTTGTTCTTTACGGAATTTCTCAAGTTCAGTGATATCACACTCTTCAAATTGGGTAACATGTGGAATCGTTACCCAGTTGCGGTGTAAGAATGGACCTGAAATCTTCTGAATACGGCTAAGCTCTTTCGTTTCGATTTCGCCAAATTTAGAGAAATCGACAGACTTACCGGCAACAACTTGTAAACCGCCTTCGCCACCAGCTGTTGAACCGCCGGCAGTTGCTTTTGGTCGAGACAACTCGTATTTAACGTAAGATTGAACGTCTTCTTTTAAGATGCGACCTTTACGACCAGTACCTTTAACTAGGGTTAAGTCAACGCCAAATTCACGTGCTAAACGACGAATCGAAGGAGAAGTGTACACCGTACCACTTGCCTTGAATTCACCCGCTGAAGGGTGATGAGGTACAGGTGCTGCTTTTTTCTCAGCTGCAGGTTTTGTTGCTGGTGCAGCAGGCTTCTCTGCAACTGGTGCTGGAGCTGCTGGCTGTTCTATTGCCGCAGGTGCGCCGCTGTTAGTCTCTAATTTAATGACTAAGCCACCAGTACCAATTTTGTCGCCAACATTTACTAGCACTTCCTTAACGATACCGGCATGGCTTGAAGGCACATCCATAGTCGCTTTGTCAGTTTCTAGTGTGATCAAGCCATCTTCTTCTTGAACTTCATCACCAACTGACACTAATACATCGATAATATCGACTTCACCGTCTTCACCGATGTCAGGTACAACAACGTCAATGACTTCACTACCACCTGCTGGTGCAACTGGTGCACTTGGTGCTTCTGCCGCTGGAGCAGGAGCTGCAGGAGCTTCTGGTACTGGCGCAGGTTCTGGCTCTGCAACTGGTTCTTGTGCCGCGACTTCAGCGCCAGCAGCTTTTAATTCACCAATGACATCGCCTTCTTTTAACTTGTCGCCAACTGCAACAGATAAAGCCGTTAATTCACCTGCCATTGGAGCAGGGATATCCATTGAAGCTTTGTCAGTTTCAACAGTAACAATACCGTCTTCTGCTTCCAAGCTGTCGCCAACGGCAACTAATACTTCAATGACTTCAACTTCGTCACCGCCCACATCTGGAACAAGAATTTGTTGAACATCAGACATAATCTATTTCTCCTGTTCGATTACGCGTAAAGCGGGTTAAGCTTTTCAGTGTCAATGTCGAAACGCTTAATTGCTTCGGCAACGACTTTACGCTCAACTTCACCACGGTTAGCTAACTCGTATAATGAAGCAACCACAATGTATGCAGCATTGACTTCGAAATGACGACGTAAGTTAGCGCGGCTATCGGAGCGACCAAAACCGTCTGTACCTAAACAGCGGTAATCGGTATCGATAAAGGCACGAACTTGGTCAGAGTATGCTTTAACATAGTCTGTTGCAGCAATGGCAGGACCAGCATCTTTAGTGATCACTTGACCAACATAAGGTACTTGCGGCTCTGCTTCAGGGTTAAGCATGTTCTGACGAATTACGTCTTGACCTTCACGTGCTAATTCGTTGAATGACGTTACTGAGTAAACATCAGAAGATACGCCGTAATCATTTGCCAGAATCTGCGCTGCTTCACGTACTTGAATTAAGATAGTACCTGAGCCCATTAACTGTACGTTTGCTTTCGCTGATTTAGCTTCAACTCGCTCTAACTGATAAATACCTTTAATGATCTTATCAGCAATATCTTTATCTTCTGGTAATGCAGGGTGCTGGTAGTTCTCGTTCATTAACGTTAAGTAGTAGAAAATATTCTCGTTATTTTCATACATACGACGTAAACCGTCTTGAACGATAACAGCCACTTCGTAACCGTAAGTTGGGTCATAAGTGACACAGTTAGGAATAAGACCAGCTTGAACATGTGAGTGACCATCTTGGTGCTGCAGACCTTCACCGTTAAGTGTTGTACGACCTGAAGTTGCACCTAATAAGAACCCACGTGCTTGCGAGTCGCCCGCAGCCCATGCTAAGTCACCAACGCGTTGGAAACCAAACATAGAGTAGTAGATGTAGAACGGAATCGTTGTTGCGTTACATGTTGAGTAAGATGTACCCGATGCAACCCAAGAAGCCATAGCACCTAATTCATTGATACCTTCTTGAAGTACCTGACCTTTTTTGTCTTCACGGTAGTAAGCAACTTGGTCGGCATCTTGAGGCACATATTTTTGACCTTCATTTGCGTAAATACCTACTTGACGGAACAAGCCTTCCATACCGAAAGTACGTGCTTCATCTGGAATAATTGGCACTACACGCTTACCAATCTTCTTGTCTTTAAGAAGTGCGTTAAGTACACGAACAAATGTCATAGTACTTGATACTTCACGCTCACCTGAACCTTTAGTAATAGCGTCAAAGGCTTTAAGCGATGGAATTTCTAATTGTTCGTCAGCTTGAACACGACGAGCAGGTAATGCCCCACCAAGTGATTCACGACGTGCACGCATGTACTTCATTTCAGCGCTATCTTCGTCAAACTTGAAGAAAGGTAAATCTTCAATTTGCTCATCAGAAATTGGCATGTTGAAACGGTCACGGTATTGCTTGATAGAATCAACATCCATCTTCTTCACGTTATGTGCAACGTTTTGTGCTTCACCAGACTCACCTAAACCAAAACCTTTAACAGTTTTCGCTAAGATAACAGTTGGGCGACCTTTAGTATTAATCGCTTTATCGTAAGCTGCATAAACTTTAACTGGATCATGACCACCACGGTTTAAGCGCCAGATATCTTCATCAGACATGTTAGCAACCATAGCTGCTGTTTCTGGGTACTTACCGAAGAAGTTGTCACGCGTGTACTTACCGCCTTTGGCTTTACAGTTTTGGTACTCACCGTCCACGGTTTCATTCATTAGGTCTAATAGTTTACCTGATGTGTCACGCGCAATTAATGGATCCCAGTAAGAACCCCAAATCACTTTAATAACTTCCCAGCCCGCGCCTCGGAATGTACCTTCAAGCTCTTGAATAATCTTACCGTTACCACGTACTGGGCCGTCAAGACGTTGTAAGTTACAGTTGATAACGAAGGTTAAGTTATCTAAGCCTTCGCGAGAAGCTAGGCCAATAGCACCTAGTGATTCTGGCTCATCACACTCACCGTCACCCATGAAGCAATACACGCGTTGATCTGAACAATCTTTAATACCACGGTTAGTAAGGTACTTAAGGAAGCGCGCAGTGTAAATTGCTTGCAATGGACCTAAGCCCATAGAAACCGTTGGGAACTGCCAAAAGTCATCCATTAGGTGAGGATGTGGGTATGAAGATAAGCCGTTACCATCTACTTCTTGACGGAAGTTAGCCATTTGCTCTTCTGTTAAACGGCCTTCTAAGAAAGCACGAGCATAAATACCTGGAGAGATATGACCTTGAGCAAAAATAAAATCGCCGCCGTTTTCTGGGCCAGCTGCTTTGAAGAAGTGGTTAAAACCAACATCGTATAACATCGCACTTGAAGCGAAAGAACCGATGTGGCCACCTAATTCTAAATCTTTCTTAGACGCACGAAGAACAAGCGCCATAGCATTCCAACGAATTGCTGCACGAATGCGTGCTTCAATTGTTTGGTCAGCAGGCATATGTGGTTCTTGTCCCGGTGGAATTGTGTTTACATAAGCAGTTGTTGCATCGAATGGTAAATGTGTACCACTGCGACGTGCTTGATCGATTAATTTTTCTAGTAAGTAATGAGCGCGCTCTGGACCTTCATTTTCCAAAACCGCTTCCATTGATTCGATCCACTCTTGTGTTTCTAGTGAATCGATATCCATGTTTTCTGGGAGCTCAGACATAATTACTTAGTCTCCGTTAGTTTTATAAGTAAATTTTTAATTGAAACGTAGAACAACATTTTCGCTACTTTCAATCTGTAACTTTCGTTTCAGGCGCTTACCTAAAACTTAAATTCGCTGCATTCGACGCATAGAGCGTTCCATTCTGCTCTGCTCTTCCGTCAAATTCAGTAAAACTTCTTCAATGAACGCTAGGTGGCGATGGCTAGCGCCCCATGCTTTTTGGGGCTGCCCTGTTAATATCGCTTCCATTAATCGCGTTCTGTATTCAGCAATCTTGGCGAATATATCAGGTCGCTGCGCCAAAACTGTTAAATTCTGTTCAATGTTATCTTTTACGACCGCCGCCATACTGCGTGCTAAATGCAAAATCACTGCATTATGAGATGCAGCACAAATAGCGAGATAAAATTCAAACACCGCTTCGGCTTCTAAACGATAATCTGCTTCAATTTGCGCCGTACCAATTGCTTCATGCTTTTGCTTAATTAAATCAAAGTCGGCTTTAGTGCCGCGCATGGCCGCATAGTATGCAGACATACCTTCAATACCGTGGCGAAACTCTAATAAATCGAATTGTGATTCAGAGTTACTGGCCATCAAGTCAAATAAAGGATCAGAAAAGCCTTTCAATATTTGATCGCTAACAAAAGTACCGCCACCTTGACGACGACTCACTAAGCCTTTGGCTTCTAATTTTTGAATTGCTTCACGTAACGAAGGTCGAGAAACATCAAATTGCTTCGCTAATTCACGTTCAGGTGGTAATTTTTCACCTGGCTTTAAACTTCCTTCCAAGATCATCGCTTCAAGCTGCGCCAAAATAACATCTGACAACTTAGCTTGTTTCACTGGTTGTTTAATCTTTGAAAGTACCATTATGCTCACGTTTTAAAGGCCACTTAGCCTAATTCAAGTTATCTTTTATTCATTTCCAGTGCGTATAAATTCACTGGTAAATTGGTAATACCAATATAAAAATCGGCATAAAAAATAGCAAAAAGTGCATAGTTTGTAAATAGAACATAGTTTAGTTGCTCAAAAAAACAACATTTTATTTCTTACATTTACTAAACATTTTTCCACAACACACCGACATTTTTCCGACATTTTCGTTAATTCATTTTGCTAAAGATGCTCCTAATATTTCATCGCTTTCAATTAAGACGAAAAGGAAAACAAGGAATGGTAAGTCTCAAAAAAATGACAATAGTTAGTTTACTTCCACTATTAGTCGCGACGGGATGCAAGCTTGATAGTAAAGATCCCGACTTTAAAGATCACAATATTGTTATTGAATGGACTAGTTATGGCGTCCCTCATATCAAGGCGGAAAATTTCACCGATTTAGGAGCAGGTTTGGGGTATGTTTTAGCACAGGACAGACTTTGCAATTATGCCGAACGCTTTATAACAGTTAGCAGCGAACGAGCGAAAATATTTGGCGCAGATGAAGAAAACAGGAATGTGAATTCTGATCTTGCTTATTTGCACCTTGGATTAGACAAACAAGCAAACGATAACTTTAGTGCATTAGATGAGCGAAATCAGCACTTAATGAAAGGCTTCGCAAAAGGGTACAATCGTTGGCTTGATGAAAACAAAACCCTTCCACAAGAATGCGCTAATTATGTGGCAAACATAAATCATATAGACGTTTATAAACTAAATTTATCGCTCAATTATTGGGGGTTTATCGAAAACTATTTTGAGGAGCTGGCGACCGCACAACCAAATGCTAATAGCTCAATCAACTCGCTATTGAACAAGCCCTTTGAACAATATGAAAAATTCAAGGGCAGCAATGGATGGGCTTTAGGTAAAGATCTTACCCAGTCAGGGACTGGCATTTTGCTCTCAAATACTCACCTACCTCATGCCCCCAAATATTCTTGGTATGAAGCACACTTAACGATAGACGATAAAATAGACGTATATGGAGGGTTTTTACCTGGGTTTACTACACCCGCGCTCGGCTTTAACAAGTCTTTTGGATGGACACATACATGGACAGCATCGACACCAGGGTCTTTTTATTTGCTTACACAAAGTGAAGGAAATGCGTTGTCATATGAATACGACGACATTATAAAGTCTTTAGTCGCGAATACTTATACCATCGAAGTTTTAGATGATGACAATCAACTTAGCACCATAGAGCGCACACTATATACAAGTCACTATGGGCCTATTGTTGCTTTTAACGATGACGGCACTATGGTTGCGGCTAAAGACGCATCTAGTCAATCAAGTAATCAAGCTGACTACTGGCTTAAGCTTGCCACAAGCAAAAATGTTCCTAGTGCAATTTCGCTAAATGAACAGGGATATAAAACAGGCTCTCAAAACATTATGATGACTGATAGCAATGGTGACACGTTTTATGCAGATCTAGCATCAATACCTGATTTATCAGACGAAGCTTGGCAGATAATATCAGAGCACCCTTTGCTTTCTAAAGAGCGAGGTGTCTTACTTGACGGTTCAAACTCTGTATTTGAATGGAGCCAAACAACCCCTTACGCGAAAGTGCCCAAAAGATCATCGACAAGTTATGTTCAAAACGCAAATGAAGCTGCGTGGCTAGTTAACCTTGAGGCGCCATTAACCGAATACTTACCTTTATATGGTGTAATAAATTACCCACAATCGACAAGAACACGGCTTAGTGTCGAGCTACTAGAAACCTTTAAAGACAGCAAGAGCAAAGTAACGCTTACAGATGTTCAACAAGTAATGTTTGATCAACGGTTGTTTTTAGCAGAGAAAATTGTCGATGATCTTGTATTGCGCTGCCAAGCTCACCCCGTCGTATATTTATCTGTTATCGAACAAACTATTGATACGTCTGAGGCATGTTCAGTTCTGGCTCAATGGGACAAAAAAGCCAATTTAGACAGTATTGGAACCCACATTTTTAGAGAGTACGCATACGTCGTTCATGAGTCTTTGCTTTTTAACGACTGTAATGGAGAGCCATGCTGGCGTGTCCCTTTTTCTGCAGAAAACCCAATTAATACACCTTATGGCCTAAAAGGCGCAGTCAATTTAGACGAGGATATTCATTTACAAGCCCTCGCCTACGCTACTATGGTTATTAACAATGCAGGAATTTCACTCACAGCCAAATTGTCCGAATTACAGTCACTTGTTAAAGAAGAACGATCTTTCCCCATTAGTGGAGGCTATGGCGATATAACTGGAAGTTTCAGTACCATCGGCGTAAGCCCTAGTAAATCAAAGAATTACTTTTCATTTGCGGGGCTAGAAAGCACAGGCTATTCCATAAATACAGGTGATGGCTTTATATTTATATCTGAATTTACCGATACCGGCGTAAAAGGAAAAAGCATGTTGTTATATAGTCAATCGAATCTAAAAACATCATCGCACTATTTCGACCAAGCAGCCCTACTAGCAAACGAAGAGTATAAAACTATCGCATTTACGCGAGGCGAAATTAAAGCAGACAAAAACTACCGAAAAGAAAAACTGGAAATTAAATAAACCCAATAAAAAAGAGGTGATAAACACCTCTTTTTTTACTCGAAGAAATTAGTTAGCTAATAACACCCGTAATAATAAACAATGAAATGGCAGCTAAACAAAGGAGTAAAGTACGTTTTGCTAACCTAACGAGTAAGCATGGCTCAGCGGTACAGTCGCCTTGCTCAACCATAAAATCTTCAGATTTTTGCGCGACGGTTGTTAGCATTTCATAAGGAGACTTATTTACTTCAAGAAGATAATCTAGCCATACAGGCATTGCGCGAGAAAAGTGCCCAACTAACATATAGCCAAAAGACACGATACGCACTGGCAGCCAATCTAAAACAAACAACGCTTTACGATTGAACTCAATAATCTTCTGATCAGCCTCAGTGCAACTTGAATAAGTGTGCTCATCCTGCTCAAGGCTTTCATCGTTAGTTTCTTCTGCGCTATCAATTTCATCAGAACTATCTTCATGTGCAGACGCTTTCATCACCTGTTCGTCATTTTCATATTGGCATGCAGGAGATTCATTTAACTTTGAAAGTAGTCTGTAAAATAGAGCTCCAGGCGCTCCAAACAGCACAAAGAAAATCATAATAGCGATAAAGTAACGGTAGTTTAGCCACACTAAGGTAGCGCCAAAGCCGCCATCAGGAAGGTTTTTATCTTGAATCAACTGTTTGTAATACAATGAAGCAGTTGTTTGCTCGCCTCTAAAAGCAGCCATTAAATATTGTTTGTATGTGTCGCGCGTTTTAACGCAACCAAAGCAGCCAATCAATATTAAGGTTGATAATAAGAAATGGATTAGGCCATCGCTAACCAAACTAAGTAAAAAATAACAAAGCAAAACAGGTAATACGATAAGTGTAATGTTGGCCGCTAACGAGCGTGTAGGAGAGCCAAAAGTTGCAAACTTTTTGAACAAACGAAGGTAACGTTGATAATACACGTTAAATTGCCACGCCGAAGAAGATAAATAGCGCTCTGCCGCTAAGGCAATTAATAAGCTTAGTAAACTCATGTCTACGTCCAATAGTTAATAACTAAAATCAAACTAATCCCAATTTAAATCGCTATATTAGCGATTTAAATTTTTGCCAATCAAATGCTTTACCAGGATCGGTTTTCCTCTCTGGTGCGATGTCGCAATGCCCTACAATATTTTCGTTAATTTGCGGGTATTCTAACAACAAGGCTTTCGTTAATTTGCTAAGCGTTTGATATTGCTCATCAGTATAAGGAATTACATCGGTTCCTTCCAGCTCTATTCCAATAGAAAAATCATTACATTTATCTCTTCCTTGATAGTTAGACACACCCGCGTGCCAAGCTCTATCATTAAAAGAAACATACTGAATCACTTCACCGTCTCTTCTGATTAAACAATGTGCCGAGACCCTAAGTTGATATATTTCAGGAAACGTTTCATGTGCGTGAGGATCTAGGCGCCCTAAAAACAAATCTGTGATGTAGTTTCCACCAAACTCCCCCGGTGGCAACGAAATATTGTGAACAACTAATAGATCTATATTTTCAGGTGCGTAATTTTCACGTTGGTCAAAGTGTGGTGAAGGCTCTTTTTGAGCCATAATGTACCAACCATTTTCAATAAGCGGCTTTTCACGTTGATCTGTTGATAGGTTAGAATCCGTATTTTGCATTGTGGATCAGGTTTTATTTATTCTACACTGGCAATTAGCTTACTGCTTCCTAAGGATGAAAAACAAGTTGTGACTAAACAAACACCTCCTGATATTAATTTAGGCCGATACTTCGTTTGGGTTGCCTGGATAATAGCCTTTGCAATTTTAATATTTGTCTTTCAAAAATTGCTTGATGATCAGTGGAACCCAAACAGCTCCCCCGAGTACTTTTTAGACGAGCGTGGCGACGCGCAAGTTGTGCTTGAGCAAAACCGAGCGGGACACTACGTTACACGCGGTACGATAAATGGCCATTCAGTCGTCTTTTTGTTAGATACCGGCGCGACAAACGTATCAATTCCAGCTCATTTGGCTCAACAATTGGGATTGAAAGGCTATGGAACTTACCCTGTGCAAACCGCTAACGGTACAGTGCGTGTTGCTAAAACTAAACTCAATGAACTCTCAATTGGCAATATATATTTGTACGATGTCGACGCACATTTAAACCCAGGAATGAGATCCAATGAAATATTGTTAGGCATGAGTGCATTGAAACAGGTAGAATTCACCCAATCAGGAAAACAGCTAACCTTAACCCAAAGATAAAAGCGATTTATTCATGTTATCTCCAAACCTTCTAAATGATATTCAACGAACAGTTTCATGGGCTTTATGCGAAGACTTAGGCGTAACGTCGCCAGAATTACTGCACGAAGCAAGTGATATAACTGCCGAATTAATTCCACAAGAAAACCGAGCTGTCGCCAATGTTATCAGCAGAGACGAATGTGTTATTTGTGGTGTGGAGTGGGTCAACCAAGTATTCAAGTTACTAGATAGCGCGTACGGATTAACCGGAGATAACGCCACTAAAATTACGTGGTTTGTTAACGACGGACAAAGCGTAAGAGAAAACACTACCTTATTTGAATTGTCTGGCAATAGCCGAATTCTATTAACGGGTGAGCGCACTGCTTTAAATTTCTTACAGTCGTTATCGGGTACCGCAACAATTACGTCTACTTACGTGTCGGCATTAGCAGGTACGACAACTCAATTACTTGATACTCGAAAAACAATTCCAGGTCTTAGAAGCGCACAAAAATATGCAGTCACTTGTGGTGGCGGCCAAAATCACCGTATCGGTCTGTTTGATGCCTTTTTGATAAAAGAAAACCACATCGCTGCTTGCGGGGGTATTGAACAAGCGGTAACAACGGCTAAACAAAACCACGCCGATAAAAAAGTAGAAGTAGAAGTAGAGTCAATAGAAGAGCTCACAACAGCGCTAAATGCTAAAGCAGATATTATCATGCTAGATAACTTCACACCTGAGATGATCGAACATGCTGTTGAACTCACAGCGAGCATCTCACAAGGTAATACCAAATTAGAAGTATCAGGCAATATGACACTAGAAACGCTAACAACCTACGCTAAAGCTGGTGTAGATTATATTTCTGTTGGCGCAATCACAAAACATGTTAACGCCGTCGATTTATCGATGCGCTTTGTTTAAAAGAAGCAAAGTAAAAAGCTGACAACAAATAAAAAGGCGCGTAAGCTGACTGCTTGATTGCGCCTTTTCTCGCTCTATTAACCTTTCAATTCGTTTTTTATAAACAAAAGCACCTTTAAACTTTCTTTTTCTTGTCAAATTACCGTCTTTGTAATGCAACAAACGGACAAATTACGACTAAAAATCCATTAAATTTTAACCAATTGTTATTAAAGCCCTGCAAAAATGAAAAAAATCAAAAAAAAATGGTTTCAAAGTTTTACATTTTAGCGATTTTGTCGCAGTATGAAGAAAGCCCCCGTAATAACTAGTATGGAATTAATTATTATGAACAAGACACTCCAAAATATCCTAACGGCTAAAAAAGGCCAAAAAGGTTTTACTCTAATTGAATTGATGATCGTTGTTGCCATTATCGGTATTTTGGCAGCGGTAGCTTTACCTGCATACCAGAACTACTCTGACCGTGCAGCGTTTGCAGAAGCCGTTCTTGCAGCGACTCCTTATAAAACTGCAGTTGAATTAGCAATTCAAACAAAGAACCCAGCAGCGTTAACAGCTTTAGATGCTGGTGCTCTAGGTATTCCTGCGGCAATTGCTCAAACAGCAGCAGTTAACGGTGTTGGTGTAGCAGACGGTGTTATTACTGTAACTTGGGCGAATGATGGCTCAAACTTAGCTGGTGTTACTTATACACTTACAGCAGACGGTATTACTTCTCCAGTTACATGGACTGAAGGCGGTTCTTGTTTAACTAACGGTTTATGTTAATCAGTTAGTAATAAAGGGAGCTACTTGCTCCCTTTTTTGACTCTATGAAAAGAAGTTCTGGATTCACCCTCATAGAATTAATGTTAGTAGTTGCCATTATCGGCATACTGGCAGCAGTCGCACTGCCTGCATATCGCCTTTATACAGATAGAGCAGCCTTTTCAGAAATTGTTCTATCCGTTTCAAAATACAAGTCTGCCGTTTATACCGCTATTGCCACTAAAAATCCTGCCAACTTGACCGTTTTAGATCAAGGAACCAATGGCATTCCGGTACCAGATCCAGGCTATAGCCGAATCAAATCGATTACAATTCAAGATGGTGTAATTGAAGTGACAGCTGATGGTGGCTCGTTAGACGGGGTAACTTACACCTTATCGCCGAGCGGAGTAACCTTTCCATTAACGTGGACAGAAGGCGGCACCTGTAAAACCTTAGGGTATTGTTAAAAGTCCGAAACTTTTTAATTCGTACTCCATTTGATATTTAACTGGGTTACCAACCTAACATCAAAGCAATTTTTCTTTCCTAGCAAAAATACGTTACACTTTAACCTAGTATGAATAAACTAAAGATTACCAAGGTGTTATGAAAGGGCTTCATCAGCAATCCAGTGTCTTATCGGCACTGTCCAAACATGATTTGGTGCCAAATGAAATGGTGGACCAGATCAGTGCTGATTTTATCCAGCAAAAAAAGCCATTTGTTCGCTACCTTGTTGAAGATAAACACTTTAATGCGGAAAATATAGCTAACGTATTGTCAAAAAGCTTTGGTTACCCATTGTTAGATCTCAGTTATTTTGACACTACCTTAGTACCAGATGGCGTTCGCAACGAAAAGCTCATTCGCAAACATAATGCACTACCGCTTTACCTCAGAGGGAAAGTGCTCTATGTAGCAATGTCAGATCCCACTAATTTAGACGCTCTAGAAGAAATTCAGTTTAATACCGGTTACGCCACTGAACTTGTATTAACTGATGAAAAAAGCTTACACGATAATATTGAGCGTATCTTAGAAGAAGAAACTGATGCATTAGATATTAGTGATATCGACACTGAAGAGTTGTCGGGTATCGATGTTCAAGAAGAGAAGAAAGAAGATGAAGATGTCGGTGCTGAAAAAGAAGACGCACCTATCGTTGTTTATATTAATAAGATCTTATTAGACGCCATTAAAAAAGGGGCGTCTGACTTACACTTTGAACCGTATGAGAAAAGCTACCGCATTCGTTTTCGAATTGATGGTATATTAACAGAAGTAGCCCGTCCACCTAGTTCGTTATCCGCTAGGATGGCAGCAAGACTGAAAGTTATGTCTAAATTAGATATTGCTGAGCGCCGAGTACCTCAGGATGGCCGCATTAAACTCGCCTTATCTAAGCGAAAGTCCATCGATTTCCGTGTCTCTACACTACCTACTATGTGGGGAGAGAAAATAGTAATGCGTATTCTCGATTCTTCTAGCGCTATGTTAGGAATCGACATGTTGGGTTATGAGCCAGACCAAAAGCAAATCTACATGGACGCGTTAGCTCAACCGCAGGGTATGATTTTAGTAACAGGGCCAACGGGTTCAGGTAAAACGGTTTCTTTGTATACAGGGCTTAATATCCTCAATACTGCAGAACGTAACATTTCAACTGCGGAAGATCCTGTAGAAATTAACCTAGAAGGTATTAATCAGGTACAAATAAACACGAGAGCAGGCTTGACCTTCCCGAGTGCGCTGCGTTCATTCTTGCGACAAGATCCCGATATTGTTATGGTCGGTGAAATTCGAGATTTGGAAACCGCTGAAATAGCAATAAAGGCAGCACAAACCGGTCATTTAGTGCTATCGACTTTGCATACCAATTCAGCAGCTGAAACGCTTACCCGTCTTTTAAATATGGGTGTCCCCTCTTATAACGTTGCGAGTTCTGTTTCCATTATTATCGCCCAACGACTTGCTCGTCGACTTTGCACTCAATGTAAAGAAGAAGAACATATCCCTAAGCAAGAGCTACTCAATCAAGGGTTTCCATCGGATGTTATCGGCCAGTTTACCTTATATAAGCCTGTAGGATGCGACCAGTGCACTGGCGGCTATAAAGGGCGAGTTGGTATTTATGAAGTAATAAAGCTAAACGAAAGAATCTCAAGCATTATTATGGAAGGTGGAAATTCCTTAGATATTGCCGCACAATGCCAAAAAGAAGGCTTCAATAACTTACGACAATCTGGCTTACAAAAAGCCATGCAGGGTGTGACAAGTTTAGAGGAAGTAAACCGAGTTACTAAAACTTAATGTAATAAAAGAATAAGGAGCGCTTATGGCGGTTTCAGCAGCAAAAGCAACGGCACCTAAACCTTTAGATGTATTCCTTTGGCAAGGAGTAAATCGCAAAGGGAAGAAAGTGAATGGTGAGTTATCTGCTGTTAGCATGCTGGAGCTAAAAGCGCAGCTTAGAAAGCAAGGTATTACCCCTGGCCGAATAAAGAAAAAGCCAAAACCATTGTTTGGTATGGGCGGCGATAAACCGATTACTCAAGGGGACATCGCCGTAATAACACGCCAAATTGCCACTATGCTAGGCGCTGGTGTTCCTTTAGTTCAAACGATAGAAATGATCGGCAAAGGCCATAGTAATGGCAAAATGCAAAAACTTTTAGGTGAAATAGGCACCAAGCTTGCTTCTGGCTTACCCCTTTCAGACTGTTTAAGAGAACACCCCATCTACTTTGACGATTTATATTGTGACTTAGTTGCTTCAGGCGAACAATCGGGTGCTTTGGAAACCATTTACGATCGAATTGCAACCTACAAAGAAAAGGCTGAAGCGTTAAAAGCTAAAATAAAGAAAGCGCTCACCTATCCAATTGCGGTACTCGTTATAGCCGCAATTGTTACTTCCATTTTATTGATTTTCGTTGTGCCTGTTTTTGAAGAAATATTTCAAAGCTTTGGCGCCGAGCTTCCCGCTTTTACCCAATTTGTATTATTAATATCAGAGATTATGCAGTCTTATTGGTATATAGCATTAGGCGTTATGTTTGCTATAGGCTTTGTTTTTAAACGTGCACACCGCAATAGCCAAAAATTTAGAGACAGTGTTGATAAAAAAATCTTAAAAATCCCTGTGATTGGTGATCTATTAGAAAAAGCAGCTGTTGCACGATATGCTCGAACGTTGTCAACCACCTTTGCTGCTGGTGTGCCTCTTCCCGATGCGTTAGCGTCTGCTGCTGGAGCTTCCGGTAACGCTGTATTTAGAGATGCTATATTAGAAATTCGTTCTGAGGTATCTTCTGGTAT
Organism: Thalassotalea coralli; assembly: GCF_055786205.1. Lineage (NCBI taxonomy): Bacteria > Pseudomonadati > Pseudomonadota > Gammaproteobacteria > Alteromonadales > Colwelliaceae > Thalassotalea > Thalassotalea coralli. The sequence goes on along the minus strand of NZ_JBVVBK010000001.1, from coordinate 77,973 downwards.
GCAGATGAATCTAGCGATGCGCAACTGTAGCATTTTTCCTGACATGGTTATTCAAATGGTTGCCATAGGCGAGGAATCGGGATCTGTTGATGACATGCTGAGTAAAGTAGCAACCGTATACGAGCAGCAAGTAGATGACGCAGTTGACTCTCTTACTAGCCTTTTAGAGCCAATGATTATGGCGGTTTTAGGTGTCGTAATCGGTGGTCTTATTGTTGCAATGTATCTACCTATTTTCCAAATTGGCCAAGTCGTCTAGCTGCCAACACCAAATTTAACAATAGGTGTTGGCTTAAGGTTTATCTTTGAAAAGTATTGCCTTACACTGACCACATTAACACCCAAAAAGAAGAAAAACCGTGTTCTCTGATATGTTGTTTGTGTTTGAATCTTACCCTTTAGCCTTTTATATAACGGTAGTTTTAGTAGGTTTAGCAATTGGCAGCTTCTTAAATGTCGTCATTTATCGTTTCCCCAAGATGCTAGAAAAAGAGTGGTATTTCGAATGCCGAGAATTTTTAGCCGATGAAGTTAAAGACGTTCCTGCGAAATCGTTTCCTGAACTAACCCTTTCAACGCCAGGTTCAACTTGCCCTAAATGTCAGCATAAAATTCGATTTTACGAAAATATTCCCGTTATCAGCTGGTTATTTTTAAAAGGTAAATGTAGCCAATGCAAAAGTAACATATCCATTCGATACCCTATTGTTGAAGCTATAACTGGCTTATTGAGCTTAGTAGTAGCCCAGCATTTTGGCTTAAGCTGGCTAACCTTGGCCGTATTAGTGCTGACCTGGGGATTGATTTGTTTAACTATGATTGATTTTGATCACATGCTCCTTCCAGATCAAATCACATTACCATTATTATGGCTTGGCTTGTTGGTAAACCTAAATGGCGCGATCGTGCCACTAGAACAAGCTGTCATTGGAGCCGTAGCTGGTTATATGAGCCTTTACTCCGTATATTGGCTATTTAAACAATTAACAGGCAAAGAAGGAATGGGCTTCGGCGACTTTAAACTAGTTGCAGTTTTTGGTGCCTGGATGGGATGGGAGCTGCTAGTGTTACTGATATTATTGTCATCGTTATTAGGCGCAATAGTCGGTGGTGCACTCATGGCTATTCAAGGGCGAGATAAATCTCACGCCATCCCTTTTGGCCCTTATATCGCAATTGCTGGTTGGTTCTGTCTTTTATGGGGTGAGCCTGTTTGGCATTGGTATTTAGGTAGCTACAGTTAATGAGTAATTACATTATTGGCCTAACGGGCGGTATCGGCAGCGGTAAAACAACAGTATCAAATGAATTTGCCAAGCTCGGCATCGATATCATTGACGCAGATGTCGTAGCAAGGCAAGTAGTCGAGCCAAATTCTCCAGCATTAGCACAAATTTCCCAGCGTTTTGGCGAGAAAATACTGTTAGATAACGGCGGTTTAAATCGTGCAAAATTGCGTGAACTGATTTTTGCAAACGAAAGTGATAAAGAGTGGCTAAACAACTTACTTCACCCGCTTATAAGACAAGAAATGCTAACACAAATAGATCAAGCAAGTTCTCCTTATTGTCTTTTATCCGCCCCTCTTTTATTTGAAAATAACTTGCACAAACTAGTCAACCGCTCCTTGGTGATCGACATTGACCAAGAAACGCAAATAAGCCGCACGACTAAAAGAGATAACGTCAGTGAAGAGCAAGTTGAGGCCATAATCAACAGTCAAATTGCACGACAGCAACGCCTTAAACTTGCTGATGATGTTATTGATAACAGTACACTATCTTTCAATGATATTCAGAAAAAGGTCGCCCCCCTGCATCGCGCTTACCTTGAGTTAGCAGAGTCTCAACCTTAAATTTCTTAATCGTTCACAACGCAAGTGGTTGACCTCTACCATGAAAAATATTCGCGATTTTTCTAATTCATGGTAAAGTACTGATGAATTTTAAATTTTGTACAAAAAATGGCCTTTGTTTTATACGAACATCCGCTAAACGAGCGAATAAGAAATTACTTAAAACTTGAGCAGCTTTTTGCCCATGCAAATGAGTGTGTCGGTATAGAAGCTAAGCTTGGTCATCAGCTGTACTTTCAATCGTTATTTTCAATTTTAGATACGTTAGAGCGAAATGACATTCGCGGCGATCTCATTAAAGACCTCGAAAAATTAGAGCAAAATCTTGTCGTTTGGTCAAAATCACCTGAAGTTAACGACTCGGCTCTGCAAGATACCCTACAACAAACTATTTCGCTTTTATGCCAATTGAAGTCTAACAATGCTAATAGACAACCACTGAAAGATGATAAGTTTCTTTCTAGCCTAAAACAACGGTTTGCCATACAAGGCGGCAGTGCTTGTTTCGACTTACCACAATTGCACTATTGGTTAAGCCACCCTTCAGATAAAACCAGTGCGCAAATGCAAGCTTGGCTAAATCAACTCGATGAAATCTACCGCTCTCTCTTTATAATTTTAAAGTTTATTCGTATCAAAAGTAATTTTACCCAGATAGAAACTGATAAAGGTTTTTTTCAGGAAAGCGGAGAAGGCTTATCCTTACTAAGGATTAAAGTACAACAATCGGCTGATCATTACCCAACAGTTAGCGGAAACCGTTTTCGTTACTCGATACGTTTTATGTGCCCATGTGAAAAAAGTGGCCGACAATATTGTGATACCGCGATTACTTTTGAATTAGCCCGTTGTTAAAAACGCCGGTGTCATTCACCTTTACCTCACTTCCGAATATAATACACAACAGATTAAAAAATAGCGTTCAAGTGATCTACTATGACAACAACAGTTAACTGCCCTACCTGCGAAAAAACAGTAAAATGGGTACCCGAAAGTGAGTTCCGCCCTTTTTGTAGTCAGCGATGCAAGCTTATTGACCTAGGTGATTGGGCGGAGGAAAACCACAAAATATCTCAGCCGGTTCAAGCTGATATTGAAATGAGTGAAGAGCTACTTGACGCTTTAGAAGAAGAGTTTGCTCAACACAACAAGTTTTTTGTAGAACCGGAATAATAAATAACAATTACAGTTGTTTTAGCGCTGCGACAATCTCTTTATTTGCTTCAGGAAAATCTAACTGGTCAAGTTCGCTAATGTGAAACCACGCTTCTTCTTGACCTTCCTGAGCACTTGGCTCTCCTTGAAAGTTATCAATAACAAACACTTCTAGCTTCACCTGCTTATCACCATAGTCATGCTCTATCGTAATCAAAGGAAAACACGATAGTATATCAATAGCAATTTCCTCTTGAAGCTCTCTATAAAGCGCTTCAGCAACAGATTCGCTTTTTTCCACCTTGCCACCAGGAAACTCCCATTTTCCACCTTGGTGGACATTTAAGGCACGTTTAGTAAGGAATACATCTTCATTAACTAAAACAACACCTACTGCTACATGAACTTGTTTCATTTTAACTCCGCATAAAAAATGCCAATCTCTAGATTGGCATTTTATTAATTTTTAATTTGGCTTATAGCTAGATAATTAAGACAGCTTGCCACAACATTGTTTGTACTTTTTACCCGAACCACATGGGCATGGCTCGTTACGCCCTACGCGCGTGGCTGGCTCTTTGAAGTTTGGTTCTGAGTCATGACTTAGTTGCTTAGGCGTACTCTCAGCTTTTCTATGTTGCTCTTCGACCGCTTCAACATCTGATTCAGCTTGAATACGGACTTTACTTAAAATACCGACCACGTCATGTTTTAAGTTATCCAGCATTTCAGAGAATAGCTCAAAAGATTCGCGCTTGTATTCTTGCTTAGGATTCTTCTGTGCGTAACCACGTAGATGAATACCCTGACGTAAATGGTCCATCGCAGCCAAATGCTCTTTCCATAAGCCATCTAAGCTTTGCAACATAACGGCTTTTTCAAAGTGACGAATAACCTCAGGGCCAACTTGCTCTTCTTTTTCTTGATATTGCTGCTCGACAATACCTTGAATTTTTTCACGTAGCGTTTCTTCGTGTAAGCTCTTATCTTCTTCTAACCATTGTGCAATTGGCATTTCAATCGATAGATCGCCCTTCACGCGCTCTTCTAAGCCTGCAACATCCCACATTTCTTCAAGAGATTGTGGTGGAATGTGTTGGCTAATCATTTGATCTACAACATCATGGCGAATGTTTGCAATCACATCTTTAATGTCTGCTTCGTCCATTAATTCGTTACGTTGCTCGTAAATCACTTTACGCTGATCATTAGCAACATCATCAAACTCTAACAATTGTTTACGAACATCGAAGTTTCGGCCTTCAACTTTGCGTTGAGCATTCTCGATACTCTTAGTTACCCACGGATGCTCTATCGCTTCGCCGCGCTCCATGCCTAATTTACGCATCATGTTAGTAATACGCTCAGACGCGAAGATTCGCATTAAGCCATCTTCCATAGACAAGTAGAAACGGGTAGAACCGGCGTCACCTTGACGGCCAGAACGACCACGTAGCTGATTATCGATACGACGTGATTCATGACGCTCAGTAGCAACAATATGTAAGCCACCAAGTTCTAGTACTTTGTCGTGTTCAACCTGCCACTCTTCTTTTGCTTTAGCAATGCTTGCTTCAGATTGGTCTTTAAGCTTCGCAATAGCAGCATCCAAATTACCACCCAACACGATATCGGTACCACGACCTGCCATGTTAGTAGCGATAGTAACTGCGCCAATCTTACCTGCTTCAGCGACAATTTCTGCTTCTTGCTCATGGAATTTAGCATTCAGTACTTTGTGTTTGATTTTGGCTTTTCTTAAGAAAGAAGATAAAAATTCAGACGTTTCTATGCTAATCGTACCAACAAGTACAGGCTGTCCACGCTCTACACAGTCTTTGATATCTTCTAATATCGCTTCAAACTTTTCTTCAGCGGTAAGATAAATAAGGTCAGCCATATCATCACGGATCATTGGGCGGTTAGTCGGGATAACCACGGTTTCTAATCCATAGATATGATTAAATTCGAATGCTTCTGTATCTGCCGTACCTGTCATACCTGAAAGACGTTGGTATAAGCGGAAATAGTTTTGGAAAGTAATTGATGCTAACGTTTGGTTTTCATTTTGAATCTTAACACCTTCTTTTGCTTCTACCGCTTGGTGCAAACCTTCAGACCAGCGACGGCCTTCCATCGTACGACCAGTATGTTCATCAACAATAACGATTTCATCTTCTTTAACGATGTAATCAATATCCTTTTGGAACAAGTTGTGTGCTCTTAACGCCGCCATTACATGGTGAAGCAAAGTGATATTTGCGGCAGAGAATAAAGAGTCACCCTCTTGAATTAACTGCTTCTCATGTAAAATTGATTCGATGCGAACTTGTCCACGTTCTGTTAGATAAATTTGCTTCGCTTTTTCATCAATGGTGAAGTCACCTTCAACGAAGTCTTCTGATTGACCAGTTTCTTCATCTTTATCTTCTTCACTTTGACGCTCTAAATTCGGCACGATCGCGTTAATAGCTAAGTACAATTCTGAGCTATCTTCCGCTGCACCAGAAATAATAAGAGGTGTTCGCGCTTCATCAATCAAGATTGAATCAACTTCATCGATAATGGCGAAATTAAGTGGTTTTTGTACTCGCTCTTCTGGAGAGAACGCCATGTTATCGCGTAAATAATCAAAACCAAACTCGTTGTTAGTACCGTAAGTGATATCTGATTGATACGCAGCTTGTTTTTCAGGGTGTGGCATTCCAGGAATATTACAGCCAACCGTTAAGCCTAAGAATTCAAATAAAGGACGTGACCAGTCAGCATCACGTTTAGCGAGGTAATCATTCACGGTAATAACATGAACACCTTTGCCCGTTAATGCATTTAGATATGCAGGTAACGTCGCAGTAAGTGTTTTACCTTCACCCGTTCTCATCTCGGCGATCTTGCCTTGATTCAGAACCATGCCACCAATCATTTGTACGTCAAAATGGCGCATACCAAAAACACGCTTACTGGCTTCACGCACAACAGCAAACGCTTCTGGTAATAACGCTTCAATGGTTTCATTGTTCGCAAGACGCTCTCTAAACTCTGCTGTTTTGGCTTTTAGCTCGTCGTCAGACAAAGCTTCTATTGCAGGTTCCAGTGCGTTAATTTTTGCGACTTCTTTGCGCATTTGTTTGATTAATCGGTCATTACGGCTACCGAAAAGCTTTGTTAGTATATTTGCAAACATCTTGTTTAAACCATCATTAGAAGAACTTTCTTCTGTCTATAAAATAAAAGTGATCGGCTAATGCCGATCACTAAAAAATTTCGCTATATCATCGCTTATTTGGCTTTGCGATACACGTACTTTATTGGATTAATTTGCTTATTATTTCGCAAAATCTCGTAATGAACATGAGGACCTGTTGATCGCCCAGTACTGCCCATGCGAGCAATAACTTGTCCTTTACTTACCACATCACCTACTTCAACGAGTAGCTTTTTATTGTGGCCATAACGTGTTTTCATTCCCTTGCCATGATCAATTTCAATTAATCTACCATAGCCATAACGGTCACTTGCCCAAGTAACAACACCAGCTGCTGTAGCAATTATCTCAGCATCTTCTTTGCCAGCAAAGTCTACGCCTTTGTGCATAGCAGGGCGACCAGTAAACGGGTCTTTTCGCGTGCCAAAATAGGATGACAACCAACCTTTAGTGATAGGTCTACCCGATAAATAGCTCGTGTTTTCTATATGGTGACCTAATGTTAAAGATTCAAGCAGTTTTAATTGTTTTTCTTCAAGAGCAAGCTCAGATTCAATTTGCGTAATGTCCTGCAATAACTCTGCTAAGGTTTTTCCTTGGCTAGATTGAGCGCTTTCAATAGGACCACCTGATGGTGGCTGCTCTTGAAAGTTAAATTCGTTTTCAGGGATATTCGCTTTATCAGCTAATCGTTCCCCTAGGGCATTTAAACGTAACACCTGACTTTGTAATTCCGCTAATTTTACTGTTAACGCAACGACTTGTTGCTTGCTAGCTGCAAGCTCAGGATTTACTTGTGTAACGGGGGTAAGTAATAATTCATCTTGTTGACTAGGTTTCGCATCTGACGACATGATCAAATGAACGACAATACCCGACACTAAAGCGAAAGATGCTAGCGCAGATAGCCAGTGAAGCTTATTGAGCTTCATTGAAAATCTTACATTCTTTCCGCGGTAAAGTAGTGTTAAACTCATATCTGAATTACTATGTTCTCATTATTTGTTGTTACTTGGTGCTGCATTATGGCTAGAAAAACCGTTTCACCTAAGGATACGTTAAGTCTCCTCAATGCTTCACAGGGCACTTTGGCACAAATTACAAAAAAATCCAACTATTTATCCCAAGTAAAAGACATTGTACGACAAACCTGCCCTGACCTACCACCCCAAGTATGGCATATCGCTAATATTAGAGAAAAAACCTGCGTTATAGGCGTATCCTCAGCTATCTGGTCACAACGATTGCAGTTTGAGAAAGTAAACATCAGTCAACAACTTGCCGAAAAAACAGAGGGATTACTGAATCAAATAGAAATTTCCGTCCGCCCAATGATGAATAAGGCTGACTCATCTCAATATGGCAAGCAGGATCGGGAGGTTGAAATGAAGTCTATGTCACAATCTTCTGCAAATCATTTACTAGACGTAGCGATTAACGCGCCCAAAGGGCTGCAAGAAAAACTAAGAAAATTAGCGACACACGTAAATAAGAACAAATAGCGCTAATAAGAAGGCGAAAAAAAACCGAACTAAAAGTTCGGTTTTTTTATAACCATTAATTCGATTAGAAGCTAGAAGCAGTCACTTCTTGAAACTCAATCGGCGACGCAACTGTATCTTCGTAAGTCACCCATTCCCAAGCGTCTGTCTGCTTGAACACTTCACGTAACAATATGTTGTTAAGACCGTGACCTGATTTAAACGCATTAAGCTCGCCAAGAATACTGTGGCCACACATATATAAGTCGCCAATAGCATCAAGGATTTTGTGCTTAACAAACTCGTCATCATAACGCAGTTCATCTTTATTTAGCATGGTAAAATCATCTAAAACAATTGCATTTTCTAAGCTACCGCCTAATGCCAAATTATGTGAACGTAAGTACTCAATATCACGAACAAAACCGAATGTTCTAGCACGACTAATTTCTTTAATAAAAGAGCAAGTCGATAAATCCATTGTCATGTGTTGACCAGTATTCGCGATAATTGGGTGATCAAAGTCAATTGAGAAATTAACTTTAAAACCTTCATGCGGCTTTAACTCTGCCCACTTATCACCTTCTTCAACACGAATAGGCTTTTTAATTCGAATAAAGCGTTTAGCTGAAGCTTGTGACTCAATACCAACAGATTGAATAAGGTAAACAAAAGGTAACGAACTGCCATCCATAATAGGAATTTCATGCGAATCGACATCAATAATAAGATTATCAATTCCCATACCTGCAACAGCAGCGAGCAAGTGCTCGACGGTGGAAATCTTGACACCTTGCTCGTTCACTAAACACGTACACATAGTAGTTTCGCCAACCGCTTCAGGGCTCGCTTTTATATCGACTACAGGGTCTAAATCTACACGACGAAAGATAATACCTGTATTAGCAGGAGCAGGACGGAGAGTGAGCTGCACTTTATTACCTTTGTGTAAACCTACACCAACAGCCGTAACGCTGTTTTTAATTGTACGTTGTTTAATCATAAATAGCCTTCTTAAGCCTTTTTAACGCAATATATTACCACCGCCAAAATCGCGGGCGCATAATATAGCAAAAAAACCTAACAAATTCAAAACATCAGCATATTGAGTTTTCAATAAGCTTCAACCAATCTTTTCTAACGCGAGATTATTAGTCTGCCTGCTTTCTTAAAAATGCAGGAATATCTAAATAATCATCTAACGCTGCAGCAGGCACTTTCTGTGCTTGAACCTGTGCATTAGCCTCTGGCATAGCTGCTGTTTGCGCAGCGGCTTCAGGCTGAGCATTTGGCACAAACTCTTGACCTACAGCAATAGGTTCCACTGCTGGAGCAGGGTTTACTAAGGTAATATCAGGCTTACGCTCAGCACCAATACCTGTTGCAACAACAGTAACACGAAGTTCATCTGTCATTTCTGGATCGATAACGGCACCTACAACTACGGTCGCATTTTCAGAAGCAAATGCTTTTACCGCATTACCTACTGTTTCAAACTCATCAATTGAGATATCCATGCCCGCAGTAATATTAACCAAAATTCCTCGCGCGCCAGCTAAATCAACATCTTCTAACAGCGGGCTAGAAATTGCCGCTTCTGCTGCTTCTTCTGCACGATCTTCGCCCGATGCGATACCTGAGCCCATCATGGCAGTACCCATTTCAGACATAACTGTTCTAACGTCGGCAAAGTCAACGTTTATGAGTCCAGGACGCGTAATAAGTTCCGCAATACCTTGAACTGCACCTAATAAAACATTATTAGCCGCTTTAAATGCGTCTAATAATGACGTACCTGGGCCTAAAACCTTTAATAGTTTTTCGTTAGGAATTGTAATTAATGAATCTACGTTTTGCGCAAGGAATTCGATTCCTTGGTCTGCGTAATTCATACGCTTTTTACCTTCAAACGGGAAAGGCTTAGTAACAACAGCTACGGTAAGAATACCTAACTCTTTTGCAACTTCAGCAACAACCGGCGCAGCACCTGTACCTGTACCACCGCCCATACCAGCAGCAATAAATACCATATCCGCACCTTGTAAAGTTTCACGGATAGTATCGCGGTCTTCTTCAGCACTTCGACGGCCAATTTCTGGGTTTGCACCAGCACCTAAGCCTTTAGTCACATCACCACCGATTTGTAATGTCACGTTCGCTGATGAATTACGCAATGCTTGTGAGTCGGTATTTGCTGTTACAAACTCTACGCCTTCAATAGTTTGTGTCACCATGTGTTCTACGGCATTACCGCCACCGCCACCAACACCGATAACTTTGATCACTGCTTCTTCGTTATGATCTTCCATTAATTCAAACATTTTTTCTCTCCAAATGTTATGTTTTGTTCCACCAAAACTGTTTTTACCAATAATTATTTAACTTCTTAATAAACCAAGAATTAAAATTCACCTTTAAACCATGCAAGAATACGTGAACCTAAACTCACGCTATTTTCGCCGGATTTAGTCTCATTATTTTGCTGCTCATTTGCTTGCATACCGTAATGAAGCAAACCAACAACTGTTGCGTATGTTGGGTCGTTAACATACTCTTTTAAACCAGATACACTTTGTGGCGTCGCTACGCGCACAGGCATTTGAAATACTTCTTCAGCAAATTCGACAACGCCTTCCATTTTTGCAGTACCACCAGTAAATACATAACCAGCAGCTATTTGATCTTCCAAGCCACTTTGTCTTAACTCTTCTTGAATGAGTTCGAAAAGTTCGTGATAACGCGGCTCTACGACTTCCGCTAATGTATGACGAGACATAGAGCGTGCAGGACGGCCACCAACACTTGGTACTTCAATGTTCTCTTCCATACTCACCATCTGACGCAACGCACATGCGTATTGCACTTTGATGTCTTCTGCATGGCTAAGTGGTGTTCTAAATATCTTCGCGATATCACTAGTCACTTGGTTACCTGCCACTGGAATAACAGCTGTATGGCGCAGTGCACCACCAGTAAACACGGCTATATCTATGGTTCCAGCACCAATATCGACTACACAAATACCTAACTCTTTTTCATCGTCTGTCAGTACGCCATAACTTGACGCTAAAGCAGAAAAAATAAGTTGATCTGCGCGAACGTTACAACGCTCCACACACTTAACAATATTTTTCGCCATATCATTAGCACAGGTAACAATATGTACTTTGGCTTCCATACGAACGCCCGACATACCAATTGGGCTCTTAATGCCGTCTTGACAGTCGATAGAGTATTCTTGTGGCAATACATGCAACATGCGACGCTCTGCTGAAATAGGAACAGAGCGTGCCGTATGGATAACATTATCTACGTCGTCTTGAGTAACTTCTTGGTCATTAATCGGCACCATGCCATTTTCGTTCTGACAACTAATGTGTTTACCTGATATACCAAGATACACAGACGTAATATTGCAATCTGCCATCAACTCAGCTTCATTAATCGCTCGTTGAATAGACTGAATGACGAGGTTTAGATCGTTAACACCACCTTTGTCCATGCCGCGCGCAGGCTGATTACCCACACCAACAATACTCAGTTGGTTGTCTGGGGTAATTTCGCCAACCGCCACTGAGATTTTTGACGTCCCAATGTCCAGGCCGACCACAAGATTTCGTTCTGTTACTTTCGCCATTTAATTTAAACTCTTGTTTTGTTCTGAACTTCCTTCCAACCCACGGCTAAGCCTGTGTCGTAACGAAGATCAATATAATCTATTGTTTGCCCACTCTTTTCGTGGGATTTAATTTCTGAATATGCATCCAAAAATCGTTGAATTCTCTGTACTCGGTTTTCTCGCCCTAAGTTAAGAGTTACACCATCATCCAAGGTGAGTTGCCATGAGTAACGTTCTGATAGCATCACTTCATCAATTCGAATTTCGTCATATTCAAGCAATTTGCTCAGATTAACGTAGTTCTCTAACGCCGTTTCTTCAGCACCTTCGGGACCAAAAAACGCAGGTAAATAATGCGTTACCCTGGCGATATCTGCTTGGAAAGCAACACCCTGCTTATTTATTAAAAAATCGCCATTCCAAACAGCAACTGGTGTTTGGTCTACCACATATATCTTCAATTCATTTGGCCATTTTTTTCTCACCGATACTGAGTAAACCCAAGGCAGCTCAGCAACTCGCTGTCTAACCTCATCAACATCTACCTGAAAGAAATTACCTAAATTCACGTTTTCTATTGCAACTTCAATGTCTCTTGTTTGGGTGTAGGGCATTTCACCACCAATAACCACAGACGTAACGGGGACCGATTCGTCTGCAGACATCTTTTCAACTAAGTGCCAGCACAAAGTCGCAATACTCAGAATGACCAAAGCAAAAAAGCACACACCTACCCAAAAGCCCCAGTGGACTTGGTTAGTTTGTGAATGTTCTTGTTGCTTAGTCACGCTTATTTTCTCTTCGTATCCCAATAATCAATTATCTTTCTAATGCTAATCTCGCAATGCGATCAACTAATTCAGAAAATGACAAGCCATAAACTTTGGCCGCCTTTGGCACCAATGACGTTTTCGTCATTCCCGGTACCGTATTCACTTCTAATACTTGCCATGAGCCGCTTTTATTACGCATAACATCTACACGCCCCCAACCTTTTGCCCCCAAGCACTTAAAGGCTTGCAATGCTATCGCTTGCAACTGAGATTCATCTTGCTCTGGTAAATTTGACGGACAATGATATTGCGTCGTCGTAGATTGGTACTTAGCTTCGTAATCGTAAAATGAGCGCGGTGTTTCCATGTGAATCGCTGGTAACGCCTCATTTCCTAAAATCGACACAGTATATTCAGGGCCGTCAATCCAAGCTTCTAGTAATACGGCATAGTCATAAGTAAATGCCGTCGCTAAGCTTTCCGCTAATTGTTCCGCAGATTCAGCGACAGACATGCCAATGCTTGACCCCTCATGAGCCGGCTTCACCATCACCTTGCCACCAAGTTCGTTAAGCAATGTCTCATTGTTTACCGCTTGATAATCAGCTTTATGCACCATAGCAAATGGTGCTGTTGGAATATTTGATGCCTGCAATAACTGTTTAGAACGGATCTTATCCATTGATAATGCAGAGCCCAACACATCAGAGCCTGTATAAGGTAGCCCCATAAACTCAAGAGCGCCTTGCAAGCTACCATCTTCGCCACCTCTGCCGTGAAGCGCGATAAAAACTAAATCTAAACCTAACTTAGTTAAATCAGCTAAATCGTATCCTTTAGTATCAATCAAGCTAACTTGATAACCTGCTTCTTCTAACCCGCTAGCAATCGCTGCGCCCGACAATAGGGAAATCTCTCGTTCTGCAGATGTTCCACCATATAGAACCCCAACATGAAGATTTTTCGCTTGCTGGTTATTAACCATTTGATTGGCCTCCTTGTGATAATGCTAATAAAGGATGTTCAATCAAATTTCTTGAAACAGCGCCTATATTGCCCGCGCCTTGTGTAATAACCATATCGCCATCTTGTAATTGCGCAGCTAGTAGCTCAGGCAATTTACTTGCGTCACTCACATAGATTGGTTCGATTTGACCACGTTGACGGATACTTCTTGCTAAGCTTTTGCTATCTGCTCCGGTTATATGTGCTTCACCCGCGGCATAAACATCTAACAACAGTAAGCAGTCAACTTCTGATAGAACTTCAACAAAATCTTCGTATAAATCGCGAGTACGAGAATAACGATGTGGCTGAAACACCATAACAAGGCGTTTTTCAGGCCACCCATTGCGCATTGCTTTAATCGTGGCTGCAACCTCTCTGGGGTGATGACCGTAATCATCAACCAACACCATGTTGCCTGCTTCAGTTGTTAAGTCAGCAAGTTGTTCAAAGCGTCGACCAATACCAGCAAACTTAGCTAATGCTGATTCTATTGCTTGGTCAGCCACACCTTCATCACTGGCTACTGCGATACCCGCTAAAGCATTTAACACGTTATGCTGCCCTGGTAGGTTAACCGACAATTCTAAATCGGGCATGCCTGCTCTTTCCACGGTGAAATAGCTAACGCCACCACTTTGTTGATAATTGCTGGCAACAACATCTGCATCTTGTGAAAAGCCATAGGTAATAACTTGACGCCCAATGCGCGGAAGAATTTCACGAACCACAGGGTTATCAATACAGACCACCGCTAATCCATAGAAAGGAAGGTTGTGAAGAAACTCGATGTAAGTATCTTTTAACTTCTCAAAGTCACCTTGGTATGTTTCCATATGATCTTCATCAATATTAGTAACGACAGCGACCATAGGTTGTAGATGAAGAAACGAAGCATCACTTTCATCAGCTTCGGCAATTAAATAACGACTTGTTCCTAAGCGTGCATTTGTACCCGCGCTGTTTAGCAAACCTCCAATAACAAAAGTAGGATCTAACTGTCCTTCAGCAAAAATACTGGCAATTAAACTTGTCGTTGTCGTTTTACCGTGTGTGCCAGCGACAGCAACACCATGTCTAAATCGCATTAATTCTGCGAGCATTTCCGCGCGCCTGACGATAGGAATTCGTTGTTCACGTGCCGCAATAATTTCGGGATTTTCATGATCAATCGCCGAAGAAACAACAATGACGCTTGCGCCAGATATGTTCTCACTAGCATGACCAATAGTCACCTTGGCACCCAATTTACGAAGGCGCTTAACCACTTGGTTTTCACCAATATCAGAGCCCGTTATTGCATACCCTTCATTCAATAGCACTTCAGCAATGCCCCCCATGCCAGCGCCACCAATACCAACAAAATGGATTGATTTAACTCTGCGCATTTCTGGCACTTTTATCGGTGCGCCCACTTTACTCTTGATGTCACTACTCATTATTGAACATACTCCTGACATATTTGAGCAACGCGCTCTGTAGCATCTTTGTGTGCTGCTTGTTGTGCAGCATTTGCCATCGCGTTTAAATTAATTTGTGAACTTAATAAGCTGTTTAGCATTTGTGCCAACGATGTACCGTTAAATTCATGTTGTTTGATTAGTTTCGCCGCACCTCGGTCAACTAAATACATTGCATTCCGTGTTTGATGGTCATCTACCGCATGAGGCAGAGGCACAAAAATCGCTGGTTTTCCTGCCATCGCAAGTTCAGAAACCGTTAAAGCCCCAGCTCGACAAATAACAACATCAGCCCATTGATAAGCAGCTGCCATATCATCAATAAACTCCGTTAACTTAACTGTTTCATCGGCAACGCCAACTTGTTGATAGTTTTCTTCAACCGAAGCTAAGTGGCCTTTTCCTGTTTGATGCCAAATCGATAGCGTTTGATTAGTCATCTGACTAATCGCTTGTGGTACAGTGTCATTTAGCACTTTTGCACCTAAACTTCCGCCAACAACAAGTAAACGAATATCGCGTGAAGTTTCATCTGATGCGCCTTTTGACTCCACAGATAAATTAAAAGCAGAACGCACAGGGTTACCTACGACTTCTTGTCGCTTTATCGATGAAAATGCATTTGGAAAAGCAGAAAGTACACGCGACGCTAAATGCGCTAAGTAGCGATTAGTCATGCCAGCCACAGCATTTTGTTCATGTAAAACAAGTGGTTTACGCATTAGCCATGCAGCAACACCACCCGGACCACTCGCGTAACCTCCCATGCCTAGCACAACATCAGGTTTGTTCTCTTTAATGACTTTGATTGATTGGCGTAAAGACGCCAACATCTTAAAAGGTAATTTCAGCCAATCAACGAGCCCCTTATTGCGAATGCCCGCAATATTTATAAATGAAATATCGTAACCATGAGCAGGGACTATATCTGCTTCCATTCGAGTTTGAGTGCCTAACCAATGGACTTCCCACCCTTTGGCTTTTAAGTTGTCTGCCACTGCAATACCTGGGAATATGTGTCCGCCAGTGCCACCAGCCATAATCAAAATTTTAGGTTGGCTCGTCATGATACTTTACGCCCCCCTTTACTGGTCGCTTGAATACTTTGCAAACGAATTTCGTGATCAATGCGCATTAATACCACCATCGCAATTGTCATGATTATCATTGAACTACCACCTGAACTTATCAGTGGCATCGTTAACCCTTTAGTCGGCACAATACCTGCGCTTGCACCAACATTTACTGCGGTTTGGAAACTAAACCAAATACCTATGGCATAGGCGAAAAAGCCTTCGAAGTACTTTTCTTTTTCTAAAGCCTTACGCCCAAGCAACAAAGCTTTCACAACTAGAGTAATGCTTAGGATTAACACTACTGAAATCCCGAAAAACCCCATTTCTTCAGCGAGTATTGCCATGACAAAGTCAGTATGGGCTTCCGGTAAATATTCTAGCTTTTGAATACTATTGCCTAACCCCTGACCAAAAAACTCGCCGCGACCGTAAGCCATCAATGATTGAGTTAGTTGATAACCTGTACCAAACGGGTCAGCCCAAGGGTCTAAAAATCCAGTTACGCGAGCCCAGCGATAAGGCGAAAAGTAAGCTAATGCGACAATAGCTGAAAGTCCGACAGTGGCTATGCTAATAAACTGCCACAACTTAGCGCCCGCCAAGAACAACAAACCAAAAGTAGTCACAAACATAACCACTACGGTACCTAAATCTGGTTGTGCTAATAGCAGCATTGCTAATACACCAAATACTACGAGAGGTTTGATGAAGCCTTTAAAGTTCTCCATCACTTCATCACGACGACGAACCATATAAGCAGCTAAATAACAGAAGAAATATAATTTTGCTGGCTCTGCTGCTTGTACCGTAATAGGGCCAATAACAATCCAGCGTTGCGAGCCATTTACTGTACGGCCAATAATGAGTACCAATACCAATAAAACGATAGCTGACATCAACAATAAGCCACTGTATTGTTGCCACTTGCTCATTGGAATTTGCATAACAACGGCAGCAATACACACGCTGATAACGATATAAATGCTATGGCGAATGAAAAAATGAAATGGGTTATCAAACAATCTTTCGGCGACAGGCATGGATGAACTCATCACCATTACTAGGCCAATTGCGTACATCGCCATTGCCAATAATAGATAGCTGCGATCAAAGGTAGCCACATCATTAGCAGGGCTAGACACCCATTGAGGCATTTTAAAAAGTGATAATTGCTGAGCAAAGGCCATTAGCTTGCCTCCTGCATATCAGCTACTGCACGCGCGAATTGATCGCCTCGTTGCATGTAATTTTTGAACATGTCTATGCTCGCACAAGCAGGCGATAGCAATACAACATCCCCTGCTTTTGCACGTTTACTAGCGGCTCTTACGGCTTGCTCAATAGAAGTAACTTGCTCACTATTTTTCGTTAATGCCGCGATTGCAGCCCCGTCTTTACCAAGCGTCACTAGCCAGTCTACATGCTGCTCTATTGCTACTTTTAACGGAGTAAAATCTGCTCCTTTACCATCACCACCCGCAATGACAATTAATTGGTTTTCTTTACCGCCCATTGCTAAACCAGAAATAGCAGCTAATGTAGCGCCAACATTGGTGGCTTTAGAGTCGTTTATCCATTGAATGTTATCTCGACTAGGAACACGTTGACACCTGTGCTCAAGGCCAGAGAAGGAAGCAAGTGCGCTAATCACTTTGTCTAAAGGCCAACTTGCCGCTTGAGAAAGCGCTATAACCGCTAGATAGTTGGCGGCATTGTGCTTTCCAGCTAACGGCAATGATTCCATATCAATTAAATGCGTATCACCAAATGCTAACCAAGAGCGCCCGTCTTTTTCAGTAATGCCATATTCATTAAATGCAGGTGTAGAAGAGCCAAAGCTCACCACATTCTGCTTCATATTAGTTTGAGCATTATCTTGATTATAGCTTTTAGGTACCAAGGTACGTTCATCGTCTCGATTAACAAGGCAATGTTGGGCGTTGAAGTAAATTTTCTGTTTAAGCTTTTGGTAGTTTTCAATCGTTAAGTGTCTGTCTAAATGATCATCGCTAACATTTAACACCGTTGCTGCTAGCGCTTTTAAACTACTAATGGTTTCTAATTGAAAGCTCGATAGTTCGAAAATAAAAAACTCAGCACCACTTTCTAATAAATCAAGTACCGGTGTACCTACATTGCCAGCAAGTTCGACTTTTATCCCGATAGACTCAGCTACTTTTGCTAAGCAGGAAACAACCGTCGACTTTCCATTTGAGCCGGTTACTGCAATGATTGGGGTGCTATTCATTCGACAAAATAGCTCGACATCGCCAACGACTTCACATTCTGCGGAAATCGCTTTTGTTAATCCGATCTTGTCTGTGTCTATGCCTGGACTAACTATCACCATATCCATGTCAGAAAGGCGCTCAAGCCCCCACTCGCCAAGAACAAGCTCAAACGTTGGAAACTCAGCACTAAAATCAGCGGGTGCAATTACCTTGTCACGGCTGTCTATAACTAAGCAAGATTCAACGCCACTGCGCTGTAAAAAGCGAACACAAGAAAGCCCTGTTAGGCCTAAACCCAACACAGCGATTTTCTTGGTTGTTAATTGCTTAATCACAGCTTGCATAGTGATAAAAATTCTTTCCTAAAATTAACGTAACTTTAAGGTGGCTAAACCCACTAGCACCAACACTAAGGAGATGATCCAAAAGCGCACGATTACACGAGGCTCTGGCCACCCTTTTAATTCATAGTGATGATGAATTGGCGCCATACGAAAAATTCGCTGGCCCCTTAACTTGTATGATCCTACCTGTAAAATCACAGATACAGTTTCCATCACGAATACCCCACCCATGATGAACAACACAAATTCCTGTCTTACTAAAACAGCAATGACACCAAGGGCAGCGCCTAAGGCAAGAGAACCAACATCGCCCATAAACACTTGCGCCGGATAGGTGTTAAACCACAAAAAGCCCAAACCAGCACCAACGATGGCGGTACAAACCACCACCAATTCACTGGTTAAGGGAATGTAAGGAATATTGAGGTATTCAGAAAAATTAACGTTACCCGTTACATAGGCGAATATGGCAAAAGCTGCTGCCACCATAATAGTCGGCACGATAGCAAGTCCGTCTAAACCATCGGTTAGGTTTACTGCATTACTGGTACCAACGATAACGAAATAACAAAGTAATATGTACATGACACCCAATTGCGGCAATACATCTTTAACAAATGGGATCACTAATGCCGTTTCTTCAGGTTGCTGTGCACTGGCGTAAAGAAAGAATGCAGTGCCTAAGCCAATAACGGTTTGCCAAAAATACTTCCAACGAGCAATCAAGCCTTTCGAATCTTTGCGAATGACTTTGCGGTAATCATCAACAAAACCGATTGCACCAAAACTTACAACGATAAATAGAACCGTTAATACATAGCGATTAGTTAGATCGCCCCACAGCAACACACTAAATACAATTGAGCCTAAAATCAGTAAGCCGCCCATCGTAGGCGTACCAGATTTAGACAAATGACTTTCTGGGCCATCGTCGCGAACTGTTTGACCAATTTGCATACGCTGTAAAGCACGGATCAGTTTAGGACCAAAATATAGCGATACACCCAATGCCGTTAACGTAGAAACGATCGCTCTAAACGTTAAGTAAGAGAATACGTTAAAGGGTGAAAAGTACTGGATTAAGTACTCGCTAAGCCAAAGTAACATTAAGCAATTTCCTCGTGGTGTTGGCTATTACGCCATTGAATAATTTCCTGTACCACAAGTTCCATGCGGGCACTACGTGAGCCTTTAACTAAAATAGAGACTTGCTGATTTTCATCAGTCAACATGGTTTGTAAATGCGCGACTAACGCATCTCGTTCACTAAAATGCTTCGCGTGATTAGTGTTGCGAGCAGAAAAAGCATCGCTCGCACTTTGGCTTAACACACCAATCGTGAGTAATTCATCAATACCTTTTCCAGCGGCGTAATCGCCCACTTCTTGATGGTAGCCACGTGCATTCTCACCTAGCTCCCCCATATCACCTAAAATTAGGATACGGCGTCCAGGGTAATTAGATAATAAATCGCTCGCCGCTTTGATCGACTCAACATTAGCATTATAGGTATCGTCAATCAGTTTAAAATTGTCACCCAATTGATGAAGATTTAATCGGCCTTTAACCGCGGCCATCTCCAATAAACCAAGACGAATATCATCTAAGCTTGCGCCAAATTCTAGCGCAATAGTTGCCGCCGCCACCGCATTGCACACATTATGTCTGCCAGGTACGGTTAGCTCGATAAAGCTTTTGCCAATAGGGGTATTAAGCGAAAATGCTGCACAGCCATTATCGTCTAATACAACATCAGTGCTGTAACAATCGGCCTCGTTGTAACACGAGAAGGTTTTGACATTTTTATCGACTAAACGCCATTGCCATTTATTGGCAAATTTACAATCTTTGTTATAAAGAGCGACACCACCTTCAGGTAAACCTTCGTATATTTCACCCTTGGCACGAGCAACGCCACATAAATCACCAAATCCTTCTAAATGAGCAGCTGCGATATTATTGATAACCGC
This sequence comes from Thalassotalea coralli, assembly GCF_055786205.1. NCBI lineage: Bacteria > Pseudomonadati > Pseudomonadota > Gammaproteobacteria > Alteromonadales > Colwelliaceae > Thalassotalea > Thalassotalea coralli. The sequence continues at coordinate 57,799 of NZ_JBVVBK010000001.1, read as the reverse complement.
AACATCGGGCTTAGTTAATCCCGAAGTGTAAGCTATTTCACCTTTGTGATTTGCGCCCATTTCAATCACAGCGAAGTCATGATCTTGCTCTAATCGAAGCAAAGTTAAAGGCACACCAATATCATTGTTAAAGTTGCCAGCAGTGAATAGAACCTTGCCTAGTCGAGTCAAAATAGCAGCGACCATTTCTTTCACCGTTGTTTTACCACTGCTGCCGGTAATACCTACCGTTTTAGGTGCAACTTTGGCTTTAACATAAGCACCAGCTAACCCTAAAGCTTTATGAGTGTCTTCAACGACTATTTGCGCGATATTCGCGTCCGATTGATGTTCAACTATCACAGCCGCACAACCAAGTTCTTGTGCTTGTTGAACAAATTTATGACCGTCAAAATTTGCACCGCGCAATGCTAAAAATACATCTCCATTTTTTAAATGGCGGCTATCAGTACTAATGTGATGAATCACTTGTTCTTCACCGATAAGCGTGCCATTTACAGCTTGTGCGAGTTCTGACAGATGTAACGGGATCATTGCCCTGTACCTTTGTTATAGTGCGAAGCAACCACTTCGCGTTCGTTATAATGAATTTTTTGATCAGCAATTTCGATGTAATCTTCATGGCCTTTGCCAGCAAGAACAACAACATCATTTGTTTTCGCTTGGGTAAGTGCAGCAATGACCGCCTGCTGACGCGCTAGCATTACTGTCACTTTTTCAGGTTGTTGGCAGCCCTTCAAAATATCTTCAGCGATAGCTTCAGGTGATTCGTTTCTCGGGTTGTCATTAGTTACAATTAGCTTGTCCGCTAACTTCTCAGCAATAGCGCCCATTTGAGGTCGCTTGCCTTTATCTCTATTTCCGCCACAACCAAATACCACCCAAAGCTCTCCTTCACAATGAAGCCTTGAAGCCTTGAGGGCATTTTCTAGCGCATCGGGAGTATGTGCATAATCAACAACAGCTAACGGCATTTCAGCATCAGAGAAAGACTCCATGCGGCCGTCAATAGCGGTAATTTGTGGGATAAGTTGTGATAACTGGTTTAACTCGATACCAGAGGTAAGTAACACACTCATTGCAGCAAGCAGATTATCGATATTAAAGCTTCCTAAAAGCGGGCTTTGAATATCAGCACTGCCTAAGTGGCTTTTTACCGTGAACTCAATACCGGCTTTACTAAAGCGCACATTTTCTGCACTCAAATAACAGGTAAGTTCTGTCGTATTAAGATTTTTGCCATACAACCACACCTTACTTGACGCTTTATAATCGTGTGACCAATCCGCTAACCATTGCTGAGCCGTTTGGTCATTACCGTTTAATATCGCCCACTGGCTATCAGATTGAGTAAACAACTCTTTTTTAGCACCGCCATACGCTTGCATCGTGCCATGGTAATCAAGATGGTCACGTGACAAATTAGTAAATACCGCAACATTGAACATCTCTGGCTTCACTCGACCTTGTGCTAAGGCGTGTGAAGAGACCTCCATTGCGACGTTTTTCACATCTTGCTCAACAAACTCGTTTAGTAGCTGATGAAGCTCTGTTGCACCTGGTGTGGTATTGGCGATAGGCTTGAGTGCCGTCAGCTTACCCGCACCATTAGTACCAATAACAGCAGAAGTAATTCCTGCTTTTTCCGATAACTGGGCAATTAGCTGGCTCGTTGTTGTTTTACCGTTAGTACCGGTAACACCTATCATTCTGCACTGACTTTGTGGCGATTGATAAAAACTTTCTGCCAATTCAAATAGCTTTTTGTTTAGCTGATAAAACGAAACAATAGGTACGGTAGTATCTAAATCGTTAAAGCTAACATCACCGTGTTCGCCTTTTACAGTAGTTTCTTTAAGTACAAGGTCGCTACCTGCTTTTAAAGCTGCATCTATATATTTAGTGCCATCTTGCAACGTGCCAATCACCGCGCAAAAGATATCGCCTGACTCTATTTGACGACTATCATTTATTAAGTTTCTCACTTTGCTCGCAAATAAGTGCGACAACGCTATATCGAATTTCGCTAACCACGTATTAATATATTGGGTTGAGGAATTATGCATCGCTATTTCCTCCTTTGCCCTTGCCAGCAACACGTGTGTGGCCATCTGGCGTAATATTAAGTAAACGAAGTGAGCCCTTCATCACACGAGAAAATACCGGTGCAGCAACTTCACCGCCATGGTACATATCGCCGCCCGGCTCATTGATAACCACAATCACAACAAGTTTAGGATCTGACACTGGCGCGACACCTGAAAACAGACCAACATAATCGTTGCCGTAGCCACCAGCTACCGCTTTAAAAGCGGTTCCTGTTTTACCACCAACGCGGTAACCATCAACTTTAGCGTTTTCTGCTTTTTGCTCGACTACCTGTTCGAGCATAGCGACAACATTTTTACTATTTTCTTCTGAGAAAATCCGCTCTTCATTCTCTAGCGGCGCATCATTTTCTCTTTTAATAATCGTTAACGGCTTTTTGATACCGCCATTACCCAATGCCGCATAAAACCTAGCCAACTGTAGCGGTGTCGCTGAAAGCCCCATACCATAAGATAAAGCAGCTATTTCAATTTTCGACCAACGCGGTCTGTCATGCATCATGCCTTGGCTTTCGCCAATTAAAGTAATACCGGTAGATTCACCAAAACCTGCTTCGAAAAACTTGTCTAGAAAGTATTCTTTAGGCAATGAGAAAGCTAACATCGAGGTGCCTAAGTTAGAAGAGTTGACCAAAATATCACTCGGTGTTTGTACACCGTGATTTCTAGGATCTCCTATTCTACGACCACCAATGCGCATCATGCGCTTACTTGTATCTATCTTACTGTCTGGCTCTATAGCGCCAAATTCTAAGGCCGACATCACAGTTAATGGCTTTAACGTCGAACCTGGCTCGTAAAAATCGGTAATAGCGCGATTACGAAGACGATGAATCGCAACATTGCTACGGTTATTTGGGTTATACGAAGGGCTGTTCACCATAGCGAGGATTTCTCCGCTATGAACATCAGCGACAATCACAGATCCTGACGCTGCTTTAAAAGCTTGCACAGCACCTTTTAATTCTCGGTAAGCTAACGCTTGAATACGTTGATCTATGCTCAGCATAAGATCTTTTGGCGGCGCAGCATCTACTGTTTCTAATACTTCGATGCGGTTACCTTTGGCATCTTTACGGTAACGTGTTTTACCTTGCTCACCGGTTAACAACTCGTTATAAACGCGTTCAACGCCTTCAATACCAATGTCGTCAACATCGGTAAAGCCAACCACATGTGCACTTATTTCCCCAGATGGATAAAAGCGCTTAGATTCTTTTCTTAAATAAATACCTGGGATTTTTAGTTGTTTGATGTAGTCAGCCATCGCAGGAGATACTTGACGCTCAATATAAACAAATCGGCGGCTTGGGTTTCTACTCACGCGCTCTTTTAGCACGTTAACATCTTTATCTAAAACATCTGCTAGAGCTTGCCAGTGCTCTACTTTTGCCAGCGCATTTTTTTCCATGACAACTTTTGGGTCTGCCCAAACAGTTTCAACGGGAACGCTAACGGCTAATTCTCGGCCATTTCTATCAACAATAGAGCCTCGGTGAACACGCTTTGCTGCTGTTCGCAAAGAACGTTTATCGCCTTGCTCTTTCAACATATCAGGTTCAATAACTTGAATATAAGCAGTACGCGCAACAAGCCCTAAATACACGCACGCAATCACGCCGATGACGAGATAAAATCGCCATGCAGGTGTTGCTTGTTTGTACTTACTTACTGGTTTCGCCACGGTTTACTTTAACCTTATTATTACTTCTGATTCAGCTGATGGCTTTACCATGTCGAGTAAATCTTCCGCTTTACTCTCAATGGCACTGTGTTCAGCTAAGCTATTTTGTTCTAATAGCAAGTTTCGCCATTCAATATCCAATTCATCTTTCTGACTAAGTAGCTGCTCTAGCTCACTAGTGCTTTGGCGATTCTTATGTGTGAAATAAATCACAGAGAACGCTGAAAGCAGAACCAAAACTAGCAAGAAATAAACGCCAATATTGCGTCTAATATCTCGCCATACTTCAACGACAAGATTAACCTTGCTCGTTGACATGGTTACTTCGCCAGTCTTTGTGCAACACGCATTACTGAGCTGCGTGAGCGCACATTTTGTGCAACTTCTGTTTTACTTGGCTTGGTTTTATTGCCAATTAAACTCAGTTTCTTCCCTTTATTTATCTCTTCCTCACTCACGGGTAAGCCGCGAGGCACTTGTTTACCTTGTGAGTGTTTCTTCATAAATTGCTTCACTAAGCGATCTTCTAAAGAATGGAAACTAATAACGACTAAACGGCCTTCTTCCTTGAGCACGCTTAACGATGCATTCAATGCTTTCTCAATTTGCTCCAGTTCGCTGTTGATATACATGCGGATCGCTTGGAAGCTTCTGGTAGCAGGGTGTTTTTTTATCTCTCTTTGCGGTGCAACCTTTTTGATCAGAGCAGCAAGTTCTGAGGTGCGTGTAAAAGGAGTTTCTTCGCGTGAATCAACAATAGCGTTGGCAATTTTCCACGCATGTTTTTCTTCACCAAAGGTACGAAGTACCCAAGTGATGTCTTCGACATCAGCAACTGCTAACCATTCTGCCGCTGTTTGGCCTTTAGACGTGTCCATTCGCATGTCTAATGGGCCATCGTTCATGAAACTAAATCCTCGTTCAGCTTGGTCTAACTGAGGCGAAGACACACCGAGATCAAGTAAGATGCCATCGACGTTTCCTAGCACCTGTTGTTGTTCTGCAATGGTTTCAAGTTCAGAAAATCCGCTATGAACAATAGTGAACTTAGGGTCATTCTGATATTTTTTCGCGGCTTCTATCGCGGTTGGATCTCTGTCAATGGCAATTAATCTGCCGCCTTCAGAGAGTTGAGAAAGAATAAGCCCCGAGTGGCCGCCGCGCCCAAAGGTGCCGTCGATATATATACCGTCAGCTTTGATCGCGAGTCCTGTAACTGCTTCGTCAAGCAGCACAGAAATGTGAGACTTATCTGTTTGCATCTTTTTGTACGTCGTTTTTTTAAGTTATTTTTTACAGAGCTAAATCAAGTACGCGTTCGTTGAACTCAACTTCACCTGATTGAATTTTGGCAATGCCTTGCTGCATTTGCTCTTGCCAAGCGCTCTCGCTCCATATCTCGAATTTTTTTAATTGACCAACAAGCATAATGTTCTTTTCTAAATTGGCATGTTGACGCAACGGACCATTGATTAATAAGCGACCACTCTTATCCATCTCACAGTCAGAAGCATTTCCTAAAAGCACTTGTTGTAAAATACGCTCTTGAGGATTCATGCTCGAAAGATTACATAGCTTTAATTCAATTTCTTCCCATTCGGGTAGTGGGTATAACAACAAACATGGGTGCTGAATATCGACAGTACACACCATTTTTCCTTGGCAATCAGTCAATAGCTCTTCGCGATACTTTGTCGGTATCGTGATACGATTTTTGCTATCTAACGTTATTGAACTGGTGCCGCGAAACATATTGTTGTTCTATTTGGACCCTTTTGATCCACAATTCCCCACTTTTTTCCACATTGATACAGTTTAGAAAGATATGCAAAGGTCTGTCAAGCAAAGTTTTGACAAAATGATCAGCTTGATCACTAATAAAATTAGGGCTTGTAAGGAAGTTTATGTTTTTGTGGAGTTTTGTGGATCTGACGCCCAAATTTAGCGGTAAAAATTAATTTTTTCCGCTAAATTTAGGAGAAAAGATTACCTAAGGGGTAAAAAGTTGATACTGATGTGGAGAAATGTGCAACGACACTTTTTGTCCGACACTCAACACCTCTTCACTATAAAAACTTAAACCTGAAAACGATAGCTCGTCGGCGAGTTGCTGATTATTCAAACTGCTAAGCAGATAATGAAAGCCTTGTTCAGTTGCGCTGATTAAATCAACCTGACAGTTCTTTTCACCAGATTCGTCTAATGATAACACATTGGGCTTGACTAATAATTGCTGTTGCTCATCTTGTGAGTTTTCACTCGAACTCAGCTTTTCATTAGCCAAAGCTCCCAAAGCTGTTACCCATGACTGTTCTTTTTTAACAACAGGCAACCAACTGCCGATTTGTAAGAAGTCGGCCACCTGCCAATTAGCTGGCTGAGCAAAAATTTCAGCAGGCGTTCCCACTTGCAAGAGTTTACCTTGATGAAGTACCGCCATTTTGTCGGCAAAGGTAAATACCTCATCTTTATTGTGCGTGACAAAAATAGCGCTCATACCCAAGCTTTTTAATAATTGACGCAATTCCAACATTAAAGCGTTTCGCAAACGCGCATCAATATTCGAAAAAGGTTCATCTAATAATAGTACTTTCGGTTGTACAGCTAAGGCGCGTGCAATCGCCACTCGCTGTTGCTGCCCGCCCGATAACTCATGTGGAAATCGTTTTACATAAGGTGTTAATTCAAATAACTCTAAAAGGGGTTGAATGCGTTGTCTTTGCGTTGCTTTTGCCAGTCGCTGAATGCCAAAAGCAATATTTTGCTCAACCGATAAATGTGGGAAAAGCGCATAGTCTTGAAATATCACCCCCAGCTGACGCTTCTCTGCCGGAATTTGTCGCTTAGGCGTTATTGTTTCTTGCTCAGCAATACTAATGCTGCCTGACGCCATATCAACAAAGCCCGCGATAGCATTCAGTAATGTTGTTTTGCCGCAGCCACTGGGTCCAACTAAACCAAGAATATCACCTGCATTCATAGTAAAACTAACACCGGACAAAATAGTCTTGCTTTGTAATTCTACTGACAAGTTGTCGATGGCAATGATTTGCTTCACGCTTTGCTCTCTTCTTTATTCAATACGAGTATTGGAATTAATCCAAAGGCGACAATAAGTAACGCCCCAATAGCACTTTGCTCAAGCTGCTCATCGGCTATCATTTGATAAATAAACGTACTTAAGGTGTCAAAATTAAAAGGTCTTAATAACAATACTGCAGGCAACTCTTTCATTGCTTCGACAAAGACCAACAACCAAGCAACAAATATCGATTTCTTCAGCAACGGCAAATGTACTTTTGCGATTGTCCGCAACTTACCAATCCCTAGGCTTGCCGGAGCATTATCCAATGAATGTGGAATTTGCTCAATCCCACTAGAAATTGTGCCATTTGCAATCGCACCAAAACGCACGATAAGCGCAAAAACAATCGCGAAAATGGTGCCAGACAGGATAAGACCTGGTGTTGGTAAATTTACCGATTCGATAATGTCATTGAGCCAATTATCTAATGGCCCAAAAGTGGCAAGCATCGCCATCGCTAACACGGTACCAGGAATTGCGTAACCAAAACTAGTTACTCTCAATGGCCATATCCGTCCTTTTACATTGGTTAACCTTTGGTACAGGACAAAGCTAATGGCAAAAAGTGTCGCAAATGACGCAGTATAAAAAGCGACTTCTAAACTATTAATGCCAGCCTGAGTTAGCGACTCAATTAAACTGCTATCCCAATAGCGCCAAGTCATGTCCAGTAATATGCCAGCGGGCAATAAGAATCCGCAAATAGCAAGAATAGAACAATAAACAAAAGCCAATATTTGTTGTGCTTTACTTAATGAAACAACAAATTGTGTTTGCGAGTTTCTGCCAGATGATACTCTTTTACTTGCTCTAGCTCTTTGCTCAATGACAACAGCGAACAAAACAAACAACAACAAAATACTAGCAATACCATTGGCGGTTGCTAACTCATTATACTCCAACCAAGTATCGTAAATAGCAGTAGTTAACGTATTAACGGCAAAGTACTGCACCGTTGCAAAGTCAGCCAGAGTTTCCATAAGCACTAAGCTCGAAGATATCGCCATAGCCGGGATGGCTAACGGTAGTGATATTTGCCACAAACACTTTGCCGGCGACTTACCTAAGCTTCTTCCTGCTTGAATCAGCTTGTCATCTTGAAGTTCTAGCGTTGTTCTCACCAACATAAAAACATAAGGAAATAAGACAAGAGCGATCATGATAGACGCACCTGTTAGCGAGCGAATATCAAAGAACCAATAATCAGCGGCAGATTGCCACTCAAATGCTTGTCTTAATGCTCTTTGGACTGGGCCTGCGTAATCAAATAAATCAGTATAAATATAGGCAATAACGTAGGCCGGCATTGCCAGTGGTAGCAACAACAACCATCGAAAATACTTAGCGCCGATTAAGTTTGTTTTGCTGACTAATACCGCACTTGGTACACCAAAAAGCAAGGAAAGGCATACAACTTGAAAACCGAGTTGTAAAGAGTTTTGAATATAATCGGGCAGAACCGTTTGCCATAAGTGGCTTAATGTATCGGTAGACGCAAATACACCTGAAGACACCATAACTAACACTGGCGCTAATAGCGCCAGTGCAATTATCCAGGTGATGAAAGACCACCCTTTATGGTTCGAAGAACCTAAGTTATAAAAGCGAGTTATCACAAATCAAATTTAGCTTGGTCAATTAATTTAATCGCTGCTTTACGGTGTTTAGCAATGGTTTCAAGCGGTAAATTATCGGCTTTGAATTCACCCCAAGAAGCGACTAGCGTTGACGCTGGAACACCTTCACGCACAGGGTACTCCATGTTCGTTTCTGCGTACATTTGCTGTGCTTTCTCAGATACTAAAAACTCCATCAGTGCTTTCGCATTTGCTTGATGTGGCGCGTGTTTAGCCATAGCTACACCAGAAATATTTACGTGAGCACCGCGGTTATCTTGGTTAGGGAAATTGATGTTAACACCATCAGCCCATACCTTTTGTTCGGCATTGGTTAACATTTTACCGAAGTAGTAACTGTTACCTAGACTAACATCACACAAGTTTTGGTGAATAGCTTGTACTTGCCCACGATCGTTGCCTTGTGGTTTACGGGCTAAATTCGCTTTAACTCCTTGTAACCATTTTAAGGTATCAGCTTCGCCATGAGCAGCAATCATCGAAGATACTAACGCAACTGTATATGGGTGCTTGCCACTGCGGGTACACACTTTACCTTTAAATTTAGGGTCTGCTAAATCCTCGTAGCTAATGTTTTGTTCGCCTAAACGTTTTGCCGTGTAGATATTACGCACACGTGTTGTTAAGCCAAACCAAGTATTGTCGTCTGATTGGTATCGAGCTGGTACTGCGTCTTCTAAAACACTAGATTCAACCACTTGCAATAAATCGCGGTCATGTAATTCTACTAAGCGGCTAATATCGGTCGTTAATAAGATATCAGCTGGGCTATGCTTTCCTTCTCGAGCTAAACGTTCTGCCATACCTTTTTTAGCAAAGACAACATTAACTTTAATGCCAGTTTGTTTGGTAAATACATCAAATAAAGGCTTAACTAGGTTAGCTTGACGGTAAGAGTAAACGTTAACTTCTTCTGCTGCGCTTGCTACGGCAGGAATAGATAAACAGCCCGCTAATAAGCTGCATAATAGTGATTTTTTTAACATAGCAATTCCGAATTTATTTTTGTGCGAATATGCAAATAACGAGTGCAAGACTAAAGAACTAAGGCTAATGAGTCAAGGTTTTTGAGAACAATTCTCATTTAACTCTGTATTCCTACTGCACCGATAACAAGTAACCAACAAGCAAAGAACAATTTTAATCGTGTTGCCGACAGATAAGTTACTAAGGTTTTAGCAAAAATTCCACCAATAACAGCACCTGGACCAGCGAAAATTGCCACCTGCCAATACACATTGAATTCAACCAAAGTGTGTTGCCAAATTGCCGTCCACACAGTCAAAACAGAGACGATTACCGCGGCAGCCACAGCCATAGTGACATCAAAACGTCTCAGTATAAGATAGATGGCAAGTAACTCACCGACACCAACTGACAGCCAAGCGGTAACCGCTCCACCAAGTAAACCAATAAAAATAAGAGCAACTAAATCAAACCATGTTAACTGGCTGTGATCTTTTCCCGGCTTGATCCAATAAACAGAGATAACAATAAATAAGCCTAATAGCAGTGAAAACCAGCTAAAATTTTGATGCAAATTGGTTGGCGAATGATCACCAACACCATAAACCCACCACAATCCAGCGACAGACGCGACAGTAGTTACAACAACTATGCGCTTAAATCCTTGCCAAAGCCTTAATTCTTGTTTTTCTTGCTTATAATGAAACCACCAAGTGAGGCCACCAGCAGTCATGCCAAAGCATTGAATGGCAAAACTAGTACCTATGGCCTGCATTTCTGTGAAATTTAGTTCATTAAATGCTGGAATAAAAATAACGCCGCCACCAGCACCTGTAGAATTGGCAAAAATGGCACCAAGCACGCCTAATAAGCTAAATAACGCATAATCAAACACTTGCTCAAGCGGCATAGGTGAAAAATAGATGAGTGCCCACCAACAAGCCAAAAAGCTGACGATAAATTTTGGTTTAGCTAAAATCATATCTTCTTTAGGTGAATAACATATTGTTAGGCAGAAACGTTCATTTGCGCTTTTTCATCGGCAAGATTTGATAGAAACGACATAACCTCTTCATTTAAATGTTGATTCGACAAATAATGTTTGCCCTGTTTACTTAACAGTAACCAACCATTTGAGGCTTTTTCAATTTGGTCAACGTGTTGCCATTCGATAAAAAAGTTTACGAATGCGGACTTACAAGCAACTTGATGTTCAGAAATAGTTAGCTCAGCGTCGTTGTTAGCTGCTCTGCTCAGCATTTGCCGTGCTAACCACCAAGGGCGATGGTAATAAGTGCCCAGAGCTTCAACAATACCTAAGCCAAAAACAAACCATGCCGCATATGGTGAAACGTCGGTAGCCACTACTAAAATAGCGCCAACTAGCGTAAATAAAATAGCTTTCTTATAGGCTTCCCAGGTTGTTTTTTCAGAGATAGATGCATCATAGCACTCGGCATAATATGCTTTATCAAGGACAAAAGTAGTTTGATAGCTTAAAGTCATAAAAATAATCGTTGTTAAAATCGAAGCAAGTCTACTTGTTTTGCTTAAGAAGTTACAGCGCCTTACCGACTATTCTCGATAATTTTTCGACGCTGACAAATACCGAAAAATACCAGGGAAGAACTTATAGATAGTGGGCGCCCAATAGCTAATCCCCTTTCCTATGATAACTTGCGCTTTATCAGCTTCAATCGCTTGCACTATTTGTTTAGCACAAGACTCAACAGGAATACCATTAGCAATAGAACTTGCCATGTCTTTAAACTTAGAGCCATCGCCTTTATAAGCATTAACGGAAATATTAGTTTGAACAAAACCAGGACAAATATTTAGTACTTTGATGCCATTTTCTGTTTCTTCAGCCCGTAAACAATCCATGTAGCCAACAATCGCGTGTTTCGAGGCGCTATAGCCCGCCATACTTTTGCCGCCAACTAAACCAGCTACGCTAGCAACAGTAGCAATGAGACCATGTCCTTGCTTTTTCATCTGAGGTAACACTGCTTGAGTCATAGCGACAGCACCAAAGTAATTGACCTCCATGACTTTTCTTTGTACGTCTAAGTTAGTCTCGCAAGCAAATCCGCGCTGGCCAATACCACCGTTATTAATAAGAATATCAACCGAAACACCTTGTTCAAACAATACCTGAGCCTTAGCAGCCAATGTTTCTGGTTGTGCAAGATCAATAGGGACTACTAGGTGGCTTTCACTGTCAGCTAACCCAGACTTTACTTGCTCTAACGCTTCTTGATTTCTGGAAGAAAGAATAAGTTTCGCTCCTTTATTTGCTAGAGCAAATGCCAAAGCTTTACCAATACCTGAGGACGCGCCCGTTAACCAAACGGTTTTACCTATAAGGTTCATAACTAAGTTTCTAAAAGCAAGTGATATAAGAGGTTTTACCAGAATATGGGCACTTTGGCTATACAGCCAAAGTGCAACTTCATGAACAAATTAAAGTGGAAATACATGAAACTTAGTTTCACAGTGAATAAGTCTAGTCTAAAAATCTAATTAAGCTAATTGACTCTGTAAATCACTATTAAAATAATTTTTGAGTTGGAATGAACCAAGAAGAAAATGCATCCTCTACGCCGGCTTCTTTTAATTGTGGGTGACGTGGCATAACTTTTTCCAAGGCAGGTTCTTGATTCTTGTCAACATCAACGAAAAACACATGTTTTCCTTGCTTTAACATATGTTTAAAGCGTTTAAAGTGAACATTCATTGACTGCATGCCAATTAAGCCCCCTTCCCAAACACAAAAACCGAAAAGTAATGCCGCCACAAAAACTAAAGGAAGCCACCCAGAGGCGGCTTGATGCCAATTAAACAAATAAGCAATCATCAACAAGCTAATTGCGCCAATTAACCCAACGATCGCTCCCACAAAAGCCGAGTGAACAACATCAAGCTTACCAATTGAGAGTACATCTGTTTGTTGGTATTGCTCTACTTCACCTTCTTTATCTGTGACAACATGGATTTGGCCATGGCTTATACCGTTATCGAGCAACTCCTGTTCAGTTTCAACAATCGCGTTAACGTCTTTTGTAACATAGTAATGTCTTAACATATGACCGCCTTAGTGCAAACGCACTTTAGTTACCTATATAAATATACTGTGTTTAGGCAAAAAGGATCATAACTTCGCCGATAAATCACTTTGTGATAAAGGGTGCTCGACTAAATCAAAGCTGGCATTTTCTTCGCCATAGACATAGAGGTAACAATTATTCCAATCTTGTGGAATGCTCCAGGTAGACTTATCATTTATATTATAAACATAGCGCTTTTTAGCACATCTCACGTCTAGCTTAGCCAAATTCCCTTTAATATCGAGAAATGAAAAATCTCGGCGCAATAACTTGTGACGCCAAAACGGTTTATCTGCAATATTGGCATGAATAACAATATTTTTATCACTAGAAATTACCGTTTCAATTTTTGCGATAAGATCCTCATAGGTAGCTTGATATTGTTCAGGAAGCTCTAACTTTTTTAGTTCCTTATATGCACTAATCGCCTCACTGTATTTTTGTAGTTCAATAGACAACAAAAAGACCTGATGCAATGTGCTATGAAGCTTTTTCTTGCTTACTTCATCTGCAGGAATATAAGAGGTTTGATTTAAATGATAAAGTTGCTGTTCTTTATCTCCTAATTTGCCATAGAGATGAGCGTATAAAAAATGTAGCTCGTTGTTTTCGTCCAACCTTCGTTTATTTTTTGAAGAAAACTTATCCAAAATGTCACGTGCTTCATCGTAATTTTTCGCAGAGATAGCTTCTACCACCTGTTTGTATTTTTTTTGAAACTTTCTGCTAACACCGTCTCCTGTTGACTCGCTATCCTTACTAGCCGCCATTCTAAAATCTAATTGTACAGTATTTACACATTGTTGAATTGGCTTACCATTTTCCATGGCAGGCTGATATTTCCACTTGGCTAGTGCTTTTTCTGCCGCTCTATCCATATCTTTACTGCCTGAAGAAGCTACTTGAATTACATTTGAAACAGAACCGTCTTTTTCGATGACAAAACTAAATCTAGTCCACCCTTGTCTGCCCTCTCGTGCTGCAGAAACAGGATATTTGGGAACAACGCGATCAAGCGGTTGCGGATCTTCAATAACACTAAGAAGTTTTGCGATATCACTTTCTGCATCAGCAAAGCTTGGTAAGGAAAGTAAACAGCAAGTAGCGGTTAAAAACGATGACGTGAATGTCGAGACTTTCATAGCTCTTCCTTGAAAAATTAGATTGCGCTGAATGTTAACACTTATATAACAGAACTCAAATTTTTACTTAAAAGCATGTGTTCAAGTGGTTGAATAAAGTGATTAAAGCATTTTTCTCATATCGACAAGATACGGTGTAAAACCGGCTTTCTTATAGGCGGAAATCGCCGCCTGATTCTCTGCAAAGACATCTAAATGCAGAGCAGAAACACCTTTTTCGACAAGCCACTTTTCTAGCCCTGACAAAATATCCCCCACTAAGCCTCGACCGCGAAAATCAGGATTTACAAACATAAAACCTAAATAGCCTATTTTGTCGTGTTTAAGATAAGGTTTAGCGGGCTCAATTCGCCCATAACCACAAGCTACTATTTGTTCGGCTACAACAGCGACAAGCAACTGGCAATTATCTGCTTTAATCAGTTCGCCAATATCATAGTAATGAAAAGGCGTGCTTTTCATCTGTGGTACAAAAGGGCGTTCTGCTTCGATAACGCCTTGTTCATATTCTAATAAGGTAGGGAGGTCCGACAGAGTTGCTGGACGAATAGTAACCGATGACATGCTATTCCTTGTATGTTGTTATTTCTGTAACTCATTTATGTACGATATAAATGAGTTACAGAACAATAAACGCAAAATAGCAGTGTGACAAATGCCTATTGAGTTTTCAACATCATCAGCAAGTGAGCGGCACTCCAACTGAAATTGGTTGCTCCTTGTTGCTGCCCCGTTGTCGGGTGATAGTTTTCACGAATTGGAGCGTTACCCATCAGCCCTTCGGCATTGCTTAGCAGCGCTTTTTTCACTTGCATCGCTTCATTATGCTTTTCATAGTTTTGCAATGCTTCTACTGCAAAAAATACTTGATCTAACCATACACGACCACGCCAATAAATGTTTGGCTCATATGCAGGATTAGTTACCGCAGCCGTCGGCATAGGCACTAAGGTATTGAACTCGTTCTTATCCATCATCACTGAGGCTACAGCATCTGCTTGCTCATCCGTTGCTACCTTAGCCCAAAGCGGACTCCACCCCTCAGGACCTCTGCCACGATGTACTAACAACTTACCAGGACATTGATGGTGTTTTTCTGCGGCAGATGCACGGCTAAAGTCTTTTACCTGCGCGATTTGTCTATCATAATAAAACTTGGTGTCTTGGTCGTAAAAACATGCATTGATACGAGTGCTCAGCGCTTGATAATCCTTGCGATAGCTTTCAGCTTTAGCGTTTTCTCCAAGAATATCTGCCATTTGGGCAAATAAGCGCTTTTCCATTGCTAGGTAGGCATTTAATTCCACAGACTCTTGGTCAATTGAAAAGCCCGTTAATTCTTGGTTGTTGTCATAGTTGCTAAACAACAATACTTGCCAGTCTTTTTTCGCTTTCGCTACATCACCACCATGCTGTTTCTTAGCATAGGCACTTAGTTGCTCATTGTTGATAAAACCGAAGCGAGCAGCGTTATCCATACCTGACTCCCAGCCAGCGCCGTGCTGCCCACCGATATCAAGTTCATGATAACTAGCATCTTCAAGCACAGTCATATAAAGCTTTTCACCAGCACAACGATAAGTAACAACGTTATCTTTACTACTATCGCTACATTGTGTTTGCAGTTGCTTTAACAAATTTGGCTTAGCATTTCCTGTATAACTTGCCGTGAAAGTCATCTCACCCTGTTCATTATTATGAGCGGGATGACGCGTTGCGCCGTACTCGATTAAGCCATTCTGATTATGATCACGGTTGCGGTACCACCATTGATGGTAAGCCTCTAAACGTGGCCAAAAATCAGCTAAAAAGGCTTTATCGCCAGACTGTTGATAAATATGCCATACAGCCCAACTAGCCAGTGGCGGCTTAGTGTTACGCTCATTCCAGTTACCGCCATCGCCGCCACGGGCCTTTTCTTTGTTATAAAAAATAGCGTCAATGACCATGCCTTCATCTTGAGGGCGCAGTGGGTCATTGGCTTGTACTTGATAATCGAACATGCTGTACATAGATTTTTTAGCTAAATCAGTATCAAAATGGGCGAGCGCATATGCGTGCTTCCAAGTATCCCACGCCCAAAAGCCGTTAAACCAGCGTGCAGTAACCGATGGAGATACACCATCTGATTGCAAAGCACCAGCTGCGCTGCGCCAGTTCATGACCAAGGTTTGAGCTGTTTTTAGCATTAGTCGCTTTTCGCTTTCGCTTAGCTGGCTGTCTAAAAGGTCTTTTTGATAACCTTGCCACCTAGCTTTAGTGGCAATAACTTGCTCATCAATACCGTCAAATAATTGCGCTCGACCAGCTTTGTATGCGTCAACATCTGATTTATTTAGCAAATAGCTTTGATTAGTCATAATAACGCTTTCACTTTTTGCGTTAAGAGAAAGCTTGCTCTTACTCAGGTAACTCAACGATTTAACGTCAATCGTAGTTGTGCTATCTACCGAACGAGCAATGCGATACTGAGCTTCGCCGCTAGTCATTACATTCCAAGTAGAACGTAACGGTGAAAATGAAAAAACCACATCGCCTTTTTCTAGCTGAACATTACGCTGCCAGTCTGGATAAACCTTGTTAATCGGCTGGCCTTCTGTCCAATCTTTCAGTAACTCGCCGCGCCAAGAAAGTGCAAATTCCGCCTTTTTATCAGACAAATTGGCAATGCGTGTTTCGACAGCAATATTTCTGCCATTGATAAAGACCAAACTCAAGTCAACACTCAGATCATCAAAGCGATATCGTTGAACGAGCTTACTCGGTAATGAAAAACGCTCTGATTTTGCCAATGAGAAATCATAACTTTTACCATTGGTCAGATTTTTAATGGCTAATTGTTCAAGCTTTCTGGCGATGTAGACACCGTACTCTTCCATAATCACCATAGGGCCAGTAAAGGCACCAAAGTCTTTTGATTGTTCAGGAAGTAAAAAACCATGCCACGCGCCAGCGTCAAACATTGGATTGAAGCGCTGATTGCGATAACTATCAAACATACGGTGAGACGTGGGGGTTCCCGAACGATCTAACGTATCTTTAAATGTTTGGCTTGAAGTAGCAGCGCTAGATGCGCTTGCTTGACTACCTAAAAAAGCGGTAGCAAAAAGTAATGTAACACGTAGCAATGAGCCCACAATGTCCTCCAGAGCGATTTTTTTTATTCATTATACACACCATTTATACTATATATACTACCATTTTATCTACTGCTAATTAGTAGTTAAGCTTGCAGGAATTCTATATCTAGTTAGACTGGTTCGAGTTTTTCTTAAGAAAGTTGTTTGTTTATGAGCCAGTTATTTTCCAGCGCTTTGCCTCGCATTAGCCAGCAGCCTTTTGGCACTTTAGCTGATGGCACATCGGCAGAACTTTACACATTAACAAACAGTCATGGAATACAAGTTAAGATCAGCAATTTTGGCGCAATTATCGTCTCAATATTCACACCAGACAAAACTGGACGGTTAGGCGATATTGTTTTGGGCTATGACAATGTCGCAGATTACCAAGACGATAGCTATTACTTAGGTGCTGTCGTTGGGCGATATGCAGGCAGAATTGATCAAGGTAAAGTCACTATAGAAAGTGATGAGTATCAACTTGCCCTTAATGCCCCAGATAGTCAGCTACATGGTGGCGAAAACGCATTTAACAAACGAATTTGGCAAGCAACAACTGAAGAAAACGAAACCAGTGCTACCTTAAATTTAACCCTTAATAGCCCTGATGGCGATAATGGTTTCCCCGGTAATGTCGTGGTTAATGTCAGCTATCAGCTAAATGACGACAATGAGCTCATCGTTGAATACGGTGCTACAACCGATAAAACTACGCTTTTAAACCTTACTCAGCACAGTTATTTCAATTTAGCTGGTCACGGTTCAGGTAACATTGAGCATCACCAAGTACAGATAAATGCTGATACTTTTTTACCGATGACGGAAAGGGCCTACCCTACAGGGGAACTTCGCAATGTAAGTGATACTCCTCATAATTTGCAAGCACTTACCAACCTACACTCTGGCTTGCACGCTGATGATCAACAAATAAAAATCGGCAAAGGATATGATAACTACTGGTTAGTTAATTCAAACGTGTTAGCAGGCCAAGACTACGCAGCAAAAGTCGTTGAACCAATCAGTGGCCGCGAATTGACGCTATTTACAGATCAACCTAGTATGATTTTGTACACGGCCAACTATATTGACGGTAGTCATGTCGGCAAACAAGGGGTTAGGTATCAACAAAGAGCAGGCCTGTGTTTAGAACCGCAACGCGCTAACAACCGTCAACATGGAGCCACTATTAACAATACCTTATTAACTCCCGAGCAGCCGTTTTTCAGCCGATCAACTTACTGTTTTTCGGTTTGCAACTCCTGACCCAGCAGTCAATTGGTTTCGCCACTTAACAGAGGAATCCTTTGACGAAGTTATTTATATTCTAACAGCCGATATTGCCAGCTTTTGTCAAACTGTAATTGATTAACAATGCGAGTTAATTCTTGATAAGTACTTGTTTCTGTTTTGGGTACGAGAATACGTCGGTCAAATATATCGTGTGGCTTTTTCGACAAATGAAATTTATCTTGCCATTGGTTTATTTTAATTAAATAGTCAAAGGTTGAGCGACTGATCACCGCAACATCAACACGTTTAAGCAATAACATGTTAAATAAATCGATTTCTTTTGTTGTATCCACCCTTAGCAGTGAGCCTTTAGCCACCATTTCATTTATACCGAAATAGTAAAAACCCCGAACCCCGCCTAAAACCCGGCCTTTTAAAGCCTCTGCACTGGCAAATTCATAAGGAGAAGAACGTAACGAGACAATTTCATCTCGATCAGTAAAGACTTTTGCGGTCCAAAGGTATTGAGTTTCCTGTTTATCTTTGAACCAAGTGGGATTGACGCCAAGAAGAACGCCATCAAAAGTCTTATCTTCGAGCATTCTTTCGATTCGTTTTCTTGGAATCGAAACGAGAGTGAAGCGATATTTTTCACTACGCTCGTTGAGATACCTGACGAAATCGAAATACAAGCCTTCTTGTTTTTCAATATCTATTACTAAAGGTGGTTTGAGATGGTAGCTATAAACAGGTATTAATGGTTTAGTCTGAGCAATTGACTCAACGCTTAAAAGCAATAACAACCAAACTAAAATAACTTTCATTCAAAAGAAATACTTGTCTCGTTTCTTTGAGCTTAGCAGCTTTTTATTCTTTGTGCGAAGAGTACAAAAAAACGCTTTTTTAGCGCAATTAAGCTTAGTTATTCGAGAGAGAAAGAATGTTAACCTACTTGTTAAATCAGTAGGTTAACCGATAAAGTTGCAAGAGTTCCTAACAAAGCACCTATTAGCCCCGACAAGATGATAAGTCGCTTTTCCCTATTACCTTCGATGGCAACAGGTGCTTCCACGACCTTCACTTCAACTGGAAGGCTTAGTAAGTCGTTTTGGGAGGTTTCAAACACAGCAGCTAAGGCCATTAAAGTTTCTTTTGACGCATTACCGTAGCGTTCGACACGCTGGATGGTGCGCATGCTTAATCCGCATGCGTCAGCCAAATGTTGTTGCGTCCAACTCTTGTCTAAGCGAAGCTGCTTAATTTTCTGTGCGTTAATATCCATAACTACTTATCCAGCACTTCCATTAAAACAATGCGATTAATGTTTCAGTGATGGCAGCACCTAATGCACCACCAATTAATCCTGCTAAAGGTAAGTAGAAAAATACACGTTTGCCACGAAACTGATAACGCTTTTTCAACGCTAACTTTTGTGTTTCAACGTGAGTACTATCTTTAATTAACGTACAGTGAACTTCGCCGCTTAATATTTTTGCCATTTTTACTTCTATTTCGTAAGTTTCCTTACCGGCTTTTATAGAAGTACACGAAGAGGTGCCCCAGTTGCGAAACTCTGATACTAACTTACCATCTACATAAATAGACTCACGACCAGACTTAGCAGACGCTTTAACTTCAATTAAATGTTCGCCCTGTTGGAACGGAAAATAGTAGCCATCTCGATATGAGACACTTTCAGATACTTGTTCGTTGTTATTTGATGTGTTATTCGAATCTATTGTCATTGTGTTTTTCATGTTATCTCCTGACGACCTGATTAACTTAAGGTTTAGTTATTTTGGTTGTGTTAAACGTTTTGCTTAACTCGTCAGCAATTTAATCATGGCAAACTCAATTTTGCGGCGACAGCAAGGTGACAGGACAAGATTTGTCATATGACACTTGCTGTCACACCACCCTAAACCCATGATTTTTATTATTTTTATAATTTAAACGTCAAGTAGGCGTTTTATGTCTTCTGTTGTTTGATCTATGTTATTTACATCGGTTGGCGCGATAAAAATGGTATCGTCTCCCGCTAATGTGCCTAAAATTCCTGCAGATTCTCCCATGCTATCAAGCATGCGAGAAATAAGTGGTGCGCCACCAATTCCTGTTTTGACAATAATTTGCATATTGTTGTGCTTCACACTGACAACAACCGATTGAATAGCTTGTCTCGATTTTGGAATCGCTAGCTCATCAGGCAAAATATAAACGACCTGATCACTCGCGTTACGCATTTTCACTGCACCTAGCTTTGACAGTAATCTCGAGATTTTCGCTTGAGACATATTTTTAAAGCCCTGCTCTGCTAACGCGTCAGCCAACTGGCTTTGAGAGCCATAGCATTGCTCGTTAAGTAAAGCTTTAAACGCTGTAATTAATTCAGCTTCATTCTTTTTTCGAGATGTGGTCATAATTTGTCATTCTAAGCTACCGATAATCCGCGCTATTTTACCCAGTTTTATCGCTATCGCCTACTGTTAATTTATATTTTGCATAACTTATATTGGAGAATATTCATTCAAATTTAAACAAAAATTAACTGCCTGCAATAGAATTTTATGAATAGATATTAAGCTTAATCAACTAAACAACTTTAGCCCTTTGTGCTTCCAAACCCATTGCTAGGATAAGCGGTTCTATTTTTTGTTGGTCAATAAAGCTAGATTTATCTATAAGGCTTTGCCATTTTTGTGCAATTAACTGCTGAGCAACGGCACCTCCTAAACTACTTCCAGGTCCTAGAACGATAATTTTCTCAGGGGCAAACTCTTTAACGGCGACCTCTATCGCTTTACTAAACGAATAAGTATCTACCACTTGTTTTCCTAGGGTATATTCTCTGATCGCCTCAATATCGGTTGCATAAGGCTGCCAAATATTTCCTTCACCATCAATAAGTGGAATATTTGGGGCATTAAAGATATCGGATGACAACATTTCTTTGGCTGCGGCGGAAATACGTTCAAGTAAAGGTGAATGAAATGCGCCATGGTTAAAGAGCTTCATTGGGTATCTAGCATCAATCTCAGGCAACTTTTGTTGCGCTAAGCCAATGCCTTGTTCATTACCGGCTAATACTAAGTAACCGCCTAATTCAATTGACACATAAAGCTGACAATTAGCTTGTTGATTCACTTCTTCGACAACTGATAACACCATGGCTTTTTGACTCTCATCAATATGCCAGTTTTCATCAACAATCGGGTAAACAAGTTGTCCACCAATGAGCTTATCGGCCATCATGCTGCCCATGGTATTGATCAGTTCAATAGCACCTTTATCATCAAGCACTTGCGCAACAGCCAGTGCGATATACCACCCCATAGAGTTACCCGTTACCGCGACAATGTCATATTGCTCGCGGTCAATATCGAGAAAATCACTATAGGCACAGGCATAAATTAAAGCGGATGCATTTTCGCCAGCGGTATGTAAGCGCATGTTGTATTTATCGGCTTCATCTAACGACTGAATTGATACTTGATTTTTAGACGCTCGATACTCGTCTATGTCTTTAACAAAGGTGAGCTTTTCTCGATGGTATTTGTTCAAATAGCCTAACTCTTCTTTGTTATATGTACCACGACCTGGGCAGACAACAATTGCCCGCTGTTTTTTCTTTATTTTAATTGCTTCTTGAGTCATATCGTTAAACTCTATTGATTCACTAAAGATTGAGCCGAAGTAACGATATCATCGACACTTGGTAGCACATGATAGGCAGCACTACCTAACGGAATAAAGCTATCTTGCGCACAAATACGCATCAGCTTTTTACTTGCTAACTCAGGAACATTTTCATTGATCAAAGTGACCAACGCTTCGCTAATTGAACCCGTTTGGCGACACTCATCGACAATTAAGGTGTTTTTACATTGAGCAACATGAGCCACTATGCCTTTTTCATCAAGCGGGGCTAACCACTTTAAGTCAACAACGCGAGTAGATATTCCGTGCTCTTCTAATAATTTTTGGGCTTTTCGAGACATGTAATAACCGTTGCCATAAGTTAAAATACAAAGATCTTGTCCATCACCTTCAGCTTTAACGGACAAATCAGTTTCTTCACGCTGAGATTCCGCTGGTAGATAAGGAAACGTCCACAAACCATCACCGGCTTCATGTAAATCTTTGGTCATGTAAAGCGCTATTGGCTCTAAGAAAATAACGACGCGTTGTTCTTGATAAGCAAGTTTTACACAGTCTCTAAGCATTGTTTGCGCATCTGCACCGTTTGATGGGCAAGCGATAATAACCCCAGGAATATCACGAAAGACAGCGAATGAGTTATCATTATGAAAATGGCCGCCGAAGCCTTTTTGATAGGCAAGTCCCGCAACTCGGATAACCATAGGGTTAGTAAATTGTCCCTTTGAGAAAAAAGACAAGGTCGCCGCTTCACCACGTATTTGATCTTCTGCATTGTGGACATAAGCTAGAAACTGAATTTCTGGCATTGGAATAAAGCCATTGTGTGCAAGACCAATAGCGCCACCTAGTATAGATTGCTCATCAAGTAAGGTATTTAGTACGCGGTTTTTGCCAAATTGATCAACTAAGCGACTGGTGACATTATAAACACCACCTTTTTTAGCAATGTCTTCGCCAAGCATCACCACATTATCATATTGCGCCAGCAGCTCATGCAGAGTCCAATTAATTAACTTAGCTAAATGTTGAGGCTTATCTAAATTATGCTTTTCGTGAGCAAATATTTGTTGGCGACGCGCTTCATTTGGCACGCTAGGTAAAGATGAAGCCAATTTATCAGGGACAATACTGGCCATCACTTCTTCAGCATCGTTAAGTTTTGGTTGCTCGGCTATTTGCTCTGCAACTTGCTCAACTTGCTCGGCAACTTTGTAATAAATATCAACAATAGCTTCTGGTGTTAATATATCATTGTCGATTAATAACCTTGCAGTGTGAAGCAGTGGATCTTGCTGTTCATTAGCTTCAATGGCTTTAATATCTTTGTAAACAAACTCGGCATCTGAGCCGGCATGTCCTAACAAGCGCACCAGTTTTACATGCAAAAATACCGGCGCTTGCTTCTCTTTGGCATACTTTGCCGCTTCTTTAGAGGCACGATAAGTATCAAGTACGTTTAAACCGTTACAAGTAATATAGTGTAAGCCCGCTCTATTTTTGTAATTGGCCTCAACCCAGCCATCTGGTGTACGCGTTGAAATACCAATACCATTATCTTCACAAACAAAAACAATAGGCATAGGTAAAGATTGATATGAAGCCCATGCAGCACTGTTAATAGCACCTTGTGCAGTGGAGTGATTAGATGATGCATCACCGAAGCTACACACGATGACGCTGTCATCATTTAGTGGCGCTTCTAGCCCCATCCGACGGGCTAGGCCAATGGAAAACGCTGCCCCCATCGCCTTCGGCAAATGGGATGCAATGGTGCTGGTTTGCGGTGGAATATTTAGCGGTTTACTTCCTAAAACTTTGTGACGACCGCCAGAGATAGGGTCATTTTTAGACGCGGCAAACGAAAGCAACATATCGTGGATAGGCGTTTGCCCTGCCACTTGCTTACTGCGCTGAATAGTAAAAGCACCACTTCGATAATGTAAAAATGCCATATCGTTGACAGAAAACGCCTTGCCGCTGCCGGCATTTCCCTCATGGCCAGCGCTTCCTATCGTATAAAAGCTCTGTCCTTTTTTCTGCATCACCCGTGAGTGTAGATCTAAATGGCGACTGATAAGTTGAGTTTCAAATAAGTCGATTAATTCAACATCACTTAAGCCAACCTCGTTAGGAGAATAGCTACCTGATATATCAGGCAGCTGCTGACTTAACACATAACGGACAAAGTTTTCTTTTACACATTGATTTCTATCTGACATTCATCACTCCTGTGGTGCTACAAAACGTAAAGTAGGAAGCGCTCTTTGTTTAGAAAAACGCTTGAATGCCAGTTTGCGCGCGGCCTAGAATTAACGCATGAATATCATGAGTGCCTTCATAGGTGTTTACCGCTTCGAGGTTCATCATGTGACGGATCACGTGAAACTCATCAGCAATACCATTACCGCCATGCATATCACGAGCGATACGGGCGATTTCCAGCGCTTTGCCACAAGAGTTACGTTTCACCAGCGAAATAGCCTCTGGCGCCAATTGATTTTGGTCCATCAAGCGACCTACTTGTAAGCTAGCGAACAGGCCTGTTGTAATTTCAGTTTGCATGTCGGCAAGCTTCTTTTGCATTAACTGAGTCGACGCTAACGGCTTGCCAAATTGCTCTCTATCTAACGTGTATTGACGCGCAGCGTGCCAACAAAATTCTGCTGCACCTAACGCGCCCCAAGCAATACCGTAGCGTGCTTTGTTTAGACACCCGAATGGGCCAGACAATCCTTTAGCATGAGGAAGTAAGTTTTCTTCTGGAACAAAAACATTATCCATCACGATTTCACCCGTGATAGAAGCGCGCAGTGAAAATTTGCCTTCAATTTTAGGCGCGGATAATCCTTCCATGCCTTTTTCTAAAATAAAGCCTTTGATGACACCATCAAGTTTGGCCCAAACGATAAACACGTCAGCAATAGGCGAGTTGGTGATCCACATTTTGTTGCCTGTTAGGCGGTAACCACCGTCAACCGCTACGGCACGTGTCGATAAACTTGCAGGATCTGAACCAGAGTTAGGTTCTGTTAAACCAAAACAACCAATAAGTTCACCTGTTGCAAGTTTAGGTAAGTACTTCATCTTTTGCTCTTCAGTGCCATAGGCGTGAATGGGGTGCATCACTAACGACGACTGCACACTCATCGCACTTCGATAACCACTATCAACACGCTCTACTTCACGAGCAATCAAACCATAAGTCACATAATTAACGCCTGCACAACCATATTTTTCTTCAATGGTACAGCCGAGTAATCCTAGCTCACCAAGCTCTTGCATAATCTTAGGATCAAAGTGCTCATCTCGGTTTGCTTGTAATACTCTTGGCATTAATTGTTCTTGGCAATATTGATGAGCGCTATCACGAATCATGCGCTCCTCTTCCGAAAGTAAAGAGTCGAGTAATAATGGATCTTGCCAATTGAATTGCGGTTTATTTGTTGAAGTAGCCATGCTGGTCCTTTATTCATGATGAATTTTCTTGGCTACTAACTTATCTAATGCTTTAATAAAGTTAAAATATAGTTTTTATAGCTTAGCTATAGAAAATAACTATAACCTTGCTCAATTATCACTAAAAATACGGATAAGGAATGGTCAATGGACCTAAAACAGCTCAGTTATTTTATTGCCGTTTACGAAAAAGGTAGCATTAATGGTGCAGCTAAAGCGTGCTTTATAGCCCAACCTTCCATTTCACATGCCATCGCGCAATTAGAATCAGAATTAGCCCAACCGCTTTTCGTTAGACATTCTAAAGGAGTAGCGCCAACCGAACGAGGTGAGCAGCTCTACCCCTTAGCTAAACAAATGATAGGTCAAGCACAAGCGATCAAAGCGAGCTTTAATCAAGCAACCAGTAAACGAGCTTTTCGATTAGGTGTTACTAAAGGTCTTGGCGTTAAACGCATGAGTGTTTTACTTAAGTCATTTATCTCACAGCAAACTGATATGGAGCTAACGTTAGTGCCGCCTGAAGATAACTGTGATGCACGTATTGTCACCAAAGAAGAGCTAGATACCAACGAAAGCTTTCACCCGATATGGCAAGAAGACTATTTACTCGCTTTACCAATGCAGCACCCGCTTTCACTGAAAGACACCATTACGTTGACGGATTTAGATCAACTCGATTTTATTCAGCGTACACCATGTAGCGCTTGGCAGCGCTTAAATGACACCTTGACCTTATCTGGATATCAAGTTTCCATTCGCGCTAAAATCCAAACCATTGATTATGCGATTGGCTTAGTAAAAGCAGGGTTAGGCGGCGCCCTAGTACCCGCGCATAAAGAGTTAACAGAACAAACAGGCATTCGTTTGAAACCCATTGCAGGTTTGAGTTTAAGTCGTGAAATCGTGCTAGCGTATCAGCATAGTGACGATCGCATCGACAACTTAATTCATTTAATTAATACCTAATAAAGAGCTGAAAAGCAGCCCACCAACCAATTAAACACCTTTGTGGTGACTTCTTACAAATACTGACATTTACGATCAGTTTTGCCACACAATGGCAAAAGAATCCAACAGCCAATCATAGAAGAATATTCCCATAAAAAAACACCAAGGGAATACAATGAAATTAACAAATGTCACCTTACTTGCTTTAGCAATAACCAGCGCTTTCGCACAAAGCGCTCATGCTCAACAGCAAGATGATTCAAATAAACAAGCCGAAAAGCAACATAAAGAAATCGAAAAAATAGAAGTTACAGGAAGACGTAATCAAGCCTTGACTGAAGTTACGCCACATACGGAAAAACTACTGAAAATTGCAGGGATAGATAACGATCCATTAAACGCTGTTTATAGTATGCCGGGCGTTGTTTACGCAGGTGGCGATGACGGTGGTGAACCTGCTATAAGAGGTTCATCTCCCGATGATAATGCTTTTTACATTGATAATTTACCTGTTGGTTACATCTTTCATTTATTCGGCGACAGTATTTTTAATAAAAACATTGTACGAGACTTTTCGCTAGAACCAGCAGCCTTTGACAGCCAGTACGGCAATGCCACCGGCGGAATTTTTGATGTGCAATTACGCGATCCACGCCACCAAGATGTTAGCACGACCATAGACGCTAGCTTAATAAAAACCGGAATTTTAGTAGAAGGTGGGACTTTCGAAGATCAGGCTTTTTACGCGTCTTACCGCCGATCTAATATCCACTTATTTCTCGATGAAGGTGAAGAAGATGAAGGCTACACTATTTTTAAAGCGCCAATTAGTGATGACTATCAAGCTAAATACCAATGGCTTATTGGTGATAGTCACAAATTAACCGCTACTTTTACCGGGGCGAGTGACACGGGTGGATTAAACATTTCAAAGACTTCTGAAACTGGCCGCATCGACCCCGACATGGTCGGTGACTTGCGACTAGATACTAAATTTAATGCGCAAAGTATTAACTGGCAATACTTTGCAAGCGACAATCAGTTTTTACAATTAACCTTAGGTAATAATTCAGGAGAGCAAACTGAATCATTTGGCTCAGGGCAATTTGTTAAGGTCAAAGAAAAGCTCAGTCATGCGCGATTAGCTTATCATTGGAACTGGCATCCTGATCACAAGCTTCAAGCGGGTATTGATTGGGAAAAACAAGACGTAGATTATAGCTACGACATTATTCCTTATTACTGTACTGATCATCAACAAGACTGCAGAAGTCAAAAAGGTGAGCGAATTCAAGATGTTGATACGCTTTTACAACAAACCACCGCATTTTATATAACGGAACAATGGAAGTTCCACCCCGATTTTCAAGCTGATGTTGGCTTTAGAGCGGAGCGAAATGACTACACAGATCAATCTTTTATTCATCCTAGGCTCGCCCTTCATTGGTACAGCACTGAAGATTTAAGTTTTAGTTTAAAGTACGGAAGTTATAGCCGCTTTCCTGATATAGATACCGCGTTAAAAAAAGTTGGCAATCCAAATATTAAGTCACCTGAAGCCATTCATTACTCTTTTAAAACGGAGTATCAATATAGTGACCTTTGGAAAACAACCATCGACCTCTACTATAAAGATATGAGCGAACTTGCTCGCGCATTAGATGATGCACCGACGAACGATTTACGTTACACCAATGATATGTCGGGCAGTGCGAAAGGTGTTGAATGGGTGATAGAGCGGGAACTTGCTGATGATTGGTATGGTTGGGCGTCAATCAGTTGGTCGAAAAGTGACCGTACAGACGATGTAACCAATGTCACGCAAGAATATTATTTAGACACGCCATTATTAGCTAATTTAGTGGTCAACTATCAAATAAATGAACGCTGGGATGTTGGCGCTAGATTGACTATTCGTAGTGGTCAAAAGTATACGCCAATTATTGGATTAAGAGACAACCCAGATCATGACAATCATTTCCTCCCTGTATATGGTGATTTAAATACTAAAACGTTACCCACCTATGTGAGACTTGATTTACAGGCCAATTACAAAACCAATTACTGGGGGCAGAATGTCGAATGGAACTTTGCCATTTTAAATGCCACTAACAGTGAGAATATCTCTGGTTACTATTATGACCCGCAAGACGGTGACACGTTAACCAAATACAGCATTGAAGGAGAAGAAGGCTTGGAAATGTTTCCGTCCATAGGCTTTACCATCGACTTCTAATGAACTACTAGCAAAATTTCTTGAAGTAGAAATTTTCTTACAAATTTTGAACATTTTTACCGGGGTCAGCTAGTGCCCCGGCTTTATGGTTTTTGTTACAATAACGTAAATGCATTTGAAATCCTCTTAGAATACTTCTCAATGTAGATTCTTTGCCAATTTCAATAACAAGCATATCGAGAATAAAGAAGATAAAACAAAGGCCGTTCTGCGCTAAAAACAATAACTATTAATAAGAATCTAGGTCTCAGGGACACTACCATGTATCAAAAACTTGCGTTGGTTATTTTGCTACTTATCAGCAGCACAGTGCTTGCCAATGATAAAAAACCAGAAAAAGAAACAACTATTTTCGATGAAACCTTTAGTTGGGATGTTCAAGCAGGGATTTCTGTTGCTAAACAAAAAATAATGCTTACTGATGTTGAGCAAAATGACATTAGTAATTACCTCAATGTTTTGCTGCTGATAGACCTGTACTACAAAGGCTTTTTTGTTCAGTCTAATTACAACCGATTTGATACCCACACTCTTGGCGGCGAAATAGGCTACCAACTGCATGTAGCAGAAGATTGGGAGCTAGACCTTATCGCAAAGTCTTATTTTCCTTCCATTAATCCAAAAGTAATTATGGAAGAAGCTGATAAAGAAATCCCGATACTACAAGGTTTGAAAAATCGAAGTATTGGTGAAGGCCTCGCCTTGCGATACACACGTTACCTCGATAGTAGTTTTTTCTCTGTCGATGTAGCAAAACTAGCCCCAGTAGATGGCTCCGATGATTTTGTTATCGAAGGCTTTTATAGCCACCTTATTCCATATCGCAATTGGGATGTTTATTTAAATGGCAGCTTAACTTACTACGCCCAAGGAGTAATGGACTATTACTACGGAATATCTGCTGAAGAAGCCAACGAACTGCGCCCTGAGCATGAAGCTGATTCCGCATTCAAAGGACAAGTAGAAGTTTTTGTCCAACACCCACTATCTGAATCATGGACGTTCAGCGCAGGTTTAAGTTACGCCCAGTATTCTAGCAGTATCGAAGATAGTCCATTAATTTCCAGTAGCAATACCGCTACGGCAATGATGGGGGTGCTGTATGTATTTTAGGAGCCACCGACGGAACAGGTGGCTGAGCTTTTTTAGCTACTTTTGTATCGGAATAGGTATAAGTTTTTCTTTGCAAGCCCAGCAAACATTGACTTATACACAGCAAGAAGACGTTATTCTTGCCACTAAACCGTCAAGTTGCGTATCTCTGCATCAAGGGAGAATTTGTTACGCACGTATTTTAGTAAATTGGCAAGTTTCAAAGCGTGGCAATTATTGTTTAGTGAATCAAACATCGAAAAAGCAATTGAAATGCTGGCGTCAAGCGACACAACAACAATTTGCTTATGAATTTGAGTCTAAAGAAAGCATGACCTTTCAGTTAGTCGATGCCGATAATAATCAGGTCGTTGCTGACACAGAAATAAAAGTTGGGTGGGTGCATAAATCAACACCGCGAAAGAGGCGATGGCGCTTATTTTAAAGGAGAAAGCCAATGACGCAGCAAACCAAAATTCTCTTAGTTGAAGATGATTTACCGTTAGCTGATTGGATTGTTGAATACCTTCAGCAACAAGAATACGCGGTAAAGCATGTCGCAAGAGGCGATAAAGTTGAAGAACAACTTCAAACTTGGCAACCTGATCTTGTATTACTAGACGTTATGTTGCCGGGGCTTAATGGCATAGAGGTGTGCCGACTGATCCGCAGTCAGTCTAACTTGCCTATCATCATGCTAACGGCTAGAGCCGATGAGTTCGATGAAGTCATCGGCTTGGAAGCGGGTGCAAACGACTATGTTATTAAGCCTGTGCGACCAAGAGCCTTACTGGCTCGTATTCAAAGTATGTTGAAAAATACCGCTCAAACTTCGTCACCTGTCACGGTAATAAAGCTAGGCCAATTAGAAATCAATCAAGAAGCAAATCGCGTTACTTACCAAGGTGAAGAAGTGGAACTATCAACCAGCTTGTTCTCATTTTTATGGTTTTTAGCTAGTCATGCTGGCGAAGTAGTAGATAGAGACGCGGTTTTTAAAGCGCTAAAAGGTCGAGAGTATGATGGCCAAGATCGACGTTTTGACGTAATGATGTCTACCTTACGCAAAATATTTAACGATGACCCGCAAAGCCCTAAAAAGCTGAAAACAGTATGGGGTAAAGGGTATTTATTTGTTGCGGATGCTTGGGAATAAACGACCATGATCCGTTTGTTTGTCAGCATAGTTTTAGTCGTTTTTGGTTCACTCATCGCTATTGGTTGGGGTATAGACCGCTTTATGCTGTCACAGGAAGTTAAGCACCCTCAGCCGGAAACTTTAAGTGTCCATCAAACGCTACTTCACGGTGTGGCCGAGCGGCTCGCTAAATTAGAAGACCAGCAACTTCTTATTGAAACAGACAAAATTTCAACGACGTTTAACCTGCCTCTCGATATTATCGATGCCAATGATATTGCCTTACCACAAGCACTCACATCGCAGCTTTCTACTCAAGCGGGTTTGACGCTAACCACAGATGAGCAATATTACTTACTAAGAACCATCCCAAAACACCCTAATTATTTGGTGCGGTTATTTTTGCCAAAGCCAGAAGAAGACAATCATAAGCTCAACGTATTACTCACGGCCATTTTGTATTCTGGTGTATGCATCATCTTACTTGCTTGGCTTTTTCCTTTAGCTAGACGCTTGTATTTACTCACACAAGCAGCAGGGAAGATTGCCCAAGGCGAACATGGCGTTAGAGTAAAGTTAAGTACTTTTTCTAATATATATGCCTTAGAAAAACGATTTAACTTTATGGCGGCACAAATCGAAAAGCTAATGGCAGATAACAAATTACTTGCCCGCAGTTTATCTCACGACATTCGTACGCCGATGTCTTGCCTCAGGTTTGGTGTCGAAGCTGCAATAGACACACCTGATGTCAAAAAGAAAGATGAGTATTTGGCTCGAATGGAGGTTGAGCTTACTCGCATGGAAGATATGACGAGTGCATTTCTCTCATACGCGAGCATGGAGCGACAAGGTATTAAACTACAACGTGAAGTGGTGGATATTGCAGGGTATTTTACTATGCTTGTGCTCGAATTTCAGGATTTAGCCGACCAACACAACCTAAAGCTTAACCTTAACACCAATAACATCTCAGGTAATGTAGAAATCGATCACCACTGGTTCTCAAGAGCGATACAAAACTTATTAAGTAATGCTGTCCAATACGCAAATACGCAAATAGAAATATCACTTAAGACACACAACAAACGTCTTCAAATCTTAGTGCAAGACGACGGTAACGGCATAGATGAAGAAAACATAGATAAAATCTTCGCCCCTTTTGTTAAATTAGACGATGACAAATCCAGAGAACAAGGACATTTTGGTTTAGGTCTTGCTATTTGTGCCAAGGTCGTTAACTGGCACTCAGGTACCATTTCCGCAGCTAACTCCACCTCTCTGAGTGGCGCTTGTTTTACGATAGAATTACCTCTTGCAGGAAAATAGATAAGCCGTTAGAAATATCAGCTCACTTGCTTGATATTCTAGCGTCTAATCAGTAACGTAAAGCCATTATCCAACAACAATAAAAACCTATCATGACTAAGTTCAACCGACGCGACTTTTTAAAGTCTGCCGCTGCTGTTTCCGCCGCAGGAATTGCCGCTGCGCATGCTGATACATTCACGCAAATACCCAGCAATTTTAAGCCTGGTCAATATAAATCAGTTATGGGGTTAACAGCGCCGGCTATGTCTGTTGTGCGTGTTGGCTTTATCGGTGTCGGAGAGCGAGGCATTAATCATGTGCACCACCTGTGTCATATCGACGGCGTAGAAATTAAAGCCATTTGCGATATCCATCAAGATGTTATCGACGATGCGGTCGATTATGTTGTTAAACAAGGTCATCAATCGCCAGATCAGTACACAGGTTCCGATCTCGCTTATAAAGATATGTTGTCTCGTCAGGACATAGATATCGTTATCATTTCAACGCCTTGGCAATGGCACACCCCAATGGCTGTAGACACCATGAATAGTGGTAAACATGCCTTTGTCGAAGTCCCCGTTGCAACAACCGTTGAAGAATGTTGGTTGCTGGTAGATACCGCTGAACGAACACAGAAAAACTGCATGATGCTGGAAAACGTCTGCTATGGCCGAGACGAACTCATGGTATTAAACATGGTACGCCAAGGCTTATTTGGTGACCTTTTGCACGGTGAAGCTGCCTATATTCATGAACTCAGATGGCAAATGAAACAAGTTGACCGAAAAACAGGTTCTTGGCGTACAGGGTGGCACAGTAAAACCAACGGTAATCTCTACCCTACTCATGGTCTTGGCCCTGTCGCACAATACATGAATATTAATAGAGGTGATCGTTTTGATTACCTAACCTCGATGAGCAGCAATGCCTTGGGCAGACAGCAATATGCACAACGTGAATTTCCAGCAGATCATCAGCGAAATAAATCCACTTATATCAATGGTGATATGAGCACGACCACGATAAAAACAAAACTCGGTAAAACGATTGTTGTTCAGCATGATACGACAACACCTAGGCCTTATACTCGCCACAACATGATCCAAGGAACCAACGGTATTTTTAGTGGTTTTCCAAATAAAATTGCTCTCGAAAACGTTCCAGATAAAATTGCTGCTCTTTACCAGCAACAGCACGAGCTAGCGGTAAAACAATGGGAACAACAGGGTAAAAAAGGAAGAAAGCCTCAGGCTCAGTCATTCCACCAATGGGATAGAGACATGTCTCACTGGTATGAAGCATTTGAACATCCTTTATGGGAAAAAATGGGCGCAGAGGCCGAAAAAAATGGTGGTCACGGTGGTATGGATTTTCTCATGCTGTGGCGCATGATTTATTGTCTACGTAACGGTCAGCCTCTGGATCAAGATGTATACGATGCTACAGCATGGTCAGTTATTATGCCTTTAAGCGCGCAATCAGTTGCTAACAGAAGTAACAGTATTGATGTACCTGACTTTACCCGCGGTGTATGGGAGAAAGCCCAACCACTAGGTATTGTTTCTTAAAGGGCACTAAATAAAATGACTGTGCGCTCATTAGTGGTGCTTGCTGCGGGGAACGGTTCACGTTTTGGTGGACCTAAACAGTTCCACCTTTTTGCGCCGTTAAATCTCACTTTACTTGAATACAACCTAAGAAATGGTATTGCCACTGGCATTAATCACCTCGTTATTATCTGCCGCGCAATTCACAAAGAGTATATAGATGAACTTGTCACCAGACTGCCCGAAGAAGTTAAGGTTGACCTCGCAATACAAGATAACGCTAACCTTCCAGACCACTGTCTAATAACAGCCGCTAGAGAAAAGCCTTTGGGTACTGCGCACGCATTATGGTGTGCTAAGCCTTATTTAACTAACGCTTTTATTGTTATTAATGGCGATGACTATTACGGACCTTCTGCATTTTCTTTATCACAAAACATTGAAAATAACTGGGTGCTCATGGTCGCGTTTTTAGCAGGCAATACCCTCTCTCAAAATGGCGGTGTAAACAGAGGAGTATGTCAAACTAAACATCTGCAACTTGTCGCTATTGAAGAAGTTTATTCTATTGAACAAAAAGGTAGTGATTTAATAGGGTTAGACAAAGAAAACAAGCAAATAACCATCGAAAAATCCCAACTTGTTTCTATGAATTTCTGGTGTTTTTCTTGTGATATATTTTCTGCTATTGAACAGGTTTTATTGGACACCTTTTCAAATACTTCCATTCAAGAGCAAGAGGCCCTTTTACCTGATGCCGTTGCCACTATAATTAGCCAACAGCCAGATAAAACAAGGGTTGAGACTTCACATGACGCTTGGTTTGGCGTAACATATTCCGCTGATTGCCTTTATGTTGAACAGGCATTAAAACAACAATTTTAATAACAAGCTGTCATTGAGCTACCTGTTAAAATAGAAAGGACTTTTCCCGTATGAGCAGTAATTTTGATCCACAATACTTAAATCAAGTGTTAAGTCATTATGATTGTTCGCTGAATAATAGCCAAGTCTCCCCGTTAGGTAACGGCTTAATCAATGATACGTTTCTAGTAAAAAACGCTAATGTTAGCTTTGTCTTGCAAAGAGTAAATCATCACGTCTTCCCGCAACCGGCTCACGTCGTTGAAAATGCCAACCAAATCAACCAACACTTAGTGGAAAAAATTGCGCAGAACC
This sequence comes from Thalassotalea coralli, assembly GCF_055786205.1. NCBI lineage: Bacteria > Pseudomonadati > Pseudomonadota > Gammaproteobacteria > Alteromonadales > Colwelliaceae > Thalassotalea > Thalassotalea coralli. The sequence goes on along the minus strand of NZ_JBVVBK010000001.1, from coordinate 23,145 downwards.
AATACTCGCTTAATGCAATTGGCACTCATAAAACCACTGAAAAAAAATCAATAGTCGTTATCGGCGAAGATCACTGGCGAGCTATTGCTTTTATTCCTAAGTGTTTTACCGTTGAAGCCGTATCAAATGAAGAGCAAGCGCTTCAGGTCGCTCAAGCTTTTGGGCAATTTAGTGCGGCATTAAGCGACTTTCCGGCAAAAGAACTGAACATCATCATCAACAAGTTTCATGATTTAGACCACAGGGTCACTCAGTTAAAACAAGCGATTAAACTTGATGTAAAAAATCGTGTAAAACAATGCCAAAGTATCATCGATTATTGTTTCGCTCAAAAAGACTTCATAACAGAAGTTGCAATTACGGTAAAACAATTACCGGTGCAGGTAACCCATAACGATACCAAAATTAATAATTTACTGTTTAGTGAAGTCACACAACAACCAACAGCAGTAATTGATTTAGACACCTGTATGCCCGGCTACCTAATGCATGATTTCGGTGACATGGTACGCACTTGCTGCTCAAACTTACCTGAAGACGGTACCGACATTACCACAATGAAAGTTCGCTTCGATATTTTTCGCGGATTAGCAAATGGCTATCAATCCAGCTTTGGCAGTAACTTATCGGCCATAGAACAAACGAGTTTGATATTAGGGGCGCAATTATTACCTTTTATGATTGGCATTCGTTTTTTAACGGACTACATAAACGGCGATGTGTATTTTCATACTCAGCACAATCAGCACAATCTAGATCGCGCCCTTAATCAGATGCATTTATATCGTTTACTGTCTTCACAACGCGATAAACTCTCAGAAATTATTTATTCATACTCGATAGTAGAGAAACAATCGATAGCAGTTAACGCGAGCATACTGTAATCATTTTGTTTCATAACTATCTCCTCTATTTACTTCCCAAGACAATGGGCATATAAATATTCAGATACTGTGGATATTTTCACAATAAATCGTATATTTTATATAACAAGAATTCACTAGCGCACTCCAATTGAACAATGATAGTCTAGAATTTTACTGGGTATCTATGCACAGATATTGAGTTAAATCGTAGATTTTAATTTTAATGCTAAACAATAGGTTAAAGGCGAATTTTTCCGTTCCTGGTTAATGTTATTGCCTTCGCCTAAACGAGGTTTATTCACATGAAATTAAGCTTTAAAGTGGGCGCACTTATAGCTCTTATTTTACTGTCCTTTATTATGCTGATGGTAGTAGGTTTAACAACATTAAGAATAGCAAGTAATGATGATAACCAAGCTCGCGTAGAGCAATTATTTAAATCTACCTATAACATGATTGTTGAAATAGAGGATTATGTTGCCGCTGGAAAAATGGAAGAATCAGCAGCCAAGCAACTTGCTACACAATTATTAAGAGAAAATAAATATCATCAATCTGAATACGTATACGTAGCAGATAGCGATTTAAACTTCATCGCCACACCAAACGACCCTGAACTGCACGGTACCAGTTTTCACGAGTTTAAAGATGGTAATGGCAGCAGTGTTGGTAATATTTTACAAAACGCCGTGCGCCGTTCGCCGAACAGAATTGCTCAGTATGAATGGACCCAAAGACAAGCAGATGGTTCGATTGAAGACAAACTATCCATTGCGAGACAAACACCAGTATGGGGCTGGTATGTAGGCACAGGCATTGGTTTTGCTGAAGTTGAAGCGAGATTTTGGTCTAGTGCTAAGTGGCAAGTTTTTATTTGTTTAGCATTAACGGCGATGCTAGGTGTCGTCCTCATCTATACAACACGAAAACTGCTCGATGACTTAGGTGGCGAACCGTCACAAGTATTAAAACTAGTACAAAAAGTTGCTTCTGGCGACTTAACCACAAACGATCAATCACATACAGCAAGACCTGACTCAATTTATGGCTCGACCCTAACTTTAAGTCAGTCCTTAGCCACTATTTTAGGTAGTGTAGAAAAATCCATAGAGCAGATTAGAAAAGAAACTGAAGGCGCGAATCAGCGCACTGACGAGTTAGATCGCACGTTTGACGCGCAGCGTGCCGAAATCGATATGGTAGCAACTGCAATGACAGAAATGTCATCCTCCTCACAAACTGTTGCCGACAACGCAAACGCAGCAGCAGACTCTACGTCTCAAGCAGATGAACAAGGCAATAAGGCTCATGGTATTGTTAATGGTGCAGTATCCTCCATTGAAGCGCTAGCTGGACAAATAGAAGACGCCAGCACCGTAATTACAGAGCTCGGCGAAGATGTCGCTAATATTGTTTCCGTATTAGATGTTATCCGTGGTATTGCAGACCAAACGAATCTGTTAGCGCTCAACGCAGCAATCGAAGCAGCTCGCGCCGGTGAGCAAGGACGCGGGTTTGCAGTAGTTGCCGAAGAGGTAAGAAACTTAGCAAAACGCACACAAGATAGCACCGAGGAAATTCAACAAATGATTGAACGCTTGCAATCAGGTTCACATAGAGGTGTTGAATCTATGTTAGCAAGCCAGTCGTCTAGCGAAGGAACTGTTGAACAAACCAAACAAGCTGCCGACGCACTAGAACAAATAGCTCAAGCCCTTTCTAGCATTACAGAAATGAACAATCATATCGCTACCGCAGCCGATGAACAAAACAAAGTCGGCGAAGACATTTCACGCCGAGTCAATATGATCGCAGAAAGTTCACATGATGCAGCAGATCTAGCACACGCAGGCAAACAAGCAACTGAAGTACTCATTGCACAAACCAACGACTTGGAAGAATTAATGCAACACTTTCGCACTAAATAGGTGTACGAAAAATTCTTTTGTATTTATTTAATAACTCATGCCAAATAAAAAGCTGATTTTTACTTATTTAAAATCAGCTTTTTAGTTCATTTAACCAATATTCCGTAAATAATAGATTACATCTATTTAACATTATTGCCGGAATAATTTCTGATAACGCTGTCAATATTTCTATCCTTTGCTAGTCTTAAAGGTGTTTCGAAGACCAACGAAACACATTGCCCTAAAACGACTAAATTGTATTGCAAGTGCTTTTCAGGGGTGTCAATGCGCTTACAAAGATGTTTGTCGTTAAATTAACAGCAGGCCAGTACTCTCCCCTCGGCCTGCTGTTCTCTCTTCTGGTCATAGCGATGTTTTCCTAAACTCTTTAGCCGCGTATACTGTAGCTAGGTTTATTAGATATTCGCGCATTCATGAGTAAAGCACACCTTAAGTTAAACAGCTTCTTTCCTTATCAACTTGCCCAACTTCAGGCGCAAGTGAGCCAATACATAGCGCAATCCTACACAGGAGAATTTTCTCTAAGTAAAGCGGAGTGGCGAATATTAGCTGTTGTTAACAATCAGAGTCCGCTAACGGCAAAAGAAATAGGTCAATTAACTAGTTTAGAAAAAATGCCTGCCAGTCGCGCCATTAAAAAGCTTCTTGAAAAAGAACTTGTCAGTAAACAAGAGTGTGACCAAGACAAACGGGCCTCACTTCTCTCCCCAACAGACGAAGGCAGAACTATGTTTCAGGCGCTAGCGCCAAAAGCGCTAGAGCTTGAACAGCATCTGTTATCCGAGCTATCAATGCAAGAACAACAACAGCTCGCCAGCACACTTAGCAAGCTGCAAAAACGGGTATCAGCGCTTTCCGGCGAAGCGCCTTAAGCCGTACGTTTAATATCGTCTAAGTTGATTACTTGGGCAGACGACATTTGATCTGTCCAATGCAAAATTTCGAATTGCCCCTGATGCGATTCAATCATAAAGGTACAATTTTCTATCCAATCACCATCGTTACAATACAAAATACCGTCTTTTTCACGAATATTAGGATGATGAATATGTCCGCATATCACGCCATCTAACTGCTTTTTCTTCGCGAGTTCAATAGCGGCATCTTCAAACTGAGTGATAGCTGATGTAGCTTTCTTCACTCTAACTTTCAAATATTTTGCTAGAGACCAATAACCATAACCTAGTCGCTTTCGTACGTAATTAGTCCAGCGATTGAGAAACAATAAAAAGTCATATGCGCTATCACCCACGATACGGTTAATACGACTAAAACGTATGACGTTATCTAGTTCGTCACCATGCATCACCAACATTTTTCTTTTGTCTTTGGTTTCGTGAATAAATTGCTGATGAACTTCGACCTCACCAAACTTTTCGCCGACAAATTCACGAAAATTCATATCATGATTACCAGGGATATAGATAACTCTACAGCGATTTTTAGCCATTTTCATTAACTTACTAATCACTTTATTGTGTTGTACAGGCCAGTAAAAACGCTTAGAGAGTGACCACACGTCAACAATATCTCCAACTAAATACAATACATCGCACTCAAGACGGTCTAAAAAAGACAATAAATACTCTGCTTTACAATCTTTGTAGCCTAAATGAACATCTGAAATCCATACTGCGTGGGCAGTAATTTTTTCAGGAAAGCCTTGGTAATTCATAAGCAATTCCATTTCATGGTTTGCTCAAGAGTAGAATTGATAAATGTCAGAAAAGCGACAATAACTTGAAGGTTTTTTGACCGTTAGTGCATCACTTCGCTTTCAGGGGTTAGTACTTCCAGAATACTGTGTAATAAAATATCAGCTTTTACTGGTTTAGCGACATGTAAGTTCATTCCGGCATCAAAACTCGCCTGTTTATCTTCCTCTCTAGCATGGGCTGTCATCGCGATAATTGGCAATTGGTGATTATTCTTATGTTCTCGAATGACTCTCGTAGCGGTTAATCCATCCATCACCGGCATTTGAATATCCATTAAAATAACGTCGACATTATTTTTCTCTAACAAATCAAGTGCCTTTTGACCGTTATCGGCGACTATGACTTCAGCAGCCATAGACTTTAACAACTCTTTAGCGACCAGTTGATTAACCAGATTATCTTCCACCAATAACACTTTAACGCCTGTTAAATTGGCATCATTTTCCGTAGGTCTTGTGTTAGCTATAGCCTCTACCTTGCGCTTAGAAGGTGGATTAACAGGCTTCTCATCAGACATTGCAGCAAACACTTGATGCAAACAAAGCCTAAATAATGGCTCTTGGCAGACTAGGTAAGGTATTTTCTGTTGTTCTAGTAACTCATACTGCACAGCAGCTTCAGCAGACGATTCATCGTCAATGATCACCAACTGAGTTCGTGTTTGATGCTGTGCCAAAGAAGCTAATTGGCTAAGTGATTGTTTATCAACCTGTTGTAACCTCATAAAGAACAAAGCATTCCCCTCATCTCTATAAGGTACATTGTCTTGGTCAGGCGACATAGTCACTTCACGATATCGATAATCAAGATTTATCATAAGTTGCTGGAAGTGCTCAGGTAAATTAATGTTCAACGCAAATACCGCAACCTTAGTATTTAATTTATTTTCTTGTGGGTTATCCAATGATTTGAACGGTAAAACAAAGCTAAACTCTGTACCTAAATCGACTTCACTCACCAGCTTAATTTCCCCACCAAGTAAATTTACGATTCGCTGACAAATAGAAAGTCCTAACCCAGAGCCACCGTATGCACGGGTCATTGACTCATCGGCTTGCATAAAAGCTTCAAACAACCTAGCTTGTTTATCTTTGGCAATACCAATGCCCGTGTCTTTTAACACAAAGCGAACTAAGACATCGGTATCTTTTGTCGCTATGGTTTCTAAAGTTAATTTAATGTGGCCTTCATGAGTAAATTTCGAGGCATTGTTTAGTAGGTTACTGAGAACCTGGACTAAACGCATTTCGTCCGTAAGCACTGTTATTGGAACATCTGGGGCGACGTCGACAATAAGTTCAATTCCTTTATGTTTAATGGTGTTAAGGTTAAGTTTAATGGCTCTGTTAACCAAATTGTCTAAGCTACATGGCTCTTTTACAATATTCATGTTACCTGATTCAATTTTGGCTAAATCGAGTAATTCATCGACCAAATGCAACAATGTATCTGTTGCTTCTTCCGCGTTTTGAATGTGATTAATCTGCCCTCGAGACAATGTCCCTTTTGACAATAATGCGTGCATGCCTTGGATAGCGTTAATAGGCGTTCTTATTTCATGACTCATATTAGCCAAGAATTGACTCTTTGCCTGACTCGCTAATTCTGCTTGTTCTTTCGCGTGCGCTAACGCAGCATTGATCGCGAATTGCGTTGTAACGTCGCGAATAATCACGATATGTCCTAATAGATGCTGCTCTTGATTATAGAACTCTGAACAATACAACTCGTAGGTATTTTCTACGGTTTCAATCACTTGGAATATGCCGTATTGACTTTCTGTATTGCCGCCATCTCGAATACAAGAATGTAATGCCTTACCCAGTTCATTATCAATGAAACTTCCCGCAGTACGCCCTAACATTTCATTTTCGTTACTATTTACAAATCGCTCAAAAGCCAAGTTACAACCAATAATTTTGCCTTCTGAATCATTGAAAATAAGGTAATCAGGTATTGCATCCATTACTGAACGCAAAATAGCGTAATCACGTTGGTGTTGTTCACTTTTCTCTAATAATGCTTCAGTCTTTTCGTTAACCCGCATATCCAGCACATTATTTTGATCTTTTAACTGCTGCATCAAGCTTCGGTTTTGGCTAAATATATCTCCCACTAGATCAAACCAGTGCCGCCAACCGGGGGGTGGTGGGATCTTGCCGTGATCGCCTTGTGAACTATGAGCAATATGGCGAATAAAATGCTGTGTCGGCTGGATAAATGTCCGTCTAGTTACGTAGTAAACTAAGGTAAGTAGAGCAAATTGGCCTAGAAATAGCAGTAAAAAGAGCCACATAAAGCGCGAAAGTATGGGGTCAGCAAACTCTTTATAAGGGACGTATTTAATTAATTTCCAACCTGTTGAATCTAACACCGTCTGCTGAACCAACCAACCTCGATATTGAAATGAATCTGCCTGCTGCCCCAAAGATCTAAAAGATAACGACTTTAACGCATCTGGCAACTCATCTTGCCATTTACTAATACGAGAAAATGGATCTGAACTGGCGTTTTTATGAACCAGAATCTGATTTTCGTCATTTATCAGCGCGTACTGATATTTATCTTCCGGTGTAAGTTCGATCATTAAATGTAACTTTGACAAGTCAATATTTATAACAATCGCGCCCATAAAAAAGCTTTGTTTAAAAACACCTGCAGCAACTGAAGTATATAAGCCACTGCCCGAGGAGCCGATATAAGGACTAGACCAAGCAGTAAGTTCGGAATAAGGGCTAGCTTTAGACAAAAACCTAACCTGTTCGTTGTCGATTAAAGAAGATGAGTAACGCCAGCTTTTTTTATCAATCCAAGGATATAAACTGACGAAATTATTAGTCGAGACGTAATAAAACCAGTTTGCGGCAGGGTTAGCACTTTGAGCGCTTACAAAAGCGGGCGTTAATGAATACGCCATTGCTAACTCTTGCGCCACCGCAGGATCATCCATATTGATAACCCCTTCACCAGTAATATTTACTGTCATTTGCTGTCGCTGCCTAACATCCACTTGTGTTAAGGATTTTTTCTCTAGATAAAATAAGCCATCTTCTTGCTTAATTGGGGGTACGGGTAACAGTGACGTATGAGGGTAGCTAAGAGAATAGCTGGCATATTGTTTAACTGATCTAACAGTATTGATAGCATTTTTTAAATGCTCATTGAGTTCATCGGCGGTTCGATTTAAATGACCTAATTGACTCTTTTCAAAAGACTGCTGTTCTCCATAATAACGATAACTAGCCAATAACAAGGCCACCATCATTATGGCAACAAACACGCCCCATATAGATAGCTTATACCGTGTAACAACTTGATTATCGCCAGTAAGTCTTAAGTTCATCTACAACACTTTGCCCTTAATTGAACCACCTACTATACAACAAGCGCGATAAAAGTCATAAGGCTATACAAATGTGATACAAAAAAGCGAGCCATAATAGCCCGCTTGACAAGTGAGTTGCTATGCAACTTATTGACTTTACTTCCTAATCAATAGGTTGAAGCCCCTTACTGCGATTCTCAATCGCTTTCTTTAAATCAAATCCAGCATCTAACCATTGGCGAGCTTCTTCAGCAGTAAACTTTTTCCCAAACCAAGAAGCTGATGTTGCAGCATCAAAGCCCAACTCAATCCAACTTTGCGCATTCTCTGCTGAGAATCCTTTACTCTTCCATATTAATATTTGGTTGCCAGCTTTGATGCCAATATCAATCCAGCCCTTTGTATCACTCGCTGATAAGCCATTCTTTCTCAATAGCTGTGCTTCAGCGGGGCCTAAGCCTATTTCTTGCCATTGTGAAATTTCAGATTGTGCCATGCCGCTCCAATCAGCAGGTTTACTTGAACATCCCACAAGTAAAATTATTATTATCGAAATTATTGTTAGTTTCATTCATTTACTCTTTATTATTAAAGATTATTTAGGTTCCTAAAGAGCGTAGTAGAGGATCATAAAACGCGCAATTTCTGTTTTCATTTATAATATTGAATCAGTGAGCGTGATTATGACCCGTATTCTCTTGAGCTACATAATCTTCACTAACATCGATAACTTTTCCCTTCACCGCAATCTTAAAATACGCCGTTTGCTCGATTGTATTATTTGTCGCTTTGACAACGATTCGCTTTTCGTTCATTTCGATGACTTGATAGGTATCTGCCGTTATTTTTAGCCAAGACTCATCTAGCTTGCCAATTGAGGTACCAAAATCTTTAAACGTTAGCTTTTTCGCCGCTTTTTGTGCAATTTTCAAAGCCCTTTTTCCGTCCACTTTTCCATGCCCATCACCATGCGCAAATGCGAGAGAAGTGATTGCCAGCGAAGAAAATAACATGATTGTTTTTATAAATTTCATTTAGTTTTCCTTAAACTGAGACATTAGAACGTATCGAAAAAGTACATCTGAGTAATTACTAAATCACTATTTAAAACAAGTAACAACAAAAATATAAGTGTCCAACTAATTGACTTATTAAAGCATTGTATCAACCAGAATTTGACCATCTTTAACGTTCATTTGAGTAGCGGGATGTTTTCTCCTAAAAACATAACTACTGTTTAACGCATTTATGATCACGCCATCAAACACAGTATCAAATACTTTGAGTGAAACACACTGTAATTTATGTTCAGCTTTTCTTTTCATTTGGACTAGTTGGGCATGAATTAAAACTAACTTTTTCAAATGTGCTTTTAAGGCATCATTCAATTTTTCAATATGATCTTCTTGATGAGAAGCTAATGACTTTAGCTTTTGAATAACCAGACTAAGTTTGTCTATTCGCTGAACTAACTGATTGATATTTGCAGTAGCTTTCGCTTCATATTTATAGATTTTATGTTGCCAATAATCGAAATCAAGGCGAGTTTCAGTTGAACTCGGTGAACCCAACATGCCTGTTCCAATGTTACCTCCTGAGTGAACAAAGCACCCCAATATTGTACCTGCTGCTTTTTCTTGCTCTAAGTCTCCTACCCAAAGATCTGCTGCAACTTCGACATAACAATGGGAAAGGTGCTGATTAATATGGATATTACTCTTAGACACTAAATTAGCATATTGCACAAACAAAGCACATATATCACCATTAGCAGAAACAGTTGTACTATTTGAAATGTTCTCTTCACCATCCTCTATTTGTCGACCAATTATGCCTTGAGCTACCGATATATTTCCGTTGGCAATAACTGTAGCGGAGTCGACTGTTCCTTCAACAATAATATCTTCCGTCGCATAAAGCTTCATCGACTCGCAGACATTTCCCTTAACATAGATTGAACCGTCAAATTTAATGCTGCCAGTGCTGACATCGACATTGTCAATCTCAAGTAATTGATTGACGGAAACTGAATTATCTAGATGTTTTGGCATACCATTGGTAGTCGCCACTAAGACCTGTTTTTTTTCATCTAAAAAGTCACAACCATCAGTAGTTACTAATTGGGCTTCTTTTCCTGCTAAAGGCTCTACATTATCTCCTGTCACAGTTAACCCTGACTTTCCCTTAGTAGGTACTACTAGCTGCGCAAGTTTAGTTCCTTCTTTTACATGAACGATTCCCCCCAGATCCCGCATATCTACTTTACCATTGTCCAACTTTTTCGGACGTCTGATAGCTTTTGCAGGATCATCTACAAGATATTCAATATGTCCATCTTTACCATGTTCGACGGGAGTTCCCTCTGCAATTTTGGCAGTTAAAGTCTCATCACTTGTTGCTTTTCGCGCTTTAGAGAGTAACTCTACAATTGCTTTTTTACTGATCCCTGAAACTACATTTTGCTCGGTAAGTAAGTCGATTACGTCATGGATTTCGGCGTGCTTTCCTCCTCTAGCAGGAGTGATTTCCAAAGAAGCAGCCATTTCATCTTTATCTAACACAACAGAAATTGAAGCATCTGAGACATGAGCGATAACTTGCTTAAAAGTTTTTTGGTTTAATTGCAATTCAGGCACACTTTCAACCTGCTCGCTATCAACTTCATCACTTTTCTCTTGCATTGCGAGGCTGGTATTGATTTCTGAAAGCAACGCTTCAATCGAACTTTCTATAAAAACACTTCGACTATAGTCGGAAGACTCAAATGCTTTAAGCAGTTGCGTTGCACTTGGTACAACTGCTGGTTCAGCAAGCTTTACAATCATCGCTAACTGTGCTGAATCTTCATCATGTTCAAAGGTCACTTCACACATTTATGGCTTTCTGCTATTTGATGAAAGTCTGTCCTTTGTCATTCGAACAGTACTCTTATATTGTTTAGGTCAAGGTTAGTCAAAAAGCTTGATTTATACAACTTCCCACAAACTTCAACCATTTGATTTGACTCTTAAATATCAAGTTGGATGTCACAAAAAAAAAGTGCATCTTTGCAACATGTAACTTTGTTGACACTTTAATAAAGAAGTAGCAAACGAAAAGCACAGCGCACTAGTTACTTAGTTTTAATTAGATAAAAGCTAATTAAATGCATCTATAACTGTCATTTTTCTTTGACTTAATACCCGCCAATTAAAAACAACGTATAACCCTTTCAAACACGCGGAAAAAATGATGACAAAAATAAAACCAGTTGCATTGGCTATAGCAACGCTTCTTGCGCCTTTAACAGCAGCACACTCTGCAGTAGTAACCGGTACCATTAAAGATAGCTCCAGCATCCTTCCTGGTGCGTCAGTTCATGTACTCGGTACTAAGTTAAAAACGACAACAAATTACCAAGGTGAATTTGAGCTCCTAAAGTTACCAGCAGGTAAATACAAGATAGAAGTAGAGTACCTTGGATATGAAAAGAAAATCATTGATATCACAGTGACCGAAAATCAACGTTTGCATATCGACTCGGTTGTATTAAACGTAAACAACAACACAATGGAAGAAGTCGTTGTTCTAGGACAAATTCTACGCGGTGAAATGGCTGCGTCAAATATCCAAAAAACCTCAAAGAAAATCATGAACGTGATATCTTCAGACGGCATTGGCAAGCTACCAGATCGAAATGCTGCTGAAGCAGTACAGCGAGTTCCAGGTGTTTCTATTGAACGAGACCAAGGTGAAGGAAGATTTGTGGCAGTACGCGGGTTACCTTCACAATGGAGCAGCTCCACTGTAAACGGCAGCCGACTGCCAACAGCTGAACAAGAAACGTCTCACCGTGGTACCGCGTTTGATTTTTTCCCTTCAGAAATGATTGAGTTCGTTGAAGTTACCAAAGCAATTACCCCAGACATGGAAGGTGATGCCATTGGAGGCAACGTTAACTTTGTTACTCGCACAGCCGCCAAAGAGCAAACATTTAAAATTAGTGGAGCGCTAGGCCATCATGAAAAGGCAGGTGGAGTCGATACATCACTAAACCTCTTGTATGGTGATCGTAGTGACGATGGAAAGTTTGGCTACATTTTAAACGGTAGCTATTGGAAAAGGAATTGGGCCACAGACAATTATGAACCTCGCCGAGGATCGGATGGTATTGGTGTTCGACGATTAGAGTTGCGTGATTACACAGGTGAAAGACGTACCTATGGATTCAATGGCGGCCTTGAATATTTGCTTGATGAAGGCAGAGTCTATGCTAGCGCTTTGTACGGTACATTAGAAGACGATGAAACCCATTACAAACACCGTTTGCGCTTTGATAAAGATCGCATAGAAGTACAACACATCTACAACGAGATGATCACAGAGATGAAAGGCTTTGAACTCGGTGGTGAACATTATTTTGGTTACGACACAACAATTGAGTGGAAAGCGGCACATTTTGACAACGAATTTAGATACGACAACTCACCAAATGCACAAGACAATGCCTACTTTATTGCGCAATTTCACCAAACAAACGTAGGCTTTATCGGCTTAGAGGATCGTGTAGGCAGTAATTATGCATACAACGAAGTAGACGGCGGTAGCGACCCTTGGAATAACTTTAGTAACCATTTACCACAAGATTTTGCTATGGATCCGACCCAAACCAAACTGGCGGAAATGGTACTCTACAAAGGCTATATAAATGAAAAGGACAATATAGTTTTTAACCTCGATGTTATGCATCAGTTAAACCAGTCACTTGAATTAAAGTTCGGCTTAAAATATAGAGACAAAGAGCGTATTTCAACGTTCTCAGATGAGCACTACAAGTGGGATACCGACGCTGGTGACGTACCTCTACTTTCTGACTTTAGCTTAACAGATCAACCTGGTCGTAACGACTTTTTAAATCAACTTAACGGCAATTGGCATCAACAGTTCACACAAGTCGCTTCTATCAAAGACGTGGTAAACTTTTGGAATACTAATCGCGATAACCTAGTGTTAAACAAAAAATCGTCTGCGTTAATTGAGAACGGTGGTGCGCTTGGCAGACACTTTGATGTTTTTGAAAAGCACACGTCAGCTTATGGTATGGCAACATATTCCCCAAGCAGCGAATGGTCAATTGTCGGTGGCCTACGTCTAACTCAAACAGACACCAAAGTAGGAGGGTTTAAGTTTGAAGTTGACGTTGATGGTAATGAGAGCGTAAATAGAACCACTGGAAAGAAAGATTATCTATCTGTTTTACCGTCACTACATGTAAAATATAGCCCTCAAGAAAACATCAACTATCGCTTAGCATTAACACGTACGTTCGCCAGACCTGACTTTGGCTTTATCTCTCCAGGCTCGACTTATCGTGAAGCTGATTTCGAACTAGAAGCAGGAAACCCGGAAGTCGATCCAACTTATTCAAATAATATCGATTTAATGTTTGAGTATTACTTTGAAGATGCCGGTGTAGTGTCTGCTGGACTATTCTATAAAGATATTTCCGATCCAATCTTCCAGAGTTCTTCTTTGGTTACATACAACGGCACTGAAGGTGTTCGCAAATTTACGCCAGAAAATGGTGACAACGCATCGTTGTATGGTATCGAAATGGCTTACAATCGATCATTTGGTTTCCTGTCTACATCGTTAGAAAACTTTGGTATTCAAGCGAATGTAACACTTATGGATTCTGAAATGACGATTCCAAATCGCGAAGACAAAGTCAGCATCCCACGCCAAGCAGACGCCTTGTACAACCTAGCGTTTTACTATGATGATCATAATTTATCTGCACGAATCGCGTTAAACCATAAAGGTGAATACATCGAAGAGCATGGTAGTAGCTCTACTTTTGATAGTTACTATGGCGAATACACTAGCGTAGATTTCTCTGCATCGTACTATCTTAATGATAATGCCATGATTTTCATTGAATTAAACAACCTTACCGATGAACCTTTGTACTACTACTTAGGGAATGACCAACGTCCATTACAACTGGAATATTACGGTCGTAAGGGCATGCTCGGTTTTAACTACAGCTTCTAATTCAACGCTCGGTGGCGATAACTTTATCGCCACCTCTTCTAAAAATCCTCACAACACCAAAACAAAAGAGACGATTATGCAAAATACACATATAGAAGCCCTAATTTTAGATTGGGCAGGCACCGTAGTCGACTATGGCTCTGTCGCACCAACAACAATATTTGTCGAAGCTTTTAAAAAAGCCTATGGATTTGATATCAGTTTAGATGAGGCTCGCGCGCCTATGGGTATGGGAAAATGGGATCACATTTACACCCTTGGTCAATTGGATTCAGTTAAAACACGCTGGCAAGAGCAATTCGAATGTGAGATGAGTAACGAACAAGTTGATGAAATCTATCGTACCTTTATGCCATTACAAAAGGCTAAAGTTGTTGATCATGCGACACCTATTCCTGACGTTCTTCCAGTCATTAATCGCATTAAAGAACAAGGAATATGGATAGGTAGTTGCTCAGGTTACCCGAGAGAAGTGATGGAAGTTTTAGTTCCTGCGGCAGAAAAACTTGGCTATTCGCCAGATTGTTTTGTTTGTAGTGACGATTTAGCTGCTGGCTCTCGTCCTGGACCTTGGATGGCACTGCAAAATGTCCAAAATCTCGGTATAAACTCAGTATTTAACTGCGTAAAAGTTGATGATTCTGCCCCCGGCATACATGAGGGCTTAAATGCAGGCATGTGGACGGTTGGCATTGCATTAACCGGCAATGCGGTAGGCCTAACACTAGAAGAATGGAACGCCTTGTCTAGTGCTAAGCAAAAAGATCTCCAGTCTAAAGCTGTAAACGAGCTAGAAGAAGCAGGCGCTCATTTTATTATCGATAGTCTAGCAGCGATTGAGCCGGTCTTGTCAGAAATAAACACACGACTCGCTAAAGGCGAACGACCTTGATCGAATAATCAAGATTTCATAGAACTTTAACAATTCCTAGATAATATTGTCATCCGCATTGTTGTTAACACAGCATTGCGGATCAGTTGTGGAGTATTCATGCAAAAGCTTATCAGTAGATTAAGCGGTACCGCCCTTACGTTGTACATTTTAGTCTTTTCTTTTATCACCTATTTCTCAATGTACGGCTTGCGAAAACCGTTTTCGGCTGCAACATATTCAAACGTTGACAGCTGGACATACGATATCGACTTAAAAGTTGTGTTAGTTGTTTCTCAGGTCATGGGCTACACCATATCCAAATTTATCGGCATTAAAGTCATCACAGAGTTAAATCGAAAGCTTCGCCTTCAAGCAATCGTTGCGCTAGTTACATTTGCCTTACTTGCCTTACTTGCTCTACCACTGATACCTCTTGAGTATAAATTTCTTGCGCTGTTTCTAAATGGATTACCTTTAGGGATGATCTGGGGCATTGTTATTAGTTTTGTTGAAGGTAGAAAAACGTCTGAATTTCTTGGAGCAGCATTAACAGTAAGCTTTGTTGTCGCTTCAGGCTTTGTTAAGTCCGTGGGCAGCTATTTAATACAAGAAGTGTCGGTTCCAGAATTTTGGATGCCATTTTGTACAGGTCTTATTTTCTACCCCTTATTACTTATCGCGGCATTTATGTTATCAATGTCTCCGCCGCCAACAAAAGAAGACGAAGCCTTGCGTGTTCATCGCGATACTATGTCAGGAAAAGATAAGAAGGTATTCTTCAAGAAATGGCAACTTGGTTTGATTTGTCTAATCGTTGTACAAATATTACTTACAGCACTACGCGATATTAGAGGTAACTACGAAGCAGAGATCTGGCTAGAACTAGGGTTCGGCGATAAACCTGAAATATTTGCCACATTAGGCCTTAAAGTGGGTATTTTCCTCGCAATTATCCTATCCTGCTTCAGTGTTTTCAAAAACAACCGCAAAGCCTTTATTGGCTATCACTGGTTAATAATGGCAGGTTGTTTATTAATGGTAGCCATTACCTTTTGTTTTAATCTGAATTTAGTCGGGCCACAAACTTGGATGTTATTGTTAACTATAGGTTTGTTTACTGCATATGTACCTTTCAGCTCAGTATTGTTTGATCGCATGGTTGGAGCGACAGGCTCTGTTGGTACGGCAACTTTTGGTATTTATCTGTGCGATGCGTTTGGCTATTTAGGTAGCGTAGTGCTAACTTTGGTTAGATACCTTGGCGATATCAAACTTTCTTGGGTAGAGTTTCTGCAGCAAATGGTTTTCTCTCTTTCTTTTTTATCGATTGGATTAATGTTTTTATCGGCTATATTTTTTGCTAAAAAGCTTCCTAGGTATAAAACAAAAACTGAACACAGTACCCCTTTCCCACGATTAGAAAACGAACATAAATTGACAGGTTGATAGATAAAATGACAAGGAAAGTAACTCTTTCTCAAATGGAAGCTTTTTGCATTCTCGCAAAAACAAGAAGTTTTAAACAAAGCGCTGAATCACTCAATATCACACAACCATCTCTGGTAAATAAGATCTCTTCTTTAGAAGAGCTTTATAATACAAAGCTCTTCATTCGCTCAAGAGAAAACAATCGACTAACCCCGCTTGGCGAATCTTTACTACCACTTTTTACATCAGCACTTAATCAAGTCAAAGACGCTGAATTCATGCTGATGGCCTCCGACAAAATGCAGTTTGGTGAGGTGCACCTTGCTGCGGTTAGCCCCTATCTTCTTTCTGAAGTATTAATGTCGCTTCATAAGAAATGCCCTAACGTTAAAGTCAAAGTCACTTATTCATCTTCAGAAGTTATCAAAAAATTGTTACTTCGCGGCGAAGTAGACGCAGGCTTTTTCGTTCAGGATTCGAGACTAACGGGATATCAGGTAATTCCGCATATTAAATATAGAATTCAAGCTATTGTGCCTAAAACACATACCCTTTCCCATGGTAAATCTATGCCAATTTCTGCGTTTGCCGATCACAAAATTATCGTTCGAGAGCAAGGCTCTTTAACTCGCCAGCGACTTGAGTCTGTGGCAAATGAGCACAATGTTAAATTAAATATTGCCTATGAATTAGGAAGTAGAGAAGCCGTTAGAGACGCTGTAGGACATAATATGGGGATTTCAGTGGTTGCAAATCACGAACATGTTGAACACGCTAATATACGTTGCATTGCCATTGAAGAGCCGTCTTTTGAAATACAAAGTCACTTAATTGTCTCAAATGACCGGCTCTCTTCTCCATTTGTTAGGTTGTTGATGCAAGTGGTAGATGAAACCACTAACAATACTTAAAGCAGTGGCATTACCGTCTCTTTGCTGCCGAGAAAGTTAGCCCCTCTTGCACCATCGAATGCGTCAGACAGGATCTGCGCCCATTCTGTTTGATCAATCCCATAATCACGATGCTGAGTTTTAACTTGCAGTGCGTTAAAGAAACTTTCCATAAAGCGAACTGACTGCGACAATTCAACAGGAAATACTTGAGCAAGTACCGCATCTAAGGCTTCATCCTGCCCGATAATTGCCGCGAGAATGCTCGGCAGAGTAAAAGAGCATGCAAGCCCATGTACAATACCGTATCTCATAGTAACTGGATAAGAGATGTTATGGGCAATTGCCGTTTTGGTATTTGAAAAAGCTAGCCCAGCTAAAGTTGACGCAACAGCTACTTTCTCTCTTAGTACACGGTTGTTTAAGTTTTTTACTAGCAATGGAAGATAGGTGAACATCTCTTGAATAGCTTGAGTCGCTAATGCATTAGATACAGGGTTCCGGTGTTTATTCCACAAGCTTTCAAAAGCATGAGAAAGAGCATCTAATGCTGTTGTCACAGTAATATCATGGGGTAACTCTAGCATCAGTGTCGGATCTATAATCGCTTGTTCGGCGTATAGTGTTTTAGACTCCAAAGACAATTTAGATTGATTCTCAGTATCCCAAACAGTTGCCCAACAAGTCACTTCGCTGCCTGTTCCCGCTGTGGTTGGAATAGCAATAATCTTTGTTTGGGTTCCAGGTATTTCTCTTCCTTGCTTAAGGGCACCAACCAAGGTGTCCAAGCCTATCTGGCTTGCAGCTAGAAACTTGGCTGAATCGAGTGCAGAGCCCCCTCCTAACGCAACGATGACTTCAGGAAAGGTGTCTAAGGTATTAAGCCTTTTTGCTTGTTCAATTAAATGGTTAAGGCTAGGGTTAGGCTCTACGTCATTAATAACACTTGCCACCGAGCCAGCGCTTTCCTTAATACTTTCAATCCACCCTGAAAATGGAGCCCCGTCATAGGTGACAACACAATAAGATCTTCCACTGATGAATTTACCAATATCCTTCAAGCAATTAGGCAAAAATTGAAGGTTAACAGGGTTAACAAAATTCCACATACATATACTCCAAATAAATCTGAAGAAAGTTTAGTAAATGCCAGTGGAACTCTATATTTGTATTTAACTAAGTGTAACTAGGAAAAGTTTAACTAAATTTAACTCCCTCGACTCACTGCAATCGGTTTAACCCTATTAGTCATTTATACGTATTAGACCGTTATGCTGAGCTGATGTTGACATCAATTTTACAGGTAAAATTTTTAACCTATACTCATTAGGTAACCAATTGATTTAATTGATTGATGAGGAAGCTAATGTCACTAAAAAGTAAAATTTTCTTGAGCCTTATTCTAGCCATCGTCTTGCCGTTAGTCATCACGATAGTGATATTCTCTTCGAGCGTTAAAAGCAGTACTGAAGACAACAATAAAACCATTAATTTGCCTACGGCTCTTAATGAAGTTAAAAATGGTATCGAGCTAGAGTTGTCTGTTCCTATCATTGTTTCCAAAGAAATTGCGCAAAATAGTTATATCAAATCTTGGATGACTGCAGGTGAGCCGGAATCGGCGCTTAACAACCTCATCGAACATTTATCTTTGGTGCGCTCAGAAAACAATGGCATTAGTGCTTACGTCATCTCAGATCTCACCAAAAATTACTATTCTCAACAAGGATTAGACCGTGTCGTTAATCAAGGTCAAGATGCCTGGTTTTTTAACTTCATCAGTTCGAATAAAGACTTTGAACTCAGTCTAGATATAGATAAAAGCACGAAAAAATCTGTGGTCTTTATTAACTATGCCATAAAGCACCAAGGTAAACGCATTGGGATAGGAGGTATAGGTCGCTCATTAGATTCTATGACTAAGCTTATAGAAAACTATCGAATTGGCGACAATGGTATTGTCTATTTAGTTGATACTAAAGGTGAAATTAAACTCCATGCCAATCCCAGTAAAATTGGACAAAAGATAAACCTTAGCGCTATTGATAATAATCAAATTGCTGAAATAGAAAAAAACGGTGAAACCGTCATTATGTCGAGCACACCGCTTACTTCAATTGATTGGCGATTGGTTGTAGAAGTTCCTGAAGAGCAATTATTTAGATCACTTAATGAAACAATCAATTATGTCCTCATTGTCGGACTATTTATTGCCGCTGCGGGCTTTATACTAGCGAGGGTTCTCGCCAATCAAATATTTAAGCCTATTTCGTCCATTTCTGAAGCGGTTAGTTCTCTGACTCAAAAAGATGGTGACCTAACGGCTCGACTTAATATCGCTGATAAAAATGAAATTGGCACACTTGCCCAGAACTTCAATCAATTTTTAGGGCAACTTCATGAAATGTTTAAACAAGTTTCAAACTCCGCCCATAACATTGAATCAGTATCTGAAGTCGTTGCCGACAAAGCGAATCACGCCACCCAACTAGCAGAAACGCAATCGCAAAGTACACAAACCGTTGCCGCTGCAGTTAATGAAATGGAACTTACGGTGCAAGAGATTTCTAATAATGCCACTCAAGCCTCAGAAAATGCAGCCACTAGTGAATCCCGAACACGCGAAGGTGCAGATTTTCTCAATAGTACAATTTCACAAATGGAAGAATTAGAGGCTTCGATGGGGGTATGTGTTTCTGACGTAAAAGATCTCTCACAAGAAATCAGTTCCATTTCCAGCGTTCTAGAAGTCATTAAAGGTATATCGGAACAAACAAACTTGCTGGCTTTAAATGCTGCGATAGAAGCGGCAAGGGCTGGTGAACAAGGTCGAGGATTTGCCGTTGTAGCCGACGAAGTAAGGACACTCGCTAAACGAACGGCAGACTCAACCGAGCAGATAAACGACATGGTAGCTTTATTGAACTCTAAAGCTTCATCCACTGTTGATTCCATTGAGATCAGCAGTCAAAAAACGCTAGAAAGCGCAGAGCGCCTAAAAGAAACAGGAGCCACCCTAGATACCATTGCTAGTGAAATTATCTACTTGGCAGAAATGAACTCAACAGTGGCCACATCAACAAAAGAACAAACCCTAGCCACGGCTGAAATTAGCGAAAACATTGTACTTATTTCTGACTCAGCAGAAGACACTAAAACCAATATGAAAGAATCGCAATTACTCTTTGACAACCTCAATAAAGAAGCGATAGACCTTAAGCAACTGATCGGAAAATTCACCTTATAGACACGCCTTAGTTTAGCTAAATTGCAATCAAGTAAGTTGTCGATTGCAATTTAGCTATCTTCACTTCGTAAAAATAAAGCTGCTAAACTAAAGGACATTGATAGCATTAATAGAGTCATTAGTTAGATATTGATTGAGACGCTCAGTTTGAATAACCATACCATCGATCACTAAAGCAATTTGAGAGCCTTCTGGTACATCCATTAATAGTCTCAGCTCTGCCGAGCGATTTGACTCCTCGTCTTTTATACAATCTTTGTTTTCACAAGTATTTTGTGCAAGGTGCCAGTTGTAACGAAAGTCATTTTCCAGTGAAGAAATGAGGCTCTTGTTGGTAGACAACTCTTCAGATACAAATAGGATTGCGTTAGCCAGCCCTTGGTTTCCACTCTGCTTTAAACGTAATGTCTCATATCGGGTCCAATCCAATTGTACTGGTGTAATACCATTGGTGAGTTGTTGCTTAAACTTTTTCAACGAACTCAGATATACCTTTTGCCCGCCAAAATAATAAGAAGGTACCGACTGAGGGTTGTAATTTTGAACAATTTCTTTATTCAGTTGTTGCAACGTGAAATGTCTGCTGTTTAGGGACTCCGAACTTTTGCATTCAATAGGCGTACGACTAATAACGTCATCAAAAACTCCCTGGCTAATCGGATCGTCACATTCCATAATAGCTGCAACTCGTTTGTCACTGTAATCACCCAAAATCGGAGACCAAAACATAAACACATTGTAGTCTTTATATTTATCTAGCTCCTTCAATGCACGAATACAATAACCACAATTAGGATCTTTAAAAACAATTACGCTAGGTGCGCTCGGTTTCCAAGGCTCTATTAAAAAGTCACTATATACCTCAGGGGTAGGGATTATTTTTGCGTTTAGTTTGTTAGTGTCATTTGCTTGAGATACACCGCTATATCCTACCAAAACACTTAAAAATAGAACCAGGTACTTCATGCTGCTATAAGTCTCCATTCTTTAACTTTTGCAAAATCGCCTTTTTCTTTGCTTCACGTGCTTCCTTGCTTTGTTCTATTATTTCTTTTTGCGCTTTTGGATCATCTAATACATCGTTGAAGGAAGTAATAGCTGCAGCAAGCTTCTCTTCAGATTTCTGCAGCGTAACATCAACATCAGTATTGTTTACCTCAGTGCTATCACTCGCATTTTGTTTTGCAACTTTTGGACGGTAATCAGGAGACTCAACAGGAACATTAACGATGTTACTGTCCTTGTCCTGTTCTATGATTTGCTCATCAAGTTTTTCATTACCAGAAAGCGATTGCGGATTTTCGCTTTTTTCGCTGAAAAACAGGTAACCCAGTGTCATTATAGCGACTACACCGACACTTAATACTATGACTCCGGGTTTCTTTGTTTTCATTAACCTTTCCTTAAACTACTAAAGGGTTTGCGTTGTGAACGAATAACTTCTGCAACAATATGAATTACCGACGCGGTCTTTAATATATCGCAAATAAATCGTAATTTGCGTATTTTGCGGTAACGGATTGGTCGGCGTAAAGGTAACAACATTACCATTGAAGGAGAAAATACCGTCGTAATAATTTGACCCCGAATAAATTCGAATCTCACCACCTGAATGATTAGACGTAATATTTCTAATATCAAGTGGCTCACTAAAAGTCATCTCGATAGGCGCATTGACCGCATTGTCTGCTGAGCCATTTGTTGGTGTCATTGCTATAAGGCTTGGGTAAGAGTTATCTACTTCACCGGTGCTTTCAGTGGTAAACGCCAAGCGGTATTCAGCAACTTCATTACCCGCTACATCACATACGCCCGCAACAACCAGCTCGTAGCCTTCACCCGCCACCAGATACTCATCCGGCGTAAACGTGATCGTTCTGCGATCACTGCTCAGTGCGACACTACCCGCGACTGCACCTGTGCTGCTCTGTAGCGATACGGTGTCACCGTTCACACAGTGTGCTGCTACCGCTTCATCTAGGCGTAATACCACCGGAGCATTAACGGGTACATCCGTGAGTCCTTGTGACAGGTTGTTCGCTATCACACTCGGTGCCTGCGCATCTTCACTGTCACCCGTCGTGAATTGGTACCTGTGATATGAGCCCACGTTATTACCTGCAATATCCTTCAGGTAGGTTCCCCAGCTGATATACACGTAATACTGGTGTCCTGCTTCTAGCAATGCATCCGGCGTTAACGTTACCCGCTTGCCATCTGCACTTAAGCTCAAGGTCGCTGCTTCATTGCGCCTTTCTGTATTGTTATACAACCTGAATGATTGGCTATGTAGCGATGTCGGGTCGATACGCTCACTGAAGTCTGCCGTAAACTCCGCATTCAAGGCCACTTCCGTTGCACTGTTCGTCGGGCTGTAGCTTCGCAGTGTGCCTGTTTGTGTGTCGATACCTAGCTCTGTTGTAAAGTGGACATTAACGTCCTCTACCTGAGCATTACCTGCCAAGTCTTTCACGCCACCTACATTCAGGCTCAGTGTCTCGCCTGCTGGTAGCAGAGTCACAGGGATGAGCGTTACCAGCATACGTGCGCTGTCTAACGTACGATTTACCGCGATCTGCTCACCGTTGTGCGTCAACGTAATGCCATCCAGTGATAAATTGCTTATCACTTCATTAAACTTCACTCTCACACGAGCATTCACCGCCACATCGGTTAAGCCTTCATGCACGGATGTGCCAGCTACAACAGGGGCTGCTGAATCTTCTTCCAAACTGGTATAGAAGTAGAAGTTATCTGATGAGTTTGTATTACCACTGATATCCGCTACACCGTCGATTCGTGCATTAAAGCGTCTACCCGCTGTCAGTACATT
>NZ_JBVVBK010000019.1:0-816 GCF_055786205.1 Thalassotalea coralli | reverse complement strand
GATTCATGACTGGGGTGAAGTCGTAACAAGGTAACCCTAGGGGAACCTGGGGTTGGATCACCTCCTTATCTTGAAGTAAGACTGATTATTGTTGAGTGTTCACACAAATTGCATTGATAACGAAAGTGTAAAAGAAGTCCTAACATGTAAGCTTCGGACGAACATAGGTCTGTAGCTCAGCTGGTTAGAGCGCACCCCTGATAAGGGTGAGGTCGGCAGTTCAAGTCTGCCCAGACCTACCAATTTAAGCGCTTGACGTTGTTGTTGATTACCTTATTTGCAAAAGCAAACTTCGCTAACCAACGCCTAGTCAAATCACTTAAATCTCTCTAGTAGACATGTGACCCAGATATGGGGCTATAGCTCAGCTGGGAGAGCGCCTGCCTTGCACGCAGGAGGTCAGCAGTTCGATCCTGCTTAGCTCCACCACTTCTTTTAAGAGAAATTAAACTTAAACGCTTATGCTAAGTTTTTAAGTTTAGTTTCTTTATGAAACACTGCTCTTTAACAAATTGGAAAGCTGATATATATCCCGATATAAGATTTATCTTATATCAACTGATGATTACAGTGTCGCGCTGTATGAATCAAACCTTGAAACAAGAGGTCCTTATCTTGTTTCATCTACTTCAAGTAATCTTTGTATTACGTGAAAATGTCAGTCATACATTCATACTCAGATTTGTCTTTGAGTAACTCGAAACTATTTGGGGTTGTATGGTTAAGTGACTAAGCGTATACGGTGGATGCCTTGGCAGTTAGAGGCGATGAAAGACGTGTTAATCTGCGATAAGCGTAGTTAAGGTGATAAAAACC
>NZ_JBVVBK010000018.1:0-823 GCF_055786205.1 Thalassotalea coralli | reverse complement strand
CAGGGGCTGCTGAATCTTCTTCCAAACTGGTATAGAAGTAGAAGTTATCTGATGAGTTTGTATTACCACTGATATCCGCTACACCGTCGATTCGTGCATTAAAGCGTCTACCCGCTGTCAGTACATTGTCTGGCACCCAAGTGATTGTCTTGCCATCCTGAGCAATACTTGCGCTACCTGCGACATGTACCCAACCATTATCTACATCACGAACATACACAGTACTGCTGTTCACCGTGAGTGGATCTACAACTTCGGTCATTACCCAGATCACACTGCTGTTTACTGCCACTGTACTATTCGAGTAAGGCAAATAAGTACTGTAATCTGGTCTGGTCAAATCTGGACCTGTTCCGGTTGTAAAGGTTTCACTGTGTGAAACAACCTCATTACCCGACAAGTCCTCTACCTGTGCAATCGTTTCTGTGTATTCCGTGCTCTCTGATAACGGCGAGTAGCGGTGGTACAACACTTCCGTATTGCTTGCACTGTAAGAGATACTCATATCTGCCATGCGTTCGAAGCTGTATGGGTTAATCGCTTCATCAAAGCGCACATGATAACGCGGATTCAATGCCACGTTTTCCATTCCCGTTGCCGGACTCATCGCAGTGACTCGTGGCGCCTGTAGGTCTTCTACTGCAGTTTCACCAGTAGTGAAGCCATAACTGTTACTCCAATACTGACGGTCACCATCTGTATCCAGAATGTTACCTGACAGACTCACATAATAGTAACTGTTGGCCGATAAGAGTGACTGTGGTGTGATTTCTACCGTTCGCAGATCATCCGCCAGATTTACCGTTGCTGGGAAGGCACTACC
>NZ_JBVVBK010000017.1:0-832 GCF_055786205.1 Thalassotalea coralli | reverse complement strand
TGTGACATGGTAGACGACGAAGAACTTCTTGAGTTAGTAGAGATGGAAGTTCGTGAACTTCTTTCTGAGTACGACTTCCCAGGTGATGACCTTCCAATTATCGCTGGTTCTGCATTAGGTGCATTGAACGGCGAAGCACAATGGGAAGAGAAAATCCTTGAGCTAGCTAACGAATTAGATACTTACATTCCAGAGCCAGAGCGTGCAATCGACGGTGACTTCATCTTACCAATCGAAGATGTATTCTCAATCCAAGGTCGTGGTACAGTAGTAACTGGTCGTGTTGAGCGTGGTATCATCACAGTAGGTGACGATGTAGAAATCGTTGGTATCAAAGACACTACAACTACTACATGTACTGGTGTAGAGATGTTCCGTAAGCTTCTAGACGAAGGTCGTGCAGGTGAGAACTGTGGTATCTTATTACGTGGTACTAAGCGTGATGAAGTACAACGTGGTCAAGTACTTGCTAAGCCAGGTTCAATCAACCCACACACTAAGTTCGAATCAGAAGTATACGTACTAACTAAAGATGAAGGTGGTCGTCATACTCCATTCTTCAAAGGTTACCGTCCACAGTTCTACTTCCGTACAACTGACATCACTGGTGCTGTAGAGCTTCCAGAAGGTGTAGAAATGGTAATGCCAGGCGACAACTTGAAGTTTGTTGTTGAGCTAATCAACCCAATCGCGATGGACGAAGGTTTACGCTTCGCAATCCGTGAAGGTGGCCGTACAGTAGGTGCTGGTGTTGTATCTAAGATCATCGACTAATATCGATTCTTAGTTCACATCGAACATCTAGAAAAAGAGCGCTTAGGCGCTCTTTTTT
>NZ_JBVVBK010000016.1:0-863 GCF_055786205.1 Thalassotalea coralli | reverse complement strand
AATGTTAAAGACAGAGTCGGTAACAGCGCATGCTGCTGGTACTACTACTTTAATACAGAAGATGAGTTTGATACTACAGCACCAACCGTAAGCAGTATCAGTCCGGCAGACGGAGCCATGGATATTGGGGTAGGTACACCAATCGTACTAAGCTTCAGTGAGTCGCTAAATGCATCGACGGTCAACAATAGCAACTTCAAGTTGTATTCAGAGGGCAGTATTATCACGCCAAGTGTTTACCGCTCAGCAGACAGTAAAACAATCACCTTGCGTGGCACCTGGCCAGCCGGTAAGTCGCTGTCGGTAATCGTGACAGACGATGTGCAGGATTTAAGTGGTAATGCTATGGCCGATTATGTCAGCCTGTTTAGCACTGCTGTGGTCGATAATGACACCAGCAGACCAAGTGTCTCACGTCTATATCCGAGCAGTGGTGCCAATAATGTACCAAGTGTCGGCAGTATTGTGATGTACACCTCAGAGCCGATGGATGAAAGTACCTTAAATGATGCCTTCCATGTAGCAGAAAACGGCGTGCTGGTAGCGGGACAGGTTACGCTGTCAGCATCGGGGCAGGCAATCGAGTTCACCCCGGATGAAGCGTTCGTTGAAGGTGCCCTTGTTCATGTTTATCTCGATAGCACAGCTCGTGATGATTCAGGTAATGCGATGAACCATTATCAGGGCCAGTTCCGCATGGCAACGACTGCAGCGACAGCAGGGGTGCGTCCAGCACCGAGTGCTTATCTGCCGAGTAACGGTTTAACCAATGTGTCGCTGAATCCGACTATGCGTATCGTTTATAACCAGGATATGGATGAGACTACCATTACCGATGAATTTATTGTGATGCGTGACAATGA
>NZ_JBVVBK010000015.1:0-1616 GCF_055786205.1 Thalassotalea coralli | reverse complement strand
ACTTTCGTTATCAATGCAATTTGTGTGAACACTCAACAATAATCAGTCTTACTTCAAGATAAGGAGGTGATCCAACCCCAGGTTCCCCTAGGGTTACCTTGTTACGACTTCACCCCAGTCATGAATCACAAAGTGGTGACCGTCCTCCCGAAGGTTAAACTAGCCACTTCTTTTGCAACCCACTCCCATGGTGTGACGGGCGGTGTGTACAAGGCCCGGGAACGTATTCACCGCGACATTCTGATTCGCGATTACTAGCGATTCCGACTTCATGGAGTCGAGTTGCAGACTCCAATCCGGACTACGACATACTTTCTGGGATTCGCTCCACCTCGCGGTCTTGCTGCCCTCTGTATATGCCATTGTAGCACGTGTGTAGCCCATCCCGTAAGGGCCATGATGACTTGACGTCGTCCCCACCTTCCTCCGGTTTATCACCGGCAGTCTCCTTAGAGTTCCCGACATTACTCGCTGGCAAATAAGGATAAGGGTTGCGCTCGTTGCGGGACTTAACCCAACATTTCACAACACGAGCTGACGACAGCCATGCAGCACCTGTCTCAGAGTTCCCGAAGGCACAATTCTATCTCTAGAAAATTCTCTGGATGTCAAGGGATGGTAAGGTTCTTCGCGTTGCATCGAATTAAACCACATGCTCCACCGCTTGTGCGGGCCCCCGTCAATTCATTTGAGTTTTAACCTTGCGGCCGTACTCCCCAGGCGGTCAACTTAGCGCGTTAGCTACGCTACTCACGTTTCAAGAACACAAACAGCTAGTTGACATCGTTTACGGCGTGGACTACCAGGGTATCTAATCCTGTTTGCTCCCCACGCTTTCGTGCCTCAGCGTCAGTATCTGTCCAGGTGGCCGCCTTCGCCACTGATGTTCCTTCCAATCTCTACGCATTTCACCGCTACACTGGAAATTCCACCACCCTCTACAGTACTCTAGATAGCCAGTTCGAAATGCAGTTCCGAGGTTGAGCCCCGGGATTTCACATCTCGCTTAACAATCCGCCTACGCACGCTTTACGCCCAGTAATTCCGATTAACGCTCGCACCCTCCGTATTACCGCGGCTGCTGGCACGGAGTTAGCCGGTGCTTCTTCTGTCGCTAACGTCACAGATGCAAGGTATTAACTTACACCCTTTCCTCACGACTGAAAGTGCTTTACAACCCTAGGGCCTTCTTCACACACGCGGCATGGCTGCATCAGGGTTTCCCCCATTGTGCAATATTCCCCACTGCTGCCTCCCGTAGGAGTCTGGGCCGTGTCTCAGTCCCAGTGTGGCTGATCATCCTCTCAAACCAGCTAGAGATCGTCGCCTAGGTAAGCCATTACCTTACCTACTAGCTAATCTCACTTGGGCTAATCTAAAGGCGAAAGGTCCGAAGATCCCCTCCTTTGGTCCGTAGACATTATGCGGTATTAGCAGTCGTTTCCAACTGTTGTCCCCCACCTAAAGGCATATTCCCAAGCATTACTCACCCGTCCGCCGCTCGACGCCGAATAGCAAGCTATTCTCGTTTCCGCTCGACTTGCATGTGTTAAGCCTGCCGCCAGCGTTCAATCTGAGCCATGATCAAACTCTTCAATTAAAATCGTTTGTGATGC
>NZ_JBVVBK010000014.1:0-2939 GCF_055786205.1 Thalassotalea coralli | reverse complement strand
AATCAGTCATTAAAACCATTTGGGTGTTGTATGGTTAAGCCTCACGGGCAATTAGTATCAGTTAGCTCAAGGCCTCACAACCCTTACACACCTGACCTATCAACGTCGTAGTCTCCAACGACCCTTTAGGGAACTTAAAGTTCCAGTGAGAACTCATCTCAAAGCCTGCTTCCCGCTTAGATGCTTTCAGCGGTTATCAGTTCCGAACGTAGCTACCCGGCAATGCGTCTGGCGACACAACCGGAACACCAGAGGTTCGTCCACTCCGGTCCTCTCGTACTAGGAGCAGCCCTCTTCAATTCTCAAACGCCCACGGCAGATAGGGACCGAACTGTCTCACGACGTTCTAAACCCAGCTCGCGTACCACTTTAAATGGCGAACAGCCATACCCTTGGGACCGACTTCAGCCCCAGGATGTGATGAGCCGACATCGAGGTGCCAAACACCGCCGTCGATATGAACTCTTGGGCGGTATCAGCCTGTTATCCCCGGAGTACCTTTTATCCGTTGAGCGATGGCCCTTCCATACAGAACCACCGGATCACTATGACCTGCTTTCGCACCTGCTCGACGTGTCTGTCTCGCAGTTAAGCTGGCTTATGCCATTGCACTAACCGTACGATGTCCGACCGTACTTAGCCAACCTTCGTGCTCCTCCGTTACTCTTTGGGAGGAGACCGCCCCAGTCAAACTACCCACCAGACAGTGTCCCCAAGCCCGATTAGGGCCCTAGGTTAGAACATCACGCATACAAGGGTGGTATTTCAAGGTTGGCTCCACACACACTGGCGTGCATGCTTCAAAGCCTCCCACCTATCCTACACATGTAGGAGCAATGTTCACTGTCAAGCTATAGTAAAGGTTCACGGGGTCTTTCCGTCTAGCCGCGGGTATACGGCATCTTAACCGCAATTTCAATTTCACTGAGTCTCGGGTGGAGACAGTGTGGCCATGATTACGCCATTCGTGCAGGTCGGAACTTACCCGACAAGGAATTTCGCTACCTTAGGACCGTTATAGTTACGGCCGCCGTTTACCGGGGCTTCGATCATGAGCTTCGCAGAGCTAACCCAATCAATTAACCTTCCGGCACCGGGCAGGCGTCACACCGTATACGTCATCTTTCGATTTTGCACAGTGCTGTGTTTTTAATAAACAGTTCCAGCCACCTGGTTACTTCGACCGACCTGTGCTTAGGGAGCAAGTCCCATCACACTAGCCGGCGTACCTTCTCCCGAAGTTACGGTACTATTTTGCCTAGTTCCTTCACCCGAGTTCTCTCAAGCGCCTTAGTATTCTCTACCTAACCACCTGTGTCGGTTTGGGGTACGGTTCCTTTATACCTAGAGCTTAGAAGATTTTCCTGGAAGCATGGCATCAACAGCTTCTGTCCCGTAGGACATCGTCTCGTATCTCAGCCTTAAGAACCCGGATTTGCCTAAGTTCTCAGCCTACATACTTTCACACGGACAACCAACGCCGTGCCTGCCTAGCCTTCTCCGTCCCTCCTTCGCAGTATAAAGAAGTATAGGAATATTAACCTATTTCCCATCGATTACGCTTTTCAGCCTCACCTTAGGGGCCGACTTACCCTGCCCTGATTAACATGGGACAGGAAACCTTGGTCTTTCGGCGAGGGGGTTTTTCACCCCCTTTATCGTTACTCATGTCAGCATTCGCACTTCTGATACCTCCAGCATGCTTTACAACACACCTTCAACGGCTTACAGAACGCTCCCCTACCACTTATTCCTAAGAATAAATCCGCAGCTTCGGTGCATAGTTTAGCCCCGTTACATCTTCCGCGCAGACCGACTCGACTAGTGAGCTATTACGCTTTCTTTAAAGGATGGCTGCTTCTAAGCCAACCTCCTAGCTGTCTATGCCTTTCCACATCGTTTCCCACTTAACTATGACTTTGGGACCTTAGCTGGCGGTCTGGGTTGTTTCCCTCTTCACTACGGACGTTAGCACCCATAGTGTGTCTCCCGCATAGTACTCATTGGTATTCGGAGTTTGCAAAGGGTTGGTAAGTCGGGATGACCCCCTAGCCTTAACAGTGCTCTACCCCCAATGGTATTCGTGCGAGGCTCTACCTAAATAGATTTCGGGGAGAACCAGCTATCTCCCGGCTTGATTAGCCTTTCACTCCGACCCACAGGTCATCACCGCATTTTTCAACATACGTGTGTTCGGTCCTCCAGTTGATGTTACTCAACCTTCAACCTGCCCATGGGTAGATCGCCGGGTTTCGGGTCTATACCTAGCAACTGAACGCGCAGTTAACACTCGCTTTCGCTACGGCTCCCCTAATCGGTTAACCTTGCTACTAAATATAAGTCGCTGACCCATTATACAAAAGGTACGCAGTCGCCCGAAGGCTTCCACTGCTTGTACATATACGGTTTCAGGTTCTATTTCACTCCCCTCACAGGGGTTCTTTTCGCCTTTCCCTCACGGTACTGGTTCACTATCGGTCAGTTAGGAGTATTTAGCCTTGGAGGATGGTCCCCCCATGTTCAGTCAACATTTCACGTGTGCCGACCTACTCGATTTCACAATGTGTTTGTCTTCGTGTACGGGGCTATCACCCTGTATCGCCAAGCTTTCCAGCTTGTTCCACTGACGCCCACACGCTTAAGGGCTAATTCGCGTTCGCTCGCCGCTACTAACGAAATCTCGGTTGATTTCTTTTCCTCGGGGTACTTAGATGTTTCAGTTCTCCCGGTTTGCCTCTTTTAGCTATGTATTCACTAAAAGATAGTGCCTTATGACACTGGGTTTCCCCATTCAGAAATCGTAGTCTATAACGGTTTTTATCACCTTAACTACGCTTATCGCAGATTAACACGTCTTTCATCGCCTCTAACTGCCAAGGCATCCACCGTATACGCTTAGTCACTTAACCATACAACCCCAAATAGTTTCGAGTTACTCA
>NZ_JBVVBK010000013.1:0-20631 GCF_055786205.1 Thalassotalea coralli | reverse complement strand
TCAATGCACCTAATGCAGAACCAGCGATAATTGGAAGGTCATCACCTGGGAAGTCGTACTCAGAAAGAAGTTCACGAACTTCCATCTCTACTAACTCAAGAAGTTCTTCGTCGTCTACCATGTCACACTTGTTCATGAATACGATGATGTAAGGTACACCAAC
Source organism: Thalassotalea coralli (assembly GCF_055786205.1). Taxonomy (NCBI): domain Bacteria; kingdom Pseudomonadati; phylum Pseudomonadota; class Gammaproteobacteria; order Alteromonadales; family Colwelliaceae; genus Thalassotalea; species Thalassotalea coralli. Next base: position 20,468 of record NZ_JBVVBK010000013.1, on the reverse strand, counting down.
CTGACGAGAAAGAAGGATGTGCTCACGAGTTTGTGGCATTGGACCGTCTGTCGCCGCTACTACTAAGATAGCGCCGTCCATTTGTGCAGCACCTGTGATCATGTTTTTAACATAATCGGCGTGACCTGGACAGTCTACGTGTGCGTAGTGACGAGTTTCTGTGTCATACTCGATGTGAGATGTATTGATCGTGATACCACGCTCACGCTCTTCTGGTGCGTTATCGATTTGTGCGAAATCGCGTACTTCACCACCGTGAGTTTTAGTTAATACTGCTGAGATAGCAGCAGTTAGAGTTGTTTTACCGTGGTCAACGTGACCGATAGTACCAACGTTAACGTGCGGTTTCGAACGTTCAAATTTTTCTTTAGCCATTTTAAAATTACCTTAAAAGAAAGTACTTAAATTTAAATTTAATATTTTTTTCTCTCAGCGAGAGTAAAAGACACAAAGTTAAGGTGCTAGATTGTAGGCAAGACGGGAGGTCTTGTCAAAATTTGCACAAACTTTCTGCCTTAACACAAACTCACTGGGAGCTTGTTGTTTTTTGAAAGGCTGAAATTCACCCTTTCAAATGCTTTATTCTCAATTAAACGATGCCGCCTCGGCCTTCGATAATCGAGTCTGCAACTGCTTTAGGTGCTTCTGCATATTGCTTGAATTCCATAGAGTATGAAGCTCTACCTTGAGTTGCACTTCGCAAATCTGTTGCATAGCCAAACATTTCAGCTAATGGCACAGACGCGTTAATAATTTTCAAACCGGCTGGACCTTCATCCATGCCTTCAACCATGCCGCGACGACGATTTAAGTCACCAACAACATCACCCATATTTTCTTCAGGTGTTGTTACTTCAACTTTCATCATAGGCTCAAGCAGCACAGGAGAAGCTTCCATTGCACCTTTTTTGAAGCCCATAGAACCGGCAACTTTAAACGCCATCTCATTTGAGTCAACGTCATGGAATGAACCATCGTATAAAGTTACTTTTACGTCTAGCATAGGGAAGCCAGCTAATACACCAGCATCCATTTGTTCCTTACAGCCTTTTTCGACTGCAGGAATGTATTCTTTTGGTACTACGCCACCAACAATCTCGTTAACGAACTCAAAACCTGCGCCTTCTTCAAGCGGCTCCATTTTAAGCCAAACATGACCGTATTGACCACGACCACCAGATTGACGAACAAATTTGCCTTCAACCTCAACAGATGAACGAATAGTTTCGCGGTACGAAACTTGAGGCTTACCAACATTACAATCAACGCTGAATTCACGCTTCATACGGTCAACGATAATATCTAAGTGAAGCTCGCCCATACCTGAAATAATGGTTTGGCCTGTTTCTTCATCAGTTTCAACACGGAATGAAGGATCTTCAGCAGCAAGTTTAGATAAAGCCACACCCATTTTTTCTTGGTCAGCTTTAGTTCTAGGCTCAACAGCAACAGAAATTACTGGCTCTGGGAATTCCATACGCTCAAGTGTAATTACTTTACCTGGATCACAAAGCGTATCACCCGTAGTTACATCTTTAAGACCAATAGCCGCAGCAATATCACCCGCGCGAACTTCTTTAATTTCTTGACGGTCATTAGAGTGCATTTGCACGATACGACCAAAGCGCTCTTTCTTACCTTTAACTGGGTTAAATACGCTGTCGCCAGTTTGAACAACACCAGAATAAACACGGAAGAAAGTTAACGTACCAACGAACGGGTCTGTTGCAATTTTAAATGCTAATGCAGCAAATGGCGCATCATCATCAGCTTCACGAGTACCTTCGGTTTCATTTTTATCGTCGTTAATACCTTTGATTGCTTCTACTTCAGTAGGAGAAGGAAGGTATTCAATAACCGCATCTAGAACCGCTTGCACACCTTTGTTCTTAAAGGCACTACCACAAGCAGTTAATACCACTTCGTTAGCAAGAGTACGCTTACGTAGAGCTGTTTTAATTTCTTCTTCTGACAGGTCACCCTCTTCTAGGTATTTTTCCATCAAATCATCATCGGCTTCTGCAGCTTCTGACACTAAGTTCTCACGCCATTCATCAGCAAGATCTTGCATGTCTTCTGGAATTTCTTCGTAAGTGAAAGTCATGCCCTGGTCTTCTTGATTCCAGTTAATTGCCTTCATCTTGATAAGATCGACAACTCCGGTGAAATCTTCTTCAGCACCAATAGCTAATTGAATAGGAACAGCGTTAGCACCTAGGCGGTCCTTCATTTGCTCAACAACATTGAGGAAATTAGCACCTGCACGGTCCATTTTATTCACGAAAACCATACGTGGTACTGAGTACTTTTCCATTTGACGCCAAACAGTTTCTGTTTGAGGTTGTACGCCTGAAGAGCCACAAAGAACTAAGACAGCGCCGTCAAGTACACGCAAAGAACGCTCTACTTCAATGGTAAAGTCAACGTGACCTGGAGTGTCGATAATATTGATGCGATGTTCATCGAACTGCGCATCCATACCACGCCAGAAACAAGTTGTTGCAGCAGATGTGATAGTAATACCACGTTCTTGCTCTTGCTCCATCCAGTCCATGGTCGCTGCACCGTCGTGTACTTCACCGATTTTATGAGATAAACCAGTGTAAAATAAGACACGTTCAGTTGTTGTTGTTTTGCCTGCGTCTACATGAGCACAAATACCAATATTACGGTAGCGTTCAATAGGTGTTGTACGGGCCACTTATAATTCCTTAGATCTTTTAAGATATAGTCGAATAGGCTCAATTACAGGATAGAATGTCGCCATTGGAACATATTTGACTATAGCCTAGTGTAGAAAAGCGTAGTTACCGTTTTATTAAAAACCGCAACTACGCTATCCATTAAGTTACTATCGTGATTACCAGCGATAGTGAGCGAACGCTTTGTTCGCTTCGGCCATACGGTGAACGTCTTCACGTTTCTTAACCGCTGAACCTTTGCTTTCAGATGCATCTAACATCTCGTTAGCAAGGCGCTGAGCCATTGATTTTTCACCACGTTTACGAGCTGCTTCAACTAACCAACGCATGGCTAGTGCATTACGACGAACTGGACGAACTTCAACTGGAACTTGGTAAGTTGAACCACCAACACGACGAGATTTAACTTCCACTTGTGGGCGGATGTTTTCTAGAGCTTCTTCGAAAAGGTCTAGGTGTTCTTTCTCGCTGTTCTTTTCCGCTAAGATGTCTAGTGCACCGTATACGATTTTTTCTGCAACTGCTTTTTTGCCATCAACCATAAGGATGTTGATGAATTTTGCTAATAGTTCATTTCCGAACTTCGGATCAGGTAATATTTTACGCTGACCGACTACGCGTCTTCTTGGCATTTTAAATTCTCCGAATTAGCTTCAGGATATTCCCAAAACAATTAATAAATAAAAGTTAGTTTGGCCTTACTTGACGGAGAACCGTTAAGATTTAGGGCGCTTAGCACCGTACTTAGAACGGCCTTGTCTACGATCGTTAACACCTGAACAGTCAAGTGCGCCACGAACAGTATGGTAACGTACACCAGGTAAGTCTTTAACACGACCACCACGGATTAAGATTACGCTATGCTCTTGTAAGTTGTGACCTTCACCACCGATGTAAGAAGTAACTTCGAAACCGTTAGTTAAACGAACACGAGCTACTTTACGTAGTGCTGAGTTAGGTTTTTTAGGTGTAGTAGTATATACACGAGTACATACACCACGACGTTGCGGACAAGCTTCTAACGCTGGAACGTTAGACTTCGCAACTTTCTTAGTACGTGGTTTACGTACTAATTGGTTAATAGTTGCCATTATAGCTCCTGATTAATTAAAACAATGTGTTATCCAATTGGATAAACACCTCTATAAACGTGAAAAATCGACCTTTATTGTCTGCAGCTATTTCTAGCACAGATTAAAAGGTCGCAGAATTCTAATGGTCAAGCATTAAACTGTCAAGAAAAATGCGTGTTTTAGTCTCAAAAGGATCCTTTCGATCATATCCGATCAAATAAAGCGGATCTTAAGGCTGATTGAGTTATGTTAGAAAGGTATAAATGGAACGTTGTATGTATGCTGCACTCATTAGATCAACGCAGATCTAATGAGTGCTTTTAATTATTCAGCTAGCCACCGTAGCTATAACTTGCACCTAAGCCTAATGGAATTCCTAATGCCCAGTATGCCATTAAGAAAACAGTCCATACGATTAGGAAACAAATAGAATAAGGTAGCATCATTGCGGTTAATGTACCTATACCTGCAGATTTCACATAGCGTTGACAGAATACAACCACTAATGGAAAGTAAGGCATTAACGGTGTAATAATGTTAGTACTCGAATCACCAATACGATACGCCGCTTGTGCTAAATCTGGTGATATACCCAGTTGCATCAACATCGGAATAAAGATTGGGGCCAATAACGCCCACTTAGCCGATGCAGAACCTACGAATAAGTTGATAATCCCGGTTAGGATAATAATACCCGTAATAGTAATACCACTAGGTAAAGCCATGGCTTTTAAGAACTCTGCACCTTTAACTGCAAGTAGAATACCTAAATTAGATTGACCAAACGCGTAAATAAACTGCGCAATAAAAAACATGATAACTAAGTAATAGCCCATGCCGTTCATTGCTTTTGTCATTCCCTCGATGAAGTCTTTTGATGTTTTCACTTTACCAATAACTAAACCGTAAACTAATCCAGGCACCATAAATAGTAAAAAGATAAGTGGCACAATTGAGCCCATCAAAGGCGCACTACTTGAGGTAAGCTCTCCTTGTGCATCTCGCCATGCTGAATCAGGAGACATAGTAGACCAAATTAGAATAGCGACACCTACAAGTACTGCTGTACATGCATACTTTAGTGCTTTCTTTTCTTTTTCTTCCAATGGCTCCATTTGCGGTAGGTCTTCAGTATCACCGTCTACAGGATTATTCTTAAGCTTAGGCTCAATCACTTTATCGGTAAGCAACCAACCAACGGCTGTAATAATAATTGATGATGCCATGGTGAAGTAGTAGTTATTTAAAGGGTTTAGTACTACTTTTGGATCTAAAATTTGAGCACCCGCTTGCGAGATCCCCTGTAACATTGGGTCGATAGCAGAAGGAAGAAAATTCGCGGAGAACCCACCAGACACACCAGCAAAAGCCGCAGCAATACCTGCTAAAGGATGACGGCCAGCAGCATAGAAGATAACACCACCAAGAGGAATGACTAATACGTAGCCTGCATCAACTGCAGAGTGGCTCGCAATACCAACTAAAATAACCATTGGTGTTAACAACCATGGTGCTGTCACAGACATAAGTGCCCGTAAGCCCGCATTAATAAATCCAAGGTGTTCGGCAATACCGATACCTAGCATAGCGACTAACACTACACCTACTGGGTGAAAGTGAGAGAAGTTTGTGACGATTTTAGTCATAAATTCAGTAAAAGCAGCTGGCGCTAATTGATTATTAATGGCCAACGCTTCACCTGTTCTAGGGTCGATAGCGTTAAAGTCTATACCTGATAAAGCCCAGGACAAAGCCCAAACAATAGCGAGTAAGAGAATAAAGAGAGCGGCAGGATCTGGAAGTTTGTTACCGACAATCTCAACGCGATTAAGTATGCGTTCGATAGTTGATGGGGAAGACATGCTTATCCTTTTATTGTTATTTTTAAGTTAGTATGAGTATCAAAGTGATTTAATTAACTTAATTCACAGACACCTAGTTTACACATGCTTTGACACATATTGAAACAGCTTTGTGAAAACTAAAAGAGGATATATAAAAAAAGCCCTGTAAGTAATTACTTACAGGGCTTTCTAATTTGATTAAAAGTTAAGCTTATTCAGCAGAACCTTCTTCGAAGTCAGCGTTTAAAGCATCTGTTAATGCTTGAGCTGCTTCATCAGCTGATACTGTTACTTCTTCTTCAACCTCAGCAGCACGTTTGCGTGCACGCTCTTGGTGATAAGCATAACCTGTACCCGCAGGGATCAGACGACCAACGATTACGTTCTCTTTCAAGCCACGTAGTGTATCTTTCTTACCACTTACAGCAGCTTCTGTAAGAACACGTGTTGTCTCTTGGAACGATGCAGCAGAAATAAATGATTCTGTTGCAAGTGACGCTTTCGTGATACCCATCATTTGGATTTCGAATTCAGCTGGTTGCTTGCCTTGCGCTTCTAACTCACGGTTAGCGATGCGAACGCGTGCAACTTCAACTTGCTCACCTTTAAGGAATTCAGAATCACCGCCATCCATAATTTCACACTTACGGATCATTTGACGAACGATTACTTCGATGTGCTTATCGTTAATCTTTACACCTTGTAGGCGGTAAACATCTTGAACTTCGTTTACGATGTAATTAGCAACAGGTGCTACACCACGTAAACGTAGGATGTCATGTGGTGACTCAGGACCATCGGCGATAACTTCACCTTTAGTAACAGATTCACCTTCGAACACGTTAAGTTGACGCCACTTAGGAATCATCTCTTCGTATACTTCACCGCTTGGTTGCGTGATTAATAAACGACGCTTACCTTTAGTTTCTTTACCGAAACCAATGATACCCGTTTTCTCTGCTAGAATTGCAGGCTCTTTCGGCTTACGCGCTTCAAATAAGTCAGCAACACGTGGAAGACCACCGGTAATATCACGAGTCTTCGAAGACTCTTGTGGGATACGTGCTAACGCATCACCGATATTAACCTCTGCACCATCTTCTAGGTTAACAATCGCGTTACCTGGTAAGAAGTATTGTGCTGGAATTTCAGTACCAGCGATCATTACATCGTTACCTTTAGCGTCAACTAGCTTAACCATAGGGCGCATTTCTTTACCCGCAGAGCTACGTTGACCAGCATCTGTTACCACGATGCTAGATAGGCCTGTTAACTCATCTGTTTGACGAGTCATTGTTAAACCTTCTACAAGGTCAACAAATTTGATCTTACCCGCTACCTCAGTGATGATCGGGTGAGTATGAGGGTCCCAGTTTGCGACCACTTCACCAGCGCTAATTGCTTCACCGTCGGCTTTCGCTAATGTTGTACCATAAGGCACTTTATAACGCTCTTTCTCACGACCTAGTTCATCGATAACAGTAAGCTCTGTTGAACGTGAAGTAATTACCGCATGACCTTCAGAGTTATTTACAAACTTAGCGTTTTGTAACTTCAATGTACCCGTGTTCTTAACTTGAACAGAGTTTTCAGCTGACGCTCGAGATGCCGCACCACCAATGTGGAATGTACGCATCGTTAACTGTGTACCTGGCTCACCAATTGATTGAGCAGCTACAACACCAACCGCTTCACCTTGGTTAATCATATGACCACGAGCCAAATCACGACCGTAACAGTGTGCACAAATACCAAAGTCAGTCGCACAAGTAATAATTGAACGTACTTTAACTTGGTCTACAGAATGCTCTTCTAACGTGTCACATAATTTTTCATCAATTAATGTGTTACGCGGAAGTAATACGTCTTCTGTACCTGGGATTAATACATCTTCAGCTACAACACGACCTAGAACACGCTCACGTAATGGTTCAACAACGTCACCACCTTCGATAAGTGGAGTCATTAAGATACCTTCTTCGGTCCCACAATCGTGCTCAGTTACAACTAAATCTTGTGCAACATCAACTAGACGACGAGTTAGGTAACCCGAGTTAGCTGTTTTAAGTGCCGTATCGGCAAGACCTTTACGCGCACCGTGAGTTGAGATGAAGTACTGAAGTACGTTTAGACCTTCACGGAAGTTAGCAGTAATTGGCGTTTCGATGATTGAGCCATCCGGCTTAGCCATTAGACCACGCATACCCGCTAGCTGACGAATTTGTGCCGCACTACCACGAGCACCCGAGTCCGCCATCATGTAGATTGAGTTGAAAGAATCTTGCTCTTCCATCTCACCTTCGCGGTTTTCAACTTGCTCTTTAGAAAGGTTATCCATCATCGCTTTCGATACTTTTTCGTTAGCAGATGACCAGATATCGATAACTTTGTTGTATTTCTCACCAGCCGTTACAAGACCTTGCTCGAACTGTGCTTGAATTTCTTCAACTTCAGCTTCAGCACCGTCGATAATGGTGTACTTCTCATCAGGAATAACCATATCGTCGATACCAACCGATGCACCAGCTACCATCGCGTAATGGAAACCTGTATACATGATGTGGTCAGCAAAAATAACGGTGTCTTTAAGACCTAAGCTACGGTATGCATGGTTAATCAGCTTAGAAATTGGCTTTTTACCAAGCGGTTGGTCAATTAATGAGTAAGGTAAGCCCTTTGGACAAACCTGCCATAAAATAGCACGACCAACAGTAGTATCACGTAAGTTAGTATGAGCGACTAGCTCACCTTCGTCGTTACGAATGTATTCAGTAATACGAATTTTTACGCGAGCGTGAAGTTCAGCTACACCGGTACGGTAAGCTTTTTCAGCTTCTTTCGTATCAGCGAATACCATGCCTTCACCTAAACCGTTTACACGTTCACGTGTAAGGTAGTACAGACCTAATACAACGTCTTGTGAAGGAACGATAATTGGGTCACCGTTCGCTGGAGAAAGAACGTTGTTAGTAGACATCATTAATGCACGAGCTTCTAACTGAGCTTCTAGCGTTAATGGTACGTGTACCGCCATTTGGTCACCATCGAAGTCAGCGTTATACGCCGCACAAACCAATGGATGTAAGTGAATAGCTTTACCTTCGATTAGAACTGGTTCGAATGCTTGGATACCCAGTCTATGAAGTGTAGGTGCACGGTTAAGTAGTACTGGATGCTCACGAATTACTTCGTCTAATACGTCCCATACCTCTGCGCCTTCGCGCTCAACTAATTTCTTAGCTGCTTTAATTGTTGTCGCTAAACCACGAGCTTCTAACTTACCGTAGATGAATGGCTTGAATAGCTCAAGAGCCATCTTCTTAGGAAGACCACATTGGTGAAGACGTAACGTTGGACCTACTGTGATTACAGAACGACCTGAGTAGTCAACACGCTTACCTAGAAGGTTTTGACGGAATCGACCTTGCTTACCTTTAATCATGTCAGCAAGTGATTTTAATGGACGTTTGTTTGAACCAGTAATTGCACGGCCACGACGACCGTTATCAAGAAGTGCATCAACAGACTCTTGAAGCATACGTTTTTCGTTACGTACAATAATGTCTGGTGCAACTAGGTCTAATAGACGCTTCAAACGGTTGTTACGGTTGATTACACGACGGTAAAGGTCGTTCAAATCAGACGTAGCAAAACGACCGCCATCTAGTGGAACTAGAGGACGTAAATCTGGTGGAAGAATTGGAAGAACAGACATGATCATCCACTCAGGCTTGTTGCCTGACTGAGCGAATGCTTCCATTAACTTCAAGCGCTTAGTGATTTTCTTACGCTTAGTTTCAGAACCGATTTCAGGTAACTCTTCACGCATTTGTGAAATTTCGCCTTCTAAATCGATTTGTTGAAGAAGTGCTAATACCGCTTCTGCACCCATTAGTGCATCGAACTCGTCACCGTGCTCTTCTAGTGCATCTAAGTACTCTTCTTCTGTTAAAATTTGGCTCTTTTCAAGCGTTGTCATACCTGGCTCTGTTACCACGTATGATTCAAAGTAAAGTACACGCTCAATGTCACGAAGTGTCATGTCTAGTAATAGACCGATACGTGATGGCAGTGACTTAAGGAACCAAATGTGAGCGACTGGACTCGCTAATTCGATATGACCCATACGGTCACGACGAACTTTTGTTAATGTAACTTCAACGCCACACTTTTCACAAATTACACCACGGTGCTTAAGACGCTTGTACTTACCACAAAGACATTCGTAATCTTTTACTGGGCCGAAGATACGAGCACAGAAAAGGCCGTCACGCTCAGGCTTGAACGTACGATAGTTAATTGTCTCAGGCTTTTTAACTTCACCGTATGACCATGAACGGATCATATCTGGAGAAGCTAATCCGATGCGAATACCATCGAATTCTTCAGTTTGATTTTGTTGCTTAAGAAACTTAAGTAAATCTTTCACACTATCTCTCCTGTCGGAGTTAATCTTGAGAAGAAGGCGCTCATTTTCTTATTTGCGCCTTCTCCGCTTACTGATTCTGCTCAGCTACGCTAGGTCCAACTATTCTTCGTCTAATTCAATGTTGATACCTAAAGAACGGATTTCTTTAAGTAATACATTGAATGACTCAGGAATACCTGGCTCCATGCGGTGATCGCCGTCAACAAGGTTCTTGTACATCTTAGTACGACCATTTACGTCATCCGACTTAACCGTCAACATTTCTTGTAGAGTATAGGCAGCACCGTATGCTTCTAATGCCCATACCTCCATCTCACCGAAACGCTGACCACCGAATTGCGCCTTACCACCCAACGGTTGTTGAGTAACAAGACTGTAAGAACCAGTAGAACGAGCATGCATTTTGTCGTCAACTAAGTGGTTCAGTTTCAGCATGTACATGTAACCTACAGTTACAGGACGCTCAAACCTACGGCCAGTACGACCGTCCGTTAAGTTGAACTGACCGCTTTCTGGCATATCAGCAAGCTTAAACAGGTCTTTAATTTCTCTTTCGCTAGCACCGTCGAATACAGGTGTAGCAATCGGTAAACCTTCACGTAGGTTTTGTGCAAGACGCATAATCTCGTCATCAGAGAAGTTATCGATATCAACTTCTTGACGTGATTCGCCTAACTCATAAACCTCTTTTAAGAAGCTACGTAGTTTTTCAACTTTTTGTTGCGCCTTAATCATACGGTCAATCTTTTCACCGATACCGCGTGCCGCCATACCTAAGTGAGTTTCTAAGATCTGACCGATGTTCATACGAGATGGTACACCCAATGGGTTAAGTACGATATCTACCGGAACACCATTTTCATCGTATGGCATGTCTTCCACAGGAACAACGTTTGAGATAACACCCTTGTTACCGTGACGACCAGCCATCTTATCACCAGGTTGAATACGACGTTTAACAGCTAGGTATACTTTAACAATCTTAAGTACGCCCGGTGCTAAATCATCACCTTGAGTGATCTTACGACGCTTGATTTCATATTTCTTATCGAAGTCAGCTTTGATGGTATCGTATTGCTCGGCGATTTGCTCAAGCTCAGACTGTTGGCCTTCGTCGCTAAGATTTTGAACTAACCACTTGTCGCGAGACATGCTGTTTAAGTCAGTTTCATTTAAACCGGCAGAAAGAAGAAGTTTCTTAGCACGAGCATAAATACCATCTTCTAAGATAGAGAACTCATCACCTAAATCTTTCTTAACTTCTTTAAGCTGCATTTCTTCAATTTCTAATGCACGCTTGTCTTTCTCTACACCATCACGTGTGAAGATTTGAACATCGATGATAGTACCTGAAACAGAGTTAGGTACACGTAAAGAGCTATCTTTAACATCAGCTGCTTTCTCACCGAAAATTGCACGTAGAAGTTTTTCTTCTGGCGTTAATTGCGTTTCACCTTTAGGCGTTACTTTACCTACTAAGATGTCACCGCCTTTCACTTCAGCACCAATGTAAACAACACCTGATTCATCAAGCTTGCTTAATGCCGACTCACCAACATTTGGAATGTCTGGTGTAATTTCTTCAGCACCTAGCTTAGTATCACGAGCGATACAGCTAAGTTCTTGAATGTGAATAGTCGTGAAACGGTCTTCTTGAACTACGCGCTCAGAAAGTAGCATCGAATCCTCGAAGTTGTAACCATTCCAAGGCATGAATGCTAGACGCATGTTTTGACCAAGTGCTAATTCACCTAAGTCAGTAGAAGGACCATCCGCTAGTACATCACCACGAATAACTGGTTCGCCTTGACGAACAGTAGGACGTTGGTTAATACAAGTGTTTTGGTTAGAACGTGTGTACTTAGTTAAGTTGTAGATATCAATACCTGCTTCACCAGCAACCATTTCATCTTCGTTAACTTTAACAACGATACGAGAAGCATCTACGTAGTCGATAACACCACCACGTTTTGCAACAGCAGTTACACCAGAGTCAACTGCTACGATCTTCTCCATACCAGTACCAACAAGTGGCTTGTCTACTTTTAACGTAGGAACCGCTTGACGTTGCATGTTCGAGCCCATCAAGGCACGGTTAGCATCATCGTGTTCTAGGAATGGAATAAGCGATGCTGCCACAGAAACGATTTGCTGAGGAGAAACGTCCATGTACTGAACTTGTTCAGCAGACATTAACGTAAATTCGTTTTTGTGACGACATGGTACTAGACCGTCTTTTAGTTTACCGTCTTCATCAACTTCCGCGTTCGTTTGTGCGATCACGAAGTTACCTTCTTCGATTGCAGATAAGTAATCTACTTCGTCAGTAACAACGCCATCAACGATCTTACGGTATGGCGTTTCTAAGAAACCGTAATCGTTAGTACGCGCATAACAAGAAAGCGAGTTGATCAAACCGATGTTTGGACCTTCAGGCGTTTCGATTGGACATACACGACCATAGTGAGTTGGATGTACGTCACGTACTTCGAAGCCTGCACGTTCACGCGTAAGACCACCTGGGCCTAATGCTGAGATACGACGCTTGTGTGTTACTTCTGATAACGGGTTGTTTTGATCCATGAACTGTGAAAGTTGAGATGAACCAAAGAATTCTTTAACCGCAGCAGAGATAGGTTTAGCATTGATAAGATCTTGTGGCATTACTGCATCTAAGTCGCCTAAAGATAGACGCTCACGTACAGCACGCTCAACACGAACTAAACCTACACGGAATTGGTTTTCAGCCATTTCACCAACTGAACGAATACGACGGTTACCTAAGTGGTCAATATCATCCACTTCGCCTTTACCGTCACGAATATCGATCAAAGTTTTCATTACTTGGATGATATCGTCGTTAGAAAGTGTGCCTTCGCCCTTAGAATCTTCGAAACCAACACGACGGTTGAACTTCATACGACCAACATTTGAAAGGTCGTAACGCTCTAGAGAGAAGAATAAGTTAGCAAATAATGCTTCTGCAGCATCCTTTGTTGGTGGCTCACCAGGACGCATCATGCGATAGATTTCAACAAGCGCTTCTAAACGGTTTGTTGATGAATCGATACGCAGAGTATCAGACATATATGAACCAACATCGAACTCGTTCATATATAAAGTATCAATTTGCTTGTGACCTGCTTGGCTTAAAGCAGCTAATAGCTCAAGTGTAATCTCAGCATTTGCTTCAGCGATTACTTCACCTGTTGACTCGTCAACGTAAGCTTTAGAAAGCACTTTGCCTACGATGTATTCTGCTGGTACTTCTAATTCAGATACATTTTCTTTAGATAAAGTACGAATATGACGAGCGGTAATACGTCGGCCTTGCTCTACCAAAACGTCGCCATTTGGCATTTTGATATCAAAAGTCGCAGTTTCACCACGTAAGCGCTCAGGAACAAGTTCCATGATTAGCTTATCGCCTTTGATTTCGTAGCCGGTTGTGTCGTAGAAAATGTCTAAGATTTCTTCAGAAGAGAAATCTAATGCACGTAAGATAATTGACGCCGGTAACTTACGACGGCGGTCTATACGTACGAATAGGTTATCTTTAGGGTCAAATTCGAAATCTAACCAAGAACCACGATAAGGAATAACGCGTGCATTATAAAGCACTTTACCCGAAGAGTGAGTTTTACCTTTATCGTGATCGAAGAATACGCCTGGAGAACGGTGTAATTGAGATACGATTACACGCTCTGTACCATTGATAACAAACGTACCGTTGTCGGTCATCAATGGGATTTCACCCATATATACTTCTTGTTCTTTGATATCTTTTACAGTACCCGCTGGAGCATCTTTATCGTAGATGACTAAGCGTAATTTAACGCGAAGCGGAGCTGAATATGTTACGCCACGAATTTGACACTCTTTAACGTCAAATAGTGGTTCGCCTAAGCGATAGCTAACGAATTGTAATTCAGAGCTACCAGAATAAGCTTTAATTGGAAAAATAGAACGAAACGCGGCTTCTAAACCTGTTTCACCAGAAGGATCAATATCAATAAACTTTCGGAAAGATTCGAGTTGGATTGACAACAAGAATGGGTAATCCATTACTTGCGCGCTTTTACCAAAGTCCTTTCGAATTCGTTTCTTTTCAGAATAAGAGTAAACCATGGGGTTCCTCAGCTAGCTGGTTATGGCCGAATCTGCCTTAAAAATACCAATTGGACTAAATAATTGATCATAATAATAATTGTTATTTTGACCACTTATCTAATCCAATTGGTATCAGACAGGGTATTGCTGTGATGTTTTCACATCAAATAATGCACTGTTTTCGTTTAAAAAAAAACCTCTTATCATAGCTTTTTAAAAAACGAACTTCTTTAGCGCAAAAAGGCCGGTGACGTTTAAATCACCAGCCATTGCCTTTTCAGGCAAATAATCTGTCGTTAAACAGATTATTTAAGTTCAACAGTTGCGCCTGCCGCTTCAAGTTCTTCTTTAAGAGCTTCAGCTTCTGCTTTGTCAACGCCTTCTTTAAGTGCTTTAGGTGCACCTTCAACAAGCTCTTTCGCTTCTTTAAGGCCAAGACCAGTAGCACCACGTACTGCTTTGATTACAGCAACTTTCTTATCGCCGAAACCAGTTAAGATTACGTCGAATTCAGTTTGCTCTTCAGCAGCACCACCAGCGTCACCGCCAGCTACAGCAACAGCAGCTGCAGCAGATACGCCGAACTTCTCTTCCATTGCTTCTACTAATTCAACAACGTCCATTACTGACATTTCAGCAATAGCATTTAGGATATCGTCTTTAGAAATAGACATCTTTAATTTCCTGTTTAAGTGACAGCCATTTGGCTGTGATAATAACTATTAATACAAAAAGCGAATGTTGCCAAGCAACGATTATGCAGCTTCTTGTTCTTTCTGATCGCGTACTGCAGCAAGAGTGCGGGCAAGTTTGCCTGCAGATGCTTCTTTCATAGCGCTCATTAAACGTGCAATTGCTTCGTCGTAAGTAGGTAGCTTAGCTAACATATTTACGTCTACAGCGTTACCTTCGAATGCCGCAGCTTTTAATTCAAATGCTTCGTTAGTTTTAGCGAAGTCAGAGAATAAACGCGCTGCTGCACCTGGATGCTCGTTTGAAAATGCAATTAATGAAGGACCTTTAAGTGTATCAACAACACACTCAAATTCAGTACCTTCTAATGCGCGACGTGCTAATGTGTTACGGACAACTTTCATCCATACGCCATTTTCACGAGCTTCTTTACGCAAAGTAGTAATTGCTTCAACTGTAACACCGCGAGAATCCGCGATTACAGCTGACTGAGCGCCAGTGGCAGCTTCTTGAACTTCAGCAACAATTGCTTTTTTGTCATCAAGATTGATAGCCATTGGCTTTAACTCCTGGTTCAACCGGATATTCCGGTATTAACATATCTTCAAGTTTCCTTGAAGTCTTTACGGCGAGAGCCAGAAATTTAAGGAAATATCTGGGTAATCACCATCTACGCAGGAAACTATTAAGTATTTAGTCCAAAAGGAATAAACACTCCTGCGGTCTTTGACGGGGTCGTATAATTTAATTTGATAATCAAATAAATAACGACACCTACCAAAATTTAAGGGGCGAAATTATAGTCTATAAATCCGCCCACGTAAAGCTTATAAAAGCAATATCAAAAAATTAAAGTACTAAGCTACCTTGGTCAACTGAAACACCAGCGCCCATAGTAGTAGAAACAGAAACTTTCTTGATAAATTGACCTTTAGCATTAGCAGGCTTAGCTTTCTTAAGCGCTTCTAATAATGCTTCTAGGTTCTCTTTTAATTTAGCGTCGTCGAAATCAACCTTACCGATAGTAGTATGGATGATACCGTTCTTGTCGTTACGGTAACGAATCTGACCAGCTTTAGCGTTGTTAACAGCAGTAGTAACGTCTGGAGTAACTGTGCCAACTTTAGGGTTAGGCATAAGGCCACGTGGACCTAAGATTTGGCCTAACTGACCAACAACACGCATTGCGTCTGGCGTAGCGATTACTACGTCAAAGTCCATGTTGCCAGCTTTAACTTGCTCAGCTAAGTCTTCCATACCAACTACGTCTGCACCAGCTTCTTTAGCTTTGTCAGCGTTAGCGCCTTGAGTAAACACTGCAACGCGAACGTCACGACCAGTACCGTGTGGTAAAACTGTAGCACCACGAACGTTTTGGTCTGATTTACGAGCATCGATACCAAGGTTAACAGCAACGTCCACACTTTCACGGAAGTTAGCAGTCGCTAATTCTTTTAAAAGCGTTAATGCTTCGTTGATTTCGTAATCTTTTAATACGTCTACTTTTTCACGGATAAGACGAGCGCGCTTTGATAATTTAGCCATTGATTAGTCCTCTACCACTAAACCCATTGCACGAGCAGAACCCGCGATTGTACGTACTGCAGCGTCCATAGAACCTGCTGTTAAGTCTGGTTCTTTAGTCTTAACGATTTCTTCAAGTTGTGCACGTGTAACAGTACCAACTTTCTCAGTGTTAGGACGACCTGAACCTGACTTGATGCCAGCCGCTTTCTTAAGTAAGTAAGAAGCAGGTGGAGTTTTTGTTTCGAACGTGAAAGAACGGTCGTTGTATACAGTAATTACTACTGGAACTGGAGCGCCTTTCTCAAGAGAATCTGTTTTTGCGTTAAATGCTTTACAGAATTCCATGATGTTTACACCGTGTTGACCTAGTGCAGGACCAACTGGTGGTGACGGGTTTGCTGCACCAGCAGCAACTTGTAGCTTGATTAAAGCTTCGACTTTTTTAGCCATCTTTAATTACCTTAGTTATGGGTATTATCGCTAGTTCTTCCGAACACAACACTTAGGTAAGTGTTAGCTCCCCGGGTTAAAATTTTTGCGTTTTTCGCGTCAATTTTCATCAACACAAATAAAAACGGCAGCGGATTATAAATTAATCATCGCTGCCGATTCAAGATCTTTTTTAAGGATAGTTAAAATTAACTAGTTGCCCTTTTCAACTTGACCGAATTCAAGATCAACTGGCGTTGAACGACCAAAGATAAGTACTGATACTTTAATACGGTTTTTCTCGTAATCAAGTTCTTCAACAACACCGTTAAAGTCAGCAAATGGACCGTCGATTACACGCACCACTTCACCCACTTCAAACAATGTCTTAGGCTTAGGCGCATCGCTGTCTTCTAGACGCTGTAAAATACGATCCGCTTCTTTTTGCGTGATAGGCATAGGGCGATCTGATGTACCACCGATAAAACCTAATACACGTGGAACAGACTTAACTAAATGCCACGCTTCTTCATCCATCGCCATTTCAACTAGCACATAACCAGGGAAGAATTTTCGAGCAGACTTACGTTTTTGACCTGCACGCATTTCTACTACTTCTTCAGTCGGTACTAGAATTTGACCAAACTTATCTTCTAAGCCATGGATTTCAATGTGCTCGATTAGAGTTTTTTGAACACGTGCTTCGTAACCTGAAAACGCTTGTACAACATACCAGCGAAGTTTAGGTTTCGTGCTTTCAGTTACGCTATTTTCTTCAGACATTTTTACACCTGTACGCCGGTAATAAAGCCAACAACTTCAAATAATACAGAGTCTAGACCCCATAACACTAATGACATAATTAAAGTTGCTACTAAAACGATACCCGTTGTTTGAATCGCTTCTTGACGCGTTGGCCAAACAACTTTTCTAGTTTCTGTACGAGCTTCCTTTGCGAAGGTAATGAAAGTGCGACCTTTTTCTGTTTGACCAGCAATTAGGCCTGCAATGATAACTGCAGCAACAACACCAATCGCTCTAAACAATACTGATTGCTCGGCAAACATGTAGTTACCAACAACTGCGCCCGCTAATAAAAGCACAACAATTACCCATTTTACTGAGTCTAGAGAACCACCTGTAGGGTTTTCTGTACTTGCGTTCATACTATTACCTGTTTAATTAACTGCTTATATTCAAGCAAAAGACGTTAATCATTAACGTACTTAAAAATTTGGCAGGGGTAGAGAGATTCGAACTCCCAACCGTCGGTTTTGGAGACCGCTGTTCTACCAATTGGAACTATACCCCTAAATTCAACTAATTTTAGTTACACTTGTCGGGTGATGTCTTAGTTTGTTTGGGAAATAAGAGATACTCGAGAAGTGAGGGGCTATTATACTGAGTCAATTTATTTACTCAAGTGAAATTGTTATAGGGGTATAGAATTAGTTTTATTTTCGATTAAAAACTGGTCGTGACCAACGATTCGATCACCAATTTTGTTTAAAATGCTAATCTCTCCTTCACACACAGCGACAATAGATTTACCTTTCTTGAACTGCTCAGGAATAATTACCCGGCCATTATCGTTAACACTAAACTCTGCACAATCGCTGTGAAGCTCCAAAGATTGCTCAGAATAATAAATAACAGTCACCAACTTTTTCATACTTAACTTTACCTCAAGAGCACCACTTCACAACTTCCTGCAATTAGTTCCGCTAGAAGATTTATAAGCCTACCTAACGAAAAGCCGCTCCAAGGCTGGTGCAAATATAACCAAAAATTGTGGAAAAAATGTGGAAAGCTAATATGTTTGGTTAAATTTCATTCTGTCCTGTCGTTGACTTAGTACGAAGCAATTAGTAGGTTAAGAAAAAGTTAACAAAAAATTAACCCGAACTAATAATAATTAAGAAGGAACTATGAGATGAGATCGGTTTTATTATTTATCTTGATGCTAATTTTCGTTTGTTTTCAATCTATAGCTAAGAGCAATCAAGAACAAATCAACCTCGGTTTTAAAACAACCTTTGCCTCTAAAATACTTAAGGAAGAGCGTGAGCTTTGGATAAATTTACCCGAGAATTATTCTAGAAATAAACGCTACCCTGTCATTTATTTACTCGATGGAGCAACAAATTTTGCTCATACTACCGCAGCAGTAAACTACCTACCACAAGCAGAGTTGATGCCCGAAGTTATCGTCATTGGCATTGCAAGTAAATCAAGTAGCACAAGGTGGCGAGACTTTACCCCAAGTGAAGATCCAAGGCGCAAAGATTCTGGTCGCGCAAACCAATTTCTCAACTTCCTAGAGTTAGAGTTAATACCCCATATTGAAAAAGAATACAGTACTGAGAAATTTAGAATAATAAGCGGTAGCTCTTTAGCCGGTCTTTTGGTTTTACACTCTTTTCACACTAGACCTGATTTGTTTCAAGCCCATTTTGCATATAGCCCTTCTCTTTTTTACAACGATAAACAAACCACCAAAGATGTTATTTCGTTCATCAGAGATACTAAAGAACATAAAAACTACTTATACGTCAATATCGGTGATGAAGGGTTGAAAAGTGATCATCCCAGTGGATTAGGTATGAGAAGCTCTGTTAAAGAGTTAAAACAAGCGTTAGATGCCAAAGTACCGCAAGGACTTATTTATAAAGTAGATTTTTTTGATAATGAAAAACACATAACAACCCCTGTAGTGGGCAATTTCCAAGCGCTACGCAACCTTTACGAGCCTTGGTATGTTCCTTTTGAGCCATTTAGCAGCGGGTTAAACGCGATAAATGAATACTATTATATGCTCTCAAAAAGGTTTAATTATGCTATCAAACCTCTCGAGTCGTTAATCGATCAAGCCGGGTTCTATCAGCTTCGAAGCAAAAACAATCCAGATGAAGCTATCGCCCTTTTTAAATTAAATATAGAAAACCATCCGCAGTGTATTAACTGTTACAATAGTTTGGCAGTTGCGTATCAACAAAAAGGCCAACTAAACCAAGCCATTTTAGCGCTTGACAAGGCACTTAGCACCAAGGGTATAAACAGCGAACAACTCGCCACGATAAAGAAGCGTAAAAAAGAAGTTCTCGACGCGCGAAAAAGTACGGAGTAGTAAAGAGCTTTTCCAAAGAGCTTAGTGGTTTGTATTAAGGCAATTGACGAGGAAGCTGTTTTAGTATGTACGGCTTACGTAAATCATTAATGATTTATCCTACGAGCAGAGCTCTTCGGGCAATACTAAAAAATGTCCATTGGGACATTTTCCTTAACGTATTCCTCATCACGGAACACCGTGAAGCTGTCCGTACTTTTCGTAGGCGCACAAAAAAGGCCGCTTACGCGACCTTTTTCTTGGGTTGTTTAAAAATCATTAGTCAATGATTTTTGATACAACACCAGCACCTACTGTACGGCTCTCAGCATCGTCGCAGAGCTCCTCGCCCTCGTTTACTAAAATTGGTCAACTGTGACCAATTTCTTAACATGCTCGGTCTTCACGTCCGCTCGGTGGCCAAAAATAAAAAAGAGCGCCTAAGCGCTCTTTTTCTAGATGTTCGATGTGAACTAAGAATCGATATTAGTCGATGATCTTAGATACAACACCAGCACCTACTGTACGGCCACCTTCACGGATTGCGAAGCGTAA
>NZ_JBVVBK010000012.1:0-69800 GCF_055786205.1 Thalassotalea coralli | reverse complement strand
CCGTTAGTGGTGTAATAAATTGTCGAGCCACTGGTATTTGGTGTTAACGTAACCTGTCTAGACACATCATATGTGCCACCATTTGGCGAAATACTTGGCTTGGCCACCAATGCTTGCACCGTCAAACTCGAACTTTTAGAAGAGTAACTACTGCATCCACTAAAGTTACAGGCTCGTACTTGATATTCATAACTACTACCCGCTGCTAAGTTAGAGAAGAGTACGGGCGATTCAAAGGCAGGATAAGAGATTGTTCTAACATAACTTCCATTTTTATATTCTTTAACATCAGCGGTTTGCGCATTGAAAGAAACACTCCACGAAAGCTGAATCGAATTACTTCCAACCAGTTGAGCAGAGGGCCTTGCTGGAGTCCTTGGACGGTCGCCACCACTAACATCAGCAAAAGCCTCAATAGAAAATAGTACAAAGACAAGACTAAGGACTAAAGCGCGAAGTGTTATAAAGTTCATTTAACATCCTTGTAGTGCAGATATAGACTTTGCTACGAAAAAGTTAATAGCTTGTAACAAAATGTAAGTAAAAGTAATATAAACTATGCGCTTGTTGATGTAAACCTAAGAAAAAATTATAAAAAAACAGCAAATATCTTGTGTAAAGCCACAAGTTAAAAAGACTTCAAACCAGGCCGTTCATCTTTCTCTTGATTGCTTTTATTTGCCTTGGTGCCTTGGATTATTGGATTTAAGCCCCTATATTTCTCTTGTTTTGCAGAATAAAAAAATGGGATCTGAGTATGTCGGCAGTCGCCACACAAATTGCACAAGAGCTTGCAGTAAAACCTCAACAAGTTAACGCCGCTATTACCTTACTTGACGATGGCGCGACCGTGCCATTTATTGCACGCTACAGAAAGGAAGCGACGCAAGGCCTTGATGATCAGCAGTTACGGCAACTCGCTCAACGATTAACTTACTTACGTGACTTAAATGATCGTAGGAATGTCATTTTGACCAATATTGAACAGCAAGGTCAGTTAACTCCTGCGTTAAAAGAAGCGCTACTTAGCGCTGATAACAAAACCCGACTAGAAGATCTTTATCTACCCTTTAAACCAAAACGACGTACTAAAGGTCAAATTGCCATTGAAGCCGGCCTTAGCCCATTGGCGGATCTATTGATTAGCCAACTAAACACCGACCCAGAAGCAGCAGCCGCTAAGTTTGTCAGTGCGGATAACAATATTGAAGATGTCGCTACTGCCTTAGATGGTGCTCAATCTATTCTTATTGAACGCATGGCTGAAGATGCGGATCTTATTCAAAAA
Source organism: Thalassotalea coralli (assembly GCF_055786205.1). Lineage (NCBI taxonomy): Bacteria > Pseudomonadati > Pseudomonadota > Gammaproteobacteria > Alteromonadales > Colwelliaceae > Thalassotalea > Thalassotalea coralli. The sequence goes on along the minus strand of NZ_JBVVBK010000012.1, from coordinate 68,512 downwards.
CTCAGACGCTTAGTTGAGCAAAAAGGTTGGTTACACTGTAAAGTTGTAAAGAAGAAACAACAAGAAGCACAAAAATATAAAGACTACTTCGAGCACAGTGAGTTATACAAAAAAGTACCTTCTCATCGTGCGCTGGCTATGCTCAGAGGCCGCAATGAACAATTTTTACAGCTTGCCATTCGACCTGCAGCAGACGCAGACGAAGCAGCAGTATTAGCAGAAGATACCATTCGCCAGCATTTACATTTAAACCTGACTCAACAAGCGGCAGCTCCTTTTATTGAAAAAGTGATCCGTCAAGGCTGGAAAAGCAAGATTGGTCCGCAATTAGAAACTGAGCTATTGGGCAAATTGCGCGATAGTGCCGAAATTGACGCTATCGAAGTCTTTGCTAAGAATTTACGAGACTTATTAATGGCAGCGCCAGCAGGCGCAAAAGCAACATTAGGGCTAGATCCTGGCTACCGAACCGGCTGTAAAATTGCCGTTGTAGACGCCACAGGTAAATTGTTACACACAGCGACGATATTCCCTCACGAACCTCAGAATAACTGGGACAAGTCCGTACGCACCTTGGTTAATTTATGCCGCCAGCATAAAGTAGAGTTAATCGCTGTTGGTAATGGTACAGCGTCTCGCGAAAGTGACAAATTAGTGTCTGAAGTTATCAAAGCGCTTGAAGGAAAATCGGTACAAAAACTGATTGTTAGTGAAGCAGGTGCATCTGTTTATTCAGCATCTGAGCTAGCCGCCAATGAATTTCCTGATATCGATGTATCACTTCGTGGCGCGATATCTATTGCAAGACGCTTACAAGATCCCCTCGCCGAGCTGGTAAAAATAGAACCGAAAGCCATAGGCGTTGGTCAATACCAACATGATGTTAGCCAAAGCAAACTAACCGCTAGTCTTGATGATGTTATTGAAGATTGTGTAAATGCTGTTGGCGTAGATGCCAATAGTGCCTCTGCCGCTCTGCTTTCACGTGTTGCCGGCTTAAGTAAAACGATGGCACAAAACATGGTGGCATACCGCGACGAGCATGGTCGCTTTAGCAATCGAAGCGAATTCAAAAAAGTTGCTCGTATAGGACCAAAAGCGTTTGAACAAGCAGCTGGTTTTCTGCGCATTAGAGATGGTGAAAATCCCATCGATGCTTCAGGTGTTCATCCAGAAACCTATCCTGTTGTCGACAAAATCATTCAATCACTATCTTGTGACGTTAGCACTATTTTCAACAATGGTAGTTTGCTTAACGAAGTTACCGCTGCGTCTTTAGCTGACGACGTATACGGTGAAATCACTGTCCGAGATATTATAGAAGAGCTAAAAAAGCCAGGCCGAGATCCAAGACCAGAGTTTAAAACTGCTCAGTTTAAAGAAGGCGTTGAAACCATCAACGACTTAAAAATAGGCATGATACTCGAAGGTGTCGTCTCTAATGTGGCGCAATTTGGTGCTTTTGTTGACTTAGGTGTTCATCAAGACGGGCTCGTGCATATTTCAGCAATGACCAACAAATTTATTTCTGATCCTCACGACATTGTCAAAGCAGGTGATATTGTTAAAGTTAAAGTCACGGAGGTAGATGCAGGCAGAAAGCGTATTAGCTTAACCATGCGACTCGACGACGCGGCACCAGCAGGCCGACATAACCAAAACACTGGTAAGGCTGACAAGGCTAGGCATCAAAAACCCCATGCCAAGCAGCACACCAACAAAGCCAAGCCAAAACAAAAAGCACCTGACAATGCTGCAATGGGTAATGCCTTTGCTGAAGCTTTTGCCAAAGCTAAAAAATAATAGGCTCGATTATCAGGCAAAAAACAGGCTCAACAAAGAGCCTGTTTTTTTATTTTAAGGAAATACCAATGACATTAAGTTGGTATAAAACAATTGTTAGCGGAAAGTAGAGCTAAGTGAATCTAGCTCTTTAGCACTGTCGCTTACCTTAATGCCTGCGAGATTGACTTGCTCAGCATTATCAGTATTTTGCTTTGAAATGCCGTCAATTTCATGGACACTTTGCGTGATTTGCTCTGCAACCGTACTTTGCTCTTCAGTAGCTGTCGCAATTTGACTGGCGATATCGGTTATTTCATCCATCATACCGTTAATTTTATCCATGCCTTGTTTAGCACCTGTGGTTTCTTCAACACAAGTATGGGCGTCATCACGACTTGCTAGCATGATTTCGCTCCATTGAGTTAATGTTTGCTGAAGTTCAACGACTGATGTTTGAATTTGTTCCGTCGCTGTTTGTGTACGACCAGCAAGGGTACGCACTTCATCGGCTACTACCGCGAATCCTCGGCCTTGCTCACCTGCTCGTGCTGCTTCAATGGCAGCATTTAGTGCTAATAAGTTAGTTTGATCGGCAATCCCCTGAATTTCCGACATAATATCCGAGATATTGGCAACATCGGTAACAAGTTCAGTTGCGGTGCCGGCTGCTTTTTCAACTTCAGTGGCTAAACTTGAGATTTTTTGCTGGCTATTGTCAATCACCGAAATAGCTTGCTGGCATTCACCACGCACCACAACCACTTTATCGTAAGCACCTGTAGTATTTTGGCTAACTTCGCCGACCGTTGCGCTCATTTCAGTAATTGCCGTTGCTAATTGATGTAATTGAGAGTTTTCTTCAAACAATCCTTCTAGTGTGCGTTCAGATGTTTGTTGTAAGTCACTCGAAAGCTGCAATAAACCATGGCCCGAATCTTTGCTACGCCCCAAAATCGTTCGCACTTTTGCTTGCTGCATTAAGAATGGATAACGCATCATTGCAGCGATGCCTTTACCTGAAAATACCAAACGAGATGGACTATCATATTTCTGTTGAAATGTTTCTAGCTGCGCAGGAATATCAATAAATTCGTCTTTGAAAATAGCGATCATCGCCACTTGTAAAAGTAATACTAAGCTAGCCGCTGCCCACGATGCCATCATGCCTACGCCGACAAAGGCAGCTAAAACTGCCGCCAAGCCAAGGCTTCGTTTTAAGGTGATGTTTGTCGAGAACTCCGCCAAAGATTTACCTTGGTTAATGGCTTTATACAAATTAGTCGCATCAGATTTTTGTTGTGCGGTTGGACAACAGCGTACCGATTGATAACCAACAACTTGATTGTTTTCGTATAGCGGCGTCACGTAGGCATCCACCCAATAAAAGTCACCGTTTTTACAACGGTTTTTCACCATGCCTCGCCAAGAGTCACCACGTTTTAATTTTTGCCACATGTCGGCAAATGCAGCTTTTGGCATATCAGGGTGTCTAACGATGTTATGGTTTTGACCAACAAGTTCTTGTTCACTGTAACCAGCAATTCGACAAAAAGCATCGTTAGCATAGGTAATTACACCTTTCGTATCGGTCGTGGAAACCAGTTGTTCATTTTGATCAAACAACGCTTCTTTATTGGTGACGTTCATAATTATTTTTCCAGAAGGACTAGCTAGATACTTATTGCATTGATCTAGCCAACTTAAATGCAATACTTAAAATCAAATTATTGATCTAAAACAAAGATTTGCCAAACGAATAAAGCATATATGCAAAAACAATCTAGAATGAATTATCTAATGGCGTAAGAAGTGATCAAATTGGCGTTTGAGAACTGGCTTTGGAAAAAGTTGTTATTGTCTGCTAAAACTTATAGAGAGTACAAATAAGTATAATCGAGTTCTCATTTCAATTGGTTGTTATATTTTCCTTTTGGAAGTTTGTAGGCACATATATAAGGATCTCACGTGTGCAAAATATAGTATTTGTTAGTAATTGTGAAATTTATAAACAACAGATAGCAAGTGCGTGCTCGAATATTTACGCATATTTTGATTTTGCATTTAGCTGTTGCGATATTATCGATCATGTTAATAGGCAAGAAATTAATACAGTCATTATTGCACATGAATTCATTGAAGATTCAATGCAAGATGTTGAACAAATTACATCTCAGACCGATTGCTCTCATTTGACTATCATATTGTTATGTGACGAATTTGAAGAGGACGACGCAATTGAAGCTATTCAAGACAATATTTTCAGCGAATACTTTATAGGTCGCCCATTTAAAAGCGAAAAACGATTTAATCAATTGATACAAGAAGCAATTTTAAAAAGAAAAGAAAAAGCCCCAACTGACACTCAATCTGTCTTAATAATCGAAGATGACGCATTTTTCTCGGAGGTTTATAAATCAGCACTATCACAGTTTAAAATAGCGCTAAATATCGTGCCAGACTGTAATACTGCAAGTGAAGTTTTATATACAACCAAACCTCAGTTGATCTTTCTAGACTATAACTTACCTGATTTTGACGGCTTTGAATTATTACGAAGCATCAAATCAGATCCAAAATTAGTTGATATTCCAGTCGTTGTTGTCACAGGAGAATCTAGGCCTGAACTTCATGAATATAGTGAACAAATTGGGGCAGAACATTTCGTAAATAAGCCTATCAAGCAACAAGAAATCGTCGATTTTGCAAGGAAATACATCACCTAGCCAAAACGGAATCGATCTGATGAGTTAGCAAGGGAGAGCAAACTAATGCGCAGTTTTAGCTATTTATCGAGCGATAAAGTGCTCCATACGGTAAGCCGCGATCCGCACTTAAGTATGCCCATATTGCTATTGTTTACATGTGGTTTAACAAGTGTCGCAATTTGGCTTAATGTAACCCACCCCGATAATCAGTTTATTCCGCTTGTTTATCTTCCGATTCTTATTTTCATTCGATGGAATAGAGCTGAAAGAGTTACAGCATTAATGATATTAATCTTCCCTATTGTGACCACTATCATATCGATTAATTCTATAGCTTTTAATCAAATTGATTTATCTATGAGCTACGGACAGCTTTTATCCCTAGGAACTGTTTGGTGCGTTAGTTTACTTTTATACAAATCATATAAACATGAACAAAATCTACAAACTGAACTCAGCATAATCCAACAGATATATGATAAAGCAACCGATGCATACATATTGGTTGATGAGCAATTCCACATAGTAGGACTGTCACATTCAGCCATAACAATGTTCGGTTACAACTCAGTAGATGCTTACGAAAAACCCGTTTTAAATCTTTTTCAGATTGAACAAGATGATCTTGGACAAAAGCTAAATATTCCGAAGTCTTCCATCTATACCTTCTTGAATCAAGTAACCAATATTAAAGGGGTCAATAAAAACAGAGAAACTTTCGACGTGCAATTAAAGGTAAATAAATTGTCTATTGAAGGCTATTTCTTATATTGCCTTGAGATACGAGATATTACTGTAGAAAAATCAAATTTTGACGCTATTGTCGAAAGTGAAAAAAGGCTGGCAAAAGCTCAACAACTTACCCAATTGGGCAGCTGGGAGTGGTTAGTTAAGACAGATCAACTTTTTTGGTCTGAAGAGATGCATCGCCTATGGGGAGTTTCTTCTGAGATTAGTGCAAGCTATTCTACTTTTTTCTCGAGACTCCACCCCGATGATAAAAAACGCGTTCAGCAACAAGTAGACAATGCTTTGGCTGGCCAAGGATATTCTATTGAGTATCGAATAATAACCGATGAAGGTATAGAAAGGCATATATATGCAGAGGGTGAAGTCATTTTTGACGAATATGGTAGCCCTGATAAATTCATGGGTACGGCTCAAGACATTACTGAGCGTAAACATCAAATGGAGAAAATCGCTAAATATCAACAAGAATTAGAATATTTAGTCGAAGAAAAAACGCGACAATTAATCCAAGTCAATGAAGCAAATGAAGCTAAAGATCGATTTTTAGCGAATATAAGTCATGAACTTAGAACGCCACTGCATGGAATAATTGCGACGCTAGACTTACTGACTAATTCCAACCTTAATAAAAAAAATACTCATTTAGTCGATATTTCTCGCTCTTCAGCTGACAACCTACTTGTACTTATTAATGAGATTCTAGACCACTCTAAGCTGGAAACTAATCAAGCACAACTCGACTTAATCACCACTGATATTAAGTCGCTAATCGCAGAAGTGATTTGCTCTTTTAGCTCCGCTATCAAAGACAAAAAATTGAGGGTAAGTTCGATATTTTCAGAAAATATTCCTCAATTAATTGTCACTGATCCCCAGAAAATTAGACAGGTATTAACCAATTTATTAGGAAATGCTATTAAATTTACAAGCACCAACGATAGTAAAGAAGGGGAGATCAAAATTGTTGTTTTCTGGCAAAATAGTCAACTAGTGATGCAAGTAAAAGACAATGGGATTGGCATCAACAAAGAAAAGCTAGAATATTTATTTGAACCCTTCACACAAGCAGATGCCTCCACCAACAGAAAATTCGGTGGCACAGGATTAGGGCTTTCTATTGTCAAAAGCGTACTCGAGCTTCTCAATGGTTCTGTTGATTGTAATACTAAATTAGGAGAAGGGAGTATATTTACGGTTACGATTCCAGTATTGATATCCCCCACCATTCTGAATGATAACAAACCATTCCTAAACTTAAGTGTAGCAATTCACAATCTGCCTCTAGAGCAATCAACCCCTTTTGCTGCAGCATTACGTGAGAAAGGAGCAAGCATCCTGAATATCAACGGCGAAGAATTAGTTGGCACTCACTACGACGTAATAGTGACTAATGATGAAAAATTCATTGATGATACGAGCATAAATCAAGATGCTCTCTTTGTTTTTGCAGGAAAGTCTACAGTACACCTACAAGAATCAGAGCCTAAAATAATCGAAGTTGATACTAACCCTTTTATTCCATTTTTAATGGTTAGAGAAATCGAAAACGCATTAAACGCCAGAACTAATATTTCGCAGCTAAATAGAGATGAGGACATAACACCCAGAATCCACATAAAGATACTAGTTGCAGAGGATAACCGACACAACCAAGATGTTATATCTTACCAACTAGACGAATTATCCTTTGAACACAAAATTGTCGAAAACGGTCGACAAGCGATTGGCGCACTTGAGAAAGATCAATTTGACTTGATTATCACAGATTGTCATATGCCAGAGCTTGATGGCTATATGTTGACTGAACAAATAAGATCAGGAAAAACTGAAGCACCTGAGAATACGCCCATAATAGGAATGACGGGCGATGTATCAGAAGCAGGCCTATCACTTTGTAAATCATCGGGCATGAATGATGTAATTGCTAAACCTTCTAGGCTAGAAGATTTAAAAATCATTTTAAGAAAGATATTTTCAGAAAAAGAATCATCTCAGGCGAATAGCTTAGCCAGCAATCAATTAGTTTGTTCTCTAGAGCCTAGTTGTAACGTCTTAACGTTAAATGACGAAACAGCAATGAAGTACATTGGCGATGATAAAGAAGCACTATCATCTTTAAGAGTTAGCTTTATTGAAAAGAATAAACCTTTAATAAAAGACTTAGAAAAAGGCATTTTCCGCGGAGATGCTGAATCCGTATGTAAAGAGTTACACAAACTGAAATCATCGGCCTTATTTATAGGTGCTGACAGGTTGTATTCCTACTGTGAATATGTCGAAGAACAATTAGCAAGTATCAATACGAAAGATATTTCCAACGAACTATGCAATGCACAAAGTGTAGTAAACGAATACTACTGTCTTGAAAACAAGATCAATAGTCTTTTTAGCCCTTTGTAGAGGAAATTGAAATCGTGACCTTTATTAAACCTTATTCCATTTACATAGCACTACTAAGTTTTTGGGTTCTATTTTTTTTTGTAAATCGGTACCACCAGAACAAAAAAGAACAGCATAGTAAGCAAAAAATTGATCAATTAAACCAAAAAATTGAAGAACTTGAGCGCAGCCCTATTTCCAATGTTAATCGCTTTATCGTCGAGTTTTTAAAAGAGCATAAAGAGTTATCTAAAGGCCGTTATAAATCGTTATCTGGTCACAACCAATTTGAATTTAATCTTCAGGACTCAATTGAAAGTCAGTCAGCCCTGCTTCGCGCGTACTATCTTAAAGCTGAGTTAATTGCATTAAAGTGGATCGATGACGATAAAAAATACTGGCTGTCAATCACCCAAAGCCTAAGGCAGGTATTTAGTAATCTTGGCGTTGAAGAGCAAATAAAAGAGTCTAGAAAGAAAGAAAAAGAAATCAAGTCCCTAAAACATAAAATTAGTTTATTGGAATCAATAGATTTATCTGATCCAACACAATCCTCAAATATTGTGAATTCAACTTTTGAGAATATAAGGGAGATTAACCAATCTCTGGGAGGCGCTTCTCTATTTAATCAAGAAAAAATAGAGTTAATAAATCAATTACAGCCACAACACTTAACTTCTGAAAATTTCGAAAAAAACATTAACTTATTAAAAACAACGTTAAGTGATTCCGATAGAGAAATTGAACATCTAGAGGAAAAAATAAAAGCGTTAACCAACGAAATTGAATTCCTAAAAAACTTAAAAAGTGAAAACTCAGATGAGTCATTAGATTTTGACTTGAACCTCCTAACAAATGCAAAGCATTCTTTTGTTGGTGAGTCTGATGAAAACGGTATCAACCAACAAATTCGCTTACTTCGAGAAAACAACGAAATACAACGAGATTTCATTATAAAACTAAGAAATGAACTGACCTTACTAGAAAAAGAAGTAGAATCTAGCCACCACCTAGCTCCAAATGAATTACAGGAAAAACTGCTAGAAATAGAGCATCTCGAAAAACTAATATCTGAGTTTGAACATTGTATTTTTTCTCTAGAAAGTGAAGTAGAGCTATTGCATGAACAATTAACGGTCATAGAGCGTTCCACTCAAATAGAAAACAGCGAAGAAGCTCAAACAGGACCAGTAAATGAAACTCAAAAAATTCTTGAACTAAATAAGTTGTTAGAAAATACAATGCAATTGTATGGCGACCAAAGCGTAATCACTGAGTTTGCAATAGCTGCTGCAAGTTGTGAAACACTAGTCGATTTGCTTGCTGTCATTGACACAAGTTTCTCATCCTTAGGTATTACAGGTGCGTTTCACCTTCGAACAGAAATTACTCATAATAAAAGCGTACCACCTCAATTTCTATCAGCCTCAGAAGAAAAGTTAATTACTCAAGAGTCTGCACCAAAATCAGGTAATCAAATAAATTCGGGAAATAAGGTCTTTTTTTGGGACAAATACATTTCTATTATCGCTGGTAATTTTCCAAAAGGAAGAGAGCGCAAAACTCAACTTATTGACAGTATTGCATTATTGAAAAATTTGATAAGCAGTGAAATTAAACGAATAGAATCCTTGCTAGTTAATCAACGTCAACAAAAAACACTGAAGCGCCTCCTAAGTGCAACGCAAAAAGAATTAACAAACATCGATATACAAACCCAATATAACCACACAGAATATAAAGCAATCATCGTATCGATAGAAGAGCAGATTCTTCAAATTACCAAACTAAAAAACCTCCCACCAGAGGCCCCAATCATCATCAACGGAATACTTCAAGAATCGAAAGTTCGCACTGGAATATTAGAAAGTACAGGAAGTTTAGTGTCGAACGGATTTAACCATTTGATTGACGGTTTAAATAACAAGCTTAGTAAAGAAGCTAAATGATGAAGAAAACAATACTAGTAGTGGACGACTCACGAACTATATTAGCTATGCTAGTGTTCACCTTGGAAAAATTAGGTTATTTAGTTCATACGGCAGCAACCGCAGAAGATGCCATTAACTTTGCCACTAAGCATTCCATTGATATTTTTATTACCGATATCAATATGCCAGGCATCGGAGGTGCCTCTCTAATTGAAAAGTTACGAAAAAGTAAGCGTTATGCAAAAACACCAATAATTGTTCATTCAACCCAAATACAAGATGAAAAACTCGTAAAACTTGTCGATGCATGGATTGATAAGCCGTTGAACCCATTAAAGTTAATAAAAACGTTAGAAAAAATTAAAGCAATTGATTAAGCACAAAAAAAAGGGAAGCACTGCTTCCCTTGGAGAACCTCATTAAAAGAGGTCAACTAACGCAAAAAGGATTTGCTTATAAAACGTATTTAACAGATACCTGTGCGTAATCTGAATCCGCTTCTAAATCTTGTGCTTCAAAATTACCAAACTCGAACCCGTAAGAAAGTTTAGGCGTGATGTTTTGAAAAATGTTGATGCCCCAATGAGTACGGTCACGATCTGACTCTTCTGTTTCCGTATTGCCGTAAAACACGTTTGTTCTAAGGGTTTCAGTCCAGAAATGACGATAAGCCACCATGATAGAAGTCGTTTCTTCAACTTCTTCACCCACTAAATCGGTTGCTGCAGCAGCACCAACATAACGACCAGTATTTCCACCATGGAATTGGAAACGGAAATCATCTTTACCGAAAGTATTAATACGACCTGCAATACCATAGCCAAAACTAGATTCTGAGTTTCCACCGACGGTTTCTAATTGCCTCGCTAAGCCTGAAACCGAGACATTACCCCAGTCGCCTTTAAAGGTATATTTAGCAACAACGTCCGGCATAGAATCTTGCGAACCATACCCAGCTTCACCTTTGTAGCCGCCATAAGATTCAGGGTTTTCGAGGGCGATTTGAAAGTTACCATTAGTGTATCGAATTAAATCTTGCCTCACGAACGCAGATGCCACCAGTGGCCCACCAAAATCGGCAGCTTCAGCCAAAGCACTTGTGTTGACCATGGTTGACCAGGTTTGACCCACCGTCCAATTCTTATATTTGATAAATGCGTGGCGAAGCCTAGGGTGACGCGAATTAGTTAGGATTTCATTGCCGTCGCCACCATAAAAGTCCATTTCGATAAAACCTGTGATGTCACCGTGAACATATTTGGTATTAAATCGTGTGGAGTTGGCAGAAAACTTGGTATTGGAAACGTCATCTTTAACCACATGACCAATCCAAAAATCATCCTGAGTGAGTGGCGATATAGCGTTACCGTTGATGTAACGAATATCTCCTTGAATATAGCCACCAAAGGTAATGGTATCTTTGTCTGATAGCTTAATTTCGTATCCGGCATTTGCTTGGCTGGCCATCGCCAGTAAGCCTGTTGCTACTAGCAAGCGTGCTTTGTTTATTCTCATTGTACTTTCCCCGTTTTGTGAATAGCCGCAGAAAGAAAGCTGACGTTCTATTGGCTACACTCGATATATTTTTTCATTTTTATTTTTTTTCTCGCTAATACGTTAGAAAGAATAGTCAATGAAAGGAATTAGACCTAAGTCTAAATCTTATTCTTTTTTGATTAGACTTTAGTCGAATTTAACCAGATAAAATCAGACAATTAGTCGCAAATTAGGGGGCACTTAACGATAGCGTAAGGTTATCTTTATAAAATGTGCTAAGCTCCGTGCAGGCTTTTTATAGACGCACTTATTTAAGGCACTTATTACAACGAGAAAGGTTTAAAAATGATGAACAAACAATTGCCATTAGCGGCATTGGCTTTGTTGGTATCTGCTTCATCAGTTGCTGAGGTAACTAAAGCAGATTACGAGCGAGCTGAAAAACAGTTGTCAGCGACCACAAGTAAATTAATCACAGGCACTGTTGACTACCCTAGCTGGACTAAAAACAACACCCTAGTTTACCGAAGCAAAACTGCTGAGGGTCACCAATTTTTTAAAGTAGATGCGGCTACACAAAAAAAATCGTTGGCATTTGATCACCAAAAATTGGCAGAGTCACTAGCTCGTATCACCGAGAGTGAAATTGATCAAAACAAACTACCTTTTGCTCGCGTTAAATTTACAGGTGATAACAAATTAGTTGTATCTGTGAAAGGCAAAAAGTACCAATGTAAATTACAAAGCTACTTATGCCAAAAAGACGCTAAAACAGTAAAACGCGGCGAATTTGTTTCACCGGATGGCAAAAAAGCTGCTTTCATCAAAGACTATAACCTTTGGGTACGTGATATCGCATCAGGCACAGAAAGCCAACTAACCACAGACGGTATTAAAGATTTCGGCTATGCGACAAACAACGCAGGTTGGATCCGCGGTAGAATGCCTGTGCTGAAGTGGTCGCCAGACTCAACAAAAATTGCCACTTTTAAACATGACGGTCGTAAAGTGGGCGATATGGGTATTGTTTCAACGGCAGTTGGCCACCCTAAAATTGACGTGTGGAAATACCCTTTACCAGGCGATGAACACATATTCAAAATTCACCGTGTCGTCATTGACGTAAATAACGCGAAAATCGTTCCGCTTGATATGGCACCAGACGATCACCGTTCAACAATTACCGACCATGTTGCTGATTGGGACGGTACCTTTTTTGATATAGATTGGGCAGAAGACAGCAGTCACTTTGCTTTTGTTTCTTCTTCTCGCGATCACAAGAAAGCGACCTTGCGTTTTGCTGATGCAAACACAGGTAAAGTTCGCACACTGTTTACTGAAACTGAAGAAACTTTCTTTGAATCAGGCGTTGGTGAAATCTCATGGCGTTACCTTGATAAAACCAACGAAATTTTGTGGTTCTCTCAACGTGATGACTGGGGCCATTTTTACTTAATCGATGGTAACTCAGGTAAAGTAAAACACCAGATCACTAAAGGTGACTGGACAGTTTTATCACTTATCGATGTTAACCAAGACACGGGCGATATCTTATTTACTGGCGCTGGCCGCGAAGGTGGTGACCCATACTTCCACTACCTATATAAAGTAAACAAAAACGGTAAAGGCTTAACCTTACTAACGCCTGAGAAGAAGCATCACAGAATTACGTTAAGTAAAGACGCTAAGTACTTCGTTGACCAAGTGTCTACTTACAACGAAGCAGAAACTGTCTTCTTGCGTAGCACTGAGGGCAAACCAAGCTTAACCCTTGAAACAATGGATATCAGTAAGCTTGAGGCTACTGGCTGGAAACCACCTACGCCATTTGTTACTAAAGACCGTAACGGTGAGCACGACATTTACGGCTTAATGTACACGCCAAGCAACTATGATCCTTCGAAGAAATACCCAGTTGTAAACTACTTATATCCAGGTCCTCAAGTAGGCTCTATTCGTGGTCGTCAATTCCGTGCTTCTCGCGGAGATAACCAAGCGATCGCTGAATTAGGATTTATCGTTATCGAAATTGACGCATTAGGAACACCTGGCCGTTCTAAGTCTTTCCATGAGTTCTACTATGGCAACATGGGTGATAGCGGTATTCCAGATCAAATTGCAGCTATTAAGCAATTAGCGAAAAAGCACAAGTGGATTGACTCGACTAAAGTTGGTATTTGGGGTCACTCGGGCGGTGGTTTTGCTTCGACACGTGCATTGTTGATGTACCCAGATTTCTACAGTGTTGCCGTTTCACAAGCAGGTAATCACGATAACCGCAACTATGCTGACGAGTGGGGCGAAAAATGGCACGGTATGTTAGTTAACAACGAAGACGGTACGACTAACTACGACAGCCAAGCAAACCAATTAATCGCTGAAAACTTAAAAGGTAAATTACTTATCGCACATGGCACGACAGATACAAACGTTACGCCATACAGCACTTTAGTTGTTGTTGAAGCATTAATTGCAGCTAACAAAGATTTTGACATGATCATGCTACCGAATCGCGGCCATGGTTTTGCACGCGAACCATTTATGATGCGTAAGCGTTGGGATTACTTTGTTGAGCACTTAAAAGGTGTAACACCACCTAAAGAGTTTGTTTTTGAAACATTGAAAAAATAACCTCTCAAAATGAGCATCTAAAAGCCAACCTCTCAAGGTTGGCTTTTTTTTAACCCTTTTTTATTCATGGTTCCGTCTTGAGTACAGCACACAGAATTTTAAGTATTTTTAAGGATATTCTAATGAAAAAAAGGGGCTATTCACTATTATGCGCAGCAATTTTTGCCACCACATTTCTTTCATTTATTACTAAGGCAAACCAAGCTCCTTCTATTAAAGGCGCCTTCGATGTTGGTGATACAAACCTATACATAGAGTGCTATGGACAGGGCTCACCAACAGTTGTGGTTCATTCAGGTTTTAATGGCTATGGCTCTTCTGGAGGTTGGCGCAAAGTCGTCGCTAAGGTTCAAGATAAAGTACGTATTTGTCTTTACGATCGTGCAAACCTAGGTAAAAGCGACAAATCTACCACTGCTTATCATTTTGGTGATGTCGCCAAGCAACTTAACGCCTTATTAGCCAAAGCAGAAGTAACGCCACCGTTTATTATGGTCGGTCACTCGTACGGCTCATACCCTGTCAGACTTTATCACCACTTATACCCTAAGCAAGTGCACGCCATCATGTTGGTTGATCCTAGTCAGTATGGTCAATGGCAGAATAAAATCGATAAATGGCAACCAGCGACTGAGACTTACTCTGAAAAATTCCAGCAAGAGATAAAAGAGGATCTCAGTTATTGGCTTGACCCTTTTAAAAACCCTGAAAATCTCGACCTTAAAGCTAATGAAAAGCTTGTCGCTAAAAGTAATGACTTTGATGACAAACCTTATGTGCTCATTTGGGCACAAGGGAGTAACAAAATGAGTGACGCACCTTCAAAATATTGGCAAGGTGCAGAACCGGTATGGTTTCGCATGAAAGCTATGTTTGATCAAGCAATTGCAGACATGGAGCAACTATCAACGAACACTAAAGTGGTTTACGCGAATACAGATAAACATAATGTTTACTATCACGACGTTGCAACCGTCAGTGACCAATTGCTTTTACTCGCCGATAACAGCAACGAATCAACGCCTACTAGAACTCATCAGGCAAAGTAAATTCGATTATTTCTTTGGTTACTGGGTGGCTAAATTTTAGGTACTTCGCCTGCAAGTGTAGGCGATTTGCAGCGTTTCCATACAAACTATCACCGACAATAGCCGTGTTTAAACCATCAGGGTGGGCACAGTGTACTCTAAGCTGATGAGTACGCCCTGTGATTGGGTTTAAAGAAAGCTTAGTTGTTGTCTTAGTGCGAGAAATGACTTGCCATTCGGTGATCGCAGGCTTTCCTTCGTTAAAGCACACCATTTGTCTTGGCCTGTCGAGAATATCGGTTTTCAGGGGTAACTCGATGCGCCCAGAGTTTTCATCAACCTGACCTTCAACAATAGCGATATAGCGCTTATCAATTTCTTTATCGATAAACTGATGCTGCAGCTTTTTGTGAGCGCGTGGCGTAAGCGCAAGAACTAATAATCCAGAGGTCGCCATATCTAATCGGTGCAGTATTAAATTTCCTTTGGCATCAGGAAAGCGCTCTCTCACTCTCGAATATACGGAGTCTTGGATATGTTTACCCGGAACTGACAACAATTCGGCAGGCTTGTTTACTACCAAAATATGTTCGTCTTGGTAAACAATCGCCATTTCGCCAAGTGGTTCAGGTGCTTTAAGTAACGGGTTTTGGTCTAACGCCATACCTTCTAACATATGGCCTAGAATTGGCTGACATTTGCCTTGGCATGCAGGGTAATACTGACCATGCTTGCGAATTTCTGATTTGGCCGCGGGCCCCCACCAAAATTCCGCCATACAGATGGGTTTTAAATGATTAGCAAAAGCATATTGCAGTAATTTAGGCGCGGCACACTCGCCTGCGCCAGCAGGCGGTTTACCAAATGCTTCTTGAGCAAAAATCTCACTTAACCCTTTTTCTTCGCCTGCTTGGTTAAGAAACTGATACTGATTAAATAGCAAGCTTTGAAGTTGGTTAGATAGCTTTTTTCGCGACTTTTTCAGCGCTTTAAGCTGATGTTCAAACGGTTGTAATTGCTGCTCTGCCGCTAAAATTCGCTGCTGCCAATAGTCTTTTAAGGCATTAAGCTTTTTCTTTTCAAACACACTCTCTCTTGAAAGCTGAATACTCACTTGTGTTGCTTTTGCAAACCCTTCTGGATCCTTGGTTTTTGCTTCTTCTGTGAGTATTGGCTCGATTTCAATGCGTTTTCGTTTTCGAGCTTCACGTTGTTTAACGTTTTGTTGTTGTTGGCGAGTTATTTGAAAGGCAGCAGCGCTTTTTTCGCTCAACACTAACTGTTGAAGATAGCTAAATAATGGTAGTTGCTCTAAAGCGACAATTTCACTATTAATACGGTTTACTTTTGCACTTTGCTCACCATAAAAACTATCGGCGTCAAACCCTGTAAAAATTGAAGGTACAAAAATATCTAAGTTTTGCTCGCCACCTAACTCGTCGGTAAAAGAACCTGAACAAGCAGCTAAATAACCAATTTCTTGTTGATTATTTTGTACCACTAATACGCCATACATTCGTCCTTTGCCTTGATGCGCTTTTAATTGCGATTGTAATGACTTTGCCGCCAGCTCAGCTAACTGATGAGGTTGGTAGAAAAACGGAAACGTAAACTTATCCGGCAGCTGGATGTCATGAATTGACTGAGTAAATGAATGAAACAAAATGCAGGTTCACTAACTAAAAAGATGTCGTTATTTTAGCGGTAATCTGCAGGAATAGCACCTTATCCCTGTCATAATTGTCGGAAATAAAACAGAGCTATTCTCTACTGAAACTCGCCAATAATCTAAAGTGTTGCTTTAACGTTTTGATAAATAGCTGTACCTTTAACGGTGTTTTGTTAGCGAACATATGCATGGCATGCACAGGCGTCATAGCAAGGTGTTTTATCCTTACCAGCTCCCCTCGTTCGAGATATTTTTGCACGGTAACATCAGGCAATCTCGCGACACCTTGCCCTTGAGTCACTAAATGAATGATATCCGTAACATTGTTACAACGAACTCTTGGCTTTACTTTAATATCAAGCCCCGTCTTGGTTGAGTATCTTACCGGTTGACCTTGCCACTCATGAGCAATGTGCTGCCAATGCTCAAGAGTTTGTAAATCTTCAGGTAAACCGCCATTTGCTGCTACATAGCCCTTGCTCGCATATAAGCTTTCAGACAGCATACCAAGCTTAGTCACTTTGGCGGTTTGCAAATCAAGTTTGCCAACCCTAATGGCTAAATCAACCTGACCATCTATTAGATCCATCGATTTATCATCGGCCAACAACCTTATATCTATATCTCTGTTCTCACTTAACGTTTGCGATACAGCTGGCAGCACTATTGTTTCCATTAAGGTGTGAGGTACTGTTATGGTTAACAATCCAGATGGTTTGGCGCCAAAGGATTTAATGTTTTCTAGCGCATTATCGTAAGATTCTCGCACCTCGCAGCAGTGCCGATAAAACTCAGCGCCAGCTTCTGTTAATGACAACGAACGCGTACTTCGGTAAAGCAAAGTTATGCCGAGATCTTTTTCAAGCCGAGTCACACCTTGGCTCACCGCCGATTTGGTTCGCATCAAGTTATCAGCAGCTGCAGTAAAACTTTTTGCTTCAACAACAGCAACAAAAAACTGCATATCTTCAAAACTTGGTTTCATTGGCCCTTTCCACTCTTGCTTTATCGCTAATTACACACGCCCAATTGTTAAATATTTTTAAACAGTATTATTAAACAATGAGGATTTATCTTAGGTCAACAGCTATTGCACAATATACAACGTCAAAAGCAACTAAGTCTTTTTTAAGGAACACACATGAGCCAACAACTTATCGACAAAACACATGAAGCAAGCAAAAAATGGCAATCGTTTTTCAATCAAGGGGATGCCGCAGGTTGTGCGTCAATGTATGAAGTGTCTGCGTTAATGCACGCTAAACCTTTTGGTGAGTTTAACAATCAAAATGATATTCAAGCCTTTTGGCAACAACTGGTTGATCAAGGCTTCACCGATGTACGTTACATCGAACCCCAAATAGAAGTTGTAGATGAAAATACGACACTATTATCTAGCAAGTGGACGATGAATAAAGCCCAAGGCATTATTACTCGTGAGATTTGGGTGTTACAAGACGATGGCGAAATGCGTTTAAGGGAAGATCATTTCGAAGCATTGGGCGAGTAACGCCAATAAAATCGGAAGCAAAAACTTAGCATCAAAAATTCTAGCAGTGAAAGTTAAAAATATGATTAATTACAACGAGCAATTTAATCTTCGCAAAAGACACCCTATCGCTAAATTTCATATGCTAACCAATGAGCTGCAAAGCAAGATTACGAGATTGCAGCTAACAAACGACCTAGACATTAGTTATGGTGACAACGCAGGAGAGAAGCTCGATATCTTTCCTGCCGCTTCAGATAACGCCCCAGTATTTGTATTTATCCATGGCGGATATTTTCGAGCGCTAGATAAAAAGCAATACAGTTACTTAGCTAAGCCATTAACTCATGCAGGCTATACTGTTGTTGTCACTAATTATGATCTAGCACCAAGCGTTTCAGTAAGCGACATTGTCACTCAAAACCTTAAAGCTTTTTTATGGGTTCATCAGAATATTCATAGATGGCACGGTGATTCAAATAACATCACCCTGTGTGGTCATTCGGTGGGCGCTTTCTTGGTGGCAAAGATCTTAGAGCATCCATGGGATTCGAAAACTAGACAAGCTATTAAAAAAGCATTATTGCTTAGCGGCTTATATGATTTAGCGCCGATGCAACAGTCTTATTTAAATACCGACCTTAAACTCACCGATCACGAAGTTGCGTCATTAAGCCCTATTCACAGTTCATGTACTAACTTTCCAAAGACCCTTATCGCTGTCGGTGATAACGAATCTGATGAGTATATCTCTCAATCTACACAGTATTTTAACAAGTTAAAATCGTACGGCGCTGATTGTGAGCTAATGCTGCTCAAAGGTAAAAACCATTACACGGTGTCACGACTACTATCGAGTACAGACACTATTTTAATGAAGAAAATATTCGAAATGTAGGCTGGCCAGCCGCCAAGATAGCGCACAAGTATTGCGATTTTTTCACTATCCACCAACAACCTTGCGTTAGATCAAAGTATCGTTAGGCAAACGAGTTATGATGAAGAAAAACAAGGAGATCATCATGACTGAACAACTTGTACAGACCTTAAAAGACAAGCAGATAGAATTAGCCAACCGAATCGCTGCCATCGAAGCCGATTTTCGCAAAGGCCGCTCTGCTGATTTTTCTGAACAAACAACAGAATGTGAAAATGATGAAGTGTTAGATGAAATTCATCACGAAGCGAAACATGAATTAACGCTTGTAAACCAAGCAATTAGTAGAATTTCTAAAGGGGAATATGGCTCGTGTCAAGAATGTGGCGAAGCTATCCACCCAGAACGACTAGCAGCTTTACCGTACACCACAAGCTGCATCAACTGCGCTAAATAATGAGGTTTTAACTATGACTATTGAAAAACACGACTTACATCATGAATTTCCTGAATTCAAAGAAGAAATTCATCACCTTAAGATGAACGACAATCACTTTGCCCGACTATTTAAAGAATACCATGAAGTGGATCACGAAGTGCATCGCATCGAACAAGGCGTAGAAAATACATCAGACGACTATTTAGAAGAGCAGAAAAAACAACGTTTGTTCTTAAAAGACCAATTATTCGACATGCTTAAAAAAGCACAAGCGGTAGCTTAAACATATTTACATAAATATCGACATCCCCCAGGACTCCTATCTTACACTTGCATAAGTAAGGTTTGGCTGGTCGAAAGACCAGCCTTTTTTTTAATTAAAATCAAAACGATATAGTTCATTTGTTCAAAACAACCTCGCACAAACATTTTTTACGAACTTTACTCTCACCCATAGTTGCAATTGAAAATCATTTTCATTAAGATCTCGGCGCTTTTTATTAGTGAGAAACGGAATGAAAATACTAAAATCAAAAAAAGGTGTTTTAGCCTTACTTATTGCACACAGCTTAAATGCGCAAGCGCTGGATAATTCAAACGAAAATAGTGAAGATATCGAGCATATTGTAGTGACTGGTAGTCGTATCGTCGAAAGCATTGATGAGGTTCCTGCAACGATCACAATTATTAATAGAGAAGCGATCGAAGCACAGTTAAAAATCTCTTCTGAATTGCAATCTTTACTGTCTGCATTAGTACCAGGGTTAGCACCAAATACTGGGTCCTCAAGCAACTCTACACAAACACTACGTGGACGGTCACCTCTAGTTATGATAGACGGGGTACCTCAATCTACCCCTCTTAGAAACGGCTCTCTTGGGATCAGAACCTTAGATCCAAATGTTATCCAACGCATCGAAGTTATAAAAGGTGCAACTTCTATTTATGGTAATGGTGCCGCCGGCGGTATCATTAACTATATAACTAAAAAGGCGAATGAGAACGATAAGGTGAATGGAAGTTTCAGCTTATCGACTCGCTTTAGTGCAGTAAAACTTGAGGACAGTGCAGGCCACCGCATCGAAGGTTCTATCGATGGGAATATTGACAAATTTACCTATGTGTTAAATGCCAGTTACGAAGAAAATGGTGTTCAACGAGATGCAGAAGGCGATGTACTCGGGCTAATCTATGGCCTATCCGATGCTAAGGTTCAAAATTATTTTTCCAAGTTTGGTTACCAATTTGATGAAGATAAGTCATTACAGCTAACCTATAACCATTATCGCTCTGAACAAGGCAGTGACTTAGTTGATGTTGCAGGCAGTGTAAATTCTGGCACAAAGTCTTACGCAATTAAGGCTACAGATGACATAGAGAAGCCAGGTATTCCGCAAGGCCCGCAAAATGATAACCTAATGATTAAGTATTCTGACGAGGCATTGCTAGAAAATACTCAGATGGTCATTGATGCCTACTCGCAAAGAATTGAAAATATCTTCTTTTTTTCACCTGTTCTGTCTAACCCTAGCGAGGGTTACGACGGCGGTCAATCCTTAATAAAGTCTGATAAAGATGGCTTTAGAGTCACATTCAATAGCCAATTTGAATGGGAAAATACTGATGCGACCTTGATTTATGGTATTGATATTCTTAATGATGTGACGTCACAACCATTAGTTGACGGACGTAAATGGGTGCCAGAAATGGATATGGAAAACCTAGCTGGTTTCTTACAGACCAAGTGGGTTTATAACGATGACATCATTATCAAAGCAGGTATCAGGCGTGAAGAAATTGATCTAGGCGTAAATGACTACAGCACACTAAAACTGTGTCGTACTCCGGATACTTGTTCCATCCCTGTAGATGTTAAAGGTGACACACTAAACTACCGCGCTACAACCTATAACTTTGGCGTTCGCTACAACCTAACCGAATCATTCCAACCATTTGCGAACTACTCGCAAGGTGCAGATATTTCCGATATTGGACGATTGCTTCGCACAGCAACGGTAACTGACATCAGCTTAATTCGTACAGAAGCCTCAATTATAGATAACTATGAGATCGGTTTTGTTTCCGATATTGATAATTTACACCTTGAATTCTCGGCTTACCGCAGCACTTCAGAATTGGGCACCACAAATAAGTATGACGAAGCTACTGGTGTTTACTTGCCCGTTAGAGCACCACAAGAAATATACGGCTATGAAGTTTTAGCACACTACATTTTTTCACGTGAACTAAATCTAACAGCAACCTATTCTTGGGTTGAAGGTAAAGATACAGAGAATGATGTTTATCTAGGAGCAAAACAAATTAGTGCGCCTAAGGGAACCATTAATATGAATTGGCGACCTATAGATAACGCATATTTATCAATGAGCTACCTATATGTTGGCGATAGAAAAAGATTCGATAAAGTTGATGGTCAATACGTTGGAGATAAAGGGCCAATAGATAGTTACCATGTAGTCAATATAAGTGGTAATTACGACTTTAATAAAGCTTGGTCTGGATTTATCGGCATCGAAAACTTGTTTAACCAAGACTACTACCCCGCAAAATCACAAGCCTACACCTACAGTGGATATAATGTAAAAGGCTTAGGTACTACGGTAAACCTTGGTATTAACTATCAATTTTAAATAGTTGATATATCGAACAGTTAGTGTATGGAAGCTGACTTTTGTTAGCTTCCTTCGAATGACTAAAAGGACATAGCTCGGTGTTAAAATTATGGCTTAGGCGCACGCATTTAGCGTTAGCTGTATTTGCAGGAATCCTTTTGCTTAATATAAGCATTTCAGGCGCACTATTGATTTATGCTAAAGAGATACAGGCATTCATCAGTCCAGAGTTTTGGACAGTACCACAACCTCAGAAGCCGTCAGCTCCAACTTTACCTTTATCGCAATTGATTCATAAAGTTGAGAAAGCTCAAAGTGGCAAAATTAAGTTTATTCAGCAAGAGGAACAACCCAATAAAGCATGGCTTGTATCACTCTCTAATGGTAACTATTTAAATATAAATCCTTACAACGGTGAAATCCTCCTAGAACACAGTTACTACGATACACTTTATGGCTTTATCATGTCATGGCACAGGTGGTTGCTATACAAATCATCCTCCAACACAAGACCCTTTAAGGTATGGGTATCCATTGCGAGCCTAGCTTTAATTATAGAAATTTTGATTGGTTGTGTTTTATGGTTACGACCGAAAAACAGGCTTAAGCGATTGAAAATCAAGTGGCACGCAAAACCCAAAATTTTTTACAATCAAATGCATAATACATTAGGTGTAGTCGCGTCGATTCCATTAGTACTCATTGCTTTTTCTGGTATGGCATTTCATTGGCAATCGGCTACCAAACAAATAGTTGAATGGTTAAGTTTGAGCAAGGTGGAGACTCCCGCATTTAGAGGAGACATAGCGGAGCAATACGACGGATTCAGATTAGACTATGCTTATCAACAAGGAAAAATGGCTCTTGAGGGTAGCAAAGTTTTCCGAATTTACTTACCGCTAAAACAAGATGAGCCGTTGAGATTGAGACTAAAAATGCCGGACGAAAGCCACGGATATAGTTGGAGCTGGATTAACCCAAATACCGGAGAAATACTCCAAACCTTTGATGCCTCGAGAGCGAGCCTTGCGACAAGAGTTTGGAACTTTAAATATAAGTTTCATATTGGTGAATTTATTGGTTGGCCAGTTAAGGTTCTTTGGTTTTTATTAAGCTTACTACCTTCTTTTTTAATTTTTTCAGGTACATATATGGTGATAAAACGTAAAAATATTAAAACCCTAGCATCATTCCCAAAACAAATATTAAAACCTAATAGGTAATTACTAACACCATCTTCTATTTAATTCCGAAGAGCATCCATTAATGGCTTATTTGATAAAGCTCTAGCGGTAATTCATCCGGGTCACTAAAAAAAGTAAACAACTTCCCTGTGTAAGGGTCGGTACGTATATCCTCGACAGCGATTCCTTTGTCTTCTAACTGCTGTTTGGCTTGTTGGATATCTTCCACACAAAATGCTAAGTGTCGCAGGCCTTGCGCTTCAGGATAGCTTGGACGGGCAGGTGCATTAGTAAAGTGAAACAATTCAATCTGCGTACCGTCTGGCAGAGCCATATCTAACTTGTAACTACCACGACCTTGCTGGTAATTTTCTGCAACAAGTCGCAAACCAAGCACCTCCAGATAGAAGTGCTTACTTTTCTGATAATCACTGCAAATAATCGCTGCGTGATGAATGCCTTTTAGCACAGCAAAATACCTTAAACTAATCTTTTAAGACGAAGAAGAGGCAGCTACACCTGCGGTGGCAGCAACAACAGCGGCATTGCCCTGCTGCGCTAGTTGATTAGCAATCGCTCCAGCTGCTTGTTGTCCTGCAATAATGCAGCTGCCATACCCCAACCCTTTCAAGTCATTTTCCCAAAGCTCTTTGCCAGTTTTAGCGTCTACTGCGAATAAATGGCCGTTGGCGTAGGCAAAAACTTTATCGCCTTCTAAATAAATATTCGTAAGATCTGCGCTTTTAAGCTTAGTGCGCCAACGTTCTTTACCCGTTTTGCTATTAATACACACTACATGCCCTTTCATACCAATATAAATATTGTCCATATTCGCGTCCTATTTAATTTACTTATCTTTAATTTGTTGCCATTGAGACATTTCTTGTTCGATGAAATGCTCAACCATCAGGCGATACAGCCCTTCAATCATATCTGGTGACAATTGATTTTCTTGTGCCCATTCTCTTCTTTGTTCCAACATAGAAGCAAAGCGCTCTGGTGCACGAACGTCAGTACCGCTCACTTTAAAAGCCGCCGCCGCATGCACATAACCAGCACGTTCACCGATCAATGAAATAATGTGCTTATCTAAGTAGTCTATCTCCGCACGAATTTCTTTCATGTTTTTACAATCTTTTGGCAATTTATCTAGCACTAGCATGCTCCTTTGGTTGTTACCTGAGTGAAATAGCCACCTGTTGGCGCTTGCCCAAACAGCGGCATAGCTGCCTGCATTTTGTCAGCTGGGTAATTAGCTAAACTCGCTTTATGGTCATCTTCACTTTGCCATTGCTCAGCAATGATAAATATTTCTTTTTGTTGTTGGTCTTGCCAAAGCTCACATGAAATGCAGCCAGGACTATTTTGAATATACTCGATAAGCTCGATAAAAAAGTCGCGTAATAACTCAGTTTTGCCTTCAGCTGCGTGAAAAGTATTGAATCGTTGGATCATGTATCACCTTCCTCTGTGTATTTTTTAGCATCGATTATGGAATGCCATTTTGTATTTGTAAATCGATGAGTGCGTTGGATACGCTAGCGAAATTGCTACGATTTCGTTTGGCTTAATGCCCTTATCACTACGATCAGCTACAATATAAGATAGTGAAGTAGTAAGAGTTACCCCTAATGGCAAAA
This sequence comes from Thalassotalea coralli, assembly GCF_055786205.1. Classification (NCBI taxonomy): domain Bacteria; kingdom Pseudomonadati; phylum Pseudomonadota; class Gammaproteobacteria; order Alteromonadales; family Colwelliaceae; genus Thalassotalea; species Thalassotalea coralli. The sequence continues at coordinate 43,875 of NZ_JBVVBK010000012.1, read as the reverse complement.
TCTTTATGTAAATGGAAAAAGAAAGACATTGAAAAAAGTCTTTCAGAACTAGCGCATATTGTTGATAGGCCTAGATTTATGTGTAAAGACTGTGCCAGATCTGCCCACTCCAAAGGCTTTCTCTGCAAGCCGGTTAAACTACCGTTAACACACAAAGATGAAGGGTAAAACAACGATATAAATGCAAACAGCAATAATTATCATTGATTATCTAGTTGATTTATAAAGATTTTATTTGTCTAACTGCGTAAAATTAGGCAAAATACACCTAATCGCTTTTTATGAGGAATTATCATGCTTAAACCAGATATGGTTTCAAAACTTAACGAACAAATTAACTTGGAGTTTTATTCTTCAAACTTGTACCTACAAATGAGTGCTTGGTGTGAAGAAAATGGTTTTGAAGGTGCTGCAGAATTTATGCGCAAGCATGCTATTGAAGAAATGGAGCACATGAACCGTTTATTTACTTACGTAAGCGAAACTGGCGCAATGCCAATTTTGGGCTCAATTGATGCGCCGCCTCATGAATTTGAATCATTAAGCTCTGTATTTGAAGAAACTTACAAGCACGAGTGCTTAGTTACAGAATGTATCAATCAATTAGCGCATACTGCTTTTACAACACAAGATTACTCAACTTTTAACTTCTTGCAGTGGTATGTTGCAGAACAACACGAAGAAGAAAAGTTGTTTAAAGGTATTATTGATAAGATTGAGCTAGTTGGTAACGATGGCAAAGCATTATTCTTTATCGATAAAGACTTAGCTGAGCTAGCTAAAAGTGGCTCACCTAGCATTATGACGTCGCCTGACGCATAACTTGCGCAGTCTATAAATCCGAATAGAAAAAGGCAAAGGAAGTTCCTCTGCCTTTTTTGTTTGTGGCTATTTATACCACTGCTACATCTCTTTATTGGCAATCACATAGCCAATGTTTCTAACAGCTTGAATATGAATACATGCATCCAATGGCGCAATTTTGTGACGAAGATTAGAAATATGCATGTTAATACTTTTACTGCATAATTTTACCTCGCGATAAAACACGTATTGCGCAATATGCTCTCGTTCAACAATATCAGGATGAGATTCAACCAGTAAGCTCAGCAAGTTATATTCTAAACCAGTTAGCGACAACTCTTTGTTGTGAATAAATACTTGGCGACCGCCTTGATTAATCATCATGTTGCCCAAGGACAAAATCGAGGGGCGTTCTTTGAATGAATGTTGTAGCATGCTCCAGCTCCCCTGTTTTATTCCTGTGTAGCTGTTGGATGCTCAACCACAGTTGTGCGATACCCGGTGGCAGAAAACGGGTCATTTTCCAATACTAAAAATAGATTGTGAGCATCTTCAGACAATACAAGCTCAAGCGTTGATAAAATGATGTCACTGCTGTTTTCTTTCGCGACGACATATATTTGATAGGTATTATTGTTTAAGACGAGATTGTCGTGTCCAGGAAATGGTACACTTCTTTTGTAAGTTGCCGTTTCGATAGTTTCATTAGAGCGAACAAAATACACAGTCACTAATGAAAACTCATCACTATCGATTAGATTAACGAGATCAATTTGATGATCGTAAATACTATCGCGTGTCGAGTTCTCCACCACCAGCGAATGGATATTTACTTCTAATGTATCAATAATGCCATCGCCATTTTCGTCAACATCGCCATCACCATCATCATCAACAGCTACTTCGTCAGCGTATAAAAACAAGGATTTACTCACATTCTCTGACAAAGATAATAAGTGGTTTTTCAATAACGATGTATCTTGACCGCTACTTTTAACATCTAAACTATAATCGCCGTTTTCCAAGACTATTGCATCACTAGACTGACCGAAGCCAAGTGATGAAAACTGCGGTTCTTGGTCTGTTCCATTAATAAAAACGTCAATGTCACCACTATAATCTGCAAGCAACTCGTGCTCAGCAATAGCGTTATATACAGATATTTGTGCTTGTGCATCTTGGTCGATATAGGCCAAAGTCGAAGAATTAGATAATCGATCTATAACGAATGGTGAAATTCCTGCGCCATCGTTTTCACGAATAACAAAAATATATTGGCTTGCATAAGCAAATTCCATTTCGCCCGATTCAAACAGTACCTCTTGGCTACCTGGCTCAGTTAAATAAACAATGTAGTTACCTTGGTCTTGCTTGATGTTTTCAGTAAGCACTTCACCGCTTGCAGTTAGTACTAACTGTGCTTCGTTGAAGCTTTCGTCAGATTGCGACATGTATAAATCGACACTATCAACGCTAGGATGCATATTCAGTACTCTAAAATTAAATAGTTCATAAGTACTGTCGTCATCGTCATCAACTACAGGGATCGGGAATTCTAGTACACGAGGAGCCTGCACATCGCCTGCCATAACGACAAATTGAATAACATCATCGGTAATTGTGATGTCTCCCTGATAGATCATTTCAAGCTCGCTTCGAGCACTACTGTCTTCGTCTTGCCAGGCAAGCTCTAAGGTATAGCTTTGTGAGTTAACTAGGGAGTTACTAGAAGAAAAACCATAATCCACTGGGTTATACGTAATCTCTACTTCATCAGCATCACTGGTTTCGATATCTTCATCAATAGTGACAAAAATAGCTGGCGAATTTTGCGAAGCGTTATAAAACTTTATAAATCCCGCTGAGCTATCATCACTACTACTTGAGCCACAAGCAGACACGAATAAGGCTGCCATGGAAATAGATAAACACTGGCCAAAAGACTTAGGAAGGTGTCGGTTAATAAATGTCATAAATACCCTTATTTTTTTAATTCAAGGTGAGTAGGTAGCTCCCTGCCACCCCGTTTATTTACGCCAGTAGATACGAAAACAACACAAATAGTTCGCACCTTTACACTATGTTTGCAATTCTTTACCTTTCTTTAGTTTGGTTTACGTTTCCATGCGCTTCGTTGTGGTTTCTTTAGCCAATTTGACAGGTATTTAAGTGGAGGATAAAACAATAAAACACTATAATGCGCGGCAATATCACCACGAGGTTTTAATGTGCAACAAGTAGATGTTTTAGTGATTGGCGCCGGCGCTGCAGGTTTAATGTGTGCAGCAACAGCAGGTTATAATGGCAAGCAAGTCACCGTCGTCGACATGGGTAAAAAGCCGGGCCGTAAAATTTTGATCAGTGGCGGTGGTCGCTGCAATTTTACCAATGAAAATGCACAACCGAATAACTACCTTTGCGCTAACCCTCATTTTATTAAATCAGCATTGAGCCGATATTCTGCACAAGACTTTATCGAGCTTGTCGAACGTCATGGCTTAGCCTTTCATCACAAAACCTTAGGCCAGTTGTTTTGTGATAACAGCGCTCAAGATATTGTTGATATATTGATGACCGAATGTGAATGGGCAGGTGTTAATGTGGCGCTGCGCAGTGAAGTACTCGCAGTAGAAAAAACTGAAACAGGTTTTACCGTTACCACTAGTGGCGAGCGATATCATTGCACCTCTCTTGTGGTGGCCTCAGGCGGGCTAACTATGCCAAAACTCGGCGCCAGTCCAATTGGCTATAAAATTGCTGAACAATTTGGTTTAAATGTTCTGCCGACAATGGCAGCGCTTGTGCCTTTTACCCTGCACGACCACGACAAAGAACGTTTTGATGGGTTATCAGGCATTAGTATTCCAACCCATGTTACCAGCGAAGATGGCACCGCGTTTACCGAAAACATTCTGTTTACTCATCGCGGTTTATCGGGCCCTGCTATATTACAAATCTCTTCATTTTGGCGGGCAGGACAAGCAGTAACGATTAACTTACTCCCAGACAACAGTGTTGAAGAATTAGTGCAGCAATGGCGACAAGATTCACCGCAAAAATCATTAAAAAACATGTTAAGCACCCTATTACCAAAACGCTTTGTTGAAGCTATGGTCAGCCAACATGAAATAACCGATAAAGCCATTAATCAACTTTCTAATGCTGAAATTGAAACGCTAAGTACTTATTTGCACCAATGGCAAATCAAACCAAATGGTACTGAAGGATATCGTACTGCAGAAGTCACTTTAGGTGGCGTAGATACCGACGAGTTATCATCGAAAACTTTTGAAAGTAAAAAAGTGCCGAATCTTTATTTTATTGGTGAAGTTATCGATGTTACTGGCTGGCTAGGCGGCTACAACTTCCAGGCATGCTGGAGCCAAGGGGTAGCTTGTGGGCAGGCGGTAACCTAACCTTAGCTGTTTCTTCGCCCCTTTATCGAATACAAAAGCAGTAAAAAAGCTAGTTCAAATTCCAAAATGGACAGTTTAGCCATATCTCTTGTGAACTCGCTGGACTAAGATAGCACCATATTACCAAGGCACGTACACGTTGTTATTCTGTTAGCGCAGAAGGCCTTAGTTAATACTCAGGATTTCTTAATCTATGGGAGTGGCCAGTCCCCACATTTGTGTCACTCCCAACTCTTTTCCTATACCATCTAATTTAGAATAACCACCCAAAACAATTTCGCTAAGCATTTAGTGTCTCTAGTATGTCTGACAAATTCTCGATACCTAAATACTGCGCTTTTTCGAGTATCGTATCCTTCATGTCTTTTTCTGCTTGCTGCTTGTCTGTTGATAAGGAATATAAGCAACCGAGCATAAACTGGATTAGCTCTAGGTGATGGTCACCTTTGTTACCACTGTTATTGTACTTGTCGAGATCTGACAATAGCTTCAAGACATTAGCATCGATATGCCAATGAGACAGCATTAATGCCGAGGCTAAGTAAACACTAATGCCACAAGTTTGATTAAGATGGCGGTTTAATACCTGTATATCTTCAATACCTTGTAACGAGTGACGAACCAATTCATGCTTAGGATTCTCTTTATGGGAGAGTAAGAAAATACCGAGTAAACCAAACACTAGCACTTGTTCAATAATAGGAATGTTCAACTTACTGTTTGTAGGAAGCTGTTTACGTATCATTTGAAATAGCTTCGGCGCTAGCATAAATCCTTGACTGTATTTTTCAAAAAGCGAAAGCGACACTTGCTCGTTAAGAGCGTCTTGCATGGCGAACACTACCGCAAAGTTAACGACGGTGTTTATCCCTAGATTTCGGCTAACCGCTTCACGCAATGTTTCTGGGGTTTTGCCATAAATGGCTTTGCTCGCCTGCCCCATCAAACGACCAGAAAAGATCGGGTCTTTGCCCACTATGTCAATGACGCGCTGAATGTCTAAATGATCTTGTTCTTTTGCTTGAATAAGCTCTTGGCAACTATCCGCCATTGGTGGAATGTTTTGTGCGATGGTTTTAAGTGCTATGGCGTTACTTGATTGACTACCAATGTCATTTAAATCTCGAAACTGTGATGGCGTTAAGCCAAATTTTTGCCTAAAAGCGCGTTCAAAGGTAGCGCGCTCTGAATAGCCCAGTTGAATAGCGAGCTCATCTATTTTTACTTTCTTTTCAGATAGCGCCAGCACACATAATTCGTTCAAAAACTTACTGTGAATAAGTTTGTAACTGGTTTCTTCTTGCTTTAATTTTCGACGAAAGGAAGTAGTACTCATCGCCAACGCCGAAGCACATTGCTCTAACGTTAATGCTGCAGGCAAATTATTTTCTGCTAATAAACGATTAACGGCTTGTGTGACTATAGGATGCTGGTGTCGTAGCGACATAAAATACGGCGTAGTTTTTTATCAGATATCTCTCGATTATCTGGGTTTTTCATTCATTCAACAAGTGCTCTTATGTAATTAGCTATATTTTCCAATACGCTAATGTAAATAAGGACTCTGTTGTTTGCACTAGTAAAAATAGATAAAGTAACCAAAGCACCGCAGTAACTGAGTTTACTTCGAAACATTCGTTACAAGGATTAAGCTGTTATCTATGAAGTATTTTGCTTATGGCTCCAACATGTCGCTTAAACGACTAAAAAAAAGGGTACCAAGCGCCTCTTTAATCGGCCGCTATACCTTAGTTCACCACTCCCTTAGGTTTCATAAAGTGGGTGATGACGGGTCAGCAAAGTGTGACGCGCTATTTACCAAATGCTCGGAAGATCAAGTTATTGGTGCCTTATTCGATATAGATCCAAACGAAAAACAACACTTAGACCTGATAGAAGGCGTTGGTAAAGGCTACGATGAAAAAATTGTCACCGTGTTTAATGACCAAGGACACCATGAACAAGCCTATCTTTATATTGCCACCAAATTAAGTTCGAATTTAAAACCATATTCTTGGTATTTGCAGCACGTTATCGTCGGCGCCAAAGAAGTAAACCTACCTCAAGACTACATTCGCAAAATCGAACAAACAGAATCAATGTTAGACTCAAACACTGCACGCCATGCAAAAGAGCTAAGTGTTTATTAGAACTGCAAACATGAATACTCTCCACGTAATAAAGGATTTACCGTGAATAAAACCACCAGCCAACGGCTGTTACTATGGAGTATCGCGATTATTGCCGTGGTCAGCATTGGGCAAGTACCACCTATTAGCCAAGATGTGAATTACCACCATTTCGCTGACAAACAAACCTTGTTTGGTATTCCTAATATGTGGAATGTACTGTCTAACTTTCCGTTTTTACTGGTCGGCTTGTATGGTCTGCGCTATGCCATACGCGAAAAAGACACGCTACAGTCGCTTTATTTAGGCGCGATAACCTTTTCTACCGGTGTAGTACTTGTCGCATTTGGCTCAGGTTATTATCACTGGCAGCCTAACAATGTCACACTCATTTGGGATCGCCTACCAATGACCATAGGCTTTATGGGTTTATATGCTATGGTGCTGTCGGCTTTCGTTCGGGGAAAAAGTGGCGTTACTACCCTTCCTTGGTTACTTGTAGCAGGTATAGTCAGCGTAGCTTACTGGGCTTTTACTGAATCAATAGGGCAAGGTGATTTACGCTGGTACGCCTTAGTTCAGTTTCTTCCTATCTTATTAACCTTAGTTATTCTGCTGTTTTTTGACGGAAAGGCATTTAATAAAAGTAAGTTGGTTGCGGTACTAGCATGGTACCTACTAGCGAAACTGCTTGAATTTGGTGACGCTGAAATACTCTCTTTTACGGGTGTAATCAGCGGCCATAGTTTAAAACACGTAGCAGCAGCTGTAGCCTGCTTTTATGTGATTCAATGGCTGCGCGCAAGTAAAAACCGTTAAGAAATGTACGTTTATCGCGGATATTTTACTGTCAATTTTTCGACTTTTATTCTTGGCATTAAATTTGATTGTCTTATCGCAACTTATTTAAGGAAGAAATCATGAAAAAGCTCAGTTTATTACCTCTTATTGCGTTACCCCTATTCTCCTTCGCTGATGTTGTCGAGTTCAAAGGTAAAGTTACCGATATGCTTCTTGGGAAATCAACACTCGTTAAGGTGGGTGTTAATCAAAACCAAGAAGACCCTCTCCCTTGTGCTAGCTATAGTGAAGAACAACCCTGGGCCTTTTCATTTGAACGTGGCCAAGAATATTCAGATGCGTGGTTTGAAACTTTAAATACCGTGCGCAGAACGCAAGAAACTATCCGCATTGGTTATATTGCAAATGAAGGAGAGGAATGCCCTATTGAATATATTGCGCTGTTAAAAGGTGACGGTTCGATTGAAGATGATGACCAAGTGGGAGATTACCTCGAGCGTACAGGGCAATACGGTAACATCGCGCAGATTTATACCAATGGCCTGACAGAAGCTAACTATCACGCTAGTGGAAACTATAACGCTGATGTGCCTGCCGCCGCATTTGACGGTCATTTATTTAACGAACAAATTGTCGAAGGTGAAGGTAATTTAATTAATCGCGGTATTTGGTTAATGAAAAAAGATACCGAAAATAGTGATACTGAATACTGGCTACAGGTTGAATTTGAACAACCAGTCACCGTTTCGGGTTTTCGCGTGATGTTAAACAGTAAATCTGCGGAATTAGGAAGAGGACCAAGACTTATCAGCGTACATACGGCACTAGAAGATGAAGAGTTACAAGAACAAGGCGTTTACAATTTGTCTCGCTCAGTTGATCAACGTGCAAATTTACCTGAAAAAGTCACCACTAAGTTCTTTAGACTAAAAATCGAGTCAAACCATGGTGATGCCTACATCGAAATTGATGAGCTAGAAATTTACGCAAATTAATTCGAATGAGTAAATTGAGTCAGAATTATTTCTCATACCAATAGTGAGTGAATATTGCTTAATTTGTGCGGTCAGATTAATAATGTATGTTTAGTCTGATCGCTACTTATCACGGGTAGCTGTTCAGCCTAGACATTCCCTTGCCATGTTTTATCAATAAACCTTCACCACCTTCCTTTTAGTCTTATAAATAGCGAAACCTTTAATACCTAATATATAGACTCGTTTCGGCTCTATCTGATCGTAAATATCTTCAGTAGTGGTGAAATGCTCTTCGGACGTAATAATGTTGAAACGCTTAATTTCCATACACCGATATTCATCACACGTATCCCGCCACGAGATATGTTTTGAGTATATTTCAACTTCTACTGTTTCGAAACTGAAACGATATTGCTGGTATGTTATAAAACCGCCTAAAAAGAGTAAGGTGAAAAAGACCGCAGCGATTTTCTTTAATCGTTTGTAGTTTTTGTCGTGTTTACAATTCATTATTTTAGTTTTACTTCCAGTTTCAGGAGAGAAGATCTCTACTTACTAAGTCGACCCCCCAGTAATACTCACCAACAAAATTCTTTAAAAATATCAGAAAAACACCCAATTTAAAAAATCCGCCCTCACAACTGGCATATCAACAACATAAGATATAAAAACAATGATAATATGACTTATTACACAATGAAAACGTAGTGTTCTACTGGTAGCGTCCTTAATTTCGATAGCGACAGCTTTACATGACGCCCTTGATTTAACGCAATAACTCGATTTTAATTTTGGTTTATTCGAAAAAGCTACACCTGTAACAATCGATTTAATTCCTAACTATTTCTAATTTATTCTTTCTAATGAAAACTTCTGTTAAAGTGTTTTTTATCTTGGTCTAACTCTTGCTGGCAATAGAGTAGGATAAAAACACTGCGTTTTAATAGCAAAGTACCGATAAGAATTTAAATTACATATTATGACAGACATACTAGTAGTCGACGATCGAGAAGATATACGCTTAAGCCTTTCATTATTATTGGAAGACCATAACTATGTCGTTCACGAGGCAGATTGCCCTCAAACGGCGCAACTTGTGCTAAAAGAGCAGCAAGTATCACTGATTTTGTTAGACATGAATTACAGCTTAGATACCACTTCCGGCGATGAAGGCATCGCTTTTTTACAGTGGTTGCAAGCGAGTAAGATTAACGTGCCCGTAATAGCGATGACAGCTTGGAGTAATGTTGACTTAGTCGTACAAGCGATGAAATTAGGTGCCAACGATTTTATTGAAAAACCTTGGAAGAACAAGCACCTACTCCATATTATTTCACAACAACTGTCACTTACCTCATTGCAAAAAGAAAACGCGGCTTTACAACAGCTTTCTCGCAAAGACTCAAGCCATTATCAGTGGCGTTCAGCCTGTATGCGGCAGCTACTAAGCCACTTAGATACAATCGCCGCAACCCAAGCTAATATATTGCTTACAGGTGATAATGGTACAGGAAAAAGCGCTTTGGCAGACTATGTTCATCAACAATCGGGGAATACCCGTCGGCCAATGGTTAGCGTTAATATGGGCGCTATTAGCGAAAATCTGTTTGAAAGCGAAATGTTCGGTCATGTGAAAGGAGCTTTTACTGACGCAAAAACCGCTCGAATCGGTCGATTTGAACTTGCTGACAAAAGCACCTTATTTCTTGATGAAATTGCCAATATCCCGCTTTCCCAACAAGCAAAAATGCTTCGTGTATTAGAAAGTGGAGAATATGAAGTTGTAGGCTCAAGCAAAACCCAGAAAACTAGCTGTCGAATCGTTAGCGCAACAAATGGTGATCTTCCTATGATGATTGCCGAAGGCAGTTTTCGAGAAGACCTTTACTATAGGCTCAATACGATGGAGCTTCATGTTCCAGCGCTACGAGAGCGCGTCGATGATCTCGTGCCACTCGCTAATCATTTCATCGAGTCATTTTGTCTCAAATATCAAAAAGACTTTTGTCAGCTTACCAAGTCTGCACAGCGCGCTATCGTTGAATATCACTGGCCTGGTAATGTTAGAGAAATGTCACACCTAATTGAAAGAGCGGTACTACTTTCACCTAATAACACTATAGACGCCGAAGATTTGAGGCTTACTGCCGCAGCACCACTTACCGAATTGCCACTTATGACTTTGGTAGACGCAGAAATATCCCTGATCAAGAAAGCAATGAAACAAACAGATAATAATGTCGCTAAAGCTGCTGCTTTGATCGGTTTGACCAAATCATCTATGTATCGACGGTTAGAGAAATATGAACTTGCTTAAATCATCCTCCCTCGAGTCTTTCTTAAACAAATGGCTTTTTCTCTTTTCGTTAATTCCTATGGCACTGGTTGCGGTTGTCGTTGATTTATTAGATAAGTCTTGGCACTGGCTAGTCGTCAGCGAATTCATGTTAATTGTCGTTACATTTATACTTATCGCCGTTATCAAACAAAAGGTATTGCGCTCATTTACGCGAGCGACACTTCATGTCGATGCTATTAGGCAAGAAGACTTTAATCAGTTTGCTAAAGCTACTTTTGACGAGGGTAAGGTTAAAGAGTTTCATCAACAACTATATACACTTAGCGAGACACTGCAAGAGCGAAAATCACGCTACGACCAGCATATATTCTTGGTGTATCAGCTGATTTCTCAGCTGGATACGCCAATAATGGTGTTTAATAAAAAGAAATTACTTACCTTCGCCAACGACGCCTTTGTGCAAATTAACCGTCAACCTTGGCAAACTTACAGAAATTCCTCCCCTGAGAGTTTAGGTTTGTCTCTTGAAAATGGTCAGTGGCGCTATGCAATGAATACCAACAAGTGGCAAATAAAACACAGTGAATTTATTGAAGACGATGAACAACACTTAATGCTGATCTTTATCAATATTGAAACCGCATTACGGGACAATCAACTAAAAGCCTGGCAACAAATAATTCGCGTACTGAGCCATGAAATTAGAAATTCATTAACACCGGTATCGTCGATGTCGGAAACCTTGGCAGAACGAGCGTTAGTAGATAAAGACAAAAAAGTACTAAATGTTATCAGCCAACGATGTGAACACCTGCAGCGTTTTGTCGACCGATACTCAACAATCAGTACAAATATTGAGCTACAGCGACAACAAGTATCTCTTTCAGAGTTATTTTTAAGACTAGAGAAACTGTTCGAACATCATGAATTATCATTTAACTCTAGCGTTTCTACCATCTGGGTTGACATTACCTTCTTTGAACAAGTGATGATTAATTTAATTAAAAACGCAATCGAAGCAAACAGTACAAAAACCTCAATAAATGCTAGCCAGCATGATCAACATGTCATCATTGAAGTGGTGGATAACGGTCACGGATTTAGCAATTTGGACAATTTGTTTGTACCGCTTTATACGACTAAACATGACGGCCAAGGGATAGGATTAAGCTTTTGTAGAAATATAATTGAGCAGCACCAAGGGGTAATTGAATTGCATAATAATGCAAAAAAAGGTGTTACGCTCATGATGATTCTTCCTAACAAACCTTGAAAAAACCGCCAGTCCGATTTTGAAAATAATCAGTCCGATTTTGGGAAACAGCGAGAAAAACAAGAACAAGGTTTTGTTTTAAAAGAATTTTATTATCGCATTGAAAAATTGACAGGCGTATGCATTTTATACAAAAGTTACGATAAAAATCGCATATGAATACATGTTTTATCTATGACAAACGCACACGTTGAAACGCTTATTATCATTTCCTTACACAATAATCATTGTTACAGAGGTGAAAAGAAAAAATTTAATTTTGCTTCTGAGAAAAATTAGATAGTATTAATTTACATATAAAATCTATAAAAATTACCACGAGTTATTCATCTGAATTAACTCGTGGCTCTCAATAATAAATAGGGCATAAAAATGAAAAATATATTCAAAATAGCGTTAGCTGGTACTATCGCTTTATCAACAGTAGCAGCACAAGCGCAAGTTGCTAAAAGTGAAAAACACGCAAAAGGCGCAACTGAAACCCGCCAAGCAGTATTCAAATTACTAGGCGCAAACATGGGACCATTAGGCGCTATGGCTAGAGGTAAAATGCCATTTAACGCACAAACTGCTGAAAAGCATGCAACGCGCATTAACCAACTTTCTATGATGATTCTAGACTATACCCGTACTGACACATCAGGATTCAAGGTACAAACTGAAGCTCTTAATACTGTTTGGACAAAAAGAGACTCTTTTGAAAAGCACACACAAGATTTAACTGATGCTTCTGCAGCGCTAATGAAAGCTGCTGCTTCAGGTGATGAAGCAGCAATTAAGAAAGCGATTTCTGGTGTTGGTCGCACTTGTGGCGGATGTCACGACAACTTCAAGCAAGACTAACGCTAGCTTAAGTATCAAAAAAAGCGGCTTTGGCCGCTTTTTTTCTTCTACAACTGAATATCTAATGGTTAATAGTAGAACTCTTCAACCACTGGTGCGTTTACAACAACTAACCAATAAACAAATGCTGCTGTTGCTATAGCAATAACTAAAGCCAATAATAGCTTTGAATGTGGAATCGCATCGCTTTCCTTAACATCTTCAGCCGACTTTTTACCTGTAAGCATTGGTTTAACGAGGTTGTGTTTCTTTTTAACCCGATAAAAAACTATCGCAGCAACATGAAAGGCAATGGCGAACCACAATAGGGAAATATTATTGTGATGCAGCCAGTTCATGGTATTTTCCCACTCTTTATCGAGTACGCCGAAATACGGCCCCTGTGTAAAAATATCGTCAGAGATAAATAAGCCGGAAATCGCCTGTACTAACAGAATGACCAACATCGCGATTACCATTAAGGCGCCAAATGGATTATGCCCCGGTGTTTTTACCGAATTTGTAGAATAGTGCTTGAGGGAAGCAAACGAGGGTATGAAATTAACGAACCTTGCGTGAAAGGTTCCTACCAGTCCCCATAGCACGCGAAAAATAACTAACCCCAGCACGAAATAACCGGTTTTTGCATGCCAATCAATTAGGTTATCGTCAATTTCAGCGCTATACCAAAGAAAAACGATGCTCGCCACAAGTAACCAATGGAAAAGCCGAGTGGGTAAATCCCAAATCAAATACTGCTTCATAACTTGCCTTCATTACGTTATCCAATGTCGGACTAAAACGTCCGGAATCGGAAAAAAAATCTAATATTCTTTAATCACCCAACAAAAAAATCCATGTAAGCCATTGAATTTATTTATCTATAATTGTTGGCACAAACTTCGCTTTTTAACGAATACATTAAAGTAACTAAGACAACACTTTTGATAAAAGCTTTAACCTCGAAAGTGTTGTCATAACGTTGAGTTCAAAGATGGACGTGAAAAAAACTAACACCCGACACAACAAAAATCTAGCAATACTAACGCGTTTTAGCGTTGGCCTAGCGATTTTCGCGATGCTTTATTTACTAAGTCGAAGCTTTGGCGGTGAATCTATCGACAAACAATCTATTGTAGTGGGTCAGATTCAACAAGGAAACCTAGATATTACCGTTGATGGCTACGGTAAATTAGCCTCTAAACGACAGCAACTGATCAGTAGTCAAAGTGCCGCTCAAGTACAAGAAATTCTCCTAAAACCTGGTGCTAGGGTCGTTAAAGGAAGTGTGATCGCTCGTCTTGCTAACCCTGAACTAAATCATCAAGTTCAGCTTGCCAAGCAATTTACCGCTAGACAACGCGCTAAACTCAAACAAGTAAAATTAGAGCAACAACGAGAACTATTAAACGAACAAGCAATTCTTGGTGACTTGAAAAATCAACTAAATACCGCGCAGTTAAAGTACCAAGCACAGGATTCGCTATTCAAAAAAGGTATCGTTAAAGGATTGGAGTACAAGGAAACCGAGTTACTTGTTAATCAACTTGCATCCCGATACAAGCTAATGCAACAGCGTATGATCCAGCTAAAACAAGTGCATGAGCAAGCAATCGAAATCCAAGAAGAAGAAATAGCGCAATCTTTAGTTCAACTAAACATGTCAGAGAAAAGGCTAGATGCATTAAACATTACGGCCGATTTTGACGGGGTATTGCAAAAACTGCCGGTAAAGCTAGGACAGAGCTTGGTAGCTGGGCAAGAGGTTGCTCTTATAGGCAGTACAAAAGAACTTATCGCTGAGATTCAAGTGTCGCAGTCTCAAGCCAATGTATTGAAATTAGATCAACCGGTTCAAATAGATACACGTCAAGGTAAAATTTCAGGTCGAATATCCCGCATCGATCCGATAGTCGCTGACAATAACGTACAGATAGACGTAACGTTTGACGAACCGCTAGCAATTGACGCCCGACCAGAGCAAAACGTTGACGCCGAAATTCTTATCAAACAACTCGACAATGTTCTCTATGTTGAGCGACCAGCTAAATCAAATTCCAACATTGACCAAGAGATCTACAAAATCGATGACGCTTTTACCACGGCTAGCAGGGTTCAAGTCAGCTTTGGTGAAAAGTCTAGGCGGTTTATCACAATAAAATCAGGTGCAGTTGCAGGCGAAAAGCTCATTTTATCGGATCTGTCTAACTATCAATCAGCGCAAATCCGAATTAACTAATAAAGACATCAAATTAAAAAGTATAGAGATTAGGACATAATTATGAATGAAGTCATTAAAATACAACAAGTATTCAAGGTTTTTGAAACAGAAGAGCTAGAAACACATGCTTTGTCTAGTATCGATTTAACCATCTATGAAGGTGAATATGTCGCGATATCTGGCCCTTCGGGCTGTGGAAAATCAACATTACTCTCTATTTTAGGCCTACTTGATGTACCGAGTAAGGGGAAGTACTTTCTTGACGGTGTAGATGTGACTTCTTTGTCGATAAATCAAGCCGCCGAAATTAGAAACGAAAAAATTGGCTTTATTTTTCAATCCTTTAACTTAATTGACGAGCTCTCTGTCTTTGATAATGTCGCTTTGCCATTACGCTATCACAGTCAAAAAATGTCGTCAGCGGATATTCAATCTCGGGTTACCGAGTGTCTAGATCAAGTAGGCCTTTCGCATCGCGTTAATCATAAACCCAACCAGCTTTCTGGTGGTCAGCAACAACGCGTTGCCATTGCACGCGCGCTAGTGGCAAAACCTAGTGTATTACTAGTAGATGAGCCTACAGGTAACCTTGATTCAAAATCGGGAGACTTAGTAATGGATCTACTCGACAAATTATACAGTCAGGGCACAACCATCTGTATGGTTACGCATGATCCGAGATATGCGGATATGGCGGCACGACAGGTTCAATTGCTCGACGGTAAAGTATTAACGGTACCAAGCGTTAGTGAATGTGCGTAAGTTTTAGCAACTAAGTGTGGGACAAATCATGAATTTATTTTTATACCAACTAAAGCTTGCTTTTAACTTGTTAGCTGGCCATAAACGCTTTAGCACTACAGTCATTACCACGATGGCGTTTACTTTTGCGGCGTTAATCACCGTATTTACCTTAACGTACGTGTTATTGCTTAAACCCTTGCCTTACCCTGAACAAGAAAGACTTACCTATGTAGAGCACCGTTTAATCAATGACAAAAAGCAAGTAGACGGGACTGCATTCGTTTATTCCAATTTAATGTACATGATCAACGAACAGCAAGTGTTTGAACAAGGTGTTGCTATGTACTTTGATGGAGACGTTCTAACCTCTGAATCAGACAAGCCGATGGTTGAAATATCATTTGTGACACCAGAATGGTTTAGTTTGCTCGATATTCAATTACATTCAGGCATTGGCTTTACTAGCGAGCAAGGCATCAATACCCACAGCAATGTTACACTGATCTCTCACAAGTTTTGGACTGAACAATTCAACCAAGACCCAAATATTCTTAATCGTACTGTGACTTTTGCAGGCAAAAATTTTCGAATTATTGGTGTACTTGCCGAAGACTATCGAGATGTTGTGGTTCAATACCAAGGGCTAGATACAGATCTTATCGTTCCATGGGATTTTAATTCTGTTTCTGAGCGTGACCGCAAACAATGGGGTAACGATGACGGCAGCTTGATGTATGTAGGCAAGCTTAAAAACGGCGTGACTGCACAACAAGCGCAACAACAATTGACCGCCCTGATTAATGATAACTGGCAGAAAAAAGTATCCGATCGCGAGTTTTTCAAAGATTGGGAAATTGATATTAAAGTAAAACCACTGACTGAATTTCTAGTTGCAGACAGCGAAAGCTATCTATTGATGTTGCTGACTGGTGTAATAGGCTTAGCGATTATCGCAACTGCAAATTTAACAAATTTGTTTGCCGCTAATGCCGTAAAACAACTGCACAGCTTAGCGATTAGTGCTGCTATTGGCGGTAAACCACGCCAGCTTTTCATTCAATTATTTGCCCAAGCATTGATACTTATGGCTATCGCGGCAATATTAGGTTTACTAATCAGTGCTTTGTTATTAAACCTATTGCAAAGCGAATTAGTAGATTATGTAGCCCGCGCATCTGAGCTACAACTCGATATTTTTTCGTTACTAAGTGCTGGATTAGTCACTATAGTATTTAGTTTGGTGTTCGGTTATTTTGTTAATCGAACCATAAAATATCAGCAGTTAATACATCACCTTAATCAAAGCGGTAAGGGCTCTAAGCCTCAAGTGTCGAAACGTGCGAGAAGAATACTGATAAGCTGTCAAATCAGCGTTGCCGTGTCCTTAATTTTTGCCAACGCCCTATTCTTTTTCGATGCTGCGAAAACCCTCAATAAATCATTGGGATATCAAACAGACCAGCTATACGGCCTAGTACTGGCTATTCCGAACGCTAATCAAGGTGTTTCAGAGGACGCCATAGGCAACTTAAAGTCACAATTGTTAGCACACCCTGAAATTAAGGCCGTTAGTCAGAGTATGCGCCCTTCAGCTTTTTTCACCCTCGCCTTATCTGCAAAAGAGTCCAAAATGCGCTTTTCGATTGGCGGTAAGGATATAGACGAAAATTATTTTGATATCATTAAACAGCCATTTCTAAAAGGTGAGAACATTACCGCGCAAGATAGAAAAGATCGTGAGCGTGTGCTTATTATCAACGAGACGTTCGCTAAGCAACTCGCACCTGATGGCGACGCCTTAAACTTTGCATTTGACAACGGCCTGCGTGTAAAAGGCATAGTGAAAGATATTATTGTTCCTGGTGAGATAGAGAGTAGACCCTTGTTTTACTATCCATCGAGCTTAACGAGAAATATGCTGATTGTAGAGTCAGCGACAAATCAGCCTTTAACAAGAGAGGTAGTGCTGGAGGTTATTGAAAGTGCGAGTTCACAGCTCAATATATTTAGCTTCGAACCACTGTCTTATTACACAAACAATCGTTTAATTGCCGCAAAAGTCAGTGCAATATCGACTTTATGTTTAATATTCACAACTTTGGTCTTAACCACAATTGGTTTATTCGGCGTAGTCAGTTACTTTAGCCAATTGCAGCGTACTGAAATCGGTACTCGTTTAGCGTTAGGTGCACGTACTCATCACATATGGGGTTTAATTCTAAACGAAGTAAAATTACCATATCTTGTTGGTGGTATTGTATTTTGTTTGATTACATTTCTGCTTAGTGCCTATGCGCCAGCATGGTTTGCCGAGAACACGTTAATAACCATACTATGGTGTGGCGTAAGTGCATATTTATTGGTAGCACTAATTACTTTAGTAGCGTGTTACTTCCCAGTGAAAAAGTTCCTCAATAAACAAGTTATCAGTAACTTGAGAGAGGCAGATTAGCAGGTCTTAATGAACATTAAGCCGTAAATACACTTTTCAGCCGGTGCCACCACCCTTCTGGTTGCACCGGTTGTTGCTCATTAAATTTCTCAGGTAACGACACTAACCTCAATGAATATGTACCTCCATGACCCCATGGCCACCACAGCGCAACAATACAGCCAGCATCTGTTGTATTGACCGCTAACAGTTCTTGATTTTTGTCTAACTGAGTAACGTCTCCTAACTGCGCTTTAAGTTCTGCTGGGATTTGCTTACGAGTGTTATAGCACCATTGGTGAGTAAACTGTGGTGCGAGTGTCGCCATAACTCCTTGTGCTCGATTTTGCGCAAATTGAGCTAGCATCGCCTGATGTTTATCATCATATTGCCATGTTAACTCTTGGCCAATGGCATCACGTAAATTACTGGTGTGACTGTCAACCTGCTGTTGAAGTGATTCATTGTTATCTGGCGGCTGCATAAGAAACTCAATCATAAAAAAGCCCAGCATAGCTGGGCTTTATAAAATTTGCGAGAAAAGTATTATTCTGAGTCAGAATCGTCTGCTTTATCTTCACCAATCCAACTTGTTAAAAACGCGCGCTGGCCTTCGGTAATTTGCTCATCATCCATTAACACAACTTCAACTTTAGGGTCTGAAGTAAAGGTGATTTTCTTGCTAAGCGTTTCACCGCGTTGAATAAACTCAATCGTTGTAGACTCACCAGGTTTAAAATATTCTAATGCTTTGTTCCAATCAGCCTTTGAACTAATATTAAAACGGCCCAACTTAACAATTTCATCGCCTTTGTCTAAACCTGCTTGGTAAATAGGTGAACCAACAAGTGTGCGATCATCTAAAATAGCATCATGACCAACAAACTTAATTTTAACCTCACCTACATAAGCACTTTCTGTGTCTTTTTGCTGAACAATTAAGCCAGCATTTGCAAAAAGCGAAACATAGTCAGGATCATTTATTCCTTCGATATGTTCTGCGAAAAACTTATCAGCAAATGCTTGATCTGTAACTTTTGCTAAGGTGTTTCTAGCATCGTCGTTTGAATAAGGAATTTCTTCAACACCAAAGTCTTTCCACATTTGGCGCATAAAATCGTCCAACGACTTACCAGGAAATTGACTACGGATCATCAAGTCTAGCGCTAAGCCTTTTGCACGGCCATATGTGTAATAACTGAAGTAGTTATTTACATAGTTAACTTCGTCTTTAGATACACCTGCATCGACAAATGTCGCCATGTGACTTGCACCTTGTGGCGTACGATATTCTCTACCTGGGGTAAACATTGCTTGGTTTAATACATCACCTAAGTGATTTAAAAACTTATCTTGATCCCATAATTGTGCGCGCTTAATCGTTAAATAGGTGTAATAAGTGGTAAAGCCTTCTGCTAACCACAAACTAGGCGTTAAGTTAGGGCCTAAGAAATTAAACGGCTCTAATTCTTTAGGACGAATACGCTCGACATTCCATACATGAATAAATTCATGTGATACGGTGCCAATCTGGCTAAAGTCACCTTCAAACAACGAGTTTTTGTTCGTTAAAATAGTGGAATTACGGTGCTCCATACCATCACGATCTACATGTGGTAAGTACGCTGCAATAAACGTATATTCGCCGTAGTCAAACTTAGGCGCTTCACCAAAAAGCTCAATTTGCTCGTCAACAACAGCTTTGATCATGTCAGTGAATTTATCTACGTCTTCTTCAGTACCATCATGATGAATAGCCAATTTAATGGTTTGCTCATTTGCACCAGAGCCAATTTTCCAAGAACGCGTAGAGTGATCACTTAACGTTGTTGGACTATCTAAGAAGTAATCTAAATCAGGTGCTGTGAATTTATATTTGTCAGCAGTTGGTACTAACTGAGTAGCTACTTTCCAGCGCGGTTGAAACGGTGTGAACTCTACTTCAATCGCGCGATCTTCATGACCCGTTGCCCACGCAAATGTTGCTGGCATATTTAAATGAGCATGTGTTCTATCTATTTGGCTATACGTACCGTCGGCACGATCACCGAACAAAGTATAAGTTAATGTTACTTCACCATCATGGCCTTCAATATGCCACTGATAAGGATTTACACGTTCAACTTCTAGCGGTTGGCCAACACTATTAACAGCACTTACGTTATAAACATTTTTAATGAATTCATGCATCGCGTAACGGCCAGGTGAAGAGCGACTCATTTGAACTTCTAGTACTTGATTTTCAACCTGTGTAAAAGTCGCAGAAATGCGTGCTTCTTGATGCACTGCATTTTCAAATGACACTTGATACAAGGTTTCGCCTTCAGCTAGAACGGCTGTACTTAGCGATAATAAGCTAAGAGCAAAAAGCTTTTTCATGAAAATTCCCTTCATTTTAACAATTTGGCTAACAATCCTACGAATTGTATACATAATACAATTCAAAGTCAGTCAAAGATTACACTTTAATTGCAAATTAGTATAAAAAAAATGGTCACGATACACGAGTAAATTGAGCAATAAAGTCAATTTACTGTGATAAAAAGTAGAAACTTTACAAATAGATCTGTCGGAGTTTGCTTGGTGTCATGCCTGTCCAACGTTTAAACGCGCGTCTAAAATTAGTTAAATCGTTATAGTCGGTATGGGCGGCAACTTCTTCATTATTACAACCTAAAACAACAATATCGAACACGGCTTGTTGTCGCCTAATCTCATCCAAAATTGCTTGAAAAGAACAATTAAACTGTTTTAATTTTCGCTTTAACGTAGCGGGACTCAACTCAAGCAACTGGCAGGCTTCTTCTTGCGTGTGAATTTTACCTGTTTCAACACCTTCCATCAGTAAAACCAACAAGCTTTTGTCTGCAATGCGCGACAATCCTTTTAACTGCTGCCGCATGATATTTACGTTACTTTGAGCAAATGGCGTCGATAAATGATGTTGTGAAAAAGCGACAAAAGTTAATGGTCGATCAAAATGAATCTCTCCACCCAGGTTGGCGTAATATTGCTCTGCATAATCAGGAGCAGGAAAGTCGAACTCAAAGGTAAATTTTGGTAAATGGCCAAATCGCCACTTAACTACGCTGACTAACATTCCTAGCCAAACTTCGAATAAAAATCGCCCACCTTCATCGCTAGAGAGCTGCATCGTCAATTGAGGGAGCATGTAGATACGCCCCTGGTGACGCTTCACCCTACTGAAAACCGTTGGAAATAAATTTTGCTGGTATTTAAAAGCCAAGCGCAATAAATCTGTGGCATTGCGGCAATTTAGCAAAGGTGAAGCAAGAGAACCGATATAGTTAGGAAACAGTCGCTTACCCACCATAAAACTTACGTCTTGATTAGGTGCCAACCTACGTAAATTAGCGATCACTCGCATCATTTGACTGTAATCTACGTTAAGCTCTGTTTTTTCCAATTCTTGGCTAAATAGCCGACTTCCTTTAAGTAACTTATCTGGATGTATATTCCTTTGTTTCGCGACATCTAACAACACCATCAACAAATGGTGACTAGAAATCACCTTGTCTTGGTATTCGATGTAATGCGATTTAGTCATCTTAGGCAACGTCAGCAATATTTTGATGCTTTAATGCAGAAAGGCTCTGATTTAGATCAGCTAAAATCGTTTGGTACTCATGCCAGCCTTGGTATTCGCGCACAAGCGTTACTACCGAAGGGTAAATAGCTTGAACACTGCCACCATGTTTATGGGCTAAGTGACCAATTGCTTGCTCAATATGACCTGCAATGATAGAGGCTTCATGGGCTCGAGTCTCAGGAAACATGACGATAAATCGGTCGTTTGCATAACGACACGCCACATCTTGGTCTCTGGTATTCATTTGAATCAATTGCGCAATTTCTCGTAGCAAGGTATCACCTTGCTCGGTACCATAGGTTTGGTTAAAAAGTGAAAATTGACGAATATCAAGAAGAAGTAAGCTTAAATACTGTTGCCTATCTCCAATTTGTTTAAGCTCTCTTTGCAACTGCAGTTTCATGTACGCTGCGCTATAAAGTCCTGAAGTAAAATCGGTGTAGCTGTGCTCTCGGTAGTAGTTTTCTGTGCGTCTTAATTGCACATTGATTGCGTGTTGCTCTTGATGCCATTGATACAAAGCAATGGTCATTATAATCATACCAATGGGCGCAGGTAGAGACTCTATAGTGGTTAGCCATGCAGATGTTGATTGGTACCTAAAAAACTCATCAAGTAGGTCAAGTAGCATAGAGACATGGGTAAGCATTAGGCCAACAAAGAATAGTTGAGTAACTTTTCCTGCAGGTCTGCTGGCCAAAATAAACAGTAACCAAATGAGGGTCATTAAAGTAATACCAGCCTCGCCAGCGACATCGTACCAATCTATTTCTACAACCAATTTCGCCTGACCAACGGAAAATGTGAAAAACAACACCCCTACCACTACACAAAGTAAAATTGCGATGAGATAGGCATGTTGACGGAGATAAACGAAATTCATAATAACCCTTGGTTTAATTACAAGAACGACTAGCCTAAACGGTTCATTTGAAGATAGTCAGGGTCATATTAGCTCACACAAGTGACAATTTTTTTACACGTGTTTATTCACAACCGCCATTATTCGCGGGCTCTCAACGCATTCCTGCGTCATTTTCATCAATGCCGGGGGGTCTTTTCGGCTCATTTACAATACAAAAACATGACAAATGCCCTATTTTTTCATGATATGGATCCAGGTAGAAACGCAGTGAAATATTTTTGTCATCTAAGTTAGTTAGCGTTGCGCTCCGTGAAATCTAAACAACAAAAACAAGTTAACGATCGGAAATACAATGACAAACACTAATCAATCAAAATCACTCAAGCTTTCGTTGATAGCTATCGCTTGCTCAAGTGCTATGTGTTCGAGCTTAGCTTTAGCCCAAGAGTCAGGGGTACTAGAAGGTAGGATCTCAGACGCAAAGCAACAAGTATTCTTCCAAGGTGCTGAGATAACAATTAAAGAGTTAGGCGTTAGCACTATTAGTAGCCGAGACGGCTCATATCGCTTTGCTAAACTGCCTGAAGGCCAATACACACTACTGGTGAAGTACTTAGGTACTGACACCGTTGAACAGCAGGTAACCATAATTGGTGGTAAAATTTACGCTAGGGACGTTATCATCGGTCAACAAACGGAATCAATCGATAACATCATTGTTTATGGTCAGCGCGCAGGAAAAGCAGGCGCTTTAAACCGTCAAAAAAATTCAAACCGCTTAACAGAAGTTGTCAGTGCAGATTCGATTGGTCAACTACCTGATCAAAACGCTGCTGAAGCCCTTCAGCGTCTGCCAGGATTATTTATTCAACGAGATCAAGGCGAAGGACGCTTTGTTGGCATTCGTGGTATAGATCCTAACCTCAACAACGTAACCATTAATGGCGTGAATGTGCCATCGCCAGAAGCTGGTGTACGTAGCGTTGCTATGGACGTTATCCCAAGTGAGCTCGTCCAAAGCTTGGAAGTAAGTAAAACGGTGACACCTGACATGGACGCGAGTGCCGTGGGTGGCTCTATTGAAGTGAAAAGTTTGAGTGCATTTGACCGCGCTGGTCAATCTTATAGTTTTACTGCACAAGGCTCTCACAACGAACTTACTGGCGACTCAAGCCCTAAACTTTCCGGTAGCTACAGTGACATTTTCCAACTTGACGGTGGCAGCCAACTCGGTGTCGCTGCCGCCCTATCTTGGTACGAGCGATCATTTGGCTCCCACAACATTGAAACCGACGGTGGTTGGGCTGAATTTGAATATGAAGACAATGAAACGGGCGAAGACGTTGAGCAATTTGGCGCAGAAGAAATAGAACAACGCGCATACTTAATTACACGTGAACGCCTAGGTGCCGCATTAAACTTTGATTTATACACGTCATCAACAGACAAATATTACTTACGCACGTTATACAGCCAATTTTCTGATGACGAGTACCGATTGCGCAACGAGTACAAATTCGAAAAAGGAAAAATTCTATCTGGTGCAAGTAATTCAAGTGCGCAATTTGTTGACGCGGAAATGGATAGAGACACCAAAGACAGATACGAAGAACAAGATATTTTGTCTGTAGTTGCTGGTGGTGAAAACCTTATTGGTAACTGGTTAGTTGAATATCAATTAGGCTATTCAAAATCAAGTGAAGCAGAGCCAAATCGAATCGATGCAGATTTTGCTGGCGAAGAGTTAGCACTTGGTTACCAAACGTCAGGTGACATTCCTCAACTGACGCAATCCGCTGCGGCTCACAATCTAGACAACTTCGAGCTTGATGAAATTGTATTGGAAAATAACAACTCAGAAGATGAAGAGTTAAGCATTACCTTAGACTTAACGCGTGATTTTGTTTGGAATAATCACAACGGTGCATGGAAGTTTGGTTTCAAACACCGCGACAGAGAAAAGTTTAACGATGCCGATGTGACTGTTTACGACGGTGGTTTTAATGATGCGGTTGCTTCTCAATTTACCGCTTCAACACCAGATTTTGGAATAGGTGACTTTGGTCCAGGCATCAATCGACATGCCATGCGTCAATTCTTCAATGAGAATGTCAGTGGTTTTGACATAAATGACATCGACTCAAACATGGACTCATTCGGGCAGAGTTACCGAAGCGAAGAGCAAATTACAGCGGCTTATGCCATGGTCACCTTAGATATGAATGAGTGGTTAGTAGTAGCCGGCTTACGCTATGAAGACACTGCTTTTAGTACCAAAGGCAATCGCGTTGAGCTAATCGTTGATGATATTAACGACGAAGAAAAAGTCATGATTTCACCTTGGGCAGTAGAAAAAGACTACGATTACTTACTTCCAAGCTTAAACGTACGTTACACGCCAAGTGAAAAATTAGTGGGTCGCTTTGCATTTACACAAACTATTGCTCGCCCAACATTTGAAGACTCTGCAGCATTTCAGCTAATAGAAAGTGAAACGACTGAAGACGATGGTGAAATTGTCACTGAGCGCAAAGCTGAAGTCGGTAACCCTGATCTTGACCCTTACGAGTCAACCAACTTCGATTTATCACTAGCTTATTACCCAGGTAACATCGGTGTACTTTCTGCAGGATTATTCTACAAAGATATCGACAACTTCATTGTCTTAGAGGAAGTTCAGGACAATGGTCAGTGGGATGGCTTTGAAGAAGTTATGCAGCACGTTAACGGTGGCTCAGCGAGTCTTACTGGACTTGAACTAGCATGGAACAAAACCTTTGATTCAGGCCTATTGCTTGGCTTAAACACCACGTTAGTGGACGCAGACGATAAACTACCTAATCAATCAGACACTGTTGCCAACGCTATGCTTGGCTTTGAAAACCACAAATTTAGCGCACGTTTAAGCGCCAGCTACAAAAGTGAGAGCTTTCAGTTCGAAGATAACGACACTTCGGTATTTGAAGATGCTCACATGCAGTTTGATTTAAGCGCAAAATACTACATTAGCGATACCATCAACGTTTACTTCAATGCCGTTAATTTAACGGATGAACCTCTCTACATATACCACGGTAGCAAGTCCTATAACTACCAATATGAAGAATATGGTCGCTCATTTGAGTTAGGTATTACCATTAACTCTTTGTAGTAAAAGACCAAGAGACACTAGGGCTGTTAAATATCGACAGCCCAACTTAAACAAACAAAAGTAAGTAAAAGATAAAGCGGCTAAGGCTTCAATTAAATAAGCCTTCGCCACTTTAAAAAGAATACAACGCAATGAATATGAAATTTTTTACCTTAGGCTTGGCGGCTATCTCTACTAGCTTAGTAATGAGCAGTGCCTCAAAAGCAAAAGAACCGGCGAATAACACTCTTTATCAATCAGAGTTTATTTATAAGATAGAAAAAACTCAGACATCCCCTACTAGATACTTAAGTGTAAGTGAGAAGTCTGGTATTGGCCTTTTCGACAAAAATGAGCAAACACTTGCCAATTTGCCAAGAAAATCTGAGCATTTAGATGTAAGAAAGATTCCGAATTCACCAGACAGCTATGCACTGGCTTCTATAGATAAGAACTCAGGTGAAATACTGCTAGTTGAGGCAGATTTAAACCAAGATAAACTCACGATACGTTCGACTATACCCTCTACCTCCACAGCGTTTGATGCCTTGTGTTTGCAAACCAAGCGTGAAGGTATTGAGTTATTCACGATTGATGTACTTGGCGAAGTCGTTCATTGGTCGGTATATCGCAGTGACAATCGAGCATGGCAATTGGCGGAAATTAATCGATTTCCAGTCGGCCCTAATATCAAAGCTTGTGCAGTCAGTGAAATCACCGAATCTTTGTATATTACAGAAGAAAACATTGGTGTATGGCGATATCCTACCAACCCAGAAAAAGAGCTGATCCGCGAACTAATCCAGTTACCGAAAGGGTTAGAAGTAGAATATGTTGATACGACACCAAGCGGCGATGTTGCTATCGTATCTCCTTCTATTAATCGACTTTTCCTCTATCAACAAGATACACATGAGTTGAGCCACCTGCCTTTAGAAAAAGGCGTTGCGCCAAAAACAGTTCAATTGACTCGTAAAGAAAATACTGTGAACGCTTACATCTTTGATGATGAATCGGCAGACACAGTAGTTAAACAAATTCAACAACCTTTAGCTAGGTTGTCTACAAAAGCAAGCAAGGTAGAAAGCCTATCGGCTTACGCCCAAACAGACGCTGTAGCAAGTTATGGAGACGCAGCTGACGACCCAGAAATTTGGGTAAATTCGTCAAATCCTGCGGCTAGCTTAGTGTATGGAACTGACAAGAAAAAAGGCTTAAATGTTTATAATTTGCAGGGAAAATTAGTTAAAGCATTAGATATTGGCCGCGTCAACAATGTCGATATTCGCTATCAGGTCATGCTCGACGGCAAACAGATGGATTTAGCGGCAGCAAGTAACCGCACTACCAAGAGTATTAGCTTATTTGCCATCGACAGATCCACGGGGTTACCGAAACACCTTACCGACATCAATACGGATCTGGCTGACCCATATGGGCTATGTATGAGCCAAAATAACGAACATATTTCGGTGTGGATTAACGACACTGATGGTCGATTCCAACAATATGCTCTCACTTTTAAGGGCAACAATATTCAAGGACATAAAGTACTCGAATGGGTTGTTCCTAGCCAACCGGAAGGTTGTGTTAGCGATGATACGACGCAAAGACTGTTTTATGGCGAAGAATCAACCGGAGTCTGGCTTAAAGCTATAGGCACAAATACGCCAGATAAACTCGTTGCCGGCCTAAACCCAGAAATTGAAGCTGATATCGAAGGTATGAGCTTATACAGGCTACACAACAAGAATTACTTAGTCGTTTCGAGCCAAGGTAACAATCGTTATGCAGTATATGCAGTTGACGATAACTACCGTTATCTAGGCGCTTTCAATGTAGGTGCAAACGGGCAAAAGCACATTGATGGTGCTTCTGAAACCGATGGTTTAGCCGCAGCGAGTGTTAGTTTAGGCCACCAATTACCTGATGGTTTATTGGTTGTGCAAGACGGACATAATGTAATGCCCAAGGCCAAGCAGAATTTTAAATTAGTCGACGGCGCCTTATTACGTGCTTGGATAGAAAGCAAAATCGAGCAGCAATAATGAAAACAGTCGTCTTATCAAAACTAAGCCTTGCCGCGATACTGGTCCTTGCCAGTATCGCCTGTACAAAAACGTCAAGTTCAGCGTCTGCACAGAACGAGACTAAAAAAACAACCATTGAAGATAGCAATATAGAATTCATTGCCTTCGGAGATGGTGGTTATAGCGTTGATTACCCAAAAGCCTCAATTTTTCAGAAACCAAAATCAAAAGAAGAATTCATTGCTGCCGAGCGCAAAGATTGGCTAGAAGAGTATCGACCGCTTGAAGAGTTTGATCATGCCCCAATTCACGTTTATCCAGACACTAACATTGCTGCGGAAAAAAGCGGTGCGTTCCCCGTAGGACAAGCAATGGCGAAACTTTGCCAACAGAAACGATGTCAGTTCGGTATTCAACTGGGTGACAATATATATCCAGACGGTGCCGACGCTAACGATGGTAAAGATGATCAGCAGCGAATGGACGATCTTATTCTCGCCCCATTAGCACCTCTTTTTCGCCAGCAGCCAGATTTTATCGTCTATTCTGCTTTGGGAAATCATGATTGGAACTCTTCACGAAAAGGCGTCGCGCTGCAGACAGCTTGGATGCAAGATCAAGCTAACTTTCACATGGACACCCAAGGCTACTACAGCTACAAAAAGGGTATTTCGGGGCAAGATGTCGAGTTTTTCGTGTTAGATACCAACATGTTACTCTCTGGCCAAACATTTTACGAAGTACCGCTGAACCCAGATGGTAGCGAGCAAAATATTGAGAAAGCACTTGCTGAGGGCAACGCCACACTCGAAGATTTTGCTAAACATGAAACGCCAATGCACGGTGAAGATCTCAAACAACTTGCTTGGCTTGAAAAAGGGTTAGCCGAATCAACCGCTAAATGGAAAATAGTTTATGGTCATCACATTTTGTGGTCTATCGGCGGAACAAAGTATGACGAAGGCCATGTACTGCGAAGACTCATTATGCCGACGTTATGTAAACATGCTGACGCTTATATAGCCGGACATGAACATGACCTTGAGCTACTAACCGATGACTGTTCTACTTATGCCAATGGTCAGCATAAGAAACCTTTACCGCTAATCATTAGTGGCGCAGCATCTAAAATGCGCGGCACACATACCCCTTTTGCAAAATGGCAATCTACATATTACCCGCAGGTTGACTTAGTGTGGAATAAAGCATTTATTTGGGGCTTTGCTCATCTCACGTTGAACAACCAGTATAATAAACTAGAGGTTTCCTTTTACACGACACCGAATAGAGGTAGCGGAGAATTAGTGGTCGAGCAGAGTTTCTCATTTGATAAACGCTAAAAACAACCTTGTTCAAATTACAGCCAAACTGATGTAAAAACGAACTTGAAAGTTACACCAGCTCTAGTCATAATCGATATACAGTAAATAATTACATTGAGATTAAGACAAGAGCTATGGGCTATAGTGATATATCAATTGTTCAACGTAATATTCCAGCTGCTTCAGGAATAGACAAATACCAACACAGTCAGTATTTGTTTTTCTATGTTGAACAAGGTGTTTTAGCCCTAACAACGGCCAAAGGCCGTTATATAGTTCCGCCCACTTACGGAGTTTTAGTGCCCGCTGAAACTCCCCATCAACTTTTTGCAAAAACGCCAGTATCGCTAACAACATTAGCCTTTACCGACAGTGTATCGTCTAGCTTACCTAACTCTGTCGGCGTGTGTGCTCTATCAAACTTTATGATCGCTATGCTAACTGAAGTTACACAGCTACCTGATTCAGAAAAGTGGCAGGAAAAGGAGTTTAGGCTTCTACTATTGATTAGAGATTACTTGCAGCAAGCGGAGCAGCTAAACAGTTTTTTACCTTACCCTAGCGACAAACGCCTCAATGAAATCACCGACAAATTACTCAAACACCCATCATTGAAAAGTGACCTAGTTTCATGGGGAAAGTTTGTTAATTTGTCAGCACGAAGTTTATCTCGAAACTTTAAAAAGGAAACAGGCTTAACTTACAGCCAGTGGCGACAAAAACTCAATGTGCAAGTCGCCTTTAAACACTTAGCACTGGGTGACAGTATTCAAACCATTGCAAAATTATTAGGTTATGAATCTAGCTCAGCGTTTATCTTTATGTTTCGCCAACAAATGGGTTGTTCACCTAAACAATTTATTGGTCGGTAGGCGGGCAGTTCTTTTAACTCAAACTAATTGGCAGGATAGCCAAGCGACAAATCAAACTTTTCGACACAGTCCATACATATACATGCTTTACCTTTCTGCTCTGCTGGCACTTTAGCAATGAGTTGAGGTGGAACTTTTGTCTTAGTACACCAGCAGGCACTGGCCTTAACTTGGGCGTTATCGGTAGCCATGGCACAACCATTGTCTTGCCCACACAGTGGGCATCTGGAGGTATCTATTTCAGCCATTTATTAACCGCCGCATACAGGTAATATTAATATTCATTTTATGGTGAGCCGCCATATTAAGACTCACCGATAGAAGAACCTCCTGACGAAGGCGCGTGCTCAATAATACGATCTGCTAATCTAGAAAATGGTAAACTTTGAATCCACACTTTTCCGTGACCTGATAAAGTCGTTAAAAACAAGCCTTCACCACCGAAAAACATACTTCTCAAGCCTTTCGTCATCTCGATGCTATAATCGATTCCTTCGGTGAATGCTACTAAACAACCTGTATCTAGTTTCAAGGTTTCACCAGTTAACTGTTTTTCAATAACCGTGCCGCCAGCATGAACAAACGCCATACCGTCACCTTCCAATCGCTGTAATACAAAGCCTTCACCACCAAAAAAACCACTACCGAGTTTTTTGTTAAATGCGATATCAATATTGGTTCCCAAAGCAGCGCATAGGAAAGCATCTTTTTGACAAGTCACACTACCACCAATTTGCGCCAAATTGAGCGGAACAATAGATCCCGGGTAAGGTGCGGCAAATGAAACTCTACGCTTGCCGTAATCATGATTGGTGAAATGGGTCATAAACAAACTTTCACCGGTAAGTAATCGCTTGCCTGCAGAAAACAGTTTCCCCATTAGCCCTTGCTCAACATTGGAACCATCACCCATGCGAGTTTCAAAGGCGATGCCCTGCTCCATATAATTCATTGCGCCAGCTTCGGCAATAACGGTTTCACCCTGATCAAGCTCGACTTCAACCATCTGCATAGATTGACCAATAATTTCATAATCTATTTCATGACAACGCATAGTGAGTTCCCTTTTCATTAGGCAAATTCAGTGACATATCCAGTTACAACTGGCAGTGAAACTATCTGAAAGTCACAAGGTCTATTAAGCCAGTGTTAATTTATTAATAGTTATATTACCTAAGACAAAGATTAATGGTAGTATCAATCCACTTTCAATGTTCAACATCAATAAGTAAGAGTAACAAGTATGAAAAAAATGTTGATTGCTTTAGTAGCATCGTTAATGTTACCAGTATTAGCAGTATCTGCAGCCAAGTTTGAAGAAGGTAAGCATTATAAAGTAGTACCAGGTGAAGGCACAAAGAAGCCGGAAGTTAGAGAATATTTTTCTTACTACTGTCCTGCATGTCGCGGTTTTGAAGCATATTTACCAGAAATTGAGCGCAGCCTACCAACAGGTACGCCACTGAAAAAGACCCATGTAGACTTTATGGGAGCAGCTTCACCAGACATTCAAATGATGCTAACTAAGGGCTACGTTGTTGCCAAGCAAGCAGGTATTGACGCACAATTCAGCGCAGAAGCTTTTTCATATTTGCAAACTAAACGCAAAGTTGTCACTAGCTTAGACGATGTGAAAAAAATCTTCATTGCGGCAGGTGGCGACGCTGCGTACTTTGATAAAGGCGTAAAAAGCTTTGGCTTAAAGCGAGTTGTGAAAAGCGAGAAAAAAGTTCAAGACAAACTATCTAACGGCCGTTATATCGGGGGCGTTCCTTCATTTGTCGTCAATGGCAAATACGTGATTAATTCTAAAGCGCTTGATAAAAACAATTTTCTAGAAGAATATAAGGCTTTAATAGCTTATTTGCTAACGCTAGAAACTAAATAAGTCGCTTCTTTTATTTAATTCAATTAGCCAGCAAATTTGCTGGCTTTTTTGTTTTTAAAAGAGAGGTAAATTATGCATAACAGGCTTGAATTACTGCTTTTATGCTTTGCTTCTTTACTCTTCTTGTCACTGCCCACTCAGGCGATTACTAACACAGCGACTCAAGTGCCGACAGAATGCGCAGATAAGCCATTAACCCTTTCAATTACCTCCGATTGGTACCCCTATATTTTTCAATCGCACTCAGGAAAAACTCAAGGCATAGATGTTGAAATTTTACGCACGGTACTCAGCACGATGGGCTGTCGCTTAGACATAGAACATTTTCCTGAGAGACGGTCATTGTTTCAACTAACCTGGGGACACTTTGATATCGGCCTAGGAGCAAGCTTCACAGAAGATAGAGCGAAAGATTTTCATTATACTGACGCATATCGAGAAGAAGTGAACCGATTTGTTTTCCAATACAATGACACATCGATTGCTCAAGTTACATCTCTTGAACAGCTCGTTCAAAAGAAAAAAATTATCGCCATTAATTTAGCAGGTTGGTACGGAGAGGAGCTTGAACGAGCCAAACAAGAATATAACGGCTTTGTCTTTTCTGATACCGCACCCAAACGACTAAAAATGCTTCGCTTAGAGCGAGTTGATATTGTTATTGATGACGAAGTTGTACTGTGTAGTGAACTCGAGCGACAACAATTAACAGGGTTATCACTACACCCCTTAGTATTGTCTAGCGCACCTATTCATTTTATTTTTAATAAAAAGACAGTTTCACAGCAATTTATCACTCGGTTTAATCGAGTTCTCAAAGCCATGCAGGACAGTGGCGAACTAGGCAACATAATAAACCAATTTGCTTCTGCTTCCTGTTTGTCAGTATCGCAAAACTTCGGCGATTAGATATAACGGCCTGTTCGTTTTTAACTTCTCGCTAATCAAAAACGAACAAATCAAGCCTATACATCATCACTAAAACCCCATAACAATTTGTAAAATAAAAAGATTTTATATTGGCACACTATTTTCATTAAGGGTAAATAAGCATCTACTTATAACGTACCTATTAAATGAAAATATCTTTAGCACCGTCGAGACGCACACCCAAAATAGTATTCGTTACGATTGTTACCTTGATTACCCTCATCACCGTATGGATAGTCATCACTAAACCGAATGCTACTGTGCCAGCAGAAAAGCTAAGCTTTAATCTGGTAGAGCAAGGTAAGATGTCCCATTTTGCCAATGCTTATGGAGAGCTAATATCAGCACAAGAGCGTTTAGTAACAGCTCCAGCTCAAGGAAAGGTGGCTGAAATCCTTGTTCGACCTGGTGCACAAGTTTCGCCTGATACTGTAATTTTAGTATTAACTAACCCACAACTCGCTCAACAAGTAGAACAAGAGAAAAGTAAACTTGCGCAATTAAAAGCGCGGTTTAAAGCGTTTCAATACGAACAAGAGAGCGCCAAATTAGACTATCTCGGCAGAATTGCAGAGATAGAAGCAAATATTGAAAGCGCGCAATTAGAAGTTGAAGTTAACGAAAGCCTACTCGCAGCTGGCACTGCGCCAAAAGTCGACCTATTACGAGCAAAATTGTTGTTAAAGCAGCGTCAACGTCGCCTTGTGTTTGAAAAACAAAAATTCCAGCAGTATGTCGATATGCAGGGCTATCAAAAGCAACAACAAGAAATTGAAGTCCAACAGCAACAAGCACGGCTTAAAATGTTCGCACAACAGTATGAAGACTTATCGGTAACTGCTGGAATTAGTGGTGCTTTACAATCGCTAGAAGTAAAACTCGGCCAAAGTATTCAGTTAGGCACTTCTCTGGCAAAAGTGGGGAGTACCACCAACCTCATCGCCCGTCTTCGTTTACCCCAGTCTATTGCTGACAAAGTACAACTAAATGCAGTGACCACGATCAGAACACCAAAAGGTGAAATATCTGGGCTAGTCAGTCGCATTGAATCAGTCGTGAATCAAGGCACTGTCACAGCAGAAATACTGCTGACTTCACCATTAACAGCAGATGCAAGACCAAAAACAAACGTATCTGGGCAAGTCTTCGTTGAAGAACTCGCGAACGCTCTTTTTGTTCCTCAGTCTCCCGGGTTAAAGCCCAATAGCCGCCAAGCCGTTTTCGTAAAAAACAACAACCAATTAATTCAACGCAATGTCGTTTTCTCTGAATTATCAAAGGGCCATCTTTTGATAAAATCGGGATTAGCGGCAGGTGATTTACTCGTCAGTTCAGATACCACTGACTTTAACGAATTTTCTCGTATCGAGATCCAATAATAAGGATAAATTATGACAGTCGTGACCTTAAACAAGATTCAAAAGACCTATCATACAGGCCAAGTAGCAACCCATGCCTTACAGGGAGTTTCTCTGACCATTGAAAAAGGGGAAATGGTTGCTATTACTGGCCCATCTGGCTGTGGTAAATCAACGTTACTCTCTATACTAGGGTTAATGGATACGCCAAGTGAGGGAGACTACCAATTAGCCAACCTAACAACCTCCGGACTAAAAGTTGATCAACGAACACAGATCAGAAACCAACACATTGGTTTTGTTTTTCAATCTTTCAATCTCATCGACAGTTTATCTGTTTTTGACAATGTAGCATTGCCATTACAGCACCGAGGCATGAAAGCTGACACCATAAAGCCAAAAGTTGAAACAGTATTAACCCAAGTGGATATGTTAGCGAAAGCACATCACCGCCCGAACCAGCTATCAGGTGGGCAACAACAGCGTATTGCAATCGCCCGAGCGCTAGTTGGCGAGCCAGACTTAATTTTAGTAGATGAACCTACCGGTAACCTAGATAGTAAAAATGGCGATCAAGTCATGAGCTTACTGACGGAACTTAATAAACAAGGCGCCACCATCGTTATGGTGACCCACGATAGTCGATACGCAAAATGTGCGAGCCGCCAAATACAATTGCTGGACGGCAAAATTATTGCTGAGCATTATCAAGATAGCAATACAATGCAAGGAGTAGCCTAACATGTGGTTGCGAGCATTTTATACCGGCATAGCAAAGTTATTTTCACAGCCACGGCTCACTATTCCCCTAGTGTTGACCTTAGGATTAACACTAGGCGCTGTGTTATCGGTTGCTAGCTTATCAAATACGTTGTTTTTAAAAGCGCTACCGGGCGTTTATCAAGAAGACGATATCTATTCTTACGATATTAACCTATCGATTGGTCCTGGTGTTAATGTACCTTTTATCAACGGTCGAAAATTAAATCATTTAAGTGAGCATTTTAGTTCTTCTGGCACTTGGGCGGCAATCTCAGCGAAACACCAACAATTAACCATAGACAATATTAGCCAAGAAGTTACCAGTATCTCTTCAACGCCAAATATCTTGTCCATTTTAGGAAGTCGAGTGTTAGCAGGCCAAGGAGCCTTAATCGAAAACCCAGAACAGTATATATGGCTTTCGAAATCTTTGGCTGAGGAAAACTTTGGCGATGCTGAGAGCGCGTTAAATCAAATCATTACCGTCGAAGGCCAACCGTTATTGGTCGCAGGTGTTATCGAAGATGTTTTAGCTATTAAATCCAGTGATCCAATACTAGCGTACCAATATTGGAAGATACTAAATGTCGCTGAGGCAGCGAAAGTACCTGACGGTAATAACATTTCTGGCGACTTTTCTACAATCTTGCTGAAAAAGCTCCAAGGACAAACGCCACCAAACGAATCAGCCATTGAACAATGGAAGTCGGTGTACATCAATAGCGACTCAGAAACCGAGCAAAACCCTGGCTTTTTAGAATGGATTAACTCACTTAAAGCGAGTACCGTCGTTTCGCCTTATCGAAGTGCACTTCTGGGAGAAACAGACAATTTGTTACTTGCGCTATTAATTGTCGTTACTGGCTTATTGATTATGGCTAGTCTCAACTTACTTAATATGTTTATTGTTCATTATCAAAATCGCTCGCAGGAATTTACCCTACAGATAACCAATGGCGCTAAATTAAACAAGCTTAGAATGCTTATTTGGGTTGAAAACTTACCTATGTTTGTTTGCTCAGCCTTTCTCGGTATTTTAGCGGCAGGCTGGCTCATTAGGCTCATTCCTGTATTAGCAGGCAATTCAATTCCTTTGCTCAGCGAAGTTCAACTAGATTTACAATCGATATTTCTAGCAATCATTATCATCTGTGGGATCAACGCAATATTTAGCTTAGCAGCACTTATTCATATCAATAAAAAGCAATTAATCGTTAACTTGAGTGCTTCTGGGAAAGGAACGCAAAAACAGTCTAGCCACTGGGTTTCCAATAGTTTAATGATAGGCCAAATAGCGATAGCCACTATTCTCCTAACCACCACAATTATGCTGGCTTCCAAAAGCTATCACACGGTTTATCGGGATTTAGGGTATGAACACGCCAATACCTATGAGATCTCATTAAACTCAAATACCTTGTCAGAGGTCACTGTTACAGACGATCCAACGCCGCCAGATGCATCAGAACGTGTTCAACTCAATAGTGATTTAGCGAAAATCATTGTTGAGACGATTGACGATGTCAGTCATGTTTTTACCGGCTCAGCCCCATTATCAAACTCCTTTTCAATTCACGCCATGACGACGGAAGGGAAGCAAGAACCACTGGTATATGAATCAAGAGGCTTAAACGCAGACTACTTTACTGCATTTTCCATCCCGTTTTTGGCAGGCAGCAACCTCACTGAACAAGAAATATTGAGTCAAACAAACAAAGTTGTCATTGATGAACGAATGGCAAAAGTACTCTACCCTGAGTTAGCACTTGATGATGTAATTGGCAAAACATTCGGCGACTCTGGTGGTGATGAATCCAGAACACCCGCGACAATCGCCGGAGTTGTAGCAAATACTGTCTCCAACTTGTTTAATAGCCAAGTCTCTTCATTTCCTGTGGTGTACAGTACCTCAATAAGTTTTGGTGACCCATTATTTACTGTTAAAACATCAGGAAGAAACACCATAGACGATACCGCTACCGCTAAACTTTTTGAGGCAATAAAAGCAGCCTATCCTCAATATGAAGATATGGAAATAAAAAGCGCTAAAGAAATTTGGCTTGAACAAACGCGTTCACAACGTATGGCACTTTGGGTATTGATCACTATTTCGGTACTAACTGCCGCATTAGCTGCCATTGGTATTAGTGGGCTAACGCAAATGTCGATAGCACAGCGTTCTCAAGAATTAGCCATTCGAATGGCTACAGGTGCGAGTCAAAAACGATTAATTGGTTTAGTGTTAAAAAATAGCTGTATGACCTTAGTGCTAGGACTAGTTTTTGGCTTCTTGTTATCAGTATACGGGTATCAAGAAACGCAAAACTGGTTAGACATACTACCTGATTTTGACTGGCAACTAATGATAGCTTTAGACATTGGCCTTATCGCATTGGTATTGATAGCAACATTAATACCCGCTTGGCGAATAATAGGCAAAGACCCTATGAAGGCATTGCGCCAAGAGTAGCTTTTTCTTGAGCTAATTGTGTAAACTAGCACCTAGTCACATAAGAGTACTAGGTGCTTTTTATTTAAGGGAAAAGTAAAATTGAACAGCACAGATATGCAACCCACGATCCTTGTTGCAGACGATGACGAAGATATTCGCTTAGCACTCAACCTATTACTAAATGCTGAGGGCTACTTAGTAGCAGAAACAACAAACCCAAAAGATACTTTATGTTTTTGCCAACGAACACCTCCTAGTGCCCTAATACTCGACTTAAACTTTTCTCGTGATACCACCAGTGGTGAAGAAGGCTTTGCCTTATTGCCGCAAATTGTTGCGATGAATATTCCCGTTATTCTTATGACCGCATGGGGCAGTGTTGAACTTGCCGTTGCAGGGTTAAAACAGGGGGCGCAAGACTTCATCGAAAAGCCTTGGCAAAAAGACAAGCTGCTAGCATCGCTACAACAAGCTGTTTGGTCAGCGGCCAACAAAGGTATCGCGCAAAATAAACAGCATACGACTACAGGAGAAAGCGCGAGCGAATCCGCCTGGGTATACGAATCTTCAGCTATGCAAGCAGTTGAGCAGTTAGTGCAACAAACAGCCTCCAGTGACGCTAATATACTAATACTAGGTGAAAACGGTACCGGAAAGTCTCAACTAGCCAAGCGAATTCACCATCACTCCTCCCGCCTTGAACAAGCTTTTGTTTCAGTTAACATGGCGGCAATTCCTGAAAACCTATTTGAAAGTGAGTTATTTGGGCACGAAAAAGGCGCATTTACCGATGCCAAGCAATCGCGAGAAGGACGATTTCAGCTGGCCAATAAAGGGACTTTATTTCTGGATGAGATAGCCGTTT
The DNA here is from genome assembly GCF_055786205.1 of Thalassotalea coralli. Taxonomy (NCBI): domain Bacteria; kingdom Pseudomonadati; phylum Pseudomonadota; class Gammaproteobacteria; order Alteromonadales; family Colwelliaceae; genus Thalassotalea; species Thalassotalea coralli. Next base: position 5,874 of record NZ_JBVVBK010000012.1, on the reverse strand, counting down.
TACCTGAATCTTTGCAGGCCAAGCTACTACGCGTACTTGAAAGTAAAGAGTTTGAGGCCGTAGGCTCTAGCCAAACTCAAATATCCAACGCTCGTATTATTAGCGCGACCAACGCCAATATTCAGCAGCAAATAAAAAACGGTAAGCTTCGCCAAGATTTACTTTACCGACTAAACACCATCACCATTACTTTGCCCCCTCTTAGAGAACGTCGAGCAGATATACTGCTACTTGCTCAACATTTTTTGACAATGTTTAGCGATAAATATCAAAAATCAGCAATGAGCTTTTCTAAGCAAGCATGTAACAAACTTGAAGGCCACCTTTGGCCAGGAAACATACGGGAATTGAGCCATGTTATCGAGAGGTCGGTATTAATTTGTCCTGATAATGAAATTGATGTTCAACACATACTGTTAGATAGCGACCAAAGTGAAAATGATTCAATCACGGTTCAGCCACTAGAGCAGGCAGAAGTCACATTAATCAAAAAAGCCTTAGCTCAAACACAAGGCAATGTTATCGAAGCGGCAGCATTACTTTCAATCTCAAGGAATGCTCTATACCGTAGGCTAGAAAAGTACAACATCAACTATGAAGCCTAACGCCCTCATTCCACTCGAATATAAACTTCTTTGTTATGTTGTTTTCGCATCGATAGCTATATTAAGCCTATTCACTGGACTGTTAGTTGCGCTGAATTGGAGCTTGCTTGCAGTGCTAACCTGTTTATTTTTTGCAAGCTACCCAGTGATTGCTATTAGTGTATATATCTATCGTCAATGGCATTCCTCTATTGTCGATGCCACTATCTACAGCCAACATTTAACGGAAGATAAGAACCAAGTAGCTAAGTACTCTTTAGCACAAAAAGGATTAATGGCAGACTTAAAAGATGCGATAACTCAGCTCGCTAAAGAAACATTGGGAAGTTCCAATACGCTCGATGTTATTTTTACCACCTTTGACGCTTGGCCTAACCCTGTCGCCGTTTTTGATTGCAATAAAAAGCTCGTGTTTCGAAATCATGCGATGAGCCTGCAAATAGAACAGGCGATGCTAATAGGTAGCGCAGCTAAAGAACTGGGCTTTACTTACCGTAATAGCCAACTATCGCATGTACAATTCGGCCAAGATTGGCAATGCCAAACTATTAAGCTTTATCACCAGCACAATGAACAGCCGTTAACCTTATTTACTGCTATCAATGTCAGCTCTCTGTTGTCAGCTAGCCAATCGATCACACAAAAAAGCTTAGTTAGAGTATTGAGCCATGAGATAAGAAATTCACTCACGCCCATGCAATCAATGACAGACACCCTATTGAGCAACCAACCATTAGATATAAACCAAGCAACAACGGTACTTTCTCGGGTCAATATCCGTAGTCAGCGTCTGCTTTCTTTTATCGATAAGTACGCTAAGCTAGCGCAACTACCTGCACCAACACTGCAATTAACCAATCTAGATACCCTATTAGATAGTATTAATACTAACTTAGATAATGAACAACACTATCAATTCGAATTTGAGGGTGATCCAAGATGTTATGTCGACTCCGACATGATAAGCCTATTGTTTGATAATCTATTTAAAAATGCGATTCAAGCCTACAGTGGCCATGATAGACTACACATATTGGTGACCAGTATTTTCAAAGATAACTCTCACCAAATTGAAGTGCATGACAATGGCCCTGGCTTTTCCAATTTAGACAATACACTAACACCTTTCTATACCACTAAAGAGCACGGCTCAGGGATAGGATTAGTGTTATGTGAAGAGATTATTAAAAAACACCAAGGAACTCTCCAGATTGGACACAGTGATAAGCTTGGCGGAGCACTAGCAACCATTACTTTGCCTTTAGCACGATTAGAAAACTAACTAGATATTGATAGGAAAAATACATGTCAATTTGGGTAGATGCAGATGCATGTCCAGTTGCTATTAAAGAAATAATTTTCAGAGCAGCGGAAAGAACACAAACAGCCACGACACTTATCGCAAACCACGCTATGCGCGTTCCTCCTTCGAAAGTCATTAAGTTTGTACAAGTGGCCAGCGGGTTTGACGTTGCAGACAATGAAATAGTAAAACGCCTAGAACAAGGTGATCTTGTCATAACTGCTGATATCCCTCTCGCTGCGGAGGTCATTGAAAAAGGTGCGATTGCATTAAACCCTCGTGGAGAGCTTTACACGACAAGCAATATCAAGCAGCGACTTAACATGCGAGATTTTATGGATACGCTGCGCTCAAGTGGTATAGAAACAGGTGGTAGTGCCCCACTTAGCCAAAGTGATCGTCAAGCGTTTGCTAATCAATTAGACAAATGGTTAGCCGCTAATAAGTAGATAAGCGTTAGATAACATTAAGAAAGTGCAGCGCGCTCAGCTTTCGGCGGAATAAACTGATAGCCTTTGCCTCGTACAGAAACAATGACTTCTTGAGCTAAACCTGCTTGTTTAAGCTTAGCGCGAATACGGGCAATTTTGATATCTATCGATCTATCAACGCCATTATAATCAGCACCTTTCAACACTTTTAATATCAGTTGGCGAGAAAGTACTTTACCTGCATTTGTGGCAATGAAATAGAAAAGTTCATACTCTTCCTGTGTCAGGCCTAACGCATTAGCTTGATAATGACAATCTGCACTTTGAGGTTCAAATGTCAGCTTGTCAAACACAAGACCTTTAGCCATATCTATTTTTTTCGGTCTGACACCTAGTCGCTTGATACGCTCATACAAGATTTCGAAAGGAGCACTTTTATGGACAAAATCGTCAGCACCCAAACCAAAAGAGGTTAGTTCAGCTTCGACAGTCTCATGTGCTGTCAGAAAAATGATGCCCCCCTCATAGAATTCTCTAAGTTCTTTACATATGTCGTATCCGCTTTTATCAGGCAGGCCAATGTCTAACAAAATGACATCAGGATGGACGCTAATAACTTTACGTATCGCAGCAGAGCCATTAAAGACTTGTGTTACATCAAACCCTTTTTGTTCGAGTTGCGCCTTTAGGGTTAATGAAACAACACTGTCGTCTTCGATAATTAAAACTTTTTGCATGTAAAACAATATACCTAGAAAATTGTACAAGACTAACTATTTCATGAAATAGAGGTAGGTGTAAATCCATATATCGCCTTATAGACTAAAATTATTAACGGCAATTACGTGAAAAGCGAATTGTTAAATAAAAAATTACTACTATTAACGTTATACTTAACATTTGCTGACAAATGGTGAAAAATAGTACTATCAGTTATTAGCTAACTCTTTGCTGTTTTTTAAAGGGATTTCATGGCAGGTATAGATTACGGCGATAAACGGTTTTTAATCGTCGATAGTATTAAACAGTCTCGAGACACATTAAAAATATTCGCTTACAGCCTAGGCGTGCTTAGTGTCGAAACCAGTTACCATAGCCCCGACATAATGGCGTTGTGCGAAGCCTCGACCTTTGATGTTATTCTTCTTGGCTATGACTTAGGCGATAACAAAAAAAACGGCCAGCAAGTTTTAGAAGAGTTACGTGCTAAAGCGCTACTGCCGCGCAATACCATAGTAATCATGATTACTGCGGAAGTTTCACAGGCAATGGTATTAGCGGCCTTAGAACATAAACCTGATGAGTACCTAGTCAAACCCTACACCTTAAAAGATCTTTCGGTAAGGTTAAGTCGTTGCTTCGAAAAGAAAGAAGCGATGAAAGACATTTATCAGGCACTAGATACGAATAATCGAGAGAAAGTAATTCAACTTTGTTCTCACAAAATTGCCCATGATTCCCCTTATAAACATGAATGCCTTGGGATCCGATCAAGACAACATTTTGAATTAGAACAATACGAACAAGCTAAAAAAATCTACTTAGCTTATTTAGGCACGCCAAATTGCCAATGGGCTGCTATTGGTATGGGTAAGGTAGCTTTGGTAGAAAACGACTATTACGGAGCGGCAAAATATTTCCAAGCCGTCGTAGATGACAACCCATTTTATTTGTCAGCTTATGATTGGTTGGCAAAAGCACAACAACTAACGGGCGATACGCTAAAAGCTGAAGAGACCTTAGAACAAGCCTTGATGGTTAGTCCTAGATCAGTTCACAGACTGAGAAAATATGCTGAGCTTTGCCTTAATAACAATAGCTTAAGCAAGGCGACTAAAGCCTTGTCTAAAACTAACGATTTGGCTTATCACTCAATTCATAAAAAACCAGATAACGCCATTCAGTTTGCAGAGGCTCTAATAGACCATTCGGACAATTTAACGGAATACGAAATAAGGAAATTAAATAACAAAGCCTTTATGGTGCTTGGCAATATGGTTAGGGATTTCCAAGCAGATGAGCTAAAAGTTATTGCACAGTTTTTAACGGCAAGATTGCACAACAAGGTTAATGATACAGGGCTAGCAAAAAGCGCTTTAAAAGAAGCGGAGCGCTTGTTTGAACTCTATAAAAACAAAATAAGTACTGACACGACCTTTAAGGTAGCACGTTCGTTAATTGCGCTAAGTAGACGCGGTAAAGCAGAACATTTACTAGAAAAACTTGCACAGGCTCACCCTGACAATATGGAAATCTTGTCAGAAGTTGTCGCAATGTCAGATAGGCCAATTAGTGAGAAAGATAAACTCGCAGCGCAAACTGCCCTAGAAGTCGGCGTTAGTTTATACAAAGCCAAGCATTACACCTTGGCGATCGATAAACTAAACCAAGCACTCTATCATTTTCCAAACCATTTAGGCGTGAAACTTAATCTGCTTCAAGTGCTATTAGTTTCTTATGAAAATAACCCCAAAAGATTAGAAGATCTTAATCAAGCAAGAGTGTTAGTAAAGCATTTCAAAGACCTGTCCCCCGATAGCGAATCTTATAAACGCTATATAAAGCTCAGAAACAAATACGAATCGCTACAAGCGTTGAAAAGTTTATAACCATCATTTGCTCATCTTTTTAATTAAGGAAGGCTAGTACAAACGACAGAGCGCTTAACGTTTACTTTTATGATGAACGGTACTGTTGTGGATCCCGTATGACAAGATAAACACACAACGTTCTAAACAGTTTTTCCAGATATAAAAAAAGCCCGACCAATGTCGAGCTTTGTTTATATGGTGGAGGGAGGTGGATTATAAAATACCTCCATGTATTTTACCCTTCGGGTCGCCTTACGGCGTACCAATATGTTCCATACATATTGGTCGAACGTGGTTCTCATCTCTTTTTTCAGACATAAAAAAAGCCCGACTAATGTCGAGCTTTGTTTATATGGTGGAGGGAGGTGGATTATAAAATACCTCCATGTATTTTACCCTTCGGGTCGCCTTACGGCGTGCCAATATGTTCCATACATATTGGTCGAACGTGGTTCTCATCTCTTTTTTCAGACATAAAAAAAGCCCGACCAATGTCGAGCTTTGTTTATATGGTGGAGGGAGGTGGATTCGAACCACCGAAGGCGGAGCCGTCAGATTTACAGTCTGATCCCTTTGGCCACTCGGGAACCCCTCCAAAACGGGAATAACCCAGCATCTCGCTGGGCTATTAAATTAGGTGCTTAGCAATGTCCTACTCTCACATGGGACCTCCCACACTACCATCGGCGCTATTGCATTTCACTTCTGAGTTCGGCATGGGGTCAGGTGGTTCTACAATGCTATTGTCGCTAAGCAAAATCGTTACAAATTTGGAAAGCTTTTTTATATCTCTACTTCAATCTTCACATTACGTAAAAATCAGTCATTAAAACCATTTGGGTGTTGTATGGTTAAGCCTCACGGGCAATTAGTATCAGTTAGCTCAAGGCCTCACAACCCTTACACACCTGACCTATCAACGTCGTAGTCTCCAACGACCCTTT
>NZ_JBVVBK010000011.1:0-76103 GCF_055786205.1 Thalassotalea coralli | reverse complement strand
TGTAGGGTTTAGAATGTCCTACTCTCGAGTAGAGGAAAATTGGTTAATAGAGAAAGCCAACAGTTTGGCTTTATCCCAATTTTTCAGCACGAGCTCTGCGAGTGATAAGTCTATTGCTAAGCACCTATTTAGAAAAACCCGTAGCTAACGCTACGGGTTTTTTGCTTTTTACGGCTCCGAAAATCTATATGCAATACACGTATCGAGTCTAAGGACTTCCTTTTACAAAGTTAACCTCACTTATTGCAGTAGTACCTGTACCGACAATCATTGAGTTCGCTTTAAATGTATAAGTGCCGTCAGGCCAATATTCAGGGACTAAAAAAGAACTATTGACTACGTTAGAGCCATTTGCATTAAGTGTTGATGTGGTAGGTGTGGATATATTGAAATGTGTCCCATCTGGCATAGTAATAAACTCCCACAATAAGAAAGGTATGGTACTAGGATTAGGATTGTCTATTAGCGTACTAAAGTTCAATGTTCCCCCTGATGACGGAATACTCACATTATCAACACCTGTGGATAAGGAAATGTTGCTACTAGGGGAAATAGGCTCACCGATCGAGATTTCAGTAACGTCGGCAATGATTAAACTTTGTTGTCCATTATTATAAGAATAGAGATCTATAGTTGCTTCTTCATAGTCAATTAAATTGATTGACCATGAATCTTTTAGCGGTGAAGGGGAGCTAGAGAAGTCTTCTTTAAAAAATAAAGAAGCGGTGAAAGCTGGGCTTTGCATAGGGTTATTTAACATATGCGTTGGTGTAAATTCGGTTACTTCACTATTAAAAATCATGTTTCTAGTAAAGTTACCGTTGTTATGATCAACTGTGTCGCTGTTCAATGTCAGAAATTCATAGAAGTTTTGGGTCTTAAAGTTTGAATCGAATACCGTACCGTCAGCTAGTTTAACGTTAATCCCCGCACCCAGTGTTAAATCTGTGTCCCAATAATTAAGACCGGTATGAGCACTTGTATCTTTATCTATATCATATGACAAGGTTGCCTCAATCACATCTCCCACCATTACCGTACTATTTTCGACATAGCTAACAGTCGCTTTAAAATTAACAGTAAACAATTCAGGTTTACTTGGTGATACGGGAGCACTAGTGGTTATGTTTGTAACCTTGGCAATTATCTCATCCCCCATTGAATTACCTATGTAAAACTCTTTTACTTCATAATCATTAAGATTAGTCGACCAAGTCTTTTTGTAACTTAACGGGGTGTAATAGATCACTTGATCTAAATGAAGTCCCAATATATCTATATTAGGTAAAGCTGTTGGTCCAGTAACGACTAACTGATTTGACGTAAAATCATTGCTATATCGATGTAATTCGTTTAGAAGCGCTACAGCGTGTGAATGAATAGATACTCGAGGGTTCATCCCATTCGTGGTGCTGATAGTGGTGCCATCGGAAAATGTCACCGTAATGTGACTTCCAATGTCACTATCGTCAAATGTGTTGAATTGGTGTTGTCCAATATTGAATGCTCCCGTTATAGAAGAGCTGTATTGAAGCGTAATATCAAATGACTCGCCTGGTGCGTATTGACTGATATTACTTTGCAGTATCTCGGCTTGAAGGTTTATCGTTAGATTGTTAGCTAAACAGCAAAAACTAGCAAAAAGGGTACTGATAAAGGCTGTAATAATTCGCATCTTTCTCTCCTTGAAAAAGTCATGTGAGTGCGTTTTCGCATACATAAAAATAGTAAAAATATTGGAACTCGCTAGTGGTATGATGCTAGTTGCGATAAAATTTCCGCATGATAGTTAACAGAGAATTCTTGTGTCGTCTGAAGGCAAACGCTTAAACAAATATATTAGTGAATCGGGCTTCTGCTCAAGAAGAGAAGCAGATCGGTTAATAGAAGCTAATAGGGTCACTATTAATGGCAAATCGCCTGAACTAGGCACCAAAGTAATGCCTGGTGATGATGTTAGGGTTGATAACAAGTCGATAGCTGCAACGGCTAAAAACAAGTCAGATCGTGTTTATATCGCTTATAACAAGCCGATCGGAATTACCTGTACGACTGAAAAAAAGGTAAAAGGCAATATCGTTGATGCTATAGGCCATAAGGAAAGAATCTTTCCTATTGGTCGTTTAGACAAGCCGTCAGAGGGCTTAATCTTTCTTACTAGTGACGGTGACATAGTTAATAAGATATTGCGTGCTGAAAATGCCCATGACAAAGAATATGTTGTAACAGTAGATAAACCTATTAGTGAAAGGTTTGTTAAACGCATGTCTCAAGGTGTACCTATCCTAGGAACTATTACTAACCCTTGTAAAGTAACGCCACAAGGTAAATTTGTTTTTAGAATTGTTTTAACACAGGGCCTAAATCGTCAAATCCGTCGTATGTGTGAATACTTAGGCTATGAAGTTAAAAAGCTTAAGCGCGATCGTATTATGAATGTGAAGCTTGGTAACTTAAAACCTGGTCAATGGCGTGATTTAACAGATCAGGAAATGAAAGAAATCAACGATTCAGTTAAGCATTCTAGGAAAACTTCTAGTAAATGTGATTAATAGGCAACATAGTCTAACTAATTGCTACTTATAGCCTAGCTTTAAAATATCATTTTGACGTAATTCAGAAACGACTATCGCTAGGCTTTGATCATCACTGATAGTTGCTATTGTCGAGTTCCCTTTATCTTCAAACGAAGTTTTCTGTATTCCTTTATTTTCAGACCAGCTGTACCAATTAGCGTCATTCTTAAACTGAATAAATGTCGTAATTTGATGACGAATAATGCGCTTCACACTAGTTTCAAATGTAGTGTGGAGTTGCCAGGCACCATTATCATTTAATCGTTTTAGTTCTTTGCCTATTACAAGGTAGGTGTTTCCTGACTCACCAATGAAAGGATAACCTGAATCATAATTGCCGAGCGATTCAATGGAATTATCTTTAGTATTCAGTTTTACGAGTGTTTTAGTCTTTGATTTAGTTTGAAGCACAAGTAAATGTTTGCCGTCTGGGAACCATGAAAGTACGCGTCCTTTACTACTAAGTCGTTTTGGTTGTTCCTGAAATGAAGTTTCCACCCAATAGATGTTATAGCCAACTGAGAAAGCTAATTCGTTACCTGAAGGGCTCCATATGCTTTTTTCTACATTAAGGTGCTGCTGCTCATTCGCGAATACTCTTTTAGTCTTGTTTGTGCCGAGATCTTTAATAAACAATTGAGGTAAGCCAAAGCGCGTCGAATAAAAAGCGAGATGACCGTTGTTTGGTGAAATAGAAGGGAAATAATCCATTCCATTACTGTTTACTATAGATTTGACGTTATCACTATTGGCGGTATGTAGGACAAAGTCGGTATCTAGTTTTGAAGAGATAAGGTAAAGGTTATTGCTAACTTTAGAAGGTTTTACAAAGCGAATGAATTGGTAGTGCTCCAAATCAATCTTATTTATCTCACCTTCGTCATTTAATTGAAAAATCTCTCTTCCGCTGTTTAAAGAAAAGCTATTGTTTTGCGGCAGATATTCGATACTAAATCTTTGCTTAGTGTCTAACAGAAAATAGTCAGACTCGTGACCCAACGAGTTTGTCGTAAGAGAAACGAGCTTTATAACAGAGTCATTGTCTTGATTTTGCCCAGAAACAGCTAATAACTGTTGCTGTTCATTCATTGCGATATCGTACGGCTTAAAGTCAGCATCGCTTTGTAAAAGAGTAGTATTGGCTAAATCGTTTAATGATGTTTTGATAACATCGAAATTACCGTCGCTTTTTTCAATATAATACAAACTAGAGTCGAAGATTCTAATAGTACTTATCCAATCACTATTATTGTTTTCGATAACTTTTGATTGCGTGATTACTTGGTGATCACTATCGAGCCTTAAATGCCAAATTGCCCAACCTTTATTAAATACTTCGACATAATATAAATCTTCATTAGATTCTCCCCACGCCAAGTTTCTAATATTTTGTTGAGCAATATCTAAAATATGTTCTTCGCCACTTTCGAGGTTCTTTAGCCAGATGGCTCTTTTGTTCTTATCCATTTCTCGAGTAAAAGCGAGCTTATCTTCGGCAGAAGAAAGAGCAATGAAGTCTTCTATTGCGTCAGTCGCAGTTACGGGTTGTATAGATGAAATACTTAAGGTGGTATTGGACGTTTTTGTTTGTGGAAATAAGTAAAGCAGAAAAAGAGTGGCTAGGATCAAACCGCCAACAACCATTTCAAACTTTCCTTTTTGTTCAAATAACTTTGGCTTTTGTTCTTTAAATACTACATCAGAATTAATGCTATAACCGATTTTGGGGTGAGTAGCGATAATTTGCTTATTGTTATCATCTAATGCTTTTCTTAATTCAGCAATGCAACGTCTTAGCGAGTTGGGGTTAAAAATGGATTTAGGCCAAACTTCTTCAAATATTTCCTCTTGTCGAACGACTTGTTTTGGATTTTGACAAAGGCAGAGCAATACTTGCATCACCTTAGGTTCGACAGAAGTCGATTTGGTATTGTTGAAGATGACACCTCTTTTAGCATCAACACTAAAATTACCAATTTGGAAGATATTGTTGGTTAAATAAGCTTTATCAATATAACTCAAACTAATCGCTATCCTTTGATTTTAATCGTCTTAAGCTTTTCTTAAGGAAAAAATAACACTTCCTCTATCGCTTTTTACTCAGTTATTTATACCGTGAGCAGTGTATGTGATTTACCAACGTATGGATATAAAAGACATGAATAAATTCAAAAAAATCAAAGTACAAGTGCTCGCAATAATATTTGCTCTCATAAGTGTTGAAGTTATGGCAGAGCAGTCCGACAGCATTACTATTGAGCAACAGGTAAGTGTTATGACAGAACTGAAAAAGTCTTTAGCAGAGCACTATATTTACTTGGATAAAGCTGAAAGAGTCGGCGTGTTGCTAGATGAATTAATAAAAGAGCGAAAGCTAGCTGATATAACAGACAAACTTGCTTTTACTAAAGCGCTAACTAAAGAAATTCAAACAATACTTAACGACAAACACTTCCGCGTTATTATTCCGCGCCCTAGGCCGAATGATCAGGACCGTAATGTCTTAGATACACATGTCGAAGTGCTCACGCGTTTTAGAAAGGGCGGCTTTCAAGATATTAAAATACTAGAAGGTAATGTAGGCTACGTGAAAATAGATGGTTTTAGGGCAGAAGATAAGCATCAAGTTGATGGCCTAATGACTTACCTTAGAACCGTAGATGCCATCATTTTTGATTTAACGAACAATGGCGGCGGTGGCCAACCGGTAAATTATTTAAGCAGTTATTTTTTGCCTGAAAATACACTGATTGGTAAAACCTATCATCGCAAGAAAGATACATGGACAGAGCTTCGTGCTGAGCCCGTAGAAGGGGACAGGAGGTTAAACGTACCTTTGTTTATTATAACTAGTGATTTTACGTTTTCAGCGGCAGAGGCCTTTACCTATAACTTACAAGCTCGTGGCAGAGCCACTGTTGTTGGAGAAATATCGGGAGGAGGTGCGCATCCAACAGCATTCTTTCCTGTAAACAACAATGTTGCTGTATTAATGCCTAATCGCCGTTCTTATAATTCAATTACCCAAAGCAACTGGGAAGCTAAAGGCATACAACCAGAAGTGTTAACAACGGAAGAAGAGGCCTTTGATAAAGCGCATCAGTTAGCAAAAGTAGCCGCTAATGAATACAAAACAGAGCGTTTCATTGAACTTAAAAAATTGCTTGCCAGTGATGTATATTCGGATACGGTTCAAGAAAAGGTTACTGAGACAGTTAGTGATATTATCTACCGTAAACATGCGGAACCTTTTATGATCCCGTTCTTCGCGCGTAACTTCAAAGAGAAAGGCAATATTACTGCAGCTAGGTTTCTACTAACAGCCAATGCCTTGTTATACCCTGATTCGAGTGAGGCTCACTTCTTGTTAGCAGAATTTTCGAAAGAAACTAATCGCACTAACTCAGCGAAAATACATCTAGCGAAAGCTATAGAGTTAGGACAAGGAAACCAAGAGGATCTTAAACGTTATCTAGCGTTAGAAAAAGAGTTGCAGTCCAAGAGCCTCTGAGTGCGTTTTAAGGACAAAAAAAGGAGCTATTAGCTCCTTTTTTTCTCAATCTATTTTCGCGGGATTAGTTCTCGCGAAGCGCTCTAAAACCAACATAGTTTGAACGAAAGCTTGGAGAAAGCTCTAATCTTACCGACGTTCTAGCAAGCTTAGGAGCAAAGTTCCACGCACCGCCACGAGCTACTGTTGTAACGCCATTGGTTAGTTCCCAAACATTACCTACCGTGTCATATAAGCCTAACTTATTTGCACGGAATGACTTGACCGGCGAAGTACTTACATTCGACCATTTGCTACCACAGTAAGCACAGTTTGCTTTACCATTGCCAATGTCGTTACCCCACCAGTAGTTTTCTACGCTACCTGCGCGAGCAACATATTCCCATTCCATTTCTGAAGGTAAACGGTAGCTTCGTTCTGTTTGCTTAGATAACCACTTTAAGTAAGCTTTACTGTCTGCAACGCTTACACAAACAACAGGATGATCATCAGTTTGTTTAAAGCCTGGGTTGCGCCAATTTAACACGCTGTTGTATTGCGGTTGGCCATCGATAAATGCTGCACAACCGTTACCGCTTTCAGCTTCAGTAACATAATTTGTTGCTTTAACAAATAATTTGAAATCACCTACAGTGATTTGATTTTGACCAATAGCAAATGGTTTTAAAATTTCTTCGCCGCGTGCTGGTTTTTCATTGCGTAAGCCAGCGCCTTTCAGATCGCCCATTTTAAAGCGACCAGCAGGAACACCAATCAATTCAGGGCCAAGCTCGTCACCTACCAAAATGTCCTGAACTTTTTCGCCGTTAGAAAAATTAAATGAAGCTTTTACTAACTCCGCTTTAACTGTCATATTTTTGTTTAAGCGGATTTCTTGTTGGTAATCCATATAACCTGGCTTGGTAATAACAACATCATGGATGCCTGAAGAAAGCATAACTGAAAGCTTCGTAGAACCATAGCTAACGCCATCAATGAACACTTCATCGTCGTATTGATCTGAGCGAACCGTTAGCTCATACATGACGCCGTCATCACTAAAATTTACTTGGTCACCTGCTTCGAGGTTTACTTTAGCCGTTGAAGCGTGCTCTTGATTATAAGTACAGTAGCGAGCAGATAAGTTTAACAGCTTACAGGCTTCAGCATTTGGTAACGAGCCCGAAAGGTCAACAGCAATTGTTGTACTGTAGTTACCTTGACCACTAAATTCACCTGATACAACTTTGTGCTTTAATAAGCGAACTTGAGCTGCTGAATCATTTTTGTTTGCGTTAATCACGCTAGACTCTGTTGCCGCATCAAAAAGGCTATCAATAAACTGTTTTGACGCTTTTTGCTTAGCTAAACGATTGCTACGAGTAATACATTGTTTTAAGGTTTCTTGAGAGTCACAAGTAACTACTTGCGTAGCTTGTAATTGATCTTGCTTTTCAAATTCGCTTTGCAAACGTTTAACACGGGCAATGCGAATCTCTTCAACTAATGCTTCTCTGGCATTAGCTAAGGTGAAACGATCTACATGGGCCTGATCAAGTTGAGATTTAAGTTCAGCCAGCAGAGTTACAGAAGATTTAATATCGTCTTTGTTTTGCTTTTGATTAAGTATTGCTTGGCGGTAAGCGTTTTGTGCTTGAGCGATATCTTGTTCTGGGTTATCAACGAGCTTCTCATACTGCTCATTCATGTTGAGTAATGCGGTATCTCTGGCTTGTTGTAACTCACCACCTTGATTACGTAACTGAGCTAGTTTTTCAGTTTCGTCGTCTACGCGTTGTTTTAACGCATTTAACGAAACAATAAAGTTCTCATATTCTGTTTCTTTATTACCCAGTTGAAGTTGGAGACTTTCAACTGTGTTACCACCAGAGGTAGTTGATTCAAAAGCAAATGCTTGAGAGCCAACTGAAATACAGCCAACCGTAATTGCGAGTAAAGCCAAGCGCATGTTAATTTTTCCTGAGCGAATTCGAGTATTTAACTAGCTTTCTAAGCATTCTTTATAGTGCTTTTGATTGCTAGCATTACTTCAACTTAATCATTGATATAATTCTAATAGCATCAATCATATTGATTCATTAGGCAAAGCGCAAGTGCTAATAAAGGAAAGCGAAAAATTGGTAAAATAGTGTTAAATCTGAGTAAAATAGCCGCAACTTAAAGCACTCGCAGTTAAAACAAGGAAGTTTAAAATGAATATTGGTCATATACTGTTGCTACTCGGTTTATTTTCTAGTGGCGTTGTTTTTAGTCAAGGATGGCAAATTGAAAAGCGTTCACACGTTAAGTTCCCTCCAAAACAAGCCCAAAAAGGTGTTAATGGCTGTGCTACGGTGCAGTTTTTTGTCGACGAAAATGGCAATACTCTGTTTGTAGAGCCGCTACGCTATATTGAAGACAGCGATTTTGCGAAGTCTGCTGTTGAATCAGTAAAACAATGGAAATACACCACAAAAGAAACGCCAAGTGCTGAAAGAAAAAAAGTAACGATCGATTTTGCCTTATCAACGGGTTGGGATAACCAAGGAAAGTGTTATGCCGAACTTTCAAATGAACCCCATGATATTGCACAGTTTCGCGATCAGCGAATGTCGATAAATATTGACTTTAGCGACACCGAACAACTTTTTAATGACCTAAACAAAGCTGCTGTGGTTATGTCTAATATTGAACATCGGTTGATGTCTAATAAAGCGAATGGACATTTCCCTTTTCAAAACTTAAACGAGTTACAAGTTCTAAAGAGCTACGATGGATATACGTTGAAGGGCCTTCTTGAAGAACTCATCCAGTCTTATGCCTCATCAAGCGCTACAACTTTAAATAAGAAGTCTAATAAAGAAGTAGACGTAAATTCGCTGCCTGTGAAAGACGTAATGTATGCATGGAAGCACTGGCAAGTGCGTGATATGTCAATAGGGTTGCCTGAAAAGCTATATAGTGAAGTTAGTCACGAATTATTACTAGTTGAAGTTGCCGTAGATGACAGCGGTAAAGGATACCTGCTTGATACCTGTCGCACGCTTTCGCCAGAGCTAGAACAGGCATTAGAAGAAACGGTAAGCAATTGGCAAATAGCGAAAATAAGTGAACAAGCAAAAGGCTTTAAAATGCTTTGGCAATTACCATCGCCAACTGAAAATGGTGCCTATATTCATTGTGATGATAGTTGGCACCCAGAGTTCAGACCACAGCAGTACAGTCAGCGTAAATAGCTAACTTAATTTGCCAAAGGCTATTGATTTAACAAGTTCGCTGGTGAAAATTGATCGGTAAGTGGTTTAGTGTCGTTTGGCCAATCTTTTTCATCGGCGGTAGACGTCATGTAAGTACTTATAGCGATTATATCAACGTCAAATGGCTTAAGTTTTTCTCTTAATAGTCGCGCTCTTTTATCTATATGCTGTGCACTCGGTAGCCCTCGGTTGGTGGCTAAAATCACGCGATTACTATTTTTTAGATTTCTGATATTAAAAAAGTCACCAAACACCTGATGATAAGTTTCTGACTCGTAATCGTATAATCGACTTATTGAAAATGTGTTGGCAGACAGCACGCCATTAGGCGTTAACAAAGCTTTGGTTTCTTCTAAAAACTCCTTGGTCATTAGATGCTCTGGAATGTAGTCGCCATTAAAAGCATCTAAAATGATCCAGTCATAGCTTTTCTTTTTTAAACCTGCGCGCTTAACAAAAATACGCGCATCTTGCGCACTCGCGGTTATTTTCTCGTTTTCAATAAAGGCAAAATACTTTCGTGCTACCTTAAGAACCGCGGGATCAATGTCGATATTGTCGATGTAGGCCTCAGGGTACAACTGGTGGATTGCGTTAGACATAGTGCCGCCGCCAAGACCCAGAATTAATACACTTTTTGGCGCTTCTTCTAAGGCGAGTAAGCTCGAAAACAGCAGTTTCGTATAATTAAATACCATTTTCTGCGGGTTGCTTTTATACATACAGCTTTGGTTCGTTTTGCTGCTTTTCACATTAAAGCGTAAACATCTAAGGTCGTAAGTATCTTCAACCAGTATATTTCTATACAAGGAACGCTCTTTATGAACTGTTTGAGCGTTTGCTAGTGTTGGGATAACTAAAAAAAGTAAAAAAACAATATTTCTCATGCCCTGTTATCCTTTTTGCTTGTGCCAAATAACGGCAAGCAGCCCTAAGGCAATTAACAACACGCTATAGGAAACGATAATGCTGTTCACTTCAAACCAAAGCACAAAATAAAATGATGTCATAATGGTGCCAAGTGCACTACCTAACGTTGACACAAAATACAGCACACCCGCTGTTTGGCCACTACTATTTTTGTCGGTAACCAGCAATCTAACTGAATAGGGAGATATCATTCCGAGAATAATTGTTGGAATAAAAAAGAGCGCCATACACGCAACTAAAGAGCCATACCTTGCGTCTTCAATTGCCATAAAAATAGTTTCCATAATTGGCACGGCCCACAAAGCTATCGGGGTTACCGTAATACCGGCTGTAATAAAAATAAGGCCGTATTTTTTTAGTGAAGCTTCTTTGGTGGAAAGCTTACCGCCAACTAAATAACCAATAGAAAGGCTGAGCATGAACACGGCAATAATGCTACCCCATATATGAACACTACTGCCGAAGAATGGCGCTAATATTCTGCCACCTAATAACTCAATTCCCATAATGCTAAAGCCTGATGAAAAGGCGAGAAAGTAAACTAAGTAGTTTTGGAAGGTAACCGTGTTATTCTTCATTTATTATTCTTTTGTTGCGATAAAAAGCAGCAAAAGACTATCGCAAAGTGTTGCATAATGCACCATTTTGTTTGTTATATAAAATAAAAAAGCCGGGCAATAACTTGTCCGGCTTTAGCGTTAGTTAACACCAGAAAAACTAGTTTAATGTAACTTTTAATGTCATTCCTGCTCTTACACCAGCAACAGTCACATATTGATAGCCTGATCCTGGATTATTCACGGTAATTGATTCAGCATTACTTGAGCCAATTGAGCGCTGATCGTAACTTGAGGTTGTCGCCCAGTTACTTGCTTTATAGTAAACATCACCATTACCTGTGCCATAGTCACTTTGTATAGAAATACTATTGGTTCCGGCTGGAACGTATATATAGTAGTACTGCACGCCATTTGGGTTTGTGGTTGAAGGAACACAAATAGCGTCACCACTGGTTAAACTCGAGCTTGTTTGTGGCCCTTCTGTGCTACAAGCATCTTCAAGGTTACCTGAGCCGCCACCCGTAATAGTAACTGTCGCAGAATCAGTGCCCGTAGCACCTTGGTTATCTGTAACCGTTAATGTTGCAGTATAAGAACCCGCAGAAGAATAGCTCTTGCTTGGATTCGGGCTCGTTGAGCTAGTGCCATCGCCAAAGTTCCAGCTGTAAGAAGCTATTGAACCATCAGGGTCGTTTGAGCCATTGCTGTTGAAACTAATGTTGCCATTAACGGCTGCAGAGTATGGTCCATTCGCGTTTGCATTTGGAGATAGATTGCCGCCTGTGCCACCACTAATATTAACTGTGTAGTCTTCCACTTCACCTGAGCCAATGTTGCCACAAGACGAACTTGCTGCACCGTTATAACGCATCACAACACGCATTCTCGTGCTAGTAACACCTGCCGCTGAAGTAGGAATTGACAGTGATGCATTCACCGCCGAATTACCACTTTGACCGTTTAATACCTGCTCGTTCGCGTCGGTGAAATCACCATCTTTGTTAAAGTCGATCCAAACTGACCAATATTCGGTATAAGAATTGTTGGTAAATCCTGGTGTAAAGGTAAAGCTGTTACTGCCAGTACTTAAGCTAGCTGTTTGTGAGGTAAAATCGGTATAAGCCGCTTGGCCTGAAGAGTTATTTAAACCACCGCCAGAAACGCCTGCTATCCACTCGTAGTTACCACCACCAGATGCCGTACAATAAGTAGAACCGCCACCGGTTGTTACTGTTACCGTTGCAGTATCAGAGCTAGAAGCGCCGTTGTTATCCGTTACTGTTAACGTTGCAGTATAGCTGCCAGCAGCAGAATAGCTCTTACTTGGGTTGGCGCTGTTAGAGCTTGTTCCATCACCAAAATTCCAGCTGTAAGAAGAGATGCTGCCGTCAGGATCTGTTGAACCAGAGCTACTGAAACTGATATTACCATTTACGGTGCCTGAATAAGGGCCATTTGCTTCCGCAGTAGGCGATTGGTTAGACGAGCCTTGGCCAGTGCGAATAAACATATAACTGCTGTTATTCGATTCCGTCCATTCATTGACACTGTTGTTGTTATCGACAATAACGCCAAGGTAGTAATCGGTGTTAGGGTTCAAATTACTAGGAATCGTCACGTTACGAGTAACAGTGTCTGGCGTGTTACGAGTTAATGTAACCGTATCTGTGCCAATGAGCGTATCACTTGTAGTAATCGAAGCATTGGTAGAGATGTAATAACCTAAGGTAACCGTATGGCTATTGCGGCCATTGTTTTCTAAGGTCATTTCATATTGAATTTGTTGACCTAAGTCGACGTTATAGCGCATCTCACATTGGGTGTTCCCACAGCTACTTACCGCTTTGGTTGCACTAAGTACACCACCGCTACTATTAAAAAGTCGCGTTCTCCCGTGGCTACTATACTCTCCCGAAGAGCCAATGTGGCGCCAAGCTGCTACAGACAAATCTTCACGATTGCTTGAACCGTATAGTCCAATCAAACCATTGACGGCATCTTCACCCAGATACGAGCGCACTGCGTTGTTACCTGTTGTATGAATATGGGTATAGTCTGAACCCATAATATTGTAGTAGCGGTTTTCATGCGCCAAGCCTATGGTATGGCCAATTTCGTGGATCGCTGTGGTTTCGAAAGAACGGCTATTACCGCCGTAGTTCCAGAAATTAGTTTTATCATCCATGCTGTCATCGTAGCCAACAGTGTTGTGGAAGATAATATCGCCCTCAATGGTTGTGCCACATGGGTTAGTAATGTTGTAGCCAACAGCTGAATTACCACTGTCGTTCCACCAAACTTCACTTTCGCCATTACCCACGCCAACAAGGGTGTCGTTATCTACTTGCAGGCCAATCGTCAGGTTCATGGGTGCGTCATTTACTCGCTGCACCGCAACACCAAACGAGGTGCGCCAAAAGGCATATTGACCGTCAAAACCCGCTGGGTTGGCATTAAAAGTAAAGCCACTACCTGGCCATTTTCTCGGGGTGTTGTTGTTACAATCTGTCCAATATTTATGGGCAAATACTTGTGTGCTGGCGAGTGTACAAACAGCTGCCAACACTAACTTACTAATATACTTTTTCATTGTTTTTCTCGCTTAATAAAAAGATAAAACGTTAGTTGGCTACTTGTTGCCATCGGAAAATGTGCTGTTAAGCACAGGGTTTCCACCATTTTTTCTTAGTTGCTCTAACTCCCATTGATCTTGTGCGCTGCCCGCTGTTTGTGGCGCCGCTTGTTTAGCAATACTGCTTGGCACTTTCGGGCCCGCCATTGCTTGAGTTAGTGCTTTATAAGCGTGAAATGCTTGGTGAATATTAGTGTCTTCTACTTCCACTCGTGCATGAGTGAGCGAATCTCCACTAGGTAATTTTTTCTGGTCGATGGCCTTTAGGTGATCAATAAAGCCGCGAACGCTAGATTTATCTAGGCTGGATTTATGAGTGCCTCGGCGTTGACCTGCCAGTGAGATGTAATCAACACCGCCTTTATCATCAACCACAATCGCTGCTTCATTGGCGGCAAACACCTTGTTGCCGTTAATTAAGAAACGACCGTGCTCGCAATCAACAAAATCACAACCTGTGTCTTTGCGTTTTTGCACCATTAAAATAGATTCTTCATCCATTTTTATCGTGGGTGTATTTGTTGCGCTAAGTTTATTGCCGTTTGGAAATGTACCGCCAACAAACTTCACCGTAATGGTATCGTTTGAGTAGTTACCGCCTATCACTTCATTGACCTGATAAGTAATAAAAGTGTAGGGGATTTCTTCAATCGACATGCTTTCGCTAATATCAACAACCTTGCCATGAAAGATAAGATCAGCTCTTGATACTAAGCTCTTTAAAAAAGAAGGCGATCCACTACCAATAGGTGAGAATCTTGCGTCTTTACTTGAGGGGGAAGCTACTTTATTATCTGCCGCTGCTGTTGGGGTAGCCGCCGCAGAACCTGCAAAAAGTAAACTTGTTAAAAGGAAAATACCGTACCGCGTTCCTGTCGTTATTTTTTTCATTGTTGTTCTCCACAGTAGAGTTTTACTTATATAACCATCCCTGATTTATTCGGCATTCCTTGCCAACCTAGAACCCCATCAACTGACAACAAAACAGTTAACAATAGATTCTATTGTATACAATTATTGATCATAATTTACGTAATTGTTACTTTGGTTTTACAGTTATTTTACGAGTGTATGAAATTGTTAGGTTTTTTATTGCTTTTTGGAATAGATGTTTTCTTGAGTATGACTTTTTGGTGATAGATAAGAAATGAATTTGGGGTAAGTCATAACTTATATGATTCGCTAACTTTTTTATATTCAAGTTGGCGAATCATATATTAATAATGTAAGTCGTCATTAGATTGCTATTCAAATGAACTGTTTGTAATTATCCACCTATCTTAACTAGTTTAGATTTTGGGGTTGAATTACTAACCGTATCTTTTGCGGGCGTTTTTTCACTAATAGAAGTGTGTTTATTGTTGGAAGCTATATTTAATTGCTGTTTATCTAGACTACTTATAGTCTGTAAATAAAACATTAGTAGATAACCGGTTAATTCCATTTTAGTCCTATCCTCATTTTTAAAAAGTTCGGATTGATTATGTTCATAAAAAGTAAATTTTTATTGTAAAATTGTTGTTTCTGTCAAAATTGGTGTAGTTATTTTCCCAATATAGCTATCTTGTTGTTTAATTACGCTAAAAATTAACTCGTCATTAAAACTCTGAATTTGGTGAATAGATTTAGAGCCATCATTGATATCTTCTATGTCTTTTGAAGCCAAATCGAGTTTTCTAAGTTTAAGATTTTCAGTGTAGTAAAGTGCGCCGTTTGAAACGGCCCAAGTATGGTGGCTAGATAAATCAACATTTTTTATATTAATTGAGTCTATGACAGTCAGTTTTTTATTCAAAACTTGAATCTCAGGTCTTTTGAATACTGTTGCATAATAGGATTGTATTGAACAATCGGATTTAAAGGTCGTGATTTCGGTTTTTGCAATTGAATATTGGTGAGTTGTTATGTTGTATTCGATTAGCTCCCACGTGCCGCTGTTCAAAATAGTAATAAATAAAATGTCAGTAGCCCCACATTTCCAAGTAGCATTTCTAATTATATCGAAATTAAGGTGCAGTTTTTCAATTTTTCCTGTAGTTATATCTAGTATGTGAAATAGGTCATCTAGCTTGAATAGAACAAATTTAGCGGTATTTGAGATTCCAATATCAGAAATATAAATATTTTTATTTGAAAAATTTGTAAGCTGATAAAGTTGAGTTGCATTCTTCAACCATATTTCAAATTTACCCGATCTATTGGAAGCAAATACTATGGTTTCTTCTTTTCCAATTTTAATGATATCAGGGCTATGATCAGTAAAAGAAGATGAAACTCTCAAATCAAAAGCATTTTGCTGGACTTTCGTTTGAAAACTATATACGTCAGTCGTAATTTCACCACCGACGGAAAGAATTATCTCATCTTCACTTGTTAATAAAGGGGACGAGATATCTTTTGAATAGACTAGAGTTGGTAAATATTCACCTGTAACAGCAGAGTAGTTGAATAGAGTATTTTTTGAATTAGTAAATAGTAAGTTTCGATTATTAGATTCAGGCCAAACGGCAGAATCCACAAAATGCTCGCCGTTTGTTATATTTGTTAGGCTGCCACTTTCTAAATCTAACATCATCAAATCATTTGTTAAATCATCGTAGTATCGTATAAAGCTAAGTAAATTGCCGTCAGAGTTGACCGATAAATCAAAGTCGCCCTGCATACTTACTGGCGGAAAAGTGAGAGTTTCGACCAGTAAACTATTGAGTTCTAGTCGTTTAATAACGTTAGGTTTTGAATTCTCCGAATAAATATAATAGAGCCATTTATTGTCTGAGCTAACATCTAAAGACGGGTAATTATACTTGTTTCCGCACGAATATACTTTTGAAATATCCTTCTCTTGAACGTCAGATGTTAAAGTAACTTTTTTTATTACACACTCATTCTCTACTTGGCTAGTAAAAAATAACTCATAGGTGTTCGGGCCCCATGTTGGAGCACTATTTACTTTGCCATTACCTACATAGATTGTTTCTTTACTTTCAGTGTTTTGTACTGCTATTTGCGTTAAATTTTGAGAAATGTCCGTGTGAACATAGGCCAAAAATTTTCCATCAAAAGATAAAGTGGGTGAATATTCAGCTCCCTCTTCATAAGTCATTGGTTCAATTTCAATTTCGGTGACCTGAATAACTTCAGGTTGGTTAGCTATTTTATTAAAAATTAAAGATAGTAAGCAGACAATGATGGTTACAATTCCGATCGTTGCAACTTTGACTTTTACAGGAATTTTTTCTGTTTGGTGGAACGGGAGGGTTTTTGAAAGTTTAGGTCGTGGAATAAACTTATAATTACCAACAAACTTGTAACCTTGTTTGGACTGAGTCTTAATATACCTATTTTTTTCGCCACCTAAGAGCTTTCTAAGACGAGAAATTGTCGAATTTATCGTACGATCATCGACATAACGATTTTTCCAAACATCTTGAATTAAATTCTCTCTAGTGGCAACTTCACCATTTAATTGAATTAAATGTAAAAGTAGATCTGAATGCCTTGCCTCCAAGTTTTCTTCAGTGACTTCAGAGGCTGGTGTACTACTTATTTTTATTAGTGTTTTCTTTAGCGGATCAAATAACCAATCATCCAGCTCAATAATACCTAAATCTTCCATGTTACAGCACTCTTCTTATTATAAATGCTACATAATGAAATTAATTTAGTACAAAGGGAGTTTATACTAAATGTAATTATATTGTTAATATTGTGTTTATAACTAAATCACGGAATTTTATACTTTGCAAGCTAGGCATAAATATCACCAAGGCAATAATTACAACTTTTTACTAAGAATGATAACGATAAATATCAACACGCTTGTGAGGGAAATCAGTAGTGAAAATAATGACGAAGTAAGGGGGTAGGTAAAGGTTAAGCCAATGATTAAAGTAAGCACGAGAACGAAGTAAATATTCTTACTAACCTTATGAAAGTTATAAAAATAAATAGAAATTCCTAGAATGCTTATACTGGAGATTTCAAGAGATAACTTCCAAAAAATATACATTGCTAGCAAGGAAAATCCGATGGCTAAACAGCGTTGGGGAAAATGATTTGAGACTTCTTTCTTATTCATCAGTTGGTCACTAAAAAATATTTATATAATTATTTGGAATAAGAGTTAAAAGTGCAAAGAGCGCCGAAGCGCTCTTTTCGGGGTTAGTACTTTTCGACCTTGTCCCTTGGCTTAATTGGAGATGGACCCGGTAGGAGAGGGCCATGAATATCCTCTGGCGAGATAACCGGCGATCGTCCAAAATTTAGCTCCTCGATATCACAATAAACTGAGGTGCAAAGTCCGCCTTGGACTTGTACTTGTTCTTCTTTGTTTAGTGTTTTCATAACATTTCCTTGTAGTTGAGTGACTCTTTTCGAGTCGGGTTGTAGTTTTGAATCTCAAATTTCGTTGAGAGTCAGAACTGAAAATTTCAATTGTTTTTGACAGTCTCACCTTCAGCGTTAAAGTAGTTTTCTGAAGCCAAATCGCTTCTTCGCCTTTTAGGGTCAGTGGATAAATTTAATCGTGAGTAACTTATATTTAAAGAATCGTCGAGGAATGAAAAAGCTAACTTAGGTTTAGATAGAAAGTAATAGCTTTGTTGTTCAGTCTTATTCATGATGGCAAGGCGATAAATGCATAGCCACTTGAAATAATGAAATTCTGCATTTTGCATTGCGATGAATTTTCCTCGCCAGTTGCGCGTGAGGTAAGTGGTTTTATCTAGCCTGGTAAACAATAAATATTTGGGCTTAAAGGTAAGTAAACACACCTGAACAACCAATAGCGTTATCAAGCTACTGAAAAATAGAAAATATACTAGATGGAATGGATAAAAAGCCAAAATTGCTGTTAGCAAAACTACGCTTATAGCGAAGAAATTTATCCTGAAATAAACAAACGTATTCATGAGCTTATCCCTCTGAACAATTGCGTATGAATGTTAAACAGCAATACACATAAAGCAAAACAAGACCCGATAGCAAAACAAACTGAAACAGCCGACAAATGCTCCATGTGAGGAATCAAGGAAATGGAAATTAGTACCACTAAACCGATAGACGACAGGTAATAAAGATTACTCGAGCGATTTGTTAAGGCGCGATAAGCGAGTGAACAATTTATTAGCCACATCAACCCGGTTAGCTGTGTTGAGTTTTCCGCGGCAAAGATAAGTAGAATTAAACCTAGAACAGCATAATTAACTATTATCACTAATGCTGATTTTCTCAATAAATGGTTAGCTCTGTATTGATACAATAGGGGCATAGTCCCACCTTTTATTCATTCCATTTGTTGTGTTATAGCTTCTGATTATAGAGTTGGCAGTTAACACATTTTTCTTTGCAAATAACGTTAGCATTGATTTTGAAGGGGACAATAATGCGCAAAGACTGGTGTAGAAAAAATAATAAGGAACTTGGCTTAATTACCTAAAAACTAAAGATAAAATTAAATATTGTCTTTTTGTTGAATAAATATTGTGGGTAGCTTTTTACATTTTTGAGGTTTAGTTCTGACTCATAAGTTATGAGTTCGAGAGATTTTGGGCGAGCGTCACATTCTGTCAGGAAGCAAAGTGTTACTAAAAGGCACTTAAACTTTCCTATCACTTAAACTCAATATCTGTTTTACCTTGCGCTCTTTTAACGGCAATTTTTTGGTTTTTACCTATGATTACTTTGAGTTGATTGAGGGTTTCTTTGGATAAGATACGTCGGGTTTTAGGCTGCCAGATAGAGTGGTACATCTTTTTGATAGTGCGGTTTGTATCTGGTGAGCGGTTAACCAGTTTTTCAGCTAGCTGCTGGGCTGCTGCAAGTGGTGTTTCTGATGTGTCGGTGACTAAACCAAGGGCGAGGGCGTCTTGGCCTGAAATGGGTTCGGCCGTCATAGCGAGTTTCATGGCTTGATCTTCGCTCATGCACTCTTGTAGTGCGAGTGTACCGCCCATGTCTGGAATTAATCCCCAATGGGCTTCCATTACCGCAAGTGATGTATTCGGTGTCGCAATTCGAAAGTCGCCGCCAAGGGCAATTTGCATACCGCCGCCCCAGCAATGGCCTGATATCGCCATAATTACGGGTACATCTAGCATGCGCCAACCCACAGATACTCGCTGTGCTAAGTTGGCATTGCCTGGTAGCCATTTCCACAATAATTTAATGGCATGTTTAGGGTTGGTCAGTACCGATTTAATGTCGATACCAGAGCAAAAATTGTCGCCATTGCCTGATACTATTACCGCTCTTACCGTTTTGTCTTTTGCTAGTTGCTTAATGGTGCTATCGATAGCGATGAACATGTCCATGTTGATGGCATTGTGCTTTTCTGGGCGATTAAGCTGCACGTACGCAATATGGTTTTCAATCGATAAACTAACTACAGAAGACGAAGAGGGCATGGCTAGGCTTTTATCATTATTTGAGCGTGGCTTTACGTTATCAGATCTGACCAGTTGATGCCAAGTAATAAAAAAGCGCCATTACGATAATCATAAGAGCGCTTCTTAGCTGTGTGTTGCTTGTCGCTTTTTCTGGCTTTTAGTTCCTTACCTAGCTTATAAAAGCGGCTTCAAGAAGCGAGCGGTATGAGAGCCTTCAAACTCTGCTACTTGCTCTGGTGTGCCAGAGACTAAGATTTGTCCGCCACCTGAGCCACCTTCAGGGCCAAGGTCAACAATCCAGTCAGCGGTTTTGATCACATCTAAGTTATGTTCGATAACCACAATGGTATTACCGTGATCACGCAAACGATGAATCACTTGTAGTAACTGCTTAATATCGTGGAAATGCAAACCGGTTGTTGGTTCGTCCAAAATGTATAGAGTTTTACCTGTGTCACGCTTAGACAATTCTTTTGATAACTTCACACGCTGCGCTTCACCACCGGAAAGGGTAGTCGCTGACTGGCCTAGCTTGATATAGCTTAAGCCTACATCCATTAATGTTTGCAGTTTACGCTTCACCGCTGGAATAGCAGAGAAGAAGTCATAGGCATCTTCAATGGTCATATCGAGCACTTGATGAATGTTCATGCCTTTGTATTTTACTTCTAAGGTTTCACGGTTATAGCGTGCGCCTTTACATACATCACATGGTACATATACATCAGGTAAGAAGTGCATTTCTACCTTGATTACACCGTCACCCTGACAGGCTTCACAACGACCGCCTTTTACGTTGAAACTGAATCGACCTGGTTTGTAACCACGTGATCTTGCTTCTTGTGTGCCGGCGAAAATGTCACGAATGTTGGTGAAAATACCTGTGTATGTCGCTGGGTTAGAACGCGGTGTTCTACCAATTGGGCTTTGGTCAATGTCGATAACTTTATCGAGTTGGTCTAAACCTACGATTTCATCGTGAGCCGCTGGCTCAGAGGTTGTGGCATTATTAAGTTGTGTATGAGCTAACTTGTATAAAGTATCGTTAATTAAGGTAGATTTACCTGAGCCAGATACCCCTGTAATACAAGTCATCAAACCTACTGGAATGGTTAAATCTACGTTCTGTAAGTTGTTACCACGGGCACCTTTTAGCTCAACAATTTGCTTCTTGTCGAACTTGGTTCTCTTCTTCGGTACTTCAATGCCTTCTCGACCAGATAGGTATTTACCCGTAAGTGAGTGTTCACAATCTAATACTTCAGCCAGTGAACCTTTGGCAATAACATCACCGCCGTGAACACCTGCACCTGGGCCAATATCAATAATATAATCGGCTGCGCGAATGGCATCTTCATCGTGTTCTACCACGATAACTGTGTTGCCTAAATCACGTAAGTGGATCAGGGTATTTAATAAGCGTTCGTTGTCGCGTTGGTGCAAACCAATAGATGGTTCATCTAATACATACATAACGCCTACTAAGCCTGCGCCAATTTGGCTGGCAAGTCGAATACGCTGCGCTTCACCACCTGATAAGGTGTCAGCACTTCGAGATAGGTTTAAGTAGTTCAGACCAACGTTCACTAGGAAGCCTAAACGGTCGTTGATCTCTTTTAAGATTTTTTCTGCGATTTGGCCTTTTTGCCCAGTTAGGTTTAGCCCTTCAAAGAAAGACAGTGCGTCGGCAATGGCGAGTTCTGCTATTTTGTGCAGCGGCGTGTCGTCGATAAATACGTTACGTGCTTCTAAGCGAAGACGAGAGCCGCCACAATCTGGACAATGTTGGCTGTTTAAGTATTTAGAAAGCTCTTCGCGCACTGCGTTAGATTCAGTTTCGCGGTAACGACGATCCATGTTATTCAAAATCCCTTCAAAAGGATGTTTGCGAATAACAATGTCGCCACGATCATTCATGTATTTAAATTCAATTTCTTGTTTGCCACTACCGCGAAGTACAAGCTCTTGATGTTTTTTATCAAGCGATTGGAATGGTTCGTCGATAGCAAACCCGTAGTGCTCACTTAATGCTTGTAGCATTTGGAAGTAATAGAAATTGCGTTTGTCCCAACCGCGAATTGCACCGCCTGATAAACTTAATTCAGGGTTAGCAATAACACGCGCAGGATCGAAAAATTGTTGTGTGCCTAAACCATCACAGGTTTGACACGCACCAGCTGGGTTGTTGAAAGAGAATAAACGCGGCTCTAATTCTTGCATGCTGTAACCACATTGTGGACAGGCAAAATTAGCAGAGAAGAGCAGTTCTTCTTTGTCAGGTGCATCCATAAAGGCAACACGTGCTGTACCAGCGGTTAAACTTAGTGCTGTTTCAAATGATTCAGATAAACGCAGTTGAATGTCAGGTCTTACTTTTAAGCGGTCTACCACAACTTCAATCGTGTGCTTTTTATGAAGTTCTAGTGTCGGTGGATCAGACAAGTCACACACTTCACCGTCGATTCGTGCACGAATGTAGCCTTGGGCGGCTAAGTTATCTAAAAGCTTAACATGCTCACCCTTGCGGTTTTGCAGTACCGGCGCTAACACCATTACTTTGGTGCCTTCTTCTAGCTCAAGCACCTTATCTACCATTTGCGAAACGGTTTGCGCAGCAAGTGGCTCATGGTGAGTAGGACATCTTGGCTCACCAACACGTGCATAGAGTAAACGCAAGTAATCGTAGATTTCGGTGATCGTACCTACAGTTGACCTTGGGTTATGAGAGGTAGATTTCTGCTCGATAGAAATTGCAGGAGACAAGCCCTCGATGTGGTCAACATCAGGTTTTTCCATTAACGACAAGAATTGTCTGGCGTATGCAGATAAAGATTCAACATAACGACGCTGACCTTCAGCGTACAAGGTATCGAATGCAAGGGAAGATTTACCAGAGCCAGATAAGCCTGTAATAACAATTAGCTTATCGCGAGGAATGTCTAAATCGATGTTCTTCAAATTGTGTGTACGAGCACCACGAACTTCTATTTTTCTCATAACTTTTCCACATGAAATTGCAGCCGAATATTATGGCACAGAACTTTGTTGATCGTGAACAATAATATCGGTTTTTGTAATGGTGATTCCCGTGGTAAACTAGCGCCGATTTTCTAGAGGTTAAGTAGTTAATAAGTAATGAGTCAGTCAGGTTTAAATCATATCGAGAAAAAGGCCGCGTTTTCGCTAGCAACCGTTTTTGGTTTGCGCATGTTGGGCTTGTTCATGATTTTACCCGTGTTTGCTATTTACGGTGAACAACTTGTCGGCTTTAGTCCTATTTGGATAGGTATCGCCATTGGCGCTTATGGCTTAACCCAAGCTTTATTACAAATTCCGATGGGGATTTTGTCAGACAAATTTGGCCGAAAGCCAGTAATTTTAGGCGGCCTAGTGGTATTTCTTATTGGTAGTATTGTCGCTGCTATGTCTGAGTCTATTTACGGTGTGGTTATAGGCCGAGCCTTGCAAGGCATGGGCGCGATAGCCAGCGCAGTACTTGCCTTAGCCGCAGATTTAACCCGAGAAGAGCAACGTCCTAAAGTGATGGCTACTATCGGTATGTTTATCGGTTTGTCGTTTACCGTCGCTATGGTGGTTGGCCCAATTGTGGCGGAAGCTTATGGCTTAGCTGGGTTATTTTGGTTCACTGCTATTCTTACCGTTGGTGCCATGTTTATGATCCAATTTATGGTGCCTTATTCAGTCAACAAAGCTCCACGTGGCGATAATGTTGCTTTACCAAACCAAATTATTACCTTGATTAAAGACGGGCAGTTGTGCCGCCTTAACATTGGTGTGTTTATTTTACACATGGTGCTAACGGCGTGTTTTGTTACCCTACCTAAACAGTTTGTTGCGTCAGGTTTAGCCCTTGAAGATCATTGGCAATTGTATTTACCAGCATTGCTTGGCTCATTTTTCTTGATGGTGCCGTTTATGATCATCGGCATTAAAAAGCAAAAAGAAAAGCAAATGTTTTCATCGGCAGTATTGTTGCTTGCGCTAACCTTGTTATTGCTTTGGGTATTGCCTACTTCTTTGTTTAGCTTAATTTTATTAGTGGTTCTTTTCTTCACCGCCTTTAATTACTTAGAAGCGACCATGCCTTCTATTCTTTCTCGTTTAGCACCTGCTGGTAAAAAGGGTAGCGTGATGGGCATCTTCTCAAGCAGCCAATTTATGGGCGCTTTTGTAGGTGGCTTATTGGGTGGCGTTATTGCCAGTCAGTTTGGTGAACAAACGATTTTCTTAGTGATGGCGTGTTTCGCGCTGTTGTGGTTTATCGCTGTTGCTGGTTTGAAACCGTTGAAAAAGTCTAAGAGTTATAGCTTTTCAACCACCATTAGCGACGACGAGCAAGCAGAGAAAATAGCCGAACAACTGATTAATCTACCTGGCGTTATTGAAGCAACCTTAGTGCAAAGCGAAGCGGTGGCTTACTTGAAGGTTGATGATAAGCAAGTGGACTTTCAGCAAGTTAAAGCACTTCTAAAGCCTTAATCAATACTACTTACCGCTCAGTTAAGTTTCATTATTTAAAGCTAAAGCACCTTCGCAATTTCATCTTGTTTAGTAAATTGCGGAGGCAATAGTATTTCCTCACCTTCTTCTTTATCCCACAACGCTTTAGCAAGCGGTGAACTTGGGGTGATCACCGTGACTTTATGTTCATCTATAGTCAGTGTTATTCCAGCCCCTGCTGGCGCGATGAAATAAAAGCTACTCTCGGACGATTCAAAGCTAAATAACGCGCCGGTTTCTATAAATTCGCTCTCTGCGATTACCATCTCTTTAATCGCGAGTAGATCTACTTTTAACTGCTCTACACGCGTTGAATGTCCATGAGCTAAATAAGCCGATTCTATGGCTAAAGTATCGTATTGAGTTTCTGCAACGGATTCATCGTCGGTCGCCGCTGCATGAGCGTTGTCGGCAGCAGTTTCTGCCTCGCCGATGGCTTTTTCTATTTCCGATAACAATTGCTGCTGAATGGCTTTTTTATCCAAGGAGATCAACCTCTTTGCTCTTGGTAATTCTACATATAAATAAACAATAGCATTTTACAATCTGACAGGTGTCAAAATAAAGCTTGAACTTTTATTAAACAGCAACTAACTTATAAGCAACTGGTTAGACCTTTTTTGAGAATTCACTATGTCGGTTACTGAACAATCTACTTCAACATCTCCTTTTCCTAAATTACTCGAACCTTTGGATTTGGGCTTTACGCAATTAGCAAATAGAACGCTAATGGGCTCTATGCATACTGGCTTAGAAGAAGAAAAGGGCGGTTTTGAAAAGCTAGCGGCTTTTTATCAAGAAAGAGCCAAAGGTGGCGTAGGTCTGATTGTTACTGGTGGTATCAGTCCAAATGCCCGTGGCCGATTAGCGCCTTTAGGGTGTCAGCTAAGTTACTTTTGGCAAGTGAAGAAGCACAAAATAGTCACTGAAGCTGTTCATAAATACCCAACCAAGATCTGCTTACAGCTTCTACATGCTGGTCGTTATGCCTACCACCCTTTTAATCAGTCAGCGAGTAAACTAAAAGCGCCGATTAACCCGTTCACACCAAGTGCGATGTCAGCAAGACAGATAAAGTCGACGATTAAAGATTTCGCTCATTCCGCCAAGCTTGCTGCTAAAGCTGGGTATGATGGTGTTGAGATCATGGGCTCTGAAGGTTATTTAATTAACCAATTTAGCTGTGTTCGTACCAATAAGCGTACCGATGAATGGGGTGGCAGTATCGAAAATCGTATGCGCTTAGCGTGCGAAATAGTAAAAGCCGTGCGAGAAAAAGTTGGCAAAGAATTTATTATTATCTTCCGTTTATCTATGCTCGATTTGGTCGAAGGGGGTAACGAGTGGCAAGATGTTGTCACTATGGCAAAGGCGATTGAACAAGCTGGCGCAACTATTATTAATACCGGTATCGG
This sequence comes from Thalassotalea coralli, assembly GCF_055786205.1. Classification (NCBI taxonomy): domain Bacteria; kingdom Pseudomonadati; phylum Pseudomonadota; class Gammaproteobacteria; order Alteromonadales; family Colwelliaceae; genus Thalassotalea; species Thalassotalea coralli. Next base: position 50,336 of record NZ_JBVVBK010000011.1, on the reverse strand, counting down.
TTGGCATGAAGCCCGCGTACCGACAATCGCTACTTCAGTGCCAAGGGCTGCGTTTACTTGGATTACTGAGCGCATGAAAAAAGAAGTTAGCGTGCCCTTGGTAACAACTAACCGAATTAATACCCCTGAAGTAGCTGAGCAAGTGCTAGCAGATGGCCATGCGGATATGGTGTCGATGGCACGTCCGTTTCTTGCTGATGCTCACTTTGTTAATAAAGCGGCGGCTGATCAAAGTGAAGAAATTAATACCTGTATTGCGTGTAATCAGGCATGCCTAGACCATGTCTTTAAACAAAAACGCGCTTCTTGTTTAGTTAATCCACAAGCTTGCTATGAAACCGAACTGGTATTAGAGAAAACTAATGCGCCGCAAAAACTTGCTGTTATTGGTGCTGGTCCTGCCGGTTTAGCATTCAGCGTTTACGCTGCTCAGAAAGGCCATAGTGTGACTTTGTATGATCAAGCATCGGAAATTGGTGGTCAATTTAATGTTGCGAAACAAATTCCGGGCAAGGAAGAATTCTATGAAACCCTGCGCTATTTTGGTGTGCAACTTAAAAAGCATGAAGTTAATGTTCAACTGAATAGTCGCCAATCGGTCGAAAGCTTAAAAGAGCAAGGGTTTGACCATGTTGTGTTAGCAACAGGTATCGTGCCTCGCAAACTAAATATTGAAGGTTTTGATCACCCGAAAGTATTAAGCTATTTACAGGTACTTAAAGAAAAAGTACCAGTAGGAAATAAAGTCGCCATTATTGGTGCTGGTGGTATTGGTTTTGATGTTGGCTGTTACCTAGTTGAGCAAGAGCAATTGTCGCAAGACAAAGAGGCTTGGATGGAAAACTGGGGTGTTGATAAGCAATACAATGGTGGTGGTGCTCTGTTGGCTGCGCCAAAAGCTGCTGAAGTAAAACAAGCCAAAGAGATATATCTATTGCAGCGTAAAACAAGCAAAGTTGGTGCAGGTTTAGGTAAAACAACGGGTTGGATCCACCGCTCTACGTTAAAACACAATGGTGTGAATATGTATGCTGGCGTGAGTTATGAAAAAATTGATGACCAAGGGCTACACATTACCCATAACGGTGAAGCGAAAGTGCTCAACGTTGATAACGTGATTATCTGTGCAGGCCAAGAGCCAGAGCGTTCATTACAACAGGGTTTAGAAGATAGCGGTATCACTACGCATTTAATTGGTGGCGCAAATGTTGCGGCAGAATTAGATGCCAAACGTGCTATTCGTCAAGCATTAGAGCTGGCGATCTCAATATAACAACCCTTTTGAATAGCTAAATTAAAGCCGATTAAATTCTCGTAATTTAGTCGGCTTTTTTCTTTATTTTTCAAAAATATTGCTTATTTGAAAGGCAATGGCTATTTTTTGGGTCATAATCTGTTAAGAATAAATTCAATAATAAAGGTAAAAGATGAGTCTGCTGTTTTCACCTGCCATTGCATTATCAAATTCGATGCGCTTTAAAGCCAAGTTCACGCTATTGGCTTTGATGTTTTATTTGCCATTGATTGTTTCATTTATCTGGATTTTAGATGAACAGTTAGGCCTTATTGAACAATACGACCAAGAAATGCAGGGCGTTGAATTTATAGAGCAAATTGTCAAAGTAGAAAGACAAATTGCACAATCGCGCAGTGGTCAAGCGTCAAACAGTGGCGTTGAAAGCTTACTGAATAAATTGCAGAAATCTTTGAATCAAGCAGGCAACTATCAGCTTGTTAGCCGCCAAATTGGTGAACTAAATAGTTACTGGCAGGAACAGCAAGGTGACCTTGGTAATGAAAGCTTTTCGATTTACCAAGAGCTTTACCAACGCAGTTACTCGATCAGAGAAAACATTGCCGCACAAAGTGGCTTAACGCGCGAAAGTGATGCCAATGCCTTCTATTTTCTACAAATTGGTGAAGAGCGTTTACCACATTTAGCAGAATACGTATCGCGATTTGCCGATCTCACTCATATCATTATCGATGATGGTTTCAATGCGGAGCGATACACTTTGGTGGTGGCTTTAGAAAAGCGCGTGGCTGAATTTCGTGAGCAGCTTTTTAAATCGCTAACGCAATTAAAACGCGTTGCACCGAAAGAATACGCAAGCTATATCCGCCAAGGTGAAGCTATTTTAGAGCAAATTGAGAGCCTACAAACTACGTATAATCAGCAAGTTATTGAGCCAGACGATATTAGCTTGTCACTTTCGAGTGCAAAACAGCGTTCGTCTCAATTACTTGAAGAGATTGCTTCCTTTAAACAGCAAACCAATAAACACATTACCGGTAATTTAGAAGCCTTATCTTCGTCAAGCACACAGAATTTAATGTGGTTGTCTCTATTGATTATTTTTGTCGTGGTAGCGACAAGTTACTGGTTAATGGCCAGTTACTTTGCCCTTAAAAACAACGTGGCTGCGATCCAAAGCGCAGCAAAAAGTTTAGGTAATGGTGATTTTTCACATCAACTGTCTTTAAACTCTAAAGATGAATTTGGTGATATTGGTGAAAGCTTTAAACATATGCAAGGCAAAGTAGCCCAGTTACTTGAATTACTTCAGCAAGATGTTGCACGCTTAAGGGATGCATCAACTGATATCGATAAACTCACCGCTGATATGCAAAACACGATTGCGGCTCAACAATCTGAAACTCACGAGGTTGTTAGTGCGATTGGCGAGTTAACGGTATCAGTGAACTCTATAGCGGAAAATGCTGAAGAAGCTCAACAAGTCACTGAAACTGCGGATGAACACGTTACTCAAGGGCAAACCATTGTTCATGATACGGAAAGTGCAATTGAGAGCCTTTCTCAAGAAGTTAACCACTCAGCGGAAATCATTAATCAGCTAGCGAAAAATAGCTCTGAAATCGGTGGATTTGTGGATGTTATTCGTGAAATTGCGGACCAAACCAATTTACTTGCATTAAATGCTGCGATTGAAGCAGCGCGTGCAGGTGAGCAAGGTCGAGGCTTCGCGGTAGTTGCTGATGAAGTAAGAACACTCGCAAGCAGAACACAGGAAGCGACAGGTGAAATTCAACGAATTATTAGCGAACTGCAAGATGGTGCTAACCAATCTGTAGATGCTATGAAACAAGGCGTAGAAACGGCAGAACAGGGCGTTGAGAAAACCGCTCAGGTACACAGCGCATTTTCTGAAGTAGCTAAAAATGTTCACAATATTGTGGAAGCAACACAAGAAATCTCTGCCGCTGTTGCTGCTCAAAGGGAGCGAGTACTTACTATAGACAGTAATACCAGCAACATCGCACAAGGTGCTGATGAGATGGTTAGCTCTGCGAAAAAAGCGTCAGAAACGGGCAGTCATGTGTCACAATTAGCCGATGAAATTGCAACACAACTTGATCAGTTCACGTTAGGTCAATAAACTGCGCGTATTAAAACGTTTTGTGGAAGTACATATGACAATGGCTCAGTTTGGCCTTGCGGCAGAAGATGTTAGCATCTTGGAATCGCCTAAGGCTTATTATCGCCAATTAAAACAACTGATTACCGAATCTTCATCTCGCATTTATATTAGTGCCTTGTACCTGCAAGATGATGAAGTAGGGCGTGAAATATTACACTTGTTGTACCAGCAAAAACAACAACACCCACAAATGGATGTGTCAGTTTTTATTGATGACCATCGTGCGCAGCGTGGCTTAATCGGTGAGAAAGAAAGTTTAGGTAATAGAGAGCTATATCAAGAAGTTGCTAAACAGTACCAAGAGCCAATTAACATTTTCGGTGTTCGTGTAAAGCGTAAAGAGCTATTAGGTGTTTTGCATTTAAAAGGCATGATCTTCGATGATGTTGTGCTTTATACCGGTGCCAGCATTAATAATGTTTATTTGCATCATGGTGATAAATATCGATTAGATAGGTATTACGTAATTAAGCATGCAGGCTTAGCTGACAGTTTATGTAATTACCTTGCCAACACTTTTATCAATACAGGGTGTGCTAATAATCTTTCTTCTGACGAGTTAATGACCTTACCTCAACAAAAAAGATTAAGTAAAACAACGCTTAAAGCTATTAAGCGCAACCAGTATCAAGTCGCGAATGAAGCTGCAAATGAATTGGCTATTACGCCTATCGTGGGTTGCGGCAAAAGACGTAATGCACTTAATGTAGCTTGTACGCAACTGATCAAACAAAGTACAGATACGATTACCATTATCACACCGTATTTTAATTTGCCTGGGCCAATTTTAAGAGCACTTCGCCGTGCGATGAAACGTGGTGTTAAGGTAACTTTAGTGGTTGGTGACAAGTGTGCGAATGACTTTTTTATTCCAGAAGATAAACCGTTTACCACTATCGGTATCGTGCCATATATCTACGAACAAATTTTGCGTCGTTTCTTAGTGAAAAAACGCCACTTTATCGAGCGGGGCTTGTTAACGATTAAGCTATGGCAAGATAAAGGCAATAGTTATCATGCTAAAGGCCTTATCGTTGATGAAAAATACCACTTAGTTACCGGTAGCAACCTAAACCCTAGAGCTTGGGGCTTAGATATTGAAAATGGTTTATTGATCACCGATGAAAATAAGCTTTTGTGGCCGCGTGTAGAAGAGGAGTTGGCGGGTATACTAGAGCATGCTCATCAAGTGACAGATTATCAACAATTGCCCGCAATTACTGATTATCCAGAAAAACCGAGTAAACTTTTACGTCGATTATCTATGTCGAAAATTGACCGCGTACTGCAGCGCTTTTTATAAAGTTCAAGATTTTATGCGTTTAACAAAAAAGGCTTATCATTGAGATAAGCCTTTTTTGTTGGAAAGTTAGCGTACTAGTTTGCTTTTTTAGCGTCCGCTTCTTTTGCTTGCTTAACGATTTCCCGTACTTCGCTTAATAGTTCTTTTGCATCGTAAACGATACCGTCTTTAATGGTGTAATTTACCCCACCTTGGCGCACAGGTTTGTTGTTGTCATCTAACTTAAAGTGACCTGTTCCATACAACACTTTAAAGTTTCTCAACGGGTTGTCTTTGACGATCACTAAATCGGCTTTTTTACCGACACGAATAGAGCCAATCTCATCGTCTAAGCCGAGTGCCTGAGCACCATTTATCGTTGCAGATTCGATAACCTCTAAGGCATTAAAGCCCGCTTCGCGTAAAAGTTCCAATTCGCGAATGTAACCAAAGCCATAGATTTTGAAAATGTAGCCAGAATCAGAGCCTGTGGTAACGCGTCCGCCATGATTTTTATAATCATTGATAAAGCTCATCCAAAGTTGGTAGTTCTTCTTCCAGGCGATTTCATCATCGGTTGTCCAATCAAACCAGTAAGAGCCATGTGCATAACGATTAGGTTGGAAAAACTCCCATAGGGTTGGCAAGGTGTAATCTTGATGCCAGTCGGCATTCATTTCACGCATTAAATCACGACTCGCTTCATATATGGTCATAGTTGGATTAATAGTGAAATCCAGTTTGATTAATTCGTCACGTACTTGTTGCCAATGTTCGCTGCCAGGTTCAGCGGCTTGAAGCCATAAACGTCCAGCTTCGCCGAATCTGTCTTGCTCGTTGTTATAGTTGTAATCAGGCGAGTAGTTTTGAATATGTTGATGTTCAAATAATGCTTCAGGTAAACCGTACCAGTGTTCCATCGACGTTAAGCCTAAGCGGGCAGAGTCAACAACATTCATGTTGGTTACTTCTAACTGTGCATGATGCATCATGGTGCCCAAGCCTTGCTTTTTCGCTTCACTGATTGCCGCAGCCATAATCTTAGGTTGCGCGCCGAAAAACTTGATGCCTTTAGCACCGCGTTTGGCAATATGCTGTACCCATTTCTTTGCTTGTTCTGGTGTGGTAATTGGACCTTTATGCTCCATACCAAAACCCACATAAGGGATAATTCTTGGCGCGGCAATTGAGTTGTCTTTACTACGCTTTACGTGATCCATCACCCAATCGACACCATTAAAGCTGCCAGCTTCGCGCACTGTAGTAATACCGTGTGCTAGCCATAACTTAAACACGTATTCAGCTGGAATATTGTCAGCACTACCGCCAATGTGAGCATGCATATCAACAAAGCCAGGCAATATGTATTGGCCTTCAACATTTAACTCAATATCACCTTTTCTAGCTTTAGGCCGATAATTCGCTTTAATTGGTACCCCAGGGTTGCCAACGCTAGCAATACGAACAATTTTGTCGTTCTCTATTACGATGTCGACTGGGCCACGGGCTGGCGCACCTTCACCATTGACTATGGTGCCACCACGAAGAATAAGCCTTTTGTATGGGCCTTCACCTGTGGTTCTTTCAGGCGCTTTCTTTCCGGCATCTGCAAATGCCAGCATGCTTGTAAGCGTGCAGAGTAAGATCAGTATTTTCTTCATGGTTATTCTCATGTTAGCCATTGGTGTAAATTTGTTTCGCAGGGTTATACAGCATCCAAGACGTTAAAACGTACTTATCATTTGAACGCGGAATGTTTCCTCTATGAGTATGCGTAAAACCACACGGTGCGATAATCATAGTTCCTGCCTTAGGCTTAATGCTGCGTTCTTGGTAGAAAAAGTCAGTTTCACCACCTTCTTCAATGTCATTTAAATAGATGATAAATAGCAGCATACGATGCAACGCATTGTTTTCACCTACTTCTGGGAATATTTCTGAGTGCCAGTACTGGTAATTGCCTTTATTTTTCTCATATTTTTGCGCATTAATTGGCGCAAGCCTAAACAGATAACGAACGAGATTAAACAAGTTACCTTCGGTAACTTCTTCGAAGTTCTCGGCAGTTAGTTGCACTGGCTGTTTCGTTTTAGGGTGAGTAACGACAAGAGATATGCCACTGATCAAACTAAAGTAATACTTCTTAATGTAAGCGAGTAAATTGTCGGTGCAAGCTTGATGAATGACTTTTAATGCTGGATGAAACTCTTCATGTTCAGGTAGATAGATGTCTTGGCTGAGCTTTTTCGACTCATCAACACCTCCACCAGTGCGTCCTTTATTTTTGTGTGGACTTTGCTCAAAAGAGGCGATAAATTCTTGGCAAAATTCTTTAGACAAGGTGTTTGGGTATACTTCAATAAAGTCTGTCATTTGTATGTGTGAACTGCGTTCAATTGTTATAGACCAACTGAAGTGTACAAAGGATCATGTCTTCACTGCAAATCGAGTTCATATGACAGCTAAATATTTTAGTGACACGTTCAAGCCAAGGTTCAGCGATACTGATGCTTTGGGGCACATTAATAACACTATGGTTCCTGTGTGGTTTGAAGGTGCCAGAGATGACGTATTTAAATGGTTCACGCCAGATTTAGATTTAACAAAATGGCGCTTAATTCTGGCGAAAATAGACGTGACTTTTCATCTACAAATGTATTACGAATTTCCGATGGAAGTACGCACTTATGTTAGTCGAATTGGTGGCTCTTCTTTTGACGTATGGCAAGAGCTTTGGCAAAACGATAAATGTGTAGCTTCCGGTACGGCGGTGATGGTTCATTTTAATTACGATGAACAAAAAGCTGAGAAAATTCCGGCAGATATCGTTGAAAAAATGTCGGATTACTTAAAGAAAGTAAATTGATGCTATCGCTAGACAAAGAGCAGTGATAGAATGGATCTCTTTCGATTAAATTGATAAGCGCAAGGCGCGAGGCTTTTATTTAAAGGCCTAAATTATCAATAAGTTACCAACTTTACTAACGTTAACTTCGCCCAAATCGATGAGAGTCGACAAGTTAAACGTTAACTAGATACTGAGTGAGATTTTTACATGGCCAGTCGCGGGATTAATAAAGTCATTATCGTTGGAAACCTAGGACAAGATCCTGAGGTACGTTTTATGCCAAATGGTAGTGCTGTTGCTAACTTTACTGTTGCTACTTCTGAAACTTGGAAGGACAAGCAAACAGGTGAGCAAAAAGAGAAAACCGAGTGGCATCGTATTGTAATTTATCAACGTTTGGCTGAAATTGCTGGCGAGTACCTGAAAAAAGGCTCAAAAGTTTATTTAGAAGGTCGTCTGCAAACACGTAAGTGGCAGAACCAACAAGGTCAAGATCAGTACACAACTGAAATTGTTGCCAATGAAATGCAAATGCTAGATTCGCGTGGCCAAGGTCAAGGTGGCGGTTTCCAAGCGTCTGCTCCACAGCAGCAAGGTGGTTACCAACAGTCTGCTCCACAGCAACAAGGTGGTTTCCAACAATCTGCTCCACAGCAACAAGGTGGTTTCCAACAACAGTCTGCTCCACAGCAACAAGGTGGCTTCCAACAACAGTCAGCTCCACAGCAGCAAGGTGGCGGTTTCCAACAACAATCTGCTCCACAGCAGCAAGGTGGTTTCCAGTCACAAGGTGGCCCACAAGGTCAACAAGGTGGCTTCCAGCAACCTAAGCAAGCACCTAAGGTAAACCCACAAGAACCATCTATCGACTTCGATGACGATATTCCGTTCTAAATAGCTATTTAACAGCTAAACGATTTTTAAGAACCCAGCTACATGCTGGGTTTTTTACGTTAACAATTTAAAGTGAAAAAGTGCGAGCTTTAATTATAAATTCACAGTATTTGCAATACTGGAGATCTGTAGTTTCAGCCGATAAAGCGAGATGAACTCATTCATCTTGACTACTGCGAACTCTTAACATTGTGGCATTCCAAACAGCTCTCTTGGTACGCTAACCAGCCTTATTTTTTCTGGTGATATTTATTGCGAGGTCATGCTTGATATATATGGGAAGGTAGAGGGTAATCAATCTATTTTGGATTGCATGGTGCTTGGTTGTATACAGCAATAACAAGAGCGGAAATAGAAATTCATATTGTTTCTAGCAAAGAGATATTAAGTCATAGTGTTAAATCCATCAGTAACTCCCATAAAAGGCGGAGTTATTTACATGAATTAATAATGTGACCTGAATTAAAAAATTGCTTACTTATCAATTGTTATGATATTAAAAAAGTAATTTCTTTCAAATACAAACTTAAGTAAAGAGGATGTTTTATGAGTTTTTGGAAAGTATTAGGTGGTGCAGCCGCTGGAGTTGCTTGTGTGGTTGCGTTGCCTGTTGCGGGTCCTGTAGGAGCAATTACGGCCGCTGGGGCGGCTATTGCAGGTGGGGTTGGTGCAACGGCAGGAGGAATTGCTTCTGCAATGGACGATAGTGAAGAGCAAGCAGAAAAACGTGGAGCTAGAAGCGCAGCGGCTAAATATGACAAAAAGTATGAAAAACTTGAGGCTGCGTTTAATGACGCTGAAAGTAGGCTGAGTGAATCAGAAGACTATTTTAAATTAATAATAGCTATGGAAGCCGTTGGGTTAGCTTGTGCGGCTTGTGATGGTGAAATTGCTCCTGAAGAACGCCAAGAAATAGACGAATTTATTGCCGGAATATCTTCTAGTGAATTACCTTCCAATGTAAAAAGAGAGATTGAAGCTATCGCTAACAACCCTCCGAATATAACAACTGCGTTCCAGCTTGCTTCTAACGTAGGTCTAGATTCTTTTGATCTGTTTAATGAAATTATAGAAGTAGTAATGCACGCTGATGGGTATGTGCATGAAAATGAGCAAGACTTTGTGAATGCATGGAATGAATTAGTAGCAGCTTAATAAGCAAGGAGGTTTTTAATGTCTAGTAGAGCGGAACGCTATAAGCAGAGAAAAAATATTCGCAATGCGTATCAAGAAACAGCTCACATGAAGGAGTTATCTAACTCAGCTCCAGTTAGGCGTTTGTTAGCTCAGGAACCAGATACTGAATTTGTTGAAAGAGTACTGAAAAAAGATGTTCCGACCTACAACCTCAAAGTGTCCCAAGAGGAGGTTATAGAATCTTTAGAGCTTATTGATAGACAATTCACCAAGGATAAATACGATACACTATTCGAGTCCAGTAGAGAGGTATTGATAGAGCAATTGCTAGCTCCTCTGAAGTTAAGTCGATCTGATCTGGCAAAGGTAGATAGGGATTTCAAATATGATAGAGACGATTATACCAAGTCGCCTTCAACCATCGGTGGAGACGGTATTTCATTTGACGCTCAAAGAAAACAAACTAGGGATAAAGCTATAACCTCAGATGGGAAAATACAGGATGTAAATACAGGACTTTACCATGATGCTTCAGAAATGGATTTAGATCATAACAAGCCTCTTAAATCATTTCATGATGGAGGCGGCTTTATGTTGACTGATGAAGAAAAGAGACAGTTTGGCTCAGACCCTGATAACCATGACTTTACTCACCGAAGTATAAATAGGTCGAAAGGAGACCAAGATCACAAAGACTTTGTTGATAAGTCAGGTAATGATGATATCGATAAAAGACGAAGTAATGCAGCTCACGAGAGAGGAGAGAAAGCAGCAGAAAAATATGTTCCTTCGAATAAAGTTGAAAAGACAGCGTTTGTTGCAAAAAGAGCTGCGGAAGATGGCGTTAAAGTAGGCGCCGCCCAAGGCTTACAGCAGGCTTTGGGTGCTCTAATATCAGAATTCATATCTGCATCTTATTCCGAAGTCAAAGATATATTTGATAATGGTTGGAAGAACGGGAAATACGATGTTTCATGGGTTGATGCTTTAGTCACTCGATTAAATAACATTAAAAGTAAATTATTATCTAAATGGAAAAATGTTGTAGAGGCTTTTGCTACCGGTGCATTGTCAGGTTTTTTATCAGCTATCATCACGGCTTTGATTAATATGTTTGTCCGCACCGGGAAAAATATAGTGAGATTAATTAGAGAAGGCTTTGTCTCATTAATGAAAGCACTGAAGACATTTATATTTCCACCGGAAGGCTTAACGCCTAAGCAAGCGGCTCATGAAGCAACAAAAGTTCTAGCGACTGGTTTAGTTGTCAGTGGAAGTATATTAGCAGGCGAATCTATAGCTACTATGTTAAATGGGATACCGTTTGCCGATACCATCTCAATGGTATTGACAGGAATGATTTCAGGACTGGGTTCCCTCTTTGTCGTATTCATGATTGATAAATTGGACCTTCTAGGTGTAAATAAAAATGAGAGACATGATTTCATTATGGGAAAACTAGAATCTAGAATTGAGCTTAATGTTGAAAAAATTGAAGCTTCAATAGAGAGATTAAACCTAAGCTACTCAGAGAAAATAATGCAAAGTTAACTGATATTAGCCGCATGGATGAATGTATACCGCTGATGGACTCAGCGTAAATTATTAACATTTAAAAGTGTAAATATAAGCACGTATTAAAGCTAAAACATTTATTAAGAACTCAGCTACACGCTGGGATTTTTGTGCCTAAACATTCTTTTTCATCTCAGTTTGCATCCAAACCTTACTTATTTGTATCTAGTTAATTAAATGAAGTTAATTAGGTACAAATGATGAAAAAATTATCAGTATTCTTGTGTAGTGCTCTTTTTTCTGTGGGAAGTGTTCAAGCGAACGAACGGGCTGATTCAGTTTTTTCAACGCTAGAAAATAATATCAATCAAACTAAGTCTCTTGCGGGGCTTTCTTCCGGAACTTCAATTGCGGTTATCCAAGGTGATAGTGTCATTTATGCTGGCAATTTTGGTTATGCAGACATACTCAATAACGTAAAAGCGAGCAGTGATACGCCGTACTATATTGCGTCCGCAACAAAGCCGTTTATAGCGCTAAATGTGTTACTTGATCAAGACGCTGGCAAGCTAAAGTTAGAAACAACACTGGCAAGTATGTTTCCTACACTAACAGTAGATGGCTTAGATACTGCCAATGTACAGGTTAAGCATTTAATGACACATACCAGTGCTCTCAATAATTCTCCGTTAGTATTAGCTACCGCATACAGTGGTGAACATTCGCCAACTCGCTTAAAAGACATGGTGTATGAACACACAATAAAGGATAAACACCCAGTAGGTGATTTTGACTATACCAATGTCGGTTACAACGTTTACAGTGTGTATGCTGATGAATACTTTAGTGAGCCTTGGCAAAAGCGCCTACAAAACAACGTGTTTAGCCCTCTTAATACTACAAATACCTCTGCAACCAGAACGTATTTTGAAGGCAAACAAGTGAAGGTAGCTAAACCCTATTCGTTAATGGTTGCGCCGTTGAATAAGCCTCTTTATCTGGAGAAACAAGATCAAACGATGCATGCCGCAGGTGGAATGTACGCGAGTGCCAATGACTTAGCGAAATTTGTTATTGCGCAGTTAAACGAAGGAAAAGTTGATGGTAAACAGGTCTTTCCTGAACATGTAATTAAGCAATCACAACAACAACAAGTAACAACTGAACGTAACTACATGGACTTCAAACGTGATGGCTATGCGTGGGGTTGGTACACAGGAGAATACAAAGGCGAGCGCATGTTACATCATTTTGGCGGCTTTGCTGGAGCGCATGCACATGTGTCATTTATACCGGAGAAAAAGATTGGCTTAGTTGTATTAAACAATGAAGATTTTCTGAGTAGTAAAATGACCAGTCTGATTGCAGATTACGTTTACGGTATTTTGCTAAATGAGGACAATGTTGCTGAAAAAGTAACGACTAGATTTACTCATCTTAATAGCAAAGTAGCAAACATAGATAAGATGTTGGCAAAACAGCAAGCCAAGATTGCCAGCCGTAAAATGAATCTATCTTTGCCTGCTGAGTCTTATCAAGGTCATTATCAACATCCATTACTTGGCTCTGTGTATGTTAATGCAGATAGTACCGATAGCGTAACAATAACCTGGGGCGTAATGCAGTCGAAAGCGCAAGGCTTTAACAAGCTAGACAAAGTGCGTGTTACGCTGAATCCTACTTCAGGAGAAGTGATAACTTTCACTTTAGATGAGCTAAATAAACAGGTCGTTGGCTTAACGTATGACGGTAATGTGTTTGCAAAGAGCAAAGCCTTGAAGGTAGCTTCTAACAACTAGCGTAATATGAATAAGCGTTAGCTTGTTTTGTCAGATTCGACTAATACAACTTAATCGAATCTGGCAGTCTTTACTGTGCCAACAACTATCATTCGTAATGCTAAAATAAGCGGAAAATAACAGTTTGGCTATAATATGAGAAGCGCGAGCCAATTGTTATTTTTCCGTTTGAGTGCTTTGTTAAGTGTATTTATGGTGAAATAGTCGACGACTGCTTAAACCCAAAATAGCACATACAAATAAAATTAAACTTGAAGGCTCCGGAACGGGAGTAGATAACGTCCAGTCAGCATATACTTTCCAGTCAACTCGAGCGCTATACAATAAACTTGAATCGCTAAAGTCATACAACCCTGAAAAAAGAGCAATAAAGTCTGCTGAGTCTCCATTTTGATTAACTACACCAGAAGAATTTGTATACGTATTAGTAATATCTACAGCATATGGGGTCAAAATACTACATTCATTAAGGTAACTACACCCAAAGATTTGGTCTGGATTATAATCGTAGCCTGAAGACGGATTCTGGCTAAATAATTGATTTAGTAAAGCGAGGGAAAATAAATCAGCTTCTTCTTTACTATTGGCGTCAAACGAATGGAGTGGACTGAATATTTCTTCGATTGAACCTTCCCTAAAGAGAACATCATAAAATGTACCATTTACGTCAATGTTTGATGCTCCAATTAGTTCCCCTGTATTAGTATCGATATTTAAAATCAAACTTGCGTTTGCCGAACTAGTAAAGGCTAGACTGACGAAAAAAAACACTTTTATAAATAAGCTATATATATTATTGTTTTTCATAATATTTTCCTTAATTCACTATTGTTAAGCTCGCAAAGCAAAAGTTACACCAAGAAATTTAAGTTATATATTTCAATGTATTACAAAGCACAAGATTACATTTTGCAAATTAGATGTAAAATTACCTGACAGTTAAAGTTTTGTTTACCTGAGTGTGATATTAAACCTAGTTCAACTAAGACACTTAACGCCCCATCCATCATTGACTTGTTATGTTGCGCCTAATGACTAATGTAGTGTTCAGCGAGCCTTTCAATTATGTGGCAAGGTTCCCATGATGCAGCAACTTCTAAATTCTGACATTCTTATTCCGTTGCTGGCGATTCATTCATCCATGTGTGATCCAATATGTTGTAATTTCCATTTATAGGGTCTTTTTTGTAATAGATCGGATAAGTTTTGAATTTTTCATCCAACTCAATGTGACCTACTAGAGGCCAGCCATTTTTTCCTATTGCGTAATTCATTACAGAAATTTCAAACAAATTAGGTAAATCAGAAATTTGTTCAGGAGTTAATTTTTCGGTGTTGCAATAATCCATAATTGCCAACCTTTCCGTAATAGTAACTACTCCATAGCAATACCTGTCGTTATTAAAAGGTATTTCTACATAATTTCCTGGAGTCCAATGTCCACTATTAAACAGCTTGTTAGGTGCTGACTATCAAAATGCATATTTATCTTCCGCACACTTCAAATGCAACACAAGCTTATCTTTGCCAATCTCAGCAACAATAAATGAGCTGTATATCAAGTTGTAATCTGGGTGTGGAGAGAAAAAGTGAAATTGATTTCCTTCTTCATTAACTTCCAACAGTTCACCGTTCCTAAAATTCTGATATAGGGTATCAGCGCTTAATGGCTTTTTAAAGCTCATACATGTTGCGTAGAGCTTTTTCACCTCTGAATTAGTACAACTTGTTAAAAACAACGTGAATAAAAGTATTACTATACGCATAGGCACCTAACGCCTTACTAACGGGCGTATAAATGCTTGGCTAAAATTAGCGACGAAGGAGCACAAGCCAAGCGTTTTGCGTCCTTTTGAGTAACTTGTTATGTTTCAAACTCTTCAGTAATTGAATCATCTATGCAACTCGCAGTTAATTCAAATGATTTAGGAGGCTCTGTAACCCTTAAAGCAAATACTTGATTCGGTTTTAGAAAACCACCTTCAACTACACATTGATTGTCAGTACCACACTTGCCTATTTCAGCATAATATAGTGGTGGCAGCTCAATACGTTTATCAATTATGTATGCATTAGATAAAACCGATTCTTGATACTGAATAATATGCTCAACTTTTTTAAATGTATTTGGATAATGTATTTTGAACTCTGCACATGGCGCTTCTCCACCATTATATGTGACAACTCGAATTTCTTTATCAGACAAGTTTGCAATTTTGAGTACTAAATCTGGTGATTTAGGGACATCTCTAAGTGAATACGCAGTTATACAAAGAGCAATAAAGCTTAATGTCATACCAAATATTGCTGCAAAAGATGCAATTTGATCTTTTTTGTCTGATAAGAAGCTCATACTACCTCTGAAAACATAACAATTTAATAGTGCACAAATCGCGCATATTTCTGATTTGCAATCGCGTACTTTTCTGAAAATGTTATTTTTAACAAAGTTGATAACTCATTGCTATCCTTATTAAAAGTAAATGTTATTAATTTTTTGAGAAAGATAAAAGTGCGCAACTTGCGCATTTTCCTGAATATGGGGGAAAGTTTTTATTTCAAAGGATTAACAGTAAGGAGTGCAAAAAATTTAAACGTCCGCTGTTCGCTCGTAACAGTCTGTTAGGCGAAGTCTAAACTCATTCAAACTACCTTAAGATTTGAGCTAATGCTTTAGAATATTGCTGTGTGTTAAATCTTGTTTCGATCCTTTTTCATTCTCTTGAAATTGATTTAGTGAATAAAAAATTCATTTTATTAACTCATTGTTTCAAATATAAATTATCACTTTCTTTTCGACATTTTTCTTTCGTTTCTCTTTGAAGACTCACAATTCCATTTGATCTTTTTAAAATTTCATTGCACTATATTTAAGGTGTTAGTTGCATGTGCTACTAATAAAGTTTTATGAGGTTAAAGCAATGTCAGAAATAGCTGAACATTTTCAAGCGCTAGGTTTTACTCAATTAGAAAGCGATATCTATTGTTTTCTGTTGGCAAATGGTTTGAGTACCGGCTACTCAATTGCGAAAGGTATTAATAAACCTGCTGCTAATGTCTACAAGGCATTGGGTACATTAAGTCAAAAAGGTGCTGTGAATGCATCGGTGAGTAATAGTAAAAGTTTCTCAGCAATTCACTGGAAAGAGTTGCTGGAACGACATCGAAAACAGTTTCAGCAAAACTTGGAAGCACTGAGTGAAAAGCTGATCCAAGTTGATCAACAGCATGTCGATGAACAAGTGTATCAACTAGACAACAAAGATCAGGTTATCGAAAGCACTCTTTACATGATTGAAAAGGCGAAAGATGTTGTTTTAGGCGATATTGAGCCAAAAGCGATGAAATACTTTGAAGATGCTTTGGTAGCTGCCGCAGCCCGTGGCGTTGAAGTTAGAGTTAAAATATATGAGAAAATATCACTGCCTGGCGTGCACCTGACACTCCGTGACCACGGTCCTGATATTCATGATAAAAGCCAAGATATCTCATACAGCTTGTGTGCTGACGGACACGAATTTGTGACAGCAATGCTCACACCTGAAGGCAAGTCAGTAATTCAAGCCTTTAAGAGTCACAGTGCGTTGATGAACTTAACCGTTCACAACTACATTCTTTACGGACAAGTGCTGACCAACATTAAAAAATTCATCCAAAACGACGACTTAGTGTCTGCAAAAGTTTGTTTACAAGAAACAGAGCATTTACACCCTCTTGGCGCTGAAAATGTTGTTTTTCAGAGGCTTAAAAGCCGTTACAAGGTTTAGAACAGGAGTTTTTATGAAAACCTTTATCTCAACTCTTTTCATTGGACTTGCTAGCTTTGTTTCTTCCGCTAGCGATTATTCGGTGATTGATGATTACGTTAATCAGCATAAACAAGCGATCAAACTGCCAACAGGCACTGCTGTTGCCATTGTTAAAGGGCAAGATATTGTTTATCAGGGTTATTTTGGCTATTCGGATATAGCGAATAAAACGAAAGTAGATGAAAACACAGTTTTCTATATCGCTTCGATGACAAAACCTTTTTATTCACTGTTGACGCTCATGCAAGAAGAACAAGGTAAGCTAGATAGCGCTTGGTCATTAGCTAAGATTATGCCCGAAGTAGCGTTTAAACCAAGTATCAGAGCTAGTGAGGTCACAATAAAAGATTTATTGGTTCATACAAGTGGAATTGATAATTGGCCTTTAGTACAAGCAACAGCATATACAGGGGATTATGACAAAGGGCGTTTAGACCAAATTATCGCAGATTCATATGTGAATGAGTCAGCGCCTTTAGGAAGCTACCGTTATACAAATGTTGGCTATAACATTTTAAGCCATTGGATGGATCAGGCGTTTAAGGAAACATGGCAATCTAAACTTGCGAACGAAATTTTTATGCCACTGGGCATGAATCATACATCAGCAAAAATGAGCGATATCGCTAAAAACCAATGGCGTTATGCACAGGGCTACTCAGTTAAATCACCAGATCCTGCTGCTCCGCTATATTTACAGAAAACGGATAAATCGATGCACGCTGCCGGTGGCATGATTTCTACTGTGAAAGATCTCTCGAAGTTTATTATTGCTCAACTTAATCAAGGAAAAGTTGATAATCAACAAGTCATCCCTGCTGATGTGATTGCCAAGTCTCATCAAATTGAAGCTAGCTTCGGTAAGAATAAGCAAAAAGGGAATTATGCTTGGGGGTGGTTCAATCGAGAGTTATTTGGCGAGAATATTTTTGAACATCGTGGAGGCTATGCGGGCGCTAATACTTACATGTCTTTTATGCCAGAACATAACCTAGGGTTGATCGTACTTTCTAATCAAGATAAGTGGGGCGGTGACCTTTACTGGGCATTAGAAGATATCGCGTACTCGATAGGATTAGGAAAATCTGAAGAAGAAGTTTTGGGATTGTTAGAGCAACACATACAGTTTTCTAAAAAGAAAGCAGATAAGTTTTATGCGGATAAAAGCGCTAAGCCTGCTTCGATGGTTGCTAATTTGCCATCGCAATATGTGGGCGAGTTTCGCCACGATACTATGGGCTCAATAACAGTTACATCGTTAAAAAATGGAGTAGAACTGTCTTGGGGAAATCTAAAAAGCCCGCTTTGGGAGAGTTCTAATGATACCAAAATGGCGGTGGAGTTTTTCCCTAATCGCCCTCGAGGAGTCCTGTTCTTAACTGGGACGGATGGTAACCACTATATTGAGTTTAACGACTATAAGTTTGTTAAACAGTGATCTACTGACACGCTTAAACGAAAGGCTACGGTAACGTAGCCTTTTTTAATTTCTCGATATCTCAGATGCTCTGTCTCTTTGCGTTTTTAAATCATTTTCTCTTCGAAGGAATACTGGTTTAAGTTTGTACGTAGATCGATTCATACCAAGATTTAAAAAGTTCTCGTCATCATTATATACACTGGCGGTAACAGGCAATTTATAGTATTCTTCGACCTGAAAAAATAGTCTGCCAATTTCTATCTTTATTAACACCAAAACTTAACCATAAATCTTGTAAATTCCTACAAGGTTTTCATTGAGAATTTGACGAAAAATGAACCACTTAAGACAAGCTAATATCGAGTTAGAGAACAAAATTTCCGCGTTACGTGATGAGCAACAACAAGCTGCTGCAAAACGCACTTTACCTAAACTCACCGATTATCCTTTGCAAAATTTATACGATAATATTGCCACTGCTTTGTCTGAGCGATGGGGTCAAGGTCGTTTACAGCCACAATTTGAATTGATTGATCGTGCCAAATTTGGTGGTGATATCGCTGTTAAAATTCCTCAGTTATTACGAGATGGTGGTCCTAAAGGGTTCATTGAAAAGCATTTACCTTGGGTAACCGAAGTATTACAAGGCGAGCAATTTGCTGATTACATCTGTGAAATTGAAACGCGCGGTATGTATATCAACTTAACGCTTTCACAAAAATGGTTATTGAGCAGTGCTCAAGCGATTTGTGATTTCGGTGATGATTTCGGTTTTAACAGCCAGCTTACTGACAGACGTTACATTGTTGATTACTCGTCGCCAAACGTTGCTAAAGTACTTCACGCTGGTCACATTCGTTCAACTATCATCGGCCACGTATTATCAAACCTATATGAAACGTGTGGTGGTCAAGTATTTAGATTCAACCATATTAATGATTTTGGTGGCTTTGGTTTTGTTTTAGAAGGCTACCGCCGTTTCCAAGCACAGTTTCCTGCCGACTTTAGCGAAAACGATAAGTTGCTAGCCATTTATAGTATCCGTCGTACTTTAGAGAAGGCGGTTGCTGGCGATTATGGTGATGCTGTAGACGGTTTCGAACAAGACGCAAAAGCGTTAGTTAACCGATACCTACCAGAAGCTAAAACACTTGATGATGTTAAAGCAGCTTTTGCTGACTTTGAGCAAGTATCAGATAAGCGTTTTGCTGCGCTTGAACAGGGTGACGAAGACGAAGTGGCTTTATGGAAGAAGATGGTAGTTTGGAGTTTAGAAGACTTCGATAGTTTCTACCAAAAGCTTAACGTAAACATCGACTATGTTGTTGGTGAAAGCTTCTACTACGATGCGGGTAGTGAAGTTGTTCAACGTTGCTTAGCTTCTGGTGGCGCTGTTGAGTTTACTCAAGAACTAGCTGATAAAGAGTTAGCGAAAATCGAAGCGAAAAAAGCTGGCGGTGACATGTCAGACGCTGAATACGATATCGCCCGTCAGTCTGTAGAAAAAGACATTGGCGCAGTGCTAGTCGCGTTAGACGATGGTACGCGTTACGTTATTCAACGCTCAGATGGTAACAGTATTTATGCAACCCGTGATTTAGGTGCAATTGAGCTTCGTAAGAAGTTGTTTGACCCAACGGATATTATTTATGTTGTTGGCCAAGAGCAACGCGTGCACTTTTCGCGTTTGTTCAACAGTGCTTACCAAACGGGATTAGCTGATAAAGACAAGATGAATTTATTACACTTGTACTTTGGTTTTTATGTTGATTCAGACACAGGTAAAAAACTATCCTCTCGTGACACAGTAGCTAACGTAAACCACTTACTTAGCCAGTCGGTGGAATACTTCCATAGCAAGCTAAGTGAGCGTTTATCTGAGGACGAACAAGAATTGCAAAAAACCGCTAAGGAACTTGCGGTTGGTTCATTAGTGTTTAATGATCTTAAACAAGACATGAAAGGCTCTGTAGATATCAATACAACAAATCTACAAGCGACAATTGCTGGCTTTGAGAAGTCTGGTGGTGCTTACGTTGTATACTCTGCTTGTCGTGCACGTAGTATTTTACGTCGTTTAGAAGAGCCGGTGAAGCGTGTTGATGAGATCGAAGAGTTTGATATTGATGTTCAAGAAGCAGCATTAATCTTAAAACTACAACAAACACCAGACCGTATTATCGCTGCAGCAACAAAGTCAGATCCTGCGTTATTAGTTCGTCACTTGATGGAAACTGCGGCACTTTATAACTCGTACTATGCGCAAGCAAAAGTGATTGTTGATGGTAAAGCGAATCATGCGCGCTTGATCATTACTAATGCTGTTCAGCAAGTGCTAGTGAACTGTTTGAAAGTTTGTCATGTAGAGTGTCCGGAAGCTATTTAAGCTGCCTAGCAAATAGTTAGTTATTTTCAAAAGCCAGTATTTATACTGGCTTTTTTTGTTCTCGCTTTATAAACCTTAAGAAAAACTTTGCGCTAGATTAAGCTTTCGTTGGTTAAATCTGCAAAATACCTGCTAGTCGATAAAATACCTGCAATTAAAAAACATTAAATTGGGGTATAACATGCAATTGTCTTTGGCAAAAAAAATAAATTTGTCACTGGTGGTCTTTGCTGTTTTGTTTTTATCAACGACTATGCTGTTTTTCTACTACGATGAACAAGCGTTAAGTGAGAAGTTCGTAAAACAAAACCTTGAATCACTCTCTTTAAATTATTTTGATTCTGTTAATACCATGATGTTAACGGGAACAATCGCCAATAGGCAGATAATCCAACACAAAATTGAAAGTCAGCAAGATATTGTCGAGGCAAAGATCCTGCGAGCACCTGAGCTAGTTAAAACTTTCGGTAAAGGCTTTGATGGCCAGATAGCCAATAATGATTTTGAACGTTCTGGTATTGCTGGCATAAAGTCCTTCGACTATTTCGAGCAAAACGGTAAGCATTTTATTAGTTTTATTAATCCTATTCGTGCGAGTAAAGATTACCGTGGCACTAACTGTCTTGGTTGTCATCAGGTTGAAGAAAATACCGTGTTGGGTGCAGTTAAGATTACTTATGACTTGTCGACAGTTGAAAAGGAAATTAGAAATTCCATCACGCAAGCCAGCGTACTTCAACTTATCATTACCGTTATTTGTTTTGGTTTATTGAGCTTACTGTTTAATCGCATGGTGCTGTTCCGTTTAAAAAGACTACGCGGCACAATCGAAGCGGTTGAGAAAGACTTAGACCTTAATAAAGATATTAAAGTGCACTATAAAGATGAGCTAGGCGCTGTAACTCAAGCACTCAACAATATGATGACTAAGTTTAAAACTAGCTTTATCTCGGTTTCTACCGCTAGTGACAAGTTAATTGAGTCGGCAACCCATGTTGATGAGATTTCAAGTTTAACGCGTGAAGCTGTGCTAACTCAAAAAAATGGCACAGACTCAGTCGCTGCAGCGATAAATGAGCTAGATGCTTCAGCAGATGAAGTTCAGTTAAATACGGAAAGTGCCGCCGATAAGTCGGTAAAAGTAAGTGATCATGCCCAGAAAGGGTTAGACCTAGTGGAGTCGACAAAACAAGGCATTGATCAGCTTAGAGATCAAGTTATCAACAATACCGGTAAGGTCACAGAACTGAGTGAGAAAACTAAGCAAGTGGGTACTGTGCTTGAGGTTATCACTGCAATCGCTGAACAAACCAATCTACTAGCGCTAAACGCAGCGATAGAAGCGGCACGAGCTGGCGAGCAAGGAAGAGGCTTTGCTGTGGTTGCTGACGAGGTGCGCTCACTTGCTACAAGAACCCGTGAATCAATCGAGCAAATTCAAGCAACCATCATCTCGCTACAAGAAGACGCCAATGGTGCAGTGGTATTGATGGAAGATGTGAGTAATCAAGCGCAAGAAAAAGCGGCGGAAATGTCTAATGTCGCAGAAGTATTGGTGGAAATTACTGATCAAATTCAAGAGTTAGATGAATTGAATTGCCAGATATCGAACGCTGCGAAGCAACAAAACCTAGCGGCAGAGGAAATTAACCATAATGTTGTTTCTATCAGTGATATTGCTGAGCAATCAAGCCAAGATGCTATAAGAGGTAAGCAAATTAGTGAAGAACTGGTTGCCTTGTCTTATGAGCTTAATAAGCAGGTATCTAAATTTAAGCTATAGAAAGTTCAGCTGCTAAGATTCAATAAAACAAAAGCCTCTATACGAGGCTTTTATTGGTTATTTCGGCTGTTATTAATTAACTAATCGTTGTGTGAGAATGCGAGGCTAATAGTAAGTATCTTCACGATTATGGACTTGAGGATCATCGATGATCTCGTCAAAATTAACTTCAAAACTATTGTTATCTTCTGTGTTTGCAAGATAAATTGTTCGGGTAGAACCATCAATCCATGTAACTGTGCCACTACCTTTTTTACTGCCGCACTTCATGCCAATGTGAATATCATTAAACTCCATAGTTCCTCCTTTAATGCTGAAAAGACAGCACATCCGTTAGACACTACTTCTTGAACATAGTTCAAATGTCGACCGTTATGTGCGATTTTTAAACAGAGTTAATCATTATAAGCGGCTATCGCTTAAGATCTACAGGGAATTAAGGGTAATAGGCGATGCCTAAGATAGTTTTTGCGCTAGCCCCCGTCGCTTCTGGTATGTGGTTATAGATTTTTTTGTCATAAGCGTAGGCGAACCATGCAAAAGCTGTGGCTTCGAATGCTTGATTATTCACCTTAAGTGAATGAATCGAATTGACCTCGTGCTCGCTAAGTAACTGTTTTATATTCTTATAACAAGTAATATTCTCAACTCCGCCGCCGCATAAATATACGAAGCTTTTCGGGGAGGTATTTACTGCGGGATTTAAATTAGCTTTAATGGTTTTTTGGATTTGGTCGGCAACGGTAACAACAGTTAATTGTAAAAGTGTTGCTTGGATATCTACGGGCGAAATATCTAAATTGGCGAGGTGCTGTTCAAGCCAAGCTAGATTGAAATATTCTCGTCCAGTGCTTTTAGGTGCTGGTTTGGCAAAGTAGTCATCCTGAAGTAAACGCTCAAGTAGCATATGATTGACTTGACCGCTAGCTGCCCATTGCCCGTCTTTATCGTAAGGTTTACCCGTGTGTCGCTCACACCAAGCATCCATCAATGCATTTGCTGGGCCTGTGTCGTAGCCTAAAATTTTACTTTCGTCGGTGGACAAATAAGTGATGTTAGCAATTCCGCCTAAATTAACGATAAACGTATCTTGCTCGACAGGAGAAAATAAATACTGGTGAAACGCTGGAACTAAGGGCGCACCTTGGCCGCCCAAAGCAATATCTTTTGTGCGAAAATCAGCTATTACTTTGATGCCAGTTAAAAGCGCCAACGTTTGCTGACAACCTATCTGTAAGGTAAAAGGATGTGCTATTTGGTCATTAACATCAGGGCGATGTCTAATGGTTTGCCCATGGTTGCCAATTGCAGCGACTTGATCAGGCGATATGTTAGCGTTTGCTAAAAGCAACTGTATCGCTTGCGCGTAAAAGTGAGCGAGTTCTACAGATAAACTGCCTAGTCTATCTATCTCGTTGTCACTAGGCTGATACAAGCTCAGTACTTTCTGTCTTAACGCATCAGGGTATGGCTGGTGCAACGTGGCTTTAATGTCGCATTTATCGGCAACTGGCTTTTCGTCTTCAAAAGACACTAACACCAAATCAGCACCGTCGGCGCTAGTCCCAGACATCACGCCAATATAGTAAGGCGCGTTAGCCATCTAAGGTGTTACCGAGGTGCTTGGAATATTGGTATTTAATGCTAAACGTGAACCCGCTAATTCCTTTAAGCGGCGCTGTGCTAATAACGCGAACTTGTCAGCGTGCTTATTAGCAATTGGCTCAGCATCAGGAAGCTTCACTGTTCTTGGGTTTCTATGAACACCGTTTAACAGAAACTCGTAATGAAGGTGGGGTGCTTGAGACATCCCCGTTGAACCTACGTAACCAATAACTTGGCCTTGTTTAACACGCTGGCCTTTTTTCACTGCGCGTTTAGAAAAGTGCAGGTACTTAGTCACAATGTCGTTGCCATGTTGAATGAATACATAATGGCCATTGAACTTGTTATAGGTTGAATGCGTAACTTTACCATCGCCGGAAGCAACTACAGGTGTGCCTGTTTTCGCACGATAGTCGGTACCGCGATGAGCTTTCCAGCGTTTTTGAATAGGGTGGAAACGTCTCGGCTTAAAGTTTGAACTGATGTATTTGAAATTAACAGGCGCGCGTAAAAAGGCTTTACGCATGCTTTTGCCTTCAGGCGTGTAGTAATTGCCATCATCAAAACGGATCGCTTGGAAAGTATCATTTTGGTTATTGAATTCGGCAGCTAAGATTTTACCGGTACCAATAAATTCACCATCAACAAATTTATTTTCATAGACCACATGAAAACTGTCGCCTTGACGGATATCTAAAGCAAAATCGATGTCCCAGCCAAACACATTCGCTAAGCTAATAATTTGGCCGTCATCTAAACCTGCCGCGATACCTGCGTTCCAAAAGCTTGATTTGATAACGCCATGGGCAATGGCTTCGCGTATCTCAACTTGTTTGGTATCAACCATAGCTAAGTAGCTATCGTCTTCAAGGGTAATGTACAGCGTTTCTGTTTTTGATAGTGGATACTCAATAGCGGCGAGTTGGCCGTTTTTGTTTTTACCAATGTGAAGAGTGTCGCCAACCTTTAATTTTCTCAACAACTTGCTCTCTGAGCCGTGGGCGTTACTCACTTTGTGAGTAGTTTTGGCACTGTAACCCAAACGCTTAAATATTTTTGCTAGCGAATCACCACGTTTTACTTTGGCGGTCTGCCAGGCTATAGCATTAGCGTCGTTTTCTTCAAAATGAGTGTCTGTAGAATCTGAAGCGTTTTTTGTTGCTGTTTCTGTCGTTATTTCAGGAAGGGCTATTTGATAGCGCTCGCCAATTTTCAACGAAGATTGTTCGGTTTGACGGCTAGCCGTGGCTTTTTCTGAAGGAAAAAACAGTAAGATCAAAAATAATACGCTAACAGCAGACAATAAAACTCTATGCTGTTTAGGAAGCTGCGTATAGAAATTAGATATATTTTTCAAAGAGATAAGGCCTTTACTTCGTTGTTTTGTGCAACAATTGTTCTTAACTATACCAAAATTTTATGCGGAGAAACAATCTTAGGGTTTCCGCAATCGCTTGTTTACAGTAGAATTCGCCACCAGTTTCGTAAAATTTATACAATCTTTGGAGTTAAATCATGACAGATGTCAGCCAGGCGTTTGCAGAAATTAAACGCGGCGCGGAAGAAATCTTGTTAGAAGACGAGTTGCTAGAGAAGTTAAAAGAAGGCAAGCCGTTAAAAATAAAAGCTGGTTTCGATCCTACAGCTCCAGATTTACATTTAGGTCACACCGTTCTAATTAACAAATTACGTCAATTCCAACAGCTTGGTCATGAAGTTATTTTTCTAATTGGTGACTTTACTGGCATGATTGGTGACCCAACGGGTAAAAATGTGACCCGTAAGCCGTTGTCTAAAGATGATGTGTTAGCGAATGCTGAAACCTATAAAGAGCAAGTGTTTAAAATTTTGGACCCTGCAAAAACAACGGTAGCCTTTAACTCAACTTGGATGGAAAAGTTGGGTGCAGCTGGCATGTTAAAGCTTGCTTCTCGTCAAACAGTTGCTCGTATGATGGAACGTGATGACTTTAAAAAGCGCTATGCTGGTGGTCAAGCCATTGCCATTCATGAGTTTATGTATCCGCTTGTTCAAGGTTGGGATTCTGTCGCATTAGAAGCTGATGTTGAATTAGGCGGAACAGACCAAAAGTTCAACCTTTTAATGGGCCGTGAACTGCAAAAAACGGAAGGGCAGCGTCCTCAAACTGTACTAATGATGCCATTACTTGAGGGCCTGGATGGCGTTCAAAAAATGTCGAAGTCGTTAGGTAATTATATCGGTATTACTGACTCACCATCAGATATGTTCGGTAAAGTCATGTCAATTTCTGATGATTTAATGTGGCGTTATTATCAATTGTTAAGCTTCAAGCCATTGGAAGAAATTGAAGGTTACAAGCAACAAATCGCTGACGGTTCAAACCCTAGAGATGTAAAAATCGCGTTGGCGAAAGAATTGATTGCGCGTTTCCATGACGAAGCAGCAGCTGATGCGGCTCATCAAGAATTTATTAACCGCTTTCAAAAAGGCGCTATGCCAGACGAAATGCCGGAATTTACTTTCGACGGTGGTGAAGAAGGGTTGGCAATTGCTAACCTACTTAAAGAGGCTGGCCTAGTAGCGAGTACTTCTGAAGCAATGCGTATGATTAAACAAGGTGCTGCTAAGTTAGATGGCGAAAAAATTGCCGACAATAAACTTAGAATTACCGCAGGTACACAAGGTGTTTTCCAAGTGGGTAAGCGTAAATTCGCTCGCGTTACGGTAAGCTAATACTCGCACTTGTTAAGCAGAATAATAAAGCCGACTGTTGTCGGCTTTTTTGTTGTCGATTTTTTTTACAATTCAAATGTTTTTAAGAATGCGTTCTTATTTAACTTGTTGTAATTTAGGTTAAATTTTTGTTTGGAATGTAATGTGCATTGATAATTTTTAGGTCAATACTACTTACGTGATAACCATGGAAGATAACCAAGCTCGAGATCCGCTCATAGAACGGCGTTTTCACAATGAGAATCGAGATCAGATGTGGTCTAGTTTAACCATCGCTCAGAAATTTTCTGCCAGTAGCTTAGCTAAATATGGCTATGAGCTCGCTTTTATTCGTCATTCTTCAGCCGGTAACTTAGCGGTATTATTACTTGAAGATAAAGTTACAACAGTTGCCAATGACGGACAAATTGATACTTCTCCTAATATTAACCTAAGATAATCGTTCGATTAAATTACCTTGAAATTTTGTACTTCTCAGGTAATGATGACATAAAACTTTGTCTCAATTATTTCTATGCTACAAAAACTTAGTGTACTTTTTTTCTTTATCATTTTGGTAATTCAAGGGTGCGCTGAACGTCCTAAAATTGACACGCGTTATCGAAATAATTTCAATTTTTCTGTTATTGAAAGCTACAGCTTATACGATAGAAACTCTTCTTTTTCCGATTTTCAAAATATCAGTGATTCAACACGCAATAGTATAGAAATTGCTATTGAGAAAGCGTTAGATCAGCAAGGATACGTCTATAAAAATCCTGATGAGGCTGACGTTATTGTTGGATACCATATAGTGGCTAAAGACACAGAGCTGAAGCGATACAATGCTGGCGTTAGGTATAACAAGTACCGCTTACAAGCAAGTTCTAATGATAGTGCGAGTAAAGCTAAACATCTTGATACTGTCGCAGGCAGCATTATTTTGGATTTGGTTGACACTAAAAAGAAGCGATCGATATGGCGTGGCGTTGGCGCCCTAGCTATTGATGAAGACGATAACCCAAGAGAGGTTCAACAAAAACTTCATGCGGCAATTGATTTGTTATTACGAGAACTACCTGCAGCTAACTGTAAAGGAGTATGCTCTTGATTAAGTGGATAGTGATTACGCTAGTGGCGGGTTTTATCATGCTGCTTATTTTGGCGGGTATTGGCCATTTGTTGCAATCGAATAAAGAAGCTAATAAAGCTTATATCGAGCAAGTGCAAAAAGAAGAGCAAGCCGAAGCTGAGAAAGAAGCTAACAGCAATCAGATGAAGGTGGACATCATTCCCATTGTCCCTTTGTCGGAAACTGAGAGCTTCAATACATTATCGCAACATTTAATTTGTGTTGATGCGAGTCAATGTACACGTACCTTACTTAAATTTTCTAATGCTAGTTGTGTCGTCGCTGTTAATAAAATTGGTGCAGCGAGCTTACGCAAGATGAAAGAAAAAGTCATGGTGGAGGGATGCGATTCAGATACAGAAAACGGTGAATTAGTCTGTGCAAATAATATTTGTCAGTTCAGTGGGGCCTCTGAATAAGAGATTTTTGTTGATTTGAGTGTGAACAAGCGCAATACCTAGGTATACTGACGCCATTCTAACGAGAGTGTAATTAACTATATGTTTCCAAACGACGATACCGGCCAGGTCTTAGCTGAAATGCATGAAGCTGGCATAGATCTAACCCAAGTACATCAAGTGGTTTATTTTCAATTGTTCGAAAACAAAGAAGATGCATTAGCGATGGAAAAGCACTTAAAAGAAAAAGTGCCAGATATGCAAATCGACGTTAAACCAGATGAAACACCAAATGTATGGGATTTGGAAGTTACGGTAGCTATGATCCCTGATTATGATGCTATCGTGGCACAAGAAGCTGAATTTGAGCAAGTGGCTCGAAAGTTTAAAGGCTATAACGATGGCTGGGGTATCGAAGCGTAAATAAATGTAGAAAGTCACTTACGAATGTTGATGACTTTCTTACACTTTCTGACAGCTATTGGACATTTTTAGGACATCACTTTCTCATCTTTTTCTCTAGAGTAATCACTGTTAGTTTTTCACCCATTAATTAAGGAAAATACAGTGAAACCTCTAGTTACTTGCCTCGCATTATTACTTACCGGCAGCGTTAGCGCTGCGCAATTCTCTTCAAATGATTGGCTAAATACCGTCGGCGTTAATGCTGGCTCTGGATCTATTGCTTTTAAAGGAAAGGACTCTAAAAACCAATCTGTTTGGAAAATAAATGGCTTTTACAATTTGAAATTGTCAGAGCATTTTAGTGTAGAGACAGGGTTGTCATATGCGAGTGATTTAGATGATTTAGAATGCAAATACAATCAAGATGATTACGTCGTTAAATGTGTAAATAAAGACTTATACGCTGATAAATTTGAGTATCGCTCGATTTATATTGCCGCTAAAGCACAAGTAGCGCTGAGTAAACGAAATAGCTTGTATGGCAAAATAGGTGCTAATTATTTTGATTATGACTTACGCGTCTTTCAAGGTGCTAATATCGACGATAGTAGCCTAGGCTGGCAAAGTGAGATTGGCTGGCAATATCAATGGGATAACGGCTTAGGCATTCACGCAGGGCTACAATACTCAGATGCTGGTGACGTAGAATTAAACACGACGCACCTAGGTATGAGCTATTCGTTCTAATTTATTCTTCGTCTTTAATCTGGAAGGCGGGTAAAGATACCCGCCAATATATCGCTGCGAGTCGCAAAGCCAGTGCACCTATAACTGCGCCAACAATTGCAAGATAATCGGTTATGCCAAACCACAATAATAAGACGTATAAGCTGCCACCTAACATGGCAGCTAAGGCATATATTTCTTGGCGCAATATCAGTGGAATAACATTACACAAAACATCACGTATCATACCCCCCGCCACGCCGGTAATAGTACCCATAACAATTGATACTGGGACAGGTGCGCCTAGATTGAGGGCTTTTTGTGCTCCGAGTACGGCAAACAAGGCCAGGCCAAATGCATCGGCGATTAATAAAAAGCGCTTAGGGATCCGTTTAGGCTGACGAATTAACAGAATAGTGAGTAGAGCTGTTATCATAATGATGTATAAATACAGGGGTTTTTCAACCCAAAATACTGGG
The DNA here is from genome assembly GCF_055786205.1 of Thalassotalea coralli. Lineage (NCBI taxonomy): Bacteria > Pseudomonadati > Pseudomonadota > Gammaproteobacteria > Alteromonadales > Colwelliaceae > Thalassotalea > Thalassotalea coralli. The sequence goes on along the minus strand of NZ_JBVVBK010000011.1, from coordinate 20,584 downwards.
GTATTTAGTACTACATCTCGAATGGTGCCACCGCCTATGGCTGTTACTGCTGCAAGCACGACGACACCAAAAGGATCTAATTGATATCTGCCTGCCATGAGTGCGCCTGATAAGGCAAAAACCACTATGCCAAAGATATCTAACCAGTATATAAGCTCTGTCATTTAAAGTTATTTTTCAAGAGGAAGATCTGCGGCTTTCCAGCCTAGATAGTCGCCTGACAAGTGTCCTATTCGAGAAAAATTTTCACCTTGTAATATCTTGATAGCTTTGGCTGCTCTAGCACCTGAACGGCAGTGCACAATAACTAAGGTATTTTTATATTTTGCTAGTTCGTCAATGCGTTCAAGAATTTGTTTATGGGGCAAGTTCACAGCACCTTTTATGTGGCCTTCGGCAAATTCTTTTTCAGAGCGAACGTCAAGAACGACGAACGGAGATGTCTTGGCGGCGTTGTTAAAGCTCATGACTTGGTTTTGAGAAACTTCTAATACGTTGCTTTGTTCTGCGATAGAGTAACTCGCGTTTAGTAGCAACAAGCAGCTCAGTAGGATTCTGGTTATTTTCATTATTATTTCCCTATTAAAAATGTGCGAGCTTAAAGTATAAACCCGATAACTAATGCTGACATTAACAAGCTGATAAAAAATATATTGATTAATCTAAGTTGGCTGGCAGCTTGCTGCAAATTTACTATCTGTGGCTGCTGGCCTTGCGGGTTAAATGAAGGCCTGCGCAGTTTAACTCCGTCGTATTTTGCCACCCCTCCAAGCTGGATGCCTGAAGCACAAGCAATGACATGAACAAGGTAATTATTATCAAAGCTAAAAAAATGAAAAAATGAAAGTTGATTCATTTTACTTATGACTCGACCTGTATTACTGATCACATACAATACGATGAACATCCGTGAAAACGGCCAGCTTAACAGTTTAACGACATAATTAGGGAATGCACCAAAGGCTGAGAATTTATGGCGCTTTACGTTCCACTGATAGTGGGCTTCTAATACCATACGCAAGGCGATGGCAAAAATAGGGCCAAACAACAGATAATATCCGGCAATGACGATGTGCTGTTGCACATGTTTAAGCCATACCGCTTCAATTGTTGCTTTCGACATCCCCAAGGTGGAGAGCTCACCTACTTCTCTTAAAGTGAATGGTTCTAGAATTTGACGTGCCTTTATTTTATTGCCTTGCTGCAAAGCATCGGCAGTCTCTTTGAGGGTCTTTCTTAAATTAAAAGGACCTAATGCAAAAAACAGTAACAAGAAATGCCAAATTTCTGGAACTTCGATAAAGCTCTCAAATAACCATAAAATAACAATGCAGGGCGCTAGCGTGATGATAAGGCCTACAAAACCAGCGATTTTTTGTTGGTATGCGCTATTTTCGGATTTATTTACTTTTTCCGCCAACTTAGCTAAGTAGAGCGAATAAATCGAAACCGTGGGAGCCGAGCTGAACTGGCTAGTAATCGCTTTTACAGTGATTACTAGCAATAAAATACACAAGTTGTGTATCAAAGGTGGTAAATGTTGAAGCTCTGTCATTACAACCTGAATTAGCGATTAACTAGCTAAGTTGAGCAACATCAACTTGGCTAATCATGTCTTCTACAAGTTTTGATGAATTAACTGCGGCTGTTTCCAGATAAGCTTCAAATGAAGTAGGAGATTCCTTGCCTGCTATATCAGATAAAGAGCGAATGACAACAAATGGAGTATTTAATAACTGGCAGGTATGTGCAATTGCGGCACCTTCCATTTCAACAGCAGCCATATTTGGGAAGTTATCTCTTGCTTTAGCAATATCATCTTCCTTAGTCATAAAGGTATCACCCGTGGTGATCTGGCCAATCATGGTGTGAATACCGTCAAGCTTCTTAGCGCTTTGTTCAGCAGTAGAAACTAAATGAGTATTTGGTGTGTAAGCGGCTGGGTTACCTGGAAGCTGACCAATTTCGTAACCAAAGGCTGTTACGTCTACATCGTGATATCTAACTTCATTGCTGATGACGATATCGCCAACAGATAGAGATTGATCAAAGCCGCCAGCTGAACCTGTGTTTACTACATAGCTTGGTGAAAATTCAGAAATTAAGAAAGCTGTTGCTAGTGCTGCAGCAACTTTACCAATACCTGATTGCACAATAACAACCTCTTTGCCGTTAAGTTTACCTTGATAGTAGGTAAAACCAGACTTTTCAGAGGTTGTAAGATCTGATAGTTTTTCTTTTAAGATGGCTACTTCTGGCTCCATCGCGCCAATTACACCAGCGATCATAGGTTTTATTTCCGATAAAATTTTTGCGAATTATAAACGCTTCCGAGCTAAATGTCTTTTAACTCTATGATTGAGATTCACTCGTTTTTCTTAAGCTATCGAATAAGTTATCAATCCAACCATTAACGATGGTTTTAAGTGCGTCAATGTTTTGTACTTTATCTGGAACGTATTGCTCGTCAGTTTCCTTATTAACGATCACAGCCATTTTTGATTGTCCGGAATTTTGGTCAATAAACTCAGCTTCAATTCCCGCACGGGCAATAATCGACTTTTGGTCTGTTGCTGCTAAATAAGCCGATTCACCAACATTTTTTACAATGCGGAAAGGCAGCGCGTCTAATGCGCTAAGCTCAGGAGAAAACTCTTCGATATTGGTGATTGCGATGCGAATAAGTAATGAATCTTTTGTGCCAGGGCGGACAATGTCAAATTGATCACCTGCGCGTAATTTTATTTGTTCTTCAAAGTATTCGGTCAGTCTTTCTTGCTTTGATTTGTCTTTGATAGCCAGTGGCTTATTCGTATCTAACCACAGTTCAATTGGGGCAATGGCAATGTATTTGTAGTTGCGAAGCTCGTCAATCTTAAAGCCTTGTTTGGCGCGAATCCACGCATTGTCGCGATCTGGAATGGGGCGAAATAATGTGTAATCTTTTAAAAAGCCTGAGGTTGAATCAGGTTTTTGTAATCGATTGCTGCAACCTATCAGTACGATAAGTGCTATTAAAACCAACACCGTGTTTTTCATTATTATTTCCTCCATTTTCAATAAAAAATGTTACCCAAAGTGAGTAACATTTTTAGTATAGACTAGCTTTATTAACCAGATTGTTACAGCTTGTAATTTACCACAGGGGTTTGAAATTAGTGGGGTAAAGCTGGCACACTTTGGTTGGCTAATTGCGGAGTTTGAGCAGCTGCTGCTTGCGCTGTTAGCACACCCGCTGGAGCTCTGTTAGCGCGTGCTTTTACCATAGGTGCAGGAATAACTTTTCCTTTCATTTTTGGCTCTGGCATTTTATTCGCAAACAATCTGTTTTGAATACAGTGCTTAATTTCTTCCACTGAATAAGTCGCCTTAACTTTAATGCGTACGTGTGGAATACCTGCTGCTTCTAGTGCACCGCCGACAAACCAATCTCTTTTGACTTTGTATCCTTTACCTTGTGTATCCACCAAATCAATGGCGCCCATTAAACGCATAGTGTCACGTTCACAAATAACAAAATCTAAATATTTGCTATCGGCATTTTTGACAGCAGTTTGTGCTGCTCGTTGTGATACGCCACCACGAATACTGACAATATCTGATAATTTGACGCGATTGATAACGCGGTATTTTGAGCCAACAGCTTGCTCAACCAAATTCTGAAAATTCTTTTCTGCGCCTGTAAATACAGTCGCTTTTTTATCGAATGGAAATGGGAAACTGTTGTCATTTAAGCGATTAGCAAGTAAAGCTACAATAACGATTAAACTGATCATGGCAAACAGGATAAATTCCATAAGGGACTCCAGTATTCAAAAAATTGACGTAAAACTTTTTGAATATAACAAAGCAGATATTATGCCAACTGATCTTTAGATCTGAGGATCGCTATTTTGATCGTTAAAGTATTTTGTCTATGTTTTGCCAAATAATGAAGGCTGCCATGGGCACTAAGAAGTAGGCAAAGCCTTTTTTCAAATGTTGTTGAGATATTTTATTAGCGATTTTACTGCCGGTAAAACTGCCGATAGCACCAAGTAACGTGACTAAAATGATAACCTGCCAGTTAAGCTCAATATTTTCTTTGGCAAGTACATCTAGGTATTTATAAAAGCCTGTCGCTGACTTTAAGAATATAATGACTAAACTCGTGCCTACTGCTGAAAGCATAGGTAAGCCAGCCATTAATACCAAAGCAGGAACAATGAGAAAACCACCGCCGACACCGACAAAGCCGGTAAGAACGCCAACGATGAGTCCATCTATAATTATTTTGCTATTACCACGGTTTTGTTCAGATGTTTGCTGTTTGCTTTTGCGTAACATGAAAAAAGAAGCCAATAACATAACAACAGCAAAGGTAATGAGCTGAACTGCGGGTTCTACAAATTGAGAGAGATATGCGCCTGCATAGGTTCCAGCCATTCCTGGTAAGCCAAATAACCAAATACAGCGCCAGTTGACCTGTTTCTTTACAATATAGGGAATAGCGCCTGATAGCGCTATAAGGCCAACAATTGCAAGGGAGCTGGCGATGGCAAGGCGTTCTGGTTGATCAAACAAGTACAGTAAAACAGGTACAGTTAAAATGGAGCCTCCTGAGCCAAGCAAGCCCAAACTAACACCAATTAAAATTGCACCTAACCAACCAAAAATAGATACCACCTAACATGTCTCCTAAGAATTTAGATTCAAACCTGTTTTACTTGGGGCAAAACAAATCGTGCAATGTCTGGATGATTTTAACGACATCTTGATTTGCCACTTGATAGTATATGGTTTGTGATTCTCTTCTTGTTGTCACAACTTCTTCCTTTCTTAATACCGCTAAATGTTGAGACAAAGCTGATTGACTCAATGGAATGTGATCATTTAATTCACTCACCGACATTTCTTGATTCATTAACGTACATAGGATCATCAAGCGATTTTCATTCGACATCAGTTTCAGTAAACCTGCGGTATGCTTTGCACTTGCAATTAACTCTGCGGTGTCCATTAGCGAGAATCTCAATAACTATAAAAACTGTATTATTTATATCAGCAAACTCTAAATAAGTAAATTCTAAATTAGCATTGACTAATATAATGTCTAGTTCTAGACTAGAAGAGAATGTTATGTTTGGAGAGTTTTCATGCAACCAGAGGTGAAGTCCTTTTTTGATCCTGCCACATTTACTTTTACTTATGTGGTTTACGACGAGCAGTCAAAAAACGCCGTTGTTATTGATCCTGTTATGGATTTTGATCAGCCATCGGGTCAGATTGATTACCGATCTGCCAATCTTGTGCTTGAGTATATCAAGAGCAATGGGTTAGCTGTTAAATGGGTGTTGGAAACTCATGCCCATGCAGACCATCTAACCGCCGCACAATACATTAAAGAAAAAACAGGCGCTGATGTCGCCATTGGTGCCGGTATTGCCAAAGTTCAAACGACATTTAAAGACGTCTTTAACCTACCAGAAAGTTTCAAAACTGACGGTTCGCAATTTGATCGCTGTTTCACTGATGGCGAGCAATTTTCCGTTGGTAAGATGAATATCACTGTGTTGGAAACGCCAGGTCATACGAATGATAGCGTGACTTATTTAATTGGTGACGCAGCCTTTATTGGGGACACTATGTTCCACCCTGAAGTTGGAACAGCACGATGTGACTTTCCGGGTGGCGATGCATCAATGCTTTATTCTTCTATTCAACGCATTCTTTCTTTGCCAGAAAATACGCGCTTGTTCTTATGTCATGACTACCCAAGTGGCGATAGAGAGCCAGTATGTCAGGTTTCTATAGCGGAACAACGACAACAAAATATTCACGTGCATGACGGTAATAGCGAGCAAGATTTTATTTCTTTTAGAACATCACGCGATGCTCAACTAGCTGTACCTAAGCTGCTTTATCCTTCTGTCCAGATAAATGTAGACGCGGGTCACATTCCTGAGCCTGAGGCTAATGGAAAGTCGTATATGAAAGCGCCCATTGTTTTACCAAAAGCTTAGTTGAGGAGTAACTAAATGAACGATTTTTTTCCTTTCACCTCCGCTTTAGTTGGCGGATTGCTCATCGGTAGCTCAGCGCTTTTGTTGATGTTAGCTATTGGTCGAATTGCCGGTATTAGCGGCATTTTAGGACAAGCTTTATCAAAAACAGGTGCTAGTGATAGCTGGCGATGGGTATTTTTAGTTGGCTTATTGCTAGGCGCATTCATCTATCAAGCAACGATTGGCTTTGACTTACCTTTTAGAGACGCTCCGGCAACTTGGCTATTGGTTATTGGTGGCTTCTTAGTTGGTTTTGGTACCTATTTAGGAAGCGGTTGTACAAGTGGCCACGGTGTCTGCGGCATTGGTCGATTTTCAAAACGTTCAATTATCGCCACTTGCATCTTTATGTTTGCGGCCATTGTTACTGTTTTTCTTGTTAGACACGTATTTTCATAGGAGCCATCGATGAAACTAATACTTGTATTGATTTCAGGGGTTTTATTTGGCTTAGGCCTTTCTGTGTCTGCCATGATAAACCCGACAGTTGTTTTAAACTTTTTGGATTTTCTAGGAAACTGGGATCCTGCTCTTATGTTCGTAATGGGCGGCGCTTTATTGGTCACGACGATAGGTTACCCGATCGTTTTTAAGAAAAAGTCACCTTTATTTACGGGCAAATTTTCTTTGCCAGAAAAAACTGATGTCGATAAGAAACTTGTCCTTGGTGCCAGTATCTTTGGTATCGGCTGGGGCTTAGTAGGTTACTGCCCAGGCCCTGCACTGGCTGGGTTGGTATTACTACAGCAAGAAACTTTTATTTTTGTGGCGGCTATGGTTGTCGGTATTAAAGTCGCACAAGTGATGACAAATAAGTCAAAAGCAAGCTAGGTAGGATCGCATCATGAACGTAGAACAAATTACTCAACAGTTAGACATGATTAATACCTTAGTGCCGAACGAGAAGCTAATTGTTGGTGGCCAACCTAGCGAAAATGATTTAGCTATATTAAAAGATTTAGGTATTAAGCATATTGTTAATTTAAGGCCTGAAACAGAAGCAATAAATTATGATGAACCATGTTTGGTGAAAGAATTAGGCATGGAATATCACCTAATTCCTTTAACGGATATTGCCAGCTACTCTAAAACTGCTGCTGAGCAGTACCAATCTATCGTCAACTTGGGGCAACCTATTTTAGTCCACTGTGCCAGTGGCAATAGAGTGGGGGCGTTAGTGGCACTTGCCGATTACTGGTTAAACGATATCGACAATTCAGTAGCCTTAGCACATGGACTACAAGCAGGTTTAACGAAATTGGAAGCGGATGTTAGGCACGTATTGCAGTGCTAAACTGGTTTTCGTAAAAGAAAAAAGAGGCTATTAAGCCTCTTTTTTTGTGGTGTAAAAGACCAAATTTTTAAGCAGGGTATTTATCTTTAAGTGCGTTGTATACGGCTTTTTGGAAGTCTGCATCGCTTGGATCTAGTTGTGTCACCACTTCAGCTAGTACTTCGTTGTCTTCTGCACCGTTCCAAATTTTTATGTAGCTACCATCTTTGTAGCCGTGGTCTTGGCGGAAGAAGTTTAACGTGTTTTTACCCACGTACTGACGGAAAAGCTCGGTTAAATCCATGTCCATTAAACGCATGCAATCAGCGAATGCTTGCGCGTTAAACGCCTTATTGCTAACTGCACTTGAGGCTAATTCTTCTAACGCAATTTTAAAGTCTGCTTGATCGCTTTTATGGGTTAATTCATTCGCTAACTCGTCAGCGATAGCTTCGGCAGAAGCACCTGTCATTAAACGTAAGCTTAAGCCAAAATGGAAAATATCGACTAACTCTAACTGTACTTGAGCAACATCAACTTCTTGATGCTTCCACCATTTCCAACCATAGTGATCTAACATTTCTGCACACTCTACCCAAATAGCACGGTACCACTCGTAACCGTTCTCTCGCCATGTGTCGCTGACACGTGTGTTCATGGCATCTTGAAGTTGTAACATTTGGCTCAGTTGTGATTGAGCTAGTGCGTTATCGCTCATAGTGTTCCTAATTGGTCATTCTTAATTGGCTATAGTGTGCCATGAGCTAAAGATAATGACTACGCAAAATTTGCCTTGTTAATTAAAACTACTGAGCGCTGAACAACTTTTTCTTAGCGACAATTCGATAGTCTTTCGGGGTAATGTTAAGTTCTTTTTTAAATAAACGAGTAAAGTGACTCTGATCTTGATAGCCAACATGGTAAGCCACTTCTTGTATCGATAAATTGCTGGAAGATAACAACTCTTTAGCCGCTTCGAGTCTTAGTTGTTGCCAGTATTGCATGGCATTGATGCCATTTGCGGCTTTAAACCTTCGGGTAAACGTTCGCTGACTAATGCCAAATTGTGCCGCTAAATCAGCTAAAGAAATATCTGTTTTTAAGTTGGTTTGCATCCAAAACTGAATTTGACTGATAAGCTCATCACTATGTCTATCTGCAGCACCTTCTAAATAACGCTGCTCTTCGTATGGTCGCCTAATTTCATGTGAAAAATTACGCTCAACCGTTTGAGCGGCAAACTTTCCGTAAATTTGGTCTATCAGATGAACAACAATATCAGCTAGTGCATTTAAGCTGGCGGCGCAGTAAACCCGTTCTGATTGGGTAATAAAGAAGTCGGGCTTCAATGCGATGTTTGGGTAATCGCGTTGAAATTGCGCGACATAATGCCAATGGGTAGTTGCTGGTCTACCATCGAGGACTCCAGCCTCAGCCATAAAACAAACACCTGTGCCACCACCAATTAATGTACTGCCTGTTTGCCATTGAGATTTTAACCATTGGATCAATTTGGGATGCTTTCTCAGCAATGGCCTAGGGTTACGCCACAAACTTGGAATGACGATAAAGTCAGGATCTTGGGCGTTATCTACATCAACATCTGGTAGTAAGCGAATTAATGCCCGAGTGGCGACAGGTTTACGTTGCTCGGCCACCATTTGAATAGATAATCGAGGGGCATTTGGATTTTCACGAATACCAGCCGCTTCACCTGCGCGCAACATTTCAACAGGTAGACTGACACTAGTTGCCAACATATGGTCGTATAACACTAAGGCGATACTGACTTTAGGGATTGAATTCGTGCTACTTTGCTTCATTTGGCCATAATGGCACAGTATATGGCTAAATTGAACAATTAATTTATCAACAAAGTTTTTACACTGTGTTCAATTAGTTTGCATCTTAATAGAGATAAATCGTATGACATCGTTACCTGTTATTGTTGGCATGGGTGGTATTAACGCCGCAGGTCGAACTTCATTTCATCAAGGCTTTCGCCGAATTGTATTAGAAAAATTAAACGCAGAAGCGCGCCAAGAAACCTTTGTTGGCTTAGCAACTTTAATGCAGCTAGTGAAGTTTGAAGATGGTAAGTATGTAGACCAAGACAACAATGAAGTCGCTCGTGGTGATATTGAACAACGTTTTGGTGAACAAATCCTAGCGGGTACCTTGATTCGTAAAATTGAGAAAGAGCACTTTGATCCCGATGCAACGGCGTGGCAGCAAAAAGTTACTTTTGAGACAAAAGAGGACTCAGTTGTATTTACCGCAAGAAAGCGCGATTTGCCTCAACCTTTGCCAAGAACTTGGCAACTAACAGACATTGACGAGAAAACGGTCGAAGTTAAAATCGAAGGGACTTTAGAGGTTAAACACGACTCAACTCGTGACAACCCAATTAAAGCGGCGGGCCAATTTCCAACAGGCTTTAACCCTGCAACCCTATACAATAGTCGTTATCAACCTCGCGGCTTGCAAGCAACAATTTTTGGCGCTGCTGATGCGATTCATTCGACAGGGTTTAGCTGGCAAACATTGGCTGACAAAGTAAACCCAGATCAAATTGGGACCTATTCTGCTTCTGTATTTGGTCAAATGCAATCAGAAGGGTTGGGCGGCATGATGCAAAACCGTTTAAAAGGGGATCGCGTAACCACTAAAAACCTTGCTTTAGGTTTAAACACTATGTCGACAGATTTTATCAATGCTTATGTCACAGGTAGTGTTGGTACTACTTTTACATCTACGGGCGCTTGTGCAACTTTCTTATATAACTTAAAAGCAGCGGTTAATGATATTCAGTCAGGTCGTATTCGTTTAGCGATTGTTGGCAGTAACGATTGTTCGGTAACGCCTGAAGTTATCGAAGGTTTCGGTAACATGAGTGCTTTGGCAAATGAAGAAGGGCTTAAAAAGTTAGACGGTATTACCGAAGGTGAAGCTAATCATCGTCGTACAAGCCGTCCATTTGGTGATAACTGTGGTTTTACTATCGGTGAAGCAGCGCAGTTCCTAGTGTTGATGGACGACAGTTTAGCGATGGAAATGGGCGCTAATGTATTAGGCTCTATTGCTGATGTTTACACCAATGCTGATGGCATCAAGAAATCGATTACCGCTCCAGGCCCTGGTAACTATGTCACTATGGCTAAATCTGTATCGTTAGCGGTAAGCATTTTGGGTGAAGAAGCCGTTCAAAAGCGCAGTTTTATTTTGGCGCACGGCTCAAGTACGCCACAAAACAGAGTAACAGAGTCACTTATTTATCACCGTATTGCTGAGTCATTTGATATTACTAGCTGGCCAGTAGCCGCGCCTAAAGCATATGTAGGCCATACAATTGGTCCTGCTAGTGGTGACCAAGTAGCTTGGGCATTAGGCGTGTTTTCTCATAACATCATGCCCGGTATAACGACTATCGATAAAGTTGCTGATGATGTTTATGCCGAGCGTTTAAATATCGCTACTGACCATTGGGTTTGTGACGATATGGACGTGGCATTTATTAACTCGAAAGGCTTTGGTGGTAACAATGCTACAGCAACGCTGTTGTCGCCGAAAGTGACATTGTCGATGATGGCGAAAAGACATGGTGATGATGCTCATGCGCAATACCAAGAAAAACTTTCTGGTGTGCAACAAGCGCAACATGCTTATCAAGAAAAAGCCGACAATGGTGAATTTGAGTTAATTTATCGATTTGGCAACGGCGTGTTAACTGATGATGATATTGAATTGAGCACTGATGCTATTGGAATGTCAGGCCAAGCGAAAACTATTCCGTTACCTAAAGAAAATCCTTTTGCCGACATGGTGTAAAGGCCCATTTCTTTGTTGAGTAAACAGTTATTCGGAAGGCGTATCGCCTTCCGTTTCGTTATTTTCAGCATGAAATAAATTGAGAGAATAATAGCCACTGTTAATGGCTATGCTCGATTCTTCATCAATAGTACCTATTTCTAACAGAGCAGGCCCAGTAGGCTCTGCTAACACATAAAATACACCATTGTGTTCAATGTACTCATCTCCCGCTTTTGGCATTAATTCAACACCTATCAAGGCATGACCTTCGATAAATACCATCGCCATTTTTATTCGCGGCATCAGCATTCGCAATAAAGAGGCGGTTAGGGTGACTTTACTGTCGCAATCTCCTTGGTTTTCCCATAGCAATTTTGTTGGCGGGTTAAAGCCTGCACCGGAGGAAGTTAGCCTAGATTCAAGCGTGGAATAAGGAATATTCTGAACAAACCCTAAGACAAAGTTAGTGACTCGCCGAATATTTTTTATCGACGCTTTTTCGATAATCGTGTCTTTAAGCAGTTTAAAGTCATCGACTGATTCCATGGCGATACGAGGGTGATCTGGTTTTACCGCAATGTCATTATCTGGTGTAACAAATTCGTGATAATAAATTTTATCTAAGTAACTCTTTTTAAATTCCTGCCCTAAGTTTTGTAGCTTTTGTTCGGTTTCTTGGATCAGTTTGTTGTCTTTACCTCTGATCTTTGCGGAAATTTGCCCTTGTTCGGGGTTATCTAACACCACATAAACGCCAGGCGTAGGATTTGTGACAACATAGCGGCGTAAAGCATTATTGACGAATTCTTGTGCTATCCTGGGATGATATTCACCAAAATTTCTATACCTATCAAATAATTGTTCGTTGGATAAGGTAAAAGATAAACGTTGTGTTTGTTGTTTAACATCACGCCACACATAGCTAAACTGATAGCCGTCATCTATACGTTTTTTGGTGAAAGATACCTGTTTAGCATTAGTGCTGGAAACAACAGATACACTCAATAAACTTAATATAATCAAAGCTTTCTTTGTTACTTTTTTGAGTAATATCATCGTACCTACTTCTGCATTTTTTCTCTTACCTTTTCACTTTAGGCAAGTAAGCAGGCAAGAACAAGTAAATTGTCTATCCTTACTTTACATTTTCAGTAATTTGTATATATTCAAACATATGTTTGAAATGATTGTTTAAATTCAGGGTGACCTTATGGCTGAGTATCAAGCGCCGTTAAAAGATATGAATTATTTGTTATGGGATGTGTTTCAAGTTGATAAAACGTGGCAGACCTTGCCAGGTCTGGCTGAGCACGTAGACAAAGAAACTTCTCAAGCAATTCTGTCTGAGTGTGCAAAAATCTCAGAGCAGGTATTGGCACCATTAACGCGTGAAGGCGATGAAATAGGTGTTAGCTTTGACGATGGTAAAGTTACAACAGCTCCAGGTTATAAAGAAGCGTTCAACACCTATGTTGAAGGTGGATGGACAGCGCTTGGCGGCGATGTTAACTACGGTGGTATGGGGATGCCAAAAGCTATTACTTCGTTACACGAAGAAATGCTTTGTTCTGCTGATATTTCTTTCTCTCTGTACCCAGGTTTAACCGCTGGTGCCGCTTTATCTTTAGCTAAACACGCCAGTGAAGAATTAAAAGAGCGCTATTTGACTCGCATGTACTCAGGTGAGTGGACAGCAACTATGTGTTTAACTGAGTCTCACGCTGGCACCGACTTAGGTATGATCCGCACAAAAGCGATTCCACAAGAAGATGGCAGTTATCGAATTACTGGTAATAAAATTTTTATTACTGCCGGTGAACATGATTTAGCAGAAAACATTGTTCACTTAGTTTTGGCTAAGTTACCCGATGCGCCAGCCGGTCCTCGTGGAATTTCTTTATTCTTAGTACCGAAATATAAAGTGAATGACGATGAGTCGGTAGGCGAGTTTAACCATGTATCTTGTGGTGCTATCGAACATAAAATGGGAATCCATGCATCAGCAACTTGTGTGATGAATTTTGATGATGCAGAAGGTTATCTGGTAGGTGAGCTGAACAAAGGTTTAGCTTGCATGTTTACCATGATGAACTTTGAGCGTATTGGCGTTGGTATTCAAGGTCTAGGAGCAAGTGTTCGCTCTTATCAAGCGGCATTAGAATATGCGAAAGATCGCATTCAAAGCCGTTCTCTAACAGGCACAAAATCACCTGATAAAGCTGCTGACTCCATTATGGTGCATGGTGATGTTCGTCGTATGTTGTTAAACATGAAAGCACTAAATGAAGGTTCTCGTGCGCTTTCGATGTACATTGCTAACCAATTAGATATTGCGACCTATGGTGAAGGCGAAGCTCAAGCAACAGCTGATCAACTGGTAGCACTGATGACTCCTATTGCCAAAGCGTTCTTTACTGACATGGGCTTTGATAATACGGTAGCAGGTCAGCAAATATTCGGTGGTCATGGCTTTATTCGTGAATGGGGCCAAGAACAACTTGTTCGTGACGCGCGTATTGCTCAAATTTATGAAGGCACTAACGGTATCCAGGCTATGGATTTGTTGGCACGTAAAGTTGCAGGCAGTAAAGGTGAGCTAATTAAACCGTTTTTGACGGATGTCGCTGCATTTATTGCACAAGAGCAGGGTGAAGACATGGCAGAATTTATTCAGCCACTACAAGCTGCGGTAAACGACTTACAACAAATTACAGAGTTTGTGCTGACACAAGCGCAACAAGATACTGAAATTTTAGGTACAGCCGCTAATGACTACTTACATGTATTTGGTTACGTGGCGATGGCTTATGTATGGGCGAAAATGGTTCGTGTGTCGAAAGATAATATGGATCAAGACAATGATTTCCATCAAAGTAAAATAGTGACTGCAAAATACTACTTTGCCCGCCTATTGCCGCGTACTCAATCGCTAATTCTGGCGATTAAAGCGGGTTCTGCTCCTATGTTTGATATAGCAGACGAATTGTTTTAAACCACTATCTAAAATAAGGGCGTATTACTGATAAAATATTAATACGCCAGTATTCCAATTACATGATTGGCATTATACTCTGGCCTACTTTCAACTATTTGTATTGTAGGCCACATGATGAAATTATTAGGTTCGACGACTTCACCATTTGTTAGACGACTGCGCGTTTATTTAGAGAACAAAGATTATCAATTCGTAAATCTTGATATCTTTGCTGACGAAGATCGAAAGTTACTCACCGAAAACAACCCTGCTAAGAAAGTTCCCGCCTTATTGGACAACGATAAATGTATCTATGACTCACGGGTAATTTTTCGCTATTTAGCTGACAAATATCAAGATCCAGCACTTAGTTGGGATCAAGAAAACCTATTGACGTTAATCGATTCAGTGAATGATTCATTGGTTTCTATGCTGATTTTGAGTCGCAGCGACGTTGATACCATGCAAGACGCACTGTTCTTTAATTTACAGCGTGAACGTGTCGATACGGTTCTTGCTGTACTCGATGAAGAAGTAGCAAAAGGTGCTTTTGCCGAGTGGCATTACCCGTCGGTTTGCTTGTGGTGTTTGCTGGACTGGGCAACATTTAGAGAACTGGCTAAATGGCAACATCTACCTAACTTATATCAATTTTTTCAGCAAAATAGTTCTAGAAGTGTTCTTAAGGAGACAGATCCAAGAGTTTAAATCGTTAGAATACAATGCGCTAGGAATGTGGTGATTACAATTCGTTACGCGCGTGCAGCAATCAATAACACAAGCGGGTCAGCAAGTTCACTATAATCTTTACAATATTGTATAAGTCGTAGGAGGCATTATGTTTGACTCTGCAAAGGCAACCGATGGTGTCGCAAAAGTTAGAAGTGTGTTGTTAATTGAAGATGATCGCATGGTTTCTATGTTGATTAAGTCGACATTAGAGAAAGAAGGTCTCAATGTTCATCAATGCTACCGTGGCGATACAGCACAACAAGAAGTCGGCAAAGTTCAACCTGATTTAGTGGTCTTAGATCTAGGGCTACCAGGACTTGACGGTTTTCAAGTATGTCACTTAGTTCGAGAAGTTTATTCAGGGCCTCTACTTATTTTGACGGCCCATGAACGTGAAGAAGAGCAAGTGACTGCGCTAAATTTAGGTGCCGACGATTATCTTATTAAGCCAGTTTCACCGGCCATATTAAAAGCACGCATTCACGCTTTGTTTAGACGACAGCCTGTTCAAAATAGTTTAGATGCGCCAAGTGTTTTTCGCGTTGGTGATGTAGAGCTTAATCCCCAAGCAAACTCTTGTACGGTTCAAGGTGCTGGTGTTAAGTTGAGTTCTTTTGAGTTCCAACTGTTAGCATTATTATTACGTAATGCTGGACGAGTGATGACACGAGATACTATCTACAATGTGCTGCTCGGCAGAGAATACAATGGTTCGGAAAGAACCGTCGATGTACGTATTTCTCGATTAAGAGATAAGTTATTGTCACGTGGCATGTCAGAGACATTAATTGAAACCGTATGGGGAAAAGGGTACATACTTAAAGAAAAAGACTTCAACCAGCGAACAGCATAATCGTCGCTAACGGTAGTCTAAAGGTGCTCTCTAAAAGGAAAACGTTGCGCCAACACTGGCTTTAGCGTCATCTTCACCGGGCAATGCGGGATTTAAATCATGGTCAAAGGAGTTTGCTCTGATCGAGCCATGAATAGTCCAAGCATTGCCAAGTGTATAGGTGGTAATCAATCCTAACGATTTTTGACTAACGAATGAATTGTATTGCTGATGTTGATTAAGCGTTATAGCTGGGACACCATCCAATTGCGTTGCATCAAATCTTGCCATAATAGAGACATGAAAATGTTCTCTCTCATACAATAAAAAATTACTTTGCAAATAGAAGTTTTGCCCGAGGTTTAATTCACTCTGATCTTGGTATACACCCGTTTCGGCACTAAACCAGCCTAATTGATACAATGCGTTCATACCTTGAACGTCATGATTAATGGCTTTTTGTTCATCAAGGCTAATATCGCTGGACATGGCTAAACTATCATTATCGATGTTGCTTACCCCGTGAATACTAATTTTACCTGCTTGTCCGTCGATGGCTACCAGTTGTTTTTGTGCAAGAGGTTTTTTATTGAACTGTTGTTGCAGCTCTGACTGATTAACTTGCATTAATATGTCTGCACTTTTGTAAGATGTTTTCGGGATAGATATTGCAGACAATCCCCAATCTTCTATTAAAGAATCTTGTTGATTAGCCGATTTATCTATTTGTGTTTGAGCAAGAGAGCTCGCACTAAAGGCAAGCAATACAAGCCACATCCCCTGTTTCATAGACCACCTAACAATTTATTCGTATATATAAATTTGAAGTGAGTGATAGTGTTTATTTTAACTATAGTCAAACAACAGCAAGTTAGGTAACAATTTAAACATTAATTTTGAAAAGCTTAATTAAAAAGTAAAACAATTGAGCTATTATTGTTAATTAGCTATTTGTTTTATAAAAATTTATTAATAAAAATAAGAGGCGAGAGAAATTTATGCTCCGACTATCCATGGTACTTCTACTAGGTGCATTCTCTACTACAGTATTTGCAGAAAGCGTCATTACTGACTTTGATCATTGTTTGTTAAGTTCTTTAAAAAAGTCGTCTGCTGAAAAAACCGTAGAAGAAATTAAAAAGGAATGTTTGATCAAAACTGAAAAAAACAAAATTGAAGAAGAAGAGGAAGTATTGCCACGCAATTTAGGTGTATTGTCTCGTAGAATCATCTCTGAGCGATTATCAGAGCAGGATCCTCATGTAATTACGCCGCATAAAATGAATTATATTTTGCCTTACATTGGCACCGATGAAATTAATACAACTGCTTATGAAGTATTTCCGACATGGCCGGAAAACTTAGATGACGCAGAAGCAAAATTTCAATTAAGTATTAAGGTACCCCTGTTATATCAAGACTTGTTCACCAGAGGTGACGGTTTGTATTTTGGCTTCACCTTAAATTCTTGGTGGCAAATTTACTCTAAAAACATTTCCAAACCATTTAGGGAAACCAACTATCAACCAGAAGTGTTTTATATAACACCTCTAAAATGGCAGCCATTTGAAGGAAACACTGGCTTGGTGGTAGGTTTAGAGCATCAATCCAACGGTCGCGGTAATGTATTGTCGAGAAGTTGGAACCGAGCGTATGTTAATTTTCTTTTTGAAAAAGACAACTTTGCCCTGTCATTTCGTCCATGGTATCGCTTACCTGAAGAAGAAAAAACAGACCCTCTCGACTCAGCTGGTGATGATAACCCAGATATCCTCGATTATATGGGCCATTTTGAATTAGCGATGGCGTACAAGTGGGATTCGTATGAGGCCTTTATTAAAGGTCGTGAAAACTTCTCGACACATAAAGGGTTTTTAGAGCTTGGTTTTACTTTTCCTGTTTGGGGACGCCTACGTGGTTATGTGCAATATACCAACGGCTACGGTGAAAGCTTAATCGACTACAATCATAACCAACAACGAATAGGTATTGGTTTTGCGTTAACTGACGTACTTTAAGTATTATTACCCCTCATTGATAAAAGAGTCGTTGATGACTCTTTTATCATCTCATCCTTACTCTTCAGTACTAGCCTCTCAGCAATCAGTTAGGTACACCGTAAAGTTTAGGTAATGCTACCTTATTTGTTGTATCTATTCTCAATCTGCATAATTTTTTTGCTGTAAAACACGATAAATATTTACACCTGATGCAAAAAGAGCAACAGGAATCGGGTGTTAAAGGGTTCAGCATCTATAATTAATTTAAAGCTCTCATGGCTTTAAGAAAAATGTAGAAAACTTTTCAATGGCAAATAACCTCAATTTTGACCAAGGAAGCGCGGAAAATGCCTAGTTTTAACTATGAACAGTATGTGTTGTGGCCATGTGAGCTAAGCAACCAAACACAAGATGCTTTGTTATCGATTGCGAAAATAACGAAGGGACTCAAACACGTTGGTTTTCCTCCTTATGCATCAAAGCTTCAAGGAGCGTGCTTTTTACTAAAAGGCATAGCTTATATGGCCATGCTAAATAGAGATAAAAAATCTTCTCAGGCAGTTATTGTCGGCCAAGGTGACTGGTTAGGTGCTATTAGTATCGACATCTTTGATACAACGTGGATAACACATGAAGAATTGATTGAAGTTGAGTTGGTATTCTTTCCGAGAGAAGGGTTGCAAAAGTTATGTAAACACTATCCTGAAGTGTATCGTTTTCTTTTTGCAATTACGTATGACTTTTCTCCTAGGTGGGCAAATGCGTTGGCGTATTCAAGATGTGAAAAGGAAGAAAAAGTACTATTTATTTTGGCTTGGTTGAGCCAGTACGTTATGCCACAAGGAAGTGACAATGTTGCTGCACTATGCGTATCTCAAAGTCAGATTGCAACTATGGCTAGTTTATCTCGGTCACGTGTAAATGAAGTATTACAAGATTTGAAATCTCGCGATCTAATTGATCTTAGTCGTGAGCACATGTATTTTTTAAACAAAGATAAGTTAATACACCTAGCGAAAAGTGTTGGTTTCATGCCGATAGAGCAGGTATTTAATGCAAACTTTCGGAGCAGCTGGCAAACAAGCGCATAACGGTTCGTTTTCTCGCCAAACGCTATTTATATTGAACATATCTTTTTCTTGCTTTACAAGTAATAAAGATATTTTGTTTTAGATATTCTACTCTTTAATTGAAACATTATTGAGGTTGGTTGATGCAACAGTTTTCACAAAAACAAAAATACACTGGAAAATCTGCCTTGTTGGTAGAGCCGACAGACAATCTGAGAAAGGCTCAGGCAAAAATATTACGAGAATTAGGGGTGAAAACCATTCTCCACGCCACTAAGGTTGTGGATGCTAAACGCATACTGGAAAAATCAACGCCAGATGTTATTGTCTCGGAATGGGATTTAGAGGACGGAGAAGGCCTGACGCTATTATCTTGGTGTCGAGAGCGAGATGAAACCGCGCAGCTACCTTTTATCATTTGTGCTTCGGTAGTTGAACAATCAACGGTTTTGCAAGCGCTGCAAGCCGGTGTCTCAGAATTTATTGCTAAACCGTTTAGCCGCGCTATTTTTGAAAAACACGTCGACAAGGCCATCAACCAACCGCTTAATTCCCGATTTGAGCAGCAGGTCTCGAGCGAACCAGGTTTAGGTCTTCATCAATTGAGTATCGCTCAATATTCTCAACGCGGAAGCAAACCTAAAAAGAAAGAATTTACTATATTGGTGGTAGACGATAACCCCATTAACATCGATTTTGCCGCACAAACAATAAAAGGCATGGGAAAAGTAAGGTTTGCCACTAGTGGCGCCAAAGCGTTAGAGATTTGCGAAGACTTCTCACCTGATTTAGTGCTGTTGGATATAATGATGCCGGAAATGGATGGTTATCAAGTATTCCAAGCCTTGCAAGATAACCCGTTAACTGAATCTATTCCTGTTATATTCCTTACTGCGAAATCTGAGGATGAGGAAATAGCAAAAGGCCTTCAAATGGGCGCGGTCGATTATATTACTAAGCCCTTTAATCCGAAAATACTTCAAGCTCGTGTAGCTAATCAAAAAAGAAGTATCGAAGTACAAAATGCATTACAAGATCAAGTAGAAGGCTATATCGAAAACTATGCGTTGAAAGCAGACTTAGAAAGACTGCTATTTGATCATATGCAAGTTCCCTTGAAAACGCTTGATGAAATATCTGAACACCTTCATGATTCCGCACAAGTTAGAGAAAGTTTTGCTTTATACAAAGTGAAAACGACTATCGAGCGATTAGTTGAATCACTTAGTGGTATGGTTAAACTCGAAGACAGAGACTTTCAGCCAAATGTGTCACCAGTTGATTTAAACCTAGTATTAAAGCTAGTGACTGGAAACCACGAAAAAGAACGCGACGATAAAAATCTGTCGGTAAACCTAGATACTAAAGATCAGGCCATTGTTTTAGGTGACGATATTTTACTCTATACCCTGTTTAGCAATTTGTATTTAAATGCGATAGAAGCAGCACCTAAAAGTAGCCAAATTCGGGTGGTTCACAAAATGCAGGGCGATATTAACATCCTTACTTTTGCCAATGACGGGGCTGTTCCAACCACTATTCAAGATCGCTTCTTTGACAAGTATGTTACTCATGGCAAAGTCAACGGCACAGGGCTGGGCACATACACTGCCAAGTTAATTGCTGAGGGTTTAGGCGGGGGAATTAAATTGGATGCGCGCGAAAAAGAGACGAGAATCCATGTGGCACTGAAAGGCGCTGCTAGGGCGTGTTGATCTTTCGAGGCTATTTTTGCAGCAATTTATCATGTTTTTATACAAGACAGAGCTTATGCCGTGTGGTTATTCCACATAAATAAGCGATAACGCAGTAGAAAGGCATGATAAATGCTGTCCTTTGGATTCGTTTA
>NZ_JBVVBK010000010.1:0-102000 GCF_055786205.1 Thalassotalea coralli | reverse complement strand
CTATTGCTTGAAAACTCAGTAGAGTATGACCTAGTTTACTCTACTTCGCTCATGTTGCCATGATAAAAGTGGCATCCCTAAGGGGATTCGAACCCCTGTTACCGCCGTGAAAGGGCGGTGTCCTAGGCCTCTAGACGATAGGGACACTAAAACTGTTTTGCGAAGTGTACTTCGCTGTTTTAGTGTAAGGCGAACCTTTAGTTAAACTAAAATGAGCGACCTCACAATCTACTAAAACTGTTTCAGAAAGCGCTGCTTTCTTGTTTTAGTGTAAGGCAATTTAGCAATCGCTAAACACACCTCACATCTATAAAATTCTTGGTGGAGCTATGCGGGATCGAACCGCAGACCTCTTCGCTGCCAGCGAAGCGCTCTCCCAGCTGAGCTATAGCCCCTCTTTCTCAACCGCCACTGCAATGGCAGTAAACTCGTAGATAACTACTCGTTGAAAGCGAGGCGCATTCTAAGCACCCCCCTAAAAAGTGTCAACCATTATTTTCGAATAAATTGCATTTTTTCGCATATTTTTGTTTAAGTGAATATATAAGCATCAACTTGATTAATTTTTATATATTCAAAGGCTTGAATCGGTGAATTTTTAGAATTTGCTTTCCTAGCATATGTTTATAAAGACCACTTACCGCCGAACAACTTCTGCTAGACTTTATTCGTTAAAGTTTAAAGTTAAGCCTCTTTTATAGTTCAAAAATCTAGCAGTAGTAAGGCCTCTCCTTTATTTTTTAGAAAAAAGCCGTTATTGTTAACCTGATACTATCTATAAAAGTAATACATGCAATTATCTCATTCAAAAGTTGTCGCGATTGGTGGAGGACACGGTTTAGGGCGTGTGCTTTCTAGCCTTTCTTTTCTGGAAAAGAATTTGACTGGCATAGTAACAACTACAGATAACGGTGGTTCAACAGGCAGACTAAGAAAGCGAAGTAGCTCTATAGCATGGGGTGATTTACGCAACTGCCTAACTCAATTAGTCGATGACGACTCTATAGGTAGTCAACTATTTAATTACCGATTTGATGGTCAAGACGAACTAGGTGGGCACAATCTCGGAAATCTTATTTTATTTGGCTTGGGTCAAATACAATCTCGCCCCTTGGACTCTATCAAATTGGTTCGTCGCTTGCTAAGAGTGAAGACTCCCGTTTTACCAATGTCGGAAACCCCTACAGACCTTATCGCCTTTTATCCAGAAGGCAGATGTCGTGTAGGAGAGTTATCTGTAGATAAAATGCCAGTAATGCCGAAAAACCTGATGTTGGCGCCTTTAGTAAAATCTTTAGGGACATGTAAAGACGCATTAAAAGAGGCTGATTTAATCATTTTGGGCCCAGGAAGCTTTTTAACGAGTGTTATCCCACCTTTATTGGTAAGAGATATTGTCAACGCGATTCAGGCAAGTAACGCCCACTGTGTGTTTATTGATAACATTGTTAAAGAGAATAGTCCTGCAGGAAATCTAACGCTTGATGAAAAACTAATATGGATAAAAGAAAATGTTGGCTGCTTGCCAATAGATAGTGTTATTGCTCATGGAGATGAACATAAATCAGAATTAGTTCCGGTGATAAATTGCAACTTAGCGTCAAATGACGTCGAACATTATCACGATAAAGATAAGCTCATCGAAGCGCTAGAACAATGCTTACTAGAATCCCAGCGCTTGGATAAAATCGTTAATTCTTAACGATTAACATATTATTACTCAGATTTAACCGAGTCGTCTTGACTTATTCTACTGGCCACTGCGCCAGTTTGTCCCTTATATTTTGCGTCATCCCTCTTATTATAAGGTCTAAGTGCACTAGCAGACATTGTTTCAAAATTTAACGCCGCAATTTTCATTTTTGGGCGAAGCGCCAATGGCAACTTACCACTATTGAAAAACTCTAAAACAATTTGACCAGACCAGCCTGGATCGATGCGGTGGGCGGTAACATGAACCATTAACCCTAAACGCGCTAACGAAGAGCGACCATCCAACCACCCTACTATATCGTCAGGTAAAGTGACCGATTCATAAGTAACAGCAAGAGCTAATTCACCAGGGTGCAAGAAAAACGCTTCTCCGTCTGGAATAACGATCTCATCACTCATGACAGAGTTCATCGCTTTTTGTACTTCTTCTCTTGGGCCACTTAAATCTATATAAGGCGCAGTATGGTCTTGAAATACTCGAAATTCATTACCTAATCGAATGTCGACACTTACACCAGAGATCATACTTTCATCAGGTGTCGGACTAATTTGAATTTTGTTTTGCTCAATTAGAGCTTGAATGTCTTTATCGCACAATCTCATAATGAAGATAATTCTCTGGTTTGGTTAAAATAAAGTGTTCTTTAACTAGTACTTTCTTAAACCTCAAACTTAGTCAATTTGAGTAAAGAGTATTTCCTTAGTAAAAGGGCTTCTAGCATCGTGATTAAAATACAAATGCGCAGCCATTTTTTGCGCTATTTTACGGTATAAAACAGCAACTTCGCTAGTGCTATTTTCCAAGACGGTACAACTACCATTGTCAACTTGCTGACAAATATCAATATCAAGTGGTAGTTGCCCCAATACACTCGCATCAAACTTGCTTGCAAGAGCTTCGGCACCACCTTGTCCGAACAAATGACTTTTATGACCACAATTTTCGCACAAGTGATAACTCATGTTTTCTATTAGCCCGAGAACAGGAACATTAACCTTATTAAACATCGCCATCCCCTTCTCTGCATCGATCAATGCAACATCTTGTGGTGTTGTAATAACAACAGCGCCAGCAACAGGGACTTGTTGCGCTAAAGTAAGCTGTATATCTCCTGTACCGGGTGGCATGTCTATAATCAAGTAGTCGAGCTCTGGCCAACTCGTTTCATTGAGCATTTGCCCAAAAGCACGGCTTGCCATAGGACCTCGCCAAATAGTTGCGTCGTTTTCATCAGTCAAAAAGCCAATAGACATTGCAGCAATTCCATTGCTTTCCATTGGTATCATGGTTTTACCATCGTCTGAGCCGACCCTTTTTCCAGAAAGACCAAGCATTTTAGGAATAGAAGGCCCATAAACATCAGCATCCAAAATACCTACATTTGCCCCTTCAGCTTGAAGCGCAAATGCTAAATTAACTGCTGTAGTTGACTTCCCTACCCCGCCTTTCCCTGATGAGACTGCTATTACGTTTTTAACAGAACTAATGTTGTGCTTTTGAACAGGCAAGACATCAAGGGCAATGTCACACAGTATAGAAATATTGTGTCTTTCTAACAGGGCATCAGCAAATTCACCAAATGCGGTGTCACAAGGAAATGGCGCAGAGATTTTAACTACGATGTTATCTTTATCCTTTTCTATCTTGCTAATTTTGCAGCAATTAGCAACTTTCCCTTTGAAGAGCGACGCTTCATATTGGGAAAAGAAATCAATGATAGTTTTTTGTGTTTCGTCGGGTACAGAAGAGCGACCGAATAAGTTTGAAAGCATAATGGATGGAGAAATTTACGCTTACTTCTATATTAGCAAGTGTAAATATCAATTTTGTTAATGAAATACCTTGCCAAATTCTGTACCATTCGCTGCAGAATTACCACCAATTTTCATTAATCGATTAAATCAGTTTAAAACTTATATGCAATCATCAAATCAACGCAAAATATTAGTTACTTGTGCTTTGCCGTATGCAAACGGTTCAATTCACCTTGGGCACTTGTTAGAACATATACAAACCGATATTTGGGTGCGCTTTCAACGAATGCGTGGCAACGAAACTTACTTCGTCTGCGCTGACGATGCGCACGGCACACCAATTATGCTTAAAGCACAAGAATTAGGTGTTAGCCCAGAAGAGATGATCGCCGGTGTTCGTGACGAACACATGCAAGACTTTAACGATTTTTTTATCAGCTTTGATAACTATCACTCAACACACAGTGAAGAAAACAAAGAGTTTGCTAGCGAAATCTATTTGAAGCTTAAAGACGCAGGTCATATTAAAACTCGTACTATTTCACAGTTGTATGATCCAGAAAAAGGTATGTTCCTACCTGATCGCTTCGTTAAAGGTACTTGCCCTAAGTGTAAGAGCGAAGATGAAAATGGCGATAGTTGCGACAATTGTGGTGCAACTTATTCTCCTACTGAAGTGATTAACCCTCGCTCAGTTATTTCTGGTGCTACACCAGTATTAAAAGATTCAGAGCATTACTTCTTTGATCTTCCAGCTTTTGAGCAAATGCTAAAAGATTGGACAACAGGTGGCTCGCTACAAGAAGAAATGGCGAACAAACTAAACGAATGGTTTGAGTCAGGACTACAACAGTGGGACATTAGTCGCGATGCGCCTTATTTTGGTTTTGAAATTCCTGGGGCTAAAGACAAATTCTTCTATGTATGGTTAGATGCCCCAATCGGCTACATGGGTAGTTTCAAAAACCTTTGTGATCGTGAAAACATTGATTTTGATACCTATTGGAATGAGAACTCTGATGCCGAGCTATACCACTTTATAGGTAAAGACATTATTTACTTCCACAGTTTATTCTGGCCTGCCATGTTAGAAGGTGCAGGTTACCGTAAGCCAACGTCAGTTTACGCACACGGCTTCGTTACCGTTAATGGCGCTAAAATGTCTAAATCAAAAGGTACCTTCATTAAAGGTCGTACTTATTTAGACCATTTAAACCCTGAATACTTACGCTATTACTATGCAGCGAAATTAACTAATCGTATTGACGACTTAGATCTTAACCTAGAAGATTTCGCACAACGTGTAAACTCAGATTTAGTAGGTAAAGTAGTTAATATTGCTTCTCGCTGTGCAAGTTTTATCACTAAGCGCTTTGACGGCGTGCTTTCAAGCAACGTAGAAGACCAAGCACTTGCAGATGAAGTTATGGGTGCGGGAGATAAACTTGCTGAGCTATACGAAAATAGAGAATTCGGCAAAGCAATGCGTGAAATTATGGCGCTTGCTGACAAAGTTAATGAGTACATCGCTGTTAAAGAACCATGGGTACTTGTTAAAGACGAAAGTAAACAGCAAGAAGTACAAGATGTTTGCTCGTTAGGTATCAATTTATTCAGAACGCTAATGATTTACTTAAAACCAGTTTTACCTAAACTGGCAGAAAGCACTGAAGCGTTCTTAAATGATGAGTTGCTTTGGGAAGGACACAAGTCTTTACTAAGCAATCACAAAATCAACAAATTCAAAGCGTTAATGCAACGTGTAGAAATGGATAAAATTGAAGCCATGGTAGACGCATCAAAAGAATCTTTGGCCGCAAGTCAAGCTGCCGCGCCGGTTACAGGGCCTCTTGCAGATGACCCAATTGCACCAGAAATTCAATTTGATGATTTTGCGAAAATTGATTTACGCGTAGCTAAGATTGTAAAAGCTGAGCATGTTGAAAAAGCAGATAAACTATTGCGTTTAGAGCTAGATTTAGGCGGAGAAACTCGCCAAGTATTTGCCGGTATTAAATCGGCCTACCAACCAGAAGATTTAGAAGGTAAATTAACAGTGATGGTAGCGAATTTAGCCCCGAGAAAAATGCGCTTCGGTATGTCAGAAGGCATGGTATTAGCTGCTGGACCAGGGGGTAAAGACCTTTGGATCTTAAACCCTGAAGAGGGAGCGCAGCCAGGTATGCGTGTTAAATAATAGCCAAAATCAAAAAAGCGCTCTTAAAGAGCGCTTTTTTGTTAACTAACTTAACATTAATCTCTAAAGACACGTTTATCATCGCCTTAATGATCACTTCCACCATCACAGTTCTAGATAAAAGCAGAAAGAAAGACGTATTGCGCTTTTACAAATCTCAAGGCGTCAGCGTTAAATACAAAGGCTTTGACCATGTATATGGCGTTACCGACGAGAACAATGCAATAATCGCCTGTACGTTTGTTTCAAAACTAAGCGAAAGCAATACCCTTTGGCTATTACATGGCCTTGTCGTATCGACCCATTTTAGAAATAAAGGCCTCGCGAGCGCTTTAGTCAGCCATACGGTGAACTTACATCATCCCGTAGTGTGTTTTGCTGATTGTTCACTGACACAGTTTTATGAAAAGAATCAATTTGGCATGCTATCTGAAGATGAAAGTGAACAGCGGCTAACAGAGCCACTTAACATTCGTTATAAAAGTTACCTTAAAAACCAACCGAATTTGAAAATTTTCGCATTATTATAAAGCTAGAAACTTAACCCCATTCATTGGCTATTTCTGCGCAAATAGACGGGATAGCATTAACAGCGCTTTCTGACATAACCGTCAAATCATTAGTCGCTGCCAATGCTTCATTTACGTTAGGAGATGGGTCAACATAGATAATTTTGCAATGGGACTGAGCAAATGACACTAAGCCTGCTGCAGGATACACTTGCATCGAAGTACCAATCACTAAAATAATATCCGCTTTTAGCACTTCAGCAATAGCAACATCTAGCATAGGAACTTGCTCTCCAAACCAAACAATCGCTGGCCTTAATTGGCTGTTAAGGTCACAAGTATCACCTATTACAATATCTTTACGCCATGAGTAAGTAAGGGATGAATCTTTAGTACTTTGCACTTTTAATAATTCACCATGTAAATGAATGACGTGTTCAGAGCCTGCTCGCTCGTGAAGGTCATCGACATTTTGCGTTACGATACTGACATGCGCATGCTTTTCTAACTCGGCTAGCGCCTGATGAGCCGCATTAGGTACTACAGTCAACAGCTGAGCGCGGCGTTGGTTGTAGAAGGTTAACACTAACTCTGGATCAGCCTGCCACCCTTGTGGTGAAGCCACTTCCATCACATCATGCCCTTCCCATAAACCATTAGCATCGCGGAACGTAGCTATACCACTTTCCGCACTCATACCTGCACCAGACAACACAACGACATAGGGTTTCGTTGATCCCTTGTACTTTTGACTTTCCATTTGATTTTCTATACCACTGCAGCGGCTAAACTAAATTGACTCAATAATACTTAACATTTTAATACCAGTATATTTTCGAAGACAACTCAAATTAATTGACGTTAACCTAAACTAACGCTGTGCGACTATATCTTGTTGCTCAAGCCTCACCAAAGTGCCTGCTTGTAAGCGCTCTCCCCCCCTGACTATAACTTGGTCTCCTGAATACAGCTCACCTGAAACAGCAATCCATTCATCAACACCTTGTCCTAAACGAACAATGACTTTTTGCGCTTTACTGTCTTCATCTTTCACCATAACAAAGGTTTCATTCTCTCGAATCAAAATGGCATCACGAGGCACTAAGGTGGTAATCGTTGGTGTACTTTTAGGAAGAGAAACAGAGACAGCAGTGCCCGAAATCAAATTCAAATTGTCTGCTGCCAGTTTTAAATCAAAGGTTCGCGTTGCTCTATCGCCTGCTAAACTCCAGGTACGTACGGGTAACTCGACAATGTTATCTCGCCATTTCACCAGCAGCATTTTTTCCTTATTTAAATATTCAGCAAGGTGCAATGGTGCCGCCACCTGAATATCAAGATGCGTAGTATCAACTAAACGAACTATTGGTCTACCTGGTGTAATTAGCTCTCCTTCTGTGACAAATCGTTCGCTGATATGACCGGCAAACGGAGATACTATTTTAGTTTTATCAATGGCAAGCTGCGTTTGCTGAGCTGCCAATTTCAAAGCCTGCATACGACTTTTTGCAATATCAAGATCTCTAATGGTACTTTCAAGCTCACTTACTGAAGTATTATTGTCTTTTTTTAACATCAGCAAACGTTTCTTTTGCTTCTGCAAATACGTAACACTTGCTTGATGTTGAGCTAATTCGGCCTTTTGTTGGGCAATTTGCAATTTAAGGTGTCTATCATCTATCTGTGCAATAACATCGCCCTTTTCAAGCTCTTTACCAACATCAACAACCCATAATAATTGTCCAGCCTGTTCCGCTGATAACGGAGCATTGCGTCGGCTTTCCACATTTCCGGGTATCCAAACCGTTGGGCTAACTTTTTCAGTTTTCACTTTTGCAACGCTAACCAATTGGGCTGATTGCTCAGCATTAACATTGGCGACAAAACTAGACTGAGTGACCAAAGCCACCAAAAATACTAATTTTTTCATTATTTGATCTCCGTAGACTGGGCACTAGTCGACACAGGGCTATTGTTTTCTTTAGCGAAATTCACTGCGTCGATTTTTATTAAATAAGAAATAAAGTTAAAATCACTACGCGACATTCTTAACAGGCAAGGTAAAAGTACAATAGTAAAAACAGTACTTACTGCCAGACCACCAACGATAACCGAAGCTAAACCTCGATATATCACGCTGCCCGCTCCAGGCATTAACAAAAGCGGCAACATGCCGAAAAAGCTTGTTAACGTACTCATAAAGATAGGTCGTAAACGCACAGATAAAGCATCAAAAACTGCATGTTCTCTTGAGTTTCCTTGCAATTGAGACATTCTTGTTTGATGTACAAGCAAAATCGCATTGTTAACGACTAAACCAAGCAAGATAACGAAACCTATCATGGTCAGTAAATCTAAAGGTTGGAAAGTAAACCAATTTAAAGCGCTAAGCGCTAATATGCCGCCCACTGTAGCTAACGGAATAGTAATCAACACTAATAGACTGTCTTTCATCGACTTAAACAATGCGGCAAGCAGTAAGAAAAGAATGATTAAAGCAAAGGCGAAATTCTTCGACATTACACCAATAGCTTTTTCCAATTGGTCTGCGCTTCCACCATAAATTAGGTTGCCATCCTGCGGTAATACTTCACGTAGTTGAGGCTCTACTTTGTCTTTTAATACCGCGATAGTTTGCTCTAGCGACCAGCCTTCAGGTGGGCTGATGTTTAACGAAATCGTTCTTTTACCGCCAACTCTGGTTAAGCGTGACGGACCGACCGTTCGCTGAATATCTACAAGAGTAGAAAGTTGCGTAATATTGCCATTACCAGTAACAACAGGCGCGTCAGCCAATTGCTCTGGAGTTTGCCAATCGTTTGAGCGCAATATCATGTCTAAGCGTTTACTACCGTTAAAATACTCGCCAACGTATAGCCCATCCCCCAAGGTGCGAACAACGCGCCCTAAATCTCGTCGGTTCCAGCCTTGTTCAAGGATGTGACGATCTTGCGGATACAAACGTAACTCTGGCTCGGCATTCAATGGCGTTGGGTTGGCACTAACTGAAGCTTCAGGAATAGCAGCTTTTACCCACTCTACCCCTTGGCGAGCGACATCTTGTAGAGCAGCATAATCTCGAGATTGCAAATTTAGGCTAACTTGACGACCACCACCAAAGCCACCAAACAAGTTCCCCTGAAAAGCAAATGCGTTAGTATCGGGTAAATCTACAAGTATCTCTTCCCTTACAACCTTCAATAGCTCATTTACTTGAGATTGATCTTGCGCCCTAACACCTAGATTTCCGCCAAATGGGCCACTAAACAAATAGTAGTTTTTCAACGCAGGTTGCTTTTCGCCACTCATGTAAGGCTCTAATCGTTTTACAATGCGATCAACGACTTCTTTTTCAATCACTTTGATGTTTGCACCAGGCGGAAACTGCAATCTAGCGTCAACAGCGTCGCGTTTTACTGGGGGCAAGTAGTCCATGGTGGGAAAGACTAAATAAGTCACTAAGACGGGAACGAATAACATAGTTGAAGCAATTATTTTGCGTCTCTTGCTAGTCGCGGTTAGCTTCATCACCTTTTGACTAATGCCTTGCCAAAACTGTTGATGAGGATCTTTTACCGAATCCTGCTTTAAAAAGTATTTCGCCAATACTGGCAATAATAAAATTGCGACTAATAAAGATACAGAAACCGCTATGGCAATTGTTAACGCCAAATCACCAAATAACTGCCCTTCTATATCTTTTAAAAAGAAAACGGGTAGAAAAATCGCCACCGTAGTCGCCGTTGATGCCATCAGTGCTCCCCACACCTGTTTGGCACCAAGTTCAGCACTTTGGTGACGATCTTCACCCTTATCCCGCAATCGTAAGATATTTTCTAGTACAACTATTGCTGCATCTAGCACCATACCTACGGCGAAAGCAAGACCTGCCAACGAAATCACATTAAGGGAACGCCCTGTAATGTTTAGTACGAAAAAAGTGGTTAGCAAACATATCGGAATCGCTGTAGCGATTATCAACGTTGCTCTCAATCGTCTAACGAAAAACCACAAGATAGAAACTGCCAGAAATACACCAACCACGATATTACTAGTAACGAGACTAATAGCGCGGTAAATAAAGACCGACGCATCGAAGGATTGCACTAAAACAAGCTTTTTATCCGCAAGCAGTTCACTGTTAATACTCTCTATTTCAGCTTTTACCCTATTTAAGGTGTCGAGTACGTTTGCGCCGCTAATGCGATCTATACGTAGTGAGAATGCGGGGTTACCATTCTGTACCGCGACATTTTGTTTGTCAGGGCGACTAATTTCAACGGACGCAACATCAGATAAACGTATGTTCCGGCCGTTTCGTGATTCTAAAATGAGGTTTTCTAATTCATTAACGCCATATTTACCGCTAAACCTCAACGTATACTGTCTCCGTCCAACGTCAATAAAACCGCCGGAAACATCATTATTAGAAGAGACTAGTGAAATAAGTTGTGGAATTTGAATGCCAAAATCAGCGGCTTTTATTGGATCAAAGCGAATTTGCAATTGTTCTCGATTTCGCTCGGTAAAGGTTTGTACATTTGCTACCCCTTCAACCGACTCGATACGAGGTCGAATGACATCATTAGTAAAATCTATATATTCATCAATCCCTTTATCATTGCCTGGAAGCGCTTGAAGAAAAAAGAAAGTCAAGGCAGGAGTTCCCCCACCAAACCCACCAAGCATAATTCTTGGTGGTCGCGCATCTCTAGGCAAATTCTGCACCCTAGTCATGCGACTTATTACCTCTATCAAGGCTTGGTCCATATCGGTGCCAACAGAAAATTCTAAATTAATGAAAGCGGCACCTCTGTTGGCAAAAGCATTCATGCTCACCATACCTGGTATACCGCGAAGTACTTGTTCCTGAGGCTCGATAATTTCTGATTCAATTTCTTGTGGAGAAGCAGCTCTCCAGAAAGTTTGTACGGCAATTCTAGGGCGCTCAATATCAGGAAATAGCTGAACAGGTAGGTTACTTAAGCTAACTAGCCCCGCTAATAGCAGCAAGGCAACAGCTACTGCAACCGATGCAGGATTGGAAAGTGCATGTGAGGTAAGTTTCATCTATTTCTCCATTAACAGCTAAACTTCGCTGGCTAAAACACCTGTTGGAATTTAAATTAGTTAAAGCTACAGTTTTTAACAGTTCATCTGCGGTTAGTTGAGGTAAAACTACGACAAACCTCGGATTAGAAATCTAATGTCATTAATGGAAATATTTGGACATAACTTAGGCAAAGACCAATCACAGGTTTACGCGATAAATTACAAGTCTCATCTGTAAATGTAATTTTCCTAATTCTCACCCCACCCATAAGTAAATCCGCTTTGTTTGCTTGAGATTACCCGCCGGAAGTTAAATAATACTTAGGGTATAAAGTATCGAGCATTTACGCGGTAACCATAGTGACTAAAACTTCTTCAGAATTCAGAAAGGTTAACAAGCCAACTAAAGCAGGTGGTTTGCCTTCTCTAGCGTCAACGTTAAAACACATAGTAAAAAGTCAGCAACCTTCAACTAATCTAAGAAGTTTACTGAAAGCTAACCAAGATAAAGGCTTTGATTGCCCAGGTTGCGCATGGGGCGATCAAAAAGACGGGCTGTTTAAGTTTTGTGAAAATGGCGCAAAAGCGATTGCTTGGGAATCTACAGCAAAGCAAGTAGACAATGAGTTTTTTTCTGCTCATACAGTTTCCTCGTTACGCAAACAAAGCGATTACTGGCTTGAATACCAAGGCAGATTAACGGAGCCAATGCGTTATGATGCAAAATCTGATAAATACCTTCCTATAGACTGGCAAGATGCTTTTTCCTTAATAGCAAAGCACCTATCAAACCTCAAACACCCAAATCAGGCTGAGTTTTACACTTCAGGTCGAGCAAGTAATGAAGCAGCTTTTCTCTATCAGTTGTTTGGTCGTATGTTTGGTACAAATAATTTTCCTGATTGCTCAAATATGTGTCATGAGGCGAGTGGTGTTGCGTTAACGGAAAGCATTGGCATTGGTAAAGGAACGGTTACTTTAGACGACTTCGATCACGCTGATACTATCTTTGTTTTCGGCCAAAACCCTGGTTCCAACCATCCGAGGATGATGAACGCCCTGCGTAAAGCAGCAAAAAATGGCTGTAAAATCGTTAGTTTTAACAATTTAAAAGAAGTCGCTTTAGAAAAATTCGCCAGCCCGCAAGATCCAGTAGAGCTGCTAACTACTAGCGCCACCACAATCAGCCATGCCTATTTCACGCCTAAACTTGGCGGAGATATGGCAGCGATACGTGGCATAGTTAAAGCCATAATTGAGAAAAATCACGAAGCACAAGCTAATAACCAAGCACCAGTTATCGATAATGGCTTTATAGAAAAGCATTGCTCAGGTTTTGATAAGTATTTAAGTACGGTAGAACAGACTTCGTGGGACAGTATCTGCCAGCAATCAGGTTTAACAGAAGCGGAAATCCAGCAAGCTGCAGCAATTTATTTAGCAGGCAGAAAAGTTATCATTACTTGGGCAATGGGTATCACCCAGCATAAACACTCAGTTGATACCATCAAAGAGATTGTTAACTTACAACTGTTAAACGGAAATATAGGTAAATCAGGTGCTGGATTATGCCCTGTTAGAGGCCATTCCAACGTACAAGGCAACAGAACAGTTGGCATTAATGAAAAAGCAAAACCTGAGTTTATCGACAGCTTACAAAAGTTAACTCAAGCAGAGCTACCTTATGAACCTGGTCATAACGTCTATCATGCGTTAAAAGCATTTTTAGCCAAAGAAAGTAAAACACTGGTTTGTTTAGGTGGGAATTTAGCCGCTGCTGGTCCTGATACAGAAGAGATTATAAAGGCGCTTAATAATACCGAGCTAAATGTTCAGATTAGTACTAAGTTAAATCGAAGCCATTTATACATGGGTAAAGATGCCCTTATTTTGCCATGTTTAGGCCGAACCGAAATAGATAGACAAGAAAGCGGAGAGCAAAAAATTACCGTAGAAGATACATTTTCTATGGTGCATGCTTCTCAAGGCAATGTAGAGCCTTTATCAACAAATTTACGTTCAGAAGTTAATATTGTCGCGAATATTGCACAAGCGGTAATTCCGAATAGTGATATTAATTGGCTAGAGTTAACTAAAGACTACCGTAAAATTAGAGAACTAATCGAACAAACACTGCCCTCTTTTAACGAGTTTAATAACAAAATAAAAACCCCGGGTGGCTTTTATTTAGGTAATAGCGCTCGCGCGCTAACTTGGCATACTAGCGACAACAAAGCACAGTTTTCTGCCAACCAGTTACCCAAACAGCTCGTCGCAGAAACTTTCGAACAATCCAATAAAAAGCACCAGCTTTTCACTCTGCAATCGTTAAGATCTCATGACCAATACAATACCACTATTTACGGTATGCACGACAGATACCGAGGTATCGAGAATAATAGGAAAGTATTGTTTATCAATGAAAAAGATGCACATAAATTAGGTTTTGATGAAGGTGACAGTGTCGACATTACCTCTATTTGGTTTGATGATAATCAAAGACAAGTAACGGAATTTTCATTAGTGTTTTACGATATTCCCAGAGGAAACTTAGCTGCGTATTACCCAGAGACCAATCCATTGGTACCGTTAGATAGTGTTGGCGATAAATCATTTACACCGACATCGAAAGCAATCGCGGTTTATCTGGAAAAAGCGCAAACCACTAGAATTTTGTAGAGATCAGCAATGAATATGGACAAACTTCGAAAACGTATCGTATTAACAGGTGGCCCAGGGGGCGGTAAAACTACTGCCTTAGATTTAATACGCCGAGAATTCGCCGGTAAAATTGCGTCTGTTCCCGAAGCAGCTACCATGATTTTTAGTGGTGGCGTAGAACGTTCAACTGACGATAGCGTATTAAAAGCGCAACAAAAAGCCATCTTTCAGTTGCAAAAAAATCTAGAAGATATTCAACGAGCAACCTATCCAGATTGTTTAATTTTATGTGATCGCGGCTCTTTGGACGGGCTTGCTTATTGGCCCGATAGCGACGAAGACTACTTCAAACAAATGAACACGAGCATTGAAGAAGAGTTTGCCCGATATGATGCGGTTATTTTCTTTGAAACAGCGGCCAAATCTGGAGAAAGTATTCGCAGTAACAACCCTATTCGTAATGAATCAGAACAAGCAGCAATAGAGCTCGACAACAAACTGCAAGATATTTGGTCTAAACACCCTAACTTTAATTTAATTAGTAGTTCAGAAAGTTTTATTCGAAAAGTAATGTTTGGCATAATGACCATTGAAAACGTGATAGGCCAATATCGCGATAGCCACCAATAAATAACTTAATCCACCAAAGTGATACGCCAAATATGCTCGAAGTAGAAATCGATAGCCAACCAATTGAATTATATAAACTATTAAAAATTGCCGACCTGGTCAGTGGTGGTGGTGAAGCGAAAATGTTGATCCACGAAGGCTACGTAATAGTTAATGGCGAAGTTGAATGGCAAAAGCGTAAAAAAATATACCATGGTGATTTCGTGGAATTTAACGGTGAGCAGATAGTGCTTGTTTGCCACAGTCCCGTTACCGAACCGGTGAAAAAGCCAAAAGCGAAAAATCCTTCCGCCAGCAATATAGCGAATGATAAAAAAGCAAAACCAAAGGCTAGGCACAACAGCAGTAAAAGCAAAAAGCAGCGCTCACCTGCCTCTAACGAAATGCCGGCCAAAACTGGTGGTAGAAAACGTATTTCTTTTTCTTAATCTAGTATTCTATTTTTGCCATTAGTAAACATAGTAACAATATAAAAACTGGTCATTTTTCGGCGTAAATTCCTATCTAAGATTTAGCGTATCCGGTATTGCTGTCTATACTATGGATATGAGCGATGAAAAAAGACTTTGCCAGTACGACGACCCAGACGGAGTTAAGTGTAAGGAACACGCTCAAGATGGTCATTTTTGTTATTGGCACGATCCTAGTGCTGATAAGTCTGGCCCAGATGTTAAAGAAAAACTAGAACACTACGCTAGAAATGGTGGTGTTACACGTGGTGTAATTTTAAAAGGTGCCGACCTTAATCACATTGATTTAGTTAATCACAATCACAAAACCGGTTTTGACTTTTCTTATGCCGACTTTTATCGCGCAAATCTTTCTGGCGCCCATTTATTTAATATAAACTTAGAAAACGCCAGCATAATGAAAGCAGACGTGCGTTATGCAAAACTTAATTGTGCTAACTTAGTCGGTGCTAACATGCTAGGGGTTAAATGGAAAGGAAGCAAAATTGAGCATATCAATTATGGCAAGAAGCTCAAACAAGAGTTACTCGCCGCAAAAGCGTTAAAAAATAGAAACCTTTCTACCGCTCTCGACTATTACGAGCAATCAGAAGAAATATATCGGGACTTACGTAAACACGCAGAAATAGAAGGTATATTTACTGTGTCTGGTCAGCTTATTCAACGAGAGCTAACCACAAGGCGCATGCAAATGCCTAAATACTCGTTTAAACGACTAGGCTCTAAAATCGTCGATCTCTTTTGTGGTTATGGCGAAGACCCTATCAGAATTGTCGGCATATCAATGTTAATGATCTTAATTTGCGCGACTATATACACTCATACTGGATTAAGCTACCAAGGAGAAGTAATAGCCTACAACTCTAACGCGAGTCTTAAAGAAAACTTCTCATTGTTTATGTCTTGCCTTTACTACTCTGTAGTAACCTTCACCACCTTAGGGTATGGAGACTTTACCCCAGTTGGAGTCTCCCGTGCAGTAGCTGCTATTGAAGCCTTTACAGGAAGCTTTACCATTGCCTTATTCGTGGTAGTGTTTGTTAAGAAAATGACCCGTTAAAGCTAATTATTTTCTTAATAAGTCCGCTATTCTTCGCAACTTGTCAAAATTAGCCTAATTTAAGGCGAAATTTACTCTTTTTACCTGTTCATTCCCCTGCTAGAATAAAGGCACTAATTTTAAAAATTTCTTTAAATCTACGGAATTCTTTTTTCATGCGTACTAGCCAATATTTACTTTCCACGTTGAAAGAAACCCCTGCTCATGCAGAAGTTATCAGCCACCAATTAATGTTACGTGCCGGCCTTATTCGCCACGTTGCTTCAGGCTTATATACTTGGTTACCCACTGGTTTACGCGTTTTAAAGAAAGTAGAACGTGTTGTTCGAGAAGAAATGGAACGTGCTGGTGCTATTGAGACATTAATGCCAATGGTTCAACCGGCAGATTTATGGCAAGAGTCGGGGCGCTGGGACGACTACGGCCCAGAGCTTGCGCGTTTGCAAGACAGACATGAGCGCCCTTTTGTTCTAGGTCCAACACATGAAGAAGTGATTACAAAGCTTATTTCAAATGAGATTAGCAGCTACAAACAACTTCCGTTGAACTTGTTCCAAATTCAAACCAAGTTCCGTGATGAAATTCGTCCTCGCTTCGGTGTTATGCGTGGCCGCGAATTCTTAATGAAAGATGCGTACTCGTTCCATATCACTGATGACTGTTTGAAAGAGACTTACCAAGTCATGTTCGATGCATATTGCCGCATCTTTGAACGCTTAGGTTTAGATTACCGCCCTGTTGTTGCTGACAATGGCTCAATTGGTGGTGAAGGTTCGCATGAATTCCACGTGTTAGCTGATTCTGGCGAAGATGATATTGTCTTCAGTGATGGCAGCGACTTTGCCGCAAACATTGAAAAAGCGGAAGCTATAGCGCCTGAAGGCGAGCGCCCTGCCGCTAGCCAAGAGTTAACAGAAGTAGACACGCCAAACGCTAAAACAATTGACGAAGTTGCTGCCCTCTTAAAAGTTGATGCAGCAAACACGGTTAAAACACTTTTAGTGTTAGGTGAAGCTGATGAAAACGAAGAACAAGCGGTAATCGCATTAGTTGTTCGTGGCGATCATCAATTAAATGAAATTAAGGCAGAAAATTTAGCAGGTATTGCTAGTCCACTAACATTTGCTTCTGACGAGCAAATTAAAGCAGCAGCAGGTTGTGATGCAGGCTCAATTGGCCCAGTTGGCCTGAACGTTAAGGTCATCGTTGATCGCAGTGCAGCTCACTTAGGTGACTTTGTTTGTGGTGCAAACAAAAACGACGTTCACTTCACTGGTGCAAACTGGGATAGAGATTGTGCTGAATACCAAGTAGAAGATATTCGCAACGTTCAAGAGGGCGACCCAAGCCCTTGTGGCAATGGTAAACTTGTTATTAAGCGCGGTATTGAAGTTGGCCATATTTTCCAACTTGGCGAAAAGTACGCAAAAGCAATGAATTGCGGCGTATTAACTGAATCAGGTAAAAATCAAACATTAACAATGGGTTGTTACGGTATCGGTGTTTCTCGTATTGTTGCAGCGGCTATTGAACAGAACCACGACAAATATGGTATCAAATGGCCTAAAGCTTTAGCTCCATTTGACGCAGCTATCGTCCCAATGAATATGGCAAAATCTGCTCGCGTAAAAGAAACGGCAGAAGGCTTATATGAAAACTTGCGCAATGCAGGTAAAGATATTCTATTTGATGACAGAAAAGAGCGTCCTGGCGTTATGTTCGCGGATCACGAATTAATCGGTACACCGATTCTACTTATTGTTGGTGAGCGCAATTTGGATGAAGGAAAAATCGAAGTTAAGAATCGTATCACAGGCGAAAAAACATTAGTCGCTATTGACGACATTGCTTCTTTATTTGAATAGATTTGTAAATAAGCGATTCAAGTGATTTTTGTTTGATTTGGTTCTTTGCCTAAGTGCTAACAAGTCAAAGCTAATTTACTCAAAACCCGCAACGATAAATACTTATCGTTGCGGGTTTTCTTTTTACTGCTTTGTATAGCTAAAGTCGATTATTTTCCTTTATCGTTCCCATATAGAAGTAACAACAACATTTTTTAAAACCTGTTTCAGAATTTAACCCCTCCTTAACTCGCCTAGTCTTACTATACGAGCATATAAACGACAATTACGTTTTCATGCCTGCGGGCTTTATCTCATTGATAAATTCATAAATCAGGCAGCTCTAAGTAGGATTTAGTTATGGCATTTTTCAATAAAAAAGCGTTAGTGACAGTAGTTGCCGCCGCGAGTATTTTTTTAGCTGTTGCAGTTAATGGTGCACTTTCAAAGAATCAGCAAGCGACGCCGCCTCCATCGATTGACATTCAGTACCCAAGTGTTTCCATTGAACAAGTTGAATTTATTAATGAAACAACCAAAGTAAGCGCCTATGGTGAAGTCAAACCTAGAAGTGAATTAGCGTTGACATCGCAAGTTAGCGGCAAGGTTGTTTATCTATCACCTAAACTTTTATCTGGTGCTCAATTTAAGCAAGGAGAGCTACTAATAGAAATTGAGGATGTCGAATTTCAACAAGCTTTAGCAAACGCTAAGGCATCGTTAGCCGAAGCAAAATTGTCACTTGCACAAGAAAAGGTAAACAACGATTTAGCCATTGCTGAGCAGCGCCGCTCTGGTAATAACGCTAAGCAAGCATCTAAATTGCAGTTAGAGGTGGCACAAGCAAAATATGACTTCGCTCTAAAGAACTTAGATAGAGCGGAATATGATTTAGCACAAACTCGAATTTATGCGCCATTCAATTCCTTACTCGTTAGCCGAGATGTACAAATTGGCAGTATTGTCCAGCAAGGCACAACGTTAGTTACCTTATATGATGACAGTATATTCGAAGTAAAATTGCCTTTATCAGAACAACAATGGCAATTAATTCCTTCGTCCAGCACTAATATCAAAGTAACGCTAACTAACGAAGCAAGCTCAGCTCGCTGGCAAGCCGACATTGACCGTGTTGAACTGCACTTAGATCAGGCAAGTAGACAGCGTTCTTTAATTGCTTCGGTTCGCATGCCACTGTCTCAACAAAAGCCGCTATACCCTGGCACTTTTGTTAAAGCAGAAATTACAGGTGAAACCCAAAAACAGGTTTGGAAGTTACCGTCTTCAGCACTAATTAGCGATTCAACTGTTTGGCAAGTAAATAACGACAATTTGCTGAAAAAACTACCGGTAGAGCATGTATTCTCGAAAGACTCATTTGTCTATGTGCGACCTAGCCATTCGATTTTTTCAGGGAAAATTGTTAAGCGCCCGCTTGCAAGTTATCTCGAAAATATGAAGGTTACGCCGATTGTAGAGTCGTTACCAACAAACAGTATGGTTTCATTATCAAACTCAGCAACTTCACCAACTGAGGAAAACCTATAATGACACAGCAAGAACACAATAAAGGCATTATCGCATGGTTTGCTGGCAATACCGTTGCCGCAAACTTGCTGATGTTATCGATAATTCTCCTTGGCATACTATCGTTTAATCAATTACGAAAGGAGGCGTTTCCGCCTTGGCCGACAGATTCAATCAGTATTTCAGTTGCCTATGACAGTGGTGATGCAGTGCTTTCAGAAGAAGGTATTGCTATAAAAATTGAAGAAGCGCTTGCGACAGTACAAGGCATTAAGCGAATCACTTCAAATTCAAACTCTGGTGGCAGCACAGTAACGGTTGAAAGTGTTTCTAGCTATGATATAGACATTTTATTAAGAGACATCAAAGCAAAGGTCGATGCCATTTACAACTTTCCTGTAGAGGCTGAAAAACCTGTTATCGATAAAAATACGTACTTAGAGCATGCTTACTCAATCAAAATATACGGCTCTGCCGATCGTTCAGCGTTACAAGCACTTGCAGAACGTGTAAAAGCAGATTTAATCGCTCAGCCTTCAATTTCAAACGTCAGCATCAAAGGCAAAGCTGAGCCGATGATGTCAATTGAGCTAGATGAACAAAAGTTACAGGCATACAACTTATCATTTACTGACGTTGCTGCCATTGTTAATGGCGAGTCCTCTACCGCTATTGGCACTAGCTTACGTAATGCTGAGAAAGTCGTGAGATTAAAAGTCTCTCAACAAGCTTACAGTCAACAAGACTTCGCTAAAATCCCTTTGGTTACGTTAGCCGATGGCACACTCATTCGTTTGGGCGACGTCGCCAAAGTGTCGGATGACTTTGCCGATGATGTGTTCGTTATAGGTCGATACAACGGAGAACCAGGAATAGGTGTTGAAATTAAAGTAGATGAAAATGGCGATGTGCTAAAAATTGTTGAACAAGCTGATAAAATCGTCGAAAAATGGCAAAAAAGCGCCCTACTACCTCAAGGTGTGAACATTGAAACGTGGAACGATGGCGGCACGCTGATTAGAGATCGCCTAGCCTTGTTAGTTAAAAATGCCTTAACGGGTATCGCCTTAGTATTCTTTGTTTTAGCCGTATTCTTAAACCTTCGCGTCGCTTTTTGGGTGACCGCAGGACTGCCATTTATCTTTTGTGGCACGTTGTTTTTTATGACGGATAACTTTACAGGCATGACCATCAATGAAATGACAACCTTTGGCTTTATACTTGCGCTAGGTATCGTTGTTGATGATGCCGTTGTTGTTGGGGAAAGTATTTACGCAACCCGAAAAGCGCAAGGCGACTCATTAAAAAGTACCATTGTTGGCACCCAAAAAGTGGCGACACCAACTATTTTTGGTGTGTTAACCACAGTAGCCACATTTATTGCCTTAGCAAATGTCGAAGGTGGCATGGGAACCGTTTACTCTCAATTTGCTGTGATAGTTACTATTTGTTTATTACTTTCAGTTGTCGAATCAAAGCTTGTACTGCCTGCGCATCTGGCTAACTTAAATACCCATCGCAAGCCATCATCTGGTATGAAAAACCTATGGCCAACAATACAAGCAGGCGCTGACAACGGATTACAGTGGTTCAGTGAACGCGTTTATACGCCAGCCATTAAGTGGGCAATTAACTTTCGTTATGCTGTACTTTTTGCCTTTATCACCATTTTTATTTTAGTAACAGGCATGCTTTCAACTGGCGGTGTTCGCGTTGCATTTTTCCCTGATATTCCAGGAAGCGTTATTCAGGCAAATATTATCATGCAAAATGACGCTAGCTTCGGCCAAACCGATAAAAACCTGCTGTATTTAGAACGTGCCGCTATTGAAGCAGACAAGGTACTAATGAAGGAAAAAGGCAAACAAGGGTCTAGTATTGACACTCTGGAAGTGATCGGTGAAAGCGACCTTGCAGGTGCAGTCGTCGTTGAACTAGATAAATCTGCGCCTTATGGATTAAACGAGTTTGCAAAACAATGGAAAGCATTAGCCCCCATGCCAGAAGGCACAAGAAAGCTTGATATTCGCTCAGGCTTTGGCGGCGGCGATAATTTTAAAGTAGAACTAAAAGCGTGGAACACCAACACCATAAAATCTGCTGGCCAAGAAATTAAATCGGCCATTTCACAAATTCAAGGCGTTGGTGGCATAGACGACAATTTTGATTCTGGGCAAGCACAGCTAAGATTTTCATTAAATGAACGCGGCTTATCGCTTGGCATGTCAACTCAAGACCTATCTAGACAAGTGCTACAAGCGTTTGGTGGTGAAATTGTACAGCGTTATCAGCGGGGCAAAGACGAAGTTAAGGTGAGAATTCGCTACCCAGAAGACCAAAGACAAACCCTTGATGATGTAATGAATTCAAATGTTCGCTTAGCCAACGGACAATCGGTGCCATTAAGCCTAGTTGCTAACATTTTAGAAGACTATCAACAAAATGAAATTACCCGAATCTCTGGTTTGCCAGCCGTTTATGTAAGTGCCAGAGTTGATAAAGATGTCATTTCTTCAAATGAATTGGTGGACAAGCTTAATGTATCTTTAATTCCAGCACTAGAAAACAAATACCCTGATTTAAATATTCACTTTGCTGGAGAGGCAGAAGAGCAAGCCGAAACAACAGGCTCAATGACTCGCTTGTTTGTAATCGCAATGGCGAGTATTTACATTTTACTTGCTATTCCTTTGCGCTCATACGTTCAACCAATCATTATTATGACAGCGATACCTTTTGGCCTGGTTGGTGCTATTTTAGGTCACTGGTTAAATGATATGGTGCTTAGTATCCTATCGTTTAACGGCATTGTGGCGCTAAGCGGTGTAGTGGTTAATGATAGTTTATTGCTAGTGTCTCGTTTTAATCACTTGAAAAAACAAGGCTTAGCTGTGTCTGATGCGATTCAACAAGCTTGTACAGGAAGGTTACGTGCAGTTTTACTGACATCAATAACCACGTATGCGGGTTTGATGCCGCTGCTAAGTGAAACCTCCACCCAAGCACAATTTATCATTCCTGCTGCGGCTTCTTTAGGCTATGGTATTCTATTTGCTACTGTTATTACCTTGCTGTTAATTCCAGCAATGTTAATGATTCACCAAGATGCATTAAAGTTAATAGAGAAAATGAAAGTTAAAGCAACTTCACAAAGAGAGTTGGTTAATGAGCATTAGCGTTTTACTAGTAGAAGATGACCTAGATCTGGCAGCAACAGTTGTCGATTATTTTGAGCTTGAAGGAATTACGTGTGATCACGTCTCCAATGGCGTGCAAGGCCTGTCGTTTATCGAGTCTAATAGCTACCAAGTTATTATTCTCGATCTTAATTTACCAAGGTTGGACGGCATTTCTGTTTGCCAAAAGGTACGTGAAAACAGCGACGATACTCCAATTATTATGTTGACAGCGAGAGATTCATTAAATGATAAAGTGATTGGCTTTGATGCAGGTACTGATGACTATTTAGTAAAGCCTTTTGAAATTGAAGAGTTACTTGTTCGAGTTATTGCTTTGTCAAAGAGGCGCAGTGGACAAGTGGCTAGCCTAAATTTAGGTAAACTAACACTCAACTTACAAAGTAAGGAAGCAAACTTTGCCTCCTCCGCCTTAAAGCTAACGCCGATAACCTTTAAACTACTGGAAAAGCTCATGCGAGAAGCCAATACCCCAGTAGCAAGAAAATCGCTATTACAAGCGGTATGGGGTGATGAACACCCTGACAGTAATAGTTTAAAAGTTCACATTCATCATTTGCGAAAGCAATTAGAAAAAGTAAACGCCAATATTACATTAGATACCGAAGCTGGCTTTGGCTTTGTTTTAAAACAGAAGTAAAAGCTAAAAATTAAAAAATGGAGAATAAATGAGTATTAGAACCTATCTCTTCACTTTACTTACTGGCATTGTTTTAATTATTGCTTCTGGCCTTTCTTATCAAAGTGGTCATTTGTTTATCGATTCCATCGATTTTTCAATGCAACATACCATGTATGACGTAGCA
Organism: Thalassotalea coralli; assembly: GCF_055786205.1. Taxonomy (NCBI): domain Bacteria; kingdom Pseudomonadati; phylum Pseudomonadota; class Gammaproteobacteria; order Alteromonadales; family Colwelliaceae; genus Thalassotalea; species Thalassotalea coralli. Next base: position 78,579 of record NZ_JBVVBK010000010.1, on the reverse strand, counting down.
CAGAGTTTTCCTGAGCCTGGTAAAGATGAGCAAACGATTTTGGGCTACCATGTAACCTCTGACTGGAATAAAGTGCCTGCCCCCGTTAAAAAGCGCTTTCCAGAAATACCCGAAGAGATAAACGTTCATCACTCTATTTTCGAAGATTGGATTTATATTGCGCCTCCCAAACGAGCTTATTCTTTAATGGTAGTAGAAAGAGACAACACAAAATACTTTGTCTCACATTTTAACGAAGACATACACACCTCCAAAGATGAAATGGATGATGATGAAGAGTTTTTTATTGATCCTATGGTGCTGGTTGTATTAATCGGCCTAGGCGCCATTCTTTCGTTCGCACTCATTCTTTTATACAGCTTCAAAAAAATTGCCCTACCGATGGAATCTCTGCAAGCTTGGGCGAAACAATTAACTATTAAAGACTTAGATAACCCTAAACCAGAATTTCGTTTTAAAGAGTTAAATGAGTTAGCTAGCCTTATTCATGACAACATGCTTTCAATGGCCAAATCAGTAAAGCGCGAACAGAGTTTTCTAAGCTATGCCAGCCATGAACTAAGAACGCCTATCGCCGTGTTAAGAAGCAATAGCGCATTATTAGAAAAGGTAAATCCTACACCTTCAGAAAAAGAGCGTGCGATTAGAGATCGCATTCAACGTGCGAGTTTTACGATGAAATCCATGACTGAGACCTTGCTCTGGCTTTCAAGAGACGCAGAAACCGAAATGCCATTTGAGCCAATAAAATTAGGAGAACTTGTTACGCAAACAGAACAAGAACTCAATTACTTACTGGCCGGAAAGGATATAAAAGTGACAATGACAACCGACACCAGTGTTTGCTCTTTACCAAACGTGCCAACACTTATCGTGTTGAACAACTTAGTCAGAAATGCGTTTCAACACACACAAGCTGGAACAGTAGAGGTGATTCAACAAAACAACAAAGTACAAATCGTCAACAGAGATACGCTCTCTGCAAGCGAAAAAGACGAAAAAACCGAATTAGGCTTTGGGTTAGGTATGCAATTAGTAGAAAAACTCACGGCACAATTTGGCTGGCAGTTAATTGTTGACGATACCAACTCAGGTTACAGTGTAACTATCGTTTATTGTTAGTCAGTTTAATTCTCTTAACCCTGCTTTAACCCCTGGTACGTTAATCTAAGCTCACATCATGGTTATTAGCTCAATTAAGTGAGGGGATATGAGACTTTCAGCCAAAACTAAAATTTTACATGGTATTGTTGGCTTAGGCATGATTTGCCTAATTGCAGTGGGCATCTATATGGAAGAGTTTGAGGTTTACGCCTTGTACGACATTCATAAATCGTTTGGTGTTATCATTATTGCTTTCGCCTTATTTCGTGTCATCAATAGAATAAAAGAAGGCTGGCCAAAGCCAGTGTCTCAATCTGACAAGCTACAAATGCTTGTAGCTAAAATTATTCATTGGGGACTGATTCTTTCTACATTATTCTACCCTATTTCAGGCATGATGATGTCAGGTGGTGGTGGCCACGGGATCAAGGTATTCGGATTAGAGCTTGTAGCAGCCAACTATGATGCAGTTTCTGGCAATGCTATTCCTTTAAATGAAACGCTTGCCTCTATTGGCCATACGATCCATGGCTCATTAACAGAAGTTGTTATCGCTTTTATCGTATTGCATGTTGTTGGCGCTCTTAAACACCACTTTATTGATAAAGATGAAACGTTAAAGAGAATGTTCACTAAATAATCGTTAAAGGAGCCTAACTATGCGTGTTGAGGCTCCTTATTAATTTTTAAAGCGATCACTGTTATATTTTTCGTGAAGTTGCACTATAACCTAAATATTCTCCACCTGTATTTTGTTCGCTCAAACTGACTTTTGTCTCAAAAAACGCCAATTCGTGAGTGATACAATCTAGTTGGTCACGCACATCGTGACTGACAAACAACAAGTGCGTTTTACTGTTCGCAGCAATGTAATCCATTAACGCTAGTACTTTGTCTCTATTGTGGTTATCTAGCCCTTGGCAAGGTTCATCTAAAATGAGGATCATAGGAAGTTTGACTACAGCGCGGGCGATTAGCACTAAGCGTTGCTCACCATAAGAAAGCTGATGAAAATAGGTATTTTCATGCTGCTCCAAACCTAGTAAAACCAACCATTCTCTAGCAATCATGACTTGTTGACGACTCGGACTATCGTATAGGCCGATGCTGTCATAAAATCCAGAAACAACCACTTGGAGTAATGTCGTTGGCACTCTATAGTCTCGATGTAGCTGAGCACTGACTACACCATAGTGGCGCTTAATATCCCAAATTGATTCACCACTGCCACGTTTTACCCCAAACAAATGCAAATCTTTACCATACGCTTTAGGGCTATCACCTGAAATCATCGCCAACAAAGTAGACTTACCACAGCCATTTGGCCCTAATATTCGCCAATGCTGCCCTTGTTCAAACTGCCAAGTTAATTGGTTAAAGACAGGTTTTTGATTAAAACTTACCGAGACATTATTAAGAGATACCAATGGCGTTTCTTTATCAAGGTGCTTATATTGAATGCAGTCGGGTAAGTGATGAGGAAGACTATAATGATGTTCGTTAAGCTTTTGCCACTGCTCCGTCTGAATAACCTCTTCACGTCGACCTGAAACGACAACCTTACCGTCTTGCAAGTACACTAAATGCTCAATCGCACTTGGTAAACTTTGATGATAAAAGTCAAACAACACGATACTGATACCTTGGGCAACTAGCTTGTTTAATACTTCGCTCAAATGTTGTTGAGATCCTATATCTAAGCCAGCGTATGGTTCGTCGAGTAGCATAACTCGTGGCTTTGACATTAATGCTCTTGCCATCAAGACTTTACGCGTTTCACCTGTAGATAGAATTTTAAATGGCTTATTTAGTAACTTTTCAATACCGAGAAGGTCAACGATTTGCACAAATTCCGCGTCAGTAAAATCTTGTTCACCTAAAATAACTTGTTGGGCTGTTCTGCCAGTGTCTTCGCCCTCTTCCATGTAGTTACTGCGATCATTTAGCCTGTCTTGCTCTAGCGTTTGCTCTTCAAGTTCAAAACTTAAGGTAGTGAATGACTCGTTGAGCTCAACGCTCCCCTGAAAATCGGTAATTTCACCAGATATAATTTGAGCCAGTACTGATTTACCGCTCGCGTTATCCCCCAATACAAGCAATGACTGCCCTTGCTCAAGTGATAAAGAGCCAATTGATAATTGAGATTGATTTGATAACTGAAAGTTTAAATTTTCTATAGTAAGCAAGGTATACATCACCATGATATACAGGAGCTCTTCATTATATAAAGTCCATCAATTTCATGGCTACAATTAAATTTGTCTTACTTATACGTTTGTCATCTCTAGAGCACTTAAGGCGGTTAATCAGAATCAAGCTGCGTTAAACGACCAAGTGCTCAAAATTTAAGATCAATTAATTTGTCGGTTCAAAACTATCTAGCATAAAATCTTACCTTTCAATTCGATTAAAGCGAGGGAAATGCGTAAATGTTTATTGGCCAAGCAGCTAAGAAAAGTGGTTTAACTATAAAATCCATTCGGTTTTATGAAGAAAAAGGGCTTATCCAGCCTTCGCGCCAAAAAGGCACTTTTCGTGTTTATAAGCAATCAGACCTTGAACTGTTAATTCTCATTAAAGAAGCTCGTGCAATGGGGATTTCCGTTGCACATCTTAAACAAGTTATTGTCGATAGCGAAGGAAATATTAATTGGCTAAAAATTAAATCTTTCTTAGCTGAAATGCGACTAGTATTAATCGAACAGCTAGACGATTTAACGCGCAAAGTCGCTCTACTTGATGATTGTTATGCGCAAATTGAAGATAGCTTTTCTTAAGCACAGATTAAATTGATTTTTCAATTGACTCTCCCCGTAGGGGAGACTTTATTATCACTCTAACGTTTATAGTTTTAACATCTAGTTCAAGGCAAATAGTAACTTATGAAATGCTTAGTGGTCATCGCACACCCTCTATCAAATAGCTTATGCCATTATTTAGCGCAAAAAGCGATCCGCCAATTAGAAAACAAAGGCTATAGCGTTTCTATAAAAAACCTATACGATGAAAGCTTTAAACCCGCGCTCAGTAACCACGAAAGAGATAGCTACTATACAGACTCCTTTAACACGGACTGTTTACAAACTGACATAGAGCAATTAAAAGAAACGGAATCCTTAGTGTTAATATTCCCTACTTGGTGGTTTGGATTTCCCGCCATATTGAAAGGATGGTTTGACCGCGTTTGGGCACCTGGCCATGCATATCATCATGCAGATAACTATGGGCCAATCAAAGCAGGATTAACCAATTTAAAAGAAATGAAAGTAATAACCACGTTAGGTTCACCTAGGTGGGTCGACTACTTAGTGCTTCGCCAACCTGTTAAACGCATTCTAAAAATAGCTCTGCTTAATACATGCGCAAAAAATTGTTCATTTAAAATGATTTCTCTTTATAAAGCTGAACATGTCGACAGCAAGAGGCTTGAGCGCTTTGTCAGGAAAATAGAAAAGCTTTTGACTTAAAAGTGAATCAAGTATTTTTATCAGAGGTTACTCTCAATGCTATTAAAAATCGCAGCATTCTTAACAATTGCAATAGGTATTGCTCACTCCTATCTAGGTGAGCGATACATTTTAATTCGATTATTTCGTCGAGGAAAACTTCCTAGTTTGTTTAATAGCGAAGAGTTCACTAAAAATACCCTAAGATTTGCCTGGCACCTTACAACCATTGCCTGGTTTGGTTTCGCCATTATTTTACTTTATTTATCTGAAGGCTCTTTAGCCTTTGACGACATCGCAAATGTCATCGCAGCGACCTTTTTAATTCACGGTGTAATCGCACTTGTAGGAAGTAAAGGAAAACATTTTTCTTGGTATGTATTTTTAACTATTGCAGCGCTTATTAAAGTTTCAATTTATATGTAGTAAGAATAGCAATATTTTCTTTGAATCCCACTTGATTACATTGTCCCCCCAAAGCAACAGCTTTATTTAGTGCTGATTTTCCTTCATTTTTAATGTCAAAGTCATTTACTCGCTCAATTTACAAAATACGCGTTAATCGCCACTATTATCACTTTTACATGCTTTAAGAGATATGCTATTGCCGGCAGTAAACTGAGAAAGCTGGCAATCCGTCATAACACCTCTCTTATGAAAAAAATAAACACACTAGCAGGAATTAGCCTCATCGTTACTAGCCTATCAATACTGTTTTTAGATTAGCCCCATCCACAAATAATAATAATTATCATTTACAAATGTTACAATATAACATACTATTCCTGCTACTATTAACCCGTTACGAAAATTAGATAATTATGAAACCAAACATTCACCCTGAATACCGAGACGTTGTCTTCCACGATACGACAGCCGACACTTATTTTGTTATAGGCTCAACGTTAAAAACCGAAAGAACGGTTGAGTACCAAGGAAAAACTTACCCTTATATGACTATCGACGTTTCTAGCGCGTCTCACCCCTACTACACAGGTAAACAGAAAGTCGCGAAAAATGATGGCCGTATTGCTAAATTCAATAAGCGCTTTAGCATGGGCGGTAAAAAGTAATGCAGGTATTAAGCTCACTAAAAAGTGCTAAAACTCGTCACCCTGATTGCCAAGTCGTGCGCCGTCGAGGAAAAGTCTACGTTATTTGTAAATCAAACCCGCGATTTAAAGCGGTACAAGGCAAAAAAAGTAAAAAGTAAATTGTCACTCTGGACATATAGAAGCTAAGGACAGCAACTATATGTCTTTTTCTTAACTTATGATTGGAAACGATAAATCGACCCAAGAGCCAAAATTTGCGTTAATTGATCGAGTGCTTCTCTTGATTCCATTAATAACAGCGGATCACGCAAATCGTCCACCGTTAGCCTATCCCTATAATGCTTCTCTACCCAAGTCACCAAACGACTGTATAAAACATCCGTTAAGATACATTTTTCGTTTACTGCCTCTAATTCTTGAGACTGTAAGGCGACTCTCAATCGAAGACAAGCTGGCCCACCACCATTTTTCATGCTTTCATTTACGTCAAAATAGTGTATTTCTTTTATAGGATTTTCAGCGGCTTTTAATGTTTCTAGAAAATCAAATACAGCATTGTTTTCTCTGCAATGCATGGGAGCAATAATTGCCATATCTTGTTTGTTCAAAGAAACGATCTGTGAGTTAAACAGGTAACTATTTACTGCATCTTCTATAGACACTTGTTCGCTCGTCACCTCCAATAAATAAAGCTGTGAGGACGAAAGTTTATCGCTTAATTTCTGTTTAAAGTTCTTGGTATCTAAATAAGCTTGCTCATGAAATAACAACAGGTTTTTATTACCAACAGCAATCACGTCATTATGAAAAACACCTTGATCTATCACCTCAGGGTTTTGTTGAACAAAAATAGTGTTTTCTTTTGGTAACTGGTGGAGCCTGGCAATAGCCTGGCTTGCCTCTAGTGTTTGGCGGGCAGGATATTTAACAGGCTTTCCTACGTCTCGATTAAAGGCAGATCGACCGTAAGTGAATATTTCTACCCCTTCCTCCCCATAATCAGAACAAAGTCGTGTGTGATTAGCCGCGCCTTCATCACCAAAGTGTTCGTTATCATTTAAATGTTGATGGTGCTTAAAAAAGTTATCATCAGAAAATACAGCTCTTAACATTCTACTTGTTGTTAGCGGCTCTAATGAACGGTGAAACTTATTTGCTAAATTTGCCGCGGTAAAATGCACTTTTGAGTCGCGCGTGTCAGCAGATGGAGACACCGTAGCGGCATTTGCGGTCCACATTGATGAGGCTGAACAACATGCCGCCAGCAATGCTGGAGATACATTAAATGCAGCCTGCAAAACCTGTGCGTTACTACCTGAAAAGCCTAGCCTTCTCAAAGCATAAATATCAGGCCGTTCTTGCGGCGCAAAAACACCTTGCACAAGCCCTAAGTCGTGCATTGCTTTCATTTTCGCCAGGCCTTGAAGTGCCGCTTGCTTAGGGTTTGACACCGCTTTAGCATTTGCCAAAGAAGCCACATTTCCTTCAGATAGCCCTGCATAGTTATGAGTTGGACCTACTAAACCATCAAAATTTACTTCAACGCTTGTCATTTTTTGCTCTTTATTAATTTAATTCGATAACAGATAAGCAAAAACTCTTCCTAAAAGAACTTAATATAACAATTTCAATAAGATAATAATGAATGCCGCTTCTTCTTACAGCTTTACTGCACTAAGTTGGTGCGCTTGTATTAACTATATTGATGCAGCGTTTACGAGAATATTTTTACTTTTACACTAAGATTAGGAAAGAGTTGTTTTCTATATAGTAAATAATTCTTATTAAGCTTTAATGTGTGATATACCTTAACGCAATTACCTGCTAAAATTCGCGTCAACTCAAGGGGTGCTGAAACGGCTTTCGGCTGAGATGTTTTTATAAACAAACCCTGATATTGGTTAATTGCATGATTACCAATATTGAACCTGATCTGGATAATGCCAGCGTAGGAATGATAGACATTTTAGTTCAATACAAATTACGTCATTTATGTGCTGGTAAATTATTATTTTTATTATTACGAGTACACAATGTCATTTAAACAAACTGCCCTTTCCCTTGCTATTTTAGCGAGCCTTTCTCCTATTGCATTTGCACAAGACTCGCAAACAGACGATATCGAAGTTATTGAAGTAACGGGTGACTTTCGTGCGACCAATATCAACAAAAGCACAGCATCTGTTAGCCTATTAACAGAGCAAGAAATATTAAAACGCAATGCGCAAAACTTAGAAGAAGTTATCGCGATAGCACCTAACGTTAACTTTGCCAGTGGCTCACAGCGTGCTCGCTATTATCAAATTCGTGGTATTGGTGAACGTAGCCAATTTCAAGAGCCTATTAACCCGTCAGTTGGTGTTATTATCGACGATGTTGACTTTACCGGTATTGGCAGTATTTCGTCGATGTTTGATGTGCAACAAGCGGAAATATTCCGAGGCCCTCAAGGTACAAGATTCGGTGCCAACGCTCTTGCAGGTGTTGTTAATATCACGACAAAAAAACCAAGTGATAGCTTTGAAGGACAAGTAAAAGCGACTGCTGGTAACTATGATAGCTATGGTTTGGGATTAGTACTTTCTGGTCCAGCAAGTGAAAAAGTTAACTATCGCTTTGCCGCAGAACAATACAAAAGCGATGGCTTCATTAATAATCTTTATTTAGACGCTGATGATACTAACAATCGCGATGAATTAAGCCTACGTGGTAAATTAGCGATCGAGTTATCATCAGATTTATTTCTTGATGTTACATTAATGCATTTTGACTTTGACAACGGCTACGACGCATTTTCATTAGATAACAACCGTAATACCTACTCAGATCAACCAGGATTTGATACGCAAGAAACATCAGCTATTGCAACAACATTCACTTATACAACGTTAGAATCAGCCGACATTAAGGTTATCTCGAGCTTTGCAGATAGCGACTTATCTTACGGCTTTGATGAAGATTGGGCTTATGGTGAATATGAATGGCGTTCAGATGATCCTGAGTACACACCAGATCCTTGCATTACACCAACAGGCTGTTTAGCAGAATTCGACGGTTATTCATCTACAGACCATTATTATCGAGATAAGCAAACTGCAACCATTGAAGTTCGAGCAACCTCAAAAGAAAACAGCAGAATCTTCAGTCAAACAACCTCCTGGGTTGCCGGTGTTTACTACAAACAAGATGACAGTGACTTAGAGCGATTTTACACTTGGGAAGATGATTTCGTATCAGCTTTTGATACGTCAACACTTGCTGCTTACGCCGAACTTGCAACAGAACTAAACCAAAAGTTGACGTTAACTTCTGGCCTTCGTGTCGAAAAAAGAGACGCGGATTATAGTAACTCCAATGATTTTAGTGCAGATCCTTCAGATACCATGTTTGGCGGAAAGCTAGTGCTAGATTATCAATTATCTTCTTCTGAACTTGTTTTCGCTTCTATCAACAGAGGTTACAAAGCGGGCGGTGTAAACACCAGTGGTACCCTAACCGATGAACAGCGTGAATTTGATCCAGAATACGTTTGGAACTATGAGCTAGGCTATAAAGCAACTTTTGCTGAAAATGCAGGTTACTTGCGTGCAGTCGCTTTCTATATGGACAGAAAAGACATGCAAGTTAAGATTGGTTTCCCGCTGTCTGGTGCCACTGAATTCATTAGCTATTTAGATAACGCGTCGAGCGGCACAAATTCGGGTATCGAAATTGAATCAGGTTGGCAATTATCTGATAACCTTGAGGTATACGGGTCATTTGGCTTATTAAATTCTGAATATGAGTCATTCAGTTATGAATCAAAAGACGGCACAGTCACACTATCAGGAAGAGATCAGGCGCATGCCCCATCATATCAGTTTAACCTAGGCCTTAACTACTTTATCTCTGACGCTTGGATCTTCAATATCTCCGTTGATGGAAAAGATGAATTCTATTTCTCTGATAGCCATGACCAAAAATCTGAAGCCGTAGAGTTAGTCAATGCATCTTTAGCGTACAGACAAGATAACTGGGACATTACTATTTGGGGCCGTAACTTAACAGATGAAGACTATCAAACTCGAGGTTTCTATTTTGGTAACGACCCTCGTGATGGGTATACTGATAAAGCATACTATCAATTAGGTGAGCCAGCAGTATTCGGTGTTACCGCCAACTACCACTTTTAATTAAGGTACTTTTATCATGCACATTTCTATTGAGTTAAGCTTATATCCATTAGCAAATGATAAATACAAAGATGATATCTGGGCGTTTATCAAAAGGCTAAGAGGTGTAGAAGGCTTGCGTGTCGTCACTAGCGGTATGAGTACCCAAGTGTTTGGTGACTATGATCTCGCGATGACCCAGGTCATGGCTGAAATGAAACGTGTGCATGAAACAGTGGGTGAAGCGGTCTTTGTCTGTAAATTTATCGGCAGTGATCGCTCTCACCTTTTAAATGATGAGTAGTACCAGTTATGTTTAGTGACGCTTTTAATTATTTCGCCAATACCAGTATTGCGGAAATATTCGCCGTTATCACTGCCCTAGCCTATGTTATTTTAGCTGCACGTGGCAGCTTGTGGTGTTGGCCAGCAGCGATGATAAGCACAGTGCTATATACCGTAATTTTCTACGAATATTACCTGTGGTCTGACAGTGCGCTGCAAGTTTACTATTTTGCTATGGCAGTTTTTGGCTGGGTTAACTGGCAAAGAAACAAACAAAAGCAACAAAGTGATCAGATTGAAATAGAGACATATTCCGCTAGTTTCCACCTTAAAGCCATTGGTGTACTGAGTGTTTTATCTATAGCTTTAGGTATGTTAATGGATAACTTTACCCCTACACACTTCCCGTACCTAGATGCAGCAACAACCGTATTCGCTGTCTTTGCTACTTACCTAGTTGCGAAGCGCGTATTGGAAAACTGGCTCTATTGGATCATTATTGATTTAGTATCGATTTACCTTTATCACGCCAAAGAGCTAAACCCAACAGCAGTATTATTTATGCTATATGTCGTGCTTGCGACAGTTGCTTATTTTTCTTGGCGCAAAGCGTTTCTTGCGCAATCGCCAGAGCCTAAATTAGCACAAACAGCTTAAATGAAAATTTTCGTTATCGCACAAGAATGCTAAGCAAAAAGATGGCGGCAAATATCAAAGCATTGCTGAAAAACCTTGGCTTAAATGCCCAAGAAATTAACACCATCAGCAAAACAACTGAAGGGTTAAGTCAGCAATGCTTTCTCGTAAAGTTAGTCAGAGTAATTGAACTGCAACACCCGAGAATAAAGTTACCCACGCAGTTTGTTATTAAAGTATTTAACAGCCAGCAAAGTTATACCAATGAGTTGATTGCATTGAATGCACTCTCACACAAAGGATTCGCTCCCCGTTTAATTCATGCGAGAGAATTCCAAGAGGTTCAATTTATTTTAATGGCTCATTTGCAGGGAATTTCTCTTGCTAGTAGCCCCATTAACTCGACAAAAAAACTAAAAAAAAGTTTAGCTTTAATGGCTAAGTTTCATCATTTTTTCACGCTTGTAATACAAAAAAGTCAGCTTGGTTCGGTAACACCAGTTGATTTCCAAACACTGTTTCAATCATTAATAAATGACGCAAAATTAGACGAGCCTTTTAAACATCAAGTGCAAGAAACGGTTGATAGAGTACTTATCCAGCTGGCTGAGCTCGTTAACCCAGCCAATTCATTAGCCATTTGTCACGGCGACTTTAACTTCAGTAATATTTTATTTAATAAGCAAACTGATTTTATACTCGATTTTGAGTGTTTATCTCGAATGCCTAGAGAGTATGATATTGCCATGATGCTCGCGGTAAATGAAATACCTTTTAGCGAAGTTAATAATGCGAGAAGCATTTATCAAAATGCATTTAATGTTCTTTCAAACGAAGCAACATCACTTTGCAACCACAAGATAAATATCTATTACCAAGCGTCTGCATTAATAAACGCTCTTTGGTACTTTACTAGGTACCTTGAAACGGATTCGATAATTTTCAAGACTAAATCGGATTTACAATTCAACTTACTAATTGATATTACAAAGTAAAATAAAACGTTTCTCTTTCGCAAACACCTCTTTTAAAAGCTATTTCTGTTAGGCCGCATCTACAAGATGAAAGGGAAAAGCATGCGTTTGAATCAATGCTTGCAGATCATCAAAACCGCCGATATGGGTATCACCAACAAAAATTTGCGGTACAGTTTTTCGACCACTTCTTTTTACCATGTTGGAAAACTCCTTTGCATTGTCGGTCACTTCAATTTCTGTAAATGGCAAACCTTTGGCATTTAGCAAGGACTTAGCAGCCTTACAGTAAGGGCAATAATCTTTGTGATAAACCGTTATATTAGACATAGTTAACCTCGCTTGAGTCAGTTTGTGATAGACACTATACTGCCTTAACGTCACAATACTTGTATCTCATTTACCAGAAGTCATGTCCGAAATACCGAATATCTATTTGGATAGCCCAGATCCTCTTAGCGTTTTGCTGACAAAATTAAGTTTGCGAGCTGAAGTCTATGTCGATGGTAATTTTTGTGGAACTTGGGCAGTTGATACTGCAGGTAGCAAACGCATTCCTTTCCACTTAATAGGTGAAGGAAGTGCATGGCTTCATCAAGAAGGTCAAAAAACTACTAAGCTATCTAAACATGATTTAGTGATATTTCCTCATGATTCACACCATGTTGTGTCTAGTTCAGAAGACAAACCTTCTCCTGAAATTGTCAATCAGCCAATGAGTAATGACGGTGACATTACTCACATGATTTGCGGATTTTTTGAATTTGAGAATCCAGCTTTCTTCCCCATTCTTGACGCCTTACCTCAAACGATGGTGCTTAAGTCAGATGGGGCTAGCAAAGACGACCGCCTAACGTTTTTAATAGTGCAGATTCTGAAAGAGTTAAGCGACAAGCGACCAGGGTTTTATCGGGTTATTGATCAGCTTGCCTTCTTATTGTTTATTGAAGCACTGCGAAATCAGCTTGAGAACGGTACACTTGGCGAAGGACTATTAACGGCATTGTTTGATACTAAACTGGGCAAGGCACTAAATGCTATTCATCAACAGCCAGAATTCGCGTGGACGTTAGACTCTTTAGCAGAAAAAGCCTTAATGAGTCGCTCTAGTTTATCCGATGCTTTTCGACAACATATGGGTGAAAGCCCGATGCGCTACTTAACTAAATGGCGAATGAATGAAGCTAAGCAAATGCTAAAAACAACCCAGCTTTCTGTGGCGCAAATTGCTGATAAAAGTGGCTATGAATCAGAAGCTGCATTTAGAAAGGCATATAAGAATACACTTGGCGAACCACCCGGTGCGGTTAGAGCGAGCAAAACTTAGTATAAAGTGATACAGCATTAACTTGGTCAATCAAGCTCAATTCAATTGTTACTAGCGATACAGTGCTTGTCGGTTCGACTAAAATAGAATCTTTGCGAAATTGTCACTTCAAAAACGCGCATCAATGAGCGATATTGCACTCAAACTAACTAAGTAATACCCACAAAATACCACTAACCCTCTGTTAACATTAACAATTACGATATTGGCATCAATTTTTCTTATCTATGTTCGTAAATGAAAATTAGCGGAGTATTTATGAAACTCGACGTGTCGGTGTCAACAAAACAAAGATCTTGGCGATCATATAGCCGTTTGGGAGTTGCCATAGCAGCACTCTTATTACTGCTTTGTTTCGTCCTTCTTCCAATAGAGCCTTCTATCGAAGAAAACATGATTCAAACGGTGGAAGTGAAAGAAGGAGAACTAAATGTTACCGCAAACGTTTTCGGCCGTTACGCATCTCAGTTCGAAAGGCTCGTCAGTGCACCTAGCCTAGGGCAAATAAATGAGATTTACGTTCGTGCTGGAGACGATGTAACAGAAGATACGGTAATCGCGATATTATCAAATCCCGATCTTGAGCAGGAATACTTTTCCGAGAAATCTACGTTAGAGCAAATCAAAAACGAACATGATGTTGCCGAGTTTCGCCGACAAAGTGCTGCGTTAGCATTTCAGGCAGAGTTAGCGGATCTTGAAAGCCAGTTAGCCGTAGCTGAAATGGATGTCAGTGTTAATAAACAATTGATTGATAAAGGGATAGCTGCCAAGTTAGATCTTGAAAAAGCGTTACTTACTCAAGAATTAGTCATTAAGAAATTGGATTTCGCTAAGTTTCGTTATAGTAAGCTAATTGAAATGCACAAGCTCGAAAAAAAACAGAGTGATATTCTGCTTAGTCAGCAAGTTCAAAGAACTAACCTAATTGAAAACAAAATCAAGCAATTAACGATTATTGCAGGAATGAAAGGAACGATACAACGACTAGATATAGAGCTTGGTCAACGTGTTGTTCAAGGCGAGCCACTCGCTCGTATTGGCTCACAGTCTGCGCTTATTGCTCGACTCAACATACCGCAACGAATCGCTGAAAAAGTTAATATTGGCAATAGCTTATCTATCAAGCATGATAATTCACAAATATCAGGCAAGATAACGCAACTGAGTTCCGTCGTCGAAAATGGATTTATTATGGCTGAAGCACAACTTGAAGGAGAAATTCCCGTCAATATTCGTCCAGCGCAACCTTTAACAAGTGAGCTCTTTATTAGACACGAACCAAATGCGTTATTTGTTGTGCAACAACCGGGATTTAAACCACAATCATCAAACAGTATTTTTGTTAAAGACCCTGAACAAAAGATAGTGAAAAAAGTACAACTTACGTTTGGTGAGCTCAGTGGTAATAAGCTGCTTGTAGACTCTGGTGCGAAAGCAGGCGATTTGCTAGTCACAAGTGATTTAAGCAAATGGTCTAAACACAGCCAGCTACTGTTAAATTAATCTATAGGAATTGAGACAATGACAACGATTGTAACTATCAAAAACATCAATAAATCTTTTGGCAGTGGTCAAGCAAAAACGGTGGCGCTTAAAAATATAAACTTTTCAATTACTGAGAAAGAATTTATCTCTATCTCTGGCCCATCAGGCTGTGGAAAGTCGACACTACTCAATATTCTAGGTCTGCTAGATACACCTAGTGAAGGGGAATACTTGCTAGCAGGTACAAACACGAACGGCTTGAATGTTGATCAAAGATCACTCGTGAGAAATCGACATATTGGCTACGTATTTCAGTCCTTTAATCTTATTGAGAGTCTTACTGTATTTGACAACGTAGCACTGCCTCTTGAACACAGAAATGCCAGTGAAAGTGATATTCAAGAGAAAGTGATGTCTGCATTGGAAAGTGTAAATATGACTCACCGCGTTAACCATAAACCAACCCAGTTATCTGGTGGACAGCAACAACGCGTTGCCATCGCGCGAGCTATCGTTGGCAATCCAGACCTTTTGTTAGTAGACGAACCGACCGGAAATCTCGACAGTGAAAACGGCGATGCAGTTATGCAATTGCTCAAAAAGCTAAACGATGATGGTGCCACTATTGTGATGGTCACTCATGATGAAAGATACAGCCAAATGGCACAAAGGCAGATCAGGCTATTCGACGGTGAAGTTATTGTTGAACGCCAGCTGGAGGTTGTATGAGATTTTATTTAAGAGCAATTCGCCACGGCTTGGAAAGAATATTTAGCCTACCAAGGTTATCACTGCCTATTGTGGTGACTTTGAGTTTTACCTTAGCAGCGGTATTAACGGTAACCTCTATGGTGAGCAACCTTATGTTAAAACCTTTGCCAGATATCAGCGACGAACACAATTTATACCGACTAAGCTACAACATAAAAATGTCGGACGAATTAGATGTCGCTATATTTACAGAGCAGCGCATAGCTGCACTTAGCCAACAATACAAAGGGCTTGGTGAATTTAGTACCTATCACGCAAGAGAACGTGAGCTTGATATTTCAGGCAATATTTATACGGCAACTCGCCTGCGCGCATCCCTTAATTTTCTTGATAACGTTACCCGCCTTTCCGTATTAACTGGCGAGTCTCCTAATGTAAATAACCTAACCAATAGCGTTTGGATAAGTGAAAGTTTATGGAAAACAGCGTTTAAACAAAGTGAAAATGTTATTGGGCAAACCATTGTTCTTGAAGAGAATACCTACCAAATACGGGGCGTTATCGAGGACTTTTCATCTTTTAAAAGTTTTGATAAAAAGCACCCGCAACAAGTTTGGCGATTTTTAGATTCATCCCCCCTATTAGGCGAAGCTGACACAGGCTTTTTTGGTGGGCTGTTGACTATTTTATATCGAACGCAAAGTACTCAAAGCCAAGGATTAGTTAAAGAAGATATAGAAAGCTTTTGGCGCAACTATTTAAAGAATCATACCGAGCTTAATAACTTGGCTAGATTTACTGAAAACACACCAATTATTTTTGCTTTTGAATCATACCGAAGCGATCTCATGGGTGACCAAAATGTGATGGTGTTTATTCTACTGGCAACCGTTTTAGCCTTGTTGTTAATGGCGTGCTTAAACTTACTCAACTTATTTATGTCCCATTACCAGCAACGCAGTGCTGAATTTGGCACCCAAATCTTTTTGGGAGCAAACATGCGCAAGCTTAGAGTAATGATGGTACTTGAAAACACCCCTATCTTTCTAAGTGCAGCAATAATAGGTGCTATCGGAGCGGCTTGGGTAATTAGGCTGTTACCGCAAATCTCCGGTGGAAATATCGCCCTTTTAGAACTCATTCATATCGATAGTTTTACTGTTGCGACAGGCATAAGCTTAGTGTTATTGGTAAATATCGCTTTTACCTACCTCACCAGTATGCAGTTTGACAATCAACAACTATTAACCCAACTCAACTCAGGTAATAAAGGCATAAAAAGTGGTCGCATGGGATTGTTGCCTAAAGCTTTATTTGTTGCGCAAATTACTTCAGCCGTGGTGATACTAACCGGTAGCGCGATGCTTGCACAACACGCTCTCAAGAAGTTAACCATTGAGCTTGGTTTTGATATGGGAAATGCCGCGGTTGCTGTTGTTGAACTAGAGGGTGAAGTCTCAGCTCTCCCTGAAGATGAAAAACAACGCGCCGAAGAATTGTTTAAACGATCTCAACAAAACTTAAATGAACACAGGCAGCTTGCACTATCATTAAATAGAGCATACCCCAACATTCACGTGATAGACAGCCAAGATGAACCCTTTGGATTGATGCTACCACTAGCCTCAGCGCAAAATCCAGCAAGCGATGAAACGGTTTCCTTTGGCACAAGAAATATTGCTCCTGACTATTGGGAAGCTTTTAACATCAACTTATTGTTTGGTCGAAACATGAGCCAAGATGAATTTATCAATGGGGCTAACGTTGCCTTGATAAACATTGCTTTAGCCGAGTTAATATCAACAAACGATGATCCTAAAAGCGTTATCGGCACTGAGTTTTATGGCCAACAAATTATCGGTATTGTCGCTAACAACTACGACATTATGGAGCGTTCTGGTGCTGGTCATCCCACTATATTTTACACATTTCGAAATACATCTTTATTTGTCAGACTTGTCATGCAACTTCCACAAGGTGCCACCTATGACGCACAAGGTATAATCGATACATTATCGAAGGCTTATCCTCACGTAAAAAACGTGAGATTTACTCAACTGAACCAGTATTGGCATGATGCAAATCAAGACGAAAGAATTCAGTTTTATTTCATCGCTTGTATCGCTTTTCTCACTTTGGTTCTGGCGTCATTAGGTAGTATTGGCATGGCAACAAACTACACTGAAATTAAGCGTTTTGAATTAGCAATACGTATGGCAACGGGATCTCCGCGAATAAAGCTACTACTAAAGTCAGTTGCTTCTTTTAAAAACTTGCTAGCATCTTCATTTATCGCCTCTGGTGTAATAGCCCCATGTCTATATCTTTATTTGCAAAAAGACTACCCAAGTTTACCGGAGTTTTCATGGCCATCATTGGCAATATTCTACGCGCTATTAATAAGTTTAGTGCTAGCTTCGGTAATTTTGGTAATATGGCGAATAATCAACAAAGACCCAATGCGCGCGTTAAGAAACACCTAAAAATACTCGCTAAACCGTGAGCACTGGTTGTTCATGGTTTAGCCCCAATAAATTTATGACTAAAAAAAGTATACTTGTAGTAGATGATCACGACGATATACGCTTAGCCCTGAGTGTTTTGCTAAAGCAAGCAGGCTTTGAGGTTATTGAAGCAATAAGCCCTTTTGAATGTGAGCGAATATTAGAGCAAAAAACACCGTCTCTTATATTACTCGACATGAACTTTTCTCGAGATACCACCTCTGGAAAAGAAGGTCTTAGCTTGCTTAACAAAATAAAAGTGTTTGACGTGCCAGTGATTCTAATGACAGCTTGGTCTCACGCAGATCTTATTGTAGAAGGTATTAAACTTGGCGCTGTCGATTTTATTGAAAAGCCATGGAATAAAACATCGCTTATCAACAAAATCAAAAGTCAGGCTTTAGTGACCGATACGCCAAAAGCCAACAATGAGTGGATCGCCAGCTCTGCTGAAATGCAAACACTAGAGCAACGCATTCAGCAATTTGCAGCCACGGATGCCAACGTCCTTATTCTCGGTGAAAATGGGACAGGTAAATCGCTACTTGCCAAAAGAATTCATCAGCTAAGTCATCGAAAAGGCAAACCATTTGTCTCAATGAACATGGCTGCCATACCCGACTCGCTATTTGAAAGTGAGCTTTTTGGCCATCGCCGTGGCGCTTTTACCGATGCAAAACAAGACCGACAAGGCGTGTTTTCACGTGCTAGTGGCGGCACTCTATTCATGGACGAAATTGGCACATTACCATTAAATTCCCAACCCAAATTACTTCAAGTACTTGAAACGGGCGAATTCATCGCATTAGGCGCTGATAAAAGCGAATCAGCTGACGTAAGGTTAATTGCTGCAACTAACCAAGACTTAGCAAAAGCCATTAACCAAGGAAGCTTTCGACAAGACCTGTATTACCGCCTTAACACCTTTGTTATCAATATACCCGCTTTAAGGCAAAGAAAAGAAGACATCCCCAAACTTGCTGCGCAATTCATCAGTAATTTTGCCGCCAAATACAAGAAGCAAGCACTATCTATTGGTGAACAAGCACTAGAGAAACTATTAGCACATCATTGGCCGGGTAATATCCGCGAATTAAGCCATGTTATGGAACGCGCGGTATTAATTTCAAATGATAAGGTTATCGCTACCAAAGACATTTTGATCGACTCGCCTGCTAATATCAGCGACTCCTTATCAGACTTAACGCTAGAGCAGCTTGAAAAACAAAGAATAAGCGAATCACTTAATGCGCACCATGGCAAAATAACCGCTGCCGCTCAGGAGCTGGGCATCTCCCGACATGCTTTAGCAAGAAGAATGGATAAATATAAGTTAGAAGGTGTTGATGAATAACGAGCTCAATTTACAGGTAAAGCACATTAAAATTGTTATCTCAGTTTTAGTGTTATTAGTAAGTATTACCACCTGGCTAAGCTTATCTCATCTTCTTTCAGATCAATTAACATCGGCAACTTTTTCCATCGCGCTTATTTATGGTTACCTCTACCTTGCCTATATCGCTTTTAATAAACTCAATACGACGCTAACGGCGACCTACTCCTCAAAAGCTCCAACAAACACCCCACGATACAATAACGAAGAAAAAAGAGATAGAAAACAAGTATCCACAAGTGATCTCGCACAAGATAAATCCAAGCAAATTCTTGATGAAGTATTTCAATCCTGGCCACACCCAATAGCAATTTTTAACCGCAACAAAGAATTAACGTTTTTTAACCGCGCTATGTATAAACAGCTAAACTTCCCTCTGTGTTTGGGTAGCTCAATGCCTGAGTGTGGCTTTATCAAGGTAGATAAAAAATGGGGTCACCCTAATTTAAGTGACCAATGGAAAGTTGATTGTTTTTCTATTTACGCAAACCAATCCACCTTAATTTCCGCCAGCAATATTGGTGAACATATACAATCGGCGAAGCGTGCATCTCAACGAGACCTTATTCGTATTTTTACCCATGAATTGAACAACTCACTTACGCCGATATCTTCGTTAGTTGATAGCATGCTAAGCGGCCCCATTGATGAAGCCGACAGCAACACTATACTGCAAAGAATAAAAACACGTAGTGAAAGCTTACTGTACTTTGTTAAAAGCTATGCTCAGTTGAGCCGATTACCGACACCAGAAGCAATAGAATTCAATTTAAAAGAAATGTCGCAAACTAACGCAACTGAACTAGGCATTTCTCTCGTATTCAAAGGCAATATCAATTTCTATGCAGATCCTGTATTGACTGAACAGCTACTGATTAATTTATTTAAAAATGCACAAGAAGCCATAGGTTCAAATTGCGAAGTAACTATTGTTAGTGAACAAAAAGGAGAGCAGCAACACTTAACGATTTCCGATAACGGTCCAGGCTTTGCTAATTTAGCCAACGCGTTAACGCCCTTATATACAACAAAAACAGAAGGACAAGGCCTAGGACTTTCTTTTTGTGAAGAAATCGTTATTAGCCACGGCGGCACAATAAAGCTCTATAACAACCACGGAGCTAACATAGCGATCAACATAAAACGAAAAGCACTAAAAAATTAAAAAGGGGCAAAAATAGCGAGGCACGAGCTAAGCCCGCAGCTTTTAGTCCAATTGATTTGCTTGTTAGCTTTCAGACCATACTCGGTCAGTTAATTTTTCTATAACAATAAGTATTTTATCTGCAGATTCTAACTCGGCGTTTGAACTAATAGCGTTGAACATTGTTAAGTAAAGCTTTTGAGATATAGGTTCATCTTCTAAAGAGCTTACAATCTCTTCGTGAATTATATTAATTTCGTCTAAATTTTGATTGTAAATCTTCACGAATTGCTCATCGATGTTTAACCGTTGTGCATCTTTTGAATCAATAGTTATAAAACTTATTCTTTGAAGTTTCTTGAGGGCACCAAACTCAAGATTAACTTGAGCGGCAGAATCGCTTGTATTTCCAGAAATAGTATCTTCAAGTGATATATACTTTTTTAGTTCACTACCGTCGTTGTATTGGATAGAGAGTTCTAGATCGACGTTTCTTGTAGTATTCAAAGAGATCAGTATTCTCTCTGCATCTTTTGGTTTAACTAAGTGAGAAACATTCAGAGATTTGGTTTCACCAATTTTTAAATCATCAATAGAAATTTCATAAATTGCAGATGGATTGATTATTGGTAGAAATATCCCCTTATCCTGCTTTAAGGTTAGCGATAAACGACTTACCACAATAGCGTCTTGGGATTTATTGCGTAATACAATATCAAGCTCAAAGTCATCTGTTAACCTGATTGTAGATATTTCAAGGGAATCACTTCCGATGCCATCCACTACTTTATCAATATTAATGAATGCAGAACTAAGCGACCCTATGGCAACTATTGCTATTCCCAAAAAAATAATCCATGACCAGACAGGATGATTCTTAAACCATGAAATTTTTTCGTCAACTTTATTGCTATCATTCATCAGAATTACTCTCTAAGAAAGCTAACGCCCTAATAAGGGGCTGATAAATTCTTGGCTAAACTTGTGTAACGATGCGGAACTGAGCCAAACTTTAGCAGTCCCGCACTTAATTTGCTTGTTATATGTAATTTAACTCAA
Organism: Thalassotalea coralli; assembly: GCF_055786205.1. Classification (NCBI taxonomy): domain Bacteria; kingdom Pseudomonadati; phylum Pseudomonadota; class Gammaproteobacteria; order Alteromonadales; family Colwelliaceae; genus Thalassotalea; species Thalassotalea coralli. The sequence continues at coordinate 57,302 of NZ_JBVVBK010000010.1, read as the reverse complement.
ACCAGAATCTATTTCGAATTGCTTGTTATCTAGTAAAATATCACCTTTTTGGAATTCACGTTCAATTGTCGGTAAAGTTTTAAATAGTTTTATTAAAACAATGCAAAGATTGAATAGTGCAAAGAGAGTTAAAACAATTTGTTCAGGGCTAGTATTAACGGAAGTTACGGAATGAGTGAAATGGCAAATTGTATTAGTACTAGACGCTAATGCTGCCAACCCAAAAAGCATACTCAAAATAAAATGCAATGCAATTGACTTCACGATTGTAACTCCTTTGCATATAACGCCCCATATAAGGGGCTGATAAATGCTTGGCTAAAATTAGCGACGAAGGAGCGCAAGCTAAGCTTTTTGCGTCCTTTCTTGACGGCTTTGTTATGTGATTTTAATACAGCAGGTCAGCGTACTTATCTGGTAGAACCGCAAACTCTCCCCAGCCTACACCTTCTATCGACAATCCAATCCCACTTTCTGTAACCGTACCAAACATAATTACAATTTTTCCTTTGGCATTATCGTCAATACCATGGTCTCTCGAAATTTCATCTGTAGCCTTAAGGCAAAAATCCACATACTCACCTCTAGGGTATTCAAACATTGTTTGCCTAATGTTCTGTGGGGTTGGGCCGCAATTCCACGACCGACTCACTTTCGCAAAATAGAACTTTGGAACTTCATCTGTTTCTGTAACATTTCTAATATCAACCAAAAGGTTATTAAGTTGAATTGCGTTTTTTCTACCAGGAAGATGAAAATACTTATATAGGTTTTTATTAAAATTCCGACAAAGCCCTCTCACAGTGGTGATTCGTGAGGGTAAGCTAAAAGTTTCGCCATTATGCCTACCGATAGGAACTTCTGCCAAGTCTCCATCAACGTCTTCCACTGGTTCACCTTGATATTGCTGCGGGTTATCAATTTTAGGAGGTTTTGGTTTTTCCTTCATAAAACCTTTTACCACTACCAGTTCTTCATCCTCTATAGCTTTCTTGGCGATTTCTTCAGAGTCGTAACGCTTTCCCGGTGCTTTTTTAACTCTCAAACTACATGTAGACTGGTGTTTTCGACTATGGGCATAAAATGCTTTTCTGCCATTGGTATCATAGTCTTTCTCCTCTGGAGATCGAAATAAACCGGCACTGCATTCAGGACAAAAAATATGCCCTTTCATATCCTTTGTGTATTCCGTGGTAGTTACTTCAACACCATCTTTTTTTAAGACTTTTTTATCACCTGTCTCAAAGTCCCAATCTTCAAGATATAGTGCAAATTTTATTTGATTGTTATCTTCCATAAATTTAACTCCAATCTTCCAGAATCACATAACGCCCCAATAAGGGGCTGATAATGCTTGGCTAAACTTGTGTAGCGAAGCGGAACCGAGCCAAGCTTTAGCAGTCCCGTCACTTTATTGGCTTGTTATAAAGCCCTTACTACCCAAACCATCTTTGATTCATTTTTAACAGAAACTCTTTAGATAAATCAAATCCTTGAGCACTTCCAAGTACAGAGTCAATGCCACATTTAGGACAAAGTGCTGTTGAGTCATTTTGATCAACCCACTCATTAATTGACTTAAAAGGAAATGTTGCTAGGCAATAAAAGCATGCACAAAAGTCACTTTCTTCTAGCTTTTCTCTATTGAGTATCGACTTTTTATGAGCTTTTTCTAATTCAGAGTCAAAAAACACTGTGCTCTTCCTTGGCTTTATAACGCCCCAATAAGGGGCTGATAAATGCTTGGCTATACTGTGAAGCGGAGCGGAACTGAGCCAAGCTTTAGCAGTCCCGCACTTGATTGGCTTGTTAGGTTTTATCATGCTCCTTAGTGAACAGCAGATTTAATAACGTACCAGTTTCCGTTCTTCTTATATAATCCCATTTCGATAACTGCATCGCGTTTTTCGTATATACCTTTCCATACGAATCTAAAAATATCTAAGCCATCGAATTTAGAGTTTCTCAACGAACTTAGAAATTCGTAGCCAGTACTCATGCCATTTCTTTCATGCATACCTTTTATGTCGTCCAAAAAATCTTCTTTGGAAAAGTTTGCTAGATATTTTTCTTCGTAACGCTTGATATATAATTCGAAATTAGCGGTGTCATCCGCTTCTAGCATTTCTTTAAGGTATTTTTCAGCGGTTTCTAACGCTAAAGAAGATTCTGTCATTACTTCATCCTTGTTTCGAATACTTTTTCTAACGGCTACAACCACACCGTATTTAAAACCTAACGCCCGCATAAGGGGCAAAAATTAGTTGGCTATACTTTAGCGAGAGACGAGCGCCGAGCCAACTGGTTTTTGTCCCATTACTTTATGCGCTTGTTATATGTATTATTCGCCGCGCCAAATAAACTCTGCTTCTTGAGTTATTTTATTAAATTCCGTTCTATCAATAGTACCATCAGCTAAACGCTTTTCGGCATCAAGCATTTTGAGGTGATATTCATATTCGATTGCAGCGAGAATATATCCTAATTTCCTTTCCGTTATTTTTTTATTTTTAAAGTGGCTCATTGCCAATTTTTTATTCCATGATTTACCTTCTGGTGGCTCAGGAAGAGTGTAATCTCGATCTAAAGGTAGGACGCCAGAAACTTTATACCCTCTATTAATTAAATCCTTAGCGCACTGATATAACATATAGTCGATAGAGTCTTCTAACCCATAAAAGTGCAGATAATACCCAGCGGTGCACTCACCTACCTCTTTACCATTATCATCAACGAGATGTATTACTCGATTGGAACAGCCAATGATAGATAGGGATAGAAAAAGAAAAATTATTATTTTGGAATACATGCCCCAACCTAAAATACATATAACGCCCACATTAAGGGACTTTTTAGTAGTTTGCTAAAATGTGTAGCGAAGCGGAACCGAGCAAACTGTAAAAAGTCCCGCTTTAATTGCTTGTTATGCGTCTTTTGATACTAATTCTTCGAGTTCAGCTAAAACAGGCTCTATTAAATTACTAGCATACTCACCAGTTCCAGGTACAGTTCGTTTGTTGACCATTAAAGTGGTGTAAGTATCAAGTTTAGAACTTACGGCATTGATTTTAGCTGAGTGAAGCATTAGTTTTGCTTGATCTGCTTGAGCATCAGCAGATTTAGACAACTCACTTCTAGTCATTTCTAATTCTTTACGCTGTAATTCAAGCTCTTTACCCTGCAAAAGTATCGCGTAAATTACACCGCAAAAAGCTAACCCAGAAAATAATGTGTTAACTGCCCCAAACATGTCGCCGAAAGTGCCTCTATCAGCCCAATTCCCAAATTGATTGGCAATAACGTAACCAATTACAATTTGCAAAATAATTACTATCAAAAATAATATGAAAATTCCTTTATGCTTAGACATGATACTCCTTGACGCATAACGCCCGAATAAGAGGCGTATTAAGCTTGGCTATAATCGCGAAGAATGAGCGTCTGCCAAGCATTAAGACGTCCAATTCTTAATTCTCTTGTTATGTTGCTACTTTGAACTTTTCGTATTTTGCAACATGTTCAGGTCGATTCATTAAATTAGCAGCGTTAATCATATGCTCCCAAAACAGGATACCTGGGCTATTGTTGTTTTCCATCACACCATCTAACTCTTCCATAGCTAAACGCAACTCGTTTACCGATAGGTATTGTAAGAAGTCAACTTCGCTGTAGCCAAAATCTGATTCATTTACACCAGAAGGTAAAAGCTTGTATGCCGCAAGTAACTCTCCTGATATTTGCTCCCACTTCTCAGTTATAGTCATGACTTTCCTAGCAACATAACGCCCCAATAAGGGGCTGATAAATGCTTGGCTAAACTGTGTAGCGAAGCGGAACCGAGCCAAGCTTTAGCAGTCCCGTCACTTTATTGGCTTGTTATGTGTAAATTATCTAAGGTACCCGTAAATAACAACAACTAAGAGCGTCAACGTTAACCCTAGATACATTTTTTTAACTAAGGAAGTGTTACCTTGAAAATCTTCATCATGCTTAGAAAGCATTTCTTTTAATTCTTTTTCATTTAAACCATAGCAATAATGACAGTGTTCTTCGTTTTTAGGTGTTTTAAAACCACAACGTTTGCATTTTTTTAATGGATTATTGTTAGGAAGAAAAATCAAAACTGGCCTTTACACATAACAGCGTATTAGCGTGAATTCTCATTAACACCAAATACAATACATTGTACCTAGTCACTACACGCTGACTTTTATTTAATATTTTTAGTACGTTAGCAACAATTTATACTATCTTCAACGTAATATTGGTTTGGAGAAACCGAGAATTTTATTTAACGAGAATGCAAATGGCTCGTTATGTATATAACGATTTTTAAATGGAGCATAAAGAACAATAGCTTAGCAGTGTCGTTCTGTCGAAAACCGAGCCATTCGAAATTTTACATAACGAGCCATTTACTGATAAATCTCACCTCTTTCATTATAACTGTATAAAAAATAGTCCATCAATACTTAAGAGGGAACTAATTTTAGGTCAGCAAAGTTGCATTATTTAACGTTCGGAAATGAAACTTCATTGGTAGGAATAAGTTTGAAGCCAACCGTTAGTTGACCATTGTCTAGTGCTTTTAATACAGGGAACACTGGAAGCGAATCTACGCCAAGTATTTGAGTGTATATACAAATCAAGTTACACAAAAAAGCACCTTTTATATCAGGTGCTTTTTGTAGTTGGAAGCTAAATAACTTACTTTACTTTGGTCCAGTATTCATTAGCTTCTTCAATATGAAGCGGGATGTTTTCTTTCCATGCTTTGTATACTTGTTGATCTTTGTTTACGTATAATTTTCCGTCTACAATTTCAAAGGCTTCGCCGTTTACGTCAAATTTTTTACCAAACGTTAAACCATACGCACAAAAGCCGCCATATTGAGGTGCGAATCGGCTTGGTTCTTTCTTAAATACATCTCTGTGCTCTGCACTACTAAAACGATAGATAGCGCCTTGATACAAAGCTGTAAATTCAGCAGAGCCTAACACTGGCTTACCTTTGGTGAAATATGCTACTGCATCGTATCCCGCCAAAATCACATCATTTTCGTCAATTTCTCTGTCTTCTCCCGCATATGAAAAAACGCTTACGAATAACATTAAAACCGCGGTGAGTCCTTGTAATAATTTTGAAAACCTCATGAGAATACCTCTTACTTTTTGAAAACATTGGTATGCGAACAATGAATGTACGCCTTTGTGTCTGCGTACTTTAAAAGAAAGGTATTTTTGAGAATATGTCCAAACGTCGATGAAGTATGTCTAAAATACTATTTCTAATAAAAAAAGCTCTTAGCTTCCCATACTTTTAAACATCCCTCTCCACACCTTAGGCGAACTATCGAAGCGACTTTTGAAGTGTTTTCTAAATATTTGTTCGGAGCTAAATCCTGATTTTGTCGCCACTTCAGTTATTGATAAGCTTGTAGATTCCAATAATTCGAGCGAGTAATTCAGTCTGGCATTCACCAGCCAAGCAATAAAGCTAATGCCATTGCTTGCTTTAAAGTGCCTGCTAAAACTTCTAACACTCATTAAACAGCTCCTCGCTGCCTGCTCCAAAGTCACAGGCTTTGAAATATCATTTAAAATGGATTCAAGGAGCTTAGCTAAGCGCTCGTCGTTTGGCTTTTCAATGGTTGGATTTTCAATATATTGATGTTGACCGCCAGAGCGCTCAGGAGAAGACACCATGATACGAGCGATCTTATTGGCGATTTTTATCCCATAAAAATGTTTAACGATAAATAGACAACAGTCTATTGCTGCAGCGCTACCAGCCGAAGTAATAACCTTATCTTCAACAAGATATAAAGGATTCGTTTCACAAGAAATTCGCGGAAACCTAGAACTGAAATCCTCGCCATATTTCCAGTGTGTTGTCGCTTTCTTTCCATCTAACACGCCAGCATATGCCAGCGCATAAGCACCTAAACACAAGCCAACAATGAACTTATCTTGACGATATGCGCGTGTTATCACTTCAATAAATCGTTCACTAGGCAACAGCTCTGGTACCCAGCTAGGAACAATAACGATATCTGCGTTTTCAATTGCACTGATGTCATGCGCTATATCAAGATAAAGTCCATTCGCAGTCTTAATTTTGTGGTTTTGTTTGTTTCCCTGAAAGTCTGCACACACAGTAAGATTGAAAAGCGGATTTTCACTTTGAGCTGCATCTTGAAAAATTGCGATGGGAACCGATAGATGAAACATACTCATGCCATCGAAAGCGACAACCGCAACGTTAATTGGCTTATTTTGTTTGGTAGTCATTTCAACTTGGCCAAATAGTATTGTTAACTTCCATTATAGCCACATTCGGATAGTCGATACATGTCTATAATTAGCTCTTTATTTATTACCATGTATATTACTGCGGAAGTAAAAATACAATTCGCTGCCGTATTTGATGATATTGGCCTATAGACACACGATAAGATCAACTATCTAGAACCTTTAATCAATAAGGGTTCATAAAAAAGCCATCATATGAAGGGATGCATATGATGGCAAACTTACACCAATAACGAGCGTACTAAAGCAGATTAATTACAAACAGTTAACGACAATAAGTCTTGCTGTGAATCATCTAACTGATATTCATGAGTAAAATAGTTTTGACCGTTTTCTAGCGTTACCGTTGAAGAAGACTGAGTGACTCTGATTTCTATCACGCCAGTTGCTGGTAAGTTAACAACTTTAGGTTGTTCGCCTACAGTCAACGTTGCATAGACGCCCTGCCAAAAAGTCGCATTTTCATACCCGTCATTGCGTTGTACAAACAGTAACTCAAGTGTCTCTTCGCCTGTATACCCTTCACAAGAGGATAGAGTAACATCCTTTCTTTGCATAACAGGAATGGTAACATCACCTAGTTCAAGTATTTCCTCTGTGTAATCTGGTAGTCGCATAGTGGCGCGAATTTGATCATCAATATTAATAGTCATCATGGTTAACCTAGCATCTACTTCTTGACTGGTCAGCGTTAGGTTAAACTCCCCCTCTGCGTTAGAAGTTGATGTTGGCTGGAAAACACCACTTATTTTTACATTTTCGACAGGGTTACCGCCTGAATCGACTAGTCTTCCTGAAACCTCTCGTGTGTACACTTCTTCAGATTCTCGCGCGATAACCATATAGGCAGGATGTGAATCTTGAGTACCATCATTTACAACCAATTGAATCGAGTAGTTACCTAAATGTGTAGGCGTTAATTGTGCCATGTTATCTAACACAACCAATTCGCCATCAAAGTCTTCAGGTCCATGTGTTAAAGACCAATGATACGTTAGGTGCTGACTTTCCGCATCGAAGCTTGAGCTACCATCGATAAGAATAAGATCACTGTCACTTGTCACAAAAGAAGCTGGTAACACGGCTACAGGACGTTGGTTTTCGAGTACGTTAACCGTGACACTGTCTGGCTCTGAATAAACCAAGCCGTCGAATACTCGCAATGAAAAGGTGTAAGCACCAACGACGTCAGGAGAAATGGTTACTTTGTGATAGTCTCTTAATTCAACCCTTGCAAACTCATTGTATCTACTATGAGCAGGTCTGCTAGTTAGTCGCCACTCATATTGTAAATCCTGCTGTTCAGCGTCAGAACTACGTGAGGCATCGAGTTCAATTTCTAAATCTAACACGGCATCAAAGTCGTCTCCTGCATCGGCAATAGGAGCAGTGTTTCCAACCGTAGCTAAAACAGTTGCAGACACTTCATCTTCAAATTCAGTGTCTTTAACAGTAAGCTTTACTGTGTATTCACCTTCGAAATCCGCCGTGAATTGAGCATAGTAATTATCTGTAATTTCAAGCTGAGCCTGGCTGCCGGCAGGCTTTTTTGTCCACTGCCATGTGTAGGTTAACGGGTTGTTGTCTAAATCATAACTGTTCGAACCATCAAATTTAACGATATCTCCAAGTTTCACTTCTGTTGCATTTTGGGAAACCTGCGCAACTGGTGGAGTATTAACGATTAGTTCTTCAGCAATAATCTTTATTTCATGCGCTGACGTTAATAAATCATTCTGATTTTTAACCGTAAGTAAAACAACATATTCACCTTTTACATCGGGGGTAAAATATGCGGTAGCCTGCATAGCTTGTTCAAGCGCAGAATCACTTCCAGTGGGTTTATTCGTAATTTCCCATTGATAACTAATTAATTGGCCATGAGCACCTAGGCTTTCGTCACCATTAAGCCAAACCGTATTGCCAATTTTGGACACATTATTGCTGTTTATCTTTGCAGTAGGGTAATCATCATTAGAGGGAATAACGGTTAATGCGGTGTCGATACTGTCAGTTTTGTCGCCATTATCAGTAACTGTAAGCTCGACATTGTACTGTCCGAAGTTTTCTGCAGAGAACGTAATTTCTTCGGCATTGGGATTATTAAGTGAATATTCAGCTCCTTGGCTGTCGGTAATTGTCCATAAATAAGTGAGGTTTTGTCCTTCAGGGTCACGACTGTTTTTAGCGCTTATTTCTACAACTTCTAATTCAGAAACTTCTGATTTACTTAAAGTGATTTCTGCTGTCGGCGCAAGATTAACCACTAGATTGTCCGTAGATTTTTTGCTGTTTCCGCCACCACAGCCAACAAGAAAAGCACATAACGCGTAACAACTAATCTTTGTTAAGTATTTAGTCATTTATCTTCCTTCAAATTTCTATTAATCAACAAATGAGATGGGTTTCTTCCAAAGTACAATTAAGTATTAGGAAAAAGAAAACCAAGAAAATTCGAAGTGCATATTAATAAAAAACAAATACTTACCAGTATCACGAATACGACAAATCGTTGTACATATATGACAAAAGCGCATTTTCGCCTAAAAAACACACTAAAAAAGTGTGTTTAATCGCATGCTCTCAAAGAAGACTAAAACTATCGCTCTACCCTGCTTTTCGGTATTCATTTGGTGTCGTGTGATATTTAGCTTTAAAACATTTAACGAAGTAGCTACTTGAATTAAAGCCAACGCGTTCGGCAATCACTGCCACTTGGTGCCCTTCATGGAGTAATTTGAGGGCAGCTTCTAATCTCTGGTCGCGTAAAACTTCGCTAAATGTCCCGCCAACAAGTGCTTTCAATTTTCGCTGAAATTGTCTGTCACTCATTGCAAACTTTTCTGCAACTTCAGGCAAAGATAATTCTGAATTAGCATGTTCTTGTGCGAGCAGGTTTTTCAGTTTTTCAATAAACTGAATGTCTTTTTCTAGCAAGGGCAACGTCTTTGAAAGTTGCTTTTCTTTAACATCAGTTGCGTTACTCTTCTCTTCACTTGTGATAAAAGATTGCTCAACGTTCTTACGAATAATTGCCCGTAGCCCAAGCAGATTATGAATTTTGGCGAGTAATTGTTCAGGAGAAAAAGGCTTATTAATATAATCGTCAGCAAGTTCAGATAATCCTTTCAAGTGACTTGCTTTGTCTACTTTTGCTGTCAGCAGTATAAAGGGTACATGACACACAACATTATCTGAGCGCACCAATTCCAATAACTCAAAACCATCCTTTTTAGGCATTACAACATCGGATAATATTAAATCAGGGCAATGTAGGCGCGCGAGTTCAAATCCAGCGAGGCCGTTTTCGGCTTGCAAGACTTGATACTGCTCAGCGAGGCAATCAACCAAAAACTCTCGTAATGCATTGTTATCCTCTACCACCAACACTACCGGTTTATTACCGTCTATCAAGGTATTTTCTACTGGCGAAATAGGTGATTTTTCAGCCGGTGGTAAAACACTAGAATCAGACGTATTATCAGTCTCCCGAGGGTTCAAATCATCGATAACGCTGACATTAGTTAAAACGCTGCTTTCGACATAATGTTCATCAATAAAGACAGGTAATAACAGTATAAAGCTAGAGCCTTTACCAAGTTGACTTTCAACTGTTACTTCCCCGCCCATCTCGGTAACAAGCTCTTTTACCAAAGCTAAGCCAATACCTGTTCCAGGCAATAAATGATGGTTTTCAAGCCGAGAAAATCGCTCAAATATATTCTGCAGTTCACTTTGTGGAATGCCGCACCCTGTGTCTGACACAGTGATCTGGAGTGCGTCATCACGCTTTTCTACTTTCACCTCAATACGGTCATTAGGCTCAGTATATTTAAACGCATTACACAGCAAGTTTTTTAAAACAGTCTCTAGGGCTTCTTCGGCACATATTACATACCAAGAGCCATTAAGATCTGGTGGAAGTATGACATGCAGCTCCTTACCCTCGTCAACCGCTTGAAAAGAGTTTGTGACCTCATGCAGCATGGGAGCAAGATGCAGTTTTTTTGGCGAACGTTTACTTTCATTTTTGAGCTTTGCCATCAACAGCATTTGATCGACCATTGATAATAAGGTTTTAGCATTTTGTTCAACGCGTTTTGCGTTGACGACAACACCTTGTTCTCTCGATTCACTTTGGATTTTGGCTGCAGGTCCCATAATCAACGAAAGAGGCGTTCTAAATTCGTGTGAAAGGTTTGCAAATAGTCTGTCCTTAGTTTCAGCCAACTCGATTAAAGAGCTTTGCTGTGCTTCTATCACGTTTTTTCGGTAATACAGCCAAAACACAAATGCAATTAACGCTGCACTAAACAGTGCGAATAAACTTAAAGCCCACCAAGTTCTCCACCAAGGAGCTTGCACATTAATAGCCATGTGCAACTCATCACTTTGCCACCTACCAGACTCATCTGTTGATTTTACTTTCAAGACGTACTGCCCATAAGGAAGTAATGAAAATACCGCTTCATCATCCCCCGCTTTTAAATAAATCCACTCTTGATCTAATCCTTCTAATTGATAGGCGTATAAAATCCGTTTCGGATGAATTGCGCCCAATCGAGCAAATTGAAAAGAAAGCATTGAGGTTTGCGGTGGTATATCAATTGATGAGGTATTAAATATTGATTGTGTTAACAGCGGCGATTGTTCTTCAGGTGCCGGAGATACGCTTTTTGCCAGCACTTTAAAGTCGGTAAATACTAGTTTTCCAGATTTTTGAGATAGGTTTAACTCATCTAGCGGCAACATCATCATGCCTTTATCCATAAAAACATAGTATTCGTTTTGCTTAGATAAATAACTAAAGCTAGTAAAGAGCTGACCGTTATCTTCGTCGTTAGGCGTTGGCAATTCAAACGCTAATTGGCACGTTAAACAAGTTAATAAATTTTGGTTGGTTACTTGATACAAATGACTTTCAATCGTCACAAATAATGCATTTTTTTCTTTATTAGCATAAAGGCCGCTAACTTTACCTTTAATACTAAAATCTACCTTTTGATAATTGCCTGTGTCGATATCTATACTTAGTACGCCCAAGTTTGTAGTCGATGCCCAAATTTTTCCGTCGTGTTGAGCTATGGCGTATAGGTGGCCGGTATCAATTGGGAGTGCTTTTAACGTGGCAGTGTTCTTGTCAAAAATTAGCAAGTTTTGCATTGCTTTTGTGTAAGCTCTAACGAGCAGAAGTTTATTATTGCCAATATCGATAAATCGATTCACCTTATCGTCCACAGCAAAGCTCTTAAAACTATCACTGGCTGTATCATAAAGAATAACAGCGCCACCGGACTTTTCCGCGTGTTGACCTTGCAAGGCATAAATACGCCCTTGTTCGTCAGTATCGATAAACCAAATCGAATTTACCGCTAAAACATTATTAACTTTTGTTGAAAACAAATACTGTTTTTCAAACCCTGTTTCTAGGTTTAAACGGAAAACTCCTTCACCATTAGTTGCAAGCCATATTTGGCCACTAACATCTTGTGTAATTGACAATATGCGTTGTGTAAACTGACGAATAACCGAAACTTCATTGTCTTTTAAACGGTATAAGCTATTGCCACATCCAACTAAAACCCCACTTTCGATTTGGTACGCAACATTTGGCGAGCAAGGTAGACTATCGGTATTTACCCATTGTGTTACCACTTGGCTTGAAGCACTTAATGTACTTACCCCTTTAGAGGTAGATACCCATAGTTTTTTATCTCGATCTTGAAACAAGCTATTGTTTCTTGCTGGTAAAAGAGGAGAAATAACGGTCGAGTTGACACCGTCAATACTCGGTATGGCCTGAAACGCTTCTGTTCGTGGCGAAAACTTGGTGACACCTTTGTTGTATAACCCCAACCATAAGTCGCCTGCGCCGTCTTGTTTAATTGCAACAATAATATTACTAACCAAATTTTCAGGAATACTTGGGTCGCTTGCGTAATAACGTGTAAACGTGTTGTTTTCTGCAAGAAATAGATTTAGTCCAGTGTAAGTCCCGAGCCATAAGTTTTGCTTGTCGTCCTCAAAAATATCTAATACATAGTTTGAACTTATAGTGGATTGATTATTTGGATCATGTTGAAACTGCTGCCAGTTTTGACCATCAAAAACACTTAGGCCACTTCCGTTATAAGAGCTCACCCAAACTTTGCCATCACTGGTTATTTTCATGCGTGTTAGAATGTCATCTTGATTGATCGGTGCAACCATTTCGCTTTTAAGGGAAAAACTAACGGGCTCAATAATCAATACCCTGTTCTTGATGGCTATATATAAGTCGCCCTGATACAAAGATAAATCACCAATTTGAGGGAAATTGCCGTGCTTTAACCAAGCTTGAGGAACCATTTTATCTAAGGGTTCGAAAGATAGCTGCTCGGTAAAAGTATTAAACTTGGCTAGCCCCTTATGCCCAGCACCTATCCAGATGTTTCCGGCGTTGTCTTCGAGCAAACGCTCAACGGCTGGGCTAGTGAATTGCTCCATGCCAGGAAAAAGTTTGACCTTCTTCCCATCATAGCGAAACAATCCATTTTGATTTACAAACCAGATAAAGCCTTTTTTAGTATGGAGCAAGGCACTAACATTATTGACTGGTTGGCCAGAGATGTCTGTGATACGGCTAAATGGTGAACCAGTTTGAGAAAATTCAGCTGCTGACACGCAACTATAAATGAGGAAAATTATCTGTAAAAACAGAGAAATACACTTTTTAGACACTGAACTTTAATTCCCTGAAAATTCAATGGCAGATGCTAATACAAAATAATCTTTGTTTAAACCTCAAATTTACATCTATTAACATTTATCAGCTGAATTTGACTAAGAAGCCATTTCACTTTGGCCAAATAGTATCGTTAATTGCCAAAACAGCCACATTCAGATAATCGATACATGTCTATAATTAGCGCATTACTTAACCATTACCTAAAGTAATGAATGAATTGGAATGAATCAATGAACCAAGTAGCGACCTACCCCCTTGTTGACAGCATCTTAGCTCAATTTAAAGATGTTATTAAAAATGACTACGACGGCTATAGAAATCATGTCACACGTATGCTTAATTTCTGCCATTACCTGTTACCCGATATATCTGAAGAAGACAGTAAAAAAATACAAATCGCTGCAGCTTTTCATGATATTGCCTTATGGACACACGATAGAGTTGATTATCTGGTACCGTCATATCAAGATTGCCACAAATGGCTTGATGAAAAAGGACTAAACGAATGGAAGGAAGAAATTCAGATAATTATTGATATGCACCACTTGATGAGCAAGTACCAAGGACCTCATGAAAGACTCACCGAAGCTTTCAGAAAAGCAGATTTGGTAGACTTTTCTCTTGGTTTAATCAGTAACGGCGTGGATAGAAAGTTCATTAAAAAAGTACGACAAGCAATTCCAAACGCAGGATTTCATAAAACGCTGATGCGTTTTACCGTTAAGCAGTTAGGCAGAAACCCGCTAAATCCTGTACCTATGATGAGAATCAAAAACATTTATCGGCAGCTTCCATGATAAAAACGTAAAAGCTTCTTAAGTGACTAAGAAGCTTTTTTAGCAGTGCTCATTTACTTCACATCATAGCGCCTTATGATTGCTACTTTACCTGCATCAAGTTCCAAAACGTCAATATAGTGCTTAGTAGATAAACTATATTTTTCGTCTTCTGACTGCAAAATACCGGCGGAACTAAACTCTATTAACATATAATGTTCATTAACCTGCGAGCGGATTAACTTCGCGTGATAGCTTTTATGCGCCCCTAGCCAACGCATCATGCCCTGTTTGATTTTATCACGACCACCTCTGATACGATTATCACTTGCAGCATATGGTAAATGCTGCCAGGCAGCATCGAGTGTTAAATAGCTCAGGTAATAATTAATATCTTCTTCTGATGCATCACTTTGTTGACTTTGTACCCATGCATTAAAATAGTCCAAGGCAAGCCCTTCATTGATCACCGATGGTTTATCACTCGTAGAGCTAGCCGATACAGACATATTCTCGACTGGTAAACCTTTATCTCTCTTAACCTTAACGGGATTAATTTCTGCTTCGGCTGTAGCTAGCAATGAAAACACAGCCATTGCACAAACAAACAAGTGGCGGAAAACTCGTAGTATCTTTATTCGTTCCATCAGTTCATCTCTTTTAAGCCATTTAGTTGAAAGTTGATTTATATATAAAAAAGCAATCATTTAATCGTGAAGTGCTCTTTCGACAAAGGCCCTTTATCACTGTCCCAAGTTACGCTGATAACACACCATCTCTCGCCATCGTTTACCAATTGAAAAGAGTTGACGCCTGTCGAGTAAGGTTCTGCATCTAATTTATCTCTTGATTCGTATTGGCTGATAATGGTTGCGGTATTTCCGTATACAAAAACTTTAGAGTTCACTTCAGTCTCAAAAAAGTCTACGTCAGCAAACATTAACTCATTCATTTCGATAAACTCATCGACGGAAAAATGTAAAATGTCATGGCTATCTCCCTTGTGAAAAATAGCTGTGATACTTCCCTTGCTTGCAAACAACTGCTTCATTAGTTGCCAATTTCGTTTTTCTCCAGCTTTTCCGGATACTATGCTGTATAGCACTTTAGGAAAGGCTTCCACACTTATTGACTCTGGTTGCAAATTTCCCCCGCAATCAAACTGCTCATGATCATTTGCCATTACGCTATTTGCACTTAAAGCAGCTAGCGCGGTAAAAGTAGCCTTTGTACCTATTTTCATCTTATTTTCATTCTCTTGTTCGTCATTAAATTGGTGATTAAATTAACGGAAGCTTTGACATAAAAAAATTGATATTATCGGAGCAATACTTGACAAAATATAAAGTAAAATGAGTATTCTCAATCAGCTTTCTATCAAATCTATCTACATGCTTTCTGTCATATCTACCAGTAAAGATATGCAAGAAGCCGCAAGTAAGCTTTGCATAACACCAAGTGCATTAAGCCATCAAATACAGAGGCTAGAAGAAGGCCTTGGGCAGAAATTATTTTACAAGTCAGGGCGTCATCAAAAGCTACTTCCGGAAGCTTCTTCGTGGGCGAAGAATATTAGTGAACATTTTGTCAACATAGAGGGCGATACAAATCGCTTTCTCAAAAATACAAATAATGAAATAAACCTAGGTGTTCCTAGTGCATTTGCTTTCAACAGGGTTACACCAGTGCTAGGGCTATGGTTACAGCAACACCCTCACCTTGATGTGCGTATTAGAATGCTAAATTGCGGTGATGATCCTGAGCGCCTTAACTTAGATGCTGTGCTTTGTTCGGCGGTTAACAGTAAGTTTTATCAAACTGAAGTGATCACATCTGAAAAATATGTTGCTGTATGTAGCCCTGCGCTGTCAGGAAAGCTAGAAAATGAAAACCTAGTGAATATTGCACATACAATCCCCTTACTAGACTTAACAGACATTGACTGTTGGAAGGAGTGGCAAAAAAGAGCTACTCAGTCGCTTACATTCACCAATACCATTTATTTCAGCCATACGATTTTGCTTTTACAAGCTGCGTTGTCAGGTCAAGGTATCGCACTGCTCGACTATCACTTGGTAAAACCGCAACTAGACAATGGCCAACTCGTTCAGTTAACGAATAAACCAATGATTTTGGAGGAGAATAACCATCATTTTTCAGTTAAATCTACAATGATAAGAAACAAGGAAATTAACATGCTAAAGCAATGGTTATTAGACTTCTTTTAAATACTAAGACTAAGGTTTTACATCCATGATTTTCCGCTAGTTTCTACTTGGTGTAAACTACGGTTAATGACTTCATAACCTTGAGATTCTTTAAGAAAAGGAATATTCATCGCACCTGACGCCAACAGGAGTTTAACAGAGCAAAGCTGCTGTGGTTTCATAAATCGACTTTGTTTAAAAGTAGTCTGCTGAATCTTATAAATTGGAAACACGAAATAGTCGACACCAAACACACCTTTACGAATATAAATGAAATTTTGATCCATGGTGTAACCCCAGCGCTTCCAACGCATAAACACAAGTAGACAAGCGAATGAAAATATTACTGTCGCAGGTACAAGCAACGGCAATTGGTGTTGAATTATCAGCAACGCAGATATAATTAGATATACAGGTAAACAGAAGTAGCCAATATAGCGGGTAATAAATCGTTTACTAATGCCGGTAAATTTAGCTGTTCTTAAACTGCTTTCAGGGTATACGTCTTCGATAAGCGCCAAAGCTTCTTCTGTAGTAACAGATGGCACCATTATCTTGTCATTGATATTAGGCATAGCACCATTTTCGGCCGCTTTCATTTGTGAATTAGATTGCTCAAAACTTACATTCACTCTTTTTAACAGCATATCTAACCAATCACGTTTATGAGCGATTTTTTGTAAGCGCGAAAATCGCATGCTCACTTCATGGCGAGTGAATAAACCACTGCGTCGAATATACCTGTCTTCAATTTTGCTCAAAGCAAAGCCGTAAAAATTGACGATGGCGCCACCAATAGAGAACAGTGTTAGCACTAACATCACCAACATTGTTAAAGACAAAGTATATAACCCTAATTGCCATACAGAATGAGTAGCTGGGTCAAATGTTTGCGCTAAATCGACGCCAAATTTTCTTAAAAAGTCAGTGATTCCTTCAACGATTTTTTCATAAAATGGCGCTAAAACACCAAGAAAAATCCAAATTCTGTTACTTGTTATGCCGTGAATAACGAGATCTTTAATCGCTCTGGTATTAATGACTTGCTCATCAAAATTGGCTGAAGCTTGGTTTTGGACCGAATCAGTTGAATTATTAGCGTCATTGTCTGACTGATTCACAGGCTGATGATGCTTAGCCATAATCTGCTGTTTAAGCTGCTCAGCAAAAGCAAGAGGTAGAGCAACGACCTTTGCTTCTTGTTTGTTTGAACCTGCGGTATCAAGAGTTAAACAAGCAAAGCCTGTAACGCGGTAGTAAATAGGTTGTTCTATTTTAACGTTTTGAATGCGTGAAAACGGTAAATTCACGTGTTTCTTACTAAGGACACCAGAGCGAATTTCAATGCTGTCTTTCGAGAGTCGATATTGAAAAAAGTAAAAATTTAGTATGGCAGAAACGATAATAAGCACAACTACGCCTATTAATAGTGGTACACCAATCCAAGGACTGTTTTTAATGGAGTTGTAGGTCAGTAGCGCAGCTGAAGCGATATAAACAAACTGACCAATTAGCGCTTCAATAAAGCTCACACCGAAAAACACTATCGCGATAGGCGACAATCTTTGCCACTGAGCAGTTGACGCTGCTGCTTTGCTCTCTTGGTTATCCTCTTTCTTTGCTTGTTCTAAGTTATCCATGACTAATGGAATCCTTATGCTGCAAAATAAATTGGCGTAGCTTTTGCGCTTGTACCAACTCTAAACCAGGAATTTCAAAAGTATGATGTGAACCGCCAGCACTGAATACTTGTAAAGTAGCCAGCCCAATTTTTCGTTCAATAGGCCCGCGTTTTAATTCAATATGCTGAATACGTGTTATTGGCTGTGTTACTTTTTTACAAAAGATCAGGCCTGATTGGAAACTTAAATCATGTTCCCGCAATGCGTAGGTTTTCAATGGATCAGCAAGCCAATGATATAGCGTCACGCAAGTGCAAATTAGCGTAAGAATACCACTACCTATCAGCAGTACCTTGTACCCCCCCTTTTGCCAATCAAAAGAAGGCAAAAAGAAAATAATTAGCGCAACTAACAGACAAAATATAATCGAAGACAAACCTATTTTTAAATTAGTCGCCGCGTATTTTGGGTTAATTTGTTGCATTTCTATCAGGTGAATATCAGGCAACTCAGCATCGAATACTTGAGGGTTTAATCCAGAATTTAGTTCTTCATTATCGCTTGCAACTGAGTCAGTCATAAACATTCCTTTTCTTGTCAGCAAGTTAGTGCAACGTGCGCTACATTAGTACTATATCAAAGCACATCGCTCATTAGTTAAATTTTTTAAACTCTTAAAAAGACAATAGGCTCTATTTCTAGCCTCAGATAGCAACACCTTTTAAAAAATGTATGACCAATTTATTATCAATCGTTGAATTCGAACCACAGCGATACAATATCTAAGTTACCGATGAGCAACAAGTTTCTATCACCAAAGAGTTTATAATGCCTACCGACGTACGACTTCATTTTGTCGACAACTTAAGATCTTTAGCTTTGTTGTTGGGGATAGTTTTTCATGCAGCTCTCGCATACGGTCCCTTTTTCGAAAATATTTGGCTCACCTCTTCCCCAAACCCTCGCGTTGCTTACGATTATTTAGCCTTAACCTTGCATCTTTTTCGTATGCCATTATTTTTTGTCATCGCCGGATTTTGTGCCGCTTTGTTAATTGCAAAACGAGGCACTAACGCTTATTTGAAGCATCGAGTGAAACGTATTTTGCTCCCCTTGCTTGTCTTTCTTCCTATATGTGGTGCTATGTATATTCATGCGCTGAGTTGGGGAGCAACTATAGCAACCCCTGCTCCACCAATATTTTCTGTAATAAATCAAATGAAAGAGCCTGCGGTAAGTACCATGCATCTGTGGTTTTTATGGTATTTATTTATGTTTAGTCTTTGTTTGTGGGCATTTAGCCTATTTAATCGTTTCTATGCTGGCATATTATCGTTAAGCACACATCCAGTAACAGTGTTCATTGGTTTACCTGTTATGATCACTTTAGCCATGCAAAGCCAAGCGGTACCTTTTCCTGCCGCTGACAAAGTTACCCCTCAACTATGGGCATTAGGGTTCTATGGTCCGTTGTTTTTAATTGGCGCAGGTTTGTATCATCACATAGGAAAAATAAAGCAACTTGTTCGCTACCTACCTTTGATACTGCTGCTTTCTAGCTTAAGCACTGTTTTATACTTTTATCTGTTACCTCAGCCACCAACAATTGAACAGGTATTACAAGCCGCAACATCCGGGGCATTAAAGCCAAATATTGAAGGGCATTTTCTGATAGTAGTCAGTCAAACGATGGCAATATTGCTATCAACAACTTTAGCGCTAGTTTCAGGTTACAAATGGCTTAACAAAGAAAACAAAATCAGTCGCTACTTTTCTGATGCATCTTATTGGGTCTACATCATTCATTTACCCATAATGCTCTATATCCAAATGGCACTCGTTACGCCGGACATACCCGTGCATGTTAAGTTTGTTATTTCTGTCGTTTTAACGACTGCTCTTTCCTTAGCCAGTTATCAGTTGCTGGTTCGCAAGACACTTATCGGTAGGTTGTTAAACGGTACAAAACGAGTTGCACCGGTAAGCAATATTGCTTCTGTTAATGACATAGATCATCAAAAATAAACTGACTCTTAACTTTAACATTGGAAAATTATTCATATTCCTTTAACATAATTTGCAACTAATAATAAAAAGGAAACGAACAAGTGCGTCGAAAAACCCACGACATTGCCGTTATTGGCATCGTTCTGTTTGCCTTTTTATCTCAATTTATTCTTGCACCTTGGCTTGCTGAAAGCCGAGTGTCAGATATTCGAAATCTTGCATTAACAAAGCACAATCAAGATGCCATGCTTATTTGTACTGGCACATCAATGCGTTGGGCATCGCAACAAATATTCATGGAAACAGGTAAATTGCAGTTTATCGATCCTCCAATGGAAGTCCCTAACAATACCGCTGAAGTAGAATGTTCGAATAGCTTTTTAGTTAAACTATCAAGCGATCTTATGCTGAATTCAGCGTTGCACTTACCAAACTGGCAAAAGTATTTAGCAACAGTTCAAACCTTAGCACAACGTCCTTACACAGCTTTTCCCTATCAAACAAGCTTATCTAGAGCTCCCCCTCTCGTTTAATTTTTCTTTTTATCGTAATAGCTTAGCGAGAAGTACGCTCTCGCTACTGTTGACATAATTACAAAAATTAAATTAAGAGAGTTAAATGAAACAAGGTATTTTTGCGTTGAACGCGGTTGCGTTCGCGTGTGCAATGGCATCTGTGCCAGCAAAAGCAGAAGTTAATGGCGATTCAGCAGAGATAGAAACCATTACAATCTTAGGAAAAAGTAATGTTAAAGACGCTGAAATTGCAGGAGTTAATGTAAAAGAGCTACCAATAAACATTCATGTTGTTGGCCAAGATGAAATGGAGCGAATTCGCTTTGTCGATGCCAACGAATTTCTCGATAGAATTCCTGGCGAAACCCAAGTTAGAAACTTGAGAATTCCTGATGGCGGCAAAGGATATACCATACCTATGGTGGACGGCATTCCATTAGAAAACCCTTATGAAGGTGCAACTCAGCGCTTAGATCGAATAAATACTTTCGATATTTCTCAAGTACAAGTGATAAAAGGCCCAAGCTCTGCCCTTTATGGCAACAACGCATTTGGTGGTGTCGTTAATGTCATCACTAAAGATGCTCCTGAAAAACAAACGTCTCAAGTGTTAGTAGAAGCTGGTAATTTTGGTAGAAGTCGTTTAGGGGTGAGTACCGGTGGTATGGCAAACTCCGTTGGTTATTTCATCGATGTGAATAGTCGCCGACTAGACGGCATGCGCGACGAAGGTAAAAACGACCGAGATCAAGCAAGCGCTAAGTTAATTTTTAATGTTAACAATGACATTCGTATTATCACACGTGCTGAGTATTTAGATGAACAAATGGTAGTACGCGGTGATTTAACAGAAGAACAAATTAAAGAAGATAAACACCAAGCAGGTAGCTTAAGTTCTTCGGAAGACCTTCAACAATCGACCCTAGCGATTAAATTTGAGCAAAACTTTACTTCAGGCCTTGCCGAGTTAAGTCTTGTTAGACGCGAGAAAGACACTATTGGCGCATCAAGATTTAGAGGGCCGCAAGATGAAAACGATTTAGGCTACAGTCTAAAAGCAAGTTATCGACACGAATTTAGTGATTTTCATCTACTTGGTGGTTACGAGCTTTACGATGGCGAACAAGACACAAAGCGCTATGGCCGTGACGATATCAATTTAGAAGGCACATTCACAAAGTTTCAAAACGAACTAAGTATTGATGCCTACTTTCTGCAGTATCATCATGAACTAACCGCTGATTTAACCCTAACGGCAGGTGCTCGTTACGAAGATATCGAATTATCCTCTAGCCTGTATAACGACAACGCCAGCTTTTCTGACTTGGCGCCTAAAGTTGGCATCAGTTATCAATTGAATGACAGCCATTTATTCTGGGCGTCAGTTTCTGAAGGCTTTTACGCCCCTGATTTAAGTGACTTGTACGATCCTGAAGAAGGTAATCCAGACCTTAAGCCAGAAGAAATGACCAACGTAGAAATAGGAATTCGCGGGCAATTTGGACACTGGTATTACGATACATCCATTTACGACAGTAAAATCGAAAACTACTTAGTCACTCAAGAGTTAATTAATGATCAAGGTCATGAATACGAACAAGTAACTAACGCTGGTTTAGTTAGCTTAAAAGGTGTTGAAACCGTGATTGAATATGCACCGGAAAACAGTGGCTGGCGTTTAGGCTTTACCCACACCTTTAACCGCAATACTTACGATAGTTTTGTCCAAAGTACCCCTGGTGCTAGCGATGATTTATCAGGGAAAGTGATGCGAAGAGCACCTAAACACCATTTCAACGGCCGCATAGCATGGGCAGCTACTGACAATTTTACTGTAGAGTTTGAAGCCGATGTTTACAGCCATTACTACGCAGATCACGCAAACAGTGACGAAAGCAAATTCACCAGAGATCCTAGATATCACATACGTATGGATTACGTTTACAACGATTGGAAGTTTTGGCTTCACTGTTTAAATCTTACAGACACAATAGAAGATAGAGCCACGTTTAGCCGAGGAAAAATGAAATATAGAACCGTCGATGGTCGCACATTCTATATGGGTGCCACATACCAATTCTAAGGTGATAACAATGAAAAAAAATACAGGGTTAAATCAATGGCTGTGGAAGTGGCATGTAATAGCAGGGTTGCTTACCTTACCCATTATGTTACTACTGACCATTACAGGGGTGATTTACTTATTTAAAGACGATGTAAATCAATATGTCTACCGTGACGCCATGTATGTAACACCGCAAAGTACGGCTAAACTCAGCTTAGAGCAGCAGTTACACGTTGCAAAAGGCTACAGCAATTCAGCGATTAGTGGATTAGTCGTACCACAAGCAGAACACGAAGCGACTAGCTTTAGACTTGCGACAAAAGGTAGAGCGCGCAATTACGTTTACGTCGATCCTTACCAAGGTGAAGTAACAGGTACATTTGAGCAAAAACAAACGCTCATGTACGACGTGAGAAAACTTCATGGAGAATTGCTACTGAACAAACCTGGTACAATCATCGTTGAATTAGTGGCGAGTTGGTTTATCGTGTTGATCTTAACAGGACTTTACATCTGGTGGCCAAAGGACGGCTTTAATGTAAAAGGACTGTTTGGCGTTCGGTTCTCAAATGGTACTCGTATTATGTGGCGAGACATCCACGCGGTATTTGGCTTTTGGCTATCAGTATTTTTGTTGATTATTCTCGCGGGTGGCATGCCTTGGACCGATGTATTTGGCAATCAGCTAAAATGGGTGCAACAGCAAACCAATTCTGGTTACCCTACCCATTGGAATTCAAATAAGGGATTATCCTCAACGGTTAATAATACGTCAAAGCCGTTAAAACGCTTAACAATAGACGAAGTGCTTTCATTACCAGCAGTTAATTCCCTTGATGGTAAGTTAACAATCAAGCTACCTAAGGGAAATAAAGGTGTGTACTCGGTTTCAAACCGTTCCCTATATTTACAAGATCAACAAGTAATTCATCTTGATCAATACACTGGGGCTATTATCAAGCAACATACATGGGATGATGTCGGTGTGTTAATGGACTTAAGACAAGTGTTTATGCGTTTGCATCAAGGCGAATATGGTAAAGCGAATTGGTACGTGTTGATTGCAGTTGCTTTACTGTTTTTCATTAGTACACTTGCTAGTATCGTTTCATATTTAAAGCGTAAACCAGCAAACGATTGGGCTATTCCTAAAGTACCAGCTCGTTTTCAAGCAGACAAAGTACTCATCGGAATAATAGTCGTCCTTGGTGTTGTGTTTCCAATGTTTGGTATCTCTGCCATGCTAATTATGCTCGGCAGTTCATTTAAAAAGCTTTCCTGGAAAAGAACTAATTATCAAGAACAAAGTGAACGAGAAAGAAGCAGTGCTTAACGAATAAGCCATATACCTCAAAAAGAAAAGCGGACTTGTCCACTCGTAACATAAGTCCGCTTTTCTTATTCGATTAAGTGATTATTTATCCATATGAATCACGGTGCGAATACTTGCTCCTTCATGCATCAAATCAAATGCTTGATTGATTTGTTCTAAGCTCATGGTGTGAGTGATGAATTCTTGGAGCCCAAATTCGCCCGCCATATACCTTTCAACAATTTGTGGAAGTTCTGATCGGCCTTTAACGCCCCCAAAAGCACTACCGCGCCATACTCTTCCAGTAACGAGTTGAAATGGACGTGTTGATATTTCTTGTCCTGCACCGGCAACACCAATAATTACAGATTCTCCCCATCCTTTGTGGCAACACTCCAATGCTTGACGCATCACATTTACATTCCCTATACACTCGAACGAATAGTCAACTCCACCGTCGGTCATTTTAACGATAACGTCTTGTATTGGCTCTTTAAATTCTTGAGGGTTTATTACGTCTGTTGCTCCCAGCTGCTTTGCTAAGTCGAACTTACTTTCATTGATATCTATGCCGATAATTCTGCTAGCCCCAGCCATTTTTGCGCCAATTATCGCTGAAAGACCTATTCCACCTAAACCAAAAATTGCAACAGAATCGCCTCGTTCAACCTTAGCTGTGTTAAGAACAGCTCCCATTCCAGTAGTAACACCGCATCCTAGTAAACAAACCTCTTCTAGAGGTGCTTCTTTATTTACTTTGGCAAGAGATATTTCAGGTAATACCGTGTATTCAGAAAAGGTAGAACACCCCATGTAGTGGTAAATTGGCTTACCATCTTTGTAAAAACGAGTTGTTCCATCTGGCATGACGCCTTTACCTTGAGTTTCTCGAACGGCCTGACACAGATTAGTTTTTCCTGATTTACAGAACTTACATTCACCACATTCAGCCGTATACAAAGGAATGACATGATCGCCAACTTGAACGCTAGTTACTCCTTCGCCAACCATCTCAACGATACCACCGCCTTCATGCCCTAAAATAGCAGGAAAAATCCCTTCAGGATCATCACCAGACAAGGTAAATGCATCTGTATGACATACCCCAGTCGCGACAATGCGCACTAGAACTTCGCCCTTTTTTGGAAGTTGCACATCAACTTCTTCTAGCTTTAATGGTTCGCCAGCGGCCCAGGCAACCGCCGCTTTAGATTTGATATATTCTTGTCCAGGAGTAATTTCTAATGCCATTTTTCTTCCTCTTTTAAATCAATAATCAAATTATATATATTTACATTAAAGAGATAATCACCATAATTAGAAAATCATTATTACAAATACGTAAAAATAAGTGAGATTAAAATGGCAAACTGGGAAGGTATTTCAGAATTTGTAGCTGTAGCCGAATGCGATAGTTTTACGTTAGCTGCGGAGAAATTATCTACTTCAGTTGCACAGGTTAGTCGACGAGTTGCAGCACTAGAAAAGCGTTTATCCGTGAAACTATTCAATAGAACAACCAGAAAAATAACACTTACCGAAGCAGGCCTTTTGTATTTTCAGGATTGTCGGGTATTAGTAGAAGGCTTAAAGCAAGCAGAATTGTCTGTGACTCAAATGCAATCAACACCACAAGGCCTTATAAGGATAACTGCACCAACAACATACGGTGAACAACGAATTGCTCCTCTTATTAACGAGTTCCTGTCACTACATCCAAAAGTAGACATAGATTTTATTCTTACTAACCAAAAACTTGATCTTATTGAAGCTGGCATCGATGTCGCGATACGACTAGGAGCACTTGAAGACTCTAGACTCATAGCAAAGCGCTTAGCAAACCGTCAGCTATACGTATGTGCAAGTCCTAAATATATAACTAATAACGGCACTCCCGTGTCATTAAGTTGCTTAAAACAGCATCAATGTTTAGTAGGCTCGCTTAATTTTTGGCGATTCGAAGAAGAAAAGCGTGAAAAATCCCTCAATATAGACGGTCGGCTAAAGTGCAACAGCGGGCCGGTATTACTAGATGCCGCACTTAAAGGGTTAGGTATTGTACAGCTCCCTGATTTTTATGTGAAAAAGCACTTGGATTCGGGCGCTTTAATCGAATTGCTTCCAGATCTTCGTATAAATAAAGACGGTGTTTGGGCTCTTTTTCCAGAAAATCGACATCTATCCGCTAAAGTTCGTTTGATCATCGACTATTTAGGAGACAAACTAAGCTCCTGAATACCAATGACTGAATTTTAGCTACTCAAAATCAAAGCTCTCCTTTCAATCTATGAAGATAACTAATCATTCAATGAATTAATATCAATTTTATTCATAAAAGGTTCCAAGTATAAATATCGCATGACTTATTCAAGCGAATTTAAGCTCTTTATTACTGACCAGTTTGACTCCGGTAACTCTGAGAAAGTTAACAAAGAAATAGGATACCCGATCACATGAATACAGATTTTACTTTTAGCATCAATAACATCTGTTTGGATGAAAATTATCAACCATCAGACAATACCCGAATTACCACGAATTTTGCCAATTTGGCACGTGGTAAAAGTCGCCAGCAAAACTTACGCAATGCACTGACCATGATAGACAATAGCTTTAATGCTCTAGCCCATTGGGATAACCCAACAGGCAATCGCTATCGTGTGGAACTTGAGATAATCTCGGTTGATATCGATGTCGCAGGCGACGGTCAGGCTTTTCCCTCAATTGAAATTTTAAAAACGAATATTGTCGATAGCAAAACCAACGAGCGAATTGAAGGCATTGTTGGCAACAACTTTTCTTCTTATGTACGTGATTATGATTTCAGTATCTTGCTACTTGATCACAATAAAGATCAGCCCAAGTTTAGTATTCCAGAAAATTTTGGTGAACTGCACGGAAAGCTCTTTCAACACTTCGTTAAATCGAGTGCCTATAAACAGCATTTTAAAAAGCTACCAGTGATCTGCTTGAGCGTCTCTGATAACAAAACCTATTACAGAACAGACAATCAACACCCTGTTTTAGGAATCGAGTACAAACCGAATGAATCTTCATTAACTGAACAATACTTCAAAAAAATGGGGCTACAAGTGCGTTATTTTATGCCACCGAACAGTGTAGCGCCTTTAGCTTTCTATTTTTTTGGCGACCTACTTAACGACTACACCAATCTTGAGCTGATAAGCACCATAAGCACGATGGAAACGTTCCAGAAGATCTACCGCCCTGAAATTTATAATGCTAATGCCGTAGCAGGTAACTGTTATCAGCCTAATTTGAAAAATCAGGATCATTCGCTAACGCAGATCGTTTACGACCGTGAAGAGCGCAGTAAGTTAGCAATCAAACAAGGAAAGTTTGCAGAAGAGCATTTTATTAAGCCCTACCAAACGGTGCTAGAAAAGTTTCAATCTAACCACATCCTGCAAAACCGCGTTGTTTAACGACGCCTTGTTTAATTTTGCATTAGAAAGAGAAGACTGATGAATACATTGTTACCTACTTCAACTGCGGGAAGCTTACCCAAACCTTCTTGGCTCGCTAAACCGGAAACTTTATGGTCACCTTGGAAGCTTCAAGGAGACGAATTAGCTACCGGTAAACAAGATGCCTTAAAGCTATCACTGCACGAACAAGAAACTGCTGGTATTGATATTGTTAGTGACGGTGAACAAAGCCGTCAGCACTTTGTAACGACATTTATTGAACATTTAAACGGTGTGGATTTTGAAAAACGTCAAACCGTTAGAATTCGCGATAGATACGAAGCCAATGTTCCTAGTGTCGTTGGCCCTGTTTCTCGTCAAAAACCTGTGTTCGTTGACGACGCCAAGTTTTTACGCCAGCAGACTAACAAACCAATAAAGTGGGCGCTACCAGGGCCAATGACCATGATCGATACCTTGTATGATGGACACTACAAGAGTCGTGAAAAGCTAGCATGGGAATTTGCCAAAATACTTAACCAAGAAGCGAAAGAATTAGAAGCCGCTGGCGTTGACATTATTCAATTTGACGAACCAGCCTTTAACGTTTTCTTTGAAGAAGTAAATGACTGGGGAATTGCTTGCTTAGAGCGTGCCATTGAAGGGCTAAACTGTGAAACCGTGGTACATATTTGTTATGGCTATGGCATAAAAGCAAATACTGACTGGAAGAAAACGCTAGGCTCTGAATGGCGCCAGTACGAAGAAGTATTTCCGAAATTACGGGATTCAACCATAGATATTATTTCACTTGAATGCCATAACTCTCACGTTCCAATCGAGTTACTCGAGCTAGTACGAGGTAAAAAAATAATGGTCGGGGCTATCGACGTTGCAACTAACACGATAGAAACACCAGAAGAAGTTGCTAACACACTAAGAAAAGCACTTAACTATGTTGACGCTGATAAGCTCTACCCTTGCACCAATTGTGGAATGGCACCTTTAGCAAGAGACGTTGCTAGAGCTAAGCTTGACGCCTTAGCTGCTGGAACAGAGATAGTGAGAAATGAATTAATAGCAAGGAATAAGCTATCGGCTTAAACCAATTCAATATGGTTAAACACTAAGTTTTCGGTTTGTTATTTTACTTTGACTTACAAGCCGAAAACTAATTCTGTAAATAACGGCTGCTTAGATAAACACTTGTCCTAACATGCGCAGGCCAGTCAGTAACAACACAATAGCAAAGAGTTTTTTGAGTTTAATGGCATCTAGTTTAGCCGCGAAACCTGCGCCGACTGGTGCAAACAAAACAGTTAGCGGAACAATACAAATAAAACCAATGAAATTAACTAAACCAAATGTTCCTGTTGGCGCGTCTTGTGGCGTTACGCCAAGAACTAGCATAGTTAATGCGCCTGGTAAGGAAATGATTAGGCCAATAGCTGCTGCTGTTCCTACTGCTTTATGGGCAGGGTAATTGAACATGGT
Organism: Thalassotalea coralli; assembly: GCF_055786205.1. Lineage (NCBI taxonomy): Bacteria > Pseudomonadati > Pseudomonadota > Gammaproteobacteria > Alteromonadales > Colwelliaceae > Thalassotalea > Thalassotalea coralli. The sequence continues at coordinate 28,837 of NZ_JBVVBK010000010.1, read as the reverse complement.
TAATAAAGGTACAGAAAGCGTACCACCGCCAATACCAACCATAGAGCTAAAGAATCCAATAGAAGTTCCCATCACCGTTTGTCCTGCGGTTTCTGGTAGCTCGTTAAATGCAGGAGACTTTCTTGTTCTTAGTAACATATTAAGTGCTGAAAGAGTTGCAATGACACCAAATAAAACCGTTAGCCAGGTGCCGTCTATTCGAGTCACCAACGAGCTGCCAATCAAGACCCCTGTTAAAATAAAGGCAGCCCAGTTTTTAAGTAACTCTAGATCGACATTACCTTTATTATGGTGTGAACGAATCGAGCTAATCGACGTAGGAATAATAGTAGCAAGCGATGTAGCCGTTGCGATAACCATCGCTGATTCAGCAGATACACCAAAACTCTGGAACAAGAAAAATAGTACAGGAACAATTACAATGCCTCCGCCTACACCGAATAAACCCGCTAATATGCCAGCAAAAACGCCTGTAGCTGACAAGGCAAGAAAAGTAACAAGGTTAGTAGAGAAAAATTCAATTACATTCATAGCTAATCACTTCTATTTTTAACAACCAACTAACAGTAAGTTTGCTAGTTTGAACTAAAGAGAATTTTACTTAGACTATTCCCATGAACAAAAGTGATATAATTTCATCATTCAATGAACAGTGTTCATATAAAAACATGACTGGAGCATCAAGATGTTAGAAAGGATTCATTTAGAAATTCTAACGGCAATTAAAGAACATGGCACACTCACAAAAGCAGCAAGTGCATTGCACTTGTCTCAATCAGCATTAAGCCACTGTATTAAAAAACTTGAGGGGCAAGTCGCTACGCCGATATGGAAAAAAGATGGTAGAAATTTACGGCTTACTGCCGCCGGCGAACGTATATTGAATTTGGCAGGTAGAGTACTACCGCAGTTTACAAGTACTGAGTTGCAACTAAAACAGATTGCCAAAGGTGAAATGGGCTCATTGCGGATTGGGATGGAATGCCACCCTTGTTATCAATGGTTATTGAGAGTCATTCAGCCTTATTTAGAACATTGGCCTGACATCGATATTGACGTAAAGCAAGAGTTTCAATTTGGTGCATTGGGTGCCCTACTCAGCTATGAAATTGATGTGTTGATCACGCCTGATCCATTGTTTAAGCCTAAAATCGAATACATCCCAGTATTTGACTATGAACATAGGCTAGTTGTTGCAAAAAACCATCCATTGGCAAAACAAGAAAACGTAACGCCTAATCAGTTAAACAGCGAAGTGCTGTTTACCTATCCTGTAGAGCCACAACGACTAGATATTTTTAGTCAATTTCTAACGCCCGCAAAATGCTCGGTGAAGAAACATAAAATTATTGAGACAACAGAAATCATGCTACAAATGGTTGCCGCCGGCAGAGGCGTTTGTGCTTTGCCTGGATGGTTAATTGACGAATATAGCAAGTCGATGCCTATTAAGAGTCTAAGGTTTGGAGAGCAAGGTATAGCGAAACAGATTTTTATAGGTATTCGAAAAAACGAACAAGGTGTCGATTACCTTAACGACTTTATTTCTCAAGCCAAAAAAACTGCGTAAAGCAATTACCTTCATTTTACCTCATACTTAAGGTGGCCTTTTCATTCGATTAGGTCATCGAATACCGCAACCCCATTGATAGCTATAAAAAATTTAACTTATTGCTAAGAATTAATTCTCAGCTCGATTTAATCCATCCATTTAAGTTTCATAAAACATTAGTCATTCCACTCTTTACAAAATAGTTCAACTGTTCTATTTTATAAAAAAGTACAGTTGAACTATTTTTTAATTAGGGATTAAAAATGAAATTTAGTTATTTTGGTCACAAGAAAAAAAGCTTTAGTTTAGTGGCATTAAGTCAAATGATTACCGCTACATTAAGCACAATGGCACCGCGGTTAAGTACCTATTTAGGTAAGAAGATTTTAATGAGGCCTCACGCGCAAAGGGATTACTCTTTAGCACATATCGAACCTGAAAAATCGTTGAATTTATTGACTTCCATGGGCATTGTTCACGTCAACTTATTCGGTCAAAGTGACAAAGTTGTCATTGTTAGTCATGGTTGGGCAGACAATAGTGAATCGTTCCAACATATGATTTCATCGCTAACAAGCCAAGGTTATTGTGTTGCTGCGGTTGATCATATAGGCCATGGTAAATCATCTGGTAAAACGTCTCACCTACTCAGCTTTATCGAAACATTAGAGCTACTTATCAATCACTTTAATGAAAGACGAGCGCATGTTTCAGCTATTATCGGTCACTCAATGGGGGCCGTCGCAACGTTAAATTTACCGACTTACTTATTAACGGATAAAAAGATTATTTTAATTTCTTCACCTATCAAGTTTTTTGAGTTGATGTTTGAAAAAGTAGAGCGCGTTGGTATTGCCAAGAAAATGCTAATTCAAGTTCTAGAAAGTATTAGCAAGCAATACGGTAAAACTTGGCGGCAATTAGGGTTAGAAAATCATCGCGACAAACTTAATCTAGATCTTACTTTTATACACGACAAAGAAGACAGATATGCGCCTTTTTCTGATCTTGAAAATTTTCTAAATCAAGATCAAACGCCTTTACTTGCTACAGAAGGACTTGGTCATAGAAGAATTTTAGGTGATACTAGCGTTATTGAAAATATTACTCAGGTTTTATCGCGTTAATGAATAAAGGTGAGCGTACTCGTCTCGAAATTTTAAAACAAAGTATTATTTACAGCAGTCAATATGGCCTAGCTGACATTACCATAGGAACCATATCTAAGCTCTGTAATATGTCGAGGACAGGCGTTATCTCTCATTTCGACAACAAAGAAGCAATGCAAATCGCTATATTAGAATATGGCGAACAACTTTTTACTAAAAGCGTCATTGAAACTGCATGGCGCGAAGATCCCCTCGATCATGTCATCGCATTACTTGATAACTGGGCGGATTGGACCAGTGCCATGTTTAAAGAGCACCAAGTTAGCTGCCCTTTTGTTAAGGCGGTCGTCGAATTTCAAAACCGCCCCCCTTCAAAAGTACGTAGCTTTACTATTGATCAACAAAACCGATTAATCGATTATTTAGCACATAGAATTAATCGCTGTGTTGAGAAAAACAAACTGAGCAGCAAGGTGGAAAGTGTTGCGATTGCTTATGAGCTTTATAGCTTATATTTAGGCCACGCAATTGCACAACATACCGCCCCATTACAATCGTCTCAAACCATGTTTAAAGACAGTGTTCTGAGATTACTAAGACAATATCAAGTTTAGGTTTAGGTTTAGGTTTAGGTTTAAATCTAGATTTAACTTTAAACAAAAAAGCGAACCCGAGTGTTCGCTTTTTTCATTGAGTTGTTTATTCAGAGAGGTTTTACTCATTCAACCGCGCTAGAAATGGAAATATGCTACCTAATAACTGTTGATGTACTTGTTTTCTACTGACACCTTCACGATCTTCACACAAAGGAACCCCATTCGCTTTATGCTGGTGGCTGCATTCATCTAAAAACACAAAGTGACCTTCATTGTTATTTAAACTCACTAAGCTAGACTTCGGCATATTATTAGCGTAGTAAGCCGCGTGGTGTTCAAATGGTAAAAAGTCATTATTCTTTGCACCAACAACCAGCGCTGGAATAGAAACATTTTTTAAACTTGATTTGGTCGCTGCCGGGCCAATCGCAGGATCTAGCATTACAACAGCTTTAATTCGATCGTCTTTAAAAGAAGCTTCATAATCTGGCGAAGTTTTTAGCACACTTAATTTTGTCTCATCAACATAAGCACAGCCTTGATCTGCAGCAGATTTATCGGAATCACAATATGCTCCCATTTGCTCTAAGCTCAACGTAACCCCAGCTAAAGAAGCTGCAGTCTGTCCGCCAGAGGAATGACCGATAAAAACAACACTTTGCCAATTTACCTCTCTATTAAAAGGATTATTTTGGGCCAATGAGTCCAATGCGAAAGAACTATCCTGTGCACGCTGCCAAAGTTTAATAACCGCTGATGGATCTGAGTTTTCCGGTCCATACGCCCATGACTCGCCAAAATGGTTTAAGCCTACGACTATCCACCCTTGAGCCGCTAAAGGATAAGCCAACCAGTTATAGTCTCTAGCTGATCCCATTGCACCATGAGAGAGTAAAACGATTTTGTCACCTTTTACCTGTTTATTTAGACACATTTTACTCTTGGCTTGATCAACACAATCACCAGATTTATACCAAAGGTTTAACATTATTGGGCGCTGTTTATGGTGATTAAACAAGGTCACTGAATTAGTCATAAGCGCTGGTTTTGACTGCGATTGCTGATTCGATCCCTCACCAGCTACAAGTGAACTGCTTGCCACTAACAAAGAACAGGTAAATAATGCCTTTATTAACACGCTCATTTTTTTTATTTTCATCAACATAACAATTCCGATGTGTTTTCAATACTTAGTGACATTATGCCGCCACTAAAAAACTAAAACTTTGCAGAAAGTGCGGTTTTCACTATTTCTTTACTCTAATTCAGTTTTAACTCGATAACGGTATATATAAATGCGTGAGCAACTTTTCGGGCGCAGTTGTATTTGCGTCGTTGACATAGTGCTGCACAATGGAGCAATCATTAAGTTCATAATTGTTTGGGATAACCCAATTAGCATAGATACTTAAAATAGTTTGCCACATTGTATTGTAAGGGCCTTTATGATCGAACCGTGCCCATCGTCCTTTTTGCCAAACGTAATCTGACAATTGCTGTTGTTGTGGTTTGTCTTCATTGCGTTCTGTAATTACGCCAGCAAAAAAACGACTTTGCGCTTGGTCTCCACGCCAAGGACTATCAATAGAGACACCAATGAGTTTTTGCGTTTTAAAATCAAAACCATCTGAAAGCAACAACCCTTGGGCAACTTGCTGATATAGTCGCTGAGCGAGTTTAAAAAAACTTTGATTTTCAAAGCCATTTCCATAAAGCCCTACAATTTTCTGCTCAGGAAGATCGATAATTTCTGGTTTTAGCTGTATTTGCTCAATACATTTCTTTAACTTTGGCAAAACAAATTTGGGCGCCACGCCTCGCTTCACTTTACCTGGCTCTACATTAAAGACTTTATTAAATGCACGTGAAAAGGCCGCATGAGATTCATAACCAACACTTAATGCGGCATCGATTACCGACATATTTTCCATCGCTAATAAGTGGTAGGCATATTCCATTCGCCTTCTTTGAATAAACTCACCTAACTTTAAGCCCGTCGCCGCAAAAAATAGTCGATTTAAATGGTACTTAGAAACAGCGACCTCTTGTGCTAATAATTCCAACGAAATAGTTTCAGCTAAGTGCTGATGTACATAGTCCCCTATTTGATTGATCAGCTCTGCGTATTTATTTGCGATATTCTTCTCCTTATCGTTCCATTTTCGCTATATCGTGATACCCAATTCTCGTTCATCAAAAGGATGAATTTATTAACCAATAATTTAGACAACTTATTGTTAAGAAAGAAAAGGTTAGCTAACGATAACATACATTTTCTAACTGATAGTACTTTTCTAAATACCTAATGAACAACGATTCACTTGAAAGGCCGTCGAGAATAGACATAATGGTATACAATATCTATAACCCTTGGATTGATATGAAAAAACTTATACTAATTCTGATATCGCTAACCCTAGTAGCATGTCAAAGCACCGCACCAAAACAAGTTTCAGCCCCTGTACCGTTAAAGCAATTTTTGCAGCAACAATCTGCTGTTAAAGTGGTAAAACCATTGGAAGTAGATGGCTTTAAAGAAGCCTATGAACTTCGCTTTATTCAACCATTAGATCACAAAGATAAAAGTAAAGGCACTTTTGAACAACGCGTTCACGTTATGCACAGAGACGCAAATGCTCCGACGCATATTTGGATTTCAGGTTATCAAACCTATTACCCAATGAACACCAACGGCAAAGAGATGGCTGACATTCTTAACAGTAATTTAGTCGTTGTCGAATATCGTTTTTATGGCAAATCTCTGCCTGAAGATGGCAAAGTGCCATACGAATTTCTAGATAACACTCAAGGCGCCACTGACCACCATAAGGTAATCGAGACCTTCAAACAGTATTATCAAAACAAATGGGTAAGCTCAGGGTTTAGTAAAGGCGGAGAGTCAGCTTTAATCCACCTTTCAATGTTTCCAGACGATGTTGATGCCGTGGTCACTTATGACGCGCCTATTATTCATGGCCGCGAAGATCCAAGAACTGATGCGTTTTTATATGCTCATGGTACTAAAGAGTGTCGTACGCGTTTATTTGACTACCAACGCATCGCACTAGAAAACCGTAAACCTATGCTAGAAAAAGTTGAAGCTTATGCAAAAGATAAGAAGCTCAATTTCAGCTGGTTAGGCTATGGCGGAGCTTTAGAGTATGCCGTATTAGAGCACACTTTTACCTTTTGGCAACGCGGTCATAAGTGTGAAGAAGTGCCACAACGAGGTGATAGCGTTGACGCAATTTTCAAGCACCTAGTTGATACCTCTGGTTTATGGTTTTACTCCGACGAGGGCATTCATGCAACAAGACAGTCCTACTACCAACACATGCGAGAGTTGGGTTACTACGGCTTTCCAACAGAACGTTTAAGTGATTTATTAGTTGATGCCAAGGACGCAAGTAATTTACATTTAGCCCCTAAAGGCGTGGACTTAACTTATAATCCTGAATTTATGTGGAATGTCCATAAATGGTTAGACAAAAACGGAAATAATATTATTTACCTCTATGGTGAAAATGACACTTGGAAAGCGGCAGCAGTTGAGCCTACGAAAAACACAAACGCCATTCGCATAGATCAAAAAAATGGCTCACACTGGACCCATGTAAAGAACCTATCAAAAGAACAAAAACAGTTATTCTATGACACGTTAGATAAGTGGTTAGGCTATAAGGTTAATCGCCTTTAATCTTCAATTAAAATTCTGAATAACTAAAAAAAGAGGTGAGTTTAAACTCACCTCTTTTTAACTGTCACGTTAAACAATAAAACTAATGTTCAACGCAAAAACATGTGATTAGCCTCGCCCTCGCCTAAGCAGACTCGCCGACTTTTGAATTTGGTTGGCGTCGCGATGCCCAAACAGCAAACACACCACCAGAAAAAAACATTAATAACGAGTAAATAGTTGGCCCAATAGACATAGTGGAGTTTTCTAATATTGTTAATGCAATCATTAAAGCAGAAGTGCCATTTTGCAACCCTACCTCAAGACAAATACTCACCGCTTGCTTGTGCTCCAATACGAAAGCTTTTGCCAATAAAAAGCCTAGTACCATACAAATAACATTTAACAGTACTGTTATTGTTCCTACCGACTCTAGAAATTCAGGTAACTGTTGCCAATTTTTAGCTATCAGAGATAAAACGATAAGTAATAAAAAGCATACAGAAAACACACGTAACGGTTTTTCTAATCGAATTGCTAAGGACTCTCGCCAGTGGCGAATCAACATACCAATGCAAATAGGTAAAATAGTGATCACACAAAGCTGAATAATTGTCTTTAACACCGGCATAGTAATCGCCTGACCTTCACCTAAAATAAATGTGCTACTTGCATTAAAAACGATTGGAATAGTAAAAGGAGCAATTAAGCTCACGATAGCAGTTAGAGATACCGATAGTGCCACATCCCCTTTTGCAATATAAGTAAATAAATTAGAAGTAGTACCGCCAGGACAAAGGGCGAGAATCATAACCCCCATCGCTAGCTCTGGCTCAATCGTAAATACTGAAATCAACGCAAGAGCAACAATTGGTAATAGCAACATTTGGCTCGAAATACCAACCAACATTGCTTTAGGACGAGAAAAGACCATTTTGAAATCATCTTTCGTTAATCCAAGTCCTAACCCCAACATGATAAAAAACAACGCCAGCGGCAGGACTACTGTCGATAAAATACTCGATTCCATGGTTATTTCCCTTTAGCGATAAACTCACTTGTCATTAGAATAATTTTTATTAAAGCCGCTTATGTATAACATAAGTTTTGAGGCATTTAACAAATTTTAATTCTATTCAGTTACGCTTTTTGTCATGCATTGAAAAACTTGCCCTTATCAATTTTGTTGATCAAAACGAATAACAACTGCGTATTGCCAGGTGTAAGCACAACGAATTAACGACAGAGGTACAAAGTGCCTCACCATTGAGGTTTTCGGCTAAAGATGAAGTTATTGCTCGCGGATTTAAAAGACAAGAAAATTGATAAACTCATTATCAACTCGTTAGAACAAGCACTGTATCAAGCATTAGTCATGATTGACGGCGTTGAACACCACGTATGGCTCAATAATGAAAAAACACTTACAACACGAAACCTCACAAAAATGCGAGAACAATTCGAAAACCTTAACATTAAAGAGATTGTTCTTCGCCAAGAAAGTCCTTACGATGAAATGGTAGGCCAACCACCTAAACAAATAAATAATCGTTTAGAGGTTCCGCTAAATAAAAACCCTTACAGTATTCCAAAGCATTTACATTAATTTTATAGATACAGCAGGCCAAAACTTTGAATCAACATATCTTCCGAAAAAATACCCCTCTTGTCGTGTTTGACCTAGATAGAACACTATTAAACAAACAGTCAGAACTAACGCCATACACAAGGGAAACATTGGACGAGATGGGCAAGCGCGGTATTCACTACACCTTAGCAACAGGACGAAGCTTTCTTTCCGCGGCTAGAGTTATTAAAAACCATACTTTTCCATTACCGCAAATATATACCAATGGCGTGGTTACATGGTGCCCTACTCGAGATCTATTCAGCTTCGATAATTGCTTGAGTTTAGACGAAAGCTTATTAGCGTTATCGGCGATGAATTCAGATTCTGCCCATCCATTTATTAGTGCTATCGATAACGATGGTCAACGCCTAATTTTCCACGGTGAGTACAAAAACGACATAGAACAACAAATCTTAGAGCGCTTAAGCGAGCTCAACGGCACAACTCTGTTGCCTGTAGATAAAATTGCAGACGGTATTCAAATAACCAATATCAGCATGATTGGCCCTAGTGAACACGTTATTTCAGCGCACGATAACATTGAAAGCATTGAACATTTAACTGCGTATTCAGGTCAGGCTGTTGAACATGAAGCGTACCGATGGATAGACATTCATCATATCCAAGCCAACAAAGGAACAGCTGTTACACGTCTAAAGGAACAGTTAAACCTTGATTCTGTGATTGTGTTTGGCGATGGCGACAATGATATGAGTATGTTCGATATAGCCGACGAGTGTTATGCGCCAGAAAATGCTAACCAAGAGAATAAACAAGCCGCTACTGCGGTTATCGGCCATCATGATGAAGATGGCGTTGCCAAGTTTTTAAGAGAGCGCTTTGAGCTATAGTTTGGCGGTTAAAAGTAACATTGTCATAAAAAAGAACTGCGCGCCGTAAAAACGCTACCACTGTTAATTTTGCCCAACAAAGCAAGTTGATTGACTTATTTTAAAACGTTCAAAATGGATTTATTTAGTCGCATAAAATCGCTCTAATTTTGTTTAAATTAAAAACAGTTTCTTTTAGCGATTACATTAATGTCTTTGAAATATGCCGATAAAACCGTTATACAAGTAAGTAGCTAAACTTAAAAAAACAGAGCAATAAATAGCTTATGACGTATTACCGTTATTTAATTCTGCTTTTCATCATCCCCATTTCATGCTGGTCTGACAATGTTAGATTTAATCATTTCAACACTGAAAATGGATTAAGCCAAAATGTAATTACAGCAATTGCACAAGATGAACAAGGTTTTTTATGGTTTGCTACTCAGAACGGGCTCAACCGTTTCGACGGGTTTAGCTTTGAGCAGTTTTATGTCAAAAACACTAACGAACAAAACGGTTTAGCAGCCAATTACATACGTACACTCTATTTTCAAGCTCCAAACTACCTTTGGATCGGTTATGACACACATGGTGTCAGTCGTTTCGACTTAAAGTCTGGTAAAATCGACAATCTGGACCTATCTCTAATAAATCAGTCTGCAGATAGTAATGTCACCCATAAGATTATCGAATGCAATGGTGATATCTGGGTAGCTAATTACGCTGGAATAGCCGTTATACAAAAGAAAAATGCGCAACCAGATAAAATGCTAATCGTAAACGAAAAGCTAGCAAACAAGTCGGTTAACACGATTTTTAAGGACCAAAATGATAATTGTTATGCTGGGATTCACGATGGTCTTTATTTGTTTAATACCGACAGTAGCTCCTTCAGAAAAATTGTTGACCAACTAAATGTTACCGATATTTTTCAAGACAAGAGCGGAACATTTTGGTTGGGAACAAGCAAAGGAATTTTCAATTACAGTAACTTCAAGGCTGATTCCCCTCTAGAGCTGATAGAAAAAGGACTAGAGGAGCATTATATTACCGACATAGCTCAACTCCCTTCAGGTGATATATGGATCGCTACGCGCACTTCAGGCATTTTCGTAATGCCGAATGAAAACAGTGAATGGCAACAAATCACCCATAAACCGAACTCACCAAGCTCTCTTCGAACCAACAATATCAATGAGATATTCATAGATGCCGTTAATAATATTTGGGTTGCCTCTGTTGGCGGTGGTAGCTCCCAATTTACCTTTAGCAAGCAAAGTTTTGGGCACATCAATAACGAGTTTTTCGATATCAAATTCAATAACGACATTCGAGCCATCAAGAATGATAAAAATGGCTTTACCTGGTTTGGCACAAGTAAAGGCCTTTATCGCTGGGACCGATTAAACAACCAGATTGTAAATGCGAAACAATTAAACTTGCCTGACTACTTATCTAAGCACTTTATTACTTTCATTCATTTTGATCGTAAAGACTTTATGTGGGTCGGTACTTTAAACAATGGCGTATTTAAAGCACCATACAACAGCACGACGTTCAAGCAATACATTTATCAAGAAAGTATACCGGGTAGTTTTCCGGGTAGTCGCGCGCTAAATATTCTTGAAGATAAACAAAGCAATATATGGATAGGCACCTACTACAATGGGCTAGCAAAATACTCAGCCGAAACTGATACCTTCACAGCGACTAAACAAGGTAATAGTGAACTGCATTTGAGCCACAATAAAGTGTCTTCAATAATAGAAGATGACTTTGAACGAATTTGGACGTCGACTCATGGTCAAGGCTTAAACATACTCAATAAAAAGTCATTAAAAGTTATCAAAATTACCAAAGCATCCCATGGCATTATTGATGATGTCATTAACAGTATGGCCAAAGATGACGACGGTAGAATATGGCTTGCTACCGATATGGGTCTATCCATGATAGATAGCAGAAATTTCACAGTGCAAAACTTTGATAAAACAAAGGGCTTGCCTGATAACACCCTCTACTCCCTACAAATAGATCATGACAATAACTTATGGATAGGTACTAATTCGGGGCTAGTAAGGTTAAACATTGCTAATAAAAAGATAACTGCATTTAATGAACAAGATGGAGTTCAACATAAAGAGTTTAATACCACGGCAAAGACAATTGACGAACAAGGTAGAGTTTATTTAGGCGGGCTAAATGGTATAAATCACTTTTTACCGCAAGATATTGTCAGTGAAAAAGCAAATCCAGATGTCATTATCAGCCAGTTTTACTTACAAAATGCGCCACTAAAAAGTAAAGCTTGGCAAATCGAATCTCCCTTATTAAACAGAGCAAGCTACAGTGAAAGCCTTAGTATTAAAACATCCGACTTATTAGACATTCATTTCTCAGCGCTTAATGTAACCAACCCACAAAATTTATATTTTTACTACCGACTTTTACCCCTTGATACTAACTGGTACCTAGCTAAACCAGGAGATAACTCAGCAAGTTATTATCGGTTAAGTCAGGGAAAATACCAATTTGAAGTCAAGACTACCCCACATCCAAACAGTGCATTTAGTGACATAAAAAGACTGAATTTGACGGTTCAAGCTCCTTGGTGGCAAACATCTTTTGCTTATGGGGTTTATTTCATCTTTGTTGTATTAATTCTCTCATTAATTATATTTTTGCAATTTAGAAAACGCCAAGCTGAGTTAAACTACTTTAAAGAAGTCGAGGAAAGCCAACAGAGATTATCACTAGCTTTATGGGGAAGTGGCGATAGTTTATGGCACTGGAGTATCACCGATAATGAGATGATCCGTGAAAAAATCTATAAAGATAAAACGATTCCAACTCGTACGCCATTTTCACTCAACCATTTAGAACGTATCGTTCACCCAGATGATCTCGCAAGAGTTAAAGAGCGACTATTACAAACACTGCATGGTTATGTTGACCTTTATCAAGCCGATTACCGTATTAAAAATGACGAAAATCAATGGTCGTGGGTACTCGATAGAGGGCAAGTTAGCCAGTTTGACAAAAATAACCAAGCGATAGAAATCGTTGGCACAACACAAAACATATCTGAATTAAAACAAGCTCAACTTGAATTGGCCGCACTAAATGCAGAACTAGAGCAAAGAGTTGACTTACGAACACAAGATTTAGCCCAATCAAACCAAAAGCTAGAAAACACGATAAAGCAATTAGAGTTAACGTCTAATAAACTAATTCAGATGGAAAAAATGTCTGCTCTCACTAACTTAGTTTGTGGATTAGCTCACGAAATAAATACCCCACTCAGTATCGCCAAAACATCCCTGAGCTCACTACAACACGAAGCAGATAGCTTAATAGAGAATTTATCTTCTGGTAAATTAAGCCGAGAGAAATTTGAAAACTACCAAGAGAAATACGGCCAAGCAAACAAACTTTGCCAAGACAATATTAATAAAGCAATCACATTGATAAATGAATTTAAGCGAATCTCTGTTCGTGATAATGATTACGTTTTTACAGATATAAACTTAGATAGGGTCATACAACAATTAGTCGATAAATACCAAGACCAAGCACAAACTCAGCGTGTAGATATCAAATGGCACCATGATAACCCAATTATGATGTACAGCTCTTCTAGAGCTATTCATGATGTTTTAACTGAGCTTTTTGATAATAGTTTCAAATACGCATTTACAAACACAATTCCTCAACCTACGATTACGCTAGAAATTACTGAGCAAACTGATGATTACATCATTCTTGAATACAAGGATAATGGTCAAGGAATCGGAGGTATCGCGAGTGATAAACTGTTTGACGCATTCTCAACCGATGCTCTGACCAGCGGTGGTTTAGGTATTGGTTTAAATATGGCGAGTAATATCATGGTCAGCATTCTAGATAGTGAAATATCTCTAACAGAGGCAGAGAACGGCGTCTGTTTCAGGCTTGTATTTAAAAAGAATCAAAATTTAGATAAATCAATTTCTATTTAATTAAGGATGATACTTTTACTCATTTTGTGGCTTATTCATTACTCGACATTTAAAAGTGAGAGAAGCTCAATAGCCTACAAACATGTATTTGAACGCCAACGCTTAATTTCAGAAACATAAGTTTCTATCCAGCGCTGTGCAGCCTCTTCTTCAGTCAATTTTTCGACAACCACCAGAGAGGACGCATCTACCATCATATCTTTTGTAAAATTAACCTGTTCAATAAACTGAAAAACACAGAAGTTATGTTGTTGGAGTGCTTTAGAAGCAGCTTTTTTTAACCAACCGTGCTTTCGATTTCCACAGTCCTTTACGTAATCTTTATTTAGCCCCCAATCTGGATTGATTTCGCACTGCTCTTCATATTCCGGAAATTGAATGAAAGAGCCATTGGCATATTTATCGGTCCAGTTCGGACTCCAATTTAACAATACAATCGGTTGTTGATTTTCTATAGCAAATTCCAATTGCTGCCATAATTCTGTGCCATTCGCTAAACGGCTAATTTGAAAATTTATGTTCAATGCACGGATAATATCAGCATCACCATAATCCCATGGACCACCATAATAGACCCCTTTAGCATCCGAAGGCTTTTTCTTAAATAGTGCAATACATTGATTCAAAGCTGTCCACTTAGGCAATGAGGGACAATATTTTTCAACATAATTGGGATACCACCAGTCTTCGATAACAGTCGCTTTGTGTGTCCCCATATCAATAATTTCATTGTTAGTAACAAGAGGATTAAAACGCTGTTTCATCGAAGGCTCCCATATTTCAATTTGAAAATGAATAGCCCCTCTCTTCAGTGCTCCCCACTGATCTTCTACACTTATTTCAATGTATTCAACGGGAATACCAGAGTCACGAATAACTTTACCAATCGCTTTAGATAACACACGCTGACTTGCCCATTCATTCAATGGAATATAGATTTGCTCTTTGGCCAATGAATTAAAAGGCAAACAAACCGAGAGAATCAAAAATAAACCAATTACTACTTTCATCAACAACCTATGCATTTTAAGGGCTCAGCCTTTAACCATGTAATTATACGACATAATCTGTAGCTAATTCTGATTGTGATAAAATTTTTATAAAAAAAGCGAGCTACATTGAGCTCGCTTTTTACTGAAGATGATTCCAACTTCAGTTGTTTTTAATTTTAGACCAAATTAGTCTTTATACGTATCTACCGCTGGGCAAGAACAAATTAGGTTACGGTCACCGTATACGTCGTCGATACGGTTAACTGTAGGCCAGAATTTGTTAGCTGCTGCCGCTGCTACAGGGAATACAGCTTCTGCTGTTGTGTAAGCACGATCCCAGTTAGCGTCTGTAATGTCAGCTAGTGTATGTGGTGCATTGTGAAGAGGGTTATCTTCTAATGTCCACTCGCCCTGCTCTACTTTACGGATTTCATCGCGAATACAAACCATTGCTTCAATGAAACGGTCGATTTCAACTTTTGCTTCTGACTCAGTTGGCTCGATCATTAACGTACCTGCTACTGGGAACGACATTGTTGGTGCGTGGAAACCGTAGTCCATTAAGCGCTTAGCTACGTCCATTTCTGTGATGCCAGATGCTTCTTTAAGTGGACGTAAGTCAACGATACATTCGTGAGCAACACGGCCATTAGCACCAGTGTAAAGAATTGGGTAGTGCTCGCTTAACTTCTTCGCTAAGTAGTTAGCGTTAGTAATTGCGTATTTCGTTGAGTCAGTTACGCCTTGCTTACCAAGAAGTGCAACGTAAAGGTAAGAAATACATAAGATACCAGCTGAACCAAATGGCGCTGCAGATACCGCACCGTTACCTTTTGTGTTTTCATTCACAGTGATTAGCGCGTGATCTGGTAAGAATGGCGCTAGGTGTGATTTAACACCGATAGGACCCATACCTGGGCCACCACCACCATGTGGAATAGCGAATGTTTTATGAAGGTTTAAGTGAGAAACGTCAGCACCGATGTAACCAGGAGACGTTAAACCAACCTGTGCGTTCATGTTTGCGCCGTCAAGGTATACTTGGCCGCCGTTCGCGTGAACGATTTCACAAATTTCACGAATTGTTGTTTCATATACGCCGTGAGTAGACGGGTATGTGATCATGATACAAGATAAGTTTTCTGCTAACTCTTCAGCTTTCGCTTTAAGGTCAGCCATGTCTACGTTACCGTCTTTGTCACAGTCAACAACAACTACTTTCATACCAACCATTTGTGCAGAAGCTGGGTTAGTACCGTGCGCAGAAGAAGGAATTAAACAAATGTTTCTGTGCGCATCACCTCGGCTTTCGTGGTACTTGTGAATTGCGATAAGACCAGCGTACTCACCTTGTGCACCTGAGTTAGGTTGCATTGAGATGTTGTCGTAGCCAGTAAGTTCAACTAACCAGTCGCCTAGTTCGTTGATCATTTCTGCATAACCTTGCGCTTGGTCAACTGGTGCAAACGGGTGCATGTTTGCAAACTCAGGCCATGATACTGGGATCATTTGCGCTGTCGCATTAAGCTTCATAGTACAAGAGCCTAATGAGATCATTGAGTGGTTAAGTGCTAAATCTTTGTTTTCTAGCTTCTTAATGTAGCGAAGCATTTCTGTTTCGCTGTGGTATGAGTTAAATACCGGGTGCGTTAAAATTTCTGATTCACGTACTAATTCAGCAGGAATTGAAGAATGACCACAATCAACAATCTTCTGGTCTAATTCTGCTACGTCTAAGCCGTGACCTTCACCTAGTAATACGTCAAATAATGCCGCAACACCTTCACGAGTTGTTGTTTCATCTAAAGAAACACTTACTTGGCCGTCAACGTCTGTACGTAAGTTGATGTCTGCCGCTAATGCGCGAGATACAACTTCTTCTTTGTTGTCTACGTTAAACGTTAGTGTGTCGAAGTAGTTAGCGTGAACAGCTTGTAAACCTTTAGTCGCTGTACCTAAACATAAGATGTCAGTTAAACGGTGAATACGGTTAGCAATTGTTTTAAGACCTTGAGGACCGTGGTAAACCGCGTAGAACGCAGCCATGTTTGCTAATAACACCTGCGCAGTACAAATGTTTGAGTTCGCTTTTTCACGGCGGATGTGTTGCTCACGTGTTTGCATTGCCATACGTAATGCATCTTTACCGCGCGTATCTTTTGATACACCGATAATACGACCAGGCATAGAACGCTTGTATTTGTCACTGGTAGTGAAGAATGCTGCGTGTGGACCACCGTAGCCCATAGGAACACCAAAACGTTGGCTTGAACCGATAACTACGTCGGCACCTAATTCGCCTGGCGCTTTAAGCAATACTAAGCTCATGATATCAGCAGCTACTGCAACGATACCTTTTTTCGCATGTACTTGCTCAATAAGAGTCGAAATGTCGCGAACTTCACCAGAAGCACTTGGGTATTGTAAAAGTGCGCCGAATACATCGTGCTCACCTACAGTATCTGCATCTGCAACGATAACGTCAAAACCAAACATCTCAGCACGTTGTTTAACAACGTCAATTGTTTGTGGGTATACGTTATCCGCTACAAAGAATAAGTTTGATTTTTTGTTTTTAGAAACACGCTTAGCAAGTGCCATAGCTTCTGCTGCTGCAGTTGCTTCGTCAAGAAGTGATGCTGACGCTAAGTCTAAACCAGTAAGGTCTAAACACATTTGTTGGTAGTTAAGAAGAGACTCTAAACGACCTTGTGCAATTTCTGGTTGGTACGGCGTGTACGCTGTGTACCAGCCTGGATTCTCTAACACGTTACGTAAAATTACGTTTGGTGTTAGCGTGCCATAGTAACCTAAACCAATGTGGCTAGTGTTAACTTTGTTTTTGCTCGCAACAGCTTTTAAATCAGCTAGTGCTTTAACTTCAGTTTTGCTTTCCTCAATCGCAGGAAGATCAGCTAAGCGAATGTCGCTAGGCACGATTTCATCAATAAGAGCGTCAACTGATTCGGCGCCAATTTCATTTAGCATCGCCTGTGTTTGTGCTTCATCTGGGCCAATATGGCGGCGAATAAAGTCTTGAGTTTGTTCTAAATCTTTTAGTGATTGAGTAGTCATAAAACTGCTTACCTAAGAAAAACAAGTAAGAAAAAACAAAGCCCCGTCATTTTCATCATTCCGAGGCTTAAATCTGAGTCCTTAACTACGTAACAAACGGAGTTAAGGTTTTATTAACAAAGAACTTTTTACTTTCGTAAACGATTCGTTTTTAGAGAAGGCGCTAAAGTATTGAGTCTTATGAGCTTAGTTACCTAAGTGATTAAGACGAAATACGAGAGCAACGCACTATAAAAGCGAAACGTGACCGAAAATTAGTCTTCGTCGATCGAATTCTCGTAACCTTCAGCGTCAAGTAGGCTCTCTAACTCGCCTGCATCTTCAAGCTTGATCTTGAACATCCAACCGTCGCCAAACGCGTCTGAGTTAACTAATTCAGGAGAATCTTCTAAGTCTTCGTTTACTTCAACAATTTCACCAGATACTGGAGCATAAATGTCTGAAGCAGCTTTTACTGACTCAGCAACAGCTACATCATCACCAGTACTTACAGCTTCGCCAACTTCTGGTAATTCAACAAATACCATATCGCCTAGTAGTTCCTGAGCGTGCTCAGTAATACCTACAGTAACGATACCGTCACCTTCGTTACGTACCCACTCATGTGACGTTGCATATCTTAATTCTGAAGGAATGTTGCTCATTTTCTTGTTCCTAATGTTTCTGTAATTGTTATTAAACTTTGTTTAATGTTCTGCGTGAATTTTCACTATAGAACAGATTCGCGTCAATTCTACCAAATTGACGCAATTAAATTAATCTAGTTGGCTTTTACCGTTACGAACGAAGCTAGGCTTAACAACTTTAACCTTAACTAACTTCTTACGCATTTCAACTTCAACTTCATCGCCTACTTTTACGCTGCGTGGTACACGAGCCATTGCGATAGAGTGTTGTAACGTTGGTGAGAAAGTACCTGAAGTAATTTCACCTTCGCCTGCTTCAGTAACAACTTTAAGACCTGTACGTAATACACCTTTTTCAGTCATCACTAAACCAACAAGCTTTGGTTGGTCGCCAGCTTCGCGTTGTGCTGCGATTACGTCACGACCGATGAAGTTACGGTCTGCTGGTTCCCAAGAAATCGTCCACGCCATGTTTGCAGCTAATGGAGATACTGACTCGTCCATATCTAAACCGTAAAGGTTCATGCCAGCTTCTAAACGAAGTGTATCACGAGCACCTAAACCACAAGGTTTAACGCCAGCGTCTAATAGTTGTTGCCATAAATCAGCAGCTTGTGCTTCTGGTACAACGATTTCGTAACCGTTTTCACCTGTGTAGCCTGTTGTTGCAATGAATAACTCGCCAGCTTGAACACCGAAGAAAGGCTTCATGCCTTCAACTGCGCCTTGTTGCTCAGCAGAAAGAACTGTCGCTACTTTTGCTTTTGCTTCTGGGCCTTGAACAGCGATCATGCCGAACTCGGGGCGCTCAGTAATAGTGATATCGAAACCTTCAGCTTGCTTGTTCATCCAAGCAATATCTTTTTCGCGAGTTGCTGAGTTAACAACTAAACGGTAATCAGTTTCTGAGAAGTGATAGATGATTAGGTCGTCGATTACGCCGCCTTCTTCGTTACACATACCCGTGTAAAGAGCTTTGCCTGCTACTTCTAATTTAGCAACGTCATTAATAACTAAACGACGTAAGTAAGCTTTTGCGTCTGCGCCTTTGATATCGACAATTGTCATGTGCGAAACATCGAACATACCAGCATCTTGACGAACAGCGTGGTGTTCCTCAATTTGCGAACCATAATTAATCGGCATTTCCCAACCGTGAAAATCAACCATTTTAGCGCCAGACTCTAGGTGCTTAGCATGTAATACAGTCTTGTTCGTCATTATTATTTCCAATCAAATTGTCGCTGTTTACCTGTCTAAAATAAAAGCAATGTAGACAGGCAATACAAAAATGTGGCGGCAATTATAACCACCTCATTTTATCGATTCAACAAATAAAGATGTATTTTTCAAATAAAAAACCACGAAACGTTATATTTCCGAATTTTAGACACCATCAAAACACTATTCAGAATTATATTTTTAAAATCATTGGTTTTAAGAGTATTTATGTAAATAATTCGTCTGTTCACGGAACAATTACTGACAATTACCCCTGTCGACCGTATTTTATTGCATAATTAACCAATTAGTCAGATTAAAATTTAGTTTTTCTTCAGCTCGACATTAATTCGGGCAAATTGTCTTTTTGACCAAGCGCTTGTTTAATTAACTGCTGTTTAATTAAAGGGACATTGTTAACTAGCGTCATCCCCATTCCTCGCAGAAATTTTAAAGGCTCATGCTGAGGCGTAAATGCTTGTTTGATCCCTTCCATAGCTGAAATCATCGACATAGCATCAGCTTTGCGCCATCTTTGGTATGCTAGCAAACTAGATTCGTCAGGCCATGTTGAACTGCGTTTTGCTTGTCCAAGAATTTGCGCAAGACTTGCAGCATCAACAAAACCTAGATTTACGCCTTGTCCTGCTAACGGATGAATAGTGTGAGCAGCATCACCAACTAAAACGATTCTATTTTCCACAAACGACTGAGCGTATCGCATCGTTAAAGGAAAACGAAACGTATCAGTTTTGAGAGTAACTGTGCCTAATTTGCCATCGCTAGCTGCGGTAAGTGCTTGACCAAACGCTTCTGCATCTATAGCCATTAACTCATCGCACTTTTCAGGGGTTGCCGACCACACAATAGAACAAAGCTTGTTGTTTTCGCTGTCCAGAGGAAGAAATGCCAAAGGACCTGTAGGTAAAAAGTTCTGCCACGCTGTTAATTGGTGCCCTTGTTCACACTGAACAGTTGCGACAATGGCATGATGATCATAGTCGCGAAAAGTCATTGCGATATTCGCTTGTTGTCTCACCCAAGAGTTTGCACCATCGGCGCCAACCACTAATCTAGCTATTATGGGTGGCTGAGTCTCGAATGTAGCGAAAACTTCTTTGTCACCTTGGGATAAGCTGGTTAGCTTTTCTTGTTGGAAAAAGCTAATGCCAGAATCTAATTCCGCTTGCTTCCACAGAGCTCTGCGAATCACATTATTTTCGACGATCCAACCAAGTTGGCCTCCGTGAGCAAGTTGGTTTAGGTTTGATACATCAGTAGCATCAAAATCTAGTTTTCCATAGCCCATGTCATCCCACACATGCATATGGGTATAAGGCTGACAGCGACTGTTTTCTATTGCAGACCAAGCACCCAGTTTTGATAAAAGTTGCTGACTCGCTAAGTTTAACGCGCTTACACGTACATCGTGCTCTTTCGGAAGCTCTGTTATTTGTTGTGTATCAACAATGGCGACAGAGTATTGGGTAAAGTGACGAATTGCTAGTGCTGTTGCTAGGCCAACCATACCACCACCAACAATTAGTACATCAAACCTTTGCATGTTTTCATTTCCATGAGAATGTTAATTAAATAAATTCGACGAGTAAGAACGTACCATTCATTACAAATACGAGAAGTAGTACTAATAGCCCATCGTCTTTTGCACAAAAGCCTGTTTCGCTGGCTTTAGGTAATTAAGTGCTTTTAAGCCAATATTACGCCCGACAACCAAAGGCACTAAGTCATTAGAAAACAAAGTAACTAGAGAGTCAGTTAGTTTAATAATATTGCCGTGGTCTTGCTGACGCTCACTTGCATATGTCATCAAAGAAGCTAATTGACCAACATCAGCGTTTTCTATACTTAGTTGATTATGTATATGCTTTGCTAACGCTTTGACGTCTCTTAACCCCAAATTAAAACCTTGGCCGGCTATCGGGTGAATGGTATGAGAAGCGTTACCAACCAAAATTAATCGGTGGCTAATTTGTTCATTTGCCTGAATAAGTTTTAATGGGTAGCAAGCCCTCTTACCAATGCGACTTACATTTCCCGACCAATAACCAAAAGAGTTAGCTAGTTCATTTTTAAACGCGTCTTCGCTAAGCGCCATAACATGTTCAGCTTCATTAGGCGTTAAGCTCCACACCAAGGAACATTTTGCGCTATCACGATTTTTATTATCTGTTAGCGGCAACATAGCAATGGGGCCAGTGTTAGTGAAACGCTCAAACGCTTTGTTATTATGTGGTTTAGCCATTTCCACATTCGCTATAACTGCAACTTGGTCATAATCCTTTGCAGAGTTTTCAATGTTTGCCCACTGGCGACAATATGATTGACCACCATCACACGCAATTAATAACGACGACGTTAATTTTGTACCCGACTTGAGTAAAACAGATGCACTTTCGGCTGTCATACCAATAGCGCTTATTTCCTCCGGCATAAACCAAGAAATATTTGCTTGTCGTTTCGCAACATTAAAAATAGCATCGCCCAACAGAGACATTTCAACCACGTAGCCTACGGCATCAACATTGTGATCTTTCGCATATATACGTGCTTTACCGTAGTTGCCACGATCTGATATATGGATTTCTTCAATGGGGTTGGCTTTTGATTGAATGTCGGCCCAAACTGAAAGCTCTTTTAGATAGCTAGCGCTACCATGGGATAAGGCGAGTACACGAGAATCAAACGACAACGCAGCACCACTTTCTTGAACTTGAGGTTCTATGACCGCGATTGACAAAGCAGAGGAGCCTTTTTTAAGCTGGCTTAACGCCAACGCTGTTAAGCAGCCAGATAATCCACCACCAACAACGATAAAGTCAAAATGCGTTGATTGACCTTCTAGTTGCTTGTTATTCATTTAGCAATCAGTCCCTACAAGTTGCTCTATTTCTTCAACAGATTTAACCACGGTTGTTAAGTTTTCATAACCAGATTCAGTGACTAAAATATTGTCTTCAATGCGAATAGCGATACCACGCCATTTTTCATCTACCGATAAATCGTCGCTTGGTATATAAATACCAGGTTCGATTGTCATGACCATTCCGGGTTCAAATGGTCTTGTTTGTCGTCCATCCTTCATTTTATAGTCACCAACATCATGAACGTCTAACCCTAACCAGTGTCCTAAGCCGTGAATGAAATACTTCTTACACGTTCTTTGTTCTATTAGCTCACTTAATTCGCCAGATAATAGTCCTAACTGATGTAAACCTTCTGTAAGGATACGCTCACAAATTACATTTAGCTCACCGAGGCTTTTTCCGGGTGCTATCGCTTCGATACAAGATTCTTGCGCTTTAAGCACTAATTCATAAAGCGCCTTTTGTTCAACAGAGAATTTGCCGTTAATAGGAAAGGTTCTAGTAATATCCGCAGCATAACCTTGGTATTCGCCACCTGCGTCGATTAACAGAAGCTCGCCATCTAAAAGTTGGTCACTATTTTCGGTGTAATGAAGAATATTAGCGTTGTCGCCACCAGCAACTATCGAATTGTAAGCAGCAACTCTCGCCCCTTGTTTAGCCATGACATACAGTAATTCAGCCTCAACTTGATACTCATAGGCACCTGGTTTAGTTGTTGCCATCGCTTTTTTATGAGCAGCACTGCTAATACCACTGGCTACTTTCATTAGTGATATTTCTTCAGCAGATTTTTTAAGTCGTGCTTCGTTTATAAATGGCTTTAAATCGCTTAAATTTTTTGGACAACTGATGCCTTGTCTTTCTTGCTTTCTAACAACCTCAAGCCATTTTTCGATGTTATCTCGGTGGTGCTTTGATTCACTATGGTCAAAGAATAAGTGTTCTTTGTTCTCAACCAGTATAGGTAGGCGGTCATCTACTTCATTCAGAGAATAGCTGTGATCAAAACCAAAAACAGAAGCAGCGCTCTCTGCGCCAACTCTGCGGCCATGCCAAACCTCTTGCAGAGGGTCTTTTGGAAGGCAAAATAAAGTACTGGTAACCTTATTATTACTCTTCTCAATAATACAGATAGCGTCAGCTTCTTTAAAACCGGTTAAATAATAAAATGATTTAGCCGGGCAAAATAAATATTCGGTATCGTTACTGCGTGTAACTTCACTTCCCGAAAATACAACTGCTGCAGAATTATCGGGAAGTTGCTCGGCTATTTTCTGACGCCTAGCTTGATAAACGGTTTTGGCAATGGCACTAGTTTGAGTCATTAGTGAACGGTTTCTTCTTCAGTTTTTGATTCTGGAGGTGTGCCTAACTCGGTAAAGCACAATAACGCGGAAATGCGCACGTATTCCGCAATTTCAAAAAACGCCTGCTCAGTACTTTCGTCTTCTTCAATTTCATCCGACAAGTTTGCGATTTCAGCAAAATCAGTAAGCACTTCTTTAACATCATCTGAAAGCACAGCGTTATTTTTCTGCTCTAAACCAAACCCGAGATTAAACCCTTGTACCCATACAGCTAATGCATTACCTCTTTCTTTAAGAGAATCTTCATCATCAGGGAGTAACAAAGTAAAGCTATAGCTATCATCTAAAATCGCTTGCCACAATTGACTGTATAAAAGCTTTAAATTAATTCTAAGTTCACCTGGCAGGCTACTACCTTCGTTAAACATATCTTCAATTAATGGTACATAGTCACTTTTTTCGAAAGGATAACCGCCACAAATAAGCCCTGTTAGCAATCCGTGAATTTCAGAAGCGTGAAGTTTTACACCGTGAGAAGCGATAATTGCTTGGAGTGAAGAAAAGTCGAGTGAATCGTTAGACATTAATAATGTTTCATGTAAATTTTCAATGCCTCTATCCTACCATTGCACTTGTATAGATAACAATGAAATTGACTGTTAGAACATAGCGTTGATCGCATTTTATACAAATAGTTTGCGCTATGTCATTTTAGCTAATTTCTTGCTTGTATCTGAGATCTTGGTCGTTTATAGTTCAACTTTGAGAGTTAAAAAGATATTTTCTTCATATTTTTTAATTCTAACGTTTGAATTTTAAATAGTTTTTTCTTTGAGATTAGATTTCATGGGTCAACACTTAGTTAGTATAGAAGTTGCTGGTCGTAGACTAAAAATTGCCTGTCCGCATGGTCAGGAGTCTGCGCTATTGCTAGCTGCTAAAGAAGTTAACTCCCGCCTTGAAGCATGTCAAAATCAGGGAAAAGCAATAAAAACAGCGGAACAAACCATGTTAATGGTTGCGTTGAACCTAGCTAACGACTTGCAAGCCAAAGAGGCACAATTCGAAGAAGAACGCGCCAAAATGCAAGGTCAAATCGATTTACTGCAAGATACCATAGAACAAGCAGTTTCCGGTGACAAAAAACAAGCATAACAATACGTTAATGCTTAACTTCTATTCAATCTGACTACTCCCTCTACAAACAAACCATTTGTCACAAAAAAAACTTAGAACATAGCATTTGTTTTAGTATAATTAACTCATGTCTTCTGGGGACGATGGCTAACTATGTCCCTGAGCCGATAAGTTTTACCTAAGGGAATTAAGTTATTGCTATTGTGCAAGCCTGACACGTATCAGGAAGCCTACGGTGATAGCACAATTTCCGCCCTGAACACCCGGTGTTCATGGGTCTAACGTTAGTTGTCGTTTTCCAGAAGCCATACCTTTACTTTCAAGTAAAAAGGTCATATAACATAGCAAGTTCTGAATTACCCCGATAACACTTTGCACGCATTAAAACACTCTCCAATAGGTATCTTTGATTCTGGCTTAGGCGGCCTGTCAATCACTAAATGCATTACACAGTTATTACCTCAAGAATCTATTATATATATTGCAGATCACTTAAAAGCACCTTATGGAGAACTAGGTGAACAAGCCATTATCGAACGGGTTAACTTAATTGCCGACTACCTGGTTTCGCAAGGTGTAAAAGCGATAGTACTTGCATGTAATACCGCAACGGTAAGTGCTATCAACCAGTTACGAGAGCGAATTAAGATTCCTATTATTGGAGTTGAGCCAGGAATAAAGCCCGCTGCCCTAGCAAGTGACAATAAGAAAGTAGGCATTTTAGTGACTCAAGCGACGTCAAAAAACGATAAGTTTATACAGTTAGTTAAAGAACATAGTAACGGCTGTGAAGTTTATACCCAAGCTTGCCCAGGACTTGTTAACCTTATTGAATCAGGTTTAAAAGATAAGGTGGCAACTAAAGCATTACTTGAAAGTTTCATTAATCCTTTAGTGAAAAAAAATGTCGACACCGTTGTTTTAGGGTGTACCCACTACCCTTTTATCAAAGATCAGCTTCAAACATTAGCCGGTGAGCACATTAATATTATCGAAACATCAGAACCTGTAACAAAGCAACTCAGTAGGACGCTCAATGTTAAGCAAATGCTTGCCGAACCAATGTTTCAACCAATTCGCTCCTTTTACTCGACGAATCTAACAGACAAAGTTAGCGCTGTAGCATCTCAGCTATGGCAAGAAAAATTACTGATAGAAAGTTTAAATTTATAAGTATTTATTTTACATGCAAAGATCTAATCGCTAGACCTTAACGTACACTTTACCGGAACCGTTATTTTCCCTTTGAGATTGATAGCACTTTACTATCGATTCGCAACGCTAATTAAGCTTCGCTTTTTATATTAGTGAGGAAGACTAATAGGCAAAAGTTCATTTTAGGCCATTTAGACGTCTAGGCGTAAAAAAGTAGATATTATAAATTAACCTAGGTACAATGCTTTCCATTATCGAAAACTGACTTTAAATGAATACATGAGGTCTTATGTCTAGACATTACTTTACTTCTGAATCTGTTTCAGAAGGTCACCCAGATAAAATTGCCGATCAAATCTCTGATGCGGTATTAGACGCAATTATTGCTAAAGATAAGCACGCTCGCGTTGCTTGTGAAACTATGGTTAAAACTGGTGTCGCAATTATTTCTGGTGAAATCTCTACTTCTGCTTGGGTAGATTTAGAAGATTTAACTCGTAAAGTAATTTGTGACATCGGTTACACTTCTTCAGATGTAGGTTTTGATGGCGAAACCTGTGGCATTATGAACCTTATAGGTCAACAATCTACCGAAATCGCTCAAGGTGTTGATCGCGCAAAGCCAGAAGATCAAGGTGCTGGTGACCAAGGTCTAATGTTTGGTTACGCAACAAACGAAACCGAAACCTTAATGCCTGCCCCACTTTACTATTCACACCGTTTAGTTGAGCGTCAAGCAGAAATGCGTAAGTCGGGTGTATTACCTTGGTTACGTCCAGATGCGAAATCTCAAGTAACGTTTGTATATGAAGATAATAAGCCAGTTGCAATTGATGCTGTGGTACTTTCGACACAGCACAACCCTGAAATATCACAAGATGACCTACACGAAGCAGTAATGGAAAACATTATTAAAGCGGTGTTACCAGCTGAGTTATTAAACGAAGACACTAAGTACTTTATTAACCCAACGGGTCGATTCGTTATCGGTGGCCCTGTTGGCGATTGTGGTTTAACCGGTCGTAAAATTATTGTTGATACATACGGCGGTATGGCTCGCCATGGTGGCGGCGCTTTCTCAGGTAAAGATCCATCAAAAGTTGATCGCAGTGCTGCTTATGCAGGTCGCTATGTTGCGAAAAACATTGTAGCTGCCGGACTTGCTGATCGCTGTGAAATTCAAGTTTCTTACGCAATTGGTGTTGCTGAGCCTACTTCTATCTCAATCGAGACGTTTGGTACAGGTAAGGTATCTGAAGATAAGTTAATCGAGTTAGTACGTGAACACTTTGATTTACGTCCTTATGGCATTACTAAAATGCTAGACCTATTACACCCGATGTACCGTGAAACTGCAGCTTACGGACATTTTGGACGTGAACCATTTGAAATGACTGTTGGCGATGACACATTTACTGCTTTCTCTTGGGAGAAAACAGACAAGGCTGACGCATTGCGCGCATCTGCGGGCATCTAAGAAGCTTCTTAATCATAAAAAAGAGCGGCAATTGCCGCTCTTTTTTTATGTGAAAATTATTTACTCAATTCACTAAGCAGTATTACGAAGATACTACTTCTTTGCTTGTTCCTGTTTCACTGCCAGTTTATCAGCTCTACGTTGAGCAATCACCTGCTCTACATCACCACCAATGTGATTTTCACCGCGTTCTTTCGCTAAGTTAATTTGCTTTTCTCGTTCCGCAAAACGTTCACGTTGCTCAGGCGTATATTTATCTACGCACTTAGGACAACTAACACCTTTAATATAATGCTCGCTTTGTTTTTCCTCTTCAGTGATTGGATAACGACAAGCAAAGCATTGATCATAAATGCCTTGTTCAAGGCCATGAGTTACAGCAACGCGTCCATCAAAGACAAAACAATCGCCTTTCCACATTGAATCTTTTTCTTCTACTTCTTCTAAGTACTTCAAGATGCCGCCCTCTAAGTGGTAAACATCTTCAAATCCTTGCTCTTTTAAATAAGCAGTCGATTTTTCGCAACGAATACCGCCAGTACAGAACATCGCAACTTTCTTGTGCTTAGTTTTATCTAAGTTTTGGGCAACGTATTCTGGAAACTCTCTAAACGTTTCTGTATTTGGATTAACAGCATTTTCAAATGTACCAATCTCCACTTCATAATCATTACGAGTATCAATAAGTAAAACTTCAGGGTCTGAAATCAGCTCGTTCCAATCTTTAGGTTTAACGTAGGTACCAACAGTATGGCGAGGGTCTATGCCTTCAACTCCCATAGTGACGATTTCTTTCTTAAGCTTCACTTTAGAACGCTGGAATGGATTAGATTCAGCATATGAAAACTTATGGTCTACACGACCTAGCCTTTCGTCTTGAGCTAGATGATCTAAGATACCTTTAACAGCTTCGTCGCTACCTGCAATAGTACCGTTAATACCTTCATTTGCTAATAACAAGGTGCCTCGAACATCGGTTTCAAGCATTTTGTTTAACAAAGGTTCTTTTAACTGTTCAAAGTTTTCAAGGCGCACGAACTTATATAATGCGCATACTGTAATATTTTGCATAAACTACCTATAAAGTGAGCCAGAGCGTAAATCTGGAACCCAACAGATGAAAAATGAGTGCGGATTCTAACAGAAGATAGCAAATGAATAAACTATGATAATAAAAAGGTGGTCATCTTAGCTTTATCCGCTAATTAAAATCTAAAGCGGACTATTGCAAAATAAAAGGAGAGTAAGAAATTCCATACTCTAAAACGCAAAAAAACCGTAGCGTTAACTGCGGGTTTTATGAACATGGAAGTTCTAATATCGATAATATTCTGGTTCCTACATGGATGTAGGCTATTAAAGTAATGCAGGAGTAATTACCGAGACGAATGTTTTTATCGACCTCTAAATGCTAGGTATAAAAAAAGCCGCTCATCGAGCGGCTTTTCTTTCTAAATAGGTGCCTAGCAATGACGTGCATGGATGCACTAATGCCGCGATGCCAGGGATGGCATAGAGCGGTGTCCTACTCTGCTTCATTCTTTAGCTTCGTAAAACAGAATATT